>DASZZM010000001.1:0-13317 GCA_035544895.1 Thermoanaerobaculia bacterium
CCTTGAAACTCCAGCTGCCGAGGGATACAGTCTGTCGCCATAGGGCTGCTCTCCTTGTGTGGTCTAAGTGATTGGTGACACAACACTTATACCACATAGAAGCAGCCCTTTCTCACTCTTCCATGAGAAATGCGGGCTAGGACGTAACCCGTTGGTGCGCGAGGGGGAGGGGGCGTCCCCTTCCCCCCCGGAGGGGTGGGAAGGGGACCGAGGGGTTGCGGGGGGAGATCCAATAGACGCTGTGAGCAGTTCTCCACACCCACATCGCAGCGCCGTTTCCTCAGAAGGAATCTTTTTGCTCCAGCTGCTGGAATAATTGCTGCACGCTCTGATCCGAGAAGTCGCCGCCCATCCGTTCGATCAGCTCGAACATCATGCCCGACCCCGGGTCGCGGTGCGAGAAGATCTGGCGCAGGCCGGGACTCGAGATGACCGTGGTGTCGAACGCCAGTCCTTGACCTTTGAGCTCTTCGGCCAGCTCCGGCAGGTTGTTCACCGCGATCGCCAGGTGCTGGACGCCGGGACCGTAATGGGCGACGAACTTCGAGACCTGCGACTCGGCAGAGGTCCCTTGCAACAGCACGACAGTGATGGGGCCGGCCTTGAGCACGGCCGAGATCATCGCCGTGGCCTTGCCCTCGGTCTTCCGGCGCTCGGTGAGCTCGAAGCCCAGAACTTTGGTATAGAAACCGATCGATTCCTCCAGATCGCGCACCGCGATGGCGATGTGATCGATTGCCGTGGCGTGCTTGCCAAGGGCGGAAAGGGCGACGCCTACGGTAGAGCTCGTCTTCGCACTCATGGTCATGCTCCTCGTCAGTTGCGGGTTGGCCGTGTTCTCTGGCGCCTCGGGCGCTACAGGTAGAAGTGTCCCGCGCGAGCCGCCCGTGACCGCGGTGCGCGGGAGGACGGCCCGCGGCTCGGCATCCCATCCCGTTCTTCCCGTCGGGCCGCGCCCCGGACATCGGCTACAATCCCTCCTCTATGGTGCGCAACGCCGCGAGCGCCACGCGGGCAGAGGTCGCGCTCAAGGGCTGTTTCGTCGACCCCCTGCTCGAGGTGATGAACTTCCTCAACGAGGTGGTGCTGCGCTATCCCGCGGCCATCTCCTTCGCTCCCGGGCGCCCGGCCGAGCAGCACTTCGACGTCGCGGGCAGCCTGGCGAAGGTGCCGATCTACGTGCGGCACCGCGCGGCTTCGACCGGGCTTTCCGAGCACGCGATCTATGCCGACCTCGGCCAGTACAACAGGACCAACGGCATCATCAACGACCTGATCGCGCGCCAGCTCGCGCTCGATCACGACATCCACGTCGAGCCGTCCTCGATCGTCGTCACCGACGGCTGCCAGGAGGGCATGGCCATCCTGCTGGCCGGGCTGTTCGACCCCGCCGGCGACGTACTGCTGGCCAGCGATCCCACCTATATCGGGATCACCGGACTGGCCCGGGTCCTGGGCATCGAGGTGGCCGCCATCCCCACCGGCGAGCACGGTCTCGAGCCTTCCGCGGTCGCGGCGGCGATCGGCGCGGTCGAGCGGTCGGGGCGGCGCGCGCGGGCGCTCTACGACATCCCGGACTTCAACAACCCGCTGGGCACCCGGATGCCGGTCGGCGTTCGCCGCGCCCTGCTCGACCTGCTGCACGAGCGCGGAGTCCTGCTCCTCGAAGACAATCCCTATGGGATGTTCTCCTACGACGGCGAGCCGCTGCCGACTTGCAAGGCGCTCGACGAGCGCGGCGGCGTCGTCTACCTGGGCAGTTTCTCGAAGACCCTGTTCCCCGGACTGCGGCTGGGTTACCTGGTCGCCGACCAGGACGCCGCGCTGCCCGGCGGCGGCCGCGCCCCGCTCGCCGCCGAGCTGTCCAAGATCAAGAGCCTGACCACGGTCACCACCTCGCCCCTGGTGCAGGCGATCGCCGGCGGCATCCTGCTCGACAACGGCGGCTCGCTGGCCGGCCTGGTGCGCGAGAAGCTCCCCTCCTACCGCGCCAACCGCGACTGCATGCTGCGCTCCCTCGACCGCGAATTCAGCGCCGGAGAGGCCATCTGGAACCGCCCCGAAGGGGGCTTCTTCCTGACCCTCACTCTTCCCTTCGCCTTCGACTCGGAGTGCCTGGCGGCCTGCGCCCGCGACTATGGCGTGATCTGCTGCCCGATGACCTTTTTCGCTCTCAGCCCGGGGAGGGAACGGCAGGTACGGCTCTCGTTCAGCTACGTCACGCCGCCGCAGATCGAAGAAGGCATCGCGCGCTTCGCCCGCTTCGTGCACGACAGAATCTGATCCGGCCCCCCCACTCCCCAGCCCCCGGTCGCCGCGCAGGTCCATGGGTACCCACGACGCTTCGTGATCGACTGGAAGTGAGACCGCCACGATGACGTCGAGCCTGGTCACCCTGGCCCAGTTGCAGTCGGTGCTCGCGGACGATTCCTCTTTTGCCCGCTCTTTCGGCTTTCAAGTCGAGGCGGCTGGCGCGGGAGAGTGCACTATCTTCATTCCGTTCAATCCGCTCTTCGAGCGTCCAGGCGGGATCGTCAGCGGCCAGCTCCTGATGGCGGCGGCGGACGTGGCGATGTGGCTGGCGATCAAGACGCTGCGCGGGCTCGACGACCCGTCGGTCACTGTCAACATGCACACCTCCTTCCTGCGCAGCGCGCGGCGCGAGGCGATCCGCTGCCAGGCGCGCGTGCTGCGCTGGGGAGGTCGCCTGAGCCATGGCACCGCCGAATGCCGGGCCGCGAGCGGCGAGCTGCTCACCGAGCACTCCTTGACCTACATCCGGCCCGGCCAGTCCGGCGCGGTCCCGGGCTGACGTACTCTTCGTTGGTGCGCGAAGGGGAGGGGGCGTCCCCTTCCCCCCCGGAGGGGAGGGAAGAGGATCGAGGGGTTGCGGGGGGAGATCCAATAGACGCTTTGAGTAGTCCACTACCGCTACATCGCAAGCGCCGCTTCAACCCTCGGGATGGGAGCTCCTCAGTAAGCAGGAGTCCCCGGGTCCAGGCTCTTCTGCCAGCGCTCCATCACCACGGCAGGAGGCCGAAAGTCGATGGCCTGGCCGGTCTCGAGCAGCGACTTCAGGCTGGACAGCAGCATCGGCCAGCCGCCGTAGACCTCGTCGCTTGCGCCCTCGCGAATCTGGTCGTGCGTGACGGTCAGCCGGCACACCTCCCCCCGCGGCTCGATCTCCCAGGTGATTCGAGATTGCCCCTCGCGCTTGATCTCCTCGCTCCACAGCGGGACCATCGTCTGGACGAGGCGGCGCGGTGGGTCGACCTCGAGGTTCTCGCCTTCGCCCAGGATGCGGGAGCTCTCGGGGTCCCTCAGCTCGAAGCGCGATCCCGGCGTGAAGTCCGACGAGACCACGGCCCCGAACGAGTATTTGCTCCTCATTTCGCTGCTGGTGATCGCCTGCCACAAGCGCTCCGGCGTGGTGCGGATGTAGATCTCGAAAAACTTCTCCATTGTTTCCTCCAGCCTTTTCTTGAGCCCGCTCAGCCGTGCGGCCCAGGGCTCGGCGTATTTGCTCACCCAGCGGTCGTGGACGAGCCGGATTGGGACAGGGTTCAGGAAGTGGAGCTTCTCGCGGCCACGCCGTCTCGTGACCACGAGGTTCGCCTTTGCGAGCACCTTGAGGTGCTTCATCACGCCGAAGCGGGTCATCGGCAAGCGCTGCTCGAGAGCGCTGAGCGTCTGCCCGTCCCGCCTGAAGAGCTCGTCGAGCAGCCTCCTGCGTGTCGGATCGGCGAGGGCCCTGAAGACCGCGTCCATGCCGGCGATGATATGTGACCTTATGGTCACCTGTCAACCCGGCAGCGCGCGCCTGCTAGGGGCAGGTCGCGAAGGCGGAGGTGTCCTGGATCGGCTGCGCCGGATGGAGATCGGCATTCTGGTAGATCTTCTGCAGGCCGGTCGCCGTGTCGGTCACCGTCACGGTCAGGCCGACGTTGGTGCCCGCCGAGGCAAAGACCCACTTCTGCGCATTGGCGCCGCAGCCGTCGATCACCTTGACCAGCATCTCCGGGTTGTCCGGCGAGAAGAACCAGAAAGCGCCGCCATGGACGATCCCGACCGGTGCGAGGGGGATCGCCTGACCCTTGCCGGACAATCCTCCGCCCTGGCTGGTCTGGTAGCTCACCTCGACCTTGAACCGTTTGTCGCCCGGGGCTCCGTCAATGCAGAGCGTGCTGGCACCCGCGGCGCAGGGCACGCTGGCGTTGACCGCCGCGCTCGTCCCGAAAGTCGGCAGCCAGTCCTGCGGCACCGCGCGGGGGCCGTGAGCCGAGGTGCCGGTCGTCCCGCTGGAAGTGCTCGCACACGCTTCGAAGCTCGTGTCCTGGATCGCAACGGCCGGCGTCTGGTCAGGGTTGGGATAGGACTTCTGGCTGCCGGTCAGAGTGTCGGTGACCGTGGCGGTGAAGCCGACGTTGGTTCCCGCCGAGGCGAAGACCCATTTCTGGCCGTTGGCGTCGCAGGCATCCAGGAGCTTCACGAGCATCTCGGGGTTGTCGGGAGAGAAGAACCAGAAAGCGCCGCCCCTGGCGATCCCGACCGGGGAGAGCGGAATGGCGTGACCGTTGCCGCTGCGCCCTCCGCCCTGTGAGGTGTGGTAAGACACCTGCACCGCGAATCGATGGTCTCCGGCTTGATCGTCGACGCGCAGAGTCGTATCGCTGGGGACGAGCGAGCCGGGCAACGGCGGCGGCGGGGCGGCCTCCGCCGTACGACAACCGTCGCCCTGGCACTTGACCAGGGTCTGCGTGTAGGTATCGAGCTGCTCGGCGAAAGTGGGGTCGAGTTGCGATGCGAGATTGTTGAGCTCGTAGGTGTCTGACGACAGGTAGAGCTCGGTCTCCGCGATCTGGCCGCTCTGGTTCAGGTATTCGACATATTTGTAGTCGGGGGCCTTGAACCCATAGTAGGTCGGGATCTGCACGGCCTTGGCCTGTGCCGCCGCCACATCGGCCGGGTCCGGCGGCTCGAGGATGCCAATCTTCGAAGCTGGATCGCCGCTGCTGTCGACAGGCTCGATCTCGCCCTGGTTGAACTCCTCGAGCAGGAACGCCCGGCGCCAGGCGGAAGGCGGTGTGGCACTGAGTAGGCCTGTGAGCGAACGCCCGTCGGAGAAAGGCAGTTGTGCGACGCCTGCCAGGTCGGCGAAGGTTTCCGCGAGGTCGAGGTTGGCGGCAAACTGCTCGCGTACGACGCCGGCCGGGACGCCTGGGCCACGCACGATGAGCGGCACGTGGATATCGGTCTCGTAGGGTGTGTACTTGCCCGGGAGCAGGCGATGCTCCCCCATGTGGTAGCCGTTGTCGGAGGTGAAGAAGATGTAGGTATTGGCGAGGCGGCCGGTGGCCGAGAGCGTTGCCACGAGCGCGGCGACCGCCTCGTCGACCGCCTGAAGTGCCCGCAGGCGATTGCGGTAGTCGGCATCGATGTTGTCGATCTGGGTCTGGTTGAGCCGCGGCTTGGCCATGATGTAGGCGGGCTTCCCGCTGACGTCCGGCTCATTGAACGAAGGCGGCCGCGGAGCCCGCAGGTTCGCAAACAGCGTGGCATGGCGCGGCGCCGGCGTGTACGGAGCGTGCGGAGCGTAGGTCGCGAAGTAGATGAAAAGAGGCTTGTTGGGAGTGGCGGAAGCGCGCTGGATGAAGTCCACCGCCCTGGCACGGATGACGTCGGTGAGGTAGTCGGAGGGAGCCGCGTGGTAGACGACCTGCGTGCCGTTCTCGTTCAAGGTGTAGTTGTACTCCGAGTACGGATTGCCCGCCGAGGGGCTATACCACTCGTCCCAGCCCGGCGGGACGTAGTTCGGGCCGGCGGTGTTGGGGTAGCCGTTGAGATACTTGCCGAGCATCACCGTCTTGTAGCCGGCGCCCTGAAGAACCGTGGCGACGGTGGACGACTCCAGATTGTCCGCGTACACCTTCTCGAAGCCGCCGGTCGGCAGGCTGTTGGTGAGCACCTGCGTGTTGTGCGGATACTGGCCGCGCAGAATGGTGGTGCGGGATGGACAGCAGAGCGACAGCGGCACCAGGAAGTTGCTGAAGGCGGCCCCCTGCTGCACCAGCAGCCTTTTCACATTGGGCATGTAGTTGACCGATCCGAGCTGGACGTCCTGGTCGTCGGTGAGGACCAGGATGATGTTGGGCGGACCGGGTGCCGCGGCGGCGATCGGGTTCGCCAGCACCGCCGCGCGGCCGGCGCGTTCTCCCGCCGTCGCCGCCATGGCGAACGCCACGAGGGTCGGACCGAGTCTTCTGCGCTGCCGAGATCGTGCAGTCGTCATTACATGACTCCTTGGGAACTGAATCGAATGGAGGTGCTCTCGCTGTTGACCACCATCGGATGGTCACCCGTGGGCAAGCAGCCTAACCCTGCCCATCCCTCGGGAGCTGAAACCCGCCGCAGGTCAGTTCCCTGCGCGTGCCATTCCCCGACCCTCTGGTTGACCTGTTCGCCTACCCGGCGCTATTCCTGCCGCAGCGCACTCATGGGATCGACGCGGCTGGCACGACGGGCGGGAAGGAAGCTCGCCAACAGGGCGGCGGCCACGAGCACGGAAGTCATGATGGCGAAGGTCGAGGGCTCGGCAGAGCGGACGCCGGCAACCAGCCGCTCCAGGAGGTGCGCAGCCGCCAAGGCGATCGCCAAGCCCACGCCCACGCCGACGAAGATCATTCGAACACTCTGGCGAAGCACGAGCCGCAGGACATCGCGAGCGCTCGCCCCGAGCGCCATGCGCAGTCCAAATTCCGGGATGCGCTGGCCGGTCACGTACGCCAGGACTCCGTAGATGCCAACGCACGCGAGCAGCAAAGCCAGGCAGGCGAAGATGCCGAACAACATGGTGAGGAAGCGTTGGCGGGCGAGCGAGGCGAACGCCAGCTGCTCCATGGTACGAACCTGGTAAAACGTCTGATCGGCGGCTTCCCCGCGCACTTGGCGCCGCAGCGGTTCGACCGCGTTCAACGGGGGGATGCTGGTCCGGACGGCCATCGACATGAAGGTGGCGAAAAGGCGCATCGACCGATCCGGCACCTGTCCAAAAGGATAATAGATCTGGTCGCGCAGCTGAGCTCGATCGTCGCTGGCAAGCCCCCAATGGCGGACGTGGCCGACGAGGCCGACGACACGCACCGGGCCGGGGCCGAGCGCCTGGACCCAGAGGGGCTTCCCGACGGGATCCTGATGCGGGAATGCGTGTTGGGCCAAGACCTCATCGATGACGACGACGAGCTCGCTACCGAGGCGGTCCTGGTCGTCAAAGAATCGGCCTCGGCGTAGCGGGATGCCCATGACCTGGAGATAATCCGGCGTCACGCTGGATGCCAACGCGATCGGCATCTGGTTGGGTAGCGGCGGGACCGGGGTGGTCCAGTAACCGAGCCCGGCTTCACCTTCGCGCATGGGGATGACGTCGGCCAGCGCGACGGACTGCACCGCGGGCACGCGGCGCACGCGGGCGAGAACGGCCTGCCAGGCGGCGCGGATCCGCGCGGGATGCTGGAGCACGCCGGGAGAAAGCGCCACGTGGGCAACGATCACGTTGTGAATGTCGATACCTGGGTCGGCAGATGACAGCCGTAGCACCGTGCGGCCGAGTATTCCGGCGGCGACCAATAGCACGACCGCCAGCGATATCTCGGACATCACAAAACCGCTGTGGAGATGGCGCGAGCCGCCCGTAACGGTGCGCGCTCCGGCCCGCAGGGTCTGTTCCACCTCGCTCGCAGGAGCGCGTAGGGCCGGGGCCAGTCCGAAGAGAAACCCGCTCGCGAGAGCTGCGGCGAGCGCGAACAGCAGCACGTGCCAATCGAGCTGGACTTCTTCAGCGCGCGGCAAGCTACCGGGCCACAAGAGCACGAACGGGCGGAACCCAACGGCTGCCAGCAACACGCCGAGCAGGCCTCCGAGCAGGCCCAACACCGCGCTCTCGGTCAGACATTGGCGCACCAACCGGCCGCGGCCCGCTCCCAGCGCTACCCGCATGGCGAGCTCACGCTCGCGCGAGATGGCGCGTGCCAGCAGCAGGCTGGCGACGTTGACGCAGACGATGAGCAGGACCAGGGCGACGGCTCCCAGCAGCAACCAGAGCGTGGACCGGACATCTCCCACCAACTCCTGTCGCAGCGGCTGCGCTTGGAAGCCGCGGCCGGCGTTCGTTTGCGGGAACTGTGCGGCGAGATGACGGCCGATCAGCGCCAGCTCGGCCTGCGCTTGGGCCAGCCTAACGCCGCGGACGAGGCGCGCCACGACGTGAATGAAGGACGCGGCGCGATTCTGCATTTTCAATTCGGTGTTTTGACCGAGCGGCGTGAACACGTCCGCCTCTCCGTCCAACCGGAAACCTGCGGGAGCGATGCCGACGACCGTATACGACGTGCCGTCGAAGACCAGCGCCTTGCCAATGGCCGACGGGCTGCCGCCGTACCGGCGTTGCCACAACCCGTAGCTGATGATGGCGGCCGGCGGTGCTCCGCCCCGCTCTTCTGCGGGGAGGAAGGTGCGGCCACGCGCAAGAGGGAGGCCGAAAACGGAGAACAGTTCCGACGAGACCTGGCGACCGTCAACGTACTCGGTGTCGCCGGGTGCGCTCACCGTACCTCCACCGTAGGTCCACGCGGCCATCGGGGCAAGCGAGCGGCCGGTGCGCTTGCAGTCGAGGAAATCAAGGTATGAGATGCCCCACTGATCGCCGTAGGCTTCCGTCAGGCTGTGCAGGGTGACCAGCCGTTCGGGCTCGGGGTAAGAGAGCGGCTTGAGCAGCACACCGTTGATGACGGTGAACATGACGGTGGTGGCGCCGATGCCGAGGGCGAGGGTGCACAGCGTGACAGCCGCAAACCCAGGCCGCTGCGCCAGAGTGCGAAGCGCATAGCGGAAGTCTTGTAAGAGGTCCTCCAGCCAGCGTGTGCCGCGGGCGTCGCGGCATTGCTCCTTCACTTGCTCGCGGCCGCCGAGCGCGAGCTTGGCTTGTCGCCGTGCTTCATCGGGAGGATGGCCGCGCGCGATCAGGTTGGCGGTGTGTTGGTCAAGGTGAAAGCTCAGTTCCTTTTCAAGTTGCTCTTCCAACTGCCGCCGACGCAAGAGACGATGCAGCCAAGTCATTCCGTACCTCCCTCGGCCAGCCCGAGGATCAGGCCGACGGCCTCCGTCAATCGCTGCCAGCTTGCGGCTTCCTCGGCGAGTCTTGCCCGGCCTTTCCGGGTCAGGCGATAGAACTTGGCCTCTCTTCCGGTCTCGGTTTCGTGCCAGTCCGCTTTCAGAAGCCTGCGATTCTCGAGGCGGTGGAGCGCCGGATAGAGAGAGCCCTGCGGGACTTGAACCACGTCGCGCGAGACCTGCTGGAGCCGTTGGGCGATGGCGTAGCCATGGACAGGTCCAAGCGCGACGACTTTCAAGATCAGCAGGTCCAGGGTGCCTTGGGGGAGATCCGATTTGGCGGTCATTCGGCTGTACGCCTCGATCTTCTACATGTTAGACGAGAGCATGTACAAATGCAAGGCATACGCCGCCTCGGCATGCCCTGCTCCCACCGAGCTGCGTGCGGCTGCGGGCCGCTACGCCGGCCGGAGCGGCGAGGGCGGCGGCCGGGTCAGCGGGATGGCCGCCGTCGCGGAGGGCGAGGGCGATGGCTTCCTTACCAAGCCAGGATCAGCCAGAGAATTGCCATTGTGACCATTGCACCACAGTTCGCCCATCCAGCCCACTTCGCGAGAGCCGTGGGAAGCGAGATCCCCGGTATATCTGGCCTTGTGGGAGAGTCCTGCTGGAGAAGGGCCTCTCGCGCTTCTTCCAAGAGGCGCCGCGAGTCATCCGAGAACACTGCCATGAAACCACTAGTAATTGCGGTGAGCAGTGTTTGCAGAAGAAAAACGCCGACGATAAGGCGTTTATGGCCAAGTAGGTGCTGAATCTTGCCTGGTTCTCCAAAGAGGAAAGCCATAGCCGCTATATCAAAAGTCAGGAAGACCGTATAGAATTTGATGTAAAGGTCCCATGAAGTGCGAAAGGTTGTATTGACCTCTTCATATTGTTTCTGAAGAACCCAGATCAAATTGCTATTAGCCACTGCTCGGTCCCTTTCTTTCCTGAACGTCGGATTGAGAGCCTGTCGAGCGGAGTCGCGCACGGCTCGGCGCCTTGTAGGGCCTTGTGGGGCTAGGAAGCCGGGTGCTTGGCTTGATAACGCTCGATCGGCCGCCGTTCGGTGCGTTCGAAAAACTGGATGTCGGTATGATGGCTTCCGGTCTCCGGGGTCTCGCGTCGCAGGGCCGCGATCAGCGTCGACATGGCACGGTACCCCATCTTCCAGGGCTCCTGTGCGGTTACCGCCTGTAGGATCGAGTCGCGGTCGAGCAGCATGCTCGCGATGGTGGGGCTGATGTCGGTCCCCCAAACCTTGACCTGCCCCTGGCGCCTCAAGGAGCGGACCGCTTTAACGAGGCCCTCAGTGCCCTCCTCGTTTGCCGACCATGCCACTGTGATCTCGGGATGGTCGTTTAGCATAGCCGTCGCCCGCTTCAGGCTCGTGTCGCCGGCCTCTCGAAGGTACGAGGCAGCCTGCACCCAGTCGACACCGGCCTCGTCGAGCGCCGTGCGGAAGCCCTTGACCCGGACAAAGCAGCCTTCGGACTTGCAGTACCTCAGGATCCCGACCCCAGGCGTTGGGGTGCCCTGGCGCGGCGACCCGAGCGCTTGTGCCACGGCCTCACCCGTCTCCTTGCCGAGCTCGAACTGATCACTTTCAAAGTCGGCGGTCACGTAACGCCGCGCATCCTCGGGGTCGATACAGTGATCGTAACAGACCAGCACCAGGCCTTTGCCGAAGGCGACGCGCATCTCCGGCGCCGAGCCATACTTCTCTAGGGGAACAATGAGGATGCCGTCGAATCCTTCAGCGATGAGACGATCCACGATCTCCTTTTCCTTGCGGATCTCGGCCCCGACCTCGGCCGCAACGACCCGTACGTCCGGCGGCGCAACGCCCCGCTCGCGCGCAGCCTGCTCGGCGCCTGCCCGCACCTCCCGGAAGAAGTATTGCCAGTCGAGAACCATCAACGCGACCTTGAGGGGCTTGGCCGCCGGGGCACGCCAGTCGGGATCGAGCAAGGCTCGCCCCACGTCGTTGGCGCCCCGAATCGCGTCGGCCCGTAGCCCGACGACTCCGCGGAGGTCGGCGGCGCCAAGCTCCGCGCTGTCGAGGCTCGTCCGTTCGTTGAAGTGTGCCTTGTAGAAAAATCCTTGTTGAAGCTTTGCCTTGAAGAAGTCGGCGCCAGAGAACTCAGCGCGAGCGGCCTTCACACCCTGCAGGTCGGCGTACTGCAGCGTGCCGCCCCGAGCCACGGCGTCCGTCAGGACGGCGCCGTGCAGACGGGCTCCCGTGAGTTTCGCCCGAGAGAGATCCGCGCCCGAGAGGTCTGCGCGGTCGAGGATGGCGTCCTGGAGATCGGCTCCACGCAGGTTGGCGCGCAACAGATGAGCGCCCGTGAGGTTTGCCCCCCGGAGCCGGGCCTCCGTCAGGTCGGCCTCTTCGAACCAGGCTCCCGCCAGGGAGGCAAACGAGAGGTTGGCGTGCGGCAGATGCGCGGACCTCAGATCGGCGTTATCGAGGTGGGCGCGGTACAGACCGGCGCCTCTGGGAGGTCCCGGCAGCCACCGGCCGATCAGCCATCCACCCGGGAAGGGGTAGCAGCCGTCCAGCCGCAGGCCCGTGAGCTGGGCGTTCTCCGCGTGGATCCCCGCGAGGTCAAAGCAGCCTTCGTTCAGCTTTTCTAGGGCGTCGATGCGCGCGCGGCTCGCTTCAGTATGTTGCGCCGACTCCACGACTCGGAGGTTGGCGAATCGCGCCTCCCTGAGGCGGGTAGGGCACTCGGCGAAGAATGTGCCTATAGCAAGCAGGATGGCCAGCCGTCCGAAAAGCTTGAAAAGGGAGAGGCCTGAAGACCAATCGACGAGCCGCCTCAGTTGCGGCTCGAGAAGCAGGCGCGGCACCCGCTTCCGATTGTAGATCCTGAACAGCGCGGAGTAGCGCCGCTCGCGGATGCGGAGGCGCTTCGCCTCGCGGAGCCTTGCCATCGCGCGCTCGAGTGGATCGGAGATCTGCTCAACCCTCGCGAAGCTCGCAAGGAGATCCTCGAGCCGGGGATCTTGCTCCGCCGCGGCCGTAGGGGCAGCGCTCCCGGCGCCGGCACTGGCGCTCTGGCCGGCCACCGGCGGGGGACTATCGGTTCCAGAGTCCATCGACAGGCACCGCTGCGCATCCCAAGCTAGCCTGACCTTCGAGCCACCGGTATGTCGTCTGATTTAGAATATTCTTTTCATACACAGCAGGTCGCTCCGGCGGTGGAATCGAGTCTCTCTTCTCTCGAAACCGCCTCAGAGGACATGGACGGACATGATTCGCGATTTTCCCAGCGCTGGCAAGCAGCCAATCCGCCTGGAGCCCGGCGGGTGGAGCCGATGGTACGAAAGCAGCCGAGCCGCGCGGCTGGAACTTTTCGCCGTCTCCCGCGTAGGGTCGGCTGACGACCCTGCGTGCAGAGGAGACTCCCGCCATGCGCAAAGTTCTCGCGGTCCTGTCCGAGCTGGCAAGTGGCCTGTTCCTCGTCGCTGTCGCCTTCCTCGGCGAGCGGGTCCTCCTGCAGAGCCGATCTCTGGTGTATCTCTTCCTGCCGTTGCTCTGTGTCACTGCCTTGCTGCTCGGCGCCTGGCGCGGGCGCGCAAGCGCTCTCCCGGCTTGGCTGGTGAGCAGCCTCCAAAACTTGCCGTTGCTGCTGATTGTCGGCTACGCCGCGGGCCGCGCGCGTTGGCTCTGGCTCCTGCCGGTCCTGGGCTTGGGGTTTGCGGCGATCGGGGTCGCCGCGGCTCGCGGGCCGGCGCCACGGCGGAGGTGGCGCGTCGCGTTGCCCCTGCTGGCCGGCACGACTCTATTGCTCGGCGCCATGGGCCCGCGGTTCGCCAGGTCGCTGGTGGCCAGCCACGAGGTCCGCGAGCCTGCCGTGCCGTTCCAGCTGGTGTTGGCAGCCGGCGGTGCGGTTGAGAGCGAGCGAGCTAATCGATGGAGGTCGGCCTTCGGCTGATCACGATCAGAGATGGTCGAGGGGTGGCGGCCATCAAATAGCGTGACATCGAGGTAGCATCATCATCCGCGCCCGAAGGGCGCGCGGCCCGCAAACACAGAAGCCCTCCAGGGGACTTGACAGCACCCCCGGAGGGCTCGTCTGCTTTCGTTGCTGACGCGAAAGGAGACGACCCCTTGTACCAGACCCTGCTGCTG
Organism: Thermoanaerobaculia bacterium; assembly: GCA_035544895.1. Taxonomy (GTDB): domain Bacteria; phylum Acidobacteriota; class Thermoanaerobaculia; order Multivoradales; family UBA5704; genus JASLEW01. The sequence goes on from DASZZM010000001.1 coordinate 13,283, forward strand.
GATTCCAGCTTCTTCGCCCTGCTGCTTCGCTTCGA
>DASZZM010000002.1:0-15306 GCA_035544895.1 Thermoanaerobaculia bacterium
GGGGCGGCAGGGGCCGGGAGGGGCCCTCCGCGGCGCCCCCGGCAGCCCCCGCGGCCCTCCCCGGCGAGCTCTCAAGGACACCGCGCCGAGTAATCGCCACACACGGGGCAAACGGGGCAAGGCACACGAACCCGCCGAATAGCGGTCAGGGTTGACCGACCGCCCGGTCACCCGTCCCGCCGGCGGCCGACCCCGACCAGGCCGGGGTGGGTCGGGCCCGGACTGGCGGTCGGGCCGGCGCAGCTCGGCAGCCGGCATGGACGGGCACGGTGTCAGGGCGTATAGTCCAGCCCGTGACCGACACCCCCGCCAACCCCGACCAGCCGGCGCCTGGCAACCCCGCCGACCCGACCAGCCCGCCGCTGCCCCCGGTCGACCCCCCGGCGAGCTCGGGCACCCCGGCGACCGCGCTCCACGGCGACGAGAACCCCGAGACCGCGGGCAACGTCTGGTCGGGGCCGGCCCTGTCGGAGCGGCCCGGCGACCACGCCCAGCCCCCGGACGGCTGGGAGAACCCGCCGGCGCTGGAGCTGCACGGGCCGTCGACCCCGGCGGACAACCCGGTCTGGACGCCGGCGCACGGTGGAACGTCGGGCCCGTACGACCTCGCCCGCAATGAGGTGGCGCCCCCGGAGGGCTACGTGAACCCGCCGGCGGTCGAGCTCCACGGGAGTTCCCAGCCCGCCGCATAGGCCCCTGTCGGAGGTGCTCCGGTACCCAATGGGCGGTCGCTATCTGCGAACCTTCCCCTGCGACGACTGCGGGATTGAGGTGACCAGGATGTGGCACACCCACCGCCCCCGGGTCTGCTACCCGTGTGGACAGAATCGGTTCATTCGTCATAATGTCGGCAGAGCGAACGAAGCTCGACGCCGGCGGGGTCTCCCCGAGGTGTCGGCCTGCGGTGCGGAGGAGCCCCGCCTCCCCGGGGCGTGAGGAGCACCGATGGCCCAGAAAGATCCCACCGCAGTCGCTGCAAAGTGGGCGCAGAATCTCGCCGGGGCGACCACCTCGATCACCGCCGGCGTCAACGCCGTCTCCGTCGCACCCGGACAGGCCGCCGCCCGGCAGGCCGCGGTCTGGGCCCAGAACGTCGCTGCAGCCCAGCAAAAGTGGGCCGCCCGCACCGCCGCGGTGTCGCTCTCCCAGTGGCAGTCGGCGATGATCAACAAGGGCGTCCCCCGGATCGCCACCGGCGCCCAGGCCGCGCAGCCCAAGATGCAGGCGGCGATGACCAAGCTGCTCCCCTACATCCACTCCCAGGTGGCCCAGCTGCCGCCCCGTGGCAACCTGCAGCAGAACATCGCCCGCGCGACGGCGATGATGACCGCCATGTCCAAGTTCTCCATGACCGGCTCGTGACGGTTACGGTCAGAGGAGACTGAATCATGGGAATGGCAATCGACTGCGTCGGCTACTTCGCCACCAACCCCGGCGCCGGCGGCGTCGCCGCCACCGTGGCCACCGGCGACAGCTTCACCGTGCGCTCGGCGGCGAGCGGGTCGCGGGTGATCTTGGAGGAGATCGTCCGCCAGGGCGCCGCCGCCGGGTTCGTCCGGGTGCGCTCGCCGCTGCTCCACGACAACGTCCGCGGCATCATGTTCACCCCCACCGACACCCCGTCGAGGATGCTGCTGCCCCCCGACGCCGGGCAGCCGCTCACCCCGCTCGACAACCTGATCGTGGAGGTCAGCGGAGGCGCGGCCGAGGTCGACGGCGGCTTCCTGGAGATCTACTACGAGAACGCCGCGGGACTGTCCCAACGGCTCCACGCCCCCGGCGACATTATCGGCAACATCAAGAACATCAAGCCGATGCAGGTCGCGGTCGCGGTTGGCGCCACCGCGTTCGTGTGGACCGACGTGGTCATCACCACCACCGAGAACCTGCTCCACGCGGCATCGGACTACGCGGTGCTCGGCTACGTCACCGACACCGCCTGCGCCGCGGTCGGGATCAAGGGGCAGGACACCTCCAACCTGCGGGTCTGCGGCTGGGGGTCGATCGACCCCACCGACACCGCTGACTACTTCATCAAGAAGGCGGAGCGCGAGAACCGGCCGTGGATTCCGGTCATCAACGCCCAGAACCGGTTCAGCACCTTCGCCAGCATCCTCACCAGCGCGGTGGCCGGCACCATCAACGTGCAGTTCATCCTCGCCGAGCTGAACAGCCCGGTCACCCCCTAGCCGGCGGGATCGACATGCCCGTCACCGTGGGCGCGCCCCCGGCACCCCAGCCGGCGCCGGGGATGCCGGGGGCGCTCGGCGAGGTGATCCCGATCACCGTGCCGCTGATCGCTGCCGGGTTCGGCCAGCAGGTGTTCAGCGGCACGTGCCGCTTCTGTGGCTGGTCGCTGATCGAACCCAGCGGCGCCACCCCCGCCACCGTCGAGCTGTACGACGGCTTCGACGTCCGGGCGCAGCTGCTGGCGGTGGTCAACCTGCCGGTCGGTGGCGCGGCGCCGAGCGGCATGTCCCACGACGGCATCGAGTGTCGTGAGGGGATGTTTCTCAGCGTGGTGGCCGGCTCGGCGCGCGGGGTGATCTGGGCCCGGGTGCACCTGTCGTGAACACGTACCACGACCATGCCCAGTCGATCAGCTTTCCGGCCACCGGCAGTCAGCGCATCCTCGGTGGGACCGGCCTGCTGATGGGCTGGGCGGTGCTCGAGACCGGCGGGGTGGCCGCGGCCACCCTGGAGCTGTACGACGGATTCGACGCCACCGCCCAGCTGGTCGCGGTGATCGCGCTGCTCGCATCCCAGTCCACCCGCGATTGGCTGGGACCGGGCGGGGTGCAGCTCAGTGAGGGCCTGTTCGTCAACGTGGTCAGCGGCACCGTGCGCGGGGTGTGCTGGGTGCGGATGCGCCATCAGGGAGCGGGATGAGCACCAGCGGCGGGATTCAGGTCGCCCCCGGCACCCTCACCCCACCCGTCACCATCACCAACACCGCCCCCGGCACCGTCCCGCTGACCATCACCGGGGCGAACGGGCAGACCGCCGATCTGCTCGACATCGGTGCGTTCGGTGGCGCGGCGGGCGGACTGCTGAAAGTGACGCCAACGTCCATCACGGCCGGTGTGGCAATGGTCCTGGCGGGTGCAACATGGGTCCCCGCCCTCGGGTTTGTGGTCAACGGTGGCGCTGGCAGCGGAACCACATGGCTGACCCCGGTCGGGGTGGCCGCCGCCGTCAACAACGTCCAGATCATCAACGCCGCCACCGGCACCGCCCCCAGCATCGCGGCGACCGGGACGGATGCGGCGGTCGGGCTGACGATCCAGACGCGCAACGCGAGCGCGCCAGTGAACGCGCTGACGTTCGGCAGTCAGGCGCAGCCCACGGCTACGTTCCAGGGCATTGTCAACATCAACAACGGTAACCCCATTCAGGTTACCTCGCTCCAATCTCCGACAGATGGCGCCACTCTCCTCTCCACGGCGGGCAGCAGCAAGCTCGCCTTCTACGGCAACGCCCCCGTCGCCAAGGCTGCCGCCATCGCCTCGCCGATCTCCGACGTCAGCGGCACCAAGGCCGCGATAGACGCTCTGCGTGTAGCCCTTCAGAACATTGGGATCACCAGCTAGTAAAGAGGAGCGCCGATCCTGAGTGCCCCGGCATCACCTCATGACCCTCTGCCTCGCCCTCGCCTTCCTCTACGGCTCGCTCACCGCCGGGCTGGGCTGGTCCTACGGCTACCGGATGGGGAGACAGGCATGAGCGTGCGTGAGTTAGGCGCCCTCCAGCTGGACGAGTTGCAGCGCCTCATCGGTGAGCTGGTCCTCGCCAACCACTCCCACCTCCGCCGGATGGAGGAGATGGCCGCGCTGCTGCCCCAGGCGGCGGCGAAGGAGCCTGATGCGGTGAACGGCAGCGTGCCGGCCACTGGAGTCGGCGGCGCGGACAGTGCGCACTCCGCGGCGGCGGCGCCGGTTCCCGATCAGGGCTAGCGGCGCCATGCCCAACGCCATGCCCAACGACGCCCCGGACTGGTCCACCGTCGGCAGCTCGCCGGCGATCGACCTGGGATCGTTCACCGTGCCGGCGAACACCATCGTCACTGTCTACAACGGGCCCACCCCGCCGGGGTGTCACGCGGTCAAGGTCTACATCCAGTCCACCGACCCCTCCGCGAACGCGCAACAGGTCACCGTGATCGACGGCACCACCATCCACACCATTCAGCAATTCCTGCTGCCCAGGTCCACCAGCTGCGTGTGCGCCGTCGATGACGTGTCGGTGCCGAACCTGCGCGTGGACGTGCAGGCCGCGTTCGCCCAGCAGACCACCGGCCGGGTGGTGGCGTTCCTCAGCGATCAGGCGGTCGCCGTGGACAACGACAACTCGAATCCGATCCCGGTCAATCTGGTCGCACCCCCGGGTGGAGTCGGCGCCGGGCCGGCGGCGGCCATCCCGACCAAGCGGCCGATCTACCCGGTGATCAACACCATGGTGGTCGCCGCCGCCGGGGTCATCGCCGGCGGCGCCGTGGTGGTCATCCCCACCCTGGACACGGTGAACGACCGCTACCTGATGGATCTGCTCTACTCGGTCCTGTCGACCGCGGCGGGGGCGGGGGCCGGGTTCCTGTCGATCAAGGGGCACACCACCGCGACCCTGCGCAACGTGCTCGCCCTGAAGGTGGGCGGCGCCAACGCGGGGCCGATCGCGGCCCGGCTGGCGGCGGTGCTCGACGTCCAGCAGTTCCTCTCCCCGGGCAGCGACGCCAAGTACGACCTGGTCCACAACGCTAACTCCGTCGCGGTCGACGCCACCGTCGCGGTGATCACCGCGCCGGCGTACTAGCGGGGCCTGGAGAGCACGTGGCCCGCGAGATCCGTCGACTCACCGCCACCATCGCCGCCGGCACCACCAAGGCGAACCCGGCCAAGATCGACCTGTCCTTCCCCGCCCGGGTGGTCCGGGAGGTGGAGGTGGTGGTCCCGCCGGGGCCGCGCGGCGAGGTGGGGTTCGCGATCGGCGCCGCCGGCGTCCCGGTGATCCCGATGGAGGCGGGGGCGTTCATCGTCACCAACGACGAGGTGATCCGCTGGCCGCTGGAGGGCTACTGGGACTCGGGGAGCTGGACGCTGTTCGCCTACAACACCGGCCGCTACCCGCACACTCTGGAGGTGCGCTTCCTGGTCGACCTGGTCGGCGCCACCGCGGCGCTCTCCCAGCCGCTCGATCCCGCCGGGCTGGCGACGGTGGTCGGCGCCAGCGCCGGCGGGGCCTGGTCGGCGCGTCCGCCGGCGGTGGTCGACCTCGCCCCCGCCCCGGTGGCGCTGGCGCCGCTGCCCCCGCCCCCCGCCGCCCCGGTGGCGACCGCGACCAACGGCGGCACGGTGGCGCCGCCACCGCCGCCGAGCTCGGGGCCGATCAGCTCGGTGGCCAGTTGGTACCAGGAGCTGCTGGGACGGGGCGCCGACCCCGGCGGCGACGCCTACTGGCTGGCGCTGTCGCGCGACCACGGCGGGCCGCTCACCTTCCCCCAGCTGGTGGTGCGCTTTTGCGGCACCGGCGAGGCGCTGGCGGCGGCGGCGGCGGCGCCGGCGGCGTTCGTCGCCGGGCTCTACCACGTGCTCCTGGGGCGCGACGGCGACCCCGGGGGGATCGGCTACTGGGCGGGGCGGATCCACTCCCAGAGCCACCCCAGCGGCGACCTCAACGGCGCCCAGGTGGCGGCGGCGATCGCCGCCGGGCCGGAGGAGACCGCCGACCAGGCCGGCGCTGGCACCGCGGTCACCGCCTAGATGGGCACCGCGATCGCGGCGGCGCTGATCGGAGCGATGGGGGCGATCCTCGCCGCCCTGATCAGCCGGGTGGAGTGGCGGGTCAGGGAGGTCAGCCACAAGATCGACGGGTTGCGCAACGGCACCTCCCGGCAGGCGCACGACGCGATCGAGGAGCTGCACAAGGAGCGCGCCCAGCGCGAGATCATGGGCCTGCCGCGGCGCCGGAAGAACGACCACGTCATCGCCGAGGAGCCCGACCAATGAGCTTCTTCTCGTTTCCCAGCTTCCCCCACCCCCAGCCCGGCGGGCTGCTGGGGGCGATCGTGGCCGGTTCCCCGCCGCCGGGGCAGATGAGCTCGCCGGCGGAGACCAAGGCGGGGGTGGAGACCGCCTGGGATGTCATGCGCTCGTTCTGGAGCATGACCGCCCCGTGGCAACATGGCGTGTACGCGGCGATCCGCGACCAGTATGGAGGCGTCGGCTGAGATGGCTGCAGGGGTGACCCGGGTGACCGGGCAGATGGTGACCACCGCGCTCAGTGGGGGCCGGTTCGTCAAGGGTGTCGAGGTGGCGTTCGTCACCACCGCGGGCAACGCCGGAAGTGTGTTCGTCCCCCAGGACCAGTACACCCCCGACGCGGTGCGGACGGCGATCGCGGAGGCGGCGGCGACCATGGACGCGGTCGGGTCGATCACGCTCTAGGGGGCGGTCATGGTCCTGGTCCCCGCGCTGGCCGGCATCGGCGAGTTCGCCGCGTTCCTGGTCGCGCTGATCGCCATCTACGCCGCCTATCTGCTCACCCAGCTGCTGCTGGCGCTGTTCCAGTACGTGCCCCTGGTCGGCGGCTGGATCCGTGACAACCTGCTCTCCCACGTGGCCGACGCGCTGTCATCGGCGACCAGCTGGGCGGTCGCCGGCCTGGGCCACGGGGTGGGGCTGATCTGGACTCCGATCACCTGGATGGCGGCGATGCTCAGCCGCATCGGCGAGGCGCTCTGGTCGGGGCTGCAGGCGGCGGAGCGGATCGTCACCACCACCATCCCCAACGCCATGAGCAGGGTCGCCGACTTCGCCACCCAGCTCTACCACCAGGCGGTCAGCTACGCGGACGGGGTGCGCTCGGCGGTCTCCGCCTATGCCCAGTCGCTCTACAACGCCGCGGTGGGGTTCGCCCAGTCGCTCTACGCCGCCGCGGTGGGGTTCGCCCAGTCGCTCTACAACGCCGCGGTCGCCCTGACCCACCAGCTCTACGTGGCCGCGACCACGCTGGCGGTGGCGCTCTACCACCAGGCGGTGGCGTTCACCACCGCCACCGCCGCCGGGCTGTCGACCTGGGTGCAGGGGCTGTTCCACTCCATGACCGCCTGGGTGGAGGCCCGTTTCGCGCAGGAGCAGGCGTGGGTGCAGCAGGAGGTCGGCGCCCTGGAGACCGATGTGCAGAACGCCTACCACGCGGCGACCGGCTACGCGCAGGCGGCGGCGGCGGCGGCGGAGGCGACCGCGCTGGGGGCGGTGGCGGTGGAGGCGCTGCGGCTGACCCGCTACCTGGAGCAGTGCGGCACCAACCTCTGCAAGGGGCTCAACCCGCTGTCGACGCTGATGCAGGAGCTCGGCGGGCTGGTGGAGGGCGGGGTGATCTTCGCCCTGGTCGCCGCCGCCGCCGCCGACCCGGTCGGCACCGCCCATGAGGTCGACCAGGTGATCGGCGGCACCGTCGCCGAGGCGGGGTCGGTGCTCCGCTCCGCGGTGGGACTCGGGTGACCGCCTAGATGCCCGGGGTCGCCGACTTCTTCGGCGGCGGCGACGCCATCCGCCAGATCCTGCTCTGGACGGTGGTCGGCCAGCTGGTGGCGCCGATCCTCGCGCCGGCGGAGCAGGAGCTGGCCAATCTGATGTGGTCGCGGGCGTCGGTGGTGCCGCTGTCGCCGGCGGAGGCGGCGCTGGGGCTGATCAAAAACACCATCACCCAGCAGGAGGCCTACACCGAGGCGGAGAAGTCCGGGGTGGGCAGCTGGGCGCTCGACGTGATGACCAAAAACACCGGCGAGCCGATCAGCATCCAGGAGGCGCTGTTCCTCTGGCGCCGGGGCAAGATCGACCAGGCCCGGCTGACCCATGCGATCCGCCAGTCCCGGGTGCGTGACGAGTGGGTCGACGCGGTGATCGCGCTCGGCACCCAGCCGATCGCCGCCGCGGAGGCGGTCGCCGCGGTGGTGCAGAACCAGATCCCCTACGCGGAAGGGGAGAAGCTGGCCTACGAGAACGGCATCGACGCCGCCATGTTCCGCATCCTGGTCGACGTCCATGGCCGGCCCCCCGGGCCGATGGAGCTGGTGGAGATGGCCCGGCGCGGTCACATCCCGGTGGGCGGCACCGGGCCGGGGGTGCTCTCTCTCGACCAGGGGATCAGCGAGTCCGATGTGAAGGACAAGTGGATCCCGGTCTACCACCAGCTGATGGAGTACCTGCCGCCGCCGCGGACGGTGACCGCGCTGCTCCACGCCGGCAGCATCGACCAGGCGACCGCGCTCGATCTGTTCCGCAAGGCGGGGCTGTCCCCGTCACTTGCTGCCGCCTATGTCGCAAACGCCAGTCACACCAAGGTGCAGCCGGAAAAGGCGCTGGCCAAGACCACGGTGGTGGAGCTCTACACCGCCAAGCTGGTCGACCACGCCGGCGCGGTGGGGATGCTGGAGAAGCTGGGCTACACCGCCACCGAGTCCGGGTTCGTGCTCGACCTCGCCGACCTCCAGCACCACCTGGTCAACCTGCGCGCGGCGATGACCCGGGTGGGCAACCTCTACATCACCCGCAAGATCGAGCGGGCGGCGGCGTCGACCGACCTGGACGCGCTCGGGGTCGACGCCGCCCACCGTGATGAGCAGCTGGCGATCTGGGACCTGGAGCGGGCCGCCAACCTGAAGATCCTCTCGGAGACGGCGATTGCGCAGGCGTGGAAGTATTCGCTGATCGGCGATGACGAGGCGCTGTCCCAGATGCAGGGTCACGGCTACACCGCCCACGACGCCTGGATCTTCCTCGCCATCCACAACAAGGGCACCGGGCCCGGCACCATGCCGGCGCGCGACGCCACCCACGGCACCCTGTAGGGGGGATGACGATGCCAGCGCAGCACCGGATCGGGCACCGCACCCGCGATCACGCCCACAAGATGGCCGACGCCCACCACCACCTCACCCACCACGCCCATGAGCTCGCCGCCGCGCACTACGCCGAGCACCCGCCGGCGCCGGATGCGACGCCGCCGGTCGACCAGGCGGCGGCTCCCGTGCCCGACGCCGCGCTGCCGTTGTGAGCGCCCATCCCAGCTACCCGGACGGCCAGTGCACCCGCTACGTGGCGGACACCTGGGACGGCGGTGAGATCGGCCCCTACTGGGGCGACGGCTGGCAGTGGGCGCACTCCGCCGCCACCGCCGGCTACACCGTCGGCCCGACCCCGGCGGTGGACTGCATCGCGGTGTGGCCGCCGAACGCGCTGGGAGCGCGCGGCGCCGGCCACGTGGCGATCGTCACCGGGCTCGACCCGCTGCGGGTGCGGGAGTCGAACTGGACGGCGTCACTGGCGCCCGACACCCGCACCGTCACCGCCACCGCCGGCCTGCTCTACATCCACCCCCACCCGACCGGAGGACCGATGCCCGTGGACAGCATGGACGTGTGCCGTGGATTTGTGCTCACCCAGTACCACATCTTCCGACCCGGCGGCGAGCCCGCCCAGGCGGACGTCGACTACTGGGCGGCGAGGATGGTCAAGGAGGGGGTGGAGGCGATCATCCAGCTGATGCGCACCACCCCGGAGTACTCGGCGGCGGCGGCCCGGCAGGCGGCGGAGCTCGCCGCCGGGGGAAGCTAGGCCAGACGGGGCCGGCCCCAGTCACCCGGGGCCAGCCACCGCTGAATCACGCGCTCAGAGAGCTCGTGGGGTCAGCGTAACAGAGTGTGGGCGCAACCCCCCGGATGGGTTCGTGGGGTGATACGATCCGGCCTGAATCACGCCCGGCCCCGCGGGGCCGCCACCAGGAGAGCATCCCATGACCGTCGACCAGACGAGCGCCCGCGCGCGCACCACCACCGATGCCGCCCACCGTCTGCTCCAGCAGGCGTGGTCGGCGATGGAGCGGGCCCGCGCGCTGATCTCGACCAGCGCCGCCCTGGACAACCCCCAGCGCCGCGCGGACGCGGAGTCCCAGCTGAGCGCCGCCATGCACCTGATCACCGGCGTCGGTGAGCAGCTGCGCAGCGAGGCGCGGTCGTGAACGAGCTCCGCCGCCTGGTCGATGACTGGCGGACCACCGCCGACCAGCTGGAGCAGGCCGGCGCCCGCCGGCGCGCCGCCACCGACACGCTGGCGGTGGCGGACATGGACCGGCTGCTGTCGATCGCGGTGGCGTACCGCTCCTGCGCGGTCCACCTGGAGCGGGTGCTCGGCATCGCCGCGGAGGTGGCGTAGATGGGCGCCTACGGTTCCCCCGAGCTCGGCGCGGTCGCCGGCGTCCACCCGGTCGCCGCGCCGCCCGCACGGCGCCGGCGGAGCACCCCGCTGCGGGTGATCCTCTGGGCGCTGGCGGTGATCGCGGTGTGTGTCGCCGCGTTCTGCGTGCTGATGGTGGTGGCGGTGGTCCACGCCGTCGCCACCATGCCGGTGCGATGACCGGCGCCCCGACGTCCGGTCGCCGCCCGCTGGCCACCTACACCCCGACGCCGGACGCGATGGCACGGGCGCCGCGGCGGTGGCCGTGGGACCACCGCTGCCCCAGCTGCGGCGCCGCACCGCTGCGGCTCTGCGGCTCTGCGCGCTCGCGCAGCCGCTGGTGGTGCCACCGCCAGCCGTGCCCGGAGCGGATGCGGTGAGCACCCCGCCGCGGATCCACCTCCCGGGGGCGCCGGTCGGCGCCCCCGACCCCCAGTCGCCGACCCTGATCAGCTGCTCCGACTGCGGCGCGATGTGCATGGTGCCGTTCGTGCTGGTGGAGCAGGCCGCCGCCCGTCACAACGCGGGGTGCACCGGCCCCCGCCTCGCCCTGATCGAGAAGGCGTTGACCCGCCTGCTCACCACCCACGCCCCCATGTCACCGGAGGTGCAGTCATGACCGAGAACGCGCGCGCCAACCAGGAGCTGATCGTCAAGGGTGAGCTGCTGTCGACCGCGCTGGGGGCGACCGAGGCGATGGTGCTGCTGGTCAACGAGCTCCCCGAGGCCAGCGGCGACGCCACCGAGCGCATCCTCGCCGCGATCCTCACCGCCCAGACCGCCGAGGAGGTCAACGCGATCTGGGACGCGCAGGGGATCGAGCTCTACCTGGACGTTCCGCTGCGCATCGACTGGGTGGAGCGCGCCCCCAGCGAGTTCGAGGACGGCATCGGGGTGTATGTGGTCATCCATGGCCACAACCCGCGCACCGACCAGCCGGTGACGGTGACCACCGGGTCGATCAACGTGATCGGCATCCTGATCCAGGCGGTGCGCAACGACTGGCTGCCGATGATGGCCACCCCGCGCGGGCCCAAGCGGGTGCCGAAGAGTGGGCGCACCCCCTACCGGCTGGAGCTGGGGCCGCTGCGGCTGGGCCGCTGAGGGGCATGGATCATGACCACGCAAGCCAAGCCCGTGACCGTGGTGACCATGGCGATCCGTCTCCCCGCCGACCTCAAGGCCAAGGTGGAACAGCTGGCGCGGGATGACGACCGGACCCCGACGAGCTACGTGGCCCACCTGCTGCGGCGCCATATCAACCAGTTGAACGGCCACCGCCCCGCCGAGCTGGGCCGCTAGGGTGGCCGCCATCTACTGCGACGCCGGCTGCGGTCTCATCTACGCGATCGAGGTGGGGATGGAGGGCGACCCGGTCCATCAGTTCTTCTGCCCGGACCACTTCTGCGCCTTCGCGCTGGCGCTGATGAAGGCGTGGGAGGAGGCGCAGGCGGCGGCGCAGGAGCCGTCCGATCCCGGCAGTGAGGCGGAGTTTCGCGAGGTCTCCCGCAGCCGCAGGGGACGCCGCCCAGCTCGACCCCGGGTCATGGCCGTGGACGAGCAACCGGGTGCCGTGGTGGAGGACCCGCCGGCGCCGGTCGAAGCGGGCGGCTGACCGGTGCCCCCCTTCGACATGACCCCCGGGGTCAAGACGCTGTTGGGGCTCTGGGGGACGATCGTCGGGGCGGCGGTGGAGCGGCTGCCGACCGCGCAGCTCTACAGCGCCATCTACAACGCCCAGCGCGACCAGGGGGTCGTCCCGGGCGGCTTCGGGATGCGCGACGTCAACACCCTGCGGAGCATGGCCACCAGCTGGGTGCGCTCCCCGCAGGCGCTGGAGCGGGCCCAGGGGAGCTCACCGCTGGGCTCGGAGATGATCGCGCTGGCGCCCTGGTCGCGGGGGCTGGCGGCGCGCAACGCCGACCCCGCATTTGAGATCCGCTACGAGTACCTGCGCACCAACCCGATCGAGGGGCAGTCGCCGTGGGTGACCATCGGGGCGGAGAAGGCGGGCCGGCCCCAGTCGGTGGAGGAGCTGCGCGACCTGGTCGACCAGCACGCCGCGGACGTGACCGAGGGCGACGGCTCTCCACCGTTTGAGGCGGGGCAGTCCTTCGCAGGCATCGGCCAGATCATCGTGCTGGCGCTCTGACCCCATGCCGCCACCCCCGCGGATTCACAACCTGGGGCACAACCGGTCGGAGCACTCGCCGCCGCGGGTGATGTTCTGGGACACCGAGACCAGGCCCGACCAGGTCGACGGCGGTGAGACCCACCGGTTGCGGTTGTGGTGCGCCGACCTGGTGGAGCGCGACGGGCCGACCCGCAAGCGCCCCCGGGCGACCCGCTGGGAGGGGCACACCGTGGCCGAGCTCTGCGACGCGGTGGAGGATGCCAGCCGCGGCGGGCGGTCGCTCTGGATGTTCGCCCACAACCTGGGGTTCGACCTCGCCGTCACCGGGCTGCCGGTGGCGCTGGGGGAGCGCGGCTGGGAGGTCACCCAGCACGCCCTGACCGGGGCGTCGCCGTGGCTGCGGATGAAGCGCGGCGACCGGGGGATCACCATGGTCGACTCGGCGTCGTGGCTGCCGGTGCCGGAGGCGCGGCTGGGGGACGCGGTGGGCATCCCCAAGCCGCCGCTGCCCGACTTCGCCGACCCCGACGAGGTCTGGTACGAACGCTGCCGGGCGGACGTGGCGATCCTGCGGGCGGCGGTGCTCCAGCTGCTGGACTGGTGGGACGGCGGCGTCCTGGGGCACTGGAGCCTGTCGGGGCCGGCCACCGGGTTCAACAGCTACCGGCACATGGGCCGGAGCTCGGCGGTGGTGATCAACCCCGACCCCGAGCTGCGCGCCACCGAGCGGGCGGTGATCACCGGGGGCCGGGCGGAGTGCTGGCGGGTCGGCGAGCTGCCCGCGGCGCACTACGTGCTGGTCGACTTCGCCCACGCCTTCGGGTCGGTGGTCGCCAACCTGCCGCTGCCGCGCAAGCACGCCCGCAGGTTCGACCGCCTCGATCCCGGCACTCGGTGCATGAGCTCAGACGGCATCGACCTACTGGCCACCGTCGAGCTGGAGTGCGCGACCCCGCGCTACCCGCTGCGCACCAGGCGGGGGGTGGTCCACCCGGTGGGCCGGTTCTGCACCACCCTCTGCGGCCCGGAGATCCGCGAGGCGCACCGCCGCGGCGAGCTCCGCGCGATCGGCCCGGGGCTGATGTACTTCACCACCCCGCACATGGCCCGCTGGGGGCGATGGGCACTGGAGGTCATCGACAACCCGGACACCGAGGCGCCGGCGGTGGCCCGGATCGCGGTCAAGGCGTGGACGAGGACGGTGCCGGGGCGCTGGGCGGGCCGGGCCAGCCGGGTGACCCGGACCTTTGAGCAGCCGCTCCCGGGGTGGCGGCTGGAGCGTGGCGAGCACTGGCCGGGGCGGGCGCCGTTCGCCACCCTGGACATGAACGGCACCCGCTACTGGATGGTTCAGGACCAGGAGATGGACAACGGCTTCCCGGCGGTGCTGGCGTGGATCCAGTCGCACGTGCGACTGCGGCTGGGCCGGCTGATCGACCTGGTCGGGGAGTACTGCGTGGTGCTCTGCAACACCGATGGGGTGGTGATCGACCTGGACGCCTTCACCCGGACCCACGACGCGTACGCGGCCCGGTTCCTGGGACCGACCGGGAGAATGTCGCTGCTGTCGTCCAGACTGGACGCATGGGCCAGGGAGTGCGCGCCGCTGCGCCCGGCGGTGAAGTGGAGCTCCCGGACCCTGGAGGTGCTGTCGCCCCAGCACGTGATCACCGACCACCACCGCCAGCTGTCGGGGGTGCCGGGGTCGGCGGAGGCGGTGGGTGAGCACGTCTACAGCTTCACCGACTGGCCGCGGCTGAGCACCCAGCTGACCGGCGGGTGGGAGGGTGGCTACGTGCGCCGGCGGCGGTCGGTGGACCTGTCGACCGTCCCGGTGCTCCGCTGGGTGCGCGAGGACGGCTCCTGCGTGCCCGTGGAGGCCTCAGGACGGCTGGGAGGCCAAACCGCTCTCCTTGCCCCCACCAACGGCCACAACGGCGCCTCAGGGCCCGCTCTGAGGCCGCGACAGCACCCGGCGCTGGCGGGGCTGCTATGAGCGAGAGTCTGTTCGGCGGATCGCCGGTGATCGGGCGCGACGGCCAGGTGGTCGGGGATCAGCTGGACATGACCACCCTCGCCGACGACGCCCCACCGGCGCGAGCTCGCCGCCGCCAGACGGTGCCACGGCCGAGGTGCCGGCGGATGGGGCCGGACGGCGGGTGTCCCGGCGAGCTGATCGCCCGGCAGGGGATGCACTGGATCTGCGCCCGCTGCGGCCTGAAGCAGCCCGCCGGCGTCGTTCGGGGCCGACCGTGACCCGCGGCCCCCAGCCGGCACGGTTCCGCTGCCGGGAGTGCGGGGGCCCGGTGGTGACGTCGACCTGGTCGCGCTACGCCCGGGAGCGGGTGTGTCCGAGCTGCTACCGGATGCTGGCGGAGCGGTGGAGCCGTGCCCTGACCCAGATGGGGGGCCCGCGCCCTCCAGGTCAGGATCCGGCCCCGCCGCTAGACTGGTGAGGTGAGTTTGCCCACCCCGCCGCCGGCGACCCCGGACCCGGCGCTGACCCCGGCGCCGCGGGCGACGGTGACCTACTACAACCCGAACGTGACCCCGGGACTGATCGACCCCGACCAGGCGGCCTGCGTCCGGGCGGTGGTCGGGGGGGTGGCGCTGCTGGCCGCGGGGGTGGCGCTGATCATCCGGGGCGAGCACACCGTGGGGGTGGCGCTGGTGGTGGCCGGCGCCGGCGAGCTCGGGGTCAAGGTGGCCACCCTGCTCTGAGCGCCGGCGGGGGTGGCATGGCGCCCCCGAGCTCGGTCATCCCCGGAGCGCGCCGCCCCGCCGGCGGTTGATGCCCTAGCAGGTTGATACATTGCGTGTCAAGTTCTGTTGCCCTTGCCCCGTTTGCCCCGTGTGTGGCGATTACTCGGCGCGGTGTCCTTGAGAGCTCGCCGGGGAGGGCCGCGGGGGCTGCCGGGGGCGCCGCGGAGGGCCCCTCCC
>DASZZM010000003.1:0-73173 GCA_035544895.1 Thermoanaerobaculia bacterium
TCGATTTCGGCCTTGCTGCCGATCTGGTGGTCCGGGATCCGAAACTTTCTCAGAAGCAGCGTCGACAACTCACTCCTCTCTATGCCGTCGCAAGAGCCTCGGTTTGCTTGAAACGACGGCTTCTACCACGGGCTGCTAGAGAGTTGCGCTCTCCCCACCGGTCCCTGATCTCGCGAGCGATCACCAATCCCTGCTCGAAGTACCCGATGGCCTTCTCGACCTCGCCCAAGCGGTGGTAGGCGGTGCCCAGGTTATCAAGACAGTTGCCCTCCTTCTGACGATCCCCGATCTTGCGGAAGATCACCAACGCTTGCTCGTAGCACCTGGTCGCATTCTCCACTTCGGCCAAGCGATGGTGGGCAGTGCCCAGGTTCAGCAGGGCGGTGCCTTCCCCCCAGCGGTCTCCGGTCTGGCGAGAGATCACCATCGCTTGCTCGTAGTACTCGATCGCCGCCCTCACCTCGCCCAAGTGTAAGTGCGCCACGCCCACGGCGCCCAGCAAGCGTCCCACCCGCTTGGGCGCCATCTCCGCCTGGACGGGTTCGTCAAGGAAACTCTCGAGAACACGCAGCCCTTCTCGCACCCGACCATGCTGATGCAACCAGTCCGACGCCGAACCAAGCACCTCATACGCCCGGTCGTACTCTCCGGCGTGGAAGAGGTGATACCCGGCTTCGAGAGCTACATCGATGAAAGGAGAGGTTTTCGCCTCCGCTTCCAGGCGCTCACCTAGCCGGCGATGGGCGGCCCTCGGGAGCCTCTCGTCCTCCGCGAGCCCCGCGAAGCGCCCTCGGACGAACTCGACCGTCGCCGGATGGAGAGTGAAGTGGCGCACCGGGGCGACCTTCCCTTCCTCTGTGTTGACGAGCAGCTCCACCTGCTCCAGGAGCGACGTCCTGCGCAGCCGCTCGGCCGTGGCGAAGGCCGCTTCGTCCGTTTCTCCCTCTTCTCCCAGCACGGCCATGAGCGGCCACTCCCAGGGCCGCCGCAGGAGGGTCATCCTGTAGAGCATGCGGCGTGCACGGTCGGCGAGGACCCGGTCCCAGATCTCGGCGAGGAGCAGATTCGCCTGGAGCTTGTCTCGGACCTTGGGCAGTGCCGGCTCGACCAGAGCTGACCACTCATTTTCCGCACTCTCTCCTCCCTGCCATGGGCCTTGATGGTCCTCCCACTCGCCGAGCGCGTGAGCGAGCAGGTCGTTGGCGTATTCGGCCGCCCGCGGGTGGCCGGCGAGGCGCCCGACGAGCCGTGCGCGATTGGCGGCGTCCAGCCTGCGCAGCGCCGGGAACCAGCCCATCAGGCGGTAGAGGGCGTCGAGCGGTAGCGGCGAGACGGGCAACAGCGAGCCGGAGAAGCTGGCATTGCGATATCGGCAGCTCGCCACGACGTAGAGGCGGTCCCCATCGCGCGCCAAGTTCGCCGAGATCTCCCAGAGCTGGCGCAGCTCTTCGCTGGCCCACTCCCCGAACGCCGTATCGTCATCTCCCGCCTCCACCTCCTTCGGCCCGACGAGCAGCGATTCGAGGTTGTCGAGGTACAGCAGCACTCGGGGCACGTTCTGGAGCAGCGCCTGCAGGTAGTCGGTGAAGCGCCGGACCGGATCGTCCCCAGCCACTCGGTCCACCTGTTGCACGACCGGTTCCCAGCCAAGGCCGAACCTCTTGCGGCAGAAGTCGAGAAGCTGGCCGACCAGTCCCTCCGCCCGGTTCGCCTGCTGCTCGACCTCCTGGCACCAGAGAGGGACGACCTCGCCCTGGTCTCCCCTGAGCATGGGCAGGACGTGAAACGCCAACGTCGTCTTGCCTAACCCGCCCAGTCCCAGGAAGACGATGACCCGCTCGCCTTGCCGGATCCGCTGCCGCACCTGGTGCATCTCGCGGCGCCGGCCGATGAAGCCGGTCGCCAGGACCCTGCGGTCGCCGGCGCCTTCGAACGTGCGCTTCAGGGCCACTGCGCCAGGGCGGAGCCCGGGGGCGGCTGCCAGGCTCAGCGGGTGGTCGGGGCCGCGGTGATAGAGGACGAGCTGCGCCCAGGCGAAAGGATGGGTGCTCTGCGCGAACGCCTCGACACCTGCGGCGGCTCCCGCCCGGGTGGTGTCCGCCGGCTCGGTCGTCTCGGCCAGGGCGCGCGGTCGGTGGTGGGCCTCGGGATCGCCGAAGGGCTGGGCCAGGGCGACCCGCGCCTGGCGCACTGCGTAGCGCGTGGTTTCTCCTTCGGCAATGGCGCGGTAGAAGGCCACCTCGGCGCGGGTGGAGAGCTCGTCGACGATCGGGCCGTAGTAGCCCACCACCTGCGGCACCCCTTCACGGTGCAGCCGCGCGGCCGAGCTCTCGGCGCCGGGCGTCCCCTGTTCGGGGCTGGCCGGCTTCGGCGCCCCGGGATCGTTGCCGTGACAGCTCGCCAGGTAGAAGAGAGGCGGCAGTCCGCCGTCGACCCGCGCGCGCAGCGTCTGCATCAGGTCGTGAATCGAAACCACGACCTCCCTGCCCTCGTCGTCCTCGAAGGCGAGCGCGCCGGGGGCGCCGTGGCCGGAGAAGTGGAGGACTGTCGGGCGCTCCTTGCGCACCGTCTCGGCCAGGTCCTCGACCGTGCCCAGCTCGGTCGGCACGTAGCGGCACCCCTCGGAGAGCGCCCTGGTGATGCGGTAGCTCTCCGCCTCGTAGTCGAGCCCGCTCCCCTCCGGTGCCGCGACGGTCACCACGAGCTTCAGATGACCGTCCGGCTCCCGGAGCAGCGCCCCGGGACCCACCTTCCCCGGTGTCGAGCGCGCCAGGTCCAGCCGGGCGTCACGCAGCAGGAAGGAGCCGTTGTGCCAGAGCAGCTCCCAGGAGAGCGACAGGAGGAGGTCGTCGTCGCTGCGGATGGTGATCAGCGGGCGCGGCCGGCCCGGCACCATCGCCGCCCGCAGCAGCTCGAACCCTTCGGCGTCAAGAAGGAGATCGAAGAGGAGCCCCCCGAGCGTCGAGGCATGGCGAACCAGGTCGGCGCGATCCTTCTCGCTCGCGACCGGATCTCGGCTCAAACGATTGAAGAGGAGGAAGGCGACGCCAAAGCGGTTGTCCACCTTCCACGGCGCGGTGACCGTGCGCTCCCTGCCCACCGGATCGACGACACGAAGATTCCCCTTCTCTTCCAGGGCCAGGTTGAAAACCAGGTCCTGCCCGACCACCAGCCGGCGGGTATCCCCCTCCTTCAGCTCGCCCGGCCGGCCGGCGAGGTTCACAATCTCGCGAGCGACCCGCGTGGCATCGCGGTCGAGGGCGTCGATCTGCTGGACGTTCGCCAGCAGCGCCGGGATCTCGGTTGGCTCGAGCAGGACGGGGAGGAGCCTCCCCTGGGGGCCGTGGTGGGCGAGGAACGCCTGCCACTCCTGGCGCACCCAGGGGCGACCGGAGCTTGGCGAGAGGACGAGGACCAGGAAGCGGCTGTCGGCGAGGCCGCGGCTCAGGACCTCCGGGAAGCTCTCGCCCGGCCCGATCTCGGGGCGGTCGAGGAATGGTTTCAGACCAAGGGCGCGCAGCTCCGCGGCGAGCGTTTCGACCCACGGCTTGTCCGGCGAGCCGTGGGAGAGGAAGACGTCGTAGACGACCGCGGGTTCGGGCACGAGATCTCAGCCGGAGAATCGGCGCGAAGATGGAGAACGATTCACGCCACAGTTTATCACTCCAGCAGGCACGGTTGAGCTGGCGCAAGCCGGACCAAAACCAGCTCGCCGATGAGCTTTCCGGCGATCTCCTCGGCACCTGTCGAGGCTGTCGCCAGTCGTGGGAGCCGCAACCGGCCAGCGTTCGTTCACACCGCCAAGGCTTGGCGGCCACGAAAGTCGGCCGACCCTCTTGACAGCCTCTTTCGGACCCCTGCACGCGTGTTCTCACGTGCGCGCTGGAAGGGTGTCGGGCGGCCCGCCAGCGGTCTGCCCCGGCCCGTTCTCGCGTCAAGGCTCCTCGAACCCTGCGACGACCGCCGATAGGCCCTGCCACGGCCGCCAATGCGCTGAAAAATCATGGGGTTACAATGGTCGGGGGAGGGGAGAGAGATGACCATCGGCGAACCCGCGCACAAGGCTGTTGATGAGGTCCAGGCGAGGGCTGGCGAGGTCGACCCGAAGCGCATCGGTCCACCGCCGCCGGCGCCGCCCGCATCGGAAAGCGCGCTCGAAGATCTCGGCGAGCGCATCGCCAAGCTGGCAGCGCAGATCTCGGCCGCCACCTACGAGCTGCTGGTCATGCTGCGCGACTTCGATGAAGGCGGCGGGTGGAACGGCGGCTTCCGCTCCTGCGCGCACTGGCTGGGGTGGCGTGTCGGGCTCGACTTGGGTGCGGCGCGCGAGAAGATGCGGGTAGCCCACGCGCTGGCCGCCTTGCCGCTGCTCTCTGAGGCGATGCGCCGCGGCGAGCTCTCCTACTCGAAAGTCCGCGCTCTCACCCGCATCGCCACGCTGGTCAACGAGGGCGACCTGCTGAGCTTCGCGCGGGCGGGCACGGCCGCCCACGTCGAGAAGCTGGTGCGCGGCATGCGGCGCGTCGACCGCCTCGCGGAGGGCCAGGGCGACGGCGAGCAGCGCCGCCACGCCGGGCGGTACCTGCGGGCCTACACCGACGAGGACGGCATGGTGGTGATCACGGGGCGGCTGGCGCCCGAGGCCGGCGCGGCCCTGCTGCGCGCCCTCGATGCCGGCGTCGATGAGCTCTACGGGCCGCGCCGCGGCCAGCCGTCCGGCGGCGCCAGAGTGCCGGCACCCGAGCCGGCAGACTACGAATCCGCGGAACAGCGGCGCGCCGACGCTCTGGGGCTGGTGGCCGAGAGCGCGCTTGCCGGCGGCCTCGATCCCGGCAGCCGCGGCGACCGTTATCAGTTGGTGGTGCACGTGGATGCCGAGGCGCTGCCGGCCGCGAGCGAGAGCGGTTCCTCATGGCTGGCGGACGGATCCCACGTTTCCGCGGAAACGTCCCGCCGGCTCGCCTGCGACGCGGCGCTGGTGGTGATGCGACACGCCGCGGACGGCGGCGTGCTCGACGTCGGCCGGCGCACGCGCGCCATCTCGCCCGGCCTGCGCCGCGTCCTCGAGCATCGCGACGGCGGCTGCCGCTTCCCGGGCTGCGGCCTCAAGCTCTGCGACGCCCATCACGTCGAGCATTGGGCCGACGGCGGCGAGACCAGCCTGACTAACATGATTCTTCTCTGCCGTCGTCATCATAGAGCCGTGCACGAGGAGGGGTTCTCGCTGGAGCTGGCGCCCGACGGCGCAGCGCGCTTCTATCGGCCCGATGGGCAGCCGCTGCCGGAAGCGCCGCCGCTGCCGGTGGTGGCCGGAGAGCCGATCCCTGCTCTCGTCTCGCGCCTCGCGAGCCAGGGGGTGGCCGTAGATGCCGGGGAGACGTTGCCCGCCTGGTGGGGTGGGCCGGTGGACTACGCCTGGGAGATCGATTGGCTGATGTCGCGCGAGCGCCCATCCTTGGCGTCCGCCGCAGGGTGAGCCCCCGCCCTTCCCACCTGCTCATTCACGAGAAGTTATGGATGTCTTGACGGCTGAGCGCAGCTCCCAGCTGCCGGACAAAACCCCCTCGAATCCCGGCGTTTGCCTCTTGGGCGATCAAACGGTGATGCAGGGAGGTGAGGACCGTCCTGCGCGCGCTCTTCCGGTGACGATTCTCCCGCCCCAGGGCTGCATTGGCTATCGCCCGATCGGCGCGCCCAGGGCGGGCAGGTCGGCGGCGGTCCAGGCGCCGCCGAGGGCTTTGATCAGGTTGACGCTGGCGACCATGCGGCGGGTCAGGATGTCGACGGCGGCGCGCTCGTTGACGAGGGCGATGTTCTGCGCGGTGATGACTTCGAGGTAGGTGGTGATGCCGCCCTGGTAGCGGTTCTTGGCCAGGGCCAGCGAGCGCTCGGCGGCGCTGACCGCGGCGGCCTGCTCGTTCTCCTCCACGGCAAGGATGCGCAGCGCGGCGAGATTGTTCTCGACTTCCTCGAGGGCGGTCAGGACGTCCTGGCGGTAGACCGCCACCGTGGCGTCGTAGGAGGCCCGCGCTTGCTCGACCGCGGCGCGCCGCTTGCCGCCGGCGAAGACCGTTTCGACCAGCGAGGAGCCCAGCGACCAGAAGCGGTTCGGCAGGGAGAACAGCTTGGCGAGCTTGGTGCTCTCGAAGCCGCCCGATCCGGTCAGAGAGAGGGTGGGGAAATAGGCCGCTTGCGCCACGCCGATCTGGGCGTTGGCCGCCGCCACGCGCCGCTCGGCGGCCGCCACGTCGGGCCGCCGCTCCAGCAGGGCGGACGGCAGCGCCACCGGGATCGGGGGCGGCGAGAGGCCGATCGGCGCCGCCGCGATGGTCAGGTCGGCAGGCGCCTTGCCGGTGAGGATCGCGATCGCGTGCTCGAACTGCGCGCGGCCGACCCCGAGCTCGGTGGCCTGCGCCCGCGTCTGCTCGAGCTGGGTCTGCGCCTGCGCCACGTCCACGCCCGAGACGACGCCCTGGTTGTAACGGTTGGTGGTGAGCTGCAGCGCGGTCTGGTAGCCGCCAACGGTCGTGTCGAGGAGCTGCCTCTGCGCGTCGAGGCCGTGGAGCTGGAAGTAGTCGAGCGCCAGCTCGGCGTGCATGCTCAGGCGCACGTTCTCGAGGTCGGCCGCCGAGGCCTGGGCGCTCGCCGCGCTCGCCTCGATGTTGCGCCGGATCCGTCCCCACAGGTCGATCTCGTAGGAAAGATCGATCGGCACTTGGAAGACGGTCGTCTCGCCGCTGCTCGAGGTGCCCGCGGCGCCGGCGCGCAGGGTCGGCGTGCGCGACCGGGTGGCCGAGGCGCCGGCGGTGACGGTCGGGAAGAGGCCGGCGCGCACCACGCCGAGCGCCGCGCGGGCGCCGCGGAACTGGGCCTCGGCCTGCGCGATGTTCTGGTTGGAGACGGTGACCTGTTCTTCGAGCGCGTTCAAGGCGGGGTCGCCGAAAATCTCCCACCACTTGCCGCGCAGCACGGCGTCGTTCGGCTGCGCCGGCTTCCAATCGCCCGGCGGCGGCTCCTTGAAGGCGGCCGGCACCGGCGCCTCCGGCCGCTTGTAGTGCGGTCCGACGGCGCACGCCGCGGCCGCCAGCCCCGTCGTGGCCAAGACCGCCCAACTTCTCACCCAGCCCATGGTGCACCTCCGCTGCAGCTCGACGACCTTCGCCCCATGCCTTGAACCTTCTGCCGCGCCGGCCGCTCATGGCCAATGGAACGGCGGGCATCCCGTGCCCGCGCTTGCCTCGGCAGTCGCGACCGCCTCATGCCGGACGCACCGGACCCACCGGACCCACCGACGTGGCGGCCGCGGCGGGGCGCCGGCGGCGCCGGCGCACCCGCTCCCACCACAGCTGCAGGCGATCGAGATAGATATAGACCACCGGCGTCGTGTACAGGGTGAGGAGCTGGGAGAACAGCAGGCCGCCCACGATGGCGATGCCGAGCGGGCGGCGCAGCTCCGATCCAGTGCCCAGGCCGATGGCCAGCGGCAAGCCGCCCAACATCGCCGCCATGGTCGTCATGGTGATCGGCCGGAAGCGCAGCAGGCAGGCCTGAAAGATCGCCTCGTCCGGGCTCTTGCCCTCGCGGCGCTCGACGTCGAGAGCGAAATCGATCATCAAGATCGCGTTCTTCTTGACGATACCGATCAGCAGGAGGATGCCGATCAGCGCGATCACCGACAGCTCCACGTGAAAGATGAGCAGGGCGAGCAGCGCGCCGACGCCCGCCGAAGGCAGGGTGGAGAGGATGGTGATCGGGTGGATGGCGCTCTCGTACAGCATGCCGAGCACGATGTAGACGGTGAACAGCGCCAGGGCGATGAGCACCGGCTCGTTGGCCACCGACGCCTGGTAGGCCTGCGCGGTGCCCGAGAAGCTGCCGTGCATATCGGCGGGCAGCCGCATCGCGCGCTCGGCCTGGTCGATCGCCTTGACGGCATCGCCCAGGGCGAAGCCGGGCAGAAGGTTGAACGATAGGGTGACCGCGGGGAACTGTCCCTGGTGATTGATGTTGAGCGGCGCCGTCGAGGGCTGGTAGCGGGCGAAGGCGTCGAGCGGCACGAGCTTGCCGTCCTTGGCCTTCACGTAGACGTACTTGAGGCCGTCCGGGTTCTGCCAGTACTGCGGCTGGACCGCCAGCACCACGTGATACTGGTTGAGCTGCTGGTACATGGTGGAGACCGGCCGCTGGCCGAACGCGTCGTAGAGCGTGTCGTCGATCATCTGCGGCGTGATGAGCAGCCGCGAGGCGGTGGCGCGGTCGATGATCAGCGACGCCTGGAGGCCCTTGGTCTGCTGGTCGCTGTTGACGTCGGCCAGACCGGGCAGCGTGCGCAGCTTCTGCAGCAGGCGCGGCGCCCACGCCAGGAGCTCCTTGGTGCTGTCGCCCTGCAGCGTGTATTGATATTGCGCGCCGCTCATGCGCCCGCCGACGCGCACGTCCTGCACCGGCTGCAGGAACAGGTTGGTGCCGGGCAGCCGGGAGAGCTCCTTGCGCAGGCGCGCGATGACCTGGTCGGCGGTGAGCTTGCGCACGCCCTGCGGCTTGAGCGCCACGAACATGCGCCCGGTGTTGGCCGAGCCGCCGATGAAGGCGGTCACGGTGTCGACCGCCGGGTCTCGCTTGACGATGTCGACGAGCTGGGTGAGCCGCGCGCGCATGGCCTGGAAGGAGGTGTCCTGGTCGGCCTGGATCGAGCCGGTGAGCCGGCCGGTGTCCTGCTGCGGGAAGAACCCCTTGGGAACGATGACGTAAAGGTAGACGGTGGCGGCCATGGTGGCGAGCGTGACCAGGGCGGTCAGCCGCTGGTGGCGCAGCACCCAGGAAAGCGACGACTCGTAGCGGGCGAGCACCCACTCGAACCCGCGCTCGCTGGCGCGGTAGAACCGCCCGTGGGTCTCCTCGCCGTGCGCTCTCAGCAGCCGCGAGCACATCATCGGCGTCGTGGTCAGGGAGACCAGCAGGGAGATGGCGATGGCGACCGAGAGCGTGACGGCGAATTCGCGGAACAGCCGCCCGACGATGCCGCCCATCAGCAGGATGGGGATGAACACCGCCACCAGCGACACGCTCATCGAGAGGACCGTGAAGCCGATCTCGCGCGCGCCGCGCAGGGCCGCGGCCATCGGCGTCATACCGGCCTCGAGGTGCCGGGTGATGTTCTCGATGACGACGATGGCATCGTCGACCACGAACCCGGTGGCGATGGTCAACGCCATCAGCGACAGGTTGTCGATGCTGTAGCCCAGCAGGTACATGGCGCCGAACGTGCCGACGAGCGAGATGGGCACGGCGACGCTCGGGATGAAGGTCGAGCGCGCGCTGCGCAGGAAGACGAAGACCACCAAGATGACAAGCGTGATCGAGATCAGCAGCGTGATCTCCACGTCGCGCACCGAGGCGCGGATGGTCGTGGTCGCGTCCTGCACCACCCGCAGATCGATGGCCGGCGAGATCGACGCCTGGAGCTGGGGCAGCAGGGCGCGGACGCGGTCGACGGTCTGGATGATGTTGGCGCCAGGCTGGCGGAAGATGATGACCAGGACCGCCGGCTTGCCGTTGGCGAGGCCGCCGGTGCGGACGTCCTCGACCGAGTCGGTGACCGTGGCGACGTCGGCCAGGCGCACGGCGGCGCCGTTGTGGTAGCTGATCACCAGCTGGCGATACTCTGCCGCTTTCAGGAGCTGATCGGTGGTGTTGAGCGCCCAGGCGCGGCCGCCGGCGGCGAGCTCGCCTTTCGGGCGGTTGGCGTTGGCGGCGGCCAGGGCGGCGCGCACGTCTTCGAGGCCGAGCCCGTGGGCGTTGAGGATGGTCGGGTTGACCTCGGCCCGCACCGCCGGCAGGGCGCCGCCGCCGACGACGACCTGGCCGACGCCGGGCACTTGGGCCAGCTTCTGCTGCAGGACGGACGAGGCGATGTCGTACATCCTGGGTTTTTCGACCAGGTCCGAGGTCAGCGACAGCAGCATGATCGGCGCGTCCGCCGGATTGACCTTGCGATAGGAAGGATTGTTCGGCAGGGTGGCCGGGAGCTGGCCGCGCGCGGCGTTGATCGCCGCCTGGACGTCGCGGGCGGCCGCGTCGATGCTGCGGTTGAGATCGAACTGCAAGGTGACGTTCGTCGAACCGAGAGAGCTCGACGAGGTCATCTCGGTCACTCCCGCGATGTGTCCGAACTGGCGCTCGAGCGGCGTGGCGACCGACGAGGCCATGGTCTCGGGGCTGGCGCCCGGCAGCCCCGCCTGCACCGAGATGGTCGGGAACTCGACCTGCGGCAGCGGCGACACCGGCAGGAACTGGAACGCCAGGACGCCGGCGAGCGCCACCGCCACCGTCAGCAGAGTGGTGGCGATCGGCCGCCGGATGAAGAGCTCCGAGATGCTCACCCGCCGCCCTCGCCAGGCGCCGGCCGCAGGGGCCGTGCGGCCCCGGCCGCCGCCCTGGCGCGGGCCCCGGTCACGCGCCGCGCCAGGCGATCGAAGGCCAAGTAGACCACCGGCGTGGTGTACAGAGTCAGGAGCTGGGAAAAGATCAGGCCGCCGATGATGGCGATGCCGAGCGGCCGCCGCAGCTCCGCTCCGATGCCCGTGCCGAGGGCGAGCGGCACGGCGCTGAGCATCGCCGCCAGGGTGGTCATCACGATCGGGCGGAAGCGCAGCAGCGCCGCCTGGAAGATGGCCTCCTCCGGCTCCTTGCCCTCCTTGCGCTCGGCGTCGAGGGCGAAGTCGATCATCATGATGGCGTTCTTCTCGACGATGCCGATGAGCAGGATGATGCCGATCAGCGCGATGACGCTGAACTCGTTGCCGGTCAGCAGCAGCGCGAGCAGCGCGCCGACGCCGGCCGAGGGCAGGGTGGAGAGGATGGTCACCGGATGGATGTAGCTCTCGTACAGGATGCCGAGCAGGATGTAGACCGTCACGATGGCGGCAAGGACGAGGAGGACCTCGTTGCCCAGCGAGGCCTGGAACGACTGCGCCGTGCCCTGGAAGCTCGCCTGGATGCTGGCCGGCATGCCGAGGTCCTTCTGCGCCTTGTCGATGGCGGCGACCGCGGCGCCTAGCGAGGCGCCCGGCGCGAGGTTGAACGAGACGGTGACCACCGGGAATTGCCCTTGGTGGTTGACCGTCAGCGGGGTCGAGGACGTCTCGACCCGGGTGAAGGCGTTGAGCGGCACCGACGTGCCTGCCGCGGAGCGCAGGTAGACGTCGTTCAGGTCCTCCGGGCGCTGCTGGAACTCGGGCTGCGCCTCGAGCACCACGCGATACTGATTCGACTGCGTGAACATGGTCGAGATCTGGCGCTGTCCGAAGGCGTCGTAGAGCGTGTCGTCGAGCATCTGCGGCGTGATGCCGAGACGTGAGGCGGTGGCGCGGTCGAGGACCAGGCGCGCCTGCAAGCCCTCGTTCTGCTGGTCGCTCGCCACGTCGGCGAGCTCGGGCAGCGCCCGCAGCCGGCTGACCAGCCGCGGCACCCACGCGGCGAGCTCGCGCGCGTCGGCGTCCTCCAGGCTGTACTGGAACTGGGTGCGGCTCACCCGGTCCTCGACCGTGAGGTCCTGCACCGGCTGCATGAAAAGGGTCGCGCCCTCGACTTTCGCCAGGTCGGGTTGCAGCCGGCGGATGATGTCGCTGGCGCCTGCCTTCCGCTCATCGATCGGCTTGAGGTTGATCTGGATGCGTCCGCTGTTGATCGTGGCGTTGGTGCCGTCGATGCCGATGAACGACGACAGGCTGGCCACCGCCGGATCGCGCAGGATCACCCGGGCGAGCGCCTGCTGGCGCTCGGCCATGGCGGCGAACGAGACGCTCTGCGGCGCCTCCGAGACGCCGAGGATCACGCCGGTGTCCTGGACCGGGAAGAACCCCTTGGGGATGATGAGGTAGAGCAAGCCCGTGGCCGCCAGGGTGGCGACGGCGACGACGAGCGTCGCCCGCTGGTGCCCCAGCACCCAGGTGAGCGTGCGGCCGTAGAAGGCGATCACCTGCTGCAGCCAGCGCTCCGAGACGCGGTAGAAGCGCCCCTGTTCGGCCGGCGGCTTGTGGCGCAGGAGCTTGGCGCACATCATCGGCGTCAAGGTCAGCGATACCGCGGCGGACACCAGGATGGTCACCGACAAGGTCACCGCGAACTCGCGGAAGAGGCGGCCGACGACGTCGCCCATGAACAGCAGCGGGATCAGCACGGCGATGAGCGAGACGGTGAGCGAGAGGATGGTGAAGCCGATCTGCTCCGCGCCCTTGAGCGCGGCCGCGAGCGGCTCCATGCCCTCCTCGATGTAGCGCGCGATGTTTTCGATCATCACGATCGCGTCGTCGACGACGAAGCCGGTCGAGATGGTCAGCGCCATGAGCGTCAGGTTGTTGAGGCTGTAGCCGAGCAGATACATGGCGCCGAAAGTGCCGACCAGCGACAGCGGGACGGCGACGCCGGGGATCACCGTGGCGGCAAGCGTGCGCAGGAACAGGAAGATCACCATCACCACCAGGGCAATGGTGAGCATCAGCTCGAGCTCCACGTCGCGTACCGAGGCGCGGATGGTCGTGGTGCGGTCGGTCAGGATGGCCACCTGCACCGCCGAGGGCAGCGAGGCGCGCAGCTGCGGCAGCAGGCTCGTGATGCGGTCCACGACCGCGATGATGTTGGCGCCGGGCTGCCGCTGGATGTTGAGGATGACCGCCGGCACCTGGTTCATCCAGGCCGCCTGCTTGACGTTCTCTGGAGCGTCGATCACGTTGGCGACGTCGGACAGATGCACGGGAGCGCCGTTGCGGTAGGCCACGATCAGCGGCCGGTACTGGTCGCTCGACAGCAGCTGATCGTTGGCCGCGATCGCGTAGGCCAGGCGGCGGCCGTCGAAGATGCCCTTGGCCTGGTTGACGTTGGCCTGCGCGACCGCGGTGCGGACGTCTTCGAGCGTCAGCCCGTAGGCGGAGAGCTGGGGCGGGTTCACCTGCACGCGCACCGCCGGCTTCTGGCCGCCGCTGATGCTCACCAGGCCGACGCCGGGGAGCTGCGAGATCTTCTGCGCCAGGCGGGTGTCGGCATAGTCTTCCACCTTCGAGAGCGGCAGCGTCTTCGAAGTCAGCGCCAGGGTGAGGACCGGAGCGTCGGCCGGATTGATCTTGCTGTAGATCGGCGGGTTAGGCAGGTCGCGCGGCAGGTAGGTGCCCGAGGCGTTGATGGCGGCCTGCACCTGCTGCTCGGCGACGTCGATGCTGAGCTCGAGGACGAACTGCAGCGTGATCAGCGAGCTGCCTTCGGAGCTCGTCGACGTCATCTGTTTGAGCCCCGGCACCTGGCCGAACTGGCGCTCGAGCGGCGCGGTGACGGCCGACGCCATGACGTCCGGGCTGGCGCCGGGGTAAAACGTCGCCACCTGGATGGTGGGGTAGTCCACCTCGGGGAGCGCCGAGACCGGGAGCTGGCGGAAGGCCACGATGCCGGCGAGCAGCAGGCCCACCATCAGCAGTGAGGTCGCGATCGGCCGCAGGATGAACGGCCGGGAGGGGCTCACCGGAAGGACTCCGGGGTCTGTCGGTGCCAGCCCGAGGGGTGGAGCGGCGCTGCGATGTGCGATCGAGACCTACTCAATGCATCTATTGGATCTCCCCCCGCGACCTGCCGGGAGTGCCGCCAATGGCGGGAGCGGCGGCCAACCCCCGCGGATCCCCTTCCCGGTTTTCCGGAGCCGCCGGGTCCCTGCCCGGCGGTGGCCGGGGGGGAAGGGGACGCCACCCCCTCCCGCTCATGGCACGGAAGTCTTGTGCTATTGACCCCGGTCATGCCGGCCCTCCCTGGCTCGTCGCCGGCCCATGGCCGGGACCGCGGCCGGCCCCGCCGCGGCCGGTCCGTCCAGCCGGGGCGCCCGCGGCCGTCCCGCGTCGGGTCCCGCGGCCGGCGGCGGCTCCCGCGGCTCCCGGCGTGGGGGCCTGCTCGACCGTGACCTTGCTGCCCGGCCGCAGCTTGTCGATGCCGTCGACGACGACCAGATCGCCGGGGGCGAGGCCGCTGGCGATGGCCGCGTCGTCGCCTTCGGTCAGCCGGACGACGACGTCCCTCGCTTCGACCGTCTGGTCCGGCTTGACGCGGTAGACAAAGGTCGATTGCGGGCTGGTCTGGACCGCCGCGGTGGGAACGGTGACCGCGCCGCGCAGGGTATCGACCAGCAGCCGTGCGTTGACGAACTGGTTGGAGAACAGGGCGTTGTCCTGGTTGGGGAAGATTGCCTTGAGGCGGACCGTGCCGGTGGTCTGATCGATCTGGTTGTCGACCGCGAGCAGGGATCCGCTGGCGAGCTTGTTCTTCAGGTCGCGGTCGTACGCGTCGACCGGGAGACCCTGGCTGCCCTGCATCTGCCGCTGCACCTGCGGCAGGCTGTCGGCGGGAATGGTGAAGACCACAGCGACCGGCTGGAGCTGGGTGATGACCAGCAGGCCGTTGGCATCGCTGGCGTGCACGATGTTTCCCGGGTCGACCAGCCGCAGGCCGATCCTGCCGCTGGTCGGCGCGGTGATGTGGCTGTACGCCAGGTTCAGCTTGGCGCTCTCGATCTGCGCCTGGTCGCTCTTCAGGGCGGCCTCGAACTGGCTGACCGTCGCCATCTGGGTGTCGAGCTGCTGCCTGGGAATGGAGTCTTCGGCAAAGAGGATCTTGTAGCGTTGCAGGTCCAGGTTGGCGTTCTTGAGCGCCGCCTGGTCCTTGGCCATCTGCCCCTCGGCCTGCATGAGCTGGACCTGGAACGGCCGCGGGTCGATCTGCGCCAGCAGGTCGCCGGCACGCACCACCTGCCCTTCGTGGAAGGCGACGTTGATCAGCTGCCCATCCACCCGGCTCCTGACCGTCACCGTGCTGACCGCGGTGACCGTCCCCAGCCCGGTCAGGTACACGCCGATGTCCTTGGTTCCCGCCGCCACCGCCGCCACCGCCACCGGGGGAGGCTGCGTGCCCGCCCCTTTGCCGCCCTGGGCCGCCCCCTGGCCGCCGCGGCCGAACAGCAGGTAGATCACCACGGCGGCGGCGGCAAGCGCCGCCACCCACGGCCACCAGCGCCGGCGGGGCCTGCCGCGGAGCAGCATGGTATCCAGGGGTATGGCAGCCGTAGAGGTCTCCCTCGGCTGCTTGTCCGCAACCGCGGCGGCCTCCTCGTCCGTCGGAGTCTGTGGTGTCTTGGAGCTCATGGTCTGGAGCCTCTGGAAAAACCGCAGGTTGGTCTATCCGCTCGCCGCAGGATTCTACTGAGCGCAGAGTGACCGCACACTAAAGGAAACTGAGCAACAACCAGCACAGGCGGAGCGGAGCACGACCGATTTCTCGCCCTCCCCGGAGCCCGCCAGACTCTCTACGCCCGGCCGGACACACCCCCACAAGCAAGGAGACGGCTCCCGCGTATCTTCGGTTACGCGGCGCACGCCCGGCGCCGCCCCCTTTCCGTCGCGAAGCCGGATGCGCGCCTCCTGCCACGAGGGAAGAAGCCTCCGCCGAGCTCTCCTCAGCTGAGAAGCGAAAACCCGGCGCAATGGCGCAGAGCGCGGTCGAAGGTCCAGGTGGTCGCGGCACCGCGGGCCTCCGCCTTGGCGCCGATCAAGTGATCCGAGAGATCGGCGTGGCTTCGCTGGTATGACTCGACGGCTTGGAACAGGGCCTTCCGATCCTCGAACGCGAAGATGCCGTTTTCCAAGAGGGCCCGAAAGGCGGCCACCACATCGGCCCTCCGGGCGCGGTAGCGGCTGGCCAAGACCCACTCCAGCTCGCACAACACGAGATCGCTGACGAAGCAGGACTCGCGCTCTTCGCTGGCCTCCTCGAGCAGCCTGCGGGCCTGCGCGGCCTGGTCCGGGTCATCGCCCACCATGAGACGGACGAGAACGTTGGTGTCGACCGCGATCATGCTTTCGGCCCATGGATGAGCTTTTTCCGTGCGCGCGCCCGCACGGCCTCTTTCATCTCCTCGATGGTCGCCGGTTTGTCGCCTGCCAGGTGGCGCAGCAGGCCGGGGAGGTTTCTCAAGGGACTTGGCGACGCCGGCTCGACACTCAGCCTGCCCGCCTCATCGAACCGGAACACCAATTGGTCCCCTTCCTTGAGTCCCAACCTGTCCCGCACCTCCTTGGGGATCGTGACCTGTCCCTTGGACGTCAGGGTGGCCTTTGCCATCCGAGCCTCCTTACTTAGGCCATCGTACTCGATCGAGCGGTAAGGAGGCAACGGTCCTTCCGGCGGTTCTACCCCGCGCCCGGTCAGCGCCGTTCGAGCGCGCGCAGGAAGGCGGGGAGGGGCAGGCTATTGATGACATGGCGCGGCTCGAGGCCGGCGCGGCGGGCTTGCTCGACGCCGTGGCGCATCGAGTCGAGCTCCGCGACGCGGTGGGAGTCGGTGCTGATGACGATCTTGCAGCCCAGGTCGCGGGCGAGCAGCAGGTGGGTGTCCCGCAAGTCGAGGCGGTCGGGCTGGGAGTTGAGCTCGACGGCGACGCCCAGCTCGGCGGCGCGGCGCAGGACCGCGTCCATGTCGAGGGCGATGCCGTTGCGCCGGTTGATCAGGCGCCCGGTGGGGTGGGCGAGGATGTTGACCTCGGGGTGCTCGAGGGCGCGCAACACCCTGGCGGTCTGCTGCTCGGCAGGCAGCTGGAAGCGTGAATGCACCGAGACCACCACGACGTCGAGGCCGGCCAGCATCTCGTCCTCGAGGTCGAGCGAGCCGTCGGCCAGGATGTCGACCTCCATGGCGCGCAGCAGCCGGATCTCGGGGTGGCGCGCGCGGATCCCCTCGATCTCGGCCCATTGCAGGCGCAGCCGCGCCGCATTCAGGCCGTTGGTCATGGCCAGCGCCTTGCTGTGGTCGGTGATGGCCATGTACTCGTAGCCGCGCGCCACGCAACCCTCGACCATCTCCTCGAGCGTGTTGCGTCCGTCGGACCAGGTCGAGTGCATCTGCAAGTCGCCGCGCAGGTCCCCGACCTCGATCAGGCGCGGCAGCCGTCCGGCCGCGGCGGCCTCGATCTCGCCGCGGTCCTCGCGCAGCTCCGGCGGAATCCAGGGGAGCCCGACGGCGGAGTAGACGTCCGCCTCCTCCCGCCCCGCCACCCATTCCTCCGCCGCCTCCGCCGGCTTCGCCCCGCCGTCCTCTTCCGCCGCCGGCTGCACGCCTTCGTCCGCCGCCACCGCGGCCGGGTCGGTCGCCCGGAAGACGCCGTACTCGGAGATGCGCAGCCCGCGCTCGACGGCGCGCCGCCGCAGCTTGATGTTGTGCTCCTTGCCGCCGGTGAAGTAGACCAGGGCCGCGCCGTAGCACTCGCCGGCCACGGCGCGCAGGTCCACCTGCAGGCCGGTTCCGAGCACCACCGTGGCGCGCGTGTCGCCCGCCCCCAGCACTGTGCCGATCTGCGGATAGCGCAGGAAGTGCTGGATCGCCGCCGCCGGCCGCGCCGCGGTCGCCAGCAGGTCGATGTCACCCACCGTCTCGCGCCGCCGCCGATAGCTCCCCGCCACCTCGAGGCGGTCGATCTCCGGGCTCTCCCGCAGGTAGCCGAGCAGCGGCTCGACGAAGCGCTCGGCCTCGGCGAGCAGGGAGCGGCTGGTGTGCCGGCGGGAGTCCGCGATACCGGCCAGGATCTTCTCCTGGCTTTTCTGCCCGAAGCCCGGCAGGGCGGCAATCCGCCCCTCGCGCCCGGCGGCCTCGAGCTCGTCGACCGAGCAGATGTGCAGCTCGTCCCACAGCTTCCGTGCTTTCTTGGGACCGACCCCCGGCAGGCGCATCAGGTCGATCAGCGAGCGCGGCACCTCGGCGATCAGCCGGTCGCGATAGCCGAGCGTGCCGGTCTCGACCATCTCCCGGATGTGCCCGGCCATTTCCTTGCCGATGCCCTGAAGCTGCGTGAGCGGCAGGCCCTCGGCCACCATGCGGGCGAGCGGCGTGGTCTGCACTTCGACCGTGCGCACGGCGTTGCGGTAGGCGCGGATGCGGAACGGGTTCTCGCCCTGGATCTCCAGGACGTCCGCGACCTCCTCCAGAACGCGGGCGATCTCGACGTTGTCCATGGCGCGCGCAAGCGGCCGAATGCCGCTCGCCTGGTGAGTATAGCGAGCGCTCTGTCTTTGATTTCGCCCGCCGATTGCTCTAGTGTCCGGGTTCTTCTTGCGGAGTCCCATGAGCGAGAGCGAACCACCGCCGGGCCAGTCGTCGAAAGCGCCGACCGTCACCGTCTATACCGACGGGGGCGCCGACCCCAATCCCGGGCCGGGAGGCTGGGGAGTCGTGTTGCTGCATCCGGCGAGCGGCAGGGTCGAGGAGCGCAGCGGCGGCGAGCCCCGCACCACCAACAACCGCATGGAGCTGACTGCCGCCATCTGCGCCCTCGAAGCCCTGAAGGAGCGCTGCCGGGTACACCTCTTTACCGACTCCCAGTACCTGCGCAGGGGAGTTACCGAGTGGCTGCCCGGCTGGGCCGAGCGCGGCTGGCGGCGCAAGGCGGGCGAGTTGCAGAACGCCGATCTCTGGCGCCGCCTCGCGGAGCTCGCCGCCCGCCACGAGGTGCGCTGGGAGTGGCTCAAGGGCCACGCTGGCAACCGTCACAACGAGCGCGCCGACGAGCTGGCGACCGCCGCCATCGCGGAGCAGCGCCTGCGCCGGAGCCCCTCGCCGTCCGCTGCCGGGCCTCCCGACGCCGAGGTCTTCTTGCGCGTCTCCAGCTCCGCCGGCCGCGGCGGCTGGGCGGCGCTCATCCGCCAGACCGGCCAGGAACGCATCCTCTCCGGCAGCGCCGCGGGCAGCGCCGGCTACCTCGATCTGCTGGCTGCCACGACCGCGCTGGAGAGCCTGCCGCCGGGCCTCTCCGTTGCCGTCTACACCGGCTCGGACTACTTGCGGCATGGCGCCAGCCGCTGGCTCGACGGCTGGCGCCGTCGCGGCTGGACCACCCAGGAGCGCAAGCCCGTCCTCTACCGGGACCTCTGGGAGCGCCTCGCCGCCGCCATCGCCGCCCGCCGCGTCGACTGGCCCGAGCTCGACGACCGCGAGCGCGCCGAGCTCGACCGCCTCGTCCCCCTCGCCCGCCAGGCCGCCGCCGGCTAGCAGCATTTCCCATAGCCCCTGGGCTGCGCTGCCAATCTGCCGCCTCTCGCTCCGGGTGCCGATAACCCGGCCGCCTGAAATGGTATACTTTTGCCATGCGAACTACCATCGATGCCGCCGGGCGGGTCGTCATCCCCAAGGAGCTCCGCAGCCGCCTGGCTCTTGTCGGTGGCCAGGAGCTCGAGATCCGGGAACGCGAGGGCCGCATCGAGCTCGAGCCGGCAGGGGTTTCGATGTCGCTGCGCAACAGCGGCGGCGGCCCGGTCGCTGTCCCCGCCGAGGAGCTGCCGCCGCTCACCGACGAAATCGTCCGCGAGACCTTGGAGCGGGCCCGTCGTTGATCGCCGTCGACACCAGCGTCGTCGTGGCGGCCTTCGCCTCATGGCACGAAGGGCACCGCGCGGCATTGGAGTGTCTGCGTCGCGATCCACGCCTGCCTGCCCACGTCGTCATCGAGACCTTCTCCGTCATCACGCGGCTTCCCGCCCCCCATCGTGCCCCCGGCGGATTGGTCGCCGAGTTCCTTCGCCAGCGCTTTCGCAACCCGCTCCTCACCCTGCCCCCGAAGAGCCACCTGCGGCTGGTTGAGCAAGCGGCCGCGGCGGGGCTGGCCGGAGGTGCGATCTACGATGCCTTGATCGCCGCCACGGCGAGCCGTGCCGGAGCCACGCTGCTGTCGCGCGACCGTCGCGCGGCGGCGACTTACGAGGCGCTGGGCGTCGACTACGAGCTGGTGGCCTGAGAGCCACCTGGACGGAACAATCGGAGATACTCTTGAAGACTCTGAAGCGGTTCTCCCCGCCACCGTCCTTCAGTCGAAGTCGTAGTCGAGGGTGACGGAACCGTGCGGTCCGTGCGCGGCGACGAAACCGCCCTCGCCGCGCAGGCCCTGGAGCTCGCCGGTCCCCGCTCCGCGGACCACGGTCCAGGTGGCCTTCGCCGTCTGGTCTTCGTACGTGCCGCTGAGCTGGAGCACGAAGCTGCCCGAGCGGCCGCCGAGGCGCCCGGTCACGCGCAGCAGTCCGGCGAAGCTGGCCGAGCCGTCGTGCCTGTAGGCCATCAGGTACTCCACCGTTCCCTCGCCCTCGAGGTCGCCCGCGAAGGTCTGCTTCACGCTGGCGCGCGTCAGCTTCGCCTTGCCGCCGATCTCGTCATAAGTCTTCTCGTCCCAGTTCTTGACGTCGAGAGTCCCTGTCGCGTGTGTGCTCATGTCTTGTCTCTCCGTGATCCCGGCGTCAAGGCCGGAAGGATCATTCACTATGCTTCATGCTTCCGCGCAAACTCTTCTGTCTCGAGCTCGTCCAGCAACTGGTTCATCTTGTCGGGATCGATGCCCGGCTGGAGACCGGCAACGAAGGCGCGGATCTTGAACC
Source organism: Thermoanaerobaculia bacterium (assembly GCA_035544895.1). Lineage (GTDB taxonomy): Bacteria > Acidobacteriota > Thermoanaerobaculia > Multivoradales > UBA5704 > JASLEW01. The sequence goes on from DASZZM010000003.1 coordinate 20,442, forward strand.
TGTGCTGGCGGATCAGGGCTAAGAAGCCGGCTTCGTCGAGGATCTTGACGCCGAGCTCCTCGGCGGCTTTGGCTTTCGAGCCCGCGTCCTCGCCGGCCACGACGTAGTCGGTGGCTTTGCTGACCGAGCCGACGGCGCGGCCGCCGAGCGACTCGACCAGCGCCTGGGCGTCGCGCCGCGACAAGGCGGCCAGCGCGCCGGTGAAGACGAACTTCAGGCCGGCCAGCGGTCCGGCTTCCTCGCCTGGCGCCGCGCCGCCGGCCGCGGTTGCGCAGCTCGCCGCCCCCGCGGCGGCGGCGGCAGGGGCGGTCTCGACCAGCTCGACTTTGCCCAGCAGCTCGTCGAGCACCGTGGCGTTGGTGGGCTCGGCAAAGAAGGCGATGATCTGCTCGGCCATGCGCGGTCCGACGCCGCGCACCTCCTGCAGCTCAGCTTCGCCGGCCGCGCGCTGCGCCGCGAAGCTGCCGAAGTGGCGGGCAAGGTCGCGGGCGACCGCGCTGCCGACCTCGGGGATGCCGAGCCCGTAGAGGAAGCGCGGCAGCTCGACGCGCGACGCCTTGTGTAGAGCTTCGACCAGCTTCTGCGACGACTTGGCGGCAAAACCCGGCAGCGCCTCGAGCTGCTCGGCGCCCAGGTCGAAGAGGTCGGGGAGCTGGCGAACCAAACCTTCGGCGACCAGCAGCTTGGCGCTCTCCTCGCCCAGCCCTTCGACGTCGAGGGCGCCGCGCGAGGCGAAGTGGACGATGCGGCCGGCGAGCTGGGCCGGGCATTCGAAGCTGTTCGGGCAGACCGTGAACGGCCCGCGCTCGACCAGCGCCGTGCCGCACGACGGGCAGGCCGCGGGCATCCGCCATGGCCCGGCGCGCTCGCGCTCCGGCTCGTCGATGCGCTCGATCACCTGCGGGATCACGTCGCCGGCGCGCTGCACGCGCACCCTGTCGCCTTCGCGCACGTCCTTTCTCGCCACCTCCTCGCGGTTGTGCAGCGTGGCACGCGCCACCGTGACGCCGCCGATCTCGACCGGCAGCATCAGGGCGACCGGGGTGACGACTCCGGTGCGGCCCACCGAGGGGAGGATCGACAGGATGCGCGTCACTTCCTTGCGCGGCGGGAATTTGTAGGCAAAGGCCCAGCGCGGATGGCGCGTCGTCATGCCGACCCGCTCGCGCGCAGCGAGGTCGTCGAGCTTGATGACCACTCCGTCGATCTCGTAGCCGAGGTCGTCGCGCCGCGCCTCGAGCTCGGCGTGATAGGCCCTGATCTCCTCGACGGTTGCGGCGCGCCGCGCCAGACCGTTGACGCGCAGGCCCCAGTCGCGCAGCGCCGCGAGCACATCCCATTGGGTGGCGACTCCCGGCAGGCCGGCGCGCCTGCCGTCGCCGGCCATGGCGTCGTAGGCGTAGAGATCGAGCGGCCGGGACGCGGTGATCTGCGGATCGAGCTGGCGCAGGGCGCCGGCGGCAACGTTGCGCGGACTGGCGAACGGCTCCTTGCCGGCGGCGAGCAGGCCCTCGTTGAGCTTGTCGAAGGCGGCGGCGTGCATGATCACCTCGCCGCGTACCGAGACGACCGGGGGCACGGGGCGCGCGCCGCCGCGCAGCCGCAGCGGCACCGTGGCGATGGTGCGCACGTTGGCGGTGACGCCTTCGCCGCGCATGCCGTCGCCGCGGGTCGAGGCGCGCGCCAGCACGCCGCCTTCGTAGACCAGCTCGATCGAGGCGCCGTCGAGCTTGGGCTCGAGCACGTAGGCGACCGCAGTGCTCTCGCCCAGGGCCTTGCGCAGGCGCTCGTCGAAACGCAGCAGCGACGCCTCCGCCTGGTCGGAGTCGAGCGAGAGCATCGGGGCCACGTGCTCGACGGTCGGAAAGCTCTCGAGCGGCTGGCCGGCTACGCGCTGGGTCGGGGAGTCGGGCGCCAGCAGCGCGGGGAACTGCTCCTCGAGCGCGGCGAGCTCGCGGAACAGGCGGTCGTACTCCTCGTCGGAGATCGCCGGGGAGTCCCGGACGTAATAGAGGTAATCGTGGTGGCGGATGTCCTCGCGCAGCCGCGCGATCCGCCTCTCGGCAGCCGCGCGGTCGCGGCCAGAGCCCTCGGGGCGCGCCATCGGCGCGCACTCTATCACCGGCCGGTAGAACGAAACTCGTCCGAGCGTCAGGGGTGGGGGGGCGGCGCCAACTAAGGAGAACAGGTTATCCTTCCCGCGGCTGGCGGCGGGCAAGGTCCTGCCCGCGGGGAGCGAGCGTATGCGATCGCTGTGGGGACTTGGCGGCCTGAGCTGGTGGCAGCTCGCCTTGCGCGTATGGCGCCAGGGCTGGAAGGACGAGCTGCCGGGGCGCTGCGCCGAGCTCGCCTACTACTTCCTCTTTGCCTCCTTTCCGCTGCTGCTCTTCCTCACCTCGCTGCTGGGCTACCTGGCCGGCGGCAACCCGGCGCTGCGAGCCAGCCTCTTCGATTACCTCGCCAGCATCTCGCCGAGCCCGCAGGTAACCGCCTTGCTGCACAACACTCTCGACCAGATCCTGCGCGCGCGCGGCGGCGCCAGGATCTCGCTCTCTCTGGTCGTCGCCCTGTGGGTGGCCTCGAGCGGCGTGCTCGCCCTGACGCGCACCCTCAACACCACGTGCGGCGTCAAGGAGACCCGGTCGTGGTGGAAGCGGCGGCTGCAGGCGGTCGTGCTCACCATCACCTTCAGCGCGCTCCTCATCTCGGCCCTGGCGCTGATCTTCTATGGCGCGGGGATCGGCGAAGCGCTGGCCGGCAGGCTCGGCCTCCACTCGGCGTTCGTCTTCGCCTGGCGCTTCCTCCACCTGCCGCTGCTCCTGGCCGCCGTGCTGCTCTCCTTCGAGATCGTCTACAACTACGCGCCCGACCTCGACCTGCGGGCGCGCCGCCGCTGGGGCACGCCGGGGGCCGTCATCGGAGTGGCGCTCTGGCTCGCCGCCTCTTTCGGGCTTCGCCTCTACCTCGCGGAGTCCGGCTCCCACACCATTACCTACGGCTCGCTCGGCGCCGTGATCCTGCTCATGGTCTGGTTCTATCTCACCGCCTTCTCGCTCCTGGTCGGCGCGGAGATCAATTCCGAGATCGAGCGGCAGATCGCGCAGGCGCCGCCGGCGAGGGCCTCCCGCCCCGCCGCCACCGCAGCCCGCTCGCGCCGGCGCCGGCGCTGAGAAGTCCTGGCAGCCTGGCTGGCGGCTGGCTGCCGCTTGCTCGGCGAAGCGCTACAATGCCCGGCAGTGCGCGCCTATGAATACCGCCACCTGGTGGGCTTCGAGGAGACCAGCCTGGTGGGCAACGTCTACTACGTGAACCACCTGCGCTGGCAGGGGCGCTGCCGCGAGATGTTCCTGCGCGAGCACGTCCCGGAAGTCCTCGACGAGCTGGCCAACGGCCTCGCCCTGGCGACCGTGCGCTGCTCGTGCGACTACTTCGCCGAGCTGCAGCCCTTCGACGAGGTCGTCTTGCGCATGCGCCTGGGGGGCATCACGCAGAACCGCATGGCCCTGCTCTTCGAGTACTGGCGCGGCAGCGGCGAGGCGCCGGAGCTGGTGGCGCGCGGCGAGCAGGAAGTCGCCTGCATGCGCCGCCAGGGGCCGCGGATGGTCCCCGCCCCCATCCCGCCGGCCCTGCGCCACGCCCTGCGCCCCTACGGCGATCCCGCCGCCGGGTCGCCTGCAGGATAGGACCCGGTAACGTGCACTGGGCCTGCGGCGATGCGGCGGCAGCGCAGGATGTCAAGCGCAATTCCGGAGCGATCTGCATCGCGCCTTTCCATGAGGAGGAGCGGTGAGCCATGGGCCGCATGCTTCGCCTCGCCCGGTTGGCCTTGCGCCGCCCGGTCCCGGTCCTCGCCGCGCTCGCCCTCGCCACCGCCGGCGCCGGCGCCGGCCTCTTCCGCCTGGGACTGCGGAGTGACGGCGCGGCGATCTACCCGGCGGGCGATCCGGTCATCGAGCAGTCGCGGCGCGACCGCGAGACGTTCGGCGAGAGCGAGCAGGTCATCCTCCTGGTCACCGCGCGGCCGGGCGGCCCCCCTGTCGGCTCGCCGGCCGGCTTTCGCTTCCTGCGCGACACCCAGGAGAAGCTCGACACCCTGCCCGGAGTCGAGCGGGGCGGCGTGCGCTCGCTGGCCACGCTCCTCGAGACTCCCGAGGACTTCTCGGGCCTGCGCATCCAGACGTTCTTCGAGGGCTGGAGCGGCGGCGCGGCCGGGTTTCCCGACCTGCTGACGCGCATCCGGCGCCTGCCGGTGGCCAGCGGACTGTTCCTCTCGGCCGACGGCGCGGCGGCGGCCTGCTACCTTCCGCTCGCCCGCGGCGCCCGGCGCGGCGAGCTGCTCGCCGGCCTGCGGCGCTTCATCGCCGGCCGGTCGCACGCCCCTTTCCTCCTGCGGCTCACCGGTCCCGTGGTGGCCGAGGCCGATCTGGGCGAGGAGGTGCTGCGCGACCTCTACCGCCTGGTTCCGGCGATGGTGGCCGCCGTCGCGCTGCTTCTCTGGCTGACCCTGCGCACCCCCGGCGGAGTCCTCATCCCACTTGCCCAGGTGCTCGCGACGCTGCTCTGGACGCTCGGCCTGATGGGCTGGACGGGAGTCCCGGTGACGCTGGTCACCACCGTCCTGCCGGTCCTGCTCATGGCCATGGCAATGACCGATGAGATCTACCTGCTCGAGCGGCTGCAGGACTATCTGACCAGGCCGCCCTCTAGTCCCCAAGGACCGGACCGGGTGCGTCACGCCGTCGCCGCCGGCGATCTCCATGATCGCCGCGAGGACGGCGACAGCCGGGTGCGGCACGCCGCGGCGGCCGCGTTCGCCGACCTGACGGCTCCGCTGGTCGTCATCTCGCTTACCACCGCGGCCGGCTTCTTTTCCTTTCTCGGCGCCTCGATTGCGCCGCTGCGCCACCTGGGCCTGTTCACCGGACTGGGCCTGTTGCTCGGCATGGTCTTCACGTTCACCCTCGCGCCGGCCCTCATGGCAGTGCTGCCGGCGAGCTGGTTGGAGCGGGCAGCGGGAAAGAACGAGGAGAGCGGTCACCGGCGGCAGGGGCTGCTGATGTGGGAGTTGCTGCCGGCGCGGCGGCCGCGAGCCGCCGCCCTGGCGGCCGCCGCGCTCCTGGCGGTGGCGCTTCCCGGGCTCTGGCGCCTGCGCATCCAGGATGCCTGGGTGGATAACTTCGATCCGCGCTCGCCCCTGGTCACCGCCGAGCGGCGCTTCAACGCCGACTTCTGGGGGAGCTATCGCTTCGACGTGGTCTTCGCCGGCGCCCGCGGCTTCTTCTGGACTGCCCCTGGGGTCGCTCTACTCGAGGAGCTCCACCGCTGGGTGGCGGCGGCGCCGCACGTGGGCGGCGCGTTGAGCGTGCTGCTGCCGTTCGAGTCGGCGGCGCGAGTGCGCGGCCAGCCGCTGCCGGTCTCCCGGCTGCCGCCGATCGAGATCCGCAAGGTGGGCGCGCTGGTCGAGATCCTGCGCCTGCGCCTCGATCTGCATGAGCTGCTCACCACCGATGGGGACCAGACGCGGGTGCGGCTGTTCGTGCGCGACGCCGACTACGCCAAGGCGCGCGAGCTCGAGCGCGCCGTCGCGGCGGTGCTGCCGCGCCTGCTCGCCGGCCGCCCGGTCGAGGCGCACGTTTCCGGCGACCTGCCGCTGGCCCTCGCCGTGGTGGGCTCTATCGTCGGCAACCAGCTGCGCTCGATCGCCTGGACCGCGGGGCTCATCGCCGCGCTGTTGCTCCTCGCCCTGCGCGGCTGGCGCCTGGCCGCGGTGGTCATGGCCCCGGTCGCCGCCGCCACCCTGCTGCTCTTTGCCGGCCTGGGCTATGCCGGCATCCCGCTGGGAATCGCCACCAGCATGTTCGCGGCCCTCAACCTCGGCGCCGGAGTCGACTTCGCGGTGCAATACGTCTTCGCCTATCGCCGGCAGCGGCGCTCCGGTCTCGCCCACCGCGAGGCCGTCGAGGCGACGCTGCGCACCACCGGCCGCGGGCTGCGCTGGAACGCCGTGGTTCTCGCCTTCGGCATCGCGGTCCTGGGGCTGTCGGCCATCAAGCCCAACTCCAGCCTCGGCCTGCTGCTCGCCGCGGCCATCCTGGTCTCCTACGCCGCCACCCTCGCCCTGCTGCCGTGCCTGCTCGCCGCCGTCGGGCCCGCATCGTCGCCGCGGCGTCGTCCTGACCACCGGTCAATAGCTCCGGCATCCAAATGACAGTCTTCCCGGCCGACCCGAGACGCGGCCGCAAGACCGGCCGCGGGCCGTTGTTCCCGGCGAGTGGGTTGCCAACGGCGGCGCGGCCGGCAGGAGACCGCGGAGGAGTGGGCTACGACGCCGCCCCCACCTCGACGACGATATGAGTCTTATCGGCCTGCACGGGAGCACCGCCCTCGGTCTTCTTGCTTATCCGCACTCGGATCGGGCATTCGGAGGTGGCGCGAAAGGAGGTGGCCCACAGCACCTTCCTGCCTACCGCGCAGGTCAGCTCCTTCTCTCCGTTCTGGAGCCGGATCGTTCTGGTGGCCGGGTCATAGCTCAGGCCGGGCACCGCCACGCGCTCTGAACGGACCAGGCCCTCTTCGGCGTTGCTTTCGACGAAGTCGACGACGACCCAGGCGCGATGGTTGGCGGCATCGGCGGCGAAGGAGGCGCCGACCACTGCCGCGGCATGCGGCAAGTCGCGGTCGATCGTCAAGGTCGTGGCATTGGCGGTCAAACCGGCGAGCGATAGCAGCAAGGTAAGGCCAAGAGATCGGGCGAGTCTCATCTTCGAATTCCTTTCCAGGGCCCCGAGGCGGGCAACGATCTCCGCCGCGGCGCGTTGGGCAGCGAGGATCGTTCCCCGCTGGCGATGAGACTCGCGGCGCCGTGAAAATATTCCGCTGGGCGATCCGGGGAGCGGCGGTCAGACGGCTGAGACGCGGGCGGTGCGGGTGCTCAGGCGCTCATCCCCGGCGCGCGGCGGGAGCCGCGCGGCGCCGCGGCCGCCGGCCAGACTCCCTGATCGCGCAGCAGCAGCAGCGGCAGGCAGATCAGCAGCGGCGGATCGGTTGGGCGGGGAAGCCGCAAGGCCAGCAGGGTAGGGCCGCGAACCGCGCCTGCCTCGACCCGGAGAGGCGCCTGCAGGGAGCCGGCGAGGAACTCGGGATGCTCCCGGAGGAAGTTGTCCCAGAGCGCCGAGGCGTCGCGGACCGCCGCGCCGAGCAGGTAGTACATGCCGTCCGGGACGCCGCGCAGCGCAAATGTCCCTGGCGAGCGCAGCAGCGCGCAGGCCGCCGGGAAGCCTTGCGGCGAGTGTGTGGCGAAGAGCCCGACGAAGATCAGCCGCGCCCTGCCGCCGCGGTCCTCGCCGGCCGCCACCCGGCCGCGGACGGTCGTGCCGCCGGGCAAGCTCTCGCGGCCGTGACCGGCCATCGCATCGCCCGTCGCCGGCGCGCGCCCGTCCACGCCAGCCGGCAGAGGCATGCGCAGCCGGCCCGGCGGCACCCCGATCACTTCGCTGAAGCGGCGGGTGAAGGTTCCCAGGCTGTTGTAGCCGGACGCGAAGCAGACGTCGGTGACGCTCAGGTCGGTGGTCAGCAGCAGCCGCACGGCGGCCTTCAGGCGGATCGCGCCCAGGAACCGCCCGGGAGACAGGCCGGTGGCACGGCTGAAGGTGCGCAGGAAATGATACGGGCTCTGATGCGCGGCCCCGGCCATCTCGCGCAGGCTGAGAGGCTCGGCCATGCGCTCGCGCATCAGCGCCAGCGCGCGCAGCACTCCGCGGTCGAGATGCGCCGCGAGAGGCGCCGTGGCAGGTGCGGATTCGGCGATCATCGGCTGCTCGTTCCGAGCGGTTCCCGCGCGGTCAATGCGGCGGCACCGGGTCCAGGTCTCCGGCGACGACCGCCAGGGCGCAGCGGCCGCCGGCCTCGCGCACCTCCGGGGCAAAGGTCGCCACCGTGCAACGCCCCGAGCGCAGCAGCACCCAGCCGTCCTCGGTGCTGCTCTCCAGGGTGAGCGGCGCGGCCTGCGGCGCCCCGAGCTTGCGCAGCGACTCGGCGGCGGCCCAGACCCGAGTCGCGGCGGCGGCGCGGGGTTCCCTGCCGTCGCGCGCGATCAGCTCGGCAAGCGAGTACCTCTCGCCGCCCAGCAGGTCGCGCCAGGTCTCGGAGGGACGCTCCGCGACCGCTTCGAGATCGCAGCCGACAGGAAGCGGCGAGGTGATCGAAAAGACGAGATTGCCGGCATAGGCCACCGAGATCCCCGGGCGTCCCGACGCGGCGCCAGCCGTCTCGGGCCTGCCATCGGGGCGGTGGAGCCGTGGCGGGCCATGGCCGGGCAGGCGGCGCTCATCGGAGCCGGGCGGAACCGGGCCGCGCGGTTCGAGCGCGATGAGCAGTCCGGCCCCCGGCAGGATCTCCTCGAGCCGCCGCTCGAGGTAAGGGGCCAGCAGCGCGGCCGGCCAGGTCCGCGGCGGCGTGGCGCTCCCGACCGCGCGCAGCCGCAGGCCCTCCCAGCGCTCGCACAGGGTGCCGTCGCGCCGGAGGATCTCCAGGTCGTAAATGAAGGTGTCGCCGTCGCGCCGGCGCTCGCGCGCGGCGAGCAGCAGCGGCGCGTCGGCGGCGAGCGCGCGGGCATGGATGCGCTCGGCGCCGATGGGCAAGAGGCTGGCGTGCGGGATGCACGCCTGGATGCCGTGGATGGCGGCGTCGCGGGCGGCCGGGTCCCCGAGCACGAGCTCGGCCGGCAGGAAATGGCCGAACCAGCTGGTCGCGCCGTCGGGAGAGATCTCGGCCAGGCACTCGGTGGCGCGCAGGCGGCGGTAGCCGTCCAGGCGCTGGAAGCGGCCGCGGTGGAAGAGCAGACCGCCGTAGAGATCGCTCGGCGGATCGAGGGAGAGACGGCCGGCCTCGAGGACTGGGCGCGGCTCGTCACCGCCTTCTTGCGGGGAGGCGGCCAGGGCAGGGGAGAAGCGGCAGACGGCGCGGAAGTGGTCGACCGCGAACCCGGTCGAGCCGTCGCGCAGCACCACCTCCACCACTCCGGGCGCGCGCGCCAGGGCGGCCACGCGGATCGTGGCGGCCCGGCCCGGAGTCACCGCCACGGGGCGCCGGAACTCGACTCCTTCGAAGACGGGCGGCTCGGCCGCGTCGGCCAGCGCCATGGCGACCTGCGCCATGGCTTCCAGTCCCAGGACCGCCGCGAACAGCGGTTCGCCGCGGAAGACATGGTCGGACAGGTAGGGGTCCGTGCCGGCGGACAGCTCGGTGTCGGCGACCAGCTCGATGCCGGGGTAGTAGACCCGTGGTCTCTCCAGGAAGCGCCGCAGCGGCAATTCGGGACGCTCGACTTCCAGGGTAGACGGCTCGCCGAAGCGGCCGGCCACCACGACTGCGGAAGCCGCGGGCGGCCGGTCGAGCAGCCGGCGCAGGGCGGCGACGCCGGCTGGCGGCGGCAGCGGCGTGATGCCGGCGCGGCTCAGGGACTCCATGGTGCCGAGCCGCTCGCCCATGCCGAGGCCGGCCCACACCGACCAGTCGACGACCAGGCAGCGGCAGGCGGGATGCTCGCGGCCGTAGCGCTCGATCAGGCGCCCCAGCCACTCGTTGGCCGCCGCGTAGTCGGCCTCTCCGGGCAGGCCGGTGCGCGCGATGATCGAGCCGAAGCCGACCAGCAGCCGCAGCCTGCCCGCGTCGAGGGCTGCGAGCAGGTGGCGGGCGCCGCCGACCTTGGGCGCCACGGTGCGCAGAAAGGCCGCGGCGTCGAGATTGCCGAGGGCTCGGGGCTCGTTGCTGCCCGCCGCGTGGAGGAGCGCGGTGACCGGCCCCAGCTCCTCTTGCACCCGCCCGACGGCGGCGCGCACTGCCGCGGCGTCGGTGACGTCGGCGCGGACGTAGAGCGGCGAGACGCCGGCGGCCGCCATGCGCTCGAGGTTGGCGGCGAGCTCGCGATCGGCGGCGGGATCGGAGCGGCCCAGCAGGGCCAGCCGCGCGCCGCTCCCCAGCGCCAGGTCCAGTGCGCATTCGGCCGCGATTCCTTTGCCGCCGCCGCTGACCAGCAGCACGTCGCCGGCGCCGAGCCCGGCGCCAGCCGCGGCGGCGGCAGGTGTTGCGGCCGGCGCGGGCGCCGCCGCGCCGGGTTCGGCCGCATCGGGCAGGTGGCGCAGGGCCGGCACCCTCCGCCGGCCCGCGGCGTCGTAGTGGGCCTCGACATAGCCTTGCGCCGCCGCGGCCTCGCGGGCCACCAGCTCGGCGGCCTGCGCTCCCGCCTCGGCCGGCAGGTCCACCACGCAGGTGGTCACCTCCGGCAGCTCGAGGTGGAGGGTGCGGGCAAACCCGCCGCCGCCCCCCCGGCGCTGGACCACGACGAAGCGAGACGGCCCCGCAACGGCGAGCACCGCCCGCGCCGCCGCCAGAAACAGATCGACCTGCTCCTCGCCGACCGCGAAAGGCAGGACGAGGGCCACTCCCGCCGGCGCGGAATCCGGATCGCCGGGAGCGGAGACCACGGAGGGGTCAGGGCGCCCGGCGGGGCGAGGACCGTTCAACGATGCGAGCGCCGGCAGGAGCGCCGCGGCCAGCGGATCCCCGGGCGGCGCGAAGACCCGCCAGTTGACGATTGAGAAACCCTTTTTTGCGCGATAGGGAGGGGGCGTCCCCTTCCCCCCCGGCAACGCCGGGAAGGGACCCGGCGCCTCTGGAAAACCGGGAAGGGGATCCGCGAGGGGTTGCGGGGGGAGATCCAATAGACGCTTCGAGCAGTCCTCCACACCCACATCGCAGTGCCGTTTCATATGCCTGAGCGGGGGCAAGGGGCGCTCGACGAGCTCGACGGTGAAGCAGCGCACCCAGGTATCGACGCCGGGAGGGGCCGGCCCGCGGCTTCGCGCCCGCCGCTCGCCGGCGCCGCCGCTCGCCTGCCCGCCGAGGGCCTCCAGCAGCAAGCGCTCGGTAAGCGCCTGGGCCACTTCCGCGATGGTGGCATGGGCATAGTCGGTTGGCGCCGCGGGGGGCGGAAGGCCGAGCCGCCGGCTGGCCTCGACCACGAGCTGGCCGACCGTGATCGAGTTGAGATGGAGATCGGCAAGCAGCCGGCTGGTCTCCCGCACCGCCTCGGCCGGCAGCTCGGCCCGCTCGGCCACGAGCTGGCGGAGGATCTCGAGGACGGCGGGGCGCCTCTCGAGTGGCGCCGCCGCCGGATGGGTCTCGGCCGGGGAGGCGGCGGTGTGCGTTTCTATGACGACGGCCGGAGCGCCGGTGGGGCCCTCCATGGCGCCGGTAAGAACCTCCATGGCGCCGGCCGGCACTCCCGCGGCGTCCGCTTCCGGGATACCGGCGACGGCGCCCGCGATGCCCGCCTCCGCGGCGGGTTGCCGCATCCCCGGCGTGGCGACGGGTGGCGGCGCCGACTCGCACGGGTTGGCGAGGAACTGGAGCGGCTGGTCAGGATCGAACGGCCGGGTGAAACGCCCCGCGAACAGGACGTCGAGGTCGCCGGCGAAGCCCAGGCAGAAGCCCGCCGCGCCTGCCGCCAGCGCGCCGCCGAGCGCCGAGCCGCCGGCGTCCAGCGACACGACCGGCTTGCCCAGAACCTCGCCCGCCAGCTCGCCCAAGGCCTGTCCGGGACCCACCTCGATCCACAGGTCCGCCATATCGCGCGCCGCGGCCAGCGCCGCGGTGAAGCGCACCGGCGAGGTCAGCTGGGCGAGCAGCAAGGCAGGCAGGCCGGCGCCGGCGCCCAGCAGCGCGCCGGTGATCGTCGAGGCCACGGGCCTCGCCGGCGGCGCCCAGCTCACGGCGTCGAGCGCCCGCGCCAGCCGCGGCAGCGCCGGAGCCATCAAGGGCGAGTGGAACGCATGCGAGACGCGCAGCGGGGTCGCGGCCAGCCCGCGCGCGGCGGCCGCCGCCGCCACGGCCTCCACCGCACCGGCCTCGCCGGACACCACCGTGCGGCTCGGTCCGTTGAATGCGGCAATGACCGCCCGCGGCGACGCGCCCTCCTCCCGCGCCCCCGCCCCTGGCGCGCCAAGTTTCGTTCCAAGCGCCGTGGCGAGCAGCTCGGCGACGGCTTCGGGCGGGGCAGCGATGCTCACCATGGCGCCGCCGGGAGGGCTGCCCGGCCCCGCTGACTCGCAAGCGCAGGCAGGGACCCGCGCGCCCGATAAATCGCGGGCAGGGACCCGCGCCCCAGACATCGCCCGGCCGCGCTCGGCCGCCAGGCCCAGGGCGTCCGCGGCGGAGCACGCGCCGGCCCAGTGCAGGGCGGCCAGCTCGCCGAGGCTGTGTCCAAGGGCCACGTCAGCCTCGATTCCCATGCGGCGCAACAGCCATAGGCCCGCCAGCGAGTTGGCGATGATCGCCGGCTGCGCCGCGGCCGTATCCATCGGCGCCGGCACGCGGCCCGCCGTTCCGTCCGCCGCCTGGCCGTCCCGCGGCGCGCCGTCTTCCACGGACGCGTAGAGCGCCTCGAGCGCCATGAAGCGCCCTCGCCAGGCGCCGCCTCCGGCGTTGGCCGGAGATCCCTGGCCGGGGAAGAGCAAGCCGACGCGGCCCGCCGTCTCGGCGGCCGGCGGCTCGCCGGCCTTGCGCTCGGCAGCCGGCGCGTGCAGGAACACCCCCTGACCCACGGCGATTCGCCGTTCGCACCCCGCGCGCAGTCCGTCGATAAGCAGGCCCAAGCGGTGGGCCAGCTCCTGCCCGGTCGAGGCGATCACCGCGGCGCGGCAGCTCCTGCCCAGGCCAGTCTCCAGCCTGCGGTAGAGCGCGGCCGAGAGGTCCGCCAGCTCGGCCCGGGACAGGCGCGGAGCCAGGTCCAGGAGCCGCTCGGCCTCGGCCTGGAGCGCGGCGCGGCCGGCGGCGGCGAGCAGCATCAGCTCGGCGCCCGCGCCATCGTGGGCTGCCGCGGCGCCGGCGGCGAGCAGGGTGAGCTCGTGCGCGCTCCACTCGCGCCCGCGCCGCGGTGCGGCCGGCGCTTGCTCGACCACGACGTGGGCGTTGATCCCACCGAATCCCATCGCGCTCACCCCGGCGCGCAGCGGCTGCCCGCCGGGCCATGGCTCGGCACGTGCCAGCACGCGCAGCGCCGCCGTCTCGCCGGTGAGCTCGGCGCGGGGCTCCGTGCAGCCGGTGTTCGGCGGCAAGAGCTGGGTGTGCACGGCCATCGTGGCTTTGATCAGCCCGGCCACCCCGGCTGCGGCCTTGGTGTGGCCGATGTTGGCCTTGATCGAGCCGATCGGAGGCGCCGGCCGCGACGCCAGCGGCGCCTGCGCCGCCTCTCCGGCGGCCCCGGCCTTCTCTCCGGCGGCCCCCGCCGCCTTTCCGGCGGCCCCTGCCTCGCGCAGGGCCTGGGAGAGGGCGCGCAGCTCGGTCGCATCGCCGACCGCCGTGCCGGTGCCGTGTCCCTCGAAATAGCCGACCGTATCGATGCCGAAGCCGGCCCGCCGGTAGGCCCGCGCCAGCGCCCGCCGCTGGCCCTCCGCCACCGGCCGGCTGATCCCTCCGTGGCCGTCGGATGAGATCCCCCAGCCGCGGATCAGGGCGTAGACCCGGCAGCCCCAGGCCCAGGCCTGCCGTTCGCGCATCAGGACGACGAAACCGCACCCTTCGCCGGGGATGAAGCCGTCCGACCGGGCGTCGTAGACGCGCATCTCGCCGGCGGCCAGGGCGCCGTTGCGCGCGAACCCGATCAGCTCGAACGGGTCGATGCTCAGGTCGACGCCGCCGGCCAGCGCCACGTCGAGGTCGCCGGCGGCGAGCGCCGAGCAGGCGTTGGCGACCGCCAGCAGTGACGAGGCGCAGGCGCCGTCCACGGTGTAGCCGCCGCCGTGCAGGTCGAAATGGTTGCAGATCCGCCCGGCGATGGTGTTGGACAGGCCCCCCGCGAGCGTCTCTTCGCTGGGCGGCGGGAACGGCCGCTTGTAGGACGCCTCCAGCCGCCGCATGAGCTCCTCGACCCGCCGCGCCTCCCAGCCCTCCTCGGCCAGGCCGGCCGCCAGCACGCGCCGCACGTAGGGCCAGCGCAGCCGCATCAGGCCGGCGCGCGAGAACTCGCCGGTCAGGCTGTTGCCCACGAGCACGCCGACGCTGTCGCGCGGCAGCCCGGCGCCTTCGGCGAAGCCGGCGTCGGCCAGCGCCGCCGCAGCGACGTCGAGGGCCAGCCAGTGCGCGAGGTCGGCGGCGCGATAGGAAGAGCCGGCGACACGGAAGCGAGCGCGGTCGAAGCCGTAGCCGGTGAGGACGGCGGCCTCGCCGGCGTACAGGCTGTCGGGCTCGCCGCGATCGGCCGAGAGATAGTCCTCCAGGCGCAGCCGCTCGGGCGGGATGCGGCGGAAGGCGCGGCGCCGGGCGAGCACGCTCTCCCACAGCTCGGCTGGTGAGGCCGCGTCGGGGTAGCGGCACGCCATGCCGACGATGGCAATGCCTTCGCTCATACTCCCGGCTCGCCGATCGCCCCGCCGACCGGCATCTCGGCCCGCACGGCGGCTTTCCGCGTCGCGGCCCGCGTCGCGGCCCGCGCGGCGGCCCGCGCGGCGGCCCAGAGCAGCGCGCCGCGCGCCGCGCACACCAGGGTGAGGGCAAAGAACAGCCCGAAGACAACGTGCAGGGCCACCAGCGCGCCATAGCCTGCCGCCACCGCCGCGCCGAAGGCCACCTGGCCGCGCGCCGAGCTTGGCGTGGTGGCCGGGTCGGTGACCATGTAGAAGGTGAACAGGAGGAAGGCCACGCCGGTCAGCGGCATCAACGAAGCGGACACGATGTTGCCGAAGGCCGCGTGGCGCAGCAGGGCTTGCGCCACGAAGCCGCCGAGCCAGCCGGCGACGAGCGGCATCTTCTTGGTGAAGCGCGTGTTGAGGAAGCTGCCCGCGGCGACCAGCACCAGCGGCAGGATCCACGATCCGGCCTCGTTGAGCTTCTCGGTGAACATGTAGGGCTGATTGATGCCCACCGTGGGGAAGGCGAGGAGAGTGGCGGTGATGCCGAAGTTCGACGGGTTGAAGAAGTGGCGGGCGCCGGCGCCGGCCCGCACCCGGAAGAGGTGCTTGGAAGCGATCGCCACGGCCGCGGCGAACGCCACCGGCAGCAGCCGCTCGCCGGGGTAGAGCAGCATCGCGACCGCCAGCCCCGTGATGTGCGGCGACAGCAGGAAGTCGATCGGCGCCGTGCCGCCGCCGGCAAAGCGCGGGGCACGCCCTTGCCTCCAGGCGTCGAGCAGCTCGAGCGCGATCTCGGTGCCGTAGGCGGCCAGCAGCGCCACCAGCGGCGTGGCCCACGACTGCTCGAACCCGAGAAAGGTGTGGCCGAGGACGGTCAACAGGCTGATCGCAAAGGCGAAGCGGCGCAGCGCCGGCAGCCGCAGGTTGCGCGGGTCGCTCATCGGCTACACCGCCTTTCCGGCCGCGTCGAGCATCACCCTGTGCCATCCGGGAGCGAGCTGGAGGCTGCCGTTGCGCACCGTCCCGGTCGCGTCGCGCCAGCGCACGTCGACGCGCAGCATGGTCGCGGCGGGCAGCCGCCCAAGGCCGAAATGCAGCGTCGGGGCGCGCTTGCCCGAGTGGCCGCTGCCGCCGTCGACCTGGGCGACGAGCCGGCGGCCGTCCGGCATGTACACCGTGGCGGCCGCGCCGATCGCCGGCCGGCCCGCCGCGGCACCCGGCCCATCGCGGCCGGTGGTCACCGGCAGGCGCAGGTCGAGGCCGAGGAATTCCCCGGGCCGCGGGCTGACGTTGTGGAAGAGGAAGGACGTCCCCCACTGGTTGGCGACCACGAAATCGAGTCGGCCGTCGCCGTCGACGTCGGCAATCGCGATGCCGCGGCTGATCTGCGTGTCGCCGAGCCCCAGCTCGGCCGCGATGTCGAAGTAGCGCCCCGAGGCGGCGCGGACGAAAAACGGGTCGTGCACGCGGCCCGAGAGGTCGTCGCCAGGCTTGAACAGCGGCCAGAACCCGGGCCGGTGCAGCAGGTTGTCGTTGCCCATGGCGAGCTCCTGCAGCTCCGGCCAGCGGTTCGTCGTGCCGCGCATGAAGCCGGTCGCCTGGACGGCCTCGGGCACGCCGTCGTTGTCGAAGTCGGCGAGCCGCGCGTCCCATGACCAGGCGCTGCGCGCCAGGCCGAGCGGCTCGCTCTTATCGACGTAAGGAGCCACCCCGTCGCGCATGCGCCAGGTCTGGCCGGTGCTCATCCAGACGAAGTGGTTCTCCTCGAGGGCGTAGTCCTGGGCGATGTTGCTGACGTAGATATCGAGCAGGCCGTCGCCGTTGAGATCGGCGAAGTCGACCCCCATGCCTTTGAAAGAGTCGCGCCCGAGGACCTTGGAGGCGGGAGTGGTCAGCGTCCTTTGGCCGTACAGCGGCACGAACCGCGGGTGGCCGGGTGTGGAGCGGTTGTGCAGCAGGCGGTCGTTGCCGAAGTCGTTGGCGAAGTAGATCTCGGGCAGCATGTCGCCGTCGAGGTCGGCGGCCCCGACGGCCAGCGTCCAGGAGTTGGTGGTCTGGGTATCGAAGGCGCCGGGCACGTCGGTGAACTCGACCGTCGGCTCCTCGCCCGCCGTGGCGCTCTTCCACAGCAGCAGCCGGGCCTTGCCGCCGTTCGGGGCGTGCGACATCGAGGCCTGCATCTCGGCGCCGCCGCTGGCATGCGCGTCGAGGATGCGCGACCCGCTCCTGAAGTAGTTGCCGATGATCAGGTCGAGATGCCCATCGCCGTCCACGTCGGCACTGGTCGCCGCGTTGGTGTACCAGCGCCCGCCGCCGGGCGCCACCTCGACGGCGCGGAAGGAGGCCGCCCCCAGGGGGGATGCCGCCGCGGCGCCGCCGCGGCGCAGGAAGAGGATCGGCGGCCGCCCCCAGTAATAGACCAGCAGGTCGATCATCCCGTCCTCGTTGAAGTCGCCCGGCAGGCAGCCCATCGGCGCCATCGTGGCGGGGTCGTAGGGCAGCGTCCCGGGATCGAGCGTGAACAGGGCGAAGCGCTCGCCGGTCCCGGGCAACGGCGCGACCAGCACGCGGTCGACCCGCGGGTCCACCCAGCAAGCGTCGTTGGCCAGGCCGTCGCCGTCGAGGTCGGTCACCCCGACGCCGGCCCCGACGCTGGAGATCCAGGACGACAGCCGGTCGAGGCGCGGATTGACCTGCCGTACGCTCTTGCGCGCGATCTTGCTCCCGGCGGTCCCGGAGGACATTTCGGGCAGCGCGCGGCGCTCGAACCCAAACCGCTCGGCCAGCGCGCTGCGCTCGCCCGGAGTAAGCGTAGGCAACCGGGCGAAGCCGTACAGGATCAAGGGGATCGCCAGCGCCGCGAGGCGCACCGCGTGGCGGCGCCAGAAGCCAGGACGTTCGGTCATGAGTGTGCGCTCTCCAGCGAGAAACGAAGCTCGATACGACGCCGCCAGACCTCAAAGGCGGGCTCCGGCGCGGCGGCGGCTTCCGGTACGCCGGGCAGGGCCTCGTCGCAGGCGGCGGCGGCCTGCGCCGCCGAGCAGCCGCAGAGGAGGCCGCACGCCAGCTCGGTCGCGGGCGTCGAGTTGCCGGCGCGAACCCGCGCCGTGGCGGCGAAAGCCGCTCCCTGGGCCAGCAGCGGAGCGCTCCCCCCGGCGGCGCGCCGCAGCGCCGTGATGGCGGCCGCCTCGACGCCCCCTGCGTAGGCGCAGGCGAGGCCGACGCCGGCCCACAGGTCGGGCTGGCGCCGGGCCGGGAAGGCCTCGATCGCCGCGGCGATGCGGCCGGGATCGGCGCCTTCGACGAACCACAGGCTGCGCCCCAGGCCGTGGTCGAAGACCCGCCGCGCATAGCCGCGCAGCCGGCCGGGCACCTCCTGGCCGACGACCGCCCGCGGCCAGTGGAAGAAGCCCTGGTGGAAGCCGTAGCCGTCGAAGGCCAGCCAGCCGAGCAGCGGGTCGAGCCGGGAGAGCAGGCGGCCCGGGTCGACCGGCAGCCGCGCCAGCGCCCAGCCGGCCCCGATATGGACGATGTAGACGTGGGCGGCGCCCGGCCCGGCGAGGAAGCCGCGCAGCCGGTCGCGGCGCCAGGGCGTCAGCAGGTCGAGCAGCGCCAGGGCCATCCCGGCGCCCTCGCAGGCGAAGCCCCGCAGCTCGCGCGGCACGAGCTCGAGACGGGCCGCCAGGTCGTCGGCCCGGTCGGCCTCGAGCGCAGCGGTGTAGCCGCGCACGAAGCTACGCCCCACCTCCTCGAGGCGCTCGCGGATCGCGTCCTCGTCGCAGCGGAAGCGGCGCCTCGCGAACAGGACCTCATCCGGGGCGATGCCGAGGATCTTTCTACGGAGTCGTCCCATTGCCCAAAGGACCTCGGGGCCGCGACCCGCAGCCGGTGGCGCGAGCAGCCTCCTGTCGGTCCCACTACTTCAAGTGCCGGCAGGAGGCCATCCCGTGCCACCAGCGGCGGCGACTGGCCTATCGGGGGCAGGTGGCTCGTGGAGCGACCCAAGCTACAGGATCGCCCGCTGCCGCCGGCTGTCAGTCAATACCGTGTGCCATGCGCTGACTCTTTTCGAAATCTATGGTCCTTAGAAGCTGAGGGCCACTTGAATCGAGGCCGGCGAGCAAGTTCGTAGATCCTGTTGTGGTGTAGATACGAAACCCTTCTTCACCCACCGTCAGGGCGCCCTTGATGGGTCGGCAGAGGCTCGGCGCGGGCCGGCGGCGTCAGGATGCGACCGCGGCCGCTCTGGGCGGTCCGACCGGGCAATAAAGATCGCGCCGCCGTTCCAGGTCCTCGATCACGGCGCGCTTGAAGCTCTGCGGCCCTGCCCGCGCCAGCAGCTCGGCGCGATAGGCGGCGATGTCGACCACCTCCAGCCGCATGCGGATCGTCTTCCACGGCCGCGGCAGGCGCTCGCCGGGCGCCTGAACGTGGTGCAGCCCGCCGCTGTAGGCGAGCAGCATGCGGCCGCTGCCGAGCGCCTCCAGAACGTCGGCGACGCCTCCGCGCACCGTCATCGGCCGCCCCTCCACGTCGAGCCCGGTCGACCGCATCATCCTGCCCTCGGGCAGCAAGGCGATCATGGCGTCGGGCTCGACGTGGCGCAGCAGCGCTTCCCAGGTCTCGTCGCGCTCGCGCGTGATCGGGATGACGCGATGGGCGATCAGCCGGTAGAACCGGCCAACCAGGGGCCTGACGGCCGTCTTCTGGGCGACCGGCACCACCCCATGGCGGGCGATCCGCCACAGGAAATGGTTGGGCGCACCGCCCGCGAACAGCGGCTCGTAAAGGCTGGTGTGATTGAGCAGGACGACCAGGCGGATGTGCCGCCATGGCTCGGGCAGGACTTCGCCGATCCAGCGCATGTCGATGCGGTAGAAGATCCGGGCAAGGATCTTGACCCACAGCAGCAGCAGGAAGACCAGGAGCGGGCGCACGGGCAAGCGGCCGCGCTAACCGGGGCGCCGCGGCCCGCGGGCCTGGCGGGCGATCGCGCTCCGCGCGCTCCGGATATCGCGGATGATCTTGAGGTGATGGTGGTGGTGGACCGTCAGGAAGCGGTGCCACTGGGCGGCGGTGAGCCCGCCGAAGATGAGATGCGGACGGCGTCCCGCCGCGCCCTCGATCTCGGCGAGACGGGGGCCGAGCCGGCGCACCCTCTCGGCCGTCTCCGCGAGTCGCGAGCGCAGCTCCTCGGCCGTCATGCCCTGCGGCCGCAGCGGCGTCGTCGCCCTGCCGGCTCCCCGCGGGATGAAGCCGAGGAGCATCACCAGCCTGCCCGCCAGGTTGATCCCGGCGATCGGCGGCGGCGGTGGGCCGGCGAGCAGCCCGTCGAGCAGGTTGAGCACGCCGCGGTCCACCAGGACGAGGTGCTCGAGGTGATCGGCCACGCTCCACCCCGAGACCTTCTCGACTCTCGTGCGCAGGTCCGCCGCGGTCAGCTCGCTCCCTTCCTGCCCCTCGCCAATGTCGGCCAGCCGGGCCAGCGCAGCCATCTCCTCGACCTGGCGCAGCAGCCGGGCCTGGACACGGCGCGCAGCGGCCGAGGCCCGCCGGCCCTGCACGGTTTCCACGACGGCCATTCCGACCTCCGCTCGCCTCCCCGGGTTTCGCCAGATCCTACAATGGATCGGGCGCCGGGTCCCTACCCGGCACTCTGCTTGGAACGGAGGGTCTCTACCCGGCTTTTAGAAGGAACTGCGTGCGCCAGGGGAAGGGGGCGCGGGGGCTAAATAATGATACTCTTTGCTCTCCGTTTCCTGGGCAAGGATTCACCTGGGCATGGATTCAACCCCGATGGCCGCGCCACCGAATCGAACTGCCATTCCCTCCGTCTCGGCGATCATCACCACCTTCAACGAGGAGGCGAACATCGCCGCCTGCATCGAGTCGCTCCTCTGGTGCGACGAGATCCTGGTGGTCGACTCCTTCTCCACCGACCGCACCGCGGATATCGCGCGCTCCTATTCCCGGGTGCGCTTCCTCCAGCGCACCTACTACGGCTCTGCCTCGCAGAAGAACTGGGCCATGGACCAGGTGAGCCACGAGTGGATCGTGATCTTCGACGCCGACGAGCGCTGCACCCCGGCGCTCCAGCGCGAGATCCAGACGCTGCTGGCTTCCGGGCCCGCCCGCGAGGCCTACACCATCAAGCGGCGCGTCTTCTTCCTCGACCGGGTGATCCGCTTCTCGGGCTGGCAGCATGACCGGGTGGTGCGCCTGGTCAAGCGCGGCTCGGCGCGTTATCCCAACCGCCGGGTGCATGCCGACATGCTCACCCGCAGCTCCGCCCCCGTCCTCCGCAACCCGATGGTGCACTTCATGGCCGACTCGCTCGACGAGTACCTGCGCCGCATCGAGAAGTACAGCTTCTGGGGCGCCTCGCAGCAATGGCGCGAAGCCAAGAGGGCCGGATTTACCCAGGTCTTCGGCCGCACTCTCTGGCGTTTTGTGCGCACCTATCTCTTCCAGCTCGGCATCCTCGACGGCATGCACGGGCTGGTGTTCTGCCTGCTGCAGTCCTACGGCACCTATCGCAAATGGTCCCTGCTCTGGGGCTGGCATATCAACGCCGCTCGCGGCCGCATGCCCACCCTGCCCATCTTCGACGAGGACGAGACCATCTGGCGCGGCCTCGAAGACGTCCCCATCGTCCGCCGCAACTTCGAGCCGCAGGTCATTCTCAAAGAACGGTAGGCGCCACGGGGACGTCCCCTGCCTTTCAGGGCAGGTGAGTTTCGCCTCAATTGGCGCCGCCGGTGGGCGGCACCGGGGCATGAAACAGCGCTCGCTAACTGGCGATGGCGGCCTCCGATCTATCGGATCGCCCCCCGCAACCCCTCGATCCCCTTCCCTCCCCTCCGGGGGGGAAGGGGACGCCCCCGCCCTCTCGCGCACTAACGAATTTCTCTCTAGGATGAGCGGCATGGTGCCGACGCTGGCCGAAGCGCTCCTCGCACGGCTGCGGGGATGGGAAGGGGAGATGACGGCGCTGCTCGCGGAGCTCGCGGCGGCCGAGTCGCCCTCCCTGGTTCCCGAGGCGCAGGGGCCCGTCCTCGACCTGCTTGGCCGTGTTCTTGCGGAGGCCGGGCTGCGCGTGCGGCGCCTGGCTGGCCGGCGCAGCGGCGGGCAGCTCTTCGCCGTGCCCGCGGCCGACGCCAGGCCGCGCCGGCGGCCGGCCCAGCTGCTGCTCGGCCACTGCGACACCGTCTGGCCGCTGGGGACCTTGGCGGCCATGCCGGTCGAGCGGCGGAACGGCCGCCTCCACGGCCCCGGCGTCTTCGACATGAAGGGGGGGCTGGTGCAGGGTGTCTTCGCGCTGCGCGCCCTGCGCGAGCTCGCCGCCGAGCCGCCGGCGCTCCCGCTTTTCTTCGTCACTTCCGACGAGGAAGTGGGCAGCGGCGAATCGCGCCGCCGCCTCCGCCTGCTCGCCCGCCACGTCCGCCGGGTCTTCGTCCTCGAGCCGCCGCTCGGCCCAGGGGGCGCGCTCAAGACCGGCCGCAAGGGCTTCGCGCGCTTCACCGTCACCGTCCGCGGCCGGGCCGCCCACGCCGGGCTCGACCCGGAGAAGGGCGCCAGCGCCATCCTCGAGCTGGCGCACGTCATCCAGCGGCTCAATGCGCTCGCCGATCCGGCGCGCGGCATCAGCGTCAACGTCGGCCTCGTCTCCGGCGGAGTGCGCGCCAACGTGGTCGCTCCCGAGGCGCGTGCCGAGGTCGACGTTCGGATCCTCCGCGCGCAGGACCTCGCCGGCGTCGAGCGGGAGCTGCGCGGGCTCGCGCCGGCGGTCCCGGGCACCAGCATCGAGGTCGCCGGCGGCATCGACCGGCCTCCCCTCGAATCGACCCCCGGCAACCTCGCGCTGTGGCGGCAGGCCGAACGCGCCGCGCTCGACCTCGGCATCCGGCTCGGCAGCTCTACCGTCGGCGGCGCCTCCGACGGCAACATCACGAGCCTCTACGCCCCCACTCTCGACGGTCTGGGCGCGGTCGGCGACGGCGCGCATGCCGCCCACGAGCACGTCGAGCTGGCCCGCATGCCGGAGCGCGCCGCGCTGCTTGCCCTGCTGCTCCTCGCCCCCCTCGACAACGGGACGTCAGAGGGAGGGGCGCCGGTCGGCGAGCCGGCGGGCGGTAGGACAGGCTCCTCGCCAGTCGGAACAGAATAGACCCGCCATGCGGCCTACCGCTCTGCTTCCAATTGGCACCGCCGGTGGGCGGCCCCGAGCTATGAAAAGGCGCTCGCTAATTGGCGATGACTGCCTCCAATCTATCGGATCGCCCCCCGCGACCTGCCGGGAGTGCCGCCAATGGCGGGAGCGGCGGCCAACCCCCGCGGATCCCCTTCCCGATTCTCCTGAGCCGCCGGGTCCCTGCCCGGCGGTGGCCGGGGGGGAAGGGGACGCCCCCACCCCCTCTCGTAGCAGGAGTTTCGCTCTAGCCCGGGCCGCCGCCGTCGCGGCCATGGCCCTGGCCGTGGGGGCCCTTCACGCCGGCGCGGCCGGCTCAGTTGCCTCGGCCAGCGCGACCACGCCGGCCCAGCCCGCCGATCCGGGCACGACGACCGGCTCGGGCACGACGGGCACGACGACCGGCTCGGGCAAGGCTGCCGGCGCGACCGGAACGAGCCGATCGTCCAAGAAGACCGGCGCTGCGAAGGCCGGCGGCACGCCCCTCACTCCCGCCGAGATCCACCAGGCCGGGCAGCGCCTGAGCGAGCTCGGCTACTGGGGCGGGACCGTCAACGGACCCTGGGACGGCCGCTGGCGGCAGGCCTTGACCGCCTTCCAGAAGGTCGAGTGGCGCAAGCGCACCGGGGTTCTCAATCGCAAGGAATGGAACGAGATCCAGCACGCCGTCCCGCCGGCCCCGCGCGAGACCGGGCCGCCGCACCTCGAGGTCGACCTCGCCCGCCAGGTGCTCTACTGGGTCGACCAGGCCGGCAAGGTCTCCCGCATCCTGCCCATCTCCTCGGGCTCCGGCAGACCCTTCCGCGCCCCCGGCTGGCAGGGCGTGGCCGAGACTCCCTGCGGCCATCTCAGCGTGTTCGCCAAGCAATACGGCTGGAAGACCAGCCCGCTCGGCGTCATGCACAACCCCATGTACGTCGTCGGAGGAATCGCCATCCACGGCAGCCCCGACGTCCCTCCCAAGCCGGTCAGCCACGGCTGCATCCGCATCCCCATGTACGCCTCCCAGACCCTCACCAAGATGGTCCCCCGCGACACCCCCGTCCTCGTCTTCGGCTGCAAGGACGAGCCCCCCGCGCCGAGCGTCGCTCCCTCCCCGCGCTGATCAGGGTTTCTACCAAGTTCTCGGCCGAGAAGCCGCGAGGGGGCAGGCCGTCACAGAAGATTCGCTCAGCGCCGCCGCAGCCGGGCGCGCAGGCCGTCTTTCGGCTCGGGCGGGATGAGCTTCCAGTCGTAATCGAGGTCTTGCCCGGCCGCCAGCTCCCAGGAGTAGCCGCGCAGGAGCTTCACCGCGAAGACGTCCATCAGCACGGTGGCAAAGTCGGTGCCAGGACACTTGTGGCCGTGCGCGGGGCCGGCGCCGTGCGGCACGAAGGCGTGCTCGTGGCGCCGGTGCTCGGCGCGGCCGGCGGCGAACCGCTCCGGGTCGAAGCGCTCGGGGTCGGGGTAGGTGTCGTCAGTCAGATGGGAGGAGCGGTGCGCCCACAGCACCATCCACCCCGCCGGCACGCGATAGTCCTTGAACTCGAAGCTATACCGCGCCTTGCCAAAGAAAACCGGCGCGATCGGGCACAGGCGCTTGACCTCCATGACCACCTGCGCCAGGTAGGGCAGGGCGGCCAGGCTCTCCAGCCGTAGCTCGCCCGGCGGCAGGGTTGCCACCTCGGCCGCCAGCCGCCGGTGGACGTCCGGGTGGCGGGTCAGCTGCAGCACCAGCGCGGCCAGCTCGGCGAACACGATGAATCCGGCAAGGATGAGGTGGTGCAGCTCGATCTTGCACTCGTCGAGGCCGATCCGCCCGCCCTCGGCGGTGGTGGCCGCGAGGATCCGTGACACTCCGTCGTCGCGCGGCTCCGCCTGGCGCTCGCGGAGGACCTTCTCGAACCGCGCCAGGATGCGGTCGAGGGCCGCCTGCGCTCGCGTGTAGGCAGTGCCGGGCAGCGGGATCGGCAGGCGGGCGAACGCCTTCAGCACGACGTCGTACTGCCGCCGCAGGTCATCGGTCGCCGGTCCCGGCTGGATGCCCATGACCGTGGCGCAGATGACCTCGATCGACAGGCGTTTCATGTCCTCGATCCAGGCAAACTCCCCCGCGGACGCCCAGCGTTCGCATGCCTCGCCCGTCATGCGCTCCATGACCGGCAGATAGGCCGCCAGCGCCTCGCGCGTGAACCCTGTGAGGATGAACGTCTTGCGCGCCAGGTGCTCGGCGCCGTCGAGGAGCGGCAGGCTGGTCCCGCCGAACAGCTCCTGGATGTGCGGCGGCATTGCCCCCGCTCGCTGCACCGCCCCGTCGATGAACTGCCCGCTCCCCTCCGGCCCCACCAGCACCACCGCCCGCCGGCCGAGCAGGTGCGTCTTGAACACCGGCCCATATTGCCCCCGCCGCCGCTCGATAAACCCGAAACCGTCCTCGAGGAAGCTCAACGTCTCCCCCAAGAGCGGCCACCCCATCCTCCCCGGCGGCAGCGGCCGTTCGGTCTCTCGTCTGGTCGCCAAGTTCACCTCCCGAGCAGCCTGACGCGCACCGGTTGCGGTCCGATGAACGCGCATGGCTCACCTGCCGTGTACGCCTTCGCCTCCACCCCCTGAGTCTACTTTCCCGAAGTCTACACAGAAACTGCCCGCCAACCAATTGACTGCTACCCAGCCGCGATGGCGGGGAAAACCGTGTCCGGGTCCGTCCAAGGCAGAAGACCCAGCCTTGGCGGGCGGATGCCGGTTCGTGCCATGACTCGCCAGGCGTTCGAGGCGGATTGTTGAAAAGTGACGGTCCGTCCTCTCAAGGAGAATCCGATGAAGATGAGAGGTAGGGCCTTTATGTTGGCAGCGATGGCCGTGATCACGGCTGATGCAGCCATCGCCCAGAATCCGGTCAAGCTCGATCTGGCCGGTGGCGACGTGACGACCCCGGTGGCGACCAAGACTCCCTTCACGGTCCAAGTTGTCAACCGTCTCCCGAAGAGAACGTACTCAATTCAGGTGACGATCGGCGATCAGGAGATTGCCTCACTCGTGATACCGGGTAAGCAGCCGGGGGGGCAACAGCCTGGAGTAGCAGAAGCCGGGACAGACTGTCAGCAGAAAGCCACTGCTCTGCAAACCGCGCTCGAGGCGGAAGGCACCACGACGGAAGCCGACGTGCGAAGCAAAGTCGCCGCCGCCAAGATCACCGGCAGCAACTGCTCCGAAGTGGAAACCTTGATCGACAACCTCACGCGAAGCTCCCCACAGACAATCCTCGGCTTACAACTGGGCCAGGAAGCGACTGTGACCGTGACGCGGACTAAAGAAGGAGCAGACGAAAAAGACGCCAAGACCTGGACTTTCAAGTTCGTCACCGAGGCCCGGGGAACCTGGCTGACGCACTACGGCTTCTCCTTCCTCGGCAATCGCGATAAGGCCTTCTTCGCGGCTGTCCAGACGGACGGAACCTACAAGGTCACAAGGAAGGCCACGCGCAGCAATCTTCAGTATCAGCCGACGTTTACCTTCAGTTGGGTCTCCGCCTGGAACAAGAAGAACAGGTGGTTGCCGGCCGTGACCGGTGGCGTGGGGGTCGATTTCACCAACCCCGTGGTCTTCATCGGGCTGACGGAGATCGTCGGCGACAACCTCAACGCCTACGTCGGCATCGCGGGTGCCAAGATGCAACGGCTGAACGGCAAGTACCACGAAGGAAATACGATCAAGGACAATCTCAGCGAGGATCAGCTCAACGAAAAAGTCTACGTTCCGGCCGTCGTGTTCGGCGTCGGCTTCCGCTTCACCACCAACCCCTTCAGCTCGGGCAACAAGAGCGGCGACCAGAGTGGCAAGGGAGGAAAAGCTGGTACTTAGCCGCCGCAGAGGCCTGCTCTCCAGGGCGCCGAGCCCGAAGAGTGTCTGTCGAGGCGCCGGCCAGGTTCTGGCTGGCGCCTCCCCGCGTCACTCCTATAACCGCCGCAGCGCCGCCCGCGCCAGGGTTTGTGCCTGGCGGGACCAGTCGTCGAACTTGCCGCGGCCGCCGACGCTGATGCGCACGTAGGCGTCGCGGGTCAGGACGTAGAGCGAGACGTTGCCGCGGCCGGCGCTGATGAACGCCTCCTGGCCGAGGCCGGCGACCGGTGTCCGGGCAGCCTTCCTGGCCTCCTCTTCGCGCTCCCGTTCGCTCTCGGCCTTCTCGCGCTCCTGGCGCCCGCTCTCGCCCTCCTCCTTCCGGGCCTCGCGCCTCTCGGCGTGGAAGATGCGCTCCCACCCCTCGCTCAGCTTGCGCCGGCCTTCCTCGCCGTTGGCGTAGGTCAGAGTCAAGCTCACCGAGCTGGAGTAGGGCTCGACCTGGAAGAAGCATTGCGTGACGGTGATCGCCGCGCCGGGGGTGCCGGACGGGACCGCCTTCTGGAAAGCCCCGCCTTGCACCTCCTCGATCTCGCTCTTGCTCAACAGCGAGCAGGCGTCGGACCTGGCGCTGAGCAAGGACCCGGCGCCTTCCGGACGAGAGCCTCCTCCCGTGCTGGCGCAGGCAACGGCGATGAGGGAGAGGCCGAGCACCCGGACGAGCGGCAGCGCGGCTCGCCAATGCGACCTCACGGGTATCCTTCCGACCGAGGCGCCGGGGGCCGCACGCACGGGTCAGCCTCGCAGCGCCAGGTTGAAGATCCCCGGCAGCTTGGCCGGCGACGGGACGGCCTCGAAGCGGACGAGCTTCGGGGTAAGCCGGCCGGCGGTTTTGTGAGTGGCGAACCAGACCGGCTTGGGACGGGCGCGGAAGGGAGCGCGCACCACGGTTTTCTCGACGCGCGAGAACATGAGCGTGTTGTGCACCACGCCGACGCCGGACTGGATGTCCTGCGGGGTGTGGCCCGGAAAGGCGCCCCAGGGGGTGACCACCAGGCCGTAACCTACGGCAGCCCAGTGGTTGATCGACACGGTCCCGTAGCGCAGGCCGGCGATCGCGCGCTCGACTGCCTGTTTCACAGCCGGGTCGCGCAGCGCGGCCGGGTGGACGATGAGAGTGGCGTTGAGCGTCCCCCACAGCGTCTCGTTGGCGAAGGCCACGGCGCGCTCCAGGAACTCCGGCACGCTGCCGGCCGCGAGCGGCGCCTCGCCGCACAGGCTGCAGAACGCTTCGGTGGTGAAGCAGATGTCGTGCGCGTTGGCGGCGTCGAGGCCGCTGATCAGGGTCCACGGCAGGGTGTCGCCGTGCCCGCCTGCCGCGGCGCGCGCGTCGCCCGCGTCGCCCGCGTCGAGGGGCCTGTCGCGCTGGACGCGCCGCGAATCCCGTGAGTCGGGATCGCCGAACGTCTCGGCCTCGGGGTGCGCGGCGAGGAAGGCGCGATGGCGGTCGGCGGCGCCGGGGTAGTAGGCGCGGCGGGCCGGGATGCGCGCGAGCAGGAAGCGCAGCGCCGCGAGCAGCCGCTCCCGCTCGGCCCCCTGGGCGTGCGTGATGAGCACGCGCGCGGCGTTGCAGTTGAACCCGGCGTTGTTGGTCAGCATGGTCGCGACGTTTTCCGCCTGGTAGGCGACGTCGGCCTCGCTCCAGGCGCCGGGCGGACCGGGGACGACGATGACCGGGCTGACGTTGCCCAGCTCGGCCGAAACCGGCTTGGCGAGCAGCGGCTCGTTACGCTCTTTGCGCCGCCGTCCCTCCTCGCCCGGGCCGAAGACGATCGCCTCGTAGGTGCGGTCCGAGCCGGTGATGTGGATCTCGTCTACGCCGGGATGGGAGCACAGGTAGGCCCCCTCCTCGGCGCCGCCGTAAACCACGCGGAAGAAGCCGCGCTCCACCAGGACGCGAAATCCCTCTGCGAGAAGCGGCCCCAAATAGTCGTTGACCGGATGGGTCTTGAACAGCACCACCCGGTTGTCGACGAAGAGCTTGTAGAGCGCATCCATCGGCCCGATCGAGGAGACGTTGCCGGCCCCGAGGACCAGCGCGACCCCGCCCCCGTCCGGCCGGCGATAGGCGACCGCCTGCGTCTCGGCCAGCCTCTCCCGGGTCACTCCCGGCTGCATCCAGACCTCGGCGGCCACGCCCCCGTAGAACAGGCGGTCGTAGACGTCTTGCGGGAAGACCCTGGCCACCACCTGCCCACCCTCGCGCGTCGTCACCGGCCCAGGGATGCGGGGCTGCCCGTACGCGGCAATGTCGGCCAGCGCCCGGCGCAGCAGCCGGAGGTTGCGCAGCACGAAGTAGGGTCCGGTCATCGCCACTTCGCCCGCGCCCGGCAGCCCCGGCCCGAGCCCCTCGGCCGCGCTGCCCGCCGCCGCCCAGCGGTCCGCGACCGCCGCGAAGTCGTCCGTCAGCCGCTCCAGCAACGCCACGCGCTCGCCCGCCGGCACCGCCGCCCACGCGGCCTTGCGCGCGTGCAAGTCGTCCATCGCCGCGTCCATTGCGGCCCGCGGCGACGGCGGATGCGCCGCGACGCCCCCGGCGCCCTGCGATCCACTGGGCAGGGACGCGGCGCCGCGCAATCGACCGGGCGGGACGACGCCTGGCGATCCTTCCGCGAGCGGTACGGGGACGCGGTGGGTGTCGAGACTCATGGCAGGGTTCCAGGGCCGTATCCGGAGGTTGGCAGGGAAAATAGCACGACCGAGAGCTCCGCGGCGGGTCTCTGCCGCAGCAGAGAGGATTCAGCCATGAACCGGCAAACGCGCATCAGCTCCTCGGCGCCGCTCGCCATTCGGTGCCGGGCGAACGATGTCTTCATTGAATCTTTGGCGTACCATCCTGCGCCTGACCTTGCGCCTCAATATACCGAACAGGGTCGAAGAGCAGCTTCTGGTAATCGGTCGCCTGTTGGATCACGCATCTCCTTTAGTGAGAAGGAGGAAGCTGCAACAGAAGCGCTGGGGAATTGAGCTTTGGCTGCAAACACCACAGGTGCCCGTCTGCTCATCTCCCTGAGGAGCCGAGAAATTCGATTTCTCTGTTCCGCCGTCACCGGGCGGCGGCGACGGCGGCGGCCAGGAGGCCGCAGGCCGCGCCGAAGGTCAGGACGCCGGCCAGGGTCAGCCAGGTGCCGGCGTCGCGGGGCGCGGCCAGGGCGGCAAGCGGCGCCAGCACGGACTTGAGAATCTTCGTGCAGGGGTCCGAAAAAGCCTGTCAAGAGGGTTGGAGACATGATTGGGTGGCGACAGCGGGCTTTGCCCGCTCGGCCAGGAACAGGACACTGGTTCCCTCCTTCCGCTATCATGACTCCGCGGTCGTAGAGGCGACATGGATTTCGCAGAGGCGAAACAGATTCTCCGGGCGCTGGAGCGAGAAGGGGTACGCTACGTGTTGGTGGGCTCGATGGCGATGGCTGCCCAGGGACTCGTCCGCGCGACGCGAGACATGGATTTTTTCGTTGCCCCGGATGCCGATAACGTGGAGCGCCTCCGCCGCGCGCTGCGCAGCGTGTTCGGACCCGACCCCAACCTCGACCAGATCACGGCCGAAGACCTCGCCGGCGACTATCCAGCCGTCGAGTACGTGCCTCCGGAACGTGCCTACTCGCTCGATATCCTCTCGCGGCTCGGCGAGGTCTACCGGTACGAGCAGCTCGAAGCCGAGGACATGATCGTCGACGGCATCCGGGTCCGCGTGGCGACCCCGCGCATGTTGTACCGGATGAAGCGGGACACGGTGCGCCCGCTGGACCTGATCGATGCTCGAGCGATACGCGAGCGTTTCGGTCTCCCTGAGGACGATTGATGGGCGTGCGCAAGTTCCGATCCGTGGCCGACATGCCCGGCCCCGCTCCCCGCTCTCCCCTGGACCCGGACAACCTCCGCCTGGCCGTCGAGCTGATGGAGGTCACCGGCCGTCTCAGCCGCTTTTGCCTCTCTCCGGGCCTACGGCGCTTTCGCTCGGTGGAGGAGGCGGATGCGCATCGCCGCGCCTGGGAGCAGGCGGAAACCGAAAGGCTGGGCGAGATCGACGCTCTTGGCCGCAGGCCCCGCTAGAGGCGGAGACCCGCGCCTTCTTCAGCCGCACTTTCGTCGCTTCGCCAGCCTTCTTCTGCCCGCGCGGTGCGCCCCTTGGGCGCATGAGGCTTCGTACGTCCCAGCGAGCCGCTCCGGCGCAGCAGCCGGAGGTTGCGCAGCACGAAGCTGCTCAACCATATAGCCAGAGGAGTCCGCCAACGATGGCGATTCCCGCAACCACGTACTGAACCCAGCGGGAGTACGCGCGATGGCTGGCTCCTTCCTCGCCGGTCAAGCGCGCCATCTCGATATACGGTCTCAATCCACGCCGGAACCAGCCCTCGATCTCGACGTGCCGGCCGATGTAGCTCTCGGCTTCGGTCAAGGCAAACAGGAACCGCGCGAACGGAATGGATTGGCGGTAGAGAACGAAGAGGATGCCGGTAGAGTCGCGCAGGACCAGGTCAGGGCTCCAGAACGCGCCGGGCACCCCGCGCCCGAGGATCTCACCCTTCAGCCGCACGGCCCGGGGTCGCATCTGCGAGACCTCCACATCCTCGAGAAGCGATCCGACGGAACAGTTCTCGAATCTCCCGCGGTACCGGTACGAGATCCGCAGGATCCATGCGACGCCGAGGACGATGAGCAGCAGCGGCTGGGCGGTATCCGTCGCCAGTCCGCTGCCGAGGACGGCAACCCATTCCGGATGCCACAGGGCCGCTGCCAGCGCCGCCGCGCACAGCCATGGCGCTGCCCAGAGCAAGACTTCGACCGGGAACTTCCCCCACCGGATGCGCCGCTCTTCGGGTAGCTGATACCGCACGGCCTGGCGCATCGCCGTCGCGTCCTCGTTCAATGCGCGCACGCGCAGTGCGGTCAGCGGATGTGTCGAGCTCAGCTCATATACTCGGGCCCACGGGTTCACCAGGTCCCAGCGCATGACTGCCGCCGCGGCCGCGGCGTCGGCTCCGGCCAATGCGAGAGCGCTGCCCGATCGCAGACTGGAAATCCCCATGACAGCCACTGTGCCCGCCAGCCGTTGGGCCCGCCGTGCATCGGCCCGTGTTTCCTTGCTCTGCAAGGCCTCGCTGTATTCACCGTCCGCCTTGACCATGCCATATGCGATCTTGACGAGAGCCGAGGCGAGCGTATCCGGCGCCCGTGTTACCTCAGAGGCGTAGTGATCGGCGAAGTACTCGCGCGTGCGATTCAACGACAGGACGATGAACTGGCTCACCCAGTAGCAGAGATAGGCGGTGAACGCGACCGCCCGAGTGTTGCTGATGTTGCTGGTGAAGACGTAGATCTGGTACAGCAGGAGCGGCGCCAGGGCCGCGACAGTCATGACCACGAAGTCCCAGTGCTCGACGTGTCCGATCTCGTGGGCCAGGACCGCGTTCGCTTCCTCCGGCGTCAGCACGTCCAGCAGTCCATCCGTGACCACGACGCGCGCATTCCCCGGCACATGGCCGAACGAGAACGCGTTGGGTGTGCCGCTCCGGATCACGCCAATGCGCGGGACTTTGAGACCTCGCTCGCGGCAAAGCCGCTCGAGGAATTCGCGGTTTCGCGCCGGCAGCAGGGTTCCACCGTCGTCCCAGCGGATCTTCAAGAGCAGTTCGACGAGCCATGGCCCGATCAGGAACTGAATCCCGATGCTTGCCACGGCGAAGACGATCGCGCTCCAGAGCGGAAAACGACCATGCGCCAGAAGCGCGTCACCCACTGCAAAGACCAACCCGTACAGCGCGAGCAGGATGAGTAGTGAGCGGCTAAGAAACCTCATCGCGATCTCCAAGAGCAGGAATTGACGATAGCCTTAATTCTACCATGGGTGCCAGAGCCTGGGGACGGAGGAACTGAGTCGAAGGCCGAGTATTGACAAGAAAAGTTGTCAAGGATAGGGTCTCTCCGTGCTCGACGTGGAGGTCATCGACGATCCGGCGGCGGCGGCCGTGGCGCTGGAGCCGGTCAGGAGCCGGCTGCTGGCGGAGCTGTCCGCGCCTGCTTCCGCCGCGACCCTCGCCGCGCGCCTGGGGATGGCGCGGCAGAAGGTCAACTATCACCTGCGGGCCCTCGAGGGACACCGCCTCGTGCGGGTGGCCGGGAAACGCCGGTGGGGCGGCCTGACCGAGCGCCTGCTGGTGGCGACCGCCGCCTCTTACGTGGTGTCGCCGGGCGCGCTCGGCCCGGCCGCCGCCGATCCGGGCCGTGACGCGGATCATCTCTCCGCGAGCTATCTCGTCGCCCTGGCCGCCCGCATCATTCGCGAGGTCGGCGATCTGATGCGCCGTTCGCGCGAGATCGACAAGCGGCTGCCGACGCTGTCGCTTGACACCGAGATCAGGTTCCGGTCCGCGGCGGAGCGCGCCGCCTTCAGCCACGACCTCGCCGAGGCGGTGACCACGCTGGCGGCGCGCTACCACGATGAAGCGGCTCCGGGCGGCCGGGCCCATCGCCTGGTGATCGTGGCGCATCCCCTGCCGCACAGGCCCCGTGCCAAGGAGCCGTCACCAAGCTGAGACGAGTCTCGTTAGTGCGCGAGGGGGAAGGGGATCCGCGAGGGGGTTGGCCGCCGCTCCCGCTATTGGCGGCACTCCCGGCAGGTCGCAGGGGGCAATCCGATAGATGGGAGGACGCCATCGCCAGTTAGTGAGCGCTGTTTCATGCTGCTGGGCCGCCCACCGGCGGCGCTAACTAGAAGGAGCCATCATGAGCGTGAAGAGAGAACCGTCTGGACGCCGATCGGTCCAAGTCGAAGTCGAGGTCCCGGGCACGCCCGAGCAGGTGTGGGAGGCCATCGCGACAGGGCGCGGAGTCTCATCCTGGTTCGTCCCGACCGAGATCGAAGAGCGCGACGGCGTGAGGACCGTGACCCGCCACTTCGGTCCGGGCATGGACTCAACCGCGACCGTGACGGCCTGGGAGCCGCCCCGCCGCTTTGCCGCCGAGAGCCCGGGCCCGGGCCCGAACTCGCCGCCGCTCGCCACCGAGTGGATCGTCGAAGCACGCTCCGGCGGCGTCTGCGTCGTGCGTGTGGTTCACAGCTTGTTCGCCAGCAGCGACGATTGGGACGGTCAGCTCGAGAGCGTCGAAGCCGGCTGGCCGGCATTCTTCCCCGTCCTGCGGCTGTATCTCGCTCACTTCCGCGGCCAGCCCTGCTCGACCTTCAGTGTGATGGGAGTTGCCGCCGGACCCCAGCCCGCGGCCTGGAATACGCTCACCGCTGCGCTCGGCCTCGCGGGCGCCGGAGTGGGCCAGCGGTGGACCGCGGGCGCCGGCTCGCCGCCGCTCTCCGGGCTCGTCGACCAGGTCGGCGAAGGCGAGCACCTCCACGAGCTCCTCCTGCTCGACGAGCCGGCGCCCGGCATCGCCTCGATCACCGCCTTCACCATGGGCGGTAAGGTCTACCTGACGATCGCGTTCTATCTCTACGGGGAGCGCGCACCCGCCGCCGCCGCACGCGACGAGCCCGCGTGGCATGGGTGGATGAAGGAGCTGTTCCCCCCGGTCGAGGATGCGCGAGTGGAGGGGGCGACAGTCTAATCCGGCGTCTCCGTCTGCCTTGCCATGCCGTGCCGGGCGGCGGCGACGGCGGCGGCCAGGAGGC
Organism: Thermoanaerobaculia bacterium; assembly: GCA_035544895.1. Lineage (GTDB taxonomy): Bacteria > Acidobacteriota > Thermoanaerobaculia > Multivoradales > UBA5704 > JASLEW01. The sequence goes on from DASZZM010000003.1 coordinate 54,538, forward strand.
CGCAGGCCGCGCCGAAGGTCAGGACGCCGGCCAGGGTCAGCCAGGTGCCGGCATCGCGGGGCGCGGCCAGGGCGGCAAGCGGCGCCAGCATGTCGAAGGGCCGGCCGGGATGGCCGGCCGCCGGCTTCATGGCCTTGAGCGCCGGCAGCAGGGCGGCTACGCCGGCGGCAAACGCGCCGCCGATCGCCCCGGCCGCCAGGCCGCGGACCACGAGACGCGCGGTGGGAAGCCGCGCACGCCGGACGGCTTCCACCGCCTCGTCGGTCTCCTCGACATGGAGATCCGGCTCTCGGGTCCCCAGCGGGACGAAGCGGGAGAGCAGCAGCAGGCCGGGCAGACCGGCGGCGATCGCGAACCAGAAGAAGCTCGTCCAGCCGACCGCATCGACCGCGAAACCGCAGATCGGTCCGGAGACCAGCCGCGGCAGGCTGAACAGGCTGGAGAGCAGCGCGTACTGGGTGGCCGAGAAACGCCTGCGGGTGAGGCGCAGCAGCAGCACCGAGAAGGCCCCGGTGCCCAGCCCGGCGGCAAAGGTCTCGAACCCGATCGCGCCATACATCAAGGGCCGGTTGACCCTGCCCTCGAGCGCGAGCAGGACGTAGCCGGCGTTGGAAGACATCTGCAGGATGCCGAAGATCCAGAGCGCCCGGCCCAGCCCCAGCAGGGTGGTCAAGGAGCCGCCGAGGAACACGCCGCCGAGCGTTCCGACCAGGCCCACCGTGGTCAGGGCGACGCCGCGGTCGAAATCGCTGTAACCCATCTCGACCAGGAAAGGCCGCTGCAGCGACTGGGCGAGCTGGTCGGAGAGCTTGTAGAGCAGCACGAAGGCCAGGATCTCGAGCGCCCGCGGGCGGGCCACGAGATCGAGAAAGGGCAGCCACACCGCGTCGCGCAGCCTGCGCGGCGCGGCCACCGCCGCGGGCTCGGGCGCCTTCCAGGAGATCACCAGCATGGGCAGGTAGAGCAGCGCCAGCCCGACGTTGACCGCCGGCCAGGAGTACCTGCCCGCCAGCGTGATGGCGAAGCCGCCGGCCAGCGTCATGCCGGCGCGGTACATGGCGGTCTTGGCCCCCACCGCCACCCCCTGCTCTTCCGGCCGCAGCACGTCGACCGCATAGGCGTCGATGGCGATGTCCTGGGTGGCCGACGCAAAGGCGATGGCCAGCGCCAGCGCGCCAACCACCCAGACCGCTTGCGGGTGCTGGCCGACGCCGGCGAGACTCAAGGTCAGGGCGAAGAGAGCCACCTGCGCGAGCGCCGCCCAGCCCCGCCGCCGCCCCAGCCAGGGCGGCACGTAGCGGTCCATCAGCGGCGCCCACAGGAACTTGAAGATCCACGGCGCCTGCGCCAGGGTGATCAGGCCTACCACCCGAATGTCGACCCCGATCTTCCTCATCCAGTCGGGGATCGCCACCCAGACCAGGCCCAGCGGCATGCCGGAGGAGAAGTTCAACAGGACGACGGCGGCGGTCCGCCACGAGCGCATCGCCAGGGCGAGGCTGCGCAGCGTGCCCGGCCGTTTGCGGGCTGGATCCGAGGCCGGCGGCGTCATGCGTGCGCCGGAGCTTACAGCGATTCAGCTCGACGGCGCAGGCCGGCCAGCTCGCCGAGCAGCGAGGTGAGCTCGTCGCGGCTCGCTTCCAGGCGCTGGCGCTCGGCGCGGACGAAGCGCGTGTAGGGTGCGATCGCCTCGTCGATGCGCCGCAGGCTGCGCTCGATCTCGCGCTCGAACTGGCGGGTCAGCGCGGTCATCAGCTCGCCGCGCAGGGCGGCGATCTTCCTGCGCAGCTCGCGCTTGGCGGCTTGGCGGCGGCTCGGGATGATGAACAGGCCGAGTAGCGCGACGACGCTCGCCGCCAGCACACCGGTGGCGTCTGCGGCAGCGCCGGCCAGGACGTGGGCGAGCAGCGTGCCGAGGCCGATGGCTCCCACCTCGACGAGGGCGGTTGAGGCCACCGCCACCTGGACCGAGTCGGCCATGCGCGTCGCCTCGGCCTCCTTGTCGTAGGTGTCGAGCGTCTCGTGGGCCACCCGGCCGACGCTGTCGAGCAGCCGTGCCCGATCGAGATCGAAGGTGCCGCCGACCTGCCCGATCATCCGGTCCGCGGGGTCGGCGCGGCCGGCGCCCTCCGGCAAGGCGCCGGCGGAGGAGTCGCGCTGCCGGCCTTCGCCGCCGGAGCCTCCCGCGCTCATGACATGGCGGCGCCTGGCGACGTGCTCCATGACCGCCTGCCACTGCCGCAGGTCGGACGAGACCAGCCAATCGATCACTTCCTGAACGCGGCGTTCGATGACCTGCGGCAGGTCTCCCACCACTTTCTTGGCGAATTCCGCCTTGATGCGCCCCCGGTTCAGCAGATCGACCACCCGGGCGAGGCGCAGCGTCTCGTCGAAGAAGGCCATGCCGCGGCCCTCGAGCTCGTGCAGCACGTTGTCGGCGTCGGCCAGGCGCAGGCGGAACTCGCGCGCCATGTCCTCGCGGTACAGCGCGAGCTGGCGCTCGATATCTTCGATCGCGGTGAAGTCGGCCGCGAGCAGGGCGAGCTGGTGATCGGCCACATCGCGATATTTCTGCGCCAGGCGCGTGCCGACGCCGAGCGGGTTGAGGAGCTTGAGACGCAGGCGCTCCTTCTCGTCGAGCGTCGCCGAGACGTAGCGCTCGAGCTCGGGCAAGCGGCTCACGGCGAGGAGCTCGGGATCGCCGGCGCCCTTGGCGCGCAGCGCCTGCCGTGCCGACACCGGGAAGATGTCCGGCGCGAAACCGAGCAGCGCATGGGCGTGGTCGGCGATGAAGGCGCGGATGCGCTCGACGTCGGCGGAGTCCTCCAGGATGTCGATCTTGTTGACCACGAGGACGATTTTCTTGCCCCACTCGCGGATGCTCTGCAGGAAGGCGCGCTCGCTCTCGGTGAACGGGCGGTCGGCCGAGGTGACGAACAGCACGAGGTCCGAGCGCGGCACGAAGTCGCGCGTGATCGCCTCGTGCTCGCGGTGAATGGCGTTGGTGCCAGGGGTGTCGACGATGTGGATCTCGCGCAGCAGCTCGACCGGCGCGCTCACCACGTCGAGCGCCGCCTCGCCGTCGCTGGCCACCGCGCGGCCCGCCTCGGCGCCGTAGCGCAGCACGTGCACGCGGCTGGTGGTGGGTGTTACCCCCTCCTCCAGCACCTGGCTGCCCAGCAGCGCGTTGATGAAGGCGCTCTTGCCGGAGTTGAACTCGCCCGCCACCACCAGCAAGAACAGCTCGTCGAGCTGCAACGCCGCCCGCCGCAGCGTGGCCTGGTCCGCGGCCAGGGCGGCGCAGCGCACCAGGGCCGCACCCAGATCCGCCAGCCGCCGCCGCTCCTCGGCCACCAGCTCGTCCTGCCCGCGATCGAGAATCCGCCTCAGCATGGCCCGCCGGGGACGATAACATGCGGTAGAAGCCCGGATTCTGGGGAGGAGGCGTCCCCTTCCCCCCCGGAGGGGAGGGGAGGGGATCGAGGGGTTGCGGGGGGCGATCCGATAGATCTGAGGCCACCATCGCCAGTCAGCGAGTGCCGTTTTATCTCCAAGATGACAAGGCCCTTGCCCTGTGGGAGACTTGGCCGCGAAGCCCCGCCCGGAGGAGAGCGCGATGACTGCCACCCGAAGCGTCCCCACCATCGACTTGTCGGACTACACCTCGTGCGACACCACCTCGCACTGGCGGGCCGTCGAGACGCTGGGGGATGGGCTGACCGAGTTCGGCTTCCTGGTGGTCGAAGGGCATTGCATCGAGCCGTCGCTCATCCGCCGGGCCTATGACCTCTGGCAGCGCTTCTTTGCCCTCGACGAGGCGGCCAAGCGCCAGTACGCGGGAGTCGAGGGCGGTGCGCGCGGGTTCACTCCGTTCGGAGTCGAGCACGCCAAGGACAATCCGACGCCGGACCTCAAGGAGTTCTGGCACGTCGGCCAGGAGCCGCCCGAAGGTCATCCGTTCCGCGAGGAGTACCCTGCCAACGTCTGGCCGCGCGAGATCCCCGAGCTGCGCGATCCTACGCTCGCCCTCTATGCCGCGCTCGAACGCGTCGCCGCCGACCTGCTGCGCGCCCTGGCCGAGTACTTCGACCTGCCGCGCGAGACCTTCTCCGCGATGATGCAGGTGGGCAACAGCATCCTGCGCATCCTCCACTACCCGCCGATCGCGCCCGGTTCCGACCCGGCGGTGCGCGCCGCGGCCCACGAGGACATCAACCTCATCACCCTGCTGTGCGAGGCGACCGACTCGGGTTTGCAGCTGCTCACCCGCGAAGGCCAGTGGCTGCCGGTCGAAGCCCGCCCCGGCCAGATCGTGGTGGACGCCGGAGACATGCTGTCGCGCGCCACCAACGAGGTCGTGCCGGCGACCACCCATCGCGTCATCAACCCACCGGGCGCCGGCGCCGGCCGCGACCGCTACTCGATGCCCTTCTTCGTTCACCCCTACTCGGCCTGCGATCTGACCATCCTCGACCGCTTCGTCAGCCCCGAGCGCCCGCCCAAGTACCCTCCCATCACCGCCGGCCAGTTCCTCGAGCAGCGCCTGCACGAGATCGGGCTGAAGAAGTAGTCGATCGCCCCGGCAACTCCTGGCAGGCCGCGGTCGGTCTCGGACGAGTCGGACCGGGCAGGAGTCAGGCGAGGATCCGGCGCAGGCAGGCGGGAGTCGGCGGCAGCGGCTCCTGCCAAAGCCAGGAGACGTCGATCCAGAAGCCCGGGACGGCTGTCGAGGAGAGCCGCCCGGAAGACTCCACGACGGCGCGATAGCCTTCGGCTTCCAGGATCGCGACGCGCAGCAACCGCGCGAACCGATCGACGACCCAGATCTCGGGAACTCTCGCCTCGCGATAGCGCTGAAGCTTCCGCCGCAAGGCGGCTCCGGGGTACTTGCCGGACGCGATCTCGATGACCAGATCGGCCGGCCCCTCCAGGCGCTGGGGGCCGATGAGACGGCGCCTCGGCTCGCGCACCACCATCAGGTCGGGTTCCGGCGACCACTTCGGATCGAGACGCATCGGGAAGCGCGATCCCCGCACCAGGCCGCCTCCGCGTTCGTCGAGGAACAGGCGCAACAGGGCATTGAGGAAGCCGAAGAGATCCTCGTGGCGATCGGAGGCTGGCTCCCGGACCACCAGTTCTCCTCCCAGGTACTCGTAGTTGGAGTCTTCGTCCGCCAAGGCGTAGAAGTCGTCCTCGCTCATCGGCTTCTTATCGGCGCCTTGGGGGAATGGATCCCTGAGCTCACCTCTCATGCCGCGCACGATATCAGTAAATCATATTTAAGGCAAGATATTATCGGTCAAGGCATCGGCTGCGTCAGGAAGGTCGGAATGGCCATGGCACCTGGCCTTGCGCGCGAGGTAGGATCGCCGCCATCTTCAGGGAGGAGGATGCCGAATGCGTTTCCTCACCAGGTGTCGCGTCGTGGCGGCCGCCGCCACGGTCCTCGTGCTCGCGCTGCCCGCGGGTACGGCCGCCGCCGCGCCGCCGGCCGGCCAGCGGCCGATTCGCGAAACCGACCTCTTGCGCTTCGTCTGGGTGGCCGACCCGCAGATCTCTCCCGACGGCAGGTGGGTGAGCTTCGTCCGCGTCACGGTCAACGCCCAGAAGGACGGCTATGACACCGCGCTGTGGATCGCCGACACCGCCGGGGGCGAGCCGCGGCCGCTGACCAGCGGCGGCCACGACTCCTCGCCGCGCTGGTCGCCCGACGGCAAGCGCCTGGTCTTCACCCGCGCGCCCGAGAAGGGCGAGAAGAAGGAGGGGGCCGCCGAGGAGGCGGCCGGGCAGCTCTACCTTCTGTCGATGGAGGGTGGAGAGGCCCGCCGGCTGACCGATCTGCCGAAGGGCGCCGGCTCGCCGTGCTGGTCGCCCGACGGCACCAGCATCGTCTTCACCAGCAGGGCCAACAGGCGCGACCTGGCGAAGAGAAACGCGGCCAGAGGGCGCGGCAGAGAGGGCGTCCAGGCCGCCGACCGCGCCGGCCGGGCGGGCGACGAGGCGCGGGAAGAGGTCCCGCCGGCCGCGCCCGCCGGCTTGCCGGGCTCGCCGGTGTCGCCGATGTTTCCGCCAGGCGGCGGTGAGAGCGCGCGCGACGAGGCGCAGGCGGAGGGCGCGCCGGCGGCGGACGAGCGCGAGAGCGACGTCCGGGTGATCACTCGCGCCGTCTACCGTCTCAACGGCGCGGGCTATCTCGACCCCGAGCACCCCGCTCACCTGTGGGCGATCGACGTCCCGGCGGCCGCAGCCGAGCCGCCGGCGCCGCGCCAGCTCACCCGCGGCGAATTTAGCGAAGAGGACCCGGCCTGGTCGCCGGACGGCTCGCTGCTGTATTTCCTTTCCAACCGGGTCAGGGAGCCCTACTACCGGGGAGAGGGGCGGGTCCTCTACGCCATGCCGGCGCGCGGCGGCGAGATGGTCAAGATCGCGGCGATCGACGGCCAGATCGCCAATTTCGCCCTCGACCGCGACGGCAAGCGGATCGCTTTCGAGGGGTCCCTGTACGGGCACCCGGCGCGCTCCTACAACCAGCCCGACCTGTTCGTGGCCGCGGCCGCCCCCGGCAGCGTGCCGCGCAACTTGACCGTGGACTACGACTTCGACGTCGGGGGCGGGCTCACCGGCGACCAGCACCCGCCGCGCGGCGACGGCTCCGCCTTGCCGGTGTGGAGCGCCGACGGCCGCTCGGTCCTGGTCAGGACCGCCGAGCGCGGCCGCGCCAACCTGCGCCGCGTCGACGCCGCTTCCGGCAAGGTCGAGGCGCTGACCGCCGGCGATCAAGAAATCGTTTCCTACTCGGCCACCCCGGATGGCGCGCGGCTGGCCCTTGTCGCCGCGACGCCGCTCGCCATCGGCGACCTGTACGTGATCGAGGCCGCCGCGGGCGCGCAGCCTATGCGTCAGCTCACCCGCTTCAACGAGCCGCTCTGGGCCGAGCTCTCGCTCGCCGCTCCCGAGGAGATCGCCTACAAGAGCTTCGACGGCCGGGAGATCCAGGCGTGGGTCCAGAAGCCTCCCGGCTTCGACCCGCACGAGCAGTACCCGCTCATCCTCAACATCCATGGCGGCCCGCACGCCGCCTACGGCTACACTTTCGACCACGAGTTCCTGTGGATGGCGGCCAAGGGGTACGTGGTGCTCTACCCCAACCCTCGCGGCAGCACCTCGTACGGCCAGGATTTCGGCAACATCATCCAGTACCGCTATCCGGGCGACGACTTCAAAGACCTGATGGCCGGCGTCGACGAGCTGATCCGGCGCGGCTACGTCGACTCGCAGCGGCTCGGCATCACCGGGGGCAGCGGCGGCGGCGTGCTGACCAACTGGGCGATCACCCAGACCGACCGCTTCGCCGCCGCCGTCTCGCAGCGCTCCATCGCCGACTGGGGCGCCTGGTGGTACACCGCCGATTTCACGCTGTTTCAGCCCACCTGGTTCAAGGGGCCGCCGTTCGAAGAGCACGACGACTTCGCGTCGCGCTCGGCGATCACCCACATCAGCAATGTCAAGACTCCCTTGATGCTGATCGAAGGGGAGGCCGACTACCGCACCCCGCCCCCGACCGGCGGCGAGCAGATGTTCCGTGCCTTGAAGTACCTGCACAAGCCGGTCGTGATGGTGCGCTTCCCGGGCGAGAGCCACGAGCTGTCGCGCTCGGGCAAGCCCTGGCATCGCATCGAGCGCCTGCAGCACATCGTGCGCTGGTTCGACAAGTACCTGCAGGGGCAGAAAATCGATCTCTACGACGTGCCGTGAGAGCCGGCAGAAGGTCCAGGCAGTTAGCGAGCGCCGTTTCAGCCGGTGGCAGCTGAGACGAAACTTCCTGAGAGGGTGGGGGCGTCCGGTCCGCGCTTCAGGGGCGGATGGCGAGCTCGCTGGCCGCCAGCTCCTTGCCGAAGATGAGCTTGTCGTCGCCGGACCGGTAGAAGTTCTTGATGCGGGCCATCAGCGGGTAGCCGCTGCGCTCGTAGAAGCGGATGGTGGCGGCATAGCTCTCCTGCGACGAGGTCTCGATCAGCAGCAGCCTGCCGCCTCGCGCGCGCACGTCGGCCTCGGCGAAGGCGAGCAGGGCCCGGCCGAAGCCGGACCCCTGGCAGGCCGGGTCGACGGCGATCCAGTACAAGTCATAGGTCCCTTCGGTCAGGGGCGTCGGGCCGTGGCACACGTAGCCGGCCACCCGCGACTCGTCGTCTTCCAGCACGTAGAGGAGGTAGCCGCCCTGTTCCCCCTGGGCGGCCCCCTGCGCCGCCAGCCCTTCGTCCACCACCTCCCGCGCGGTGTCGATCTCCGCGGCGGTGAAGCTCCCGGTCGCGGCGACGATGTCGAGGACGCGCCCGCGGTCGCGCGGTTCCATGCGGCGGATCTTCACGAGCGTGCCCCCTTCTTTCCTTTGCGGCCCGGCGCCGGGCTCTCCCAGGGCAGCGGCGGCGCGGCGGCGGCGCGCGCCACTGTCTCGATGGCGATCGCCGCCACCGCCGCCCCGTAGTCGAGATCGATGTTGTCGAGCGTGTCCTGGCTGTCGTGATAGCCGTGGCGATTGATGTCGTAATGCTCCATGAACAGCACCACCGGCACCCCGGCGTCGGAAAAGATCTGCCCGTCGGTGTTGTAGAGCGTGCTGTGCGGATCGATCGGCGGCCGCACCTCGCCCTGCAGTGCCGGATGCAGGGCGGTCTTCGGCATGGTCTTGCCGTCCGCGCTGCGCTGGCCGCGCCGGCAGCCGCGGCGCGAGCGGCGGTTCCAGATCGGCGCCCAATGGTTCCAGGCCCGGTTGGCCAGGTGCGCCTGCCACGAGAGCCACATCGACTCCCCGCCGGCGCCCGGGCAGATCTGGAACACGTCGCGCCGGCGATCGTTGTTGTGCGCCACCATGTCAAGGACGTAGACGCCGCGAATGCGGGTCGCCGAGAGGTCGCGCATCTGGCCGTCTCCAGCCGGGCCATCCGCGCCGGCCGGCAGGCGCAGCCGCAGGGCCCCCTCCACCAGCGACTGGCTGAGGTGGCGCGCCCCCAGGCAGTCGGATGGGAACTCCTCGCCGGTCAGATGGACCAGCCACACGTCGCAGGCCAGCCGCCCGGCGCGCGCCAGGTCGAGGAAGATCGGGGCGGCCAGCATCAGCGCCGCGGTGGCGGAATGGTTGTCGTCGGCGCCCGCCGCGGCCAGCCGCGGGCCGTGCCCGCCGTGCTGATAGCCGTACAGGTCTTCCATGTAGGCGGTGTCGTAGTGGTCGGCCATGATCACGGCCCGCCCGCGGTCGCGCCCGGGAATCACCACCAGCAGGTTGCGCTCGTGCTGGGTGCCGAAGTTGTTGCCCAGCCAGCCGTTCGACCAGGTGAAGTCGAAATCGGTCTGCCAGAGGAAGGGCAGGTCGCCGGCGAGCGCCCGGCCCTGCAGCCCCAAGCGGGCGATGACCTGCTCGTAATAGGCGAGCAGGTAGTCTCCCAGGCGCTCGAGGTCGCGCCCGCGATGGACGAGCCTCGCCTGGGTGGCGGCGTCGAGGACGCAGTCGGCATTGTCTTTGTTGATGAAGCTGCCGGTGGCGAGGCCGGCGATCTTGCGCCAGTAGGCCTGCTCGAAGGTGCGCCGCGCGGTGCGGCGGAAGGTCATGGACTCGGGCGGACCGGACTCCGACTCCTTCATGGCGGGGCCGAGGCAGGCTTCCAGCTCCGCGGCCAGGCGCTCGGCCGCCGCCGGGTCCACCGCCTCGCGCGGCAGGGAGGCGAGCCACGACTCCAGCGACTGCCGCCGCGGCAAGTGCAGCAGCGCGCGCGCATAGCCGCGGTCCAGGAGCCCATGGTGAAAGCTCGACGATGTCCTCGCCGGCTCCTGCGGGAGCTGCCGCGCGGCGTCGAGCAGCTTGCGGACGTTGAGCACGGTGCGGCGCGACTTGCGGTCTCCCGGCCGGTGGAACAGCTCGACGGCCGCCCGGTCCGCCCGGCGCGCGAGCAGGCGCGGCCACAGCTCGACGGTCCGGGCGCCGTCGCCCGGGTCGGGTCGAGCGGCTGGATAGGCGGTCAGGTAGCCGAGCGGCGCGTCGTAGAGCACCTCCACCCGCGGCGGCGTGCCGCCGCCCTTCTGGTCCGCGGTGCGCTCGGCCTGCCGGTCGGCGGTGCGCTCGGCCTTCCGGTCCGCCGCCAGCCAGGCCACCAGCGGACGGTGCCAGTAGATCTCGCGCGGGCCGACGCGCATGGCGGGGTAGAAGAAGCGGTAGCCGAACATCCCCCCGGCGCGCAGCCTCCCGGCCGCCTCTTCGATCTCGCGGCGGCTCGCCCGCGGCCCGTCGAGCAGCCGCTGGTAGTCGCCGGTCCAGATCTGCGCGTTGCGCGCCATCGGCTTGCCGTAGAGCCCGAGGTCGTCGGGCGCCGTGCTGAACAGGACATGGGCAACCTTGTCTTCGTGGCCGCTCACCGCGAGCTCGTCCTCCTGCCTGCCGATGCGCCCCCAGCGATGCGTGCGGCGGAATGTGGCGCGCAGCGGGCCGTGCGCCGGCGAGGGGTCGGGGGAGCCGGGACGCGGCTCGTGCATCCAGCCCGACTGCGGGACGCGCAGGCCGTGCGGGTCCTCGCTGCGCTGGATCGAATGGAGCAGGGGGATCTGCGCGGCGAGCGGGAGCTGCGCCTGCAAGCCGAGGTACTGCCGGGCGCCCCAGAACACCAGGCTGCCGGGAAAGGGAAGCAGGTTCAGGTCGCCCGCCAGGTAGGCCTGGCGCACGCGCGGCGGCAGGCCGGCGAAGGGACGGAAGGTGAGCAGGTAGCGCACGCCGGCGAGCGGCCTGCCTTCCTCCCAGAGGAGATCTCCGGCCCACGACGGCAACGGGTCGTCGGGCCAGGGCGCGGCGGTGGCGGGGGGGGCGGGCGCCGCCGCAGCCGCGGCGGCGCGCCCAGCCGCGCCGTCCGCCGGAGGCAGGATGCGGAAGCCGGCCCGCCGGAGGTCGGCGAGGCCCGCGGACCCATCTTCGCCATAGGCCTCGCGCAGCAGCCGGGCGAAGAAGGCCGTCGCTTCCGCGGCCGGCAGCTCCTGCTCGGGAGCCGAGAAGAAGCCGCGCCAGAAAGCCCGTGCCGGCCCCTGCTCGGAGCCGCCGAAGAGAGTCCAGCGCACCCGGCCCTTGTCGTCCTGGGTGCGCGCCAGGGCCAGCGGCAGCAAGAGGACGTAGCGCTCCTGCCGCGGAGCGCCGCGCCCGTGCAGCTCCTCCGGCCAGTACGGATTGCCTTTCAGCTTCGCCCTGGCGAAGCCGTGCGCCGGCCGGCCATGGCCGAGGTGATCGAGGGCCTCGAGCAGCTGCCGCGCCACCCGCGCCAGGCCGGGGCGCAGCTCGAAGTCCTCTTCGTATTCGCTGACTGGCCATCCCCAGGGGTCGCGCTCCCGGTCGTGCCCGGCCAGCAGCGAATCGAGACAGCCATAGGCGCGCTGGCCGAGCCGGGGAGGCGGCATGAACTCGGAGTACGCCGGGATTGGATAGCGGCCCTCTGCCCTGAACCACGGGGCGCCGGAGAGCAACTCCTGCCAGCCAGGTCTAGGTCGCATCTCTCCTGCCCCCTCTCCTGCCGCCCATTGTAAGCGCCATTATAGGGGGCTGCCGCGCCACCTCCCCGTGTATGATTCGACCTCGGCGGCCGCCGGCGGGCAGGAGCGGGCCGCAGCACCGAGGTTGACCGCCCTGGCTCCAGAGCCGCCATGGCTCCGAAACCGCCCTGGCTCCGAAACCGCCCTGGCTGCCCTGGCTGCAGAAACCGCCGGGCCTCACCATCACAAAGGAGATCGCATGAGCAACCTTCGCCGCCGCCTCGTGTCCGCCCCGCGGGTCTTCCTGCTCTTCTCCGCGATCGCGCTGCTGGCGATCGCGGGTGTCACGGCCGCGACTTCGCCTGCCGCCGGCTACCACGTGGTCAAGAAGATTGCCCTCGGCGGCGAGGGGGGCTGGGACTACCTGACCGCCGACAGCGCGGCGCGGCGGGTCTACATCACCCGCTCGACGCATGTGACCGTGCTCGACGCGGACACCGGCAAGGTCGTCGGCGAGATCCCCAATCTCTCCGGCGTCCACGGCGTGGCCCTGGCGCCGGACCTCGGGCGCGGCTTCATCAGCAACGGCAGGAGCTCGGTCGTCACGGTATTCGACCTCAAGACCCTCAAGGCGACCGGCGAGGTCAAGAGCACCGGCACCAATCCGGACGCCATCCTCTACGATCCCGCGTCTCATCTCGTCTTCGCCTTCAACGGCCGTTCCGGGGACGCCACCGTCATCGAGGGCGCCACGGGCAAGGTCGCCGGCACCATCGCCCTGGGCGGCAAGCCGGAGTTCGCGGCCACCGACCTCAAGGGATCGGTCTACGTCAACATCGAGGACAAGAACGAGGTGGTGGCGCTCGATACCGCCAAGCTGGCGGTGTCCAAGCGCTGGCCCCTGGCGCCGTGCGAAGAGCCCTCGGGGATGGCCATCGACCGCGGGCATGGACGGCTGCTGATCGGCTGCGGCAACAAGATGGCCGCGGTCGTGGACACCGCCACCGGCAAGGTGGTGGCGACCCCGCCGATCGGCCAGGGCGTCGACGCCAACGCCTTCGACGCGGCGACCGGCCTTGGCTTCGCTTCGAACGGCGAGGGCACCCTGACCGTCCTGCACGAGGATTCGCCCGACAAGTGGAGCGTGGTCGAGAACGCGCCGACCCTGCGCGGCGCCCGCACCATGGCGCTCGACGAAAAAACCCATAACGTCTTCCTGGTGACCGCCCAGTTCGGGCCGCCCCCCGCGCCGACCGCCGAACAGCCCCACCCGCGGCCGAGCGTCGTGCCGGGTAGCTTCGTCGTCCTGGTCGCGGGGCGATAGTGGCGCCACCGGCCGTCTCCCGATGAGCTCGCCGCCAAGAGGGTGCGCCGGCGCGGCAGGCTGGCTCGCGGCGCTCGCGGCGCTCGCTGCCGGGGCCGCCCTTGCGGGAGCCGGGCGCCTCCCCGCGGCGGAGCCCCCGCGGGAGGACCGTCCTGCGATCTCGCCCGACAGCGCCTTGGCGCTGGCCGAGGCCTACAAGCGGCCCGGGACCTACCCGGTCGAGGCCGTGCGTTACGACTGGTTCGACGCCGACCGCCAGCGGCCGGTGCTGGCCAAGGTCTATTACCCGCGCCATGGCAGCGGCCCGTTCCCGGTCATCGTGGTCTCCCCCGGACTGGGGGCCTCGCGCGAAGGCTACGAGTACTTGGGACGCCACTGGGCCAGCCACGGCTACGTGGCGGTCCACGTGCAGCATGCCGGCAGCGACAGCGCCGCCCTCGCCGGCAAGAGCGATCCGCAGGCGGCCATCCAGCAGATCGTCCAGGACGCGCGGATTCCCATCGGGCGTGTCCTCGACATCTACTTCGCGCTCGACCAGGTGGCGGCGCTGCAGGGCGGGCCCGGGCCGCTCCAAGGCAGGCTGGACCTCAAGTCCATGGCGGTCGCCGGCCACCATTTCGGCGCCTGGACGGCGCTCTTCGTCGCCGGCATGGGAGTGCTCGGCCAGGACCGCGAGGAGACCAGCATGCCCGATCCGCGGATCAAGGCGGCGCTGGTCATGGCGCTGCCTCTGCCGCAGCAGAAGGAGGCGCGGCGCTTCACCTTCGAACAGGTCAAGGTGCCCTGCCTTCACATGGCGGGCACGCGCGAGGAGGGCGGGGGCGCCGGTCAGCCGGCGGAACGCCGGCTGGCCTATGCCCGCATCTCCGGCGTCGATCAGTACCTCCTCACCCTCGACGCCGCCGACTCGCAGGTCTTCGCGGGACGCTGGCTGGGCCTGACGGACGCCGAGAAGGACCCTTTCTACCAGGAGCACGTCAAGGCCGCCTCGACCGCCTTTTGGGACGCCTATCTGCGCCACGACGCCGCGGCGCGGGCCTGGCTCGCCGGGGGCGGCCTCGCGGCTGCCCTGGGCGCGGCGGGCAGGGTCGAAGTCAAGCTCCGCTGATCACCGAAGGGGTGCGGCCCGAACCCGACCCCAACCCGAAAAGGACACCAGCGATGGCACATCAGCTCTTCTCCCTCGAGTGGGCTCTTGCCTGGCGCGAGCAGCTGCGCGCCAACCTGGCCTATCAGGCGGCGGCGCGGACCTGGAAATGGCCGCTCGTCCTGGTCATGAAGGCCGATCCCGGCCTCGGGCTGCACGACGAGCGCTCGATCTATCTGGACCTCTTCCAGGGTCAATGCCGGGAGGCCCGCATCGCCACCGCGGAGGACCTCGAGAAGGCGCCCTTCCTGCTCAGCGCCGACCCGCGCACCTGGAAGCAGGTCCTGGAGCGCAGGCTCGAGCCGATCCCCGGGCTGATGCGCGGCAAGCTCAAGCTGGTGCGCGGCAGCCTCGCCCTGCTGCTCCCCTACGTGCTCGCCGCCAAGGAGCTCGTCGAGTCCGCCACCCGAATCGACACCGCCTATCCCGCCGAGCTGGCAGCCGAGGGATGAAACGGCGCTGCACTGTGGCGGTCGATGACTGCTCGAAGCATCGATCGGATCGCCTCCCGCAAACCCTCTAGTAAAAATTGAAACGAAAGCGCAAGATGAAGGCGATGCGTTAGGCCTCCTCCTTTACCTGACAAGGAGTCCGCCATGCGATCGAGCAGGTCGTCGTTCTGCCTCGAAGTTGGGGGTGGTGCTGACGCTGGCGGCCCGGGGCCGGACCCGAACGAATGCGATAGTCTTCAGTATTTCCAAGGCCACAGTTTAGATCTAGTAAAATGGCGGATCGTGAATTGTCGTCGTAGCGAGCCTGGCAAGCGGGCCGGGGGGCGCCCGCTGCCGCTTCTGGTCCTTGCCCTGGTCCTGGCGTTGCCCGCGCGGCAGGCCACGGCCGTGGACGCGTTTCCCGGTGCCGCCGCCGATCCTACCTATGCGGCCCTACGCGCCGCCCGGCCGGACGGGCGGGTGGTGCCGGTCAAGGGGCTGGTGCTCGAGCGCGACGTCTTCCGCTTTCAATTCGACAGCGGCGCGTTTCACTTCCTGGCGCCGGTCGCCGGGCGGACCGTGGGAGCGGTATTTCTCGGCCAGGGCAGATTCCGCCTGTCGCCGGCGACCGAGGCCGAGCGGCGGCAGCTCGCGCTCGCCTCGGGCGCCGGGCAGGGATTCGAGGTCCTGGACGACGCCTTCGACGAGCTGGTCCTGCTTTTCGTCGACGACACCGCCCAGGAGATCGGCCTTGCCGCGCCGGTCGAGAGCCGCGCCCCCGATCCCGCCGCCGTGCAGGCCTATGAGCGCTGGCTCAAGCGCCAGCGCCAGGACTTCACCACCAACTTCCAGCTCCGGCTGCTGCAAGACCTGCTCAACACGCCGGGACTGACCAGCGGCGTCTTCCTGGCCCTGTTCGACGGCAAGAGACTCCCGCCTGCCCTCGCCGCCGTCGACCCCAACGGGGCGGAAGGGCTCAACATGGGCAACCGCCTGGGCGGCGAGCACTCCATCTTCGTCGTGGCCGACCAGAACCGCGGCGGGATCTGGTACCTGTGCAACCGGCGGGCGGAGGTCGAGCGCAAGCGCGCCGCCCCGGCCAAGCGCTGGGCCCACGCGATCGACTACAAGGTCGAGACGACGGTCCAGGGCAACATGGATCTGGCCGGCGCCACGACCATTCATCTCCAGGTGCTGTCGCCCGGCCTGCGCGTCCTGCCGATCAACCTGCTGCCCAAGCTGCGCATCTCCCAGGCGGTCTTCGCGCCCGAGGCGGCGCCGGCGCGGGAGCCGGCCTGGAGGGCGGTCGCCGTGGTGCAGGAAGGCGCCCAGGAGGATGCCGACGCTGCGGTGGTCTTCCCCGAGCCGCTGGCCAAGGGCGCCAAGGTCCTGCTGCGCGTCTCCTACAAGGGCGACGAGGTGCTGGCCGACGCCGGCGACCGGAACTACGTGGTGAGAGCCCGCGAGAGCTGGTATCCGAACCTCGGAGTGTTCACCGACCCCGCGCTTTTCGAGCTCGTCTATCGCGTGCCCGAAGGCAACGAGATCGTGTCGGTGGGCAGGCTGGTCGAGGCCAGAACCGAGGGCAGGCAGGCCGTCTCGGTCTGGAAGACGGACCTCCCTGTCCAGGTCGCCGGCTTCAACTACGGGAGGTTCAAGAAGCTGGAAAAGCACGACAGCTTGAGCGGCATCGACGTGGCGGTCTACACCAACCCGGGGTTGCCGGACGTGGTGCGCGAGATCAACGCGGTGCTGAGCAGTTCGCTGCGCGGCGAGACGGGCGGGCTCGATGCCGACGGGGAGCTTCACCCGGGGACGCCGATCGGCCCGACATTGGGCCGCGTCAATACCTCGCGCCTCGCCGAGTCGGCGCTGGCGGACGGCCTCAACGCGGCGCGCGTGT
This sequence comes from Thermoanaerobaculia bacterium, assembly GCA_035544895.1. Lineage (GTDB taxonomy): Bacteria > Acidobacteriota > Thermoanaerobaculia > Multivoradales > UBA5704 > JASLEW01. The sequence continues at coordinate 70,845 of DASZZM010000003.1, forward strand.
TCACCACCTATTTCGGTCCTCTGCCGGTCAAGCAGGTGGCGATCACCCAGCAGTCGCAGTTCTCGTTCGGGCAGTCATGGCCGTCGCTCATCTTCATGCCCTACATCTCCTTCCTCGACGGCACCCAGCGGCAGCGCATCGGCCTGGCCGCGGCCAACAGTTTCGTCGATCAGGTCGGCTTTCACGAGCTCGCGCACCAGTGGTGGGGCCACCTGGTCGGCGCCGAGTCGTACCGGGACGCCTGGCTGGAAGAAGGCTTCGCCGAGTTCTCGGCGGCCCTGGCGGTGCAGCACACGCGAGGATGGGGAGCCTACGGACAAGTGTGGCGCAACGCCCGCCGGATCCTGTTCTCCAAGCCGCCTGGCAACGCGGTGGAGAACGCGGAGGCCGGACCGATCTCGCAGGGCACGCGCCTGGCCACCCATCGCAGCCCGTGGGCGTTCGACGCGGTCGTCTACTTCAAGGGCGCCTATGTATTGCACATGCTGCGCATGATGATGTGGGACGCCGGCGCGGCCCTTCCCGATGCCCGCTTCATCGAGATGATGAAAGACTTCGCCTTGACCTACGGCGGCAAGGAAGCCTCGACCGCCGACTTTCAAAAGATCGTCGAGCGTCACATGACGCCGGCGATGAATGCCACGGGCAACGGCAGAATGGACTGGTTCTTCGAGCAGTGGGTGTACGGCACCGAGGTGCCGCACTACGTCGCCAACCTCGAGGTCCAGCCGGAGGGCGACCACTTCCGGGTCCGCGGCAAGGTCTCCCAGGAGGGCGTGTCGGACGATTTCCGCGCCCTGCTCCCGCTCTACCTCGAGCTGGCCAAGGGCGAGAACGTGCGCATCGGCATGCTGCCCATGGTCGGCAAGGCCACCGTCGCCGTCGATCTCCCCGTCAAGCCGCCCCGCAAGCCCCGCCGCGCCCTGATCAACGCCGGCGGCGAGATCCTGGCCCGCGACTGAAGGCGAGCCTGCCCGGCGGCGGGCGGCGGGAGCGGAGGATCTCGTCGATGCGCGAGAGCGTGACCTCTTCGAGCACCGCGCCGCCGCACCGCGGGCAGACCGCGGCCGGCACGCGATCAATGACCACGGCGCCGGCCTGCCAGGTCACGCTGTGGGTGATCTCCCGCGGCTCATACTCGCCGCGGCAACCCGGGCTGACGCACCTTCCCATCGCAGGGGGCCTCCTAAGACGACATTCCTGCCGCGAGAGGGAGGGGGCGTCCCCTTCCCCCCCGGAGGGGAGGGAAGGGGATCGAGGGGTTGCGGGGGGCGATCCGATAGATGCTTTGAGTAGGTCTCGATCGCATCATCGCAGTGCTGTTCCGGTGGCTCTATCTGACGCGCAGGCCGTGCAGCATCTCTAGGAAGCTCTCGCGGGCGCGGGCAAGGGTGGCGTTGGGGCCGACGGCCTTGAAGAACCAGGGGCCGCCGGGGCCCTCGACGACCGCCCCCAGGAGGCGCCAGCCGGGCTGGGCGGTGGCCGGCCCCAGTCCCATTGAGCTCGGTTTCATGGTGCCGGCGACGTCCACCCAGGTGATCTGCAGCCCGTTGGCGGTGAAGCTCGTCCGGCTCGGCGGCTGAGAGGTCTCGAGCTGACCTACCCAGCGCTTGATGTTGTCGTCGACCAGGCCGCCGCCGCCGACCCCGAAGAAGAACGCCGCGAACTGCCCGGGGCCGCCGGGTCCGGGGATCGTGGCCTGCGCGAAACGCATGCTGCTGCTCGGCCGCTCGGCCTTCCAGGCGCTCGGCAGATCGAAGGCGATGGCCGGCGCTCCGGGAGCGGAAGGGGCCGCGGCCCCCGCCCTCTCGGCGGGGATGCGGGCGCCTTTCGAAGCAAGGAGAGAAACCGAACTTTCCGCCGGCGCGGGGGTGGTTGCGGCGGCCGAGTCCGCGCCGGCCGATGTCGGGACGGGGGGGACCGGTGCCGGCGGCGCGCTCGCCCGCGAGCCGCGGTCGCAGGCGGCGAGCAGCGTCAGCGCCAGTGTCAGCGCCAGTGTCAGTGTCAGTGTCAGTGTCAGTGTCAGTGTCAGGGCGGCGATGGCGCGGCGACGGACCATTGCGACTTCTACGATAACAGACGGGGGCTCCCTGCGGCCCCTCTTTGCAGCACCGGTTTCTTGAGACACAATGCTCTCGCCTTCCGGAGCCCCTGACGCTGATGCTCTCGCAGCAGCCCTTGCCCGGTCCTAGCCCGCATTTCTCAGTGCGCCGTGCAAAGGCGGCGCTTTCCAGTGGGTGCGAAGCCCACCCGGCAGCTGGTCGCTCCGGCCGGTAGCAATCGGAGCGGTGGTGGAGGAGACGAAGCCATCGGAGCCTCCGGTGTAGAG
>DASZZM010000004.1:0-74037 GCA_035544895.1 Thermoanaerobaculia bacterium
GCCCATCCTTGTCCTCCCTCCTCCCGAAGGGAGCCGCCCCTCTTTCCCCTACGCCTGCCGTCTCCCTCATCGTCCCTGCTCTCCGGAGCAGGAAGCTCGCCTCGACCGGCTCCCGCCCCACCACCTTCCGAAACGGCTGCCACGGCTCTGGCTCTCTTTACAGCTTTGCTGCATTTGGTGTAGCATTGAGGTGGGCAGACTGCGAAGACCCAGGAGGAACCTACTTTGGATTGGCAAAAACCGACGAAACTAGATGAAGGTGTTGAAATTCCTAGGACCTGGATTCATTTGCACTATTACGAAGCGCTCACAGTTCTTTTCCGAGTCGAAAACGCACTACGCACATTTGTCTACATAGTACTAAAAGAGAAGTTTGCTTCTAAGTGGCAAGACCTCGATATCTCAAGTGACGACGAGTCTCGCAGCACCATAGCTGCGCTTGCCAAAAAGAGAATCGCGCAGGATGACGCGTTCGGCTACTTAGGATATAGGATCAATTCGCATCTCATGTACCTTACCAGCGGAGAGTTGGTCCGCCTAATTACCAGCGATTCCTATTGGCCTCATTTTGCCAAATATTTCCGTTCCGCGAAAAATGTAACTGTGCTAAAACTGCAAGAAATTGGGAACATTCGCAATTCGCTCGCCCATTTTCGACCCATTCAACCCGGTGATGTCGAAGTCGTCAAACAAAATGCCAATCAAATGCTACGAGGAGTCGAGCAGACTTTAAGCGAGGCTATGATCTGTGACGAGATCGTACCTACCAATACGGAAGACCCGTGGTACCGCAATCTTAGCACCGTTGGCAGCCAATTGTGTACTCTCAGCTTTAGGCAAAGCCGCAGTCGCGAATGGACTACCATAACACTTCGCTTTTCATCTCCCCCAAGGTCTGATCACACAGCTGCCCCACTTGAGAGCGACAGCTACGTATTCAATAGCGTCTTGACTATCGAGACTCCAGCGGTTCTTATGCGGGGAGACGAGTTTTGTGCCCATCTTATTGCACTCATTGAACGTATACCGTATCTCAGGATAACGAAGCATCCACATCCCAAGTTCTTCAAGGATTTGCGTTTCATAGTCTCAAGAGATTTTTTGTCTTCGGGGCACGAGGTGGTCAAGAAGTACTTCGAGAAGCTACTTGAGACTATTGAGAGAGAGACAGACCTGATCAGCCAGGACAATCTCGCTCGCGGCACGATTGTGAGAGAACAAACCCTGCTCGGGGAAAAGACAGACAAGGGATTGTGGAGTTTCAACACCGACCTCCTGCTGCGGCCAGTCAGAGCAGGAGACCCCATTGAGTATTGGGGAAATGTCGTAACAAGCGGACAGGATCTCATATCGGATATCACCGAATTCCCATGGCTGCCGGTCAACATCTCTACGTCTTCTTTTGAGTGATCCGCTCCCGAGCCCAAAGCCGCGAACCGCTGATGCTGGCCGCTGTTGCCTGGCTCGAAAGCGCAACAGAAGCGATCAGGACACCGCGAGAATCCCTCCTTATAGACTCTCGCGACGCGACCGAAGGGCGGGCCGCTGAGATCCCGCAGTGCCAGGTGCTCCACCTCGCCGAGCCACCGGCTGAGCGAGTGCAGGCAGAGGCCGGCGAACCGACGTCGCCAGCCCTGCCGGCTGGGCTCGTCGCACAACCCGCGCACCAGGGCCCAGGAGCGGCCGCCGTTCCCGCTGCGGAGATTGGCCAAGATCGAGGCAGAAGTGCTGGAATCGGTGGGCTGTACGAGGACGTGGATGGAGCTATAATGGAGCCGTAATGGAGCAACTTCCAGGAGAGCCAACGATGCCTGTGGACTTGTCGATCAAGCGCGTACCCGACGACCTCGCCGAACGCCTCCGCCACCGCGCTGCCCGTCATCATCGGTCCTTGCAAGGCGAGCTCATGGCAATGCTGGAGGAGCACGTCGCCAGGGACGAGCCGCTTACGCTACGGCAGGCGCACGAGCTTGCTCGTGCCGCGGGCTTGCGCACTCCGGCAGAGTCGGCAGCGATGATTCGCGCCGACCGTGACGCCAACGGCCGGGGCGAGCGAGAGCAGAGTTGAAGGTCATCGACGCCTCGGCGGTCTCCGCGGTGCTGTTTGGAGAGCCGGAGGGCCACCTGATCGCCGACCGATTAGGGGAAGAGCTGCTTGCGGCACCCACCTTGCTGGCCTACGAGGTGGCGAACACCTGTTGGAAGAAATTGAGGCGGGACCCCGAGCTGCGGACAGAGCTCCTCGCGGCATACGCCCGCCTGCCACGACTCGGTCTACGGCACCTCAGAGTCGAACTGCCGGAGGTCATGCGCCTGGCCGAGAAGACAGGCCTCACCGTCTACGACGCGTCCTATCTCTGGCTGGCCCGAGCCCTTGACGTCGAGCTGATCAGCCTCGATACCCAAGTGCTCCAGGCAGCGGCCAAGATTTAAACCCGTCCTCTGTTTCCTGGGTGAAGCGATGCGAGCGGCGACTCTTGGTGTCCCGTATCGCGCCCGCCGCGCAGCAAGCACCGCAGGTCGAGAGGACCGGCAGGTAGAAGGCCCGGTTACTTCGCGGCGGCGGCGCTGGGTGCCCGCTCGGCCGCCGCTGGCGGCGGCGGTTCGGCCGCGCCGCGGCGGCCCTGGGTCAGGCGGAAGAGGACGGGCATGACGCAGAGGACCAGGGGGAGCTGCACGATCAGGCCGGAGATGATGGCGATCGCCAGCGGCTGCTGCATCTGCGAGCCTTGCCAGATGGCGAAGCCGAGCGGCAGCAGGGTCAAGATGGCGGCGAAGGTCGTCATGGCGATGGGACGCATGCGGTTCTGGCCCGCGGCGATCAGGGATTCCTGCCAGCCCATGGTCGGCGCCAGCTCCTGCTGCTCGGAGAAGTAGAAAATCGCCACCTCGGTGACGATGCCGATGATCATGGTCATGCCCATGATGGCGGAGATGTTGAGGTCGATATGGGTCAGCCACAGCCCGACGAAGACGGCGGACACCGCGAGCAGGGCGGTGACCAGCACCGACAGCGCCAGGCCGAAGCTCTCGTACATGAAGAGCAGCAGCAGGAATACCAGCATCGCCGCCGCCGCGAAGACGATCATCAGCCCCTGGAAGGCGATCTGCTGCTGCTGATAGAGCCCGCCGAGCTGGTAGGTAACTCCCGGCGGCACCGCCCCCGGCTGCGCCAGGGCGGTCTTGACGTCGGCGACCGTCGAGCCCAGGTCGCGGCCGGCGATGCGCGCGGTCACCGCGATCATCTGGGTCAGGTTCTCGCGGTCGATCTCCGGCTGGCCCGCCACCGGCTCGAGCGTCGCCACCCGCCGCAGCGGGACCAGGTGCCCGTCGGGGGCGCGCAGGCTGAGCCGGTTGACGTCGCTGTCGGTCGTGCGCAGCGCCGGCGGGATCCACACCCGCACGCCGACCATCTTGACGCCCTTGGCGATCTGCGTGGTGACCGTGCCGGTCAGGGAATCGTTGAGCGCCTTGGTGATGGCGTCCGGGTCCATTCCCTCGACCGCCGCCTTGACCCGCCCCACGTGGACCATCAGCGCGTCGCCCGCCGGATTGATGCCGTTCTGCACCGAGACGATGCCGGGGATCTTGCCGATGCGGTCCGCCACGCTCTTCGCCAGCTTCGGCAGCTGCGCCGGGTTGGGCGCGACCAGCTTGATCTCCACCGGCTGCGGCACCGCGGTCAGGTCGCCGATCAGGTCCTCCATGAGCTGGGCCATCTCGACGGCGAGGCCGGGCACCTGCTGCTCGATGCGCGAACGGACGTCTTCCATGACCACGTCGACGGGCCGCCGGTTGCCGCTCTTCAGGCGCACGAAGAAGTCGCCGTGGTTGGCCTCCGAGAGACCGCCGCCCAGGCCCGCGCCGGTGCGGCGCGAGTAGGTGTCGACGTCGGGGACCGCGGTGATGATCGCCTCGACCTGGCGCAGCAGGCGGTCGGTCTCCGACAGCGCCGTCCCCGGCGCGCTGCGGTAGTCGAGCACGAACCCGCCCTCGTCCATCGCCGGCATGAACCCGGAGCCGGCGGCGCGGAAAGCGATCCAGCCGACGATCAGCAGCGGCGCGAGGCCGAGGAGGAGCAGCGCCGGGCGCCGCAGCAGATGGCCGAGCAGCCCCGCGTAACGCGCATGGAACCAGAGGGTGGGCCGGCCGCCCTCCTTCTGCTGGGCGTCCTTCTCGCCGAGCAGACGATCGGCGAGGATCGGCACCGCCAGCCAGGTGATGAGGAAGGAGATGAACAGCCCCGCCGCCATGGTGATCGACAGCGCTTTGAAGAACGCGCCGGTCACGCCGCTCAGGAATGCCAGCGGCGCGAAAATCACCAGGGTCGAAGCGCTCGAGCCAACCAGCGGCCGCCTGAACTCGCGCGCCGCGAGCATCACCTGTTCCTTGGTATGCACGGCCGCGCCGCGCAGCCGCCGCACGATGTGCTCGATCATCACGATCGCGTCGTCGATGATCAGCCCGACGGCGGCGGCCATGCCGCCCAGGGTCATGATGTTGAAGCTCATGCCGAGCACGCTGAGCAGCACCACGGTGCTCGCCAGCACGGTCGGCACCACGGCGATGGCGATGAGCGTGATCTTCCAGTTGCGCAGGAAGATCAGCAGCACGATCGCCGCCAGGACGACCCCGATCATGATCGCGTCGCGCACGCTGGCGGCCGAAGCGGTGACGAGCTGGCTCTGGTCGTACCAGTTGGCGACGGCGACCCCGGCAGGCAGCTGCGGCTTGAAGGCGTCGAGCTTCGCCTTCACGTCGGTCGCGATCTGCACGCTGTTGCTGCCCGGCTGCTGGTAGACCGAGAAAAGGACCGCGTCCTTGCCGTCGGCCGTCACCCGGATCCATTGCGGCTCGGTCGACGGCTCGACGGTGGCGACGTCTTCGAGCTCGACGATGCCGTTGGCGCCGGTCTTCAAGATCGTCCGGCCGATCTGCTCGACGTTCTGCAGCCGGGTGTCGGAGATCACCAGGTAGAGCTTGTAGTGGTCTTCCAGCTTGCCTACGGCGGAGAGCACGTTGGCGCCGCTGAGCGCCTTGGCCACGTCGTCGAGGCCCAGGCCATAGGCTTGCAGGCGGAGCGGATCGACCGACACCCGGTATTCCTCGACGGCGCCGCCCATCACCTGCACCTGGGCCACCCCGGCGACGCTGGAGAGCAGCGGGCGGAGCTGGTAGTCCGCAAGGTCGCGCAGCTGGGTCAGCGGCGTGGTGGCGGAGGTGAGGCTGTAGGCGATGATCGGAAAGACCGTGGGATCCATCCGCCGGGTGAGCACCTGGGTGCCCGCCGGAAGCTGGGTCATGATCTGGGTGATGGCGGCGCTGACCTGCAAGGTCGCGCTCGCCATGTCCAGGCCCCAGTTGAAGTTGATCGAGATGTCGGCGGCGCCGCGGCTGGTGATCGAGCGCACGTCGACCACCCCGGGCACCCGCCGGACCGCCGTTTCCACCGGCCGCGTCACCTGCATCTCCATCTGCTCGGCGGGGCGGTCGCCGGCGTCGAGCGACACCACCACGCGCGGAAAGTCGACCGTCGGGAAGAGCGAAACCGGCAGCTTGAGAGCCGCCACGACGCCGGTGACGGCGAGCGCCACCATCAGGAAGAGGATGGACCGCCGGTGCGCTTGCACCCAGCCGTTGCCGCTCACGCCCCTCCCTCTCTCACCTGCATGCCGTCCTGCAGCTCGTAGTTGCCGAGCACGACGATCGGCAGCCGCGGATCGAGGCCGCCGCTGATCGGGACCATCCCCTGGCTCTCCTCGCCCGGCGTGACGTTGACGCGGCGAGCCTTGCCGCCGGCGACCTGAAAGACGTAGGAGCCGCCGGCGTCGCTCAACACCGCAGCGCGCGGCGCCGCCCAGCCCAGGTGCTGACCGACCGCGATCACCGCCCGCACGTGCCTGCCGGGCACCAGGAAGGTTGCGCCGGCGGTCGCCGGCACGACTGCCACGGCGTCGATGAGCTGGGTCTTGGGGTCGACGAGGCCTTGGTTTTCGGCGATCGAGGCCGCGACGGACTTGCTGCGGTCGTCCACCGGCGACAGGGTGACCGGCATGCCGACCCGCACCAGGTGGGAGTCGTCCGGCTCGACGCCGAGCCGCACGCGCAGGACGTCGGTATGGCCGAGCTGCAGGATGACGGCGCCCGGCTGGATGCGGTCACCCTGGGCCACCGCCACCGCGGTGACCACGCCGTCGAACGGGGCGGTCACCGTTGCCGAGCCGACGTCGCCGCCGAGCTTGCGCTGGGTCTCCAGGTTGGCTTCCGCATCCTGGAGCGCCTTGCGCGCGGCATCGACCTGCGACTGCGTGGCGAGCTGCAGCGAGAACAGCTCCTGGTTGCGCCGCAGCTCGCCGCGCGCGAAGTCCACGGCGCTCACCGCCTGGGTGTAGGCGAGCTTGGAGGTGGGGTCGCTCGTCAGGGTGGCCAGCGGCGTGCCGCTGCTGACCCGCTGGGCCGGCAAGACGAGCAGGCGCGAGACCTGCCCGGCGCGCGGAAAGCTGATCGCCACCACCTGGCCGGTCGTCACCTCGCCGAACGCGGCCAGGACGTCGCTCAGGTTGCGCTGGGCGAGCGGCGCGGTTTTCACCAGCGCGCTCGGCGCGCCCGCGCCGGTCGCCGGCGCGCCGGCGGCCGCCGGAGACGCGGACGGCGTGCGGAAGACGACCCACAGGCCCAGCACGACGGCGGCGGAGGCCGCGCTCGCTACGACGATCTTGCGCTTGCGGGTCATCGGCATCGGATGATCCTCGGATGATTCTCAGTGAGCGAGCCGGACGGGCAGCTCGCCGCCGGCCAGGGTTTGCAGCGCCACCTGCTGCTCCAGGATCGCCTGCTCCAGGTTGATCTTCTCGATTCTCTTGGCCAGCAGCGACGCTTGCAGGCTGGCGAAGGCGAGAGCGTCGATGTCGTGCGCCCGGAAGGCGGCATCTGTCTTCTCGGCGGCGCGCGACAGATCGGCCAGCCCGGCGTCGATGTCTTGCAACTGCCGCCGGTTGATGCGCTGCTCGGCCAGGATGCGATGGATGCCGCTGTCGGCGGCGTTCAAGCGCAGCTCGTACTCGGCGTAGAGCTGCTGCCGGGTCGCCCGCTCGACCGCGATTACGCCGCGGTTGCCGTTGAAGATGGGCAGGGTCAAGCTGATGTTCAGGCCCGTGGTGTGGATGGCGCTGGTGTCGCTGGCGCGCGTGAACCCAACGTTGAGCGAGGGGAACTGCGCCAGGATGGCCGCCCGGTAGCGCATCTGCTCGGCCGCGTAGCCGGCCTGCAAGGCGATGAGGTCGGGCCGGCGGCGCGGCAGGTCCGGCACCAGCTTCTCGACCGCCGCCTCGTCGAGCTCGGGCAGCGCCGGCGGGCCCACCAGCGGCACCGCGACCTCGGGAGCCAGCCCAAGCAGGGCATTCAAGTCGTGGCGATTCTGGCTGACCAGGCGCTCGAGGTCGTTCATCTGGCGGCTCACGTCTTGGAGCGCGACCAGGTGCGGGGTCACGGCATCGAGCGTCAGCAGGCCGCGCTCCAGGGCGGTTTCGGTGCGGCGGTAGCGGTCGGCGAAGAGGGCGCGGTTCTGTTGCAGGACGTCCATGAGCTGCCCCTGCTGGGTCAGCCTGACGAACAGCTGGCGCGCCTGCGAGACCACCTGCCACTCCTGCCAGAGCAGGTTCAGATCGGTCTTGCGGGCGTCGTGCCGCGCGGCGGCGTAGCGCGGCGCGCGGGTGAGCAGGCCGATCACGTCGTAGCTCAAGCCGAAGTTGGCCGCCGTCGCGGTGGCGGCCTGGCCGGGGTCCGGGACGTCGGCGGCGAGGCTCACCTGCGGATCGGGCAGGAGCCCGGCGGCAAACGCCTGCGCGTGCGCCACGCCGGCGGCGGCCCGGGCCGCCTTCAAGTCCGGGTTGTTGACCACCGCCAGCATGGCGACTTCGGTGATGTCCAGGCCGTCGGAGGGATCGAACTTGTGCGCGGCGAGCTCCGGCAACGGCATCTGCCGCGGGTCGATCGCCAGGTCCGGGATGCGGTCCGGCAGGGTCGGCCGCTCGATGAGCGGCTGATCGCGGTAGGTGGCGCAGCCCGCTATGCCGGCGGTGGCGGCGGCGGCGAGCAGCCAGGGGAGCGCGGGGGTTCTCAGGGGTCTCGGGAGCCTCAGGCGCCTCTGTCCGCGCGGTTGGCGCCACCCCCCGCCGGCCCATCGCCAACAAGCGCCGAATCCCATGGTCACCTCCGTGCGCCGGTCAAGCCCTCGGTTCCACGACGCCGCGCAGCGTATCAAGGCGGCGGCGGCTCGTGGACTGCCTTCACGCCTGCGCGACGAGGCTCTCGCGCCACAGGGTCACGCGGCAACCCGGGGCGGCATCCTCGATCGCGAGACGGAGGCCATGGAGTCTCGCGACGGCCGCCACCAGGCTGAGCCCGAGCCCGCTGCCGGCGGTGTGGCGGCTCTTCTCGGCGCGATAGAAGCGCCGCAGCACGGCCCCGCGCTCCGCGGCCGGGATGCCGGGCCCGGTGTCGGCGACGGCGATGCCGAGACGCCCGTCCTCCCGCACCACGCGCACGGTGACCCGGCCTCCCGCGGGTGTGAACTTGATCGCGTTGTCGACCAGATTGCCGATGGCCTCGAAGAGCAGGCTCGGGTCGCCGGGCAGCTCGGCCGGGCCGGGGCCCGCGCCTTCGAGCGCGAGCGCGACGCCCTTGTCCTCGGCCAGCGGGTCGTACAGCTCGATCACGTCGGTTGCGACCCTGCCGAGGTCGACGAGGTCGAGCTTGCTGAATCCCGCGCGCCGCGCGCCGTCCTCGAGCTCGGAGATGCGCAGCATCGCGCTGAAGCTCGAGAGGATGCCTCGGGTCTCGACGATCGCCTCCTCGACGGCGGCGGCGTACTCGCCGGCCGAGGCCGCACGGCGATGCGCCCGCTCCAGGCCGGCGAGCAGGCGCGTCAGCGGCGTGCGCAGGTCGTGGGCGATGCCGTCGCTCACCCCTTTGACCTCCTGCATCAGCCGCTCGAGGTCGTCGAGCATGCCGTTGACCACCCGGATCAGCCGGCCGAGGTCCCCGGCGCTCTCGCCGGCCGGCAGGCGCTCGCTCAAGTTGCCGCCGACGATGCGCTCGATGGCGCCGGCGACCGCGTCGAGGCGGCGCAGCGTCCCGGCGCCGCTCACCGCGGCGCCCGCCAGCCCGGTGACCAGGACCATGAACCAGCCCCAGGCCATGGCGCCGGCCAGCAAGCCGCGGAACTCGTGCTCCTCACTGACGTCGCGGCTGACCAGAAGGATCTCGCCCGAGGGCAGCCGATGGAGCAAACCACGGAAGGGCACCGACTTGCCGCCTTCCTTGCGCTCGAACTCGAAGGCCCGATCCAGGGGAGGAAAGGGTTGCGGCAGGCTCACACGGCTGCCACCGAGCCAGTTTCCGGCGGCATCGAAGAGGGCCGACAGGCTGCGTCCTTCGACATCACGATCACCCACCGGGCGCTCGCCAAGCTGCTCTCGGCGGATGGCGGGACTCGCCGCGGCGAGCTCCGCCTGCTTGCTGGCGAGCCACTCGTCGTCCTCGCCCGTGATGTAACCGGCGGTCTGCACGTACAGGAAGACCGACGCCGCCGAAAAGAGGGCGAGCAACAGCAGTGCGACGCGGAAGCTCGTCGTGCGGAGAAGCTCACTCAGCGGCACGAAGGATGTACCCAGCCCCGCGGACGGTATGAATCATCGCCGGCAACCCGCCTTCGTCGAGCTTGCGCCGCAGCTTGCCGATGTGCACGTCGATGACGTTCGTCCGCTCTTCGTAATGATAGCCCCACACCTCTTCGAAGAGCATGGTGCGCGTCACCACCTGTCCCGGGTGCCGCATGAGATATTCGAGCAGCCGGTATTCGCGCGGCAAGAGCTCGACCGTGCGGCCGGCGCGCCGCACCTGGCGGCTGAGCAGGTCGATCTCCAGGTCGCCGGCACGGAGCGCCGTCTCCGCCGGCGGGATGGCGCGGCGCCGCACCAGCGCTTCGACCCGGGCGGTCAGCTCCACGAACTCGAAGGGCTTGGTCAGGTAGTCGTCACCGCCGGCGCGCAGGCCGCGCACGCGCTCGTCCACCGCGGACAGGGCGCTGAGGATGAGCACCGGCGTCTCGACGCCGGCGGTGCGCAGCGTCTGCAGCACGGCGAGGCCGTCGAGCCCGCCGGGCAGCATGCGGTCGAGGACGATGGCCTCGTAGCCGTCGGCGACCGCCTTCAGCAACCCCTCGCGGCCAGTGTGCGCGCACTCCACGTCGAAGCCCTGATCGCCAAGCGCCGCCGCGATCTCCGCGGCGGTCCCGACATCATCCTCGACGACCAGCACTCTTGCCATATATCGCCTCTATCGCCTCCCGCGGCAGCGCGCCCCGTGCTTCCGTTCTGTCATATAGTGATTGAAACGCCGGTGTTCCCAACGTGAATTCCGTTTTAGTTGGCGCCGCCGGTGGGCGGCCCCGAAGTATGAAACAGCGCTCGCTAACTGGCGACGGCGGACTCCAATCTATCGAATCTCCCCCCGCAACCCCTCGCGGATCCCCTTCCCGGTTTCTCGAAGCCACCGGGTCCCTGCCCAGCGGCGCCGGAGGGGAAGGGGACGCCCCACCCTCTCGGCCGAGGGAGTTTCGCCTTAGGATCTCCGAGTGCGCGTGCTGGTGGCTGAAGACGACGAGCGCACGGCGGGCTACCTGGTCCGGGGCTTGACCGAGAGCGGCCACGTGGTGGACCGCGTGGCGGACGGCGAGACCGCGCTCGCGATGGCGCGCGAAGGTTTTTACGACGCGCTGGTGGTGGATCGGATGCTGCCCGGGATGGACGGCATCACCCTGGTCCGGCGCCTGCGCGAGCACGACCTCGTGACGCCGGTGTTGATGCTCTCCGCTCTCGCGGGCACCCGCGATCGGGTGGAGGGCATGCGCGCCGGCTGCGACGCCTACCTCACCAAACCCTACGCATTCGCCGAGCTCCTGGCGCGTCTCGACGCGCTCGCCCGCCGGGCCGACCGTTCGCGGCGGCCCGCGGTGCTGCGGGTGGGCGACCTGGAGCTCGACATCGCCGGCCGCACCGTGTCGCGGGCCGGGAAGGCGATCCGCCTCCAGCGCCGCGAGTTCCTCCTGCTCGAGAAGCTGATGCGTCACGCCGGTCAGGTGGTGACGCGCTCCATGCTGCTCGAGGCCGCCTGGGATTACGATTTCGAGCCGCGCGGCAACCTCGTCGACATGCACATCCACCGCCTGCGCCGGAAAGTGGACGAGGGTTTCTCCCCTCCGCTGATCCGCACCGTGCCGGGCGCCGGCTACATGGTCGGCGAACCCGGCAAACCCTGCGATACCGCAGTGCCGTCCGATCCGCCACCCGGCTAAAACCGATTTCATCTCCCGGCGAAGCGCCCTCCACGGGCGCCCCCTCAAACTGCACGTGTGTCGGGCGGCCCCGCTTGAGGGGCCGACGACCGCTTTCATTCACCAACCAGTCCGCCGGCGGGCCCGGCGCACGAGGAGAACGCGATGAAAACCCTAGGTGTAGCCCTTCTGACAATCCTCCTGGCCAGCTCCGCGGCAGTCAGCGCTCAGGCCGCCAGCGGCGCCTCGGCCGCGGCCCCCGGCAACGCCGCCAAGCCGGCGGCGGTCACCAGCAAGGTCCCGGCCGACCTCGCGGCCAGGGCGAAAATCAGCCTCGAGGCGGCGCGCGCCACCGCCCTCGCCAAGTTCCCCAAGGGCAAGCTGAAGTCCGAGGAGCTCGAGGAGGAGAACGGCAAGCTGCTGTACTCCTTCGACATCAAGGTGCCGGGCAAGTCGGGCATCGAGGAGGTCGAAGTCGACGCGCTGAACGGCTCTGTCATCAAGGTCGGGCACGAGTCCGCCGCGGCCGAGAAGGCCGAGGCCGCCCACGATGCCAAGACCGCCAAGGCCGCCAAGGCGAAGGCGAAGAAGCCGCCGCAAGGCTAGGCCATTCAACGCGGCCCGCCGGCGAACGGGCGGCCACTGACCGGCGACCGGGTCCGATCGACCCGACCATGAGTCCATCGGACCCGCGAGCCGGCGATCCCGTGGCCTGTGCCAGGTGCATCGCTAGCGGGCGCGCTCCCTGCGTCGATCACGGTGCCATCCGCCGGCCGAGGCCGGTGCGGGCATTGCAAGCCAGGCCCTCGGCGCGGCTGCGGCCGGGAGCGCCCTCCGCGCCGGACCTCGGCCGCGCGCCAGCCGGTCGGGCCACCCCTGGGCCGCCGGCACGTCGATGACCAGCAGGCTCGGCGCCCCGCCGTACGGAGTCTTCTCCTCGCGGCGCAAGCCGGAATGGGGGCTGCCCGCGATGGCTCGCGGATTCCGCTATCTTGCACTTTTCGCGCTGCTGACCGGCGCCGGCGCCAGCCTTTCCGTGGCAGGCCTTCTCGCCGCTCTCGACCGGCCTGTCTCCGACTGGAACCTGAGGCTGCTCTCCAGGTGCTGAGCTCGCCCGGGATGGGGAGCGCCTTCCTGGTCTCGCTTCCGCTCGGCGGACCCGGCACATCCGCCTCGGCGCCACCCAGGATGCCCGTGGCCTCGTCGTTCGACGCGTCGAAGCGATGGGCGTAGATGGTCGCCGTGCTCATCTGGAGCCAGACCCGCGGTGGCTGCGCCGCGCGGGCGATGGCCTCGCCCACCGCCCGGGTCGATTCGACGCGCGAGTCGAGGATCGCCTGCCGGTTGTCGCGCGTATAGCGGCAGTTGACGCTCCGGCCCGCGAGGTTGACGACCGCCTCGGCGCCCCCGAGCTCCGCCGCCCAGCTCCCCACCGTCCGCGCATCCCACGCGGCCACGCGCCAGGGCGCCGGGCCAGGCTTGCGGCTGAGGACGACAAGCTCGTCGCCGCTCGCATGAAAGGCCCTGGCCAGGAGCGTCCCGACATGCCCGGTCCCACCGGCGATGACCACCTTCATCGCCCCTGATGGTACAGGAGACAACGTCTCCCGCTGCGCGTCGACGCCTGTCTTCGCGAAGCGGTATACTCAGCCACAATCGGTGGATCCACTGTGCCGAAGTCTCTCCCCTCTCCTCCCCCTGGCTTCGATGAGCTGTCGGTCGAAGAGCAGTTCGACTACGTGCAGTCGCTTTGGGACCGGATTGTGGCCAATCCCGACGAGATCTCCGTTCCCAGCTGGCACCAGGCGGTGATCGAGGAGAGCTTGGCGGCTCATCGGGCCCATCCCAAGGAAGCGCGGCCCTGCGATGAGGTTCGCACCGAGGTTGCCGAGAAGTTGAAGGACTTTCGCTCGCGTCGAGAATGACTCCGCGCCTCCTCTCCGGAGTTTTCCCTACGCTATCTATTCCCCGCTCGATAACGATCAGCCCGCCGTTGTGATCATCGCGATTCTCTGTGGATCTCGAGCCGGTCCAGGACTCGGACCGCCAGCGCATAAGGTGGCCGCCAGCGAAAAGGAGTTACAATGCCAACGCTGACTGCACAGGAGGCGAGGCAATGGTCGAGGCCACGGTCAAGGAGCAGATCCTAAGCGATCTCGAACAACTTTCCCCCGAGATGCAGGTGCAGGCCGCGCAGCTCGTCCATGGCCTCGTAGAGGCTGCACCCAAAGGGATTCCAGGTCGAGACCTTCTCCGCTTTGCTGGTGCGATCGACGCAGAGTCCATTCGCGAGATGGAGGAGGCGATAGAAGATGGCTGCGAGCGGATCGACCCGGAAGCGTGGTAGGTATCTGCTCGACACCAACATCGTTACCGCTCTTTTCAAGCAGGATGCCACCGTCCATGCCGAGCTGGCCGCTGCCGAACAGGTCCTGCTGCCCTCGACCGTTCTCGGAGAGCTGTACTACGGTGCAGCCCGGTCGGGACGGCCTCGGGAGAATCTAAAACAGCTCGAGGAGTTCGCGGCGACCTGCATCATCCTCGCAGTCGATCACCACACCGCTCGCGTCTACGGGCAGATCAAGGATGAGCTGACGAGCCGGGGCCGCCCTATCCCGGAAAATGACCTCTGGATTGCGTCGATCGCTCGACAACATAACCTGGTGCTCGTGACGCGCGACCGTCACTTCAGCCAAGTCGGCGGCATCCAAACGGAAGCCTGGTAGGACGGCGCGTCGGGCGGCGGCCTGAACACTGCCGGCGGCGGCCGTATTCTGGCACGCCGCCGGCATCCTCGTGGTTCTCGTGGTGCCGAGCGATCCGCCTAACCCGCCGCTTTACCCCCGGACCTGGCCTGCCGTGGCGCCAGCGCGGTCGGCCGCCTCAGCGAAACAGGTCGGACATCACCTTGACGTCGTTCTCGCAAGCATGGTTCAGACAGGGCAGCCCGAAAGCGGCCTCGAGCGTCTTGAGCAGGGAGAAGTGATTGTAGCGCTGCGCGCTCTGCACGCCGCGTGCGCCGTAGTTCGTGAGCACGATGACCATCACCTGGTTGGTGTTCGGCGCCGTGCTGTAGTCGTTCTCGTCCCACATCACGACAATGGCATTGTTGCCATTGCGCCATCCGTAGGAGCTCTCGATCGCCTCCACGATCCGTTGGACTGTAACGTCGCCGCGGAAGATGAGCGCCGGGTTCAGGCCGGCCTGCGAGCCGTCGCTTGTCGGATCGTAGTTGCAGAACGCCCCAGCGTTGCCGCGTCCATGCTGGTCGTTGCACTGGTTCGGCGCGATGAACGCAAACGTCGGCACGCGAGCCAGACGAAGGTCGGCATAGAGGCCGTTTGGACCTTCGAAGCCGGCGACGTTGTCGAGGCTGAGATGCTGCGTCCTGCCCTCCTGCACGCTGCGGAAGTAGACGAATGGGTTGTGCTTCGCCGCGTAGAGCTTGACCACGCTGCTTTGCGATAGCGGCGGAGTGAGCGCCGGCTTGATCGCGCTGAAATCCGTGCGGTCGGTGAAGAACCCGTCGCTGTAGTTCACTCCGTTGGGGCCGCCGGGCGGCAGGCTCTCCTGATAGGTCTTCCAGGTGAGTCCCGCGGCCGCGAGCTGGTCGGCGATCGTCTTGCCAACCGTGTTGGCTGTCGCGGGGATCGACTGGACCCCGTCGATGTTGATCAGGCCCGGGGGCCCCTGGACCTCGTTCGTATTGTCGACGACCGGCGTCGCGGCATCCGTGCCGGTGCCTGCGATCGGGCAGATCGCCGGTGTCGGCGGATTGTCCGTGGCGGCGATCCCGGAGCTGAGGTTCGTCTTGCAGCTGGCATTGTGCCAGTCTGGATCGTTGTCATTCTGGACGCCGAAATTCGAGCCGCCTACCACCTCGAGATAGTTGGTCAGGCTGGGGTGGCCGATCGCGAAGTAGTTCGTCGCCAGATTGGCCGACTTCGCAAACTGATTGATGAATGGTGCGTTCGGGTTGTTGAGGATCTGGCTGTAGCCGTGATTCTCCATCATGATGAGATAAACATGGTCGAGGGGCTGAATGCCTCTGGGGACAGGGCCTTCGGCGGCGAGCAGCGCGCCCCCTCCGGCGAGAGCTGACGCCGCCGACAACGTGACCAACATGGCGGACAACCACCTGGACCGCTTGGACTTCATCGCACCGCGCATAGGCTCCTCCTTGGCTTTGGGTGGACATCGAGCTCTCCAGGTGCCCGTGCTCTGCCACCGCGCCGCACCCGGAGAGGACTTCAGGAGGCCAATCTAGAGCGCGCTCGTGTCGCCACCGTGTCGCCGACGTGACCGCTTCGCATCTCAACGTGCCGGATTTCAGCAGGGAGCGCTCGGCGATCGAGGTCTCTGTCGCTGGAAACAATTCGCCGTGTTGGAATCCAATGGACGGAGGAGCCCGATGCGTACGCCGTGTCACCGCACTGCCCTTGCCGTGACCCGAGCGTGCGCCTTCCTCGGCCTGCTCTGCACATCGCTGTGCGGCCCGGCCCGCGCGGCCAGGCAGAGCGGGTCGCCAGCCAGGACCCGCTGTCCAGCCTGCATCGGGCGCTCGGACGACGCCTCTCTGCGTCGGTAGCTGCATGCGCTGGCGCCGGGACTGGGTTTCGCGCTCAGCGAGCAGGCGGCGCGGGCCTAGGCAAGGACGAGGTGATAGCATCGGAACGAGAAGGCGGCCGATGAGACTCAGAGTGGTCGTCCACGAGGCTGAAGAGGGCGGATTCTGGGCTAAGGTGCCCGCGATCCCAGGCTGCGCCACCCAGGGCGAGAACTTCGAGGAGCTGCTTCAGAACCTCTACGAGGCGGTGGAGGGCTGCCTCTCCGTGGACCTCGAGCCGGCCCAGGGCTCGGACCGGCAGCGCATCATCGAAATCGCAGTATGAAGTCCCTCTCCCTCCGGGAAGGACCTGGCCAAGCTGCTCGAGCGGCGGGGCTGGGGCCTCCGCCGGGTCCATGGCAGCCATCACATCTACATGAAGCCTGATTCCGAGGTGCGCCTGTCGGTCCCATCCACGCCAACCCGTCGCTCAAAACCGGGCTCCTCCGGCATCTCCTGAAAAAAGCAGGATTCTCTGAAGACGAGATTTGAGGATAGGGCTCGGTGTGAGAGCCTCGCGGCGGCCGCGTCTCTCCGAGCCCGCGCACCGTTAGGGTGCCGGACAGGCGGACAGGTCGTTGAGCTAAATCCTTGACTTTGTTGGTGGAGGCGCGAGGATTCGAACCTCGGTAGGGCTTAGCCCGGCAGATTTACAGACGTTCCATAGCGTGATCCCCGGCGACACTCAATGACACCTAGCGTCAATATTTTCAGAGACTTAAGCGTCCTCTGACTTAACGCCAATTATCATGGTTTTACGCCTTTTTACAGGGCGCACTGTGACAGGAGTGCAACTTGCCAAGCAGGCCGCCAGCATCTGCCGGCCAGGCTGCAGCAGCCCTAGTCCACACCCGGGAGCGCGAAGCCGACCGATAGGAGCACCGCGCGATGCCAGGTAGCACGAGCACCTGCCCCAATGGAACCCCTGCCGCCGGCGACGATACATCTTGCGGAGCTTCCTGTACAGCATCATCTACCGAGAGATTCCAGCCAGTTTTACGGTTGTCGCCGTGGCAGATCACAAACGACGGCCACGTTACTGGCGTCGGTGACTGACATCGAGACCGCCATAGAGATCGGTAATATAGGCACACATCCCACTATCCTGGTGTGACGGCCGGGAACGCCGGCTGACGCGCCCCTCACCCGGGAGTCTGGCTAGGCACCCGGCTGGCGCGGCGCGCGCCGGCGGTCCGGCCGGCGAGAGCTTGCCGTGGAAGATCGGCGACCGGCGTGGCGAGTGTATCGCGCCGCGAACGGACCGCTCGCTCTGCCACCGGCTTCGAGTCGCGGCTCAGGGAACGATTCTGAAGACCCGAGGGGCGCGAGAAGGTTCTCCACTCGGGCGCCAGCCGAGCGGGTTTCCATACAGGCGACCGCTTGGTGAGCCAATCCCGCCGGTCACGGAACGCAACAGACGTTGATTGAGCTCGATCCCTGCCAGCCACCGATTCTGACGCTCCAGCATCTCTACTGGTGTGATGAGGAAATCGGGAGGATCCGCCGCGGTCGCGTTCTTCAGGCTGGCGCGGACCCTGGAGGTCTCCTCTCGCTCCACTCGATCGACGAAGGCATGGTCGGGCGGCGCCCCGCGGCCCCGCAGTTTGGGGGCCAGCGTCCGCAACAGATTCGTCCAGTAGTTGACTCCTTCCAATGGCCGGCCACGAGCGTACCAGGCAGTTACTGCCCTGCCGAACGCCCGCTCAACGAGCCTGTCGAGGGCCTCCTGTAAATAGGCATCGATGAGACCCCCTCCCAGATCCGGCGCTTGCGAGCCAACAAGCTGCGAGATTGCCATCCTGGCTGCCTGCCGCGCTTCGGCCTCGCGTGTTTTCACGTCCTCAAGTCTGCGTCTTTCGGCCTCGACGCGCTGGTCCTGCCGGCCGAGCACCCGAAGCTGTCCGTTCAATTCCTCCAGATCCCTTGGTGGCCTCGAACTTGGAAATGCGAGCTCAGCGTTTTCGAAATGTCCAGGGGCGGCCGAAAGCTCCTGGACCAACTGCGCGGCGTCGGGTTCGGAGAGGCTCCATTCCGCTGCTGCGATGCGGCGGACAAGACGTTCGCGTACCGCCCCGCGCTGCGTTCCATCGGGAGCAATGCGGTCTCCCCCGCGACCTAAGCTCGCAAGTCGCAGACATCGCTCGATGGAGCGAATAGAAACGAGCGTACCCTCAATCCGACTCGGTAAACCAGAACGACTCTTTATTTTTGAGCAGCCGAAGATCTCCGAATAGGAGATTCTGACTCCACTCGCGGCGGCGCTTGCCTGCACAATTTCCTGCTGCAACTGATCGCGCTGCGGTTTGCTGAGCTGCTGCAGATCGGAATGCAGTGTCTCGGCCGCGAGAAACTTAGCGACGATGTCGCTCTCCTGTCGAAGAATCGCGTGATAGACAAGGTTTCCGCTGGCGAGCCGCTCGCGGTTGCGATGATCGTGCTGGTCGACCATGTCATGCAAGGGGGCCTGTGCGAACAGGGTGAAGCTGGTCACTGTCACCATGACCACATAGGCGGCGGTGGCCATGGTGCGGAGAGCGGCGAACCTGGCGACGACCTTCCACCGGGGAGACAAGCGGGAGAGAGCCAGCGAGCCGATCAGCAGGGCAAGAAAAAGCGGCAGCGAGTCCGTGAGGTGCCTCAAATCGAGCTTGAAGTGAATCAGCTCTTCCTCGAGATTTCGGAGCTCCTCTGCAGAGAAATATTGGCGCGACGCGTTGAGAGCAGTCAGGCAGAGAAAGAGCACTCCGAGGCCGAGCCAGACGTAGGCAAGTGTGCTATGCGCCGCTGACACCAGCAATCGCGCCAGACCGTCTGGTCTCCTCCCCTCTGCGCGGCGGCTCCCCTCCGCATGGCCGTTAGGCTCGTGCCCGGGAAGCGTCCCCAGCCAGCCGATCCCTGACGCTGCAAGGTAGGCCCACACTGGCCATGTCCACAGATGCAGGGCCGTCAGAGCCGGGGTGATGAACTGGGATGCGCAAAGAAAGACGACCGCCGCGATGAGCATCAAGAAGCAACCGAACCCGGCCTCCTGGTCATTCGTCGCGGGTGACATGCCACGCTCCTCAATCGCTGCGGCTTCTCGTGGCAGCAGTCGTCCTGAACTGCAGGACGCAAGATCGAGATTAACTCCTCGGGCTTTCTCTTGACAAATGCGCCGATGGCAATCTCCGCATGCGGTGTCGCCCCCGCGCGCCGTCTCTCGCGCTTCCTCACCTTGCGCCTGCGCCAGGCTGCTTCCAAGAAATGCCTTTTTCTCTATATAGCCATGTGCGAATTAGACAATAGGAACTTTCTTGAGCAACAATCGGTCGTGACCCGGAATTGAGCCGCGCCGAGCGTCGCCTGCGGATGCACGCTCGCAGCCGGGCTCGCGCGCGGCTGCCCGAACCAGCGGAACCTCGCCGGAGGCGCTCGCCATCGGAGAGGAGCCACCGTTTCCATACAGGAGGTCCCATGCCTGACTTTTCCCACAGGTGCCGACCAGTCGCCCGGGGAGCCGCTTTGCTCGCGGCGGCGCTTACGCTCGCGGGCTGCCGCTTCGACACGATTCTGATGAACAACCGCCAGAGCTGGCTCTGGCTCGCCCTTCCGGTGCTTGCCTTCGGCCTTCCCGGAGCAATCCTGGTCTTCTATCGCCGCCGCCACCAGCTAGCGTTCTGGGACTTGAGGGTCTCGCCAGATGAGCCGAGCTCCCACGGCATCGTGCTGGGTACGATGGCGATCGCCGGCGGGATCTTCGTGCTCTTCGCGGTCTATAACCTCTTCTTCATCTCCATGAAGCTCAACCAGCAGCTTGTCAACGTGGCCTTCTGGCTGGCTGGGACCATCATCGGCAGCGGGCTGGCCCTCTTTGCCGGCTTGCGGTCGGCCGAAAGGACGTGAAATGGATAACACTCTGGTCCTCTGTGGCGGCACGGGTGCCCACGTCGGTGTCGCCCTGCTGCGTCTGCATACGCTCGGCTATGCGCTTGGCTACCTCGACCAGGCCGGCCAGCACCAGCCATTCAACTTTCCGAAGGTGTTCTTGGTGGACCAGGATGCCGGAATAGGACGCGATCATGTCCAGACCGCCTGGGAACTGGCTCACAGCCTGGTCAGCCGCCACCCTGGGCAGCACGATTGGCAGGCCGCGGTCGGTAGTCCACGCGGGCCGGAGCTGGTCGAGGTTACACCCCTGCCGATCGGCCCGCAGCAGGATTGGTACAAGCCGCCTTTCAGCACTCTGGCCAGCCGCTTCGCCAGCTCTGAGCTGCTTCCTGCGCTCGCATCGCCGAAGCAACGCCAGATCGACTATTCGAAGGGCATGATGGGCTCACCTGCCATCGGCTCTTTGTTGTTCCGGCTGAAGCACTACGACGAGCGCAGCCGTGACCTCAATCAGGACGAAATTTTCAGCCAAATGCTCTTGCGGCGAGGGCGGGCGGTGGTGGCCGGGTCCGGGGTCGGGGGAACCGGCGCAGCGGTGGGGCCGACCCTGGCGCGACGCCTCGCCGAACTGGAGGGCAACGAGGTCATGGCAGTGATGATCCTCAACTGGTTCCAATTTATCGAGGACGAAAGCGAGGGCGACAAGGAGCGACGGGAGAAAGCCCAGCTGCGCAACCGGATCATGCGGGAGAATGCCAACTCGGCGCTCGAGTTCTACGGCCAATCACTCGCCAGCACGGTGGCCGCGGTTCCGGTCGGCATGCCGGAACGGGCCTTGCTTCGGCGCCATTTCACCGCCGACCTCGGGCAGCCATTCCTCGAGTCGTACATCCATGCGGTAGCGGCCCTCTGCGCCTATCGACATTTCCTCGCCAGCAAGACCTACGACGCGGGCCTCTACATCATGGGCGCCGTCGAGGGCGGACGTCTCGACCCGCGGACCGCCATTCCCGGAGGCACTCTCCAGGACCTGGCCAACCAGGCCGCCACTTTGGCGGAACTGCTCGCCACCTGGCAGGGGGTCCTGGCGCGCGACCACCGCGGGAAGCGCGTCAGGCCGGCGATCTACGACGCGGTCGGAACGCTGGCCGCCGATCCCGGGCAGGTAGCCGCGGAGCTCGGCAAGCTGATCGATCATTTTCGGGCGCAGCTTGACTGGATGCGAGATACGCTCGCCGTCCAGGCCGTTCCCGACCATCACCTGAGTCTCGAAGCCGCGAGCCGCCGGCGGCTCGGCGAAGAGCGTCGAGGACTAGGAGCGGGAGGAAGAAACACTTCGCCGGTAGCCATCGCCGCCGCCTTGTTCCGCTGGAGCGCTGACTGGATCCGTGAGATTGCCTCGGAAGGGAATGGCTTGCGGGTGCAAGCCGCACAGGTGAGCGGCGGGCAGTGGCCCGACATCCAGTATGACGGAATTGGTGCCGCCGCCAGGGCAAATGGCGATCTCACCCGCCTTCCCACCGCCAACATCACCGCGGTGTTGGATGCCTTTGTCGATCGCCGTCTCCTGTCCTGCAACGGCTGGCCCCATCCCCTGGCCGCCGCCGACTTTTTCCGCCACGCCCTGCAGCACCGCAATGCCTTGGCCATGCGCCAGTTGGAGCTGATGCTGGCCGGGATCGTCTCCGAGGTCCTCGAGCTGCGGCCTCTTTCGCCCCAGCGTGTCACCGGCTCGGCAATCTCACTCGAGACGCTTGCCGCCGAGTACCGCCGGCAGGGTTACGAAGGGCTTGCCGAGTTCGGAGTCTACCTACGCGAGCCCGCGAGAAGACTGGTGGGATTCAATGCCCCTCATACCCTGCTCTGCCCGGTGCCGCGCCTGGAAGACGAGGACGACGAGGTGTGGCAGCAGTTGTGGACAACCCTCTCCGGGGCCACCGACGATGCGCCGTGGGCCGAAGCCATCACGCCCGCCAGATGGGGTACCTACGATCTGGCCGTGAGGCAGGTGCGCTCGTGGCTCGATCTGCAGAAGCGAACCAATCCAGATCCCCCACCGGCGTGGGCGCAAGCCTTCGCCTGGTACCGCGGAGATCCCGCAACCTTCGGGGTCGGCGCCTTCATCACCGTCTACTGGAGCACCGCCGCCGGACTTCATGCCCTGCGGTTGAGCTTGCCGACTCCCGACGATGACGAGCCCGCACAATTGCCGGAGGGCACACCCTCGCTCGACGAAGCCGAGATGTTCCAGCGCGTGCCCAAGCTCAGGGTGCTAAAGGACAACGCAGGGCACGAGCTGTTTTCGATGATCGAGCTAGCGATGCCCGAGCATGAAGGCACGGTGCGCGCATGGTGGGACGACCATCTCAAGCTGTTGCTGCAAGGCGGCCTGGTCGACTTCTACTCGCGCACCGAGAGTGGAGCGCTCGTCGTCGGCGTACGCCAGGAGGGCATCCTTCACGGAACCGTCTTCTCCAACTCGCTGGTGCTGCGGCGCAAGGCGATTCTGGTAACGAGCTGTACGCCGCTCTACCAGGAACCGGTGCCGGGGTCTTCGACCCCGGAGGGGATGATGCGCTACCCCGACATCCCGCTCAACGCTGACTATCTCGATCTGGTGAAGGTCCCGGAGGGCGGTGACCTGATCGCGTTGGCGCGGCGCGGCGAGAAATTGGACTCTCCCGGTTGGCGGCCGATAGAGAGCCGGGACCCGAGAGGGAGGCCGCTGCTCAGGTGGACCCTGGATCTGCGGGGGCGCAGCGCGCCGCTAACGGCGGAGATCCGTTTTGACGAGGAGGTGCCGCCCGCCAAGGCGCATCGCGCCCATATTATGATCTGGCCTCGTTTCCGCACCAAATCCGGGGCTGGCTGGAAGACCTACTACCTTTACGAGCGGTGCACTGACCCCCGGCTTGCCTGCGACACGATCTGGCTGGACGCCGCCGCCGGAAATCCGTACCCTGCGCGGCTCCGCCGGCGACGGCGTGCCGACAGCAGGGATCCTTCCTATCCCCTCAGCTTCCAGGCGGCGAGTGACGCGGCGAGTGAGGCGACGAGTGCCGAGCCTGGCCATACTGGCGGACCGCCGCTCGCGCTCAGCCTGCGCAACACCGCGACAGGTGAGGAATGTGGCCTCTACCTCGTCCACCTCAAGTCTCTGCCCGAATCGAAGCTTTCGGTGAGCGTGGGCCTCGACTTTGGAACCTCCCACAGTGTAGCCGCGGTCCGCACGGCGCAGGACCAGGCCCAGCAGGTTGAGCTGGCCCCGGAGCTTGACCCGGTTAATGCCGGACGCGGGCTGACACTTCATATCAGCGAACATCGCAGCCATGTGACCGGTCCGAGGAGAAACGCAGGAATCCTCGCCAGCGGCAGCTGGCTGCCGACTTACCGTGAGCGAGGCGAGGGGGTCATTCCCTCGGAGCTGCTGCTCATTTCCGGTACTCTGGACGAGGTCAGGGCACAGAATGTCGCCGCCTGGCTGCCAATGCGGGATTTCACCATCCCGCCGATCGATATCGAGCGCTCGGACCTGGCGAGCTACGTGCTGACCGACTTCAAGTGGGACACCGGGTCAGAGTACTTCCGTGGGCACGAGCCGGAGCTTCGCGCCCACTATCTCGGCCTTCTCCTCGAGCTGGTGATGGCCGATGTCGTCTTCAATCGCGTCGGGAGCTTCCCCACTGAGCCTATGCAAATTACCTTCACCTATCCGCTGCGGAGTCCCGGGCCCCAGGTCGAAGCTCTGAGGGATTCGCTAGGCCGGGTGCTACGCCGTGCGACTTCCTCCTTCGGCATCAACCTGCAGCTTGCGAAAGGCATCGGCATCTACGACGAGTCGCGCGCCGCGAGCCTGCCCACCAGGAACCTTGGCGAGGTGTGCCTCGTGGCCGACCTTGGAGGCGGCACCCTCGACCTGTTCATCACGGCCAAGTACAGCGAGGAAAGGGAAGGCCGTGAGGCGGATGGCGGAGGCGGCAACGACGTAGCCGACAGCGCCCGCCTAGGGGGGAACCTCTTGCTGCGCCATATCGCAGAGCACCCCGAGAGTTATCTGCCGCGAGACAGCAGTTGGCTCACTGGGGACCCCCGCGAGCGCGAGGCCAAGCTGCGGACATGGATGCGGGGCAAGGGCGCTTCGGTCCTCTTCGGCCTCGAACCGAGCCACGATGTCAGGCTGGAGCAGATGGATGTCCGAGGCTTCCAGAAGCCAGCCGAAGCTGACGGGGCCCGCCGCCTGCTCGATCGCTATTTCCGCCTCATCATCGACTACATGGCTCGTAATCTCGTCGCATTCCTCGCCAAGCAGTGGTTCCCCACCATCGACAGGCTCAACCCGGACTACCGCGACAAGCTCAAAATCTCGGTCCAGTTACGCGGGAACGGCTGGCGGCTGCGCTATCAGAAGCAGGGTTACGTGCAGGCCACGCAGTCGATCCAGAACGAGGTCAAGCGACGGGTCCAGGAGCTGTGGCTGCTCGTAGACGGTAATTCCTATCCGGTTCCCGCTGAAGATCGCCGCTGGGGGCGCCCGGCCGACTACTCGGTGCCTGATCCCAAACCTGCCCCGATCAAGCGGGTGGTCGGAGAGGGTCTGGCAATGCGGTATGAAGAGGTTCGGGAGCGCTGGTACACCCATACCCTCGTCGATCTCAAGGTCTTGCGGAATGGAGCTTTCGCGCGCATCCCGTGGTACTCGCGGGTGCCCTTCGCAACCGGCGGTTCCAAGCACGTGGAGCTCGAGACTATAACGCCGCCGCTTGTCCTGAGCAGCCGCGACGTCGACGTCAAGGTCGAGATCACAGAGCTTGACGCGGCTCTGCAAGGGAGTGTCAATCTGGCCCTGCAGCAGGACGGGAGCGTCGCCGAGGGAATGTACGTTGCCCCGGTTGCTCCGCTGATCTGGGAAGCGGTATTCGGCTCGCGACAGTTCTGGCCCGACCAGGAGGGTTGATGAGAATCGATCGCTCCACTTGGGTCTTGGCGACCGCTGGATTTGCCTGCGGTGCCTTGTTCACCCTGGCTGTGGTGGACCTCGCGTTTCGTGGCTTGTTGGGAGAAATCGGGCTGGAGCTCGCGTGCCTGGTGCTCACGGGATCCGTCCTGGTGGTTACGCTGGTGGGTCTCTGGTTGAACCTGCGCAGGGAACGAACCGGGGTACTCGCAGCCTCCGGCGCGCAGGATGGCGCAGCCACTTCCGAAGGCAACCGGCCAGCCACCGCGTCCCCGCCGGCAACGCGGAGCCCATCGCCGGAGCCGCGCCCGACGGCGGGAGAAGCTGCCGCCAGGCCCAGAAGCTCCGTCTCGGCTGCGTCTGCTCCTCCACCTTCTCCTCCAGTTCGGCCCGGACCAAAGCCAGCCGCGGTGAACGACCACCCCGACCTGCTGCAACCAACGTGGCAAGAGGATGCGGCGCCAGCCTTTCCCGAGCTTGGCGTCTCGACCCATCCCGAGCAGCTGATCGAGGTCTGGCTGAGCTATTTCCGCAAGGGAGACGGCCACTTCAACAGCGAGGGGCTGCGGCGGCACCTGCAGGCCGCCGGTATCACCGCCGAGGTGGTGGTGGACGAGCAGCTCGGCGACAGTGTGCTGGGAGTGGAGTTCGACGACGGCCTCGTATACCTGCTCCCCCACTTCAACCGGACACCTCAGGCCGTGGCCGAGTGGTTCCACCAGACTGGCTCGAGCTCCCGGCTGGCGCGCATTCAGCGCCTGGTGCGCGCGGCCGTGGCCAACCGCACTCCCGGCGGCCACTTCGAGCTGCAGACCAAGGGAGCGGTCGAGTGAACGGCTGGAGTTTGCAAGTGGACTGGGCGATCGGCGGCCTCATCGCTGGCAGCGCACTGCTGGCTGTTGCGCTTTTCCTGACCGAGCGCGCGCTGCGCCAGGTTGCGGCCAAGCATGCGGCGCTCGAGACGCGTGCGGCAGATCATGAGTTCCAGGCCGCCGAGCTCGGACAGCGCGTCGCTCGCCTCGGCAAGGTGAGCGAGGCGCGCGTGCTCGACGAGCGAACTCGTCACGATGAGCAGGTCGGTGAACTGCTCGGCTCGCTGCTGGAGCTCAACGAAGCCTTGCGCCCGGGGTCAGTGCGGAAGGTAGCCCCGTCCGCTCTCATCCCGGAGGAGGGGTCGCGATGATCCAAGTTCAAGCTCGCTCGGGGCGCCATCCCGACACTGTACTGGTGGCCGTCATCGCGGGTACCGTCGTGCTGCTGATCCTGGGCCTAGTGCTGTATCTCAACTGGGGTTCCCCCGTCGAGACCCCAGACCGGCTGGAGATGAGCTGGACCGTCACTCCCGTCTGGGACGACAAGGCTTCGGATCCCCCGCGACCCGGCTCCGAGGCGCGCGATCTCGCGCTCTACATCGACCTCTCAAAGCCAGTCGGTGGCTTTCTGCCCCCCGCTTCCCAGAAGGAGAAGCTCTCGGCCTTCCGCTCAGTTGTTCAACTTGTGCAGGATCACTTGCTGAGCTCGGCCGGAACGGTCAACTCGCAGTTCCGCTGGTTCGGCGTGGCTGAGGACGTCACGGCGCTCACGGGAGCGCCGCGCCTGGAGCGCGGACTTTTTACCGGCCAGGAGACGCGCCTCGACCGCGCGCTCGTCAAGCTGACCCGCAGCCTCACCGAGGGCGAGGTGCGAGCTGCTGCGTTGATTAGCGACCTCAACGCTTCGGACGGGGTCACCGGAGCGCTGGGAGCGGTGGGGGCGATGGCCGGCTTGATGAGCTCGCCACGGGTGCGCAGCGGCGACCTGCATGCCGGCCTGCTCGCCATCCGTTCGAGCTACTGGGGCGTGCACAGCTGGAGATGTCCCGCCACCGGCGATCTCGGCTGCTGGTTCAGCGAGCGAGCCCACGCCTACCGGCGGTTGACCCATGTCGCGCAGGTGCCGTTCTATGTCCTCATC
The DNA here is from genome assembly GCA_035544895.1 of Thermoanaerobaculia bacterium. Taxonomy (GTDB): domain Bacteria; phylum Acidobacteriota; class Thermoanaerobaculia; order Multivoradales; family UBA5704; genus JASLEW01. The sequence continues at coordinate 26,716 of DASZZM010000004.1, forward strand.
GTCGGGCGGGGCCGCCAGACAGTCGAAGAGTTTGGGGCCAGGATGTGCAAGGGAGCACAGAGCCTTGGCCTCAAGCCGCAGTGGGAGTTGTTGAGCGCCGCGTCGCTGCCCAAGACCGTGACGTCGAAGTGCCTGCTGAGGGATCCCGCGGCCGGTCCCAACAACCCACAACAGTTGGCACTGACCCGAGAGGCTAGCGGCCGCTGGCAATGCGTGCAAGGGGATGCGGTGGAGCTGAGCTGCGACTTACCGCCAGACACGCCGCTGGCAAGCCCGGCGATCGCAGCTTCATGGCGCGCGCCGGGAACGCGCCCGCGGATCGTAGAAGAAGCCGCCGGTCTGCCCGCCCACGCTCGGGTGGTGGTCACCCTCGACTGTGACCGGTTGCGCAACGAGCCACCTCAAGGCGAGCTCACCCTGCGAGTGGAAGGAGCGCCGGCGCAGACGGCAAGCGGTCCTTGGGATTCGTGGACCAGTGCGACCGACGAGACCGAGGAGAACCTCTCGAGAACGCCACAGCTCGCCTATTTCATTAATGGGAGCCGCCTGCGGCCTGGTCGCTTGGTGGTCGTGTCGAGCCCTTTGCTGAGAATGACACCATGACGGCCATCGTTGTTCTGGTGCTCCTGGGGGTGGCCGCCTGCCAGATCGCCACCCTGTACAGAGCTCGGGCCGCCTCGCCGGAAAAGGACGGTCCACGCATCGCAGACCTGGCAGCCCGCTTTGCCGACGACATCCAGGAGTGCGCGCGCCGCGGCCAGGGACCTGACTGGCCGCGCTATCGGGCGGAGCTGGACCGCCTCTTCGAGGCGCACGACGATCGTCTCCGATCGCTGGCGGCGGCGGCGCTGGCCATCGGCCTGGGCGGGACCTTGCTGGCACTCCTGGTCACGCTGGTAGGGCAGGCGGCGCAGCGCGGAGAGATGAACCTTGACCCGATGGCAGTGTTGACAGGTACCGGAGTTTGCCTGATCGGAAGCCTCCTCGGAGTGATCGTAAACTTGCGCATCGTGCTTGGCCTGCTCCCGAGAGCGCAGAGACGCTTCACGGACCTGGCTGATCCCGTGTTGCAGGGCTTGGAGCGGATCGCCGAGCAGCATCGGCCGCAAGAGGCGCTGACCGAGGCGCTACGGCAGGAGCTCGGTGCGATCCGCCAGTCGTTCAGCACTGAGTTCTCGAGCGCCTTCTCGACCGCCATCACCGGCTTCCCGGAGGTGGTCGAGCGGCTCGCCTGGCAGCTCGAGCTGCTGGTCAAGGTCGTCGAGGCGCAGGGACGAGGCATCGACAGCGCCGTGCGCGACCTGTCGGCATGCTCGCTGGCCGTGGCGAGCTCCAGCCAGGAGCTACAGCCTACCGCCAGAAAGCTCGCCGATGCGTCGGCCTTGCTGGTTGACCTGCCGAGCCGGCTGCGAGAGGTGATCGACAGCAGCCGGGAGACCTGGCTGGCGAGCTTGCGTGAGCAGCAGGAAGAGAGCGTGCGCCAGCTCGTGAGCCTGCAACGCGAGGCGGAGGAAGCCTCGCGGACGCGTGAGCGACAGATGCTCGCCGCAGTGCGTGAGCTCCAGGCTTCGGTATCCGAAGTGCGAGCGGCCGTGGGCCAGATTCCGGGCCAGCTGACGACGGAAGTCGGCGCCATGGCCGGCAGGCTCGGCCGCGAGTTCGGCAATGAGGCCCGCGTCCACACCCAGGACCTCGTCAACCATCTCGCGGGCGAGTACCAGCGCCTCCTGGAGCGAGTGGAGGAGCATGAGAAGCGGATGCGTAACGACATCGGCTCTGCCGTAGAGGAGCTGCTGGCGAAGGTGGCGAACCGGGTCGACGAGGGCATTGTTGCGCACCTCCAGGCTGCCGGCGAGGAGTTGCGGAAGCTGGCGGCAACCCTCCCGGGCGCGGCGCAGCGGCTCGAGACGGCGCAGACCGAATGGGTGGAGGCACAGCGAGACATGCTCGCAGGGTGGAACCTGGTGAACGAGCGGACCAACGAAGCGGCACGAAAACTGGCCGCCGCGGATGGCAAGCTCGGTGCCGGGGTGGAGGCCCTGGCCGCGAGCGCACTGCATCTGGAGCGCATCGCACACGCCGATGGCGAGTTCGAGTCCAGTCTGCGGACCGCTCTGCGCGAAGTCACTGCCAGCCATCTGGCCGAGCTCAAGCCCTTCTACGAGGACCTCATGGGAATGGCACACGAGCTTAACGATGGCCGCGCCAGGCTCGATACCATCCTCGACCGCCAATCCGCTTTCGTAGAACAGTGCATCGCCCACCTGATGAAAGGGCGGCAGGTGGCGACTATGGAGCGCAGTTCATGAGGCGTCCGCGCTCGCTCAACGTTTGGCCGGCCTATGCGGACCTGATGACGGTGCTGACTGTCACTGCGCTGTTCGCAGCGGCCGGTCTGGCGCAGCACAGCCGGCCGCAGCTCAAGGTCGCACAAGAGAATCGCCAGCTACGAGAACAGCTCGCGGCCCGGCAAAGGCAGCTCGACGAGGGGAAAGAGCGCGAGGCAGCGCTGAAGGCGGAGGCGGTGCGCAACGAGAATATGTTTCGCGCTATACAGGAGGCGCAGAAGCGCATCGACAAGATCTCGGAACAACGTGACCTCGTCTTCAGCGCCGACCAGAGCTTGCAATTCGGAGACGACCTCGTCAGTTTCGATATCAACAGCTTTGAGCCCAAATGGGGGCCTCATGGAAAGGAGCGGTTATTGCAGTTCTGCGAGAAGATTCGCGCTGAGTTCTCGGCCGACCCAAAGCAGATCTTCACGATCGAGGTCGAGGGCCACACCGACTCTCTCTCCTGCCCAAGCAGCCCCCACTGCAACTGGTGGATTTCGAGCGGCAGAGCCGCCAGCTTCGTCGCCGTTATGCGCGAGCCCCAGTATTGCCCTGGCGGTTCGAGCTGGAATCTACGCCCCATCGGCTATGCGGATACCAAGCCTCTGAGAGGCACCCCCACACGCCGCATTGCCGTGCGCCTGACTCCGAACTACGGCAAGATCATCTCGTCGCCGGCGCCTCGCCGTTGACTTCCCCCCAAGCCGCCATGGTCCTCCGCCTGACTGCTCAGCCACACCGTGGTGTTCCCACCCGTCCTTCTCGACGGATCTTCTCGCGGGAAGAACATGAGCTCGTCCGTCTAGAAGATCGCGGCGAACCGGCCCAAGATCCGAACCGGACATCCATGCTCTGACCCCTGGGCCGTGAGGAGAGACACACCATGAAACTCGGAGCCAAGATCGCGGTCTGGACGCTTTCCCTCGTTGCAGCGGCCATCCTCGCCCTCGTCGTGGTAGTCATCGTTGCTTATTCAAAGGTCGCATCCACACCCTCACCAGGAGTAGCGACGTCTTTCGTACCGGACTGCCTGCGCGACGATGCCGTCTGCGCCGTCTGGACCGAATTCCGGCAAGCTCGGCCGTATCCTCACCAGACCTTTGCCCTTCGATCTCTGCCGGACCACGCGCTCGCGTTGATCATCTCTGAGCCCCCACCTACGTTGAGCAAGAGCGAGTTGGAGGGACTAATCAAGACGGCCTTCGGAGACGATCTCGTCGCCCTCCAACGCCTCCGCTGGAAAATAGGTATCGACGGTTGGGTGGAGGATCTCGTGCTCAAGGTCAAGGCCGCGCCGACTCAGGGGCAGGCCACGGACCAAGCCGGCGACCCGCTCGACGATCCTCTCCTTCGCGATCGGATTGCCCTCCTCCACCTCGCTCTGTTCGATACCGCATACGGGGGCCAGCTCGAGCTTGTCGGCACAGTGCCGGCCCAGGCGGCCAGATCGGCAGCTCCAAACTTGCACGTTTCCGCCAAGGAGATCCGCGACTGGCTGGCGGAGCCACAGACCCTCTGGCACCCAATTGAGGGAGGCGACGCGCAAGGTGTCTCCTGGACTGACGTTGCCGCGCGGAAGATGACAGGGGCCTTCATCTCTGACGACGCGAGCCTCATCATGCTTGCATTCCCCACCGAGACTCTTACCGCCGCCAGAGCCGACAGCCGCTCGCTAACTCCCCTGCGCGCAGACTTTCGTCGCTTTGCGGTTGCCTCAGACGCCATTCTGGGGGGCATCTGGAACGCCAACGGTGAGACTGCGATTCTGGCTCGCTTCCGTGTGCAGCCGCCGGCTCTCGTGCCCCCTCTTCGCTTCGAAACATTTGCCCTGCTCGCTGCTCAGTCCAGCAACGAGCTTCGCCAGAGCTACGAGCGTACAAGTCTCTTCGCCGGCAAACTGCCAACCGGGGACTACCAACAGAGGGATTGGGCGCCTATCTATCTGAGCGAAGCTCTGATCGACACCGAGTTTGGGGCGCTTCTCAATCTGACCGATCAAATGCTGAAGTCCTGGTCCGAAGCCGGAGCCATAGAATATCTATATTTCACCTATCCTCTGAAGCCTGATCGCTTTCCCTTCAAGGAGGGTCCACTAACCACGCTCGTCGAAAAGCAAAGTGGTAGCAAATCCGTTCTCTTCAATTGGAACACTTCGGGATCTGCAGCTGTCACACAGCTTCCAGAGCTCGCGGTCTTGAACGCCAAGCAGACAGGAGCGCTGCCAGTCACTTACGGCTCGGAGTTGAGGCCTGGGGAAGACGTCACGATCGGACATCTATCGAATTACGAACAGCAGGCCTACGAATACTTTGCCGGATTGAAGGACCCAAATCTGGCTCGGGTTGTTCAATACACCCTCATTTATCAACTGTTTCGCGCCATCGCAGGCGAGACTGCCGCGCCACAGGCAGGGATCACCGCACCGGGCTCAAGGCAGGACACCGGAGGGCCTCGGGCCGATTCCTCCGCTCTTCTCGTGTCGGAAACGGCAAGATTCTTGAACGAATCGAGGGGGGATCCACCCAAGCCCCTCCTGGCGTTTCGCTCCAGGCATCCTGAGATCGACGACCCTCACCTTGCCCTCCTTCTCGCGAATCCCCGGGCGGAGCGGTCGACCCTGCGTGCGGACGAAAGCTCCTTCAATCGCGATATTGCCAACCATAGAGAAGAGGCTCAAACCGCCAAGGCAGATCTTCAGCGCTGGCGCGCGAGCCTTCCCTCCGAGCCTTCGAGCACGGAGGAAGAGAGGAACCTCCTTCCGGAGGAGCTACGCACTAGGATCGACCGTCTCAACTCAGAGGCGGAAGTCACCAGACGGCGCAGGGAAGAGCTCGATAGTCGCGAGAAGCTGCTCAGGGACGCTGGCGATCTCTGCCGCGCATTGAATGGAAGCGAGAACCTTCTCGACAAGGTCGACTTGGATGCTGTTCGAAAGAAGTATCTCAACCAGAATACAGGCGAGCCCGAGGGCTCGATCAAGACGCCGTCAGCCGTTGTTTCGTGGGACACACTAGGAGCAGTGGTGGGTGGCCACAATCTCGATGCGCACGCGCTTCGGCTGGAGCCCGCAGCCGATGTCCCTGACCTCGCACTGATCCAGACGGAACGCGGTCTCGTCCTGCGATACAATCCGTCGCGCGCGGACTCGATCGCGGCGAAAGCCACCGATCTCGCTCGTGCCGTAGAGTATGGCAAGGTGCGGAGTACTGAACAGCTCGCCAGGATACTTGAGGAACCGATCGAGGCGAGGCCGCGCCGCGCCGCGCTCGAGATTCCAGCAGAAACGACCTCGCCAGGCGCGTCTGCTCGCTTTGACAAGTGGGCAGGACGCCTTGGGAACCGAGTCTACACTGAGAGGGCGGCGTTTGTAGAGGACCTGCGGGGCATGGCCGAAACAAACGAATGCTGTGTGTTGGTGGCGCGCGACCAGCAGCAGTCCACCTTCATTACCGAGCCAAACCCAACGCCGCCTCCCGCGGTCCTCCGCGTGATCGAGATTAGGGACACGCCTTCCCTCAACGCCTACATTAGAAAAGCCGCGAACTCAGGCGAGTCACGACCTATGATCTTCTTGGACCAACCGCAGGATTACGTTCAAGCTCTGACCCTCGGCCTCGAGAACCGCTCCTCACCTCCCCTGTCAAAACTCGCACAATGGCTCGGTCTGAAGGGCTCGCGAGCGGCCGAGCAAGGTCTGACCATCACACATTTCGATCTTTCGGGGCGGCCGACGTCCCTTCGACTTACCGATGGAGCCAGCGGAGGCTCTACACTCCTAGGGCGGCTCGCGACGATCCTCAAGAGGAGCCAGAGCTGGCGCGAGGCGCAGGTGACAGAGCTCGAGCCGCAGACTGCCGAAGCGTATGCACAGTTGGCTGGTTGGAACACCGAACGCGACGGTGTCCCCGCTGCTGTGGTGGTGACTTTTCAGCCGCAGGGGCAGCGGCTCGATCTGGGAATTGTCGCGGGCTTCGAGCCGGGCGATCTAGCGGCCGGTCAAGAGAAGCTGCGCGCGGTCCATCAGCAAAGTTTGGCTGACGCTCTTGCTAAAGACGCAACAGTTGTTCAGCACTTCATGACGACAAAGAACGAATTGAGATCGTTGTCTGACCTCCAGATCAAGCGGTTGATGTTCGTCGTGAAGGAGGGTCAGACGCAAACGCTGATCAGCCGTCTGGAGCTAGGGGATGAGCTTGCCGCGCCCGGCCAAGGCTGACGCGAGCGACATCGCACTCCTCTTGGCGATTCCGCTAGACGAAAGGGAGTTCTTCGCGCACGTTGGCAAGTCAGACTGGCTGCAACAATATGCGATTGAAGGATCTGATGCAACTGCCCGGCAAGAGCGTCTTAGGGCAGTTTGGACGGACGAATATGTCCCCCTAGTTGCTGAGCCGTTTCGCGAACTCATCGACAGGGCTCTTGGGCTAGGCACCGACGTGAGAACACAGGCCACCTTGGGGTCGCTCCGAGAAGCGACGACACATAAGCCCATCGTCATTCTCTTTGCTCACTGGAAGGGCCCGGAGATTCTCTATGACGATCTTGTCCCTCCAGTAGAGAGGGAGAAGTTCGTCGCAAGGGTTCGCGAAAGCGACACTCCGTTGGCTCGCTGGTTGGCGAGCAGTTTTCGCGCCAGTGGATTTGCTCAGGCCTCCCCCGATCAGGCTCCCGCAAAGAGGTCTTTTTGGTCTTCCTGGCGCTCGTACCGAATCCAGAGCCTGGTGGAAATCCTTCGCGCTTCCCTTGGCGTTGCCTCTCTGGAGAATTCTGCGACTGATGGGATAGAGGAAGTCTTTGAGCATGAGGTGACGCGAGCCGCTCGGCGAAGGGACGCAATCGACCTTCTCTTTCGCGGTTTGCTGCGGCCCGGTAACCGACTCGAGCTGTTCGACGGACTCCATGCAAAGGAGGAGGTGGAGGCGGCCGTTGCACCGCTCTTTCAGGGAGTTCTCGATCTGACGACGTGCACGTCTACGATCTTGGCAGATTTCATTGCGGCTCGCCGGCAGCTTCGCTTTCGTGTGGTACAGTTCCCAACAGCACAGCAGCCCATCTGGGCAGCGAAGTCTCTCAAATCGACGATCGAGCTTACTGTCCAGGCGGGTCTTCCATATCTCGATGCTAGAATTCTCGCGCGAAGGGAGCTGGAACAAGCATTGGCCGAGGTTGGTCCGCCGAAGAGGTTCATAGACCGGCTAAAACTTTGGAGTGAGACATGAACGGACTAAAGCGAATCTTGGAAGAGGTGAATCAGCATCGGCTTAGCGCGGGAGGTGCAATCTCGGACAAGGCCATGCGCGCCTTGCGAACCTACAGAACGCGCCTGTTTGCTACGTTTCTGGTATTCTTTGTACTCTTGGTGTGCGTTGTTGGCTTCGGTGCCTTTGGTCTAGCCTGGTTCTTCAAACAACCTGCACAACAAGCAGCTTTTGCGGGCGCCATGGGGATCTCGGTGGGCGGCGCGCTCGAGTTGATGCGGCGAATATGGAGCCAATGGAGCCAAGCGGGACTACTCCTTGTTCTTATCGAAGATGCCTCGGAAGCTCAAGTTGCAACTCTCATCGACAAGGTGATTCAGAAGCTATAATGGGGATCTTTAGGAGTGGCCCGGTCACAGATGGTCAGGTCTTAAAGTGACTTCGGTCGGCTGAAGGTTGGCAGCGTCACCTGTTTTACCAGCAAGCTCGCGCGACCGGCAGTACCCACAGTGGGTGGTCGCTGAGAGGGGCAATGTGAAGGACCTCAATCCATTTGCCCACTTGCCACTCTTTCTTCATTCAGACAGGTCCTCCGTCGTGAGAGTTCCCCAGCTCCATTTTAACGCGTTAAAGTATCGGACCTCGGGCAGTGCTGCCTTCCCGAACCATCCCTTTGCCTTAATTCTTCGTTCCATCACCCTCCTCCGCGTGCTGCGCACGCGGGATAGGACGATCCGCTCCGCGGATCTTGACACGGCACGCCGCTAAGGCGGCCACCGCCCTCCTGGAATCAAGCACTTGCCGCGCATACCCCGGTATGCGTCCCCCCAAGCCCCTTCCCCTCCACCACTTCCACCGCAGCTCCAGAATCTCCTTGCCGCCAGGCCCGCGGCCACGCTCCCCTACCCCATTGCCCCTGACCCCTCGGCCGCCACCAACCCTCCCCACCGCCCCGCCAGATCGTATCTCTCACTCCCGCCTCATCTTCCGCCTTCTATTGTGCTCCTCATCCTCACCATGCCACCCTGCCCGCGACTGAACCGGACGACCCTCCCATGCGCCGCACCGCCCTCCTCCAGACCCGCGTCGACCCCGCAACCGCCGCCCGCGTCCGCCTCGAAGCCGACCGCTGCGGCCAATCGGTCAGCGAATGGATCGCAACCGTCCTGCGCCGCGAGCTCCTCCATGCCGGCGCCGCCGACGCCCTGACTCCCAAGTGCTACGAGCTGTCGATCACCGTCGGCTACATGCTGCGCGCCCTGATGCTCGACGCCATGGGGGCCGCGGCCACCGACCGCGCGGTCGAAGAGGCCACCAACGCGGCGGCCGACGAGACCGCCGAGCTGCTGGCCCACCTCGGCGAGCCCGCCCCATGATCCGCGGCAGCCGCGCCCTCGCCTTCGACCAGGCCGCCGGCTACTACCGGCGCGAATACACCCGCGGCGACTACTACACCTCCGACCGCACCTCATCGGCTGGCATCTGGCAGGGCCGCGGCGCCGAGCTTCTCGGGCTCGCCGGCGAGGTCGAGCGCGAGGCTTTCGAAGCCCTCCTCCAGGGACGCTCGCCACTCGACGGCCGCCAGCTCGTCGCCGCCGAGACCGCAACCGGCAAGCACCGCGCCGCCTGGGACTTCCAGGTGTCCCCTGACAAGAGCGTCTCGCTCGTCGCGCTCCTGGGCGGCGACGAGCGCGTCATCGCCGCCCACCTCGAAGCCGCGGCGCGCGCCTTCGCCGTCCTCGAAGAGCACGCCGCCACCAAGAAACGCGCCCGCGAGGTCGTCCCGACTGGAAACCTCGTCATGGCGCGCTTCGATCACGATTCCTCCCGCGCCCTCGATCCCCAGCTCCACTCCCACTACGTGATCTTGAACCTGACCCATCGCGGCCGCGGCCAGTGGCGGGCGCTCGAGCCCAGCGGCCTCTACGCCGCACAGTCGCTCGCCACCGCCATCTACCACGCCGAGCTCGCCCGCGGCCTCCAGGCCCTGGGCTACGAGGTGCGCGCCAACACCCGCGGCCACGTGCGCATCGTCGGCATCCCCGACGAGGCCCTGGCCGCCTTCTCCAAGCGGCGGCGCCAGATCCTGGCCGAGATCGGCAAGCTCGCGCGCCAGGGCGCCCCGGCCGACCCGCAGCGCGCCGCCCTGCGCACCCGCAGCGCCAAGAACCGCGACGTCGATCCCGCCGCCCTGCGCACCGCCTGGCGCGCCGAAGCCGGCCGCCTGGGCATCGACTTCGCCGCCCTCCGCCGCGACGCCGACCTGCGCCTCCGCACCGGCGACCACCTGCCGCCCGGCGAGCCCGCCGAGCTCGCCCGCGCCTCCGTCGCCTGGGCCGTCGAGCACCTCGCCGAGCGCCAGGCCGCCTTCCGCACCATGGACCTCGAAACCAGCGCCTTGCGCCACGGTGCCGCCCGCGGTCCCGGCTGGGACGAGATCCGCGCCGCCTGCGCCCGCCACCCCGGCCTCGTTCGCGGCGCCGGCGGCCTGGTGACGACCGAAGAAGCCCTGCGCCTCGAGCGGAGCAACCTCGAGCTCGTCCGCGCCGGCCGCACCGCCAGCTCCGCGCCCGTGCTCGGCCGGCCCTACTCCGACCCGGCCGCCACCCTCCATCCCGATCAGCTCCGCGTCGTCCGCCACATCCTCGAAAGCCGCGCCCAGGTCCTCGCGGTCGAGGGCAAGCCGGGCACCGGCAAGACCTTCGCTCTTTCGGCCGTGCGCGACGCCGCCCAGGAGGCCGGCTGGGCTGTCCGCGGCTTCGCCGTCTCGACCGGCGCCGTCACCCAGCTCCGCGCCGTCGGCATCGAGGCCGCGACCTTGAAGAGCCTGGCGGCCCACCCGCCCCGAGACGCCGCCCCGCGCCAGCTCTGGATCGTCGACGAAGCCGGCCTCTTGAGCAACCGCGACGCCGCGACCGCTCTCGACGGCGCACGGCGCGCCGGCGCCCGCCTCGTCCTGGTCGGCGACCGCCGCCAGCACCACGGCGTCGAGGCGGGCAATCCCTGGGCTTCCTTCCAGCGCGCGGGTCTCCGCCCGGCGCGGCTCGACGCCATCCGCCGCCAGCGCGAGCCCGACCTCCTCGCCGCGGTCGAGCTCTCCGCGGCCGGCCGCGCCGGCGACGCCCTGCGCCACCTCGACGCCCGCGGCCACGTCCGCGAGATCCCCAGCGCCCGCGAGCGCCACGCCGCGATGGCCCGCGACTTCGCCGCGGCGCCGCGCGAGACCCTGATGATCGCTCCCAGCCACGCCGAGCGCCGCGATCTCAACTTCCTGGCCCGCCGCGAGCTCCTCGCTCAAGGGAAGATCGCACCGCAGGCGGTCACGGTCAGGGTGGCGGTGGGGAAGGGCACGACCGCCGCCCAGCGCGCCGATCTCCGCCACTACGAACCGGGCGACGTCGTCTCCTACCCCCGCGCCGCCCCCTCCCACGGCATCCGCGCCGGCGACGCCGCCCGCGTCGTCGCTGTCGATTCCGACCGGCAGACCCTGCGGGTCGAGCGCACCCGCGACGGCCAGCTCTTCGACTACGACCCGCGCCGCCTGCGCGGCGGCGACCTCGCCCGGGTCGAAACCCGCGAGCTCGCCCCCGGCGACCGCGTCCAGTTCCGCCGCGCCGACCGCGCGCTCTCGATTGCCAACGGCGCAACCGCCACCGTGCGCCAGGCCGAACCCTCCGGCCGCCTGGTCCTCGCGCTCGACGGCCGGGCGGCCCGCCTCGTCACTCTCGACGCCGGCCGCGCTCCCCTGCCGCTCGACTACGCCTATGCCGTCACCTCGCACGCCGCCCAGGGCTCGACCGTGCGCCGCGTGCTGGCCACCTTCGACACCCGGCACAGCGCCGAACTGGTCAACCGCCAGCAGGCCAACGTCACGCTTTCGCGCGCCAGCCACGAGCTGTGCATCTATACCGACGACCGCGCGGCCCTCCCCGCCGCCGTCGACCGCCAGGCCGGAAAGACCACCGCCCTCGACGTCCATCCGCCCGAAAGGAGCGCCCATCATGCCCTTGCGCCGTCACGAAGGCCCGCCGCCCCCCGGCACCCCCGGAAGCGCCAACCCCAACGCTTCCAAGCCGGCCGCACCCAGCGACGTGACCGCGTCCGAGATCCTCGTCGCCGCCCGCAGCTTCCTGCACTCGGTCGAGCGGGCCAACCAGACCGCCCGCGAGACCCTCGCCAGCACCACCGCGGCGACCGAGACTCTCGCCCGCGCCGTCGCGGCGAGCCAGAACCTCGCCCACGTCCTCGCGCGCCGCGAGCAGCGCACCCCACGCGAGGCCTTCTCCCGCGTCCTCGGCCAGATTCTCCTCTGCGCCCTGACCGCGTTCGTCGCGACTCTCGTCACCCTCACCGCGGCCTATCCCCAAGAGAGCCTCTTCGGCCTGTTCCTGAGACTTCTCTTTCACAGAGGCTGATCGCCGCCGTCGAGCGCTGGCAGGACGCCCTGGCCCGCCACGCCGCCCGGCGCAAGAGCCAGGAGCGGCCCCGGCCCTTCACTCCCCGCGCCAAGCGGTCAGGCCGGCCAGCCGCGGCCGCCGCCAAGGCCTCGCCCCGGCCGCCGCACCGCCTCTCCCACGCCCTGCGCGTCCTCACCCGGCCCGAAGACGCCGAGCGTCAGCTCCTCGCTCTTCTCAGGGCCACCGGCATCCGCCGCGCCCTCGACTTGCTCCCGCCCGCCCTCGCCCGTGCCGTCGAGAAGATCTCCGAGGTCGCCCGCCACATCACAGGTCTCTCTCTCGGTCGCTGACCCCGCTCAACGACCGACCCGTTCCGGCCATGGCCCGACGCACCCATCCCGCCCCAGGCCTACGTGCAGTCCCGCCGCTACGATAGGGCATCTCGCTTCTCGTCAGCTCGATGCGACCGCGATGCCTTAGAATAGACACGACGGAGCCTCCACCGCTGCCATGCCAGGTGGTCCGCCACCACGAGGAAGGCGCATGAAGCTCATCCTGGAACTGCCCGACGAGATCGAAGAGAGGCTGCGCGCCCAGTGGTCGAACCTGCCGCGCCACGCTCTCGAGGCCCTGGCCATCGAAGCCTACCGGTCCGAGATCCTCACCGCCTACCAGGTGCAGCAGATGCTCGGACTCGCTTCACGCTGGGAGACCGACGAGTTACTGAAGAAGGCCCAGGCCCATCTCCACTATTCCGGCCAGGATCTTGCCGAGGACCTGCGAACTCTCCGTGAGCTCGGCTTGCGGTGAAGGTCGTCTCGGATACCTCACCGATTCTCTATCTCATCCTGATCGACGAAGCCGCCCTGCTCGGGCAGCTCTTTCAACGCATCTTCATCCCGCCTGCGGTCAAGGCGGAGCTGCTCCACCCTGCAACGCCCGCGCGCGTGCGCCGGGAGATCCTCCAACGCCCGGCCTGGCTCGACGAGGTCGCGCACTTTGCTCCCTCCGCGACGGTCTCGCTGCTTTCGGATCTTGATCCAGGCGAGCGCGATGCCATCCTCCTCGCCGAGTCCATCTCTGCCGATCTTCTGATTCTCGACGAGCGGAAGGCTCGTCGCGCCGCTCTCGACCGCGGTCACAGAGTCGCCGGCCTACTCGCCCTGTTAGCGCAAGGAGCCGTTCGTGGTCTGGTCGATTTCGACAAGGCGCTCGAGCGCCTGGCGGCGACAACCTTTCGGCTCGACCCGAGTCTCGTCGATCTCGTCCGAGCAAGGTTCTCCTGACTCGCTGGGAGAAGGGTCGAGTCCCAGATCTTCAAGCTTCAGACCCTGGCGGCAGCGCGATCGACGAGAGCAATCTCTCCGGCCTCTTGAGGCTGCACCTCGGTGACAAAGCGCCGTCTTGGTACCGTCTCGCCCCCCGTCGGCTCCCAGCCTACCGCGGCCGGACGGACGGCCTGTAAAGGCTGCCCTCGCTGCGCTCGGCGGCTTCGCCGGCCTTGACAGGCCGCCGCCGTCCGCGGTGTGCAAGGTCTGTGCCGACGGGGGGGAGCTGCCGCCTCTGGAAAGGAGCTGGGCCGGCCCGCCCACCCTTTCGGGCTGAGCCGCCGTGGCCGCACCCCTCCTGCGTATCCTGGACTCGCGGGCCGGCGCGGGCCCCGCGGCGGCCCGCGCGACCGGGAGTGCAGCAACTTCGCACCGAAGCGCTCGCCGAGCGCCGCGACCGCCACTTCCCGCCATTCGCTCCCCCGCCCAGGGCACGATCCCCGCGGCAGGTCAGTAGTACTTCCTCCAGAACTCCTCTTCCGCGGCCGCCGCGGCCGGCGCCTTCTCCTGGATCGCCTGATCGACGAGCGCCATCTTCTCGCAGAAGCTCAAGGCCGCGAGCGCGGCGGCCAGCTCCGCCGCCTCGACGCCCGCGGCACGCAAGGCCTCCGCGTAGCCTCGGGCGTGCTCGAGGTAGCCCCCGAGGTGCTCGACCTCGAACGCCGTCATCGCCCAGGGCACGGGCAGGAGCCGCACGACGAGATCGCGCTGGGTGGCCGAGATGCGGCCGTGGCGTAGCGGGTCACAGTCCTCGAGGACCGCGCGCAGCGTGGCGAGCGACCGCTGCAGGGCCGCGCTCCGGCTGAACTCGCCGCCGCCGCGGTGGGCGCGTGCGCCCCGCCGCTCGAGGAAGGCGATGTCGCCGGGGGCGATCTGGATGGTCGTCAACTTACCGGCCATGGAGCTCCTCGACGGAGAGGGCAGCCTGCGGGGGCGCAGAGAAGCAAGCCGAAGGTGCGTCGCGGGCCGCTGATGGAAGAGGCATGTCGGGAGCTTTTCACGAAGGGGTTGCCCATGAAGGTCAGACGAGTTTATCGGTCAAGACCACTTCGCAGAGGTGGCCACAGTCTCCCCTCTCTCCAGGCGACGTTGAGGTGGCCTGCGCGAGCTTGCGGGCATAACTAAGGCGAAGAACCTCGCCTACCCTACTTTTATCACACTTTACTCTTCCGGCCGATGGAGTTAGGCTCTCGACCTGGCGATCCCCGTGTCCGGAGCTTTCTCCCAGCCCCGAACGCTCTCCCGCCGAGGAGGTCCTGCCGTGCCGCCGCTCGACTCCCTGACCGCTCTCCTCGTCCCCGTCGACCAGATCGTTCCCGATCCCGACCAGCCCCGCACCGAGGTCGACCGCGCCGAGCTCGACGCCCTGGCCGCGAGCATCCAGGCCGCCGGCGTCATCCAGCCCCTGCTCGTCAGCCACCACCCCGACCCCGCGGCCCGCGCCGCAACCCCCTACATGCTCATCGCCGGCGAGCGCCGCTGGCGCGCCGCCCGCCAGGCCGGCTGCGCCACCGTGCCCGTCGTCGTCCACCCCGGCGAGCTCTCCGGCCCCGACCGCCTGATGATGCAGCTCGACGAAAACGACGGCGAGCTGCGGCGCGAGCTCTCGCTCTACGACCGCGCCGCCGCGGTGGACCGCGCCCTGACGCTCTCGGCGCTCAAGAAAGACGAGTTCGCGCGCCGCCACCACAAGAGCGGCGCCTGGGTGTCCCACTACGTCGCCATCGCCAACGCCACCGGCCCCACCCGCGACGCCTTGGCCGCGGGCCTGCTGACCGGCATCACCGTCACCCGGCTCTTTTCCCGCCTCTCGGCCGCCGACCAGCGGCGCCTGCTCCAGCACGCCAAGCGCACCCGCCTGCCGATCACCGTCGCCCGCATCGAAGCCCGCGCCCAGCGCGGCGAGGACCGCCCGCAAGCGGCGGCCGTCGCGCCCGCCCCGGCGGCCGGCGGGCCCGTGGCCGCGCCAGAGTCCAGCACCGCCAGTGCCCCGGCCCAGCCGCCGGCCGCGGGCTCGCGGTCCCTTCCCGCCGCGGCCAGCCCCTCCGGCCGCGCACCGACGGCCGGCCCCCCGGCCGCGAGCCGCTCTCCCGGTCCGCGCAAATTCGCCCTTGCGCCCGCCGATTGCGCCGCCCTCCTGCGCCTGCTCGGCCACCAGCCCCAGGGCACCTCCCACGACCAGTTCCGCCATCTCCTCGCGCTCGCCCGCGGCCAGGATGCAGCCGCCCCCGCCAGGCCATGAGCGAGATCACGCCCCACCACTCCCTCTCCGCGCTCGAGAACGTTCTCGTCGCCCGCGCCGGTCGGCGCGAAGGACGAGAGATCCGCTTCCGCTGCCCCGCCCACGACGACACCCACCCGTCGGCGCGCTGGAATCCGGGCAAGGAAACCTGGTTCTGTGACGTCTGCCTCACCGGCGGCGGGCGCCTCGACCTGCTCCGCCGCCTCGGCCTCGACGATGCGACAGACGGCAACCGCCACCGCTCCGGCACGATTGTCGCCACCTATCCCTACCACGACACCGCCGGCCATCTCCTTTACGAGATCGTCCGCCTCTGTCCCA
This sequence comes from Thermoanaerobaculia bacterium, assembly GCA_035544895.1. Classification (GTDB taxonomy): domain Bacteria; phylum Acidobacteriota; class Thermoanaerobaculia; order Multivoradales; family UBA5704; genus JASLEW01. The sequence goes on from DASZZM010000004.1 coordinate 42,535, forward strand.
AAGGCTTCCGCATCCGTCGTCCCGCCGCCGGCGGCGGCTGGACCTGGAACCTCGGCGGGGTCCGCCGCGTCCTCTACCGCCTCGTCGATCTTGCGGCCGCCGTCGCCGCCGGCAGCCCGGTCTTCCTCGTCGAGGGCGAAAAGGACGCCGACGCCCTGGCCCGCCTCGGCCTCGCCGCCACCACCAGCCCGGGCGGCGCCGGCAAGTGGCACGCGGACTACGCCGAGCCCCTGCGCGGCGCCCAGGTCGTCCTCCTGCCCGACAACGACGAGCCCGGCCGCCGCCACATGGAAGAGGCCGCGCGCACCCTGGCGCCGCTTGCCGCCAGCCTCCGCCTCCTCGCCCTGCCCGGGCTCCCCGAACGCGGCGATGTCTCCGACTGGCTCGCCGCGCAGGCCGCCGCGACGCCCTCGCCCGACGCGCTGCGCGCCAGGCTCCTCGAGCTCGTCCGCCGGGCTCCGGCCTGGCCCGCGCCGCCCCCGCTCACCTTCGCCGACTTCCCGGGCCTCATCTGCACCCGCGACATCGAACCCCGCGCCATCCGCTTCCTCTGGCGGCCCTATCTCCCGCTCGGCAAGATCACCCTCCTCGAGGGCGATCCCGGCCAGGGCAAGAGCTGGCTCACCACCGCCCTCGCCGCCTACGGCTCGACCGGCAGAGCCCTGCCCGGCGGTCCGCCCACCGCTCCCTTCCGCACGCTCTTTTTGACCGCCGAGGAGGGCCTCAACGACACCCTGCGCCCCCACCTCGACGCCTTCGGCGTCGACCACGACTTCGTTTTCGTCTACGACCAGCTGCCCTGCCTGGCGGCCGAAAGGGACCTCACAACCCTCGACCGCCTCTTGGGCTTCCTCGACCCGCGCCTGCTCATCGTCGATCCCATCGTCGCCTTCATCGGCGCCAGGACCGATCTCTATCGCGCCAACGAGGTCCGCGCGGTCCTCGCTCCCCTGGCCAAGCTCGCCGACCGCCACGACTGCTCGCTGCTCGGACTGCGCCACCTCAACAAGGTCAAAGCCGGGCGCAGCATCTACGCCGGCCAGGGCTCGATCGACTTCACCGCCACCGCCCGCTCGGTTCTGCTCGCCGGCTCGGCTCCCGGCGACCCCAACCACTTCGCCCTCGTCCACATCAAGTGCAACCTCGCCCCCCTCGGACCCGCCTGCGGCTACGCGATCGAAAACAACGCCTTTGCCTGGACCGGCGTCAGCCGCCTGACCGCGGCCGACCTCCTCGCCGCCGAATCCCGCGCCGACGACCGCGGCGCCGAGGACGCGGCCCGCGCCTTCCTGCGCGACACCCTGGGCCCCGGCCCGTGCCCTGCGCGCGACCTCTTCGCCGCCGCCCAGGAAGCCGGCATCTCCGCCCGCACCTTGAAGCGCGCCAAGCTCAGGGAAGGAGTCCTGTCGGCGCGCCAGGGCTTCGGCCCGGGCAGCGCCGTCTCCTGGAGCCTCCCCGGCCCGCCCCATCGCGGGCCAGCGAGCCCATCGGGCACCATACAGGGCCAACTTCCCATACAGGGCCACGGTCCCATACAGGGCCACGCGCGCATACAGGGCCATACACAAAGTTGGCCCCCTATGGAGCCAGGCACCTCCCCGCAACCCGCCGAGCCCGACCCGGACCAGCCCCGGCCGGACGGCGAACCGGCCACCGAACCCGGCAAGGCGGTCCTCCTGTGACCCGGCAGGTCGCGCAACTCCTCGCCGAGCTCTCCGCGCGCGGCGTCACGCTCGAGCCCGCCGGGTGCTTCCTGCGCGTCAGCCCTCCCTCGGCCCTCACCCCCGACTTGCTCGCTCGTCTCCGCGAGCTCAAGGGCGAGATCCTCTCCCTTTTCCTCGCTCCCTCTTCCGTCCACTCCGTCGTCCGCCTGGCCGTCCCCACCGCCGCCGAACGCGACACCCTCGCCGCCCTTGCCACCTGCCCCGGCCTCCGCCGGCCCGCCCTGGCGGCGGCCACGCACCTCCGCCGCGACGCCCTCGACGACGCGCTCTCCCGGCTCTGCGAGCGCCGCGAGATCACCATCGGCGCCGACGGCCGCTGTCACCTTGTCGTGCACTGATTGCCCTGGAGACCGCACATGAGAACAACGAAAACCCTCTCAGCGCCTCCCCTCCCCTCCCCTTCGCTATCAAAGCCCTCAGCAGGCGGAAGAACCGACGCCACCGCATCGGGTGCAAGCGAGACCTCGCCCGCTACCGGCCCGTTCTTCACGGTCCGGCAGATCGCCGAGCGGCATCCCGCCTTCGGCGTGCGCACGCTCCGGCACTGGATCACCAATGCCGCTCCCCGGCATGCCTGGAAGGACCGCCGCGCCGTCATCCTTCCCGGCAACGGCTTCGATACCGTCATGGTCCGCGTAGGCCGGAGGATCTTCATCAACGAAGCGGCCCTGTTGGCCTGGCTCGCTCGAGGATCCACCCAGGGCTCGAAACTGGATAGGTGAAGGCCCACGGCAAAGTGGTCAGGCTCGCGTGGGAGCGGAGGTAGGCACCCGACGAGCAGCCGCCCTGGCTCGCGGTGGGCGCGTCTGTCGCCTTCTCCGCAGGTGGCTGGAGCGGACGCCGGCAAGGACGAGCTGATAGCATCGAAACGAGGAGGCCGCCGATGAAACTCAAAGTGGTCGTCCACGAGGCAGAAGAGGGCGGGTTCTGGGCTGAGGTGCCCGCGATCCCAGGCTGCGCCACCCAGGGCGAAAACTTCGAGGAGCTGCTTCAGAACCTCTACGAGGCGGTGGAGGGCTGCCTCTCCGTGGACCTCGAGCCGGCCGAGGAGTCGGGCCGGCAGCGCGTCATCGAAATCGCAGTATGAAGTCCCTCTCCCGGAAGGACCTGGCGAAGCTGCTCGAGCAGCGGGGCTGGGTCCTCCGCCGGGTCCATGGCAGCCATCACATCTACATGAAACCTGACTCTGAGGTGCGGCTGTCGGTCCCCATTCACGCCAACCGGTCGCTCAAGACCGGGCTCCTCCGGCATCTCCTGAAGATGGCAGGGATCTCTGAAGACGAGACTTGACGATAGGGCTCAGCGGGGGTTGCTCCACGTCGCCTCAGCCCGCCGGCGCCGGCGCCGGCTTGAGGAACTTTTCCGTCATCCTGCCGACCACGGCTGCCGTGTGCTGCTCGGCAAGGTGCGCATAGCGCTTCACCATCGCCAGGGTCTTGTGGCCGAGAACCGCCGCGATCTCCGGCGCCGTCGCCCCCGACATGGCGAGATAGGAGGCGCAGCAGTGCCTCAGGTCGTGGAACCGGAAGTCCTCGAGGCCGGCAGCCTCCACCGCCTCCCCCCACGCGTCGCGCGGGAACTCCACGCCCCCTCTGCGACTGGCGAAGAGATACTCCCTGCCCGCCGGCCGCGTCTCTGCGAGCCCGCGCACCACGTCGAGGGCGAGACCAGTCAACGCGAGCGACCGGCGCTCACCGTTCTTGGTGTGGTGGAGGATCGCCGACCCGCGCCCCAGGTCGACATCCGACCAGCGTAGGCCCATGAGCTCTGCCTGCCGGGCTCCGGTGCCGATCGCCAGGACGACCAGAGGGTACAGCCGCCGCTCCCGGCTGGCCCGGCTGCTCTCGAGCAGCCTCCCGAGCTCTTCGTCCGACAGGTACACCACCCGGCCGCGCGGCTCCGTCAGCCGGCGCACCTTCCGGCACGGGTTCGACTCCATCCATGCCCACTCTTTCTCCGCGATCGTGAAGACATGCGACAGCGCCGCCAGGTAGCGGTTGCAGGTGGCCGGCGTCGTGCCGCCCCGCGGGCCCCCGCGCTCCGCCAGCCGATCCCGCCACTGCGCGATGAGCCGGGGGCTCAGGTCCGCCAGCAGCTCGGCGCCGAGCTTCCCCTTCCACCAAGCGAGATAGGGCACGCGCTTGCGATGCGGCTTGACGTCCCGGCAATAGCGCCCGATGGCTTCGGCCAGCGTGTGCCGCCGTTCGGCGACCGCCACTGAATACCGCCCCGACTTGAGCGCCCCTTCCGTCTGCCGCGCCCAGTCCCGAGCATCCGCCCTGCTCGAGAACGTCGCCACCGCGGGCGGATACCCCTTGAGCCGCACCTGGACCAGGTAACGAGTCTCGCCCTTTCTCGTCGTCCGTCTGCTGATGCTAGGCATCTGACCCTCCCGTCGCAGCCAGAATTCTACCGGCACTGTGACAGGAGTGCAACTTGGAAGGAAGGGAGCTAAACAGGCTGTCGAGCTAAACCACTGATTCTTAATGGTGGAGGCGCGAGGATTCGAACCTCGGTAGGGCTTAGCCCGGCAGATTTACAGTCTGCTGCCATTGTCCACTCGGCCACGCCTCCAAAAGAACTGCCCTCGCCGGCTTCCCAGACAGTCTTTCGCGCTGGCGGCTGGGCTTGCTGCGCAAGCGCCGGCGAGATCGATAGCTTTCTCTGGTGTCCCTGGCGCTTGCCCGGCGCCGCCGGTGCTCTTAGACTGCGGATGCACTTACGGTGCATCCTGGAATCGATGGGCAGTATAGCCGCAACCGTCCGCGGGCTCAAGGCGCCGCAACTCAGTCTGGCTCATAACCTATTGAATAAATGAGAGTTATGCAGCCGACGAGCGGCGCCAGATGGCGCGTTGGAGGAGCCAGGCGGCGGCGGGCCGCCGCGCTTCGCCTGGCGCTGCTCCTGGCGGCCGGCGGTGCGGCAACAGCGGCATTCGCCGCGCCGCCGCCTTCCACCGCGGCGGCTCCGCCGGGCCGCGGCTCGCTGGCGGACGATCCCTTCGCGGGCCAGCCGCGGCTCGAGCGCGAGGCCCTTCTGCGGGCGGTCGTCGAACGCAATCCCGGACTCGAGGCCCTGCGCCAGGCCTGGCGGGCTGCGGCTGCGCATCGCCTGGAGCAGGGGGGACTCCCCGATCCGACCGTCGCGCTCGAGGTGACGCCTTTCGCGGGTGGGGGCGCCGCGCCGTTTGCCGAGATCATCGACCTGCGCCTGCCGCTTCCGCTCCCGGCGCGGCGGCGCCTGCGCGTTGGCGCGGCGGAGGCAGCGGCGGCGGCCGCTCTTGCGGGCTATCGCGCGGCGCAGGTCGAGCTGGTGGCCGCGGCGTCCCTGCTCTACGACGATTACTACATGGCCTACCGCTCACTGGCCATCAGCGACGAGCACCTGCGGCTGGCCGAGGAGCTGCGGCGCGCCGCCATGGGCCGCTACGCCGCCGGCCTGGCGCCGCAGCAGGACCCGCTCCAGGCCGAGGTCGAAGCCGCGCGGCTGCTCCACCGCCGCGGTGAGCTGGAGCTGGAACGCGATCTCATCGCCATCCGCATCCAAGGTCTGGTGCATACCGCGGCCTCGGGCCCGCTGCCGCCGCCGCCGGAGCAGCTTCCCTTGCCGCCGCCGGCGGCCGGCGCTACGCTGGCCGGCGCCCCGCTGGCCGGCGAGGAGGAGGCGGTGGCGGCGCATCCCGAGGTGGCCGCCCGCCGCGCCGCGGCCGACGCCTGGCGAGCCGACTATGAGCTGGCGCGGCTCGCGCGCCGCCCCGATCTCGAGGTCATGGGCAGCTACGATTCGCGCTGGGGTCCGTCCGGCCAGCGCTTCATCGCCGGGGTGGCGATCGGTCTACCGGTGCGCGGCGAGCGCCTTGCCGCCGAGCGCGCCGTGGCCGAGGCCCGGGTGGCGCAAGCGGAGAGCGAGCGCGCCGCGGCCGAGGACCGTATCCGCGCCGCGGCCCGCGAGGCGGCCCTGCGGCTGGTTTTCGGCGGCCACGTGCGCGAGATCTACGAGGAGCGGTTGAAGCCCGCCTCGCGCGATCAGCTGCGCGCCGCCCGCGCCAGCTTCGAGGTCGGCCAGGGAACTCTGCAGGCGGTGCTCGAGGCCGAGAGGAACTTGCGGGAGGCCGAGCTGGGCAGCGAGCAGGCCCTCGTCGACCTCTACCGGCGGCAAACCGAGCTCGACCGCGCCCTGGGCCGGCTGCCCGCGGGTCTCGATCTCGGCCCCGCGCTCTCCGTCCCGGGCGCGTCCACCGGCCGCGTGCCCGGCGCACCATGATGTTAGTCCGCATGCTTCAGACGCGTTCTGCCGGAGACGACCTGTGATGAGCTCCAACGAGCCGGGCACGCCGCCCGCCGCGTCCGCCCGCCGGCGGGTGCACGTAGTGACGGCGATCATCCTGGTGGCCCTGCTCCTCGTCTTCCGGGGCGCCATCAGAGCCTGGTTCAGCGGCAAGCCCGCCGCCGGCGCCTCTGCCAGTGTGACCTCACCCGGCGGCCCTTCCGCCCCTGGGCAGCGCGACGAAATCGCCTACTACACCTGCTCCATGCATCCCGCGGTGCGCCAGCACGGCCCGGGCAAGTGCCCGATCTGCGACATGGACCTGATCCCCGTCCGCCGCGCCGAGACGGCGAGCGGCGTGGTGGTGCTCGACGACGGGCGGCGGCAGGAGATCGGCATCCGTACCGGCCTGGTCGAGCGGCGGCGGGCGGCCGAGAGCATCCATGCCGTCGGCAAGGTGGCCTTCGACGAGAGCCGCCTGGCGGACGTCACGGTCAAGGTCCAGGGGTTTGCCGGCAGGCTGCTGGTCTCCCAGGTCGGACAGCGGGTGGCGCGCGGACAGGTGCTGTGCATGCTCTACAGCCCAGAGATCTACCTGGCCGAGCGAGAGTACCTGGCGGCGCTGGCCAGCCAGCGCGAGGCGCGGCGCACCGCCGTCCCCGACCGCGCCGACGACCTTCTCGCCGCCGCGGCGCAGAAGCTGCGCCTCTGGGACGTGGACGAAGGCGTGATCACCCGCCTCAACGAGCGCGGCGAACCGGACAAGGAGATCCCGGTGCGCTCTCCCGCCTCCGGCGTGGTGATCGCCAAAGACGTCGTCCAAGGCGCCGCCGTCCAACCCGGAATGAAACTCTACCGCATCGCCGGCCTCGACCGGGTATGGGTCGATGCGCAGGTCTACCAGGCCGACCTGCCGCGCGTGCGCGCGGGCCAGCAGGCGACGGTGCGCCTCTCCGCTCTTCCCGGCAGGGAGCTCTCCGGAAGGGTCGCCCTGATCTTCCCAACCCTCGACCCGGCGAGCCGCACCGCGCAAGTGCGCATCGCCCTCCCGGGCCCGGTCCATGGCTCCCCGGCGCTGCTGCCGGACATGGTTGCCGAGGTCGAGCTCGGCGCGGCGCAGGGCGAGGTCCTGGTGGTCCCCGACGGCGCCGTGCTCTATACCGGACCCCGGACGCTGGTCTTCGTCGACGAAGGGGGCGGGCGCTTCCGCTCGCGCGAGGTGCGGCTCGGGGCGAGATCCGGTGACGTCTACACCGTGCTGTCCGGCCTCGCCGCCGGCGAGCGGGTGGTCACCTCCGGCCAGTTCCTGCTCGATGCCGAGGGACGGCTCAAGCGGCCCGCCGCGGGGCCGGACCGGTGAGCGCGGCGAGGCCGGCGGCAGAGAGCCGCTGACGGTGCCCGAGGAGACTTCCGCGCCCGTTCCCGCCCGCCCGGGCGGCATCATCGGCGGCGTTATCGCGCTGTCGGCGCGCCATGGCTGGACGGTCCTCCTCGCCGTCGGCGCGCTCGCCGCATGGGGGTGGTTCGCCGCGCAACGTGCGCCGCTCGACGCCATCCCGGATCTCTCCGAGGCGCAGGTCATCGTCTTTACGGACTGGCCCGGACACAGCCCCGATCAGGTCGAGAACCACGTCACCTATCCGATCTCGGCGGCCCTGCTCGGCGCGCCGCGGGTACGGGTGGTGCGCGGCCAATCGATGTTTGCCATGTCGTTCGTCTACGTCATCTTCGAGGATGGGACCGACCTCTACTGGGCGCGCTCGCGCCTGCTCGAATACCTGGACCAGGCGCGCGGCACCCTGCCCGCCGGGGTGCAGCCGCGCCTTGGCCCCGACGCCACAGCGGTCGGCTGGGTGCTCGAGTACGCCCTGATCGACCGCCAAGGAAAGCACGACCTGCAGCAGCTACGCGCCCTCCAGGACTGGAACCTGCGCTACGCCCTGGAGAGCGTCCATGGGGTCGCCGAGGTCGCCGCGGTCGGAGGTTTCGTCAAGCAGTACCAGGTCGAAGTCGACCCGCGCAAGCTGCGCTCTTATGGCATCCCTCTGGCCGAGGTGCTGCAGGCGGTGCGCCGCGCCAACGACGAAGTCGGCGGCAGCGCCATCGAGCTCGGCGGACACGAGGTGGTGATCCGCGGGCGCAGCTACGTGCGCGCTCCGGCCGACCTGGCGTCGGTTCCCCTGGCGGCCGCGGCGGGAGGGGCGCCGGTCACCCTGCGCGACGTCGCCGCCATCACCCTGGGGCCGGCGGAGCGGCGCGGCCTGGCCGAGCTGGGCGGACGCGGCGAGGCGGTCGGCGGCATCGTCGTCATGCGTTTCGGCGAGAACGCGCTCGCGACCCTGCGTGCCGTCAAGGAGCGCCTGGCCGAGATCGCGGCGAGCCTCCCCCCGGGGGTCGAGGTGGTCGTCACCTACGACCGCTCGCGGCTCATCGAGGAGACGATCGCAACCCTCCGGCGCACGCTCGCCGAGGAGATGGTGGTGGTCAGCCTGGTCATCTTCGTCTTCCTGCTGCACGCGCGCTCCGCCCTGGTGCCGATTCTCTCGCTGCCGATCGCCGTCCTGCTCTCCTTCATTCCCATGCTCTACCAGGGCCTGACCATCAATCTCATGTCGCTCGGCGGCATCGCCGTGGCGCTCGGGGCGATGGTCGACGCCACCATCATCCTGGTCGAAAACGCCCACAAGCGGCTGGAAGCCTGGGAGGCCGCCGGGCGCCCCGGCGGGCCGGCCGGCCGGGCGGCCTGGCTCGTCGCGGCGATGCAGGAGGTCGGGCCCAACCTGTTCTTCTCGCTGCTGGTGATCACCGCCGCCTTCCTGCCGGTCCTCACCCTGCAAGGCACGGAGGGGCGGCTCTTCGCCCCGCTCGCCTTTTCCAAAACCTACGCCATGGGCTTCTCGGCGCTGCTCGCCGTCACCCTCACCCCGGCGCTCGCCGCGCTCCTGTTGCGCGGCCCGCTGCGGCGCGAGGCCGCCAACCCGCTGAACCGCTGGCTGATCCGCGCCTACTCCCCTGTGGTGCGCCTCGTGGTCGACCATCGCAAGAGCGTCGTCGCCGCCGCCGTGCTGCTCGCCGCCGTCTCGCTGCCGGCCTGGCAGCGGCTGGGCCAGGAGTTCATGCCCCCGCTCAACGAAGGGGTCATCCTCTACATGCCGACCGCACCGCCCGGCATGTCGATCTCGACCGCCAGCCGCATCCTCCAGGCCATGGACCGGCAGCTCGCCGCCTTCCCCGAGGTGGCAACCGTGTTCGGCAAGATGGGACGCGCCGAGACGGCGACCGACCCCGCGCCGCTCGGCATGGTCGAGACGGTGGTCGCGCTCAAGCCGCGCCGGCAGTGGCGGAAGGGCCTGACCTGGGACGGGCTGATCCGCGAGATGGACGCCCGGCTGCGCTACCCGGGCATGCCCAACGTCTGGTGGATGCCAATCCAGACCCGCACCGAGATGCTGGCGACCGGGCTGCGCAGCCCGCTCGGGGTCAAGGTCCTGGGCGACGACCTGGCGGCGGTCGAGCGCACGGCGATCGCCGTCGAGCGCGCGATCGGAGGGGTTGCCGGGGTTGCCGGCACGCGCAGCGCCCTGGCCGAACGGGCCGAAGGCGGTCTGTACCTGGATATCGAGGTCGACCGCGAGGCGGCGTCGCGCTACGGGTTGCGCGTCGCCGACGTCTACGACGTGGTCGCCGCCGCGGTCGGCGGCGAGGCGGTCGGGCAGACCTTGGAAGGGCGGCAGCGCTACCCGATCGTCGTACGCTACGCGCGCGAGTTCCGCGACGACCCGCAAACGTTGCTCTCCGAGACTTTCATCCAGACGCCGGCCGGCCTGCCGCCGGCGGGAATCCCGCTGTCGCAGGTCGCCCATGTCCACTTCACGGCCGGACCAGCGATGCTGCGCAGCGAGGAAGGCAAGCTCGTGGGCTATGTCTTCCTCGACGTCGCCGGCCGGCCGCTCGCCGAATACGTGGCCGACGCCAGGCGGGCGGTGGCGGCGCGGGTCCGCCTGGCGCCGGGCACCCGCATCGAGTGGGCCGGGCAGTACGAGTCCTACCGGCGCGCGCGCCGGCGGCTGGCGCTGATCGTGCCGCTCACCCTGCTGCTCATCGTCGTGCTCCTCTATGCCGGCACCGGGTCGGTGGTCGAGACCGGAATGGTGCTGCTCGCCGTTCCTTTCTCGCTGATCGGCGCGGTGTGGCTGCTCTATCTGCTCGACTACAACGTCAGCGTGGCGGTCTGGGTGGGCCTGATCGCCCTGGCCGGGCTGGACGCCGAGACCGGAGTGGTGATGCTGCTCTACCTGAAGCTCGCCTGGCGCCGCCGCCTGGCGGAGGGCAGGCTCGCGAGCTTCGCCGACCTGCGCGAAGCGATCGTCGAGGGCGCGGCGCAGCGCATTCGCCCGAAGCTGATGACGGTCCTCACCATGACCGCCGGCCTGCTGCCCCTGCTCTGGAGCACCGGGACCGGGGCCGACCTGATGAAGCGGATCGCCGCGCCGATGGCCGGCGGCCTCGTCACCTCGTTCCTGCTCGAGCTGCTGGTCTACCCCGCCCTCTTCGCCCTGTGGCGCGGCCGGGGCTAGCCCCTAGCCTTGACCCCCTCCAGTCGCTCGACTACCATGCGAGAGAATCGGCGCTTAAGATGGAGCTGAATGGAGCTGAGATGTTCTGCCTCGAGCTCACCAACCACTGCAACCTACGCTGTCCGATGTGCACGCTCGGGACCATGGAGCGCCCGGCCGGGTTCATGGAGCCCGAGGTCTTTCGCAAGGTGGTCGATCAATCGCGGGAGATGGCCTTGCCGATCGAATGGTTTCACGTCTACGGCGAGCCCCTGCTCCACCCTCGGATCGAGGAATTCATGCGCTACTTCCAGGAACGCGGCCTGGGGCGCGGCGGGATCTCCACCAACGGCCTGATCCTCAACCGGCACCGCATCCGGGTCCTCACCACGCACTGCCGGGAGGTCCTGGTGGCGGTGGACAGCCTGCGCGAAGAGGTTTATCGCGTCCTCCGCGCCAACGCCCGTTTTCAGGAGCTCTGCGACAAGGTCCGCCAGTTGATCGAAGAGGCTTCCGGCACCGGCCTGCTGATCACCATCCAGTACCTGCAGACCCGCCTCAATCCCGACGAGTCCGTGGCCGATTTCGAGAGATTCTTCGGCCGCCACGACCACGTCACCTACTTCACCAAGACGACGGAACAGTTCGCGGGCGGCCAGGACTTCACGCTCGCCCACCTCCCCCGGCTGCCGAAGCAGAATTGTCCGAAGCTGCATCACTTCATGGCCATCCTGGCCAACGGCCGCTGTATCACCTGCTGCTACGACGTGGACGCGGAGCAGCCGATCGGCAGCATCTACGACAACACCCTCGCCGAGCTGTGGCAGAGCGGAGAGCGGCGGCGGCAGCTCCGCGACTCGGCGGCCGGCGACTTCCTTCGCCTGCCGCTGTGCGCCAAGTGCGCCGGCGCTACGGCCGCCTGACGGAGCTCCGCGCCGCGCCTGCCGCTGAGACGGAAGCGCAGGCGTTCGCGATCAGGCACTCTTCGCGCAGGCAGAGCTCGAAGCGGAAGCGGGAGTCCGCGTCTTCCGGCCTCCACGGGTACCACTGGACGAAATTATTGCCCCAGAGGTTATTGAACAGGTTGACGTAGATCCCCTCGCTCGGGCGCGGCTGGCTGTTGTTGAAGTCGAGGATCGCCGGCCGGCCCGGTGAGACGAGCGCCGCGTCCAGGGTGCGCAGCGAGAGCTTGCGGTCTCCGCCGCAGTAGCTGATACCTTCCCAGACCCCGTGCAGGTGGCGGCCGCCGTTGAGCACGACGTCGTCCGGCGCGACCGGCTGTCCGAGCTTGTGAAGGACCCAGCCGCGGTCCGCCGCTCCCACGGGCCGAAACTCCAGCCACATCGCCTCCGGCAGCATTGTCTCGGTCTTGTTGAACCACTGCAGATCGAAGCGGAGGGAAGGAACCGGTCTCTTGCCCCGGCTGCTTGCGGCGCGCGGGATCGCCACTTCCATCGACAGCAACTGCGGCGCCCCGAAGTCGATCAAGGTCTCCCGCGGGAGATCCATCGCGAGCTGGAACCGGCAGAAGTCCGCCTGGCCCTCGCCCTCTGCGCGCCACCTCAGCTCCCGCAGGCGGGGCTGCCACTGGCGGTGGACGGAGAGCGAGTTGGCGCCGAGCCCCGGCTTGCCCCAAGCGCCGGCAAACCAGCTCACCGGCGGCAGCGTGTACGAGTAGCGTTGGGCGAAGAGCTGGAAATCGGCCTGGCTGTAGCTCTCGTACTGGAAGAGTCCCAAGGGGTGGTCGGGGTCGGCCCAGATCTGCCCCGATGAGAGCTCTTTGAGATGGTCGATGGCTCCGTGCTCATCGAAACCGATCTCGAAATCCCCACATGGAAACTTCTGGCCGGCCGACCCGCCGCTGAACCCTTCCGGCTTGGGCCGCCGCGGCTTGATGGCCTCGAGCCGCGCTTTGACGTCCGTGCTCAAGGTAGACCCGGAAGGGAGGGCCTGCAAGGCCCAGTCGAGGAAGAGGCGCTGCTCGTCCCAGGAGTACTCCATGGCTTGGAAGCCACAGGCGCCGACCTGGCTCGCGAATTCCAGGTTGGACCAGTAGGTGGTGCCCACGTAGTTCGAGAGGTTGAGCCCCGCGGTGTGCTCGGGGATCTTGATGAGCATCCGGCTGAAGCGCTGCAGGCCCGGATCAGTCTCGCTGCACTTGCCGCTCTCCAGGCATTCCGCGCGCGCCCTGGAGAGCTCGCGGAACCGCGCCAGCTTGAGCGGATCGGCCGCCGCACCGTAGATCCAGGTGTCGCCGATCTCCTGAGAGACCTTCGGCAAGGCGTCGGGATGGGACTTGATGAATTCGAGGAGCGGTTTGACGAAGTCGTCGAAGCTGCCGGCCCGAATCGTCGCGTTGGGGAACTCCGAGCGCAGCGTGTCGTAGGTCTGCAAGACCGTGAAGGCCGACGGCGGACCGGCATTGTCGCCGGTGAAGTAGGTCGCCAGGGCCTCGGGGAACCCGGGGACCACCACGGCATCCCCTAGACGGATCCCGCCGTACCCTCCAGGGTGCCACATCGCCAGGATCTCCTGGTTGGAGACGGGGTCGTGCCAGATGAAAGCCGGGGGGACGGTCGGCGGCATGGACCCCGCGTTGGCGCCCACCGTGAGCGCCTGCTGGCCGCTCCCCAACATCAGGGGAATGACCCCGCGGGTAGAGCCGGGATCGTCCCGGTTGCTCGCGGTGAGGATCGGCCGCGGCGGCTGGAGCGCTCCCGCGAGGCTCAGCATGTAGCGGAAAAGCGAGGGATCCATCAGCTCGTCCATGACGTTGAACGCATTGCCATGCCAGACGATGGTGCCGTCTTGGACCGCCCGCTCGAACCGCTCTTGAGTCTCCTTGCTGGGACACTGCAGGGCGGCGGAGACCGGGCAGGCGCCGCCCTTCGTCCAGGAGAGCTGCGGGCAGTCGCGCAAGAGGGAGACGAGCCAGGGGTCGGTCGTGAACACGAAGCCCTCTTTGACCTCCCACCGCTTCAGCGTCTCCGCGGTTTCGATCGCCTGAAGATTGAACTGATTGAGGTACTGGCTCAGCACGCTGAGCGCAAAGTAAGTCCAGCCGACGTCGAGGTGACTCATGAAGACGACGTGCACCAGCTTGATCTTGGAGTACTCCGTGGAGTCCCTGAGCCCCGCCCCCACCGATACGGCGCCGCCGTGTCCGAAGGCGGCCCCGGGACCCAGGGCCTGCAGCGTCAGGGTGAGGGCAAGGACAGCCGCGCGGGCCGGCCACGACGTTTTCTTTCTCGGGTTTCTCATGAGATCGGCGGACCTCCTTCGGCAGTTCGTTCGATCAAGGCTCCGGCGCGGGCCGCGCGCCGGCGGCAGGCGAAGTCGAGGAGCGCCGCGGTCTCCCGCATCAGCCCGAGCTCGATGAGCTGAGGCGGGCCGGTGAAGCGCACGGAGCGGCGGTCGTGCAGGCGGGGGGACCGCCCCTGCTCCAGATGTGCCGCCATGCCGCGATACTCCTCGGCGTCGTTCCAGTGCTGCCCCCGCTGCGCCTCGTCCAGCACTCGGCCGACGAAGTCCTGGAGATACTTGATGTGGAGGACGGCGCCTTCGACCGGCGAGAGCGACACCCCCTCCGCGGCGTGCATGCCCTGGATGAGATAGGTGCTGTCCGAGAACCGCAGCAGCGGGATCTTGGTCAGGGCAGTCGAGATCCCGAAGAGGCGGCGGCGCACCCCGCCGCGGAACGCTCGATAGGGAAAGCTCTCGCCGCTCTTCGGGCTGACGATCCAGCCGGTGACCTCCTGGTGCGAGTCCGGATCGAAGTAAAGAGGGATTTCCAACGGGTCTTCACCCGGCCGGTAGCGGAGCCGGTCGCACGACACCTCCGGGTAGAGATCGAGCAGGAAGCTGTAGAGTGCCGTCGTCCCCTCGGCGGCAAGGAAGTCGGTCAGATCGCGGAGCGAGAGATCCTCCCCCTGGGGGTAGACGAGCAACTCATCGGCGTCCACCACCAGGCACCAGTGACCGCGGCCGAACTCCTCGAGCAGGTATTCCATCCAGTGCCAGTGACCGGCGTAGGACTCGGCGGTGCGGAAGAGGTGGAGCGGAGCGCGCTCCTCGGCCAGCAGGATCTCCAAGGTGTTGTCGGTCGAGTTGTTCTCCACCACGAAGAGCCGATCGACGCCCCGGCACAGATAATAGTCGAGCACGAACGGGAGCCGTAGCGACTCATTGCGCACGATCATGAACATCCTGATCTCGCTGCGCCAACTCGGGATGGGGAGCCGGTCGATCCTCTGCAATTGGGATTGCGCCGCCTGCAGCGAGGCCGTGAAGCTCTCTCTCATGGCGTCTCTAGCGTCCGGATGGACTCCCCGTGAAAGACTATGAAAGGATTGCCGCAGTTATTGTATCAAAGCATTGGAGGTTTTACGAGAGGAGGTCCAGGTGAGCCCCCGCGCTCCCGTCGCCGTCTTCACCTATGACCGCCCCAGGCACCTGCGCCGTACCCTCGAGGCGCTCGCCCGTTGCCCGGGCTTCGCTACCGGCCGGCTGCACCTCTACTGCGACGCACCGGCCCGCGCGGCGGACGGCCCGTCGTGCGATGCAGCACGCCGCGTGGCGCGCGACTGGGTCCGCCGGCGCGGCGGCCGGCTGATCGAGCGGGACGGCAATCGGGGTTTCCGCAACATCACCGACGCCATCTCCGAGCTCTGCGCCGGTTTCGGCCGTGTCGTGGTCATCGAGGATGACGTCGTGGTCTCCCCCGATTTCCTCGGCTATGTCGAGCGGGGGCTCGATCGCTACGCGAACGATCCACGCGTCTTCCTGATCGGCGGCTACATGTTCGCGGCCGATCACCCGCCGGAGCCGCCTCTGTTCTTTCTGCCCGTCGCCCTGGCCTGGGGATGGGCCACCTGGGAGCGGGCATGGAAGCAGTACGAGTACCTGCCGCGCGACTGGCAGGGAGTGCTCTCCGACGCGCAGAGCCGGCGGCGCTTCGACGTCGGCGGCTCGTTTCCGTATGCCCGGACCCTGCGGCGAACGATGGAGGGGAAATTCGACTCGTGGGACACACAGTGGTACTTCACCCTCTTCCGGGCCGGCGGACTGGGTCTCTACCCCGCCCGGTCGCTGGTGTGGAATTCCGGCATCGACGGCGGAGTGCACGGCCGCCTGGGGCGGAAGGCTCTCGACCGCACCCACCCCGTGTTCCACGGCGAGCTGGCGCGCGATGACTTCGCGGCCCCCCGGCTGCCTCCTGGCTGGCCCTTCCCGGGCGAGGTCGGCGTCGATGCGCCGGCCCTCGCCCGCCTCGGCCGGGCGCTGGCCAGGATCCACGCCATGGGCTCGCCAGGCAAGCGCATCCGTCCGCTGCCGGAGATCAGAGACCGGCGAGAAACCGGCGGGCGAGCAGGTTGAAGTTGGTGTCCACCCGGCGGATGGAATCGATCGTCAGGTCCGCTAGGTACCGCTCCCAGGCGACCTGCTCCCAGAGATGCACGCAATAGGAATCCGCGAAGCTCAATCCGGAGTCGAGATAGAGCATCCGGAGATGAGAGTCCTCCCAGGTGGGCCAGAAGAAGGCCCGGTGATCGAGGACGTGGACGCGGGCGGGATAGGTTCGGGCGAGAAAGGCGGGGTAGCGCACGGCCATCTCGTTCCAATGGCGGTCCCAGCCGGTGGAACGGAAGCCGTTCCAGTGGGAACGGGCGGGATCGAACCCCTCCAGCCACTTCTCCGTGAACCAGGCGCCGGGGGCAGCGAGGATCACGGCGTTGCACAGCCCGTGTCGACCCTCCACCCCCTCTTGACCGAGCACGAACTCGCGGCTCCTGAGCTCGCGAAACGAGCGCAGACACAGGACGTCCATGTCAAGGTAGATGCCGCCTTGATGGCGCAGAATCTGCAGCCGCACGTAGTCGGTTTGATGGGCGTGGTGCCGGACAGGCACGCCGTGGATCTCATGGGGCGGCTCGATGGGGACGAGCTCCAGATAGGGCCTCGCCCGCTCCCACCATTCGCCGCGGGGCTCGTGCTTGTAGTAGAAACGGATCGCCTCCGGATGGTTGGTCTCGGCCGCTGACCGGACCGCCAGGTAGTGGACCAGGGAAAACGGCTTGCCGTTCAGATCGGGCACGAACCCGTAGCAGAAGTGGATGACATTCGGGATCAACGCTCGGATGCCTCAGGTCTTGGTGGCGATGACGCCGAGGTTCTTGACCGGGACGCCCCAACAGCGCCGCGTGCTGTCCGGATAGAGCTCGTCAAGCTGGTCGTAGGCCCAGGTGCCCGCGTCGAAGGTCTCCGGCGCAAAGCCCACCGCCCGGAAATCGTCGGCGAGATCCTCGGCGGTCCACATGTTGTGATGCATGTGAAACGGGTTTTCGCGCAGCCGGTCCGCAGGGGTGAACAGGGTCGTGCGCATGGCCCGAAAGGAGAGATGGCCGGCCATCCACGACCTGATGACCTCGCCCGCATCGGTCTGGATGACGATCACTTTCCCCCCAACCCTCAGCTTGCGGTGCAGGTCGTGCAGAAAGCGGACGTAGTCGGTGCTGGGGACGTGCTCCAGGGTGTGGCAGAGATAGAACTCGTCCACCTGGCCATCCTCCGGGAGAAAACCATCGAGGTCCCGGATGTCGTGATGGATATGGCTGTCGCCGGCGAGATTGACCGTGATGCGGCCGTTGGCGATGGGCGTCAATCCCCCAAGGTCATAGCGGCGGGACTCCCGGCTCGCCGCACTCGCGCTTGCTTGCTCGCCCACTCTCATCCTCCTTCCGGTTTTCGCTTCAGCTCCTCGATGAACGGCTGGAGGGCTTCCTCGGAGAACCCGCCGATGCCTTGGACGACCATGGCCTCGCGGGTGCGGAAGCGCTCCTTGTCCGGCCGCGCCGGCTCCCCAAGATAGACGGCGCGGGCGAGCATCGGCCGCTTGCGGCCGAAGCCCGGAGCCTTCAGGAAATCGCGCAGCTTCCCGCGCAGCCAGACCTCGCTCGCCGTGCCGCAATAGATGATCGCCGCGTCGCAGAGGCAGAGGTTCTCCTGATGGTCTTCGCGCACCGCGACCTCGTCGCCTTCGAAGAGGGGAAGGATCACTTCGAAGCCTTGGCCGTAGAGGAAATCGTCGAGGATTTTCGCCGCCTCGTAGTCCTCACGGTCGCAGATCAGATAGATGCGCACGACGCCGTCCGCGGTCTCCGGCGCGTCATCTGGGACGGCCGGATCCTTTTTCGCCAACGACTCCAGCCGCTTGCGCAAGGCGGCGTTGAAGTCCTCGATGCTCGTCTGGTAGAGCTCCGCCCCGAGCTGGGCCGCGGGGTCGGCGCGCAGGTGCTCGAGAAACGCCTTCTGACGGGGCTCCTCGGAGACGCTGTCCGGCCGGATCCAGATCATCCGCCGCAGGCCCGCCTCGCGGCTCCGCTCCGCGGCCAGGGAGTTCTGCAGGTCGATGATCGACGTCTCCGCCCCCTCCGGAACCACACCGTACCGGCTGCCGATCAGATGGATCGAGAGGACCGAGCGCGCGAGGTCCGCAGCGATCGCGCTCCGCAGCTCCTCCGCCGTGAGCGGCAGCCGCTGTTCCGGCACCAGGTGGTAGTTGCGCTCCTGGAGCTCGCGCCGGATCGCGTCACGCTCGCCGGTCAGGTCGACCGAGGTCTCGGCCAGGTAGACCGTCGCCCCGGACGGTGCGGCGCCGGTTCCTCCGCCCGCCTCCGGGCTCTTGATCTTCTCCAGGAGCTGGTAGATGTCGTAGGCGAGATCATCCAGCCGGGCCCAGTACTTGCGAGCCTCGTCAGTGCCGCCCGCGGGCTTGAACTCGATCGGCCGCCCGGTGTCCGGGTCCACCCGGAAAAAATCGTAGCCGAGCAGCCGCTGGAGAGGCTCGGGGTGGCGGTCCAGGGGCACCGGTGTCTTGACCACTTTGAAGAGCCGGGCCTTGTTGCCCGCCTCGACGACCTCGTGGCGCTCGGACAGGTGGTTGAACTCTTCGAGCTCCTTCTGGCACCAATCCGACTTCAAGTACCGCGGCGAGATCACCGAGATCAGCAGAGCCGTCTTCGGTAGCTTGTCGAGGATGGCGGTATCGAAGTAGTCGTTGCCCTGAATCTTGGGGTCGCGCCAGATCCTCGGCTCCTCGCCCAGGAGCTGCGCCAGCCGGACTTCCAGCGCCCGGTGGAGAAGGGTGATCCAGCCCTCGTCGCCCGCCGTCAGGGGCTGGTTGTCGATATGGGCGTAGCTGATGAAGATGTCGCTGTCGAAGTTCATCGTTGCTCATCCACTCCGCCGGGCACCGCGGCTCGGCTCCGGGAATAGAAAGGGGTCGACACCAGTTGCTGGCGGACCGCCGGCTTCCGGCCCTGCGCCAGCTCGACGGCTCCGAGCACCGCCTGATAGCCGATCTCGTTCGGGACCTGGGCCGTCACCGCCTGCAGGATGTCGTCCCGATCCTTCAGCATGCCCCGCAGCCGGGTGCTGATGTCGGTCCCGAAGACGCGAACGCGCCCCGCCAGGTGCTCCTTGCGGACGGCGCGGACGGCATCGACGGCCCCTTCGGTCCCCCCCTCGTTGGCCGCCCACAGCACGTCGACGTCGGGATGGCGCTGCAGGATCTGCCTGGCCACTTTGACCGCCGTGTCCCGCACGAAAGCCTCCTGGTTGGCCACTTCGGTCCAAGCGACGCCGGCGTCGTCGAGCGCGGCGCGGAATCCCTGGCTCCGCATCGACCCGGCCGGGAAGCGGTCACAGTTGAAGATGCCGACCTTGAGCCGGCCCGGGACCTCCTCGGACGCCCACTGCGTGAGGAAGGATCCGGTGCGGTATCCCATCATCGTCGGGTCGCTCTCGTAGAAAGCTGCCACCTCGCCCGCGGCATCCTCCTCGTTGAGGCAGGTGCCGACGCAGACCACCTTGATCCCGCTGGTCGCGGCGGCGCGCAGCGAGGCGACCGAGGCGTCCGGATCCTCGGCCGTGACCAGCAAGACGTCCACCTTCAGCGCCACGAGCTCGCCGATCGCCTGACTCTCGGCCACGATGTCGTGATCGTGAGCACGCTCCTGCAGCCGGGCCCCCTTCTCCAACGCGGCCTTGCGCATCCCCGCGAGCACGCCTTCCGACCAGGAATCGGGCCCGAAGATCACCACGCCGAGCACGAGAGGACGGCGGACAGCGGCCGCCTTGCCGGGGGCGAGCCCTGCGCCCACCTTGGCCGGGTCGGAGCAGGAAAGCATCGCCAGCGCCGCCAGCGCGGCCGCCGGCCGCACCCCTCTCATGGCCTGCCCCCAGTCTGCCCCGGCGGACAGGTCGGCCGGCGCGGTACCCCTGTCAGGTAACGCGTCCATTCCTCCGCGGACAGCTCGCGCACGGCGCGCCGGCAGGCGGCCGCCGCGAGATCGCGGATGCGGGTGTAATAGACGCGGACCGAGCCGTCCGCGCCCGCGGTGGCGATCCGCGACCCGTCGGGGCTCCAGGCGGCCTGATTGAGCCGCGCCGAGTGCCCGCGGAGCACCGTATGAAGCTCGCCGTTGCCGCTGTCCCAGACCCGCGCCTCGCCGTCTTCGGAAGCGGTGAGGACCCGCCCTCCGCCCGGCGCCCATTCCACCGCGGTCAGACGGCCCTGGTGCCCCTTCAAGGCCAGGAGGAGCTGCCCGGTCCCGGCATCCCAGACCCGCGCCACCCGGTCTGCACCGGCAGTGACGATCCGCGACCCGTCCGGGCTCCAGGCCGCGGACCACACCCAATCTTCGTCACCGCTCATCAGGGCGAGCTGCTCGCCGCTCGCGGCATCCCAGATTCGCGCGGTGCGATCGGCGCCGGTGGTAACGATCCGCTTCCCATTGGGGCTCCAGGCGGCGAACAGAACGGCGGACTGGTGCCCGGCCGGACCGCCCGAGCGGCTCGCCGGCGCGGTGCCGAGAACGGCGAGCGGCGACCCGCCGTCCTCGGCGCTCCACACGCGCGCCGTGCGATCGAAGCCGGCGGAAACGAGACGGGTGCCGCTTGGGTTCCAGGCCACCGACGAGACCCAGTCCCGGTGACCGGTCAGGACGAACGCGAGCCTGCCGGCCGCCGCCTCCCAGACCCGGACGAGGCCGTCCATCCCCGCCGTGACGATCCGCTCTCCGTCCGGAGACCACGCGGCGTGCCGCAAGCCCGCGGCGCCCGCGAGGGTCGCGAGCGGCGCACCGTCGGCCTTGAAGAGCCGGACCGTCCCGCCGCGGCCGGCGCAAAGGAGGCGCCGGCCCGCGGGGTCCCAGGCGACGTCCACCAGCCCGGCGCGGTCCCCCGGGAAGATCAGCGGCGGCACCCTCGATCCGGGGCTCCAGATCCGCGCCGTCCCGTCGAAGCTGGTGGCGGCGAGGCGGGTGCCGTCCGGGCTCCAATCGATCCGCGAGACGCCCCTGGCGAAGCCGTGCAGGACGTCCACCTCGCTCCCCGTCCCGACGGCCCAGATCCGCGCCGTTCCGTCCTGGCTGGCGGTGACCACGCGATCCCCGCGCGGCGACCAGGCGGCTCTCTCCACGCCCGCGCGATGGCCGGCCAGAACGGCCAGCAGGCCGCCGCCCGCCGCGTCCCACACTCGCGCCGTCCCATCGGTGCTGGCGGTGACGATCTGGCCCTGGCGGTTCCACGCCGCGGAGCGGACCTCGCCGGCGTGGCCGGCGAGCGCCGCAATCAGACCATAGCCGCGGGCGGCGTCCCAGACCCGCGCCGTCCCGTCGCGGCCGGCGGAGAGGATGCGGTCGCCGCGCGGGCTCCAGGCCGCCTCGTTCACCGCATCGGTGTGCCCCTCGAGAACCGCGACGGGGACCCCGTCCGCCTGCCAGACGCGGATCGTGCGATCGAGGCTGGCCGTTGCCACGCGCGCGCCCGCGCCGTCCCAGGCCACGTGCAGCACGCCGTCGCGATGCCCTTCGAGCTTGACCGAGCGTGCGAAGGCGAGGCCGCTCCAGATCCGCGCCGTTCCGTCCCGGCTCCCGGTGACCAGGCGCTGCCCGTCGGGGCTCCAGGCCACCGCCACGACAGGCGGCCGGCGCCTGTGCTCGTCGGCGGCTCCCGCCGGCTCCTCGAGGACCGCGACGACGCTGCCCCCCGCCGCGTTCCAGATCCGCACCGTGCCGTCGAAGCTTGCCGTGGCGATCCGCTCGCCGGCGGGATCCCAGACCGCCTGGAGCAGCGCCGCGACATGTCCCGCCAGGAGCCGGAGCTGGGCGCCGGTGCGTGCGTCCCAGACCCGTGCCGTGCCGTCGTAGCTGGCGGTGACGATCCGCCGGCCTTCACGGTCCCAGTCCGCGAACTGCACCCCGGCCTGGTGGCCGGCGAGGATCCGCGGCGCGGCGCGGGCGCTCCAGATCCGCGCCGTCCCGTCCCGGCTCGCCGTCACCACGCGATCGCCGTCGGGGCTCCAGGCGGCATACCAGACCTGCTTGCCGTGTCCTTTGAGGAGCCGCTCCGTCCTGCCCGGATTGAGCAGCGCGGCACGCAGGGCGTTCTCGGCTGCGCGCGACGGCGCCGCCCGCGCCGCCTCGATTGCCAGCAACAGCGCGGCGTCGTTGTCGACGCCGAAGAAGCGCGCCGATTCGAGGGCGAGCTGCCGCGAGCGGGCCAGGTCGGCCTGTTCCTGGGCCTGTCTCTGCCGGTGCAACGCGACGACGAAGGAGCCGAGGGCCAGGAGGAAAGCCACCCCCAGGACGAGCGCGAACCGGCGGGAGCGCACGAGCTCTTGCAGGCGTTTCAGCTCGCGCGCGCGGATCTCCTCCAGGTTCGCCTTCTGGCTGGCGTCGAGGAAGCGCATCGCCCGCTCGAAACCGGAACCGTAGCGCTCCGCCCAGGCCGCGTTGGGACGGTCCTCGACGCGCCACTTGAGGGCGATCGCCAGGTCCGGGTCGCGCCACAGGCCGGCCTGCCCCGCCTCGTACAGTAACGCCGTCTCGGCGAGCCGGCGGTAGGTCGCCGCCGACTGCGCCTCCTTTTCCACCAACTCCTTGAGGCGCCCCCAGACGCGCATCAGGCTCTCGTGGGAGATGTCGACGATGGTGTCGGCTGCGAGCTCGGCTCCCGCCGGCGGCATCAGAAAGGAACGGTCGCGCCGGCGGAACGGCTCGAGGACGGCGGCAACCTCGTCGGCGGCCGAGTCGACGGCGGCGCAGAGGTCGCGCAGACGGATCGGCCGGCGGATCTCCCGGTTGTCGGTCCCTTTCTCGGTCAGGCATCTCAACACCCTCTCGGCCAGCCCGCGCCGCTCCACGGAAAGGGACAGATACGCTTCGTCCGCGTGCCGGGAGAGGGCCTCGCGCATGCCGCCTACCGCTTCGTAATGGCGGGTCTGGATGGGCTCGCCTTCCTGGCGGTGGCCGGTCCACTCGTCCCAGGTCCGCATCAGCGCGTGCTGCAGGATGGGGAGGTGGTCGGGGTCGTCTCCCACGTCGCCGAGCAGGCGTTGGACGAGCTGTGGAGCGATCTCGCCCCCGCCGACGGCGATGGGACCCGTGATCGCCCGCTCGATCTGGTCGCGGCTGAGGCGCGGAACCAGGTACTGCCCGGCGTTGATGGCCTCCGGCAGGCCGGCGAACTGGGAGCAGTCGCCCAGGAAGTCGGAGCGCATGGTGAGGGTGACGAAGATCGGGATGTCCCCTTGATGAGCGGCCTCGAGGAGCAACCAGACGAAGGCCGCTGCCTCGTCGGAGCTCGACTTGCCGAGCGACGCGCGATAGCGGAAGAGCTCCTCGAACTGATCCACCACGATGAGCAGGTTCTCACCCTTCGGCAGCCGGGCCTGCCGCACCGCCTCGACGAGTCCCAGCGTGCTGCGGCGCAGCGTGGTCTCCAGGAGCGAGCGCAGCATGTCGGTCTGTCCGGTCTGGGCGCCGAGGAGCTCGGGTGCGCTCAAGGCATCCGCCAGGCTGCCGATGGGATCGTGCCCGGGCCGGCAGACCGCCACCCGCCAGTGCGAGCCCGCCTGGACCATGAAGCCGCCGACGAGCCCGGGGAGCAGGCCGGCACGCACCAGGGACGATTTGCCGCTCCCCGAGGTCCCCACCACGGCCAGGAAACGCCGCTCGCGGAGCCGCCGCAGCAGCTCGTCGACATGCTCCTCCCGGCCGAAGAACAGGTAGTCTTCGTTCGGCTCGAACGGCCGCAGCCCGGGAAAGGGGTTGAAGTAGTCGGGGCTATCGGTCACTCTGACTCTCGTCACGACGCTCGCGAGCGCGCCTTGGTTCGACCTTTCCCCTTCGCGGCCGAAGGCAGAAGGAGAGCTCCGGCTCTGCAATTCGACCCGGCTCGGTCCAATGAAGGATCGGTACGCAGAGTCTAAGAGAGGTCGAAAGCGCTGGCAAGAGCGCTTAGAGCTCTCGCGGGGCCCCGGCTTCTGGCTAGCGCAAGTACTCCTGCGGCAAAGTCAGCCGCGAGGTCTCGGGCTGCCAGACGAGGCTGAAGATCCACCAGCGGCTGCCGTCGAAGAAGAGATCGAAGCTGTTGATCCCGCGCACGAAGGGCTTGGCGTCGCTCTCGGCGTGGCGGACGCCGTAGGTGCTCCAGACGTGGAGGATCTTGCCGAAGCCCTCGCTGCGCCGGGCGATCTCTTTGAGGAGATAACCCGATTTCAGCATGCTGGGCTCGGTGTTGTAGAGGTAGCTTTGCGGAGAGAACACCTCCGGCATCACGCCGCCGTGGCCCCTGCCCTCGGCGGGGAGCAGCCGCGCGTCCACGTAGAACAGAGAGAGATAGCGGTTCCAGTCGCGCTTCTTGCCGGCGGGCCCCGAGAGCGATTGGTAGTAGGCGGCGAGGACGGCCTCGGGCGAGGCGACGTCAGCCGGTGCGGCGGCGGGCAGGCCGGCCATGTGGCCGCCAGGAGGAGGCGGCGCCGGGGCATGCGACGCGCCGCCGCCGGAAGGGGGCTCGGTCCTCAACGCGGCAGACGGCTGGCCGCCCGCCGCCGCGGACCCCGCCGCGGCGACGAGAGCCAGCGCGATGATCGTGCTGCCGGCAACCTTGAGATGTCTTCGCCTCGACCGTTCGCCTCGCTCAGACGATGACATTGTAGGGCCGCATCATCTCGTTGTCCTCGTGCTCGAGGATGTGGCAGTGCCAGACATACTCCTGGATGCTCCCCGGGCGCAGCTCGACCCCGCGCGGCAGATCGAACTTCTGGATGATGCGCGTGACCCTGCCGATGCCTTTCGAGGGATCGCCGGGAAAGACCTTGACCACGTCCTTCCACGCCGGGCGTTCGTTGGCGGGCGCCGGCTCGGGCGGACCGATGAACTTGATCTTGCCCGTGGACTGGAACAGGGCGAGGTCGAAGGGCTGCCGGTCGATGATCTGGAAGCGCACCAGGTGGACGTGTTTGGGATGGCCGTCGGTCGTCGTGTTGTACATCTCCCAGATCTCGGTCGAGCCGGCGCGCGGGTTCTCGGTGACGGCCGAATTCCAGCGCAGGGGGCCGGCGTCGAGAGTGCCGAGCTGGCCGATGATCGGGTTGCCGGTCGTGGCGTCGTCGACTTCGCTCAACAGCAGCCGCCGCGTCTGCACCGCGTCCTCCGGCTCCAGCAGCTCGACTTCGGAGAGGTTGGCGGGCAGGGGCCGATCGGCATGGGTGAGCGGCAGCGTGACGCGGAACTGCATGAGGAACGGCACCACGCCGGGAGCGCCGCCGCCCGGGAAGGGCGCGGGGGCGTCGTTCATCAGGGTGAACCACTTGCCCTGCTTGCCCGTGAAATCGATCACCACGTCGAAGCGCTCGGCGGGAGCGATCAGCAGGTCGGGCAGCTCGACGGGCCGGGGCAGGAAGCCCTGATCGGTGCCGATCTGGTGGAAGGTCAGCGCCTCGCTCGCGTCCCGGCTGTTGACCAGGGTCAGATGGAGGAAGCGCGCGTTGCACGCGTCGAGCATGCGGAAGCGGTACTTGCGCGGCTCGACCTCGAGGAAGGGCCACACCTTGCCGTTGACCAGGCCGGTATCGCCGAAGAACTCCGGGATCCACACAGGAGGGGTCGGCGGGCTCACCGGCCCCTGCACCGGGTAGAGCAGGGAGCCGTCGGGATTGAAGTAGCGGTCCTGGAACATGAGCGGGATCTCGTACTTGCCCTTGGGCAGGGGCAGCTCGTCGTCCGCCTCGTCGCGCACGAAGTAGTTGCCCTGGAGCCCGGTCATGAAGTTGAGCCTGGTGTTGCCCAGCGCGTGGTCGTGATACCAGAGGTGCATGGCCGCCTGGTCGTTGAAATAGTGATAGACGCGGTGGACGAACTTCGGGCCGGTCTTGGCGAAGCCGTTGGTGAACCATGCCTCGGGATGCCCGTCGCTGTCGCCTAGCACCTTGGCGCCGTGCAGGTGGACGACGGTGCGCACCTGCGGCTGGCCGGGCTCGTCGCCGTGCAGGGTGGTGTCGATGGGCAGGAAGTGAGTGGAGGGCAGCTCGTTGAGCCACTGCACGTCGGTGGGCGAGCCGGTGCGCACCTCGAAGGTCGGGCCGATGTACTGGCCGTTGTATCCCCAGAGCCTGGTCGGCGGCAGGTCGCGGTGCAGCTTCTTGGTGAACTGCCGCATGTGGATGTCGTAGCGCGAGGCGGCGGGAAGAACGGGCGGAATCGGCAGGGGATCGACGAAGGGGGTAAGGGTCGGCGAGGGCTGCGCAAGGACGTAGCCCTTGGGAAAGAACATGACCCCCGCGCCCGCCATCGCGCCGAGCCGCATGAAATCGCGCCGGTCCAGTTTCATGGTCTCCTCCTTTCGGTGAGTGGTATGGCTGCTCCCTCTCATCAATGAGCGAAGTGAGCGAGCTCGACCAACCCCGGTAGACCGTGTTCACGATCCCGGGGGGTGCTTTCGCTCACCTTTCAATGAACGGTGAGCTATTCTCTGGAATGCAGCGGAACGAAAGCTGCGAGGATGCTAAGCGTGCTCGATCGATCTTGTCAAGGTCGTTCTATCTGCTACTGGTGCCCTGCGATGTAGGGGTGGAGGCCTGCTCAAAGCATCAATTGGATCGCCCCCCGCAACCCCTCGATCCCCTTCCCTCCCCTCCGGGGGGGAAGGGGACGCCCCCTCCCTCTCGCGCACCAATGGGTGTCTTCTTAGCCCTGCTCGGCGAGCAGCCGATCGAGCAGGGAGGTGGAAGTCCGCGCCCGCTGCCCGGCCTCCGCGGCGCGGTAGCGCAGCGCGGCGCGGCGGCGCAGCCGGCCCATGGCGCGCAGGGTAAACGGCCATTGCCGCGCGAGCGCGCGGCGGAAGCGGCGGCTGAAGCGCCGCGGCTGCGCGGCGACGGCGCCGACCAGCAGCGTCCTGCAGTTGCGGCGGATGAGGTCCTTGCGGTCGGCGAGCTCGGGCCGGCCGGCGAGCTCTTCGTCGAGGACGCGATCGATGTAGCGCGCCAGGCGGGCCGTCATGGCGTCGAGCGGGCCGCGCCGCGCGGCGCGCGTGAACAGGGTCTGGTGCCCGGCGGCGAGGTCGCATTCGACGTCTTGGAGATCGTCGAGAAGCTGCAAGGAGACTCCGTAGCCGAAGGCGAACCGCTCCTCGGTCGGGCTTGCCCTCTCCGCCACCAGGTAGAGATCGGCGAGGACGGAGGTGCCGCCCTTCTCGCAGCTGATCTCGAGGATTTCCCGGTCGGTCAGCCAGGCGTCGTCGTGCTGGGTGAGGCTGCGCACCTGGCCGCCGTGGATGGCGAGCAAGCTCTCGTAGACCTCGGCGAAATCACCGCGCGGGAACTCGTCCTCGAATCGTTCGACCAGGCGAAAGACCGCCGCCTCGCGGTCGCCCGCCGGGCGCACCGGCAGCCCGGCCAGCCGCCGGCCGAAGCGCGCGTTGAAGGCGCGCTTGGCGCCGCGCTCCACCCCGGGGTCGTCGAGCAGGTTGTCGGTCAGCGGGTAGAGCATGCTGTAGGCAAAGAGGCCGGGATTCAGCGCCACCGGCAGTTCGAGCAGCATCTGCAGGCTGTTGCCGATCCAGACGTTCCGCATGGCCTGCCAGAGGCTGTCCAGGGCGAGCCCCGGATCGAAGGACCGCGCCTCGCGGGCGAAGGAGACCGAGCTCTCGAAGAAGGCATCGGCGAAGACGAGGCGCCGGTATCCCGCGGGCCATCCCAGCCGAGAGTCGCCGAAAGCCTGCAAGCGTTCGCGCAGGGCCTCGCGCCAGGCGCGCCGCGCCTCCACCTCCTCCGGGGCGCGCTCGGCCTCGCGCGCGACCTGGTCGATCAACCGGGCGGCGGCGCGGGCGTTGGCGAAATGGCGCCGCGCTCCGACGGCAGGGCCGATGGCCGGCAGCCCGGCCGGGGTCTCCGCCCACAGCGCCGCGTGCTCGTCGCGCAAGGCCGTGACGCGGGCCTCGAATCCCTGTTGCGGCGCGGCGTTCAGCGGTTCGGCGGCCATCGAATGCATCCCCCTGGGCAGCTCCTCTCCCTCCAGGACTACGAGAAGCCCGGAGCAAGGTTTCGCGCCGCGCGGGCGGCCGGCGGCGCGCCGCGCTCGTCGATCTCGGGCGGCGCGCGGCGGGGCTTCAGCCCGCCTGCTAGGCTCCCCCCGGTGAGGCCCAAGAAGAAACTCGTTAGTGCGAGAGGGGGTGGGGGCGTCCCCTTCCCCCCCGGAGGGGAGGGAAGGGGATCGAGGGGTTGCGGGGGGAGGTCCAAAATGCCCCGTGCGCCGAGGCGAAGGACGAGCCCGGCCACCCGCGGCGCGGCCGGGCCGCTGGCCCGGAGGCCATCCCGGAACGCCTGGTGGCTGCTCGCCGCCGCGCTCGCTCCCCTGCTCCTCTACTGGCCGGTGACGGGCTACGGGTTCATGCTCGACGACTTCGTACTCTTCCAGACGAGCCCGTCGCTCTCCGATCTCGGCAGCATTCCGCAGGGGTTTCTGACCGACGTCGGAGCGCTGCGCAAGGGCGCCGGCACCATCATCAGCAGCTACTACCGACCCGTCTTCCTGGCGCTTTCGACGCTCTACTACAAGCTCGCCGGCGGCGATCCGTTCGGATGGCATCTCGCCTCTGCGGTGCTCGCCTCGCTGATCGGCGCGCTGGCGTGCGGCCTGCTGCTGCGGCTCGGCTTGCCGCCGCCGCTCGCCCTCCTCGCGGCAATCGTTTTTTCTTTTCACCCGGCGCACGTCAGCTCGATCGCCTGGGCCTCCGGCCTGCAGGAGCTGCTCGCGGCTCTCTTCGTGTTCATCGCCCTGCACGCCATCCTCTGGCGGGAGGACGAGGACCGCGGCCTGCTCCCTCTCGGACTGGGAGCCCTCGCCTACGGCCTGGCGCTCCTGTCGAAAGAGGTCGCGATCGCACTGCTGCCGTTCGTCGCCGTCTGGGCGGCCAGCGTCGCGCAGAACGATCCCCGGCTGGCGCGGCGGCTGTGGCGGGCCGCCGGCGTCCTCGGAGCCGTGACGCTCGCCTATCTGGCCGTTCGCCTCGCGGTCCTGGGCGGGCTGGCGGTGCCGTCGCCGAGCGCTCCGAGCCTCCGAGCTTCGCTCCCCGCGGTGCCCGTCGCGCTGGCCACCTATCTGCGCCTGCTGCTCTGGCCGGCCGGGTTCGCCATCTTCCGTCCCGAACGGCCGGACGTCGCGCCCTTGGCGGCGCCGGTGCTGGTCGCCGTGTCCGTCCTGGTCTGCGCCGCCCTGCTCGCCGGCTGGGCCGTGCGGCGGAGGCGGGAGATCCTTCTGCCCCTTGCCTGGGCGGCAGTCTGGCTGCTGCCGGTGCTCAACCTCTGGGTCCTCGACCCGCAATGGATGGTGACCGACCGCTACTTGTTCCTGCCGTCGCTCGCCCTTCCATGGCTGCTCGCCCTCCTCCTGCCGCGGCGCCTGGCAATCTCTTTCCTCTGCGTCCTGGCGGTCTGCTTCGCCGGGCTCACCCTGCGCTACTCCGCGATCTTCAGGGACGAGCGCACCTTCCTGGCCGCGATGGAGAAGGCGGAGCCCACCAGCCCGATCGTCTTCGCCGAGAAGGGCCGGCTGCTCGTCCGGGACGGCAAGCTCGGCGCGGCGCGCGCCGCCCTGTCCAGGGCCGTCGAGCTCGATCCCATCGCGCCCGGGGCACTGACCGCGCTGGGAGACCTGGAGCTCCAGCGCGGAGACCTCGAGGCGGCGGAGAGCCATTACCGGCGGGCGCTCGTGGTGAGACCCTATGGGAGCCGCACCTTCAAGCTCCTGGCGCTGGCCGCGGCGCGCGCCGGGCGGCGCGACAAGGCCTCCTCACTGATCGACGAGTCGGCGCGACGCTGGCCGGATGACTTCCAGGTGCAGCTCCTGCACGCCCTCTTCCTTGCCACCGCCGGCCAGCGCGAAAAGGCAGAAGCCGCCTTCGCCGCGGCCCGGCGTCTCCGCCCCCGCGATCCCGCGCTGGAAGGAGGCCTCGACGCGGCCATCGCGCGCCTCCGGCCCACCGTGCTGGCCGGGGACTAGCCCGCATTTCTCAAGCCCGGGCCGATTTTGGCTGAGCGGTGGCGAGCTGCCGATGAGACGCGGCCGTCAAGGCGAGAAACCCGACTCCGTGGGGGAAATGAGAGCAGCCGCTGACGGTAACCGAGCGCAAGTTGGTCGCGGCTCCGCCGGCGTGGGCGTCTGGCGTCGCTGGCAAGAGACACCACTCCCTGGCGGTGGTGAGGCAAGCGCGCTTTGGGCGGGGACGATCAGCCAGCCGCGGTGGGTCCGGCTCGCAGTTGTTGGGTGATCTGCGTGAAGAGCGCAACGTAGGGGTAGGAGCTGGCCAAGCAGACCCGGATGCGGCGGACGCTCACGTGGATTTGCGCACCGATTTTGAGCAGCTTGTTGCGGATCGTGTCACAGCGCGCGCGCGCCAGTTCGGTGCCTTGTAGACCGAGTCGCCGCAGCTCATCGAGCAGCATGTAGGCCACCGAGGAAAACCACAGCCGAACCTGGTTGGTGCCCAGCCAATGCGACGAGGTGCGGTCGGCGAACAAGCACAGCTGTTGCTCCTTGATGCGATTCTCCATCTCACCGCGGGCACAGTAGAGCTGTTCGTACAGCGCCGCTGCGGCCCATCGTTCGATGTCGAGCGAGGTCACCAGGAACCGGGGATTGGCGCCTCGCGGGAGATGCTCGGCCTTGCCGATGACGCGTCGCTGCCGAGACCAGCTCTTGCGGGTGCTATAGACGAAATCTCTGTATACGCGCTCGGCCTTGCCTGACGACTCCGAGAGCACGCGAGCCTGGGTCAACTCTCCGCCCAGAGCGCGCTGCAACCGGGCATTGCGAGCCAGGCCAAAGACATAGTCCACACCGTTTTGCTCACACCAGGCCATCAGCTCCTCGCGAGCAAACCCCGAGTCGCCACGCAGGATGATCTCCACCTCCGACCAACGGCTGCGAATCTGATCGACCAGGCGTGTGACCTCGTCGACGGCGCCGGCCGAAGCATCAATGTCGGAGCGCCGCAGCCGAGCACACAGCAGGTGACAGCCGCAGAAGATATAGAGCGGCAAGTAGCAGTACCCGCCGTAGTAGCCGTGGAAGAACCGGCCCTCTTGTTGCCCATGCAGAGGATCGTCGGTCGCGTCCAGGTCCAGGACAATCTGCTTCGGAGCCTGCTCATGAGCCGACAGAAAAACCTCGACCAAGAAGCGGTCCACGGCCTTGGGATCGACCGCGATCTTCCGATACTTATCCTGAGTTACCGCACCCCATTCCAGCCGGTTCAAGGTGCTCTTGCCAGCCAGTGGCTTGCCACGGTCCTCCTCGTGGCGCCGGTCACTGCCGGTGGGATCTGCCTTGCCCACGATCGTCGCCAGCAAAGGATCCGTCCGCAGCTCGTCGTGGTCGTTGAGATCCTCGTAACCGAGTGCCAACCCCAACACTCGTTGGCGTACCAACTCCTCGACGCTGTGCTCGATCAACTCCGGGTTGCGCTGATCCCGGAAGCAGGCTGCAAACTGCCGCAGGATGCCCCGTCGTCGCTCCACCTCGCCCAGCAACAACAGACCGCCGTCCGAAGTCAGGGTCCCCCCGTTGAAGGAGGCCACCACCCGCCTCCGGCCCAACCCTTGAAACTCCAGCTGC
>DASZZM010000005.1:0-68700 GCA_035544895.1 Thermoanaerobaculia bacterium
GCATGATTATAGAGTGCAGGAGCAGAAAATCAAGCCCTCTTCGCGATCAATTTAGTGGCTACAATTCAGACGCCTAGACGGCATTAAGTCTCAATTTCTCATGGGCTTACCTCAGATTTGCCCGAGGAACTTCGGTCTAGATTTGGATGTATAGATCTCTCTCTCGATAGGGAGGGTGGGGGGTGGGGGGAGGGGTTCGGGGAGGGGGGTGTCACGCGTGACGTCACGGTCGCGGTCACGCGTGATGTCACGTGTGACGTCACGCTCTTGGTCACACGTGATGTCACGCGTGACGTCAGGCTCCCTCTGGTCACGCGTGACGTCACGATAGCTGTCACGCGTGACGGGACGCGCGGCTCGCTCGGCTCGGCGCGCACGGCAGCGACGCTGGCGCTCGGCGTCGTGCGCCCGCCGGTTGGCGTCCTCGCGGTCGGATTCGAAGAAGCCGTTGTCGTCCACCCTGAAGTGGCCGCCTTCGTCGACCCAGGAGGGTTGCGGCCCGTTGCAGGTGAGCTGCCCGGCTACGTCCATGGCGCGGGGCGGAGGCAGGGACGGCAGCAGGTGGGGGACGTCGTCTTTGGGGATGAGGCCGCCGGTCTGGTAGCGGTGGCAGAAGCACAGGCCGGCGATGAAGAGGGCGAAGGCCTCCGGCGCGCAGCGGAGGAAGTTGGGGTGGAAGGCGATGCTGTCATCGATGCGGACCCACATGGCGTCTTGACGCGGGCGGAAAGCCGGCTCTCGCGGGGCCTCATCGACGGTCGGGGCCGGGGGCGGGGAGGACGGCCCGCTTGCGGCGCAGGAGGAGGAGGGAGGCGGCGGCGAGGAAGGCGGCGAGGGCGGCGAGGGCGGGCGTGTTGAGGGTGGGGATGGACTGGAGGTTGACGGCGGAGGCGACGGGGGTGGCGGTGGGATCGAGGGGCTCGGGGGTGTCGAGGTCGTCGGAGACGGTCGCCGGGAGGTTGGCGCCGGTGATGTCGGCCTGGGAGGCGACGAGTTGGAGGCCGGGTGGCAGGACGGGGGCGACGGTGACGCGGAAGGTGATGGTGGCCGCGGCGCCGGGGGCGAGGCTGTCGAGGTGGACGGAGGGCAGCGTGTCGCCGGGGCTGTTGCCGCGGGTCACGGTGCCGGCGGTGGTGGTGACCGAGCCGACGAGGAGGGTGAGGTAGGGGTCGAGGCGGGTAGCGACGTCGAGGGCGGTGGCGGTGCCGGGCGACGGGTTGGTGACGATCAGGGTGTAGTCGATCGCATCGCCGGGGTGGGCGGCGCTGCCCTCGGTGGCTCCGGGCAGGGTGTCGCGGAGGGTGGCGGCGGCAAAGACCGCCGGCGGGGTGGTGGCATGGCCGCAGGCGCTTTCGCCGGCCGTGCCGTTGACGCAGGCGGCGTTGGCGATCTGCTGGACGTTCGGAGGCAGGGGGGAGTCGACACGGACGGCAAAGGTGCGGGTGATCTGGGCGGCGCCGGCGGCCAGCGCGCCGAGGGCGAGGCCGCAGTGGGCGCCGGCGGCAGGGCCGGGAGTGCAGGCCCAGCCGGCCGAGCTCGCGGCGGCGAGGAAGCTGGTGTGGTCGGGCACCACCTCGTCGAGCGCCGCGGCGGCGGCGTCCTGGTTGCCCGAGTTGGCGGCGGCGAGGGTGTAGCGCAGGACGTCGCCGGGCTGGACCGGGCCGCCGGCGTAGGTTTTGGCGAGGGTCAAGCGGGGCGCGCCGGCGGTGGGGGTGGTGAGCGTGTCGCAGGTCGGCGGCGGGGGGTTGGGGATGCCGGCGAGCTGCGCGCAGCCGGTGTTGGTGATCGCGGTCACTCCGGCCGGCAGAGGGTTGACGATGCTGACGCTGAAGGTGCGGTGCAGGGTGGCGCCGGCGGCCAGTGGACCCCAGCCGAGGTTGCAGGCGGTGCCGGCGGGGAGGCCGGCGGCGGTGACGGATTCGAGCGCGCAGTTCCAGCCCGGCGGCGCGGTGGGGTCGAAGGTGGTGTTGACGGGGACGGTTTCGGTCAGGAAGCCGGCGGCGGCGTCTTGGTTGCCGGCGTTCTGCACGGCGAGGTCGTAGGTGAGGGGGGTGCCGGGAACGCCGTTGCCGGAGAGCAGGTGCTTGGCGATTTTCAAGAGCGGCATGCCGGCGGTCGGCACGGTCAGGGAGTCGCAGGCGTCGGCCGCGCCCGGCGAGCGCACGCAGGCCGCGTTGGCGACGTGATCGACGCCGGCGGGAAGCGGGTTGGCAACGCTGACGGCGAAGCGCGCCGCCGCGGTGCCGCCTGCCGGCAGGGCGCCCAGGGCCAGGGTGCAGGCGGCGCCGGCGGCGGGCCCGGGCGCACAGCTCCAGCCCGGCGAGCTTGCCGCGGGGAGAAAGACGGTGTTGGCGGGCACGGTCTCGGCGGCGGTGACCGCGGCGAGGTCCTGGTTGCCGGTGTTGACGGCGGCGAGGTTGAAGATGAGGGTCCCGCCGGGGACCGCCTGGCCGGAGGCCAGGGTCTTGGCGAGGTGGAGGAGGGGGGTGCCGGCGGCCGGGGTGGTGGTCGAGGCGCAGCCGGCGACCTGGCTGGGGCCGAGGTTGGCGCAGGCGGTGTTGGAGATGACGAGGCCCCCGGCGGGGAAGGACGGGTCCAGGGTGACGGCGAAGAAACAGGAGAGCGAGCCGTTGGGGTTGACATTGCCCACCGAGTTGCGGCAGTCGGCGCCGGCCGCGGTGCCGGGGTTGCAGACCCAGCCGGGGCTGCTCGCGGCGGCGTTGAAGGTGGTGTGGGCCGGGACGGTGTCGACCAGCACGACGCCGCCGGCCCCGAGGCCGGAGAGGTCGGTGACGGTGATGGTGTAGACGAGGGTCGAACCCGGGGTGCCGGGACCGGCGGCGGCCTTCCCGACTCGGAGGTTGGTGGTCCCGCCGGAGCAGGGGGTGGCGGCGGTGCCGCTGGCCCGGTCGTCGTAGACCTTGCCGTCCGAGGTCTCGGCATGGGCGGCGGCGGTATAGCTCGTGGTCGTGCCGGAAAAGAGCGCGCGGTACCGCACGACGAGCGTCCAGGAGTTGCTGCCGATCGGGTTCGGAGGGCAGGAGAAGGTCACCAGGGCCGAGCTGTCGCCGGAACCGCTGCCGGCGGTGACTTTGCCGGTGCAGCCCACCGTGAGGTCGGGGTCGATCACGACCGAGCCGCCGAGGTAGCGGAGCCCGGCGGTGCCGGAGGAGGGGACCGCGAGGGTGCCGGTCAGGGCGGGCGTGCCGGAGGCGTTGGTGGCGAAGGTGGCGGCGAGGAGGACGGGCTCGCCGCAGTCGAGGACGCCGTTGCCGTTGAGGTCGGTGAAGCCCAGGATGGCCGACATCAGGGTGGGCTGGGCGGCGGCCGGGGCGGCTGTGCCGAACGAGACGGCGGCGGCGAGGGAGAAAGCGGCGGCTGCGAGGGGGACGCTGCGCATGGCGGGGATCTCCGAAAGTCAGAGGCAGTTGAGGAGCTGGCGGACCTGCTCCTGGGGCGGGCCTTCAGGCTCGAGGCCGAGAAGGATCAGGAGCTGCTCGAGCTGCTCCAGGGTGAGCTCGATCCAGACGCGGCTTTCGCCCGGACGGGGCGCGGGGGGCGGCGATCCGGTGGGCAGGATGCGCAGGCGCCCCAGGGTCTCGCCGGCGTCGAGGAAGCCGGCGGCGGCGGAGCGGGCCGAGGCCGGTAGAGCGGGGGTCGAGGCATCGGGCGGCGCGACGGGAAGGATCGAGAGGCGCGGCGGCCCGTGGTCGTGACGCGAGGCCGGAGCCGCCCCGGCCGGGAGGGTGGCCGGGGCGGCGGGGACGGCGGACGATGCGGAGGGATCGGCCGTTGGAAGGGCGGCCGGGGAGGGAGCCGGAGCGCCGGCCAGTTCGATCTCGTGGGGGGTTTGGGTGGGAGCTTCCAGGGGGGCCGCGCGGCCGGAAGCGGTGGGGGAGGTTGCGGGAGGCTGGGCGGCGGCGGGCAGGGCGGGGCGGCCCGCGGCCGGCCCGGGCGGGCGGCGGGTGTCAGGGCCAAGGGAGTCGGCGGAGTCGGTGGAGTCGGCGGGATCGGGGCGGTCGGGGCGGCCGGCGGCTTTCTCGGCGACGGTGACGGTGATGGGCTCGGCGTACTTGCGGGCGCGTTTGAGGAGGCGGTGCTGCTGGTAGGGGCCGAGGCGGATGAAGGTGCGGACGGCGAGGACGCCCTGCAGGAGGTTCTCGCGCAGCGCCTCGGCGGCGAGGCCCTCGGCGCGGGCCACGGCGAGCATCTCGGAGAGCCAGGGGCGCGAGCGGCGGTGGCGGTGGGCGAAGGTTTTCTGCGAGCCGCCGTCGAGCTCGTAGGCGCGGGCGACGGCGGTGGCGAGCTCGTAGAGGGTGAGGTCCTCGCGCAGCTCGCCGTCGTTTTCGGCGATCTGGAGCATCAGCCGGTCGGCCGGCAAGTCCAGGTCGTCGCGGACGACGACGGGGACGGCGGGGAGGCCGGCGCGGCCGGCGGCGGTCAGGCGGCGCTGGCCGACGACGAGCATGTAGGGGGTGGCGGCGCGGGCGGCGGCGTCGGGATGGGGGCGGACGACCAGAGGCTCGATGACGCCGTGGACGCGGATGTCTTCGGCCAGGAGGTCGAGGCGGGCGTCGGAGAAGGAGCGGCGGGGCTGGTCGGGGTCGAGTGCGATGGCGGCAACGGGGACCTCGCTGGTAGCGAGGGTCGGCGCGCCGGTGGGGGCGGCGGCCGAAGCCTCGGTCGGATCGTCGGGAGCGGCGGTGCGTGGCGCGGTCACCGGGGCGGGTCCTCGCTGACGGGGACGGCGGGGCGGGCGAGCTCGAGGTCGCCGTTGACGAAGACGAGGAGGGAGGTGCCGGCGGGCAGGCGCAGGGTGGGCTGGACGGCGAGGTCGCGGCGCAGAAGCTGGAGGCCGACGGTGGCGAGCTCCTGGCCGACCGCGGCGGAGGCGACGCTGCCGGCCGAGGGGGCGAGGGTCAGGTTGCGGGGGGCGGGCTGGGAGAGCTCGGCGCCGGCGGAGAGGAGAGAGAGGAGAACGGCGTCGCCGAAGAGCCGGAGGTAGTGGTTCTCGACGCGGGCGGGCAGACCCGCGGCGCCCGCCGGATCGGTGCCGGGCAGGCCGGGCAAGGCGTAGGCCGAGCCGTCGGGGAGCTGGAGGCGGGTCCAGGCGACGAGGAGACGCCTTTGGCCGGCGGCGACCTGGTTGTCGTAGCGGCCGAGGAGGCGCGTGCCGCGCGGCACGGCGACCGTGGAGTGGGTGGCGTCGTAGACGTCGCGGCTGACCTGTGCGAGGAGCGGGCCGGGGAGGTCGGAGTTGACCTGGGTGAGCAGGAGGGCGGGGATCAGGGTGCCGGCGGGGAGGGTGGTGGAGAACGGGGAAGGAGCGGAGGGGGAGGAGGTGGTGGGGACGGGGGAACGGGAGGGCGTGGGACGGGTGGAGGAGCGGGCGGGGAAGGCAGGGGCGGAGGAAGTGGGCGGGACGGCGGGGCCTGCGGCCCACGAAGAGGAGCCGGTGGACCAGGGAGCCGTGGCGCTGCCGGACCAGGGAGCTCCGGCGCCAGCGGACCCGGGAGTCGCGGCGCCGTCCGGGGCAGACGCGACGCCGGCCGGGAGATCCTTCTCCGCGGCCTGCCGTGGCTGCGCTGCTTGCCATGCCCGTGACGCGCGTGCGGCCGCGTCGGCTTGCCAGGCCTGGGGCGCCTGGCCGAGCTGCGCCTCGCCGGGAGCCAGGGCCGCCCCGGGCTGAGGGGCGGACGGACCCGCGCCGGAGGCGGGGAAAGGCAGGAGCGGGAAGGGGAAGGACGAGGCGGCGTCCGGGCTCGCGGCAGCCGAGGCGCCGGGGTGGGCGGCGGCCGGTCCGGCGAGGGGCGCGTGCAGGGCGCGGTGGAACGCCTCGCGGCGGTCGTGCACCGGGTCGCGCGGCGTCGGGGGCGGTGGCGGCGCCCCGGGGGTGGGCGGCCACGCTCCGGGCGGCTGGGTTCCGGGTGGCGGCTCGCCGGGGTAGGCGTTCGCGGCCGGGGACGCGGAGGGCGGCGCGCCCGCCTGCGGCGGGGGCGGTAGCGGCACGTGCTGGAGCAGGCGCATGTAGTCCTCGTCGCTGAGCGGCGGCCGAGAAGCGGCAGGCGGGACGCCGGGAGCGTGCTCGAGGAAGCCGGGGTTGCTCGGGGCGAGCGGGCGGACGGCGGGCAGCGGCCGCGGCGCGGGGTGCGGGGTGGCGAGGAAGGCGACGGCGAGGAGGGTGCCGCAGGCGATAGCGGCGGCGCCGAGGAGGACGGCGCGGTTGAGACGTTGGACCGGAGGGGGCTTGGGCGGGGCCAGGGGATCGTCGGCCATGGGTCAGCTCCCGGCGCGGCGGCCGAAGGCGCGGTTGGCGATGTCGAGGCGGCGGCTGCCGCGCGCGCCGGGCGATCCGGCCAGGAGAGCGGCGCGCTCGACGATGCGGTCGGCGACCAGGGTCTGGCCGTCGAGGCGGTAGTTGAGGAGGGCCAGGGCGCCGCCGGCCTCGACGGCGAAGAGCAGCGGCAGGTCGGCCTGGCGGGAGGCCGGGGGCAGGACCAGGTAGGTGTGCTCGCCGTCGTCGAAGACCTGGACGGGGTTCCAGGGGAGCTTCTTGCCGCGGTCCCAGGCGTAGTCGAAGTTGAGGCGGGCGAGGCGGGCGGCGGGGGCGAGCGGGGTGCGCCCGGCCGCCTGGCGGTCGGCTTCGCGGCGGGCGGCCTCTTCGTGCTCGCTCCAGCGGCGGACGAGATCGTCGGGGTAGTAGAAGCGGACCAGGCCGGTGTAGGGGAGGCGGGGGTTGTAGGAAGCCTCGCCGGCGTCGGCGCCTTTGCAGGGCGGGGAGTCGAGGGCGATCTCGTAGATGCGGCGGTCGGTTGCGACCAGGAGGTTGGTGGCGAGGTCGCAGGCGGTGGGCTTGACGACGAGGAGCGGGGTGCGCGCACCGGGTCCGGAGGCGGCGCTCTGCACGAGCCAGCGCTCGCCGTCGCCGAGCGAGGTGGCGAGGACGACCTCGCCGGGCTCGAGCTCGAGGGCGCAGGCGCGCAAGGGGGCGCAGCGCAGGACCGGCCGGCCGTGGCCGAAGGGGAAGAGCGACTCGGTGCCGCGCTCGATTGGCAGGGCGCGGCCGGTCGTGCGGTAGGTGCGGGCGAGAGACTCGGGGTCGGGAGGCGGGGGCGGCACGGCGTTGCGCGGGTAGGCGGGGCCGTTGGGCTCGCCGGGGACGGCCGGGGGCGGAGAGGGCAAGGCGCCGGGGGCTGGCGCGGTGGTGGAGGGAGAGGCGGAAGGCGCGGGTGGTGACGGCGCTGCGCTGCCGGCGGCGGGCGCGGTGCCGGCGGCGGCTTCGTGCGCAGGCGCGGCGCCGGGGCCGCCCGGGCCGGCCGGCGAGGTAGGCGGGGGAGGTCCTGGAACGCCGTCCTGGCCTGCCGTGCCGGTCGAAGCGCTGTCGGATGGCGTCGCTTGACCAGAGTCGGCGGCGGGTGGCGGAGAGGTGGACTCGGACGCCGGCGCGCCAGCGGCCGTGGCGATGCCGGGCGCGGCGAAGCCGGCGGCAAGGGTGAAAGCGAGGGCGAAGCGGACGAAACGGGACGATGCGGAGCGGTGGGTCATCGGTTGCCTCCGGTGACGACCTCGGACCAGCTGAGGTCGGTGACGAAGAGGCCCACGGGGTTGCGCAGGAGGGCCTCGGTGGTTGTGGGAGGACGGAGCTCGACGGTCAGGTAGGCCTCCCAGGCGGCGGTGCGCAGGGGGCCGGCGGCGAGCGGACGGTCGGTCTCGCGCCAGGCGACCTTCCAGGTGCGCGAGGCGGCGGCGGGGACGCGCAGGACGGAGGTGACCTGGACCTCGCGGGTGAGGCTGCGGCCGAGGAGGCGCGGGTCGTGGGCGGGGTCGGTGAAGTAGGCGTCGAGCTGGCCGCGCGCGGCGCCGGCGGCGTAGGCGTAGGCGGCAAAGAGCATCTCGCGCTGCGCCGCGGGGTCGGAAGAGACGGAGCGCAGGTTCCGGATGAAGAGGGCGAGCTGGTAGACGTGGACGCGGGCGTCGGTGGGGCGGAGTGCTTCGGCCGGCCCGAAGGCGGCGGCCTGGCCCAAGCGGTCGACCTCGACGACGTAGGGGGTGATGCGCGCCTGCGAGGAGAGGCGCACGTAGGCGGCGAGGACGAAGGCGAGGAGGGCGGCCAGGGCGAAGGCCATAAGCTGCCAGTTGCGTTTGCCCTGGGCGAGGTCGCCGAAGACGGAGAGGAACTCGCGGCGGGCGGCGACGTAGGGGTTGGTCTCGGGCGGCACGGGCGGGCCTCGGGGGCGGGGGCGGCGGCGCCGCTCAGCGCAGGGCCTCGCGAAGGTTGAAGGAGGCACCCGAGGTCAGCCGGGCGGCGATCGCGCCGGTGCGCCAGACCAGGAGAGCGAGCACCAGGGCGCCGGTCATGACCGCGAACTGGGCGGTCAGGGTGGGCGGGATCCCCGAGTCGGCTTGCGCGAACTGGAGGTCCGCCCACTCGCGCGAGAGGATCCCGCCGACGCCGACCAGCAGGTAGAGCAGGTAGACCTTGGCGCCGGTCTGGAATGAATAGAGGAGATACCCCTCGGCAAAGGGCGCGGTGACGCGGAAGGCGGCAAAGCCGAGAAAGAGGACGCCGCCCGAAAGCACCAGGTAGACCTCGACGAGAGCCAGGCAGATCTGGGCGGCGATGAAGGCGTAGGCCAGCAGGACGAGCAGCGCGGTCGCGGTGCCGACGAGGGCGCCGACCGGGTGGGTGAGGAAGCCGATGTCTTGCTGCGCGACCATGATGTTGCTGGCGATGGCGATGCCGAGGTCGAGGACGCCGGAGGGGCTCAGTGAGAAAGTCGCCGCGGCGTTCTGGCCGGCGGCCTCGAAGCCGGCGAAGACGTTGGGTAACCAGAGCGGAAACTCGACGAGCAGGGTGAAGAAGAAGCAGAGGACGATGAATTTCTTGAGCAGGCTCGCGGCGACGGCGTCGAGCCCCTCGCGGCCGAGGGCGATGAAGAGGCCGGAGACGACGAGCTCGAGGGTGGCGAGGATGGCGAAGGTTTTCTGGGCGAGCGGCAGGACGCGCTCGAGCCAGATGCCGGACGCCTGGCCGTACTGCTGGACCACGCCGTCGAGGACCGCGTCGGCCGCGGCGGCCGGCTGCGCGGCGAGCGGCGGCGCGAGGAGGGGAGCGAGGGCGAGGAGGGAGAGGAGGGTGGCGGCGGCCAGAGTGCGGCGGCGCCGGCGCGGACTGGCGGGGGGCGGTGGCAGCCCGGCGGGGGAGCGGCGCGGTGCAGCCGGGGATTGACGCGGCGCGGTGGAGAGGCGCGCCCTGGCGCCGGGCGAGCCGGGAGGGGTCGCGGACACTCTCACGGGCGCGCCCCGGCCGGCCGGGAGCCGAGCCCTGGAGTTGCGGGCGGCAAAGTGGGTCGAGCCGGGGCCGTGGCAGCGGGCGGCGCCGCGCGGCGTGGCTCCCCGCCGAGGAGGCCGGCCAGGGGCGGCGCCGGGGGCGGCAGCGGCGGCGGGCTGCCCCACCAGCTCGCCAGGCGGACGGTGTGGCAGTTGGGGTAGGCGGACTCGGCGCGGCCGCGGCAGAAGGCGAAGGAGCGGCGCCAGAGGGCGCTGCCGGTGGCCTGCTCGCGCACCCAGAACGGCAAGTCCCAGATCTCGGATTGGACGGGGGCGGCGAGCGCGGCGAAGGGGTCGCGGCCGTTGGCGACGGTCGCGGCGGCAGGGCGGCAGGCGAGGACGCCAATTCCGAGCACGCCGAGCACGCCGAGGACGGCAATAACGGGGAGGAGGCCGAGAAGGCCGGGAAGGGTGGGGAGCGCCGTGGCGGCGCCTGGAAGGCGGAGGTGGCCGCGGAGTGCACGGGCGCGGGCTCGCGGGCGGCGCTCCGAGGCGGGCAGAAGGCCGGCGCGCAGGCGGCGGGCGGCAGGGGCCGGACAGTCGGGATGCCGGGTCACGGCAGCACCCAGGGCGGCTGGAAGGTGAAGCCCGCCGAGGTGCCGCGGGCGAGCGAGGTCTCGTAGACGACGCCGCGGAAGGTGGCGTCGGCCTGGGCCTGGCGGTTGATCGAGTAGCCGTGGGCCACGGCCGCGAAGTTGGCGGCGACGGCGAGGGACTGACGAGAGAGGAGCTGCTCCTGGGCCGAGAAGGCGGCGAGGGTCGCCAGGTGCTCGAGGGCCTGCTGGTGGCCGTCGGTTGCGGCCATCTGGCGGCGCATGGCGGCCAGGGTCTGCTCGCCGGCGGCGAGGGTGCGGGTCTGGCGCGAGAGCGCGGCGAGGCCGGCGCGGAAGGTGTCGAGAGCGCTTTCGGCCTGGAGGGTCGGCTCGATCGGGTCGTGCCAGCGCGTCCAGCCCGGGTAGACGTGGCGGAACTGGGCGCCGGCGTCGACCAGGGCGTAGCCGAGCGAGCGGCCGGAGCGCATGAGGGCGTCGAGCTCGGTCAAGAGGCCGGCGATCTCGCGCCAGTTGGGATTGGCGAGCTTTCTCAGCGCGCGGAGCTGGGCGTCGATCTGGCGGATCTGGATCACGATCTGCTGGTACTGCTGGTAGAGCTGGAAGGCGAGCTGGGCGTAGTGCAGCGCGTGCCAGTAGCTGTTGACCGCAATGTGGGCGACATCGGTGACGGGGATCTGCGCCGCGGCGGGGCCGCCCCACGGGCCGGCGAGGAGGACGAGCAGAACGACCAGGGCGCCGGAGAGGGGCGCGCGGCGGCGGCGCCGGGACGAGGCCGCGGCAGCAGCGATCAGCGGAGTGCGGCACGGGCGGCGGACGAGGAGCTCGAGAAGCGGCGCGCAGCGGGGACGGGCGGTGAGGCGCTCGGCCAGGCAGCCGCCGCCGGGGTGCCGGCGCAGGAGGGATGCCAGGGGAGCGCGGCACGACAGGCGGCGGCGCCGGCGGGCGGAGGAACGTGCGGACTGCGGCTTCATGGTGCGGACCTCCAGGCAAAGGCCGGCTCGGGGGCGAGCGGCTCGGGTGGGGTGAGGCCGCGGCGGGCCAGCCACTCGCGGGGCCAGGCGGGGCCGTGGCGGTCGATCAGGGGGCGGGCCTCGGAGAGGGTTTCGGCCTGGGTCATGCCCTCGGCGGTGCCGAGGAAGGCGAGGGCCACCGGGCCGAGGCCGAGCTCGAAGAGGCGCGAGCCGCGGGGGCTCTTGAAGTAGTAGTCGCGTTTGCGGCGGGCGCGGGCGAGCAGCGCGATCTCGGTGTCGTTGAGGCCGAGATCGCGGTAGAGGCCGCTGTGGCCGGGGGTCGCGGCCTCGGGGTTGGGCAGCAGGATGCGGGTGGGACAGCTCTCGAGCAGCACGTGGCGGTGCGGGCTCTCCCAGAGCTGGGCGAGGCTCTGGGTGGCGAGGACCACGGCGGCGTTTTGCTTGCGCAGGGTGAGCAGCCACTGCTTGATGCGCGCGGCAAAGGCGCTTTTCATGAGAGGCAGCCAGGCTTCCTCGACGACGAGGAGCGAGGGGCGGCCTTGCTCGAGGCGCTGCTCGACGCGGTGGAAGAGGTGGAGGAGGACCGGCAGGAGCACGCGGTCCTCCATCTCGACCAGGCGCTTGAGCTCGAAGACCTGGTAGGGCGCGCCGGCCGGCTCGCCGCCGTCGTCCTGAGAGGCGGGAGAGGCGGGAGCGCCCGCCGGACCTGCTGCGCCAGGCTCATCGCCGGCGAGGTCGTCGGAGCCGGCGTCGAGCAGATGCCGCAGGCCGCCCTGGGCGTAGGGGGCCAGCGCGGCGACCAGCTCGCGGTCCTGGAGCTGGGGCAGGAAGTCCGACAGCCGCCGGTGCTCGGGCGGCTCGGTGGCGAGGAGCAGGAGCGCGGTGTCGAGCGCCTGGCGGGCCGCCGGGGTGACCGCCACGCCGTTGACCGCGAGGACGCCCTCCAGCCATTCGAGCGCCCACAGCCGCTCGCCAGGGCGGTCGATCTGGGCCAGGGGCTGGAGGCGGACCGGCTCGGCCACCAGGTCGTAGTGGCGGGCGCCGGCGGCTTTGGCCAGGAGCCACCCCGAGTAGCCGACATCAAAGCTGAAGATCTGGGCGCGCGGGTAGCGCAGGAACTGGGCGATCAGGAGGTTCAGGAGCGTCGACTTGCCGGCGCCGGTGGCGCCGACGACCAGGGTGTGGCCGACGTCGTCGTCGTGGAGGTTGAGGAAGAAGGGGGTGGCGCCGGTGGTGGCGGCCCAGACCAGGGCAGGGCTGCGGGGAGGGAAGAGCGGCGAGGGGTTGTGGGCGAGGCCCGGCCAGACGGAGGTCGCCGGCAGGAGGTCGGCGAGGTTGCGGGTCGAGATGACCGGCCGGCGGAGGTTGGCGTAGCCGTGGCCGGGCAAAGACCCGCGGAGGGCCTCGAGGGCGTTCAAGTCCTCGACCCGGGCGGTGAAGCCGCGGTCGTTGAGCGCCTTGACCACCTCGGCCGCGTGCTGGGCGGCGAGCGCCGGGTCACGGTCGGCGAGGACGACGACCGGAGTGTAGAGGACGTAGCGCACCC
Organism: Thermoanaerobaculia bacterium; assembly: GCA_035544895.1. Lineage (GTDB taxonomy): Bacteria > Acidobacteriota > Thermoanaerobaculia > Multivoradales > UBA5704 > JASLEW01. The sequence goes on from DASZZM010000005.1 coordinate 12,402, forward strand.
GGCCGGAGGCGTTGTCGGCCGCCGCGGCCGAGGCGTCGCGCGCCATGGCGGCGGCGTCCTGGTCCAAGAAGAGCTCGTCGTCGCGCTCGCGCGCGGCGGACTTCTGGGTGTTGTCGCTCGCCAGCTCGCGCAGCCAGGAGGTGGCGCCGCGGCGCTTCTTGAACCAGCTCAACCGGACCCGGGCGATGAGGCGCGCGGCGGTCGGCTGCGAGAGCGGAATGACCCGGTGGCTGGCGCGGAAGGGAAAGCCCAGGCCGCCGAGGAAGTCGAGGATCCCCGGGAAGGACTCGTGCGGGAAGCCGTGCAGGGCGACCAGGCGCAGGTGGAGGTCGCCGATCCGCGGCGCCCAGCCGCCGGCGAGCGGCCGGTCGGCCAGGAGGGTGTCGAGGTAGCAGCCGTCGGCCGGGGTGGCGTGCGGCGCGCGCACCGGATGATCGAGCCCGGTCAGGCAGGCGTGCAGGTGGGCGAGCAGAGCATCCGAGCCCAGGCGCGAGACCTTGAGGTGCGAGGAGAGGCGGCGCTCGAGCTGGGCCACCTCGTCTTCGAAGCGGGCGTGGAGCGTCCCCCAGGCGGAGCCCGCACGCGGCGGGCTCTGGACGAAGAGGGCCGCGAGGCGCGAGTAGAGCTCGCGCGGCGGCAGGTAGGTGGCGGCGAGGAAGCTCTCGGAGACGAAGTGGGCGCGCGTGCTCTCGTAGGCGCGCCGCCGCTCCTCGTCGAGCCAGCGGGTGACCGGATCGGGGAAGGCGCCGGGCGGGGCGTAGCCCTGCGCCGGCCGGCGGACGAAATCGACGTGGAACATCCAGCCGTCGCCGTAGGGCAGGAGCGCTTCGTTGAGGCCGGAGGCGAGGGCGGCGAGCTCCTCGGCGGTGGCGGCGGCGAAGTCGGGGCCGCGGTAGCTCCAGGCGGTGAGGAAGGAGCCGTTCTTCTGCAGGATGGTCCCGGGGGCGACCAGGTGGAGCCAGCCCAGGAGATCGCAGAGGCCGCGCGGCTGGCGGCGGTGCTCGCGCAGCCGCTCGAGGCCGGCGAGGGCGCCGGCGCCGGCAAAGAAGGCCGCCAGCGGGGCGAGCGCGCCGGGGCCCACGCTCAGCGCCCTCCCGGCAGCGCCGGATCGGCCGGCGGCACGCGGGCGCCGAAAGCCGGGGCCGGGGTGTAGTGGTCGGCGCCGCGGAGGCTCCTCACGTAGAGCTGGGCGACCTGCGGGTCGCGGCCGCAGAGGAAGACGGCCAGGGGGTGGACGACGCCGAGGTAGAAGAGGGCGAGGAGGACGGTGACGACGTGGAGGCCGACCTCGAAGAGCAGGAGGAAGGCCGTCGAGGCCTCGACGAACAGCAGTTCCGGCGTCACGCCGGCGTAGAGCACCGGGCGGACCAGCGCGGGGTGGAGAGGGGTCTTCGGTACCGGTATCGGGGGCATCGTGCGCACCTCCGCGGACGGGGCGGGCGCGCGGCGGGTGGGGCCGCGGCGCTCGGCGCCCTCGCCGCCGCTCAGAACGTCGCGCCCTGGAAGCCCAGGGCATCGACGAGGTTGACGGCGCCCAAGACGATGGCGACGCCGAAGAGGGCCTGGCCGAAGCGTTTGGCCCCCTGCTCGTGGCTGGTGAAGGCCCACATGGCGCCGCCCAAGACGAAGGCCAGGGCGGCGATGGTCTTGGCGGTGGGGCCGGTCAGGTTGTCCACCACCACCTGGAGCGGGTGGTTCCAGGGGAGGTCGGAGCCGCCGGTGCCGGCGTGGGCCGCCGCGGCGCAGGCGGCGAGAAGCAGCAGGGCCAGGAGCAGGCCGCGGCGGAGGGGGAGGGCGGGCGGCGGGGCGAAGCGGGGCGCCGGAGCCTGCACGCGCGGGGCGGGAGGGGGTAGCGCTGCGGGCAGGTAGGGGCCGGGGCGGGGGTGCGGGGTCTTGCCGTGCGGCGTGGGACGGGACATTGCGGTCTCCTCTCGCGACAGCTTCAGGACTCGGGAATGGGGTGGAGGCGGTAGGAGCTGCCGGAGAAGCCGGCGACCTCGACGAGCTCGGTGACGCGCCGGCTGCGGCTGCCGCCGACGATCAGCACCACGAGCTGGATGGCGTCGCCGACGAGGTAGGGCTGGGGGCCGAGGCTGGCGCGCTGGGCCAGACGGTCGAGCCGCTGGAGGGCGGCGAGCGGGTCGTTGGCGTGGACGGTGGCGCAGCCGCCCGGGTGGCCGGTCTGCCAGGCGTCGAGGAGGTCGAGCGCCGCCTCGTCGCGCACCTCGCCGACGACGATGCGGTCGGGGGAGGTGCGGAGGGCGGCCTTGACCAAGTCGCGCAGCCGCACGCCGTCGCCGCTGCGGAGCGCCAGGTGGTCCTCGGCCGCGCACTGGAGCTCGACCGTGTCCTCGAGGATGACGATGCGGTCGCGCGGGCAGGCGGAGGTGATCTCGTGCAGAACCGCGTTGACCAGGGTGGTCTTGCCGCTGGCGGTGCCGCCGGCGACCAGGATGTTGCGGCGGCGGCGGACGGCGACGCCGAGAGCCTGGCGGTGCTGGGGGGAGAGGATGCCGGCGTCGACGTACTCGTCGAGGGTGTAGACGACAGCGGGCGGTTTGCGCAGGTTGAAGGCCGGGGCGGAGGCGAGCGGCGGGACGAAGGCCTGGAGGCGGGCGCCGCGGAAGAGCTCCAGGGGGAGCTCGGCCTGGAGCTGCGGCCGGCCGGCGTTGAGGACGGTCGGGATGCGGGAGGCGACGAGGTTGAGGAACCGGAGAATCTGCTCGGGCGGCAGGAGGGCCGGGGTGGCGATCCGCCCCTGGGAGCGGGTGTCGAGGTGGAGGCGTCCGGAGGGGTTGACGTAGATCTCCTCGACGTCGGGGTCGGCGAGGGCTTCGAGGACCGCGGGACCGAGGGCGCGGACGAGGGAGTCGCGGTAGTGGCGGGCGGCCTCGTCGGCGGCGGAGAGGGCGGGCGGGGGGAGGGGTGGTGCGGGCATGGGTGGCCTGGAGAGTCAGCGAATAGTACACTTCATGCCAAAGCATGTCAATCACCGTGTTTCTGCGAGATGCCCCGGGGCCGGCGGCGGCGATTGGGAGGCGGGCGAGTTCGCATTGGGAGGCGCAACAGCTGCTGGCCACCGTTGAGGCGGCGGACGATCCCGCGGGGAGCAGTAGGGAGTGTTCTCGCTGGATTTGAGCCGAGTCAGTGCGCGCAATCATGTAGTGGCGGCCATGGCAGCCCGCGGGGATGGGAGCTTTCGGTGCCGGCGCGCGCGGCTCGCGAGTGGGTGGAGTCTGCCGCGAGGTCTTGGGACTACCCGTCCAACCCGCAGGAAAGCCGAGAGACGACCTCATTCACTGCTACCTGCGGCTCGCCCCATCACCCGGGAGACTATCTGCGCATACACATTTGACTTTAAGGGTGGTGCTCATGCAATACTGCGTTTCACTCGGAGATCAAACGATGTACCGGTCGATGTCCGACCATTGATTCGAATGGCTATCAATCCAGCGGTCCCCTTCGACGTCTTCCTAAGTCACGCGCACCTGGACGCCGAGGCCGTGGAATTACTCGGCCGTAGGCTAGAAGACCAGGCTCATCTGCGCGTGTGGCTCGATCGCTGGGTGCTGGTTCCTGGAGAGCCTTGGCAACAGGGGATGTCAAAGGGACTGGACGAGGCAAAGACCTGTGCGGTCTGTATCGGGAGACATACACCGGCAGGATGGTTCCGTGAGGAGATCGAGAAGGCACTAAATAGGCAGACGAAAGAGAAGGAATTTCGTGTTATTCCGGTGATCCTTCCAGAAGGTGACAGGACATTAATCGACAACTTCTTGGAGCTTAGGACATGGGTCGATTTTAAGAACGGCCTAGCCGATGGCTCTGCCTTTCATATTCTCGTATCGGGAATTAGAGGTCTTCCGCCAGGGCGATATCCGAGCGTCGAATCCGACGAAGTCATAGCGATCCGCGAGAAGTTGCTAAGGATTCGTGCATTCCGACAAGAACAACTGATCGACGATAGCATTGCGCAGGAATACCAGCGGCGAGTTCTCGATCAGATCATGGAGCCCAAGAGGTAGGAGAATGGGGCAGGAGAAGCTCTACGACGTCTTTGTCAGCTACGCGAAGCCGGATGCCGAGGCAGCCGAAGGACTTGGACGTTTGCTCAGCGACGCGGGGTTGAGGGTCTGGCTCGACAAGTGGAGACTGGTCCCAGGAGAACCCTGGCAGGAGCCGCTAGAGCAAGCCGTCCGGGACTCTGCCTCCATAGCTCTGTGCATTGGTAGGTCTGGCATCGGTTCGTGGCAACAGGCGGAAGTACGGAGTGCCTCGAGCGCGTGGGTCTTGGAGCGGGTGCAGCCCGTGATCCCCGTGCTACTTCCGGGCGCTGACACAGCGGCTTTGCGAGGCCTTGGGGAAGATCTCACTTGGGTGGACCTTCGTGCTGGATTGGACAACCCGGGGGAGAAGGCACGGCTAGTGGCGGCCATCGTTCGCGTAGCAGCAGGCGGCGAAATTCAAGAAGGGGAGCGGGCTGGCAAAGATCGTTCGGACAACGTCGCTGGTGCTGCGGGCCGCGCGGTCGAGGTCCGGGCGCCAGCCCCGCTTCTCGAGGAGCTGGTGATCTCGTTCACCGATGTCCACATCGTGGAGCGGAGGGGGCGCCGCCGCGCGGCAGCGCGTTTCCGGCTCGAACACCGGCCGGCGCGGGGCTCGGCGAGTAGCGGAGAGTGGCAGGAGTTCGAAAGTCCGCTCGGCCCGCCCGAGATCGAGGAGATCCGCTGGTACCTGGAAGGCTATCCCGGCTGGCCATTCGGGACCTTCCGCAAGCGCGCCACGGCGTTGGAGGCAAAGCTGCCGAAGTGGGGGCGCGCGCTCTACGACCGGACGCTGGGCAGGGGTGCCGAGCAGACTTCGGCGTGGCGCCGGGCGTCGGGACAGGTCCGGCGCGTCGTCGTGGAGGTAGATGAGCCCGGAGCGCTGGCAGGCGCGGGGCAAGGGACGGACCGAGCGGGAGCCGCCTCCCTCCTGGCCCTCCCCTGGGAGTTGCTCTCGGACCGAGAGGGCTATCTCTTCGAAGGCAGCCTGGGCGCCGGCGTCGTCCGCCGCACCTCGCCTAGAGGGTCGGCGCTGGCGCCGCCGCCTGCCAAGCGCCTGCGCCTGCTGTTGGTCATCGCGCGGCCGGCGGAGGAGGGCGTGAGCTTCCTCGGCCCGCGGGAGAGCGCCCGGCCCCTGGTCGAGGCGCTCGCCGCCCTGGGCTACCGGGCCGAGCTGGAAGTGCTCGGCGACGGGACCTTCCCGGCCCTGAGGGAGGCCCTCGCCCGCGCTGACAAGGAGGGCCGTCCGTTTCACGCCGTCCACTTCGACGGCCATGTGGTCTACGACGCTAGGGTGGGACTTGGGATGCTCTGCTTCGAGAATCCCACGGACGCCGCCGAGAACAAGCTCGAGCGCCGTGCCGATCTGGTGGATGCCGAGCGGGTGGGCAGCCTGCTGCGCGAGCGCCAGGTGCCGCTCTTCGTGCTCGAGGCGTACCAGACCGCCAACCCTGACGAGACGGCCACCACCTCGGTGGCCGGCAGCCTGCTCGGCGCGGGCGTGGGATCGGTTCTCGCCATGACCTACTCGGTGCAGGTCGAGACGGCACGCCGGTTCAAGGGTCGCTTCTATGCGGCTCTGGCGGCGGGCGAGCGGATCGGCAACGCGATAATCGAGGCGGAGCATCACCTGCGGGTCGATCCGCGGCGCGAAAAGGGGGGCGGAGGCGAAGAGCTCGAGCTTCAGGACTGGTTCGTGCCGGTGCTCTTCCAGCGGGAAGATGGCGACAGCCAGCTCCTCGAGGCCGGGCCCACGGCGGACCTGCTGGACCTCGCCGCCGAGCGCCGGGCGCGCGAGGGGGAGCTGCCAGAGGCGCCGGCCCATGGCTTCGTGGGCAGGTCCCGCGAGCTGCTGGCGCTGCAGCGACGCCTGCGCGACGAGCGCTGCCTCGCTGTCCTCGGCGAGGGAGGCCAGGGCAAAACTGCTCTCGTGGCCGAGTGCGCCCGCTGGCTTCTCGACCTGCGGCGCTTCGAGAGCGTCGCCTTCGCGAGCGTCGAGGATCTGCCTGGCCCGCGGTTGCTCCTCCAGCGGCTGGGCTGGCAGCTCGTACCGGGCTACTCGGTGGCGCAAGAGGAGGGCACGGGCACAGCCGAGGAGCGGCTGGCCCGGGCGCGGCTGCCGGTCGAGCGCATGCTCGCAGAGCGGCGGGTGCTCCTGGTGGTCGACGACCTCGAGTCCGTGCTCGCCGCTCCTGATCGCCAGGTCCAGGTGGGGCTGGACGAGACTTTCGCGCTGCTGGCCGGCCTCGCGCAGCGGGGCGCAACGCGCCTGCTCCTCACCAGCCGCGAGGCGCTGCCCGCTCCCCTCGACGGGCCGGCGATGCGTCTTGGGCGGCTCTCTAGCCGCGAGGGCCGCGAGCTGGTGGCAGGAGTTCTGGCGCGGGCGGGCCGGGCTCCTGCCGGCGACGCCGACGAGAAGCAGATCGACGAGCTGATCGAGACGGTCGGAGGCCACGCGCGCGCTCTGGTGCTGCTGGCGCCGCTGGTGGCAGAGCAGGGGCTCCAGGTGACCGCGGTTTCGGTCGCCCGCGCCATGCGGGAACTCGAAGTGCGCCTCCCCGAAGCGCGCGAGCTTTCGCTGCTTGCGAGCGTGCGCCTCTCACTGAACCGCCTGCCCGCGCCCGCGCGCCGGCAGGCAAGGGCGCTCGCCGTCTTCCACAGAGCGGCGCACGTCGTAGCGCTCGCCCGCGTCCTCGAGGTCGAGCCGGAGGAGGCGCGTGCCCTCGGCCGCCAGCTCCTGGATCTCGGGCTCGCCGATGCGAGAGGTCCGTACCTCTTCCCCAACCAGGCTGTCGGCGCGGTGGTGGCGGACGAACTATCCGGCGAAGAGCGCCGTGCATTGGAAGAGCGGTGGTTTGCGGCCATGTTGGATCTGATCCGATACCTCTACCAGATGTTGTTTCCGAAATCTGAGATGGCGACCGAGGGTGTCCAGGCATCCCTCACGGACTTCCTTGCGGCGCTCGCGACGGCGGAGGAGAAGGTGGAGGCCGGGGAGCTCACGGCCGAGGCCGCGATGAGTGCCGTGACGGATCTGCAGCAGCTCGTCAATGCGCTCGGGCGGCCGGCCGTCCTCGCGCGGCTGGAAGAGATGCGGAGGCGTCTGGCGCGGCGGCTCGGAGAATGGAGCCATGCGGCGTTCGCGGCTGCCCACGCTGAGGTGGAGAAGCGGCTGGGCGCGGGCGACCTGAGCGGAGCGGTGCAAGCCGCGGAGCGGCTCAAGGAGCGGGCCGAGGTGGCTATTTATGCAGACTCCGCCTACGACCGGGCGGTGGCCCGCCTCATGCTCGGCCGTACCCTGACGGAGGCTGGACGAGCTCCTGAGGCGCTTTCTACCCTGCGCGAGGCAGAGCAGGATCTCACTGAGCTGGCTGGGTCTGGGAACGAGAGTGCCGCCCGGATGCTCTCGGTGGTCTTCGGCGAACGTGGGGACGCCCTGCGAAGGCTTGGGCGCTTGGACGAAGCAGCCGAGTCTCATCAGAGAGCGTTAGAGGTTGACGAGAGATGGGGCGATCTCCGATCCGCCGCCGTGAGTCGTGTGCAACTCGGAGCCGTGCGGCTTCTGCAGGGCCGGCTGAGAGACGCCCTGGACGCATACGAGCAGGCCCGCCAGACGTTCGAGGGGCTCCATGAGCCGCAAAGCGTAGCCGTGGCCTGGCACCAGCTCGGGCGGGTTCATGAGGAGGCTCGGCGTTGGGACCTGGCTGAGGTTGCCTACCAGAACTCACTCCGCATCGAGGCCGAACTCGGGGACAAGAGCGGCCAGGCCTTGACCCTGGGTCAGCTGGGAGTCCTGTACGGAAAAATGGGACGCCTCGAACAATCGGCCCAGCTCCACCGGAAGGCGGCCATCCTAGGCGAGGAGCTGGGCGATGCCTTCTCACAAGCGCGGGCCCTCATCAACCTTGCGAGCGCCTTCTGGGCACTCGGCCGTCTCGACGAGGCCCGCGAGGCCGCGACACAAGCCGCCCGCCTGCAAGCCCCCTTCGGGCACGCGGCGGAGCCGTGGAGAGCTTGGGCTCTCTTGGAGGGTATCGAGACCATCGCCGGCCGCCTGGACGCAGCGGCGGCAGCGCATTCGCGGGCAATGGAGCTGTATGCCTCATATCGGCGAGACGGCGGCGCTCCCATGTTCTCTGCAGCACGGCTGATCGCCGCCGCCGGCGAAGCACTTCGAGAGCAGGGAGCAGAAGAGGCACGCCGCCTGATCCCGCCGCCTGAGAAGTTCGACGAGGAACTTCGTCCAGCTCGGGAGGCTCTGCTCGCTATCGTCGACGGCTCGCGTGATCCGGCTCTCGCGGCGGACCCCCGGCTCGACTACGTGGGAGCGGTGGAACTTTCGCTGCTGCTTGGCGCACTCGGGGATTCCAAGGCCGGTCCGAGTTGACTCGGGCGAGGACCGTGTGGAGCCCGGCCTCTTGTTTTTACGTTCTAGTTGCGCCACGATGTACAGGGGTGAAACTATCCGAGAACACCTACATATAGTAGACTGCCGCTAGCGGAGAGGGACATCGGATGATAGCCGGCGCCGGGGAGTGGCCGAGGGCGGTCAGACTTCCGGGCCAGTGGTCCCCTGATGGGCCGGCCGGGAGAACACGGTTTAATCCGGGCAAGCAGAACGGGGTTCAGAGAGAGGGTGGTGGAGCCGTGGGTCAAGGCAAAGAACAAGGCGTAACGAAGGCAGGAGGCGCCTCTAGGCGGGCACAAGCCGCTGGCGGCGCGTGGCATGGTCAACCCCTTGCGGCTGATCTCTTCTGCGGCGCGGGCGGCATCGCGGAAGGCTTCCGGCAGGCTGGCTATAGGATTGGAGCTGGGACGGATGCAGACCCGGACGCGTGCGCGACTTTCGCGAAGAACTTTCCAGAAGCCGCCGTTATCCATGGCGACATCCGGGAGCGGCGCATCCGTGAGCACTTCCTTGAGGCTGCGGCGGGCGTGCAGGCCGTGGTCGGTGGGCCGCCATGCCAGGCTTTTTCACAGGTACGCAATCATGCCCGGCTGATTGATGACCCGCGGAACTCGCTCTACCGCGAGTTCGTGCGCAGCATTTCGCTCCTCGAGCCCCCCGTGTTCCTGATGGAAAACGTCCCTGGGCTTGACCAGATGGGGATCAGGCGGCAGGTGCTGCAGGATTTGTCGCTCCGCGGCGCCTACCGCGTGAACGTGCAGCTTCTAGACGCTGCGGACTTCGGCGTGCCGCAGACCCGCAAGCGCATCGTCTTCATAGGGATTCACGAATCCCTCGGAATCGAGCCCCCTGTAATCCAAGGCACGTATGCGGTGTCAGCTCTTCAGCTCACCAGGCGGAATGGTGCACGGCCGACACACTACGAAATCATTGAGCAACGGCGCGCTGGCGAGGCACCTTACATGGAGCGCCTTCTTGACCCAACCGATGCTTCGATCGTCACCGCCGAGCAAGCCCTCGGAGATCTGGTGAGCCTCAGAGCCGGGGAGCGCCGGGAAACGCTGGAACTGAGCAGCCTCGATGAACCGCGCTCCCGCTATCAAACAGTGCTCCGCGAGGGGGCAGCATTCCTCGCGAACACGAGCGTGCCACGGATCAACAAGGACACGCTTCTGCGCCTTGCAGGAGTTCCCCACGGCGGCAATTTCCGCGACCTAAGCCCTGAGTTGCTCTCCCGCTATATTACCGGGGAGCTCTGGGGGCCGCACAACGGCAGCGGCCGGCTGGGCAGAAAGCACTTTTATGCGTACCGCAAATTGCACCCGCACTTCTGGTCCTGGACCTTGAATACGAAGGCCGACTCCGTGTACCACTATGATGGGCAGAGGTGCCTGAGCGTCAGAGAGTTTGCCCGCCTGCAGTCGTTCCCCGACCGCTTCGTCTTCACGACGGATCCACGCCCAGGGATGCTTCTGGGCCGGATTGATGGAGGAGCCGCTCATTCGCGCTACCGGCAGGTTGGGAATGCTGTGCCGCCGCTCCTGGCCCGGGCCATCGCCGGCGCCTTGAATGTCGTCCTCATCCGCACAGGCCTCCGAACTGGCTGATGACTCCGGATCCGGCCGAAGCAACGGCGGTAGGCAGAGTCTTCGGTGCTGAGAGCCGGCGCCAGCTCATCGATGAATACTTCGCAGATGCAGGCGGAGTCACGGCTTCAAACGCCTGGAAGCATGTCTACCGGCTTCTGCTCTGGATCGACCGGACGACTGGGCTGGCGCACTGCTATGAGAGCGACAAGGCGCAGCCTGGGCGCCCGTGGTATGCCCGTTCCCTTGCATTTCATGCGTGGGTAGCCAAGGCGCTGGGGACGACGCCGGGAGGCCTCGGCGGCGAGATCGACCGGCTTTTCACGCGCGGTACGGAGAAGCTCGCCTCGCTGATCGCTGGGATTGAGTCGAGGCGCGCTGCAGCGGCGGCAGGTCAGCGCCAGCCCTACGAAGGGCTCGGATTCCCAATTCCGGGAGAAGATGCCGGCCTCGAAGCACTGATCACTCAAGAGCTTTCATCCTGGGTTCCGGAGCAGCTTCCTCTGGAGGGGGTCCGGCAGCTGGCACAGAAGATCCGGGCCTACCTTACCCAGGAGAACAAGCGGAAGAATCTCGTGGGAGAAGGATTTGAGGATGTGATCGCCGCGGTCATACAGCGCCTTCCGGGCGACACCGTACCTGAGGTGCGGACGCGGCCGCCGTTGCAGAGCCTCCCAGGGTTCAGGCCGCCGCCGGCGGGGGAGAAGCCGCGCAAAGTTGACCTTGCTTTGCTCGGGCGCAGCGGTAGCAGAATACTCGTCAGCGCCAAGTGGAGTGTCCGGGCGGACCGGGAAGAGCAGTTCGTGGCAGATTTCGAGGCATACGCGCGGCTGGAGGATGCAGGAAGCGACTTCGGATTCGTTCTAATCACAAACGAGTTTGATGCGGCACGGCTTCTTGCCGCCTGTGAGAAGCGCCGCCAAAACGCATTGCTGTTTTCGGAAGTGGTTCATGTGAACCCTTTAGGCCCTGCCACGGCTTACGCGGGATCGAAGCGCGGCTCGGCGGTGCGCCTTCGTTCTCATATCCAGAGCGGCCGCCTGAGGGCTCTTGGAGATTGGCTTTCGGCACTGAGTGCTTAGGGTAGACGCTTTCCGCGGGATAGTGCTTCTCGTGACAGATTCGATCTCGCCAGAGGCGCGCAGCCGGAATATGCAACGGATACGGAGCAAGGATACCGCCCCGGAGCTGGCAGTACGGCGCGCCCTGCACGGGGCGGGCCTCCGGTTCAGGCTGCACCAGAACAACCTTCCGGGGAAGCCAGACCTGGTCCTGCGGAAGTACAGGACGGTCGTGTTCGTTCATGGGTGTTTTTGGCATCAGCATCCTAACTGTATCCATTTCGGAGTTCCTTCGAGCAATCAAGCGTATTGGGCACCGAAGCTGGAGCGGACCGCTGCAAGGGACAAGGCACACCGGGAGGCGCTCGAGGCGCTGGGGTGGAGGGTTCTCGTGATCTGGGAATGCGAGGCCGGAGGGGCGGCGTTGGCCAAGTTGGCCCGGAAGGTACGCCGGCCGCTCCGGCCCAGGGCCGAGTGCCGGCGATGATGGTTGTACCAGCCCTCGAGGAAGTCGAACACCGCCATCCGCGCCTCAATCTGAGTGTGGAATGCCCGGCGGTCCAGCAGCTCGCACTCGAGCGTGGCAAAGAAGCTCTCGCTCAGGGCGTTGTCAAAACAGTCGCCGACCGAACCCATCGAGGGGCGAACCCCGGCCTCGCGGCAGCGCAGGCCGAAGGCGATCGAGCAAAGTCCATGGCGACCTGCGCCCGGGCGCCGACGCCCGGCCCGCCGTAATAGCAGCGTAACCTCCCGGAGGACGCGACCAGTCCGCGCCGTCGAGGGCCTCCACCCCCGGCAACACTACGCCTCGGTGTGAGGTCTCTCGAAGGGATCGAAGGGAGTCTCCGAACACGTTACAGTTGCGCGCACAACGCAATTGACAGATGCGAACGTTATTCCTCGCGATCCTATTATCTGGAAGACGATCTCAGGCTCCTCGGGCGGGTCGCTCTGAATTATTCTTATCGACCAGCTCTTTATGAAACATCGTACGGAGCAAGTGAGAGAGTCGATCCAGCCATTTGCCTTGCGCGTTGCGTCAGCACAAGCCAGATCTGTAACAATTCTGCCTGCGGTGCTGATGTCCACGTTCCCGGAGAGCATGACACTTCCTAAGCCTGTAAATTCTGCCTCATTGTCCCCACATCGTGCGGTCGGTCGCACGATCGTGACCTTGGCCGCTGTCTGTTTCTTAGCCATTGATCGGTCTCCTTTTAGGTTGGCAAAGTGCCAGAATTCCGCAGCGATGAGCTGCTGCTCATCGCCAGCCGAAGGTCCTCGCTCACTGGAGTGGCGCGCGGTACGACCCATAAGGCGCGCAACCTCGCCGACCATGCCCCACGCATGCCCGGGCCGAGATGAAGCGCGACTACGATCGCATCCTCTACGCCAAGGATGGTCTCGCCGCACGCGTGCTCTCGGCCTACGAGCAAGGGCCGGCACCTCCCAAGCTTGCTCCCGGTCCTCGACCCAAATACGTCCGTTTTCCGCTCGCTTCGAGGAGTGAACACAAGCCCCAACCCCACTCCGCGATCTCCAATATTGTTGTGCCCAGAGGGTTGCAGACTTCGGCGGGAAACGCAAGCCTATCGACAGTCAGCTATGTGCGCCCACCGCCGGGCCTGCTCGCGCGAGGCCCGGAGGGTGGACGCGATGAGCTTCAGTTCCGGGCATCCCCAAGGTCCAACGTACCGGCCGAACTCCTCGGCCGATCAGGTAAGTGCCGTGAGCACCTTGGCCACGGTGGCGACGGTCCGACATGAATTCTCACCTTCGCTTGCCGCCTCCCCCACGCGCGATCTGAATGACCTGCCCAACCCAACCCCCTGTGGAGCTCGACCGGGCAGTTGTGGCGTTCGCGTGCCGCCCCACCTTCGGTCTGGCGCCGCCGGCCGCCATCGCCCGCCCGGCCTTCTCGGCTCTTTCCAGCCAAGGAAAAGAGGGGGGCTTCCTGATGCTTTCCGGACCGGGGGCCTTCGCGCGCACTCTACGTTCTTCGACACCTGGCGCCGGAGCCAACGCCTGCACCTCGCACCGCAGCCCCGGGTCCCGTACCGCGCTTGTTCGGGTGCGCCACGGTCAGCGGATGGGGGCGCGCTCGGTGTGGAAGGTGGGCGCGAGCTCGACGCTGGCGCTGGTGGGCTAGACTCCTACAGACCGAGCTCTGGCCGCGAGCGATTGTGCACTTCACCAGGCCGCGGCGGCGTGGGCACGATGGAGATCCCGATGAACGATCTTGGCGGACGCTTGGGCAACGGGCCGCGTAGGCTCAAGGACCGGGACGTCAGGTCAATGGCGGTCTCGGCCCTGGCGATCGCCGTGCCGATCGCCTTCATCGTGTTGGCGGCGGGGTGTACCCGCTTCCCTGTGTCCGACGAGAATCAGCTGGTCGGGGTGAGCGCGATCGCCGTGCGGGACGGCCATGCCCGCCCGGGGAGGATCCACTACTGCGACTTCCTCGAGTGGCGGCGGCGCCAGAGCTCGTTCAGCGGGATGGCCGCTAGCGCCACCTGGTTCAATCGGATCGGCGGCGGGACGGCGCCGCGCAACGACGAGACGATGATCACGGCAGTGACGATCAACACCTTCGCGGTGCTGCGGAAGCAGCCGCTGCTCGGCCGCACCTTTATCGCGGGCGAGGACTCGCCCGCGGCCGCGCCCGTTGCCGTGATCAGCGATGGCCTGTGGGAGCGGAGCCGCTACGCTCATGATCCGCGCATTGTCGGCCAGAGCATCCGCCTCGATGGGAGCGCCTGCACCGTCGTCGGCGTGATGCCGCCGGGTCTCGTTTTTCCGTTTCACGAGGGGCTGTCGCCGAGGAAGGAGCAGGCCGGGGTGCCCCTGCGGCTGGACCCCACGACCGCGAGGCGGGGAGGAGGTCCTGCTCTCGAGGTCGTGGCGCGGCTGAGAGACGGGGTGGACCTGGCGCAGGCACGGGCCGAGATGACCGCCATCTCGCGGGCGCTCGCGGCAGAACGACCCGGGGTCTATGGCGACTTCGTGGCGAAGGTAGGCAGGAGGTGATCTCACATGTGGCCGATTGTCGCTTTTACTCTTGTTCTCGTAGCAGCGGACCAGCCATGCGCGCCGTCGTCAATCATGAGCGAGGCTCGCAATGCCGAAGAGGTGTTCCTATGGGGGCGGGGCACAGTGGACGGCAAGAACTACGACTACATTGTTACGGAGTCGGTGCTTGCAAAGACCCCGGAGTGGCTGCCGGAAAAGCAAGAGCCTCCGCTTTCCATCCCGGCTGCAATGGCCATCGCGAAGAAGGTCGCCCTCGCGGACCATCCGAAGTTCGAGACCGTCGTCGCAGCGGCCATCGAGATCCGACCAGCAAGCTCCTATCGCTCGAAGAATCGGTGGTTCTACTCCCTGGACTTCGCTCCGGTTCTTGAAGGCCAACCCTATTACGGCAACGAGATTACGGTGGTTCTGCTGTTGGACGGCACGGTCGTCAAGCCGAGAGAGAGGCAAGCGGGTCATCCGCAATGAGGCCCCTTGCGCCTGGCCGTTAGTGCAGGGTGACGGGAGGCGGGGCTGGCGGCTCGTCGTCTGGCTGCATCATCTCGAAGAGCAGCTCACGGAGCGGGCGAGCCTGCTGCTCGTACCAGCGCCGGTAGTGTGCGAGATGGGTGCGGGCTGGCGGGGTGGCAGAGAGAGCCGGGAAGGGCGCGTCGGAGAAGGCGCCAACAGCGAGGGGGGGATTTTTAACGTGCAGGTGGGGGGGAATTAGGCGTCCACTTGACACGGTCCCCCACGACCGCTTCGACGAGCTCAACAACGGTCCGGATGCCCGCCGGGAACACTCTCAGACACCGAGCAGGTGGAAGCGGAGAAATCGAGGGTGGGGGCGCGGGGGTGAAGGAGGGCAGATCCGCCGGCGGCGGCACTGGGGCGGGCAATGCCGGATGACGATCCGGGTCGCGGCGGAGCGCGCGAATAGCTCGGTGCGGGGCGCCTCGAGCTGTTCGAGGGAGCGGATCGCCACCGTCTTGCCCTGCTTCCTCGCCCCGCGGTAAGGACTGGCAAAATCGCAAGGACCTCGTTGAGGCTGTTTACCAGCCTCATGCGCCAAGCTGCCCTGCCGCTCTGGCCGGGCGGGGGGAGGGGTGGAGTGGGCATGGGAGAGGGCCTGGAGAGTTATCGAACTGTACACTTCATACCACTATGTGTCAATCACCATGTTTTTACAGGGGACGGTAGGTCGAGACTGGGACCGGAGCAGCGTGGTGGCGCGGGGGCTCCGCCGGTGGGATGGAGCGGCAGGCTGGGGGCGATTCCTTTGAGGCCGGGCCTTCGAGCCGGGCCGAGCCAGATCAATCAAGTGCAGGGCACCGGCCGGCGGCGCCGCCGCGCCTGTGCCGGGGGCCGTCTTCCGGGGTATCCTTGGAAAGCCATGAACCTTCAGCTCACGCTCGTTTTCCGCAAGGTGCCGGAGGGCTACATCGGCTTTGTCGAGGAGCTGCCCGGCGCCAACAGCCAGGGCGCGACTCTCGATGAGGTCCGCGCCAACCTCGAAGAAGCCGTGACGCTCGTCCTGGAGGCCAACCGGACCCTGGCCGAGCAGGACATCGGCGGCGACGAAGTCATCCGAGAGACCCTGGCGGCCAGCACGTGAAGCGCGCCGATCTCATCCGGCACTTGCTGTAGAGCGAGCCTTTCCGCCATCCTCGCGGCGCGCGGACTGCGGAGCCGTCCATTGCGCCAGCCCGCTGATCGAGGCAGCTGATGAGACAATGACCGCGGTCGAGAATGAGAGTCCTGATCGTCGAGGATGAGTCGCTGCTTGCCAACCGACTCGCGACCACGCTGGGAGAGAGCGGGTATGTGGTCGACGTTGCTCGGGAGGGAGAACGCGCCGACTTTCTCGTCAGCACCGAGACCTACGACGCGGTCGTTCTCGATCTCGGTCTGCCGATCGTCGACGGATTGACGCTGCTCGAGCGTTGGCGCACCGGCGGCATGGCGGTGCCGGTGCTGGTTCTCACCGCCCGCGGAAGTTGGAGCGAGAAGGTCCGCGGCATCGACGGCGGCGCGGACGACTACCTCACCAAGCCATTCCAGATGGAAGAGCTGCTGGCGCGGTTGCGCGGCCTGCTCCGGCGCTCGAGCGGACAGCTCACGCCCGAGCTGCGGTACGGTGCAGTGGTGCTCGACCCGAGAACGTCGCGGGTCACTCTCGCAGGGCAGCCGGTCAAGCTGACCAGCCATGAGATCCGCGTGCTCTCGTACCTCATGCACCATCGCGGCCGCGTCGTTTCGCAGAGCGAGCTCGTCGAGCACATCTACGCGCAGACGTTCGACCGCGACTCGAACACCATCGAGGTGTTCATCGCGCGCCTGCGGCGGAAGCTCGGCGCAGCGACGATCGAGACCGTACGGGGACTGGGATACCGCATCCCGACGGAACCGTGAAGGGCTCTTTCCGCACTCGCCTGTTCATCGGAGCGCTCGTCTGGATGACGGCGGTGATGGTCGCGGTCACCGCTCTGCTGATCTGGATCGGCCGGAACCATCCGGAGTTCGCGATTCACGGTACGACGTACCACACCGCCATGGGAGTCTTCGCCGGCGCGTTCGTCGTGGTGGGATTCTTCCTCGTGCGAAAGGCGGTGGCGCCGTTCCGGAGCCTGCGCGCCGGTCTGTCCACCGTGCGCGAGGGACGCAGCCAGAGAATCGAAGGCGGCTATCCGTCCGAAGTGCAGCCGCTGGTGAACGATCTGAATGCGCTGCTCGAGGACCGTGAGCGTGCGGTCGTCCGAGCGCTCACCACGGCCGGAGACCTCGCGCACGGCTTGAAGACGCCCCTCGCGGTGCTCGCGCAGGAGGCGGAACAGGCCGGCGCCGCGGGTCATCACGATCTCGCGACGACGCTCCGTCAGCTGGTCGAGCGGATGCAGCGGCAGATCGACTATCACCTGGCGCGAGCACGAGCGACCGCATCGACCGGCGCAGCGCCCGGGCTCCGGTGCCCTGTCCTTCCATCCGTCGAAGGTCTCGTGCGCACGATGCGGCGCCTGCACGCGGGACGCGAGCTCACGATCGCGGCCGATGTCTCGCCCGCGCACGAGATTCGAGGCCGCAGGGAAGACCTCGACGAGATGCTGGGGAATCTGCTCGACAACGCGTGCAAGTGGGCGCGCTCCCGAGTCGCCATTTCGTCATCCCGCGAAGACGCCCGACTCTTCATCTCGGTGGATGACGATGGGCCGGGCCTCGATCCGTCGCTGCGCGCTCAGGTGCTGCAGCGAGGAGTGCGGGCCGACCAGCAGGTCCGGGGATCAGGGCTCGGTCTCGCGATCGTCAGCGAGCTCGCCGAGTTGTACGGTGGTTCTGTCACGCTGGAGACCTCGCCGCTCGGCGGGACGCGCGCTCGACTCCAGCTTCCACAGCTCTGACCGACCGGCCTTAATGGTTTGACGGACGGCACCCGGGCGAAGACGTTCGCCGCCTGCTTCCCTCTCCCCGGTGCACTGGGAAATCGCCTGGCACCTTGTCTGTTCGCGTTCCGGAACTACGAGCGCGAGGATCCAGGCGTCGAGCGCGAGCCCGCCCGCGGCAACGTGGATCGGTAGGAGCATACGCATGGCTCGACCTCCGGGCCTTCGTAGGAACCTCGGTTCAAGCGGCGGGAACACTGGTGAGTGCACGCCACCTTTCGATTCGCACCCCTTTGATCAGCAGCCACACCGCGAAGGAGGTCTCACCGAGAAACGCGGGGGCGGCGATGATCATGAACACGCGACCGGCGAACTGCGGCGCGAGCACGAGCGCGAAGCCGTTGAACATGTATGCCAGTCCGGCAAGCTGGTACAGGACGCCCAACGGCTTCGGAAAATAGCCCGACTTGAACATCAGATATCCCGTGACGAGAAAGAACGGGCCAAACAGCAGCAGGGCGACGCCGAATCCGAACACATGTGCTTTCATCGCCAGCGCGGTCATCGCCTGGAGTTGGCCGGGCGTGAACGCGGTCAGGTAAGCGTTCCTGCCGAGCGGAAATAGTGCCTCCACCAGTTGCATCGAATACGCGCTCTCCACGGCGGTGGCGATGCTGCCGAACAGCAGCGCCAACAACGCCAGCTCCCTCTGAACCGGCCTCGTCAAAACGTAGAGGATCACCGAAAGGACGATGGTAATGATCCCCATCAGCAGCTCAATCGCGATGCCGGCCCGCCAGAGCATCTCCATCGTCTGCAGATTGGCGAAGGTCGCGACCGCATCGCCGCCGACCGTGATGCGGCCGCGGATGAATGCCTCTTCAATGATGCCGAGGGCGATCATGATCAGATACAGAATGCCCCCGACTCTCGCGTAGACCTGTGGATTGATGTCTCTGTTCATGGCCGTCATCCTGGCGAGGCCTTGCTGAACCGAACCTGAACGGCCCGTTCAGCAGGCGTTCAGCAGAGATGCCCCAGGCTGGCGACCGTCATGCCCCTATTCGACGAGGAGACTGGCCAAATGAAACACAACGTCATCCTAACCGTGACGTCTCTCCTGTCCATCCTCTTGTCTTCGATTCATGTGACGGACGACATCGTTCGCGGGATATCGCCAGCAGGGCCCCAAAACGTCTTCGGAGTGCTCATCCTGGCCGTCTGGCTGTACGGGACGCTGGTGTTGGCCGATCGGCGATCGGGGCACGTCATCATGCTCCTTGGGGCGCTCTTTGCGGCGGCCATGCCGGTGCTCCACATGCGGGGGGCGAGCTACGGCGGCGGTATCGCCAAGTCGAGCGGAGCCTTCTGGTTCATCTGGACACTCTTCGCGCTCGGCGCGACCGGGAGCCTTTCCGCCATCCTCGCGGCGCGCGGACTGCGGAGCCGTCCATTGCGCCAGCCCGCTGATCAAGGCAGCTGATGAGACAATGACCGCGAGTGCCCCTGCGGCTCGACCCCTCGACCGCGAGGAAGGGAGGAGGTCCCGTTCTCGATGTCGTGGCACGGCTCAAAGACGGGGTGGATCTCGCCCGGGCACGGGCCGAGATGACCGCCATCTCGCGGGCGCTGGCGGCAGAACAACCCGGGGTCTACGGCAACTTCGTGGCGCAGGTGCAGCGTTATCGCCGGCCTTCCCATCGCCGGATGTTCCGGGATCCGCACAGGTTCCGATGAAGATGTCCAAGGCGCCGCGTCTCTGTTGCGCCGAGCGACCAGCGGTGCACGGAGGTGGAGGATGCGGCCGGCCGTCAGTGCAGGGTCACGGGAGGCGGAGCTGCCGGCTCCTCGTCTGCCTGCATCATTTCGAAGAGCAGCTCACGGAGCGGCCGAACCTGTTGGTCGTACCAGCGCCGGTAGTGTGCCAGGTGCGTGCGCGCTGGCGGGGTGGCAGTGAGGGATTCGGCCGGGAAAGGCGCGTCCGAAAGGACGTTGAAGGCAAGCCTGATGGCTGCCCGGAAAGCCTCCAGCGATTCGGGATCGAAACCTTCAGGCCAGTTGTCGGGAGGTGGCATACGCAGAGCTTACTGTCGACGGAGCTCGGCGACGTGGGCCTGGATGGCCTGGTCGACGAGGGCGAGCTTCTCGGGGAAGGTGAGGGCGGTGATGGCGGCGAGGAAGTCCTCGACCTCGATGCCCGCGCCGCCGGCTTCGGCGGCTAGGTCGGGCGACAGGGCGAAGCGCTTCGCGAGGTGCTGGACCTCGAAGCGGGAGAGGGTCCAGGGCTCGGGCAGGAGGCCGACGGCGAGGAGGTGCATGTCCTCGGAAAGGCCGCGGGTCTTGCGCGGGTCGCAGTGCTCGAGGAGGAGGCGGTGGGTCTGCATGGTGCGGTGGAGGACGGCGCTGCGGCTGAAGGGACTCCAGCCGCGCTGCGAGCGGGCGCCGCGGCGGGTGAGAAAGTCGATGTCGTCGGGGGGAATCAGGACGGTCGTGCCGAGGCCGGGCATCGCATCTCCTTGCGGTTCGATCGAGTTGGACCCGAGGAAGCTGGCGAGCTGCCGCGGCCGGCGCGGATGGCGGCGGGCGGGCGTTCGCACCCTGGTCGGGGAAACAGCGAGAGGGGAGGGGCGGGCGGATCGAGGCGGCGGCGGAGTGGAGGGCTGGCCATTTCTTTTTCAACCGACAGGGCGCCGGGGCTTGTCGAGTGCCGCTACGAGAACCTGGAGATGGGCCTGGAGGGCCTGGTCGACGAGGGCGACTTTCTCGGGGAAGCTGAGAGCGGCGATGGCGGCGAGGAAGTCCTGGGGGTCGATGCCGGCGCGGCCGGTGTGGGCGGGGAAGTCGGGGGACTCGGCGAGGATGTCGGCGAGACGCCGCAGCTCGAAGCCGGTCAGGTCGCAAGGAAGGGGGATCAGGGCGAGGGCGACGGCATGCATCTCCTCGGGGAGGCCGCGGGTCGTGCGCGGGTCTGAGTGCTCGAGCAGCAGGCGGAGGGTGCGCAGGGCGCGCTGCAGGACGGCGCTGCGGCTGAAGTGGCCGCCGCCGCGGTGCGGGCGCGCGCCGCGCCGGGCGAGGAATTCGACGTCGTCGGGGGCGATCTGGATGGTGGTGCCGATGCCGGCCATCGCGTCTCCTTGCGGGGTCGTTCTCAGTGCGCGAATGATACCTGAAGACTCTACCACCTGTCAATCACCATCTGCGAGGGTGAGCTCTACCGCGCGCCTTCCATCTCGCGAGCCGGATTCCACGGCGCGGGAGGGTCAGCGGATGGGGGCGCGCTCGCTGTGGACGGTCACCACGAACGTGGCGCCGGCGCTGATGTCCACATCGTCGGCCATGCCGGTGACCGCCGCGGGGCCTTCGGCGCGCTCGGTCTCTTCCGGCAGAGGTAAGGAAGGATCGAGGGGCACGAGCTTCGTGCCCGCGTACCTCAATACGGGCACCCTCATTTTCAGGTCACTGGAGGTGGTGCGACTCGCAAACTGCGCGTTGCGGAGCTCGAGAGTCGACCGCACTTCGAGGCAGGGTCTGTTGGCGACCGACTTGCGGCCCACGAGCGTGACGGAGCCGGAGACGTCTTCCGGGGCGACGATCAGGTGGCGGAGCATCATCCGCTTGGCGACGAGCTCCGGATTTACCGACCAGCTTTCGCCGAGGCTTCGCCGCTGCGAGGTGCCATAAGCCTCGTCCTCGGAGCTCTCGTCGTCGGAGTGCAGGGCGAACACCGTCTCCAGGGCTGCTCTGAACTTGCTCGGCAGGGCCGCGCCGCGGAGCTCGAAAACCGTGTCGCCGGCGTCCAGGTGTGCGGCGATGACGTCTCCTACTTTGAGCTGAGTGCTGACGCCGTTCTCCTCGCACGTGAAGCTGCGGACGGTGAGGGAAGCGCGCAGAGGGTTGCCTTTCGGGCTCACCTGCAGAATCTCCTGGGCGACCGTGAAACGACAGGTCGAATGGTCCTCGTGCTTGATCTCGCGCCCCTCCACCGTGATCGCGAGCACCAGGTCCTCCTGGACCGAGGCGCTCAGGAGGTCACGCTGACCCACGACCGAGGAACGGGAGAGCTTGATGGCAAAGGTTTCCGCCCGGGCCGCGACGGAGCCGGCGATGACAGGGAGGGCGAAGCACAGGATGGCGAGGCGGTAGTTTCGAACCATTCTCACATCATAAGTCACTGTTGTCGTGGCGGTGGCCGCCCGGCAAAGATTGGCCTCGGCCCGGGTTGTTCGCGGCGCGGTGCGGACGGGCGGAAGAAGTCCTGGCGCAAGCTGGCGTTGAAGGCATGCGGGGTCAGGCGGGCGTAGTGCGTCTGGCGGTGATGCCGCAGGGCGACGAGGCCGGCGCCGCGGAGCTTGGTCAGCTGCTGCGAGACGCCCGACGGCGAGACGCCGAGCGCCCGGGCGAGCTGGCTGACGGCGAGCTCCGGGCGGTGGGCGAGCAGGTAGAGGATCTTCAGCCGGGTCGGGCTGGCGGCGAGACGGATGAGGTGGGCGGCCTGGTCGAAGGCGAGGGCGGCAGGGCCGTCGAGCCTCTGGCGGAGCTGAGCGATCTCTTCTCTCGACAACTGGCCTGAGCGAGCTTTCATCGCTGCCTCCATTGCCGATCCGGTCCCGTCAGCCTGGTGCGCGGCTGTCTCGCCCGGGGTCGGATGCGCGGTTGCCGGCGAGGCCGCACTCGGGGCGTCCGGGGGCGGCGCGGCTGCGGGCCGCGGCGGCCGGGGCTGCGTCCTCGGTCGCGCGTCGGCGCAAGGGCGCGGAGGCGGCCAGGCGCCGCAGCCGGGCGAGGTGCCTGCGGGCCAGGGTGCGCACGCCGCTCGGCGCGACCTCGACCAGGGCGGCGATCTCGTGCGAGGACAGCCCCTGGCCGTAGCGCAAGGCGAGGATGTGCGCCGCGCGGCGCGGCAGGCGGGCGAGCAGGCGACCGGCGTCGCGCCGGCATTCGACCTTGACGAGCGGGGAGTGGCCGCCGGCCATCTGCTCGAGGTCGGCGCGATCGACGAAGACGCAACGGTCGGCGGCGCGCCGGCGCAGGAAGAGGAGGATCTGGCGGCGGACGGTGGCGATCAGGTAGCCCTCGGGGCTCTGCACCTCGGGCCACTTGCGGACCAGGGCGAGGAGGGCTTCCTGGAGGATCTCTTCGGCATCGCAGGGACGGATGTGGTGGCTCTTGAGCAGGGCGCGCAGCCGCGGGCGCGTCTGCTCGACGACGATCGAGAGCTCCGCAGTGCAAGGCTCCGTTTGGGCGGCGGTCACGCCACCGGAGGGTAGTGGATGAAGACCTGCAGACGGACCTTTTTCGTGCCTTTGCCAATCCTGGTGGACCGCGGGTGACGTTTTCACGCCAGCTGCGGCGCAGGATCGGGGAAAGGATCTGGCGGCGGCCGGAGCCGGAGCCGGTGAGGAGGGCGGGGATCAGCGACGCCTGCGCTCGCCTCTAGGTACTATGTTACCGTAAAAGGCGATTTTGTGACACCTTGGCGAAATCTGGGTGGTGGATCGGCCGCGAGAGAGACGCAGTTGCGGCGCCCCAGCTCGTCAGGGAGGGCGAGTTTCCCGCCGGCAAGGAACGCTTCGACGGGGGTCATCGGCCGATCCCGGTCCGTGGCGCCGGCGTCTTGGGCTCACCTCTGCGCACTCGGCCGAGCTTCGCCGGACCGGCCAGCCGTTGTCGGCAAGGCTGTCGGCCGGGGAGCGGGCGCCGTGGAGTGATGATCCGGGGGGTAAGGCCGCCGAGAGCCGGCCGACAGCTCGGGCCAGCTCGTCGACGCGATGGGCGAGCGCCTTGAGCTCGTTCCGTCCGACGAGGGGACCGCGCGGTAGCGGCTGCGGCCTGGCCGGGGAGACCAGGTCGTCCAGGGTGCGCAGCAGGGGGCTCCGCTGCTCGGGCGCTCCGACGACCAGGCGAAAGAACTCCAACGGGTGGATGCCGAGCACGCGGCTGAGGTCGAGAACGTGACGAAGCTTGATGTCGAGCCTGCCGCTGAGCAGGGCGGCGAGGTTGATGCCGGAGCCCGCGGCGACCAGACGCCTTCTGACTTCGCGCCGGCTCATGCGCGAGAGCTCGATGAGATGTAGGAGGGTCGTCCGAGCGCGCTCGAGCTCGGTTCTGGTCCGGGGTCCTGACGTCGATGTTGCCGACCGTGGTTGCATCAGCCTCCTCCTGGCGTGGTTCGGCGGGCAGGGCGACGCCCGAGGGCTCACTGCGCGGACGGTTCCCCGTGCGGCTTGGGGGTGAAGGCCGGGCAGCTCTCGTGCTCGAACATCAGCTTGCCGTCCTGCGGCGATTCGGCCCTGGCGCAGACTCCCCAGTCCGCGCCGAGGGGACCGCTCAACGGGACGTAGCCGACGCAGAGCAGGCACTGCTCGTCCGTAACGGGGCCTCTCCACGGCCGGCGAGTCCGCGCCCAACGGCGGTGGATCGCGGTGGCCACCTCGGCTGCGGGCTCGTCCCGGCCTTTCCCCTTCTCGTCATCGTGACGCACGCGCTCGACCTCCCTACTCGCGGTTCAGTTTCCGGTGCGGTTGACGGATTGATCGCCCCGAGGCTGATCCTGACGGGCGGCGGCGGCCGCAGAGCAGTTCGACCTCACTGTGCTCGGGCTCGTGGCCGGCCGGCGGAGCGGGTCGGGCCGGACTTGTCGCGAGCTGCTCGACTCGGCGCGTGAGATCGGTCACGCGCTGGCCGAGCTGATCGAACTCCTCGCGGCCGACCGCAGGCGGGCCGAGGGGCCGCACACGGGTCGGGCCGAGCAGGCTTGCAAGCCTGCGGAGCAGCGGGCTCGGCTGCTCGGGCTCCGCGAAGATGATGCGAAAGAACTCCATCGGATGAAGGCCGAGGGCGGCGGTGATGTCGAGGATGTGGTGAAGCTTCAGGGCGAGCCTGCCGCTGAAGAGGCGGTGGAGATTGATGTCGCAGCCTTGCTCTCGGAGGCGCCGGCTGAGCTGGCGCCGGCTCACTCCCGACACCTCGAGAAGATCACCCAGCGTGGTGCGCGCCTTCTCGGTTTCCGTCCTACCCGGTGTCTTCGGCGGCGCTGTTCTTGCGGTTTGCACCGAGATCGTCCTCCTCGTCGCGCCGGGCTTCCGCGCGGCGCTCGGCGAGGAGCTCCTTGGCCAGGCTGGGGTGGCCGGCAAGCTCCTCGAACTCCTGGCGGATGCGGTCTTGCGAGCGGCGCAGGGATTCGAGACGGTAGACACCGCCGGCGACCCGTTCGACCACGACGTGCTCGCCGTCGGTGACGCCGAGGTCGAGGCGGAGCTCGGCGGGGAGGTGAATCCTCCCGGCGTCGAGGCGCAGCCGATGGAGGGGCCGCGCCTTGGCCGCGAGGAGGCTCCGGTGGGCTTGCTCGAGCTCGGCGACGAGCTCGGGTTCGAGGGCGAGGTCCCGCTGGACCTCGTCGCGATGGGCGGCGTAGTAGGCGAGGGCGGCCTCGACGTCGGCCAGGGTTAAGGCCGGGTAGATGAGGGCGATCTCTTCGGCGGAGAGGGCGAGAATCTCGTGCCAGGCCACGACGTCGAGGACGCGGACGCGGTGGCCGTCGAGCCGCGGCTTGCCGCCGCAGACCCCGGGCGTGCTGACGATGCGCGGCGTGCCGTCCATCACCAGGCTCGGGTGCCCGGTCCTGCGCCGAGGCCGCAGGGGGTGGCGGCCATCAGGCGGCCCTCGGGGCGCGCCGGCCGCGGCGGGCGCGCCAGGTCCAGGCCCGGGTGAGCAAACCGGCGAGCTCCGCGAGCGCGGGGCGGATGGCCCGCGGCGGCGCGAAGGCGAGCAGGAGGCGGACGGCGCGCCACTGCGCGGCGAGGGCGGCGCGCAGCTCGCCGCGGTCGCGGGGGAAAAGCGCCAGGAGGCGGCAGAAGGCGGCTTCCTCCATGGGGTCCGGGTCGGAGGCGAGACGGCGGGCCGCGCATTCGAAGGCGCGCTCGGCGGCGACCAGGTTGCCGGCGCGGCGGCGGGCGTCGGCGAAGGCGGCCCAAGACGCGGCGGCCAGGTGCTCAACCTGGGCGGCGCCGACCGCCGAGGGATCGAGCAGGCCGGCGATGCGCAGGGCGAGGACGGCAAGGTCGGGCGCGGCGGCGGCGAGGCTGTCGGCGACGAGGAGCTCGACGAGGGCGACGGAGCGGAAGCGGGGGGCGGCGGCGGCGATGCTCTCGCGCTCGGAGGGCGGCAGGGCGCGCAGCTCGGCGAGCAAGGCGGGAGCCCGCCGCCGGTCCTCCTCGATCAGGCGACGGCGGGCCAGGGCGGCGGCGACGGCGGGGGAGGGATGGCGACGCGGAGGCGGTGGGTGCCGCCGCAGGACAGCCCGCAGGGAACCCGCGCCACGCGCGAGCAGGCGTGGAACGACCGCGCGCCGCGGCCGCTCCGGGGCGAGCGACGGTGCACTGTGGCGTGAAGTCACGGCTCGTCGCTCCGGGGCTGGAACTCGCTGCGGAGCTGCTGCGCGGTGACGCGGGAGTCGCGGTCCAGGCGATCGGCCGCCCGGCGCACGTCCTCGAGCGACTCTTCCAGGCTCCCCCTCAGTTGCACGGAGACGGTGTAGGGCCGATGACCCTCGAGGATCTCGGAGATCTTCTTCGGCTCGGGCGGCAGCGAGGCGTGGACGTGTTCGAGCAGGGGAATCAGGCCGCGAAGTACGCGCCCGAGGACGCCGATCGAGACCTGGGCTGCCTTGGTTGCCGGGTGCATGGGGCTCGCTCGGCGCCACGACCTCTCCATGGGGACGGGCACCGCTCACGGCGACGCTACACGGGGTCGGCGCGGGCTGGGTCAGCATTGGCGTAAATTCCAGTATGCTTGGCGGCGCGGTGACGTTTTTCGGTGCCCGGTGCGGCAGTAGTGTTTGGAGTACAATCCCGTGTGCTTTGCTTGAAAGGTAACTTTTTTCCTCGCTCGCGCAGGCGCGGACCGACGGGTTGCGCCTGGATGTCCCGCCGGCGGCCCGGCGGTCACCATGGCTTGTGAGGGACCCGTCAAGAAAGAACGCCGCATGCCGCGACCGACCCCGCCGCTCCTGGGACTGACGCTCGCGCTGCTGCGCACGGCGCGCGGCTGGACGCAGCAGGAGCTCGCGATGGCGGCCGGCGCTGCGCGCACCGTCATCTGCAGCTACGAGACCGGACAGGGCAAGAACCTGCAGCGCGGGCGGCTGGAGGAGCTGGCCGCGGTGATGGGCTACGGCAGCGGGGAGATCGAGCTGGTGCTGCGGACGCTGCGTGTGGTCGTGCCGGGGCCGCCGGCGGAGGAGCCGCCCTGCCCGGCCGAGCTTTCCGGGGCCGATCTGCGGCGCGCACGGCTGGCGGCGGTTAAGTTCGGTGTCGAAGTGGGCGAGGCGGCGGAGCGGCACCTGCGCGAGCTGGGGAAGGCGCGCCAGGTGCGGCAGGCGCGCGCGCGGGCGGCGCGGCTGTGGCGGACGCTCGCGCGGCGCCGGCCGGCCGAACGCCGTGTGTTGGTCGAGGCGGCTGCGGAGTTCCGGAGCTGGGCCGTGTGCGAGCGGCTGTGCGAGGAGAGCGAGCGGGCCGCGGCGGACCGGGCGACACGGGCGCTCAGCCTGGCGCGGCTGGCACTGCGGGCGGCCGAGCTGGCGGCGGGAAGCGACGGGTGGCGCAAGCGCCTGCGGGGGGTTTTGCTGGGCGTTCGTCGCCAACGCGCTGCGGGTGGGCGGCCGGCTGCCGGCGGCCGAGGCGGCTTGGGCGCGGGCCTGGGGGCTGTGGCGGGAGGGGGAGGAAGCCGACCCCGGGATCCTGCCGGAGTGGCGGCTGCTCGACCGCGAGGCGTCGCTGCGGCGGGCGTTGCGGCAGTGGGACGAGGCGCTGGCGCTCCTTGACCGCGCCCGCGCGGCGGCGCCGCCCACGGCGGCGGGGCGCATCTTGCTCAACCGGGCGTTGACCCTGGAGCAGGCGGGCGAGAGCGAGGCGGCGCTGGCGGCGCTGCACGAGGCGGCGCCGCTGGCTGCGGAGGCGGACGATCCGCGCCTGGCCTGGGGCGTGCGCTTCAACCTGATCAGCAACCTGTGCCACCTCGGGCGCTACGGCGAGGCCGCGGAGCTGCTGCCCGAGGTGCGCCGGCTGGCGGTCGAGCTGGGCAACGAGCTGGACCTGATCCGGGTCCTCTGGCTGGCCGGGCGGGTGGCCGCCGGGCAGGGGCGACGGAAAGAGGCGCGGGCGGGATTCGACCAGGCGCGGAGCGATTTTGCCTCGCATGGCAACGGCTACGACGCGGCGCTGGTCGCGCTCGAGCTCGCGGTCCTCGAGCTGGAAGACGGGCACACGGCGGCGGTGCGCGGCCTGACGCAGGAGATGGTGGGGGTCTTCCGGGCGCAGGGGGTGCACCGCGAGGCGCTGGCAGCGCTGCGGCTGTTCGGCCAGGCGGCGGAGCACGAGACGGCCACGGCGGAGCTGGCGCGGCGCCTGCTGGCCTATCTGGAGCGGGCACGCCACGACCGGCGGCTGCGCTTCGCGGACGGCGGCTGAGGCGACGCGGGCGCAGGGTGCGGGCAGGCGGACACCGGCCGGGAGCCGCGCGGGGGTCCCGCCGGCGGCGACCGGCCGCGCCGGGGGCGGGGCGCCGGGAGGGCTCCGGGGGACGACACGTCCACCCGACGCGCCGTGGCAGCGCGGGCGGGCGGCCGCCGCCAATCTAGAGGCAGCGGCCGTCCGGGTAGAGGGTGCAGCCTCCGTCCGGCCGCGGGACGGGGGGCCGGGTGACGAAGCGCTTGGTACAGAGGGCGCCCGGGTCGACGGTGCAGCCGCTATCTGAGCGCGACGGAGCGGGCGGCGGGGCTGGAGTCTTGACGCAGACGCCGCCCGGGTCGATGCCGCAGCCTTCCTTGGACCAGGCGGCGGCGAGCCAGCGCCAGGCGCCGACGAGGAACTCGGGAAGGGCCGGCAGGGCGGTTTCCAGACGCGGCGGCGCAGCGCCGGGACGGAACGCGGCCGCGGCGGAGCCGGGCGCGGCGAGGGCAGCGAGCAGGGCGAGGGCGGCGAGGACCGGGAGAAGGACGGCGCGGCGGCGGAGAGACGGGGGCATGGGCGGCTCCTTTCGGTGAGGCGCTCGGGGGCCGGCCCCCATTGGCCGGTGGCGAGGGCCTCCAGAACGTCGGGTGCGCGAGGGCACGTGAAAAAGGTCACCAGATTCGCAAGCAGTTTGCACCGGCCGAGGAGGAGAAGAAAAGTGCCCAGCGATCGTGACGAGACGAGCGCGCTGGTCCGCGTGCTGCGCGCCCTGCGCGGCGGGACGCAGGAAAAGATGGCGGCGGCGGCCCGGATCCACGGGAGCACCCTCTGCCGCTACGAGTCGGGGGAGAGCTTGCCGCGCCGGGAGGCCCTGGAGCGCCTTGCCCGTGCGGCGGGCCTGCCGCTTGAGGTGGCGGAGGCGGTGGTGCGGCTGGCGCGCGCCGCGGCGGGTGCGCCGGGCGCCGTGGCCGCGCCCGATGGGGCGGAGGATGGGGTGTTCGAGGAGGCACTGCGCCGGGCCGGGCGCGCGGCGGTCGCGGGCTTCGTCGCCGAGCTGGCGGCGACCGAGGCAGAGGCGGCGCGGCCGCGGCCCCCCGCGGCGGAGGACCGGGCGGCTGGCGCGGAGCTGTGGCGGCGCCTCGAACCGTATGGCGCGGCGCAGCGGCGGCTCCTGGTCGAGAGCGCGCGCGAGTTCCAGAGCTGGGGGCTCGCCTGGCGGCTGTGCGAGGAGAGCGAGCGGGCGGCGGCCGACACCGCGCGAGAGGCGCTGGAGCTGGCGGCCCTTGGGCTACGCGCGGCCGAGCTCGCGCCGGGAAGCGCGGGGTGGCGCAAGCGGCTCCAGGGCTACGCCTGGGGGTTCGTCGGCAACGCCCGGCGAGTGGCGAGCGACCTGCCGGGCGCCGAGAAGTCCTTCACCCGCGCCTGGACGCTGTGGCGCGAGGGGGCGGGGAGTGATCCGGCGGGCCTGCTCGGGGAGTGGCGGCTGCTCGACCGTGAGGCGTCGCTGCGGCGGGCACTGCGGCAGTGGGACAAGGCACTCGCCCTCCTCGACCGCGCCCGCGCCGCGGCGCCGGCAGGGGCGTTAGGGCGCATTCTGATGAACCGGGCGTTCACCCTAGAGCAGGCGGGCGACGCCGAGGCCGCGCTCGCCGCGCTGCGCGAGGCGGCACCACTGGTGGACGCCAGCGACGACCTGCGGCAGTCGTGGGGCGTGCGCTTCAACCTCATCACCCTGCTCTGCCACCTGGGGCGCTTCGCCGACGCCGCGGCAGCGCTGCCGGGGGTGCGGGAGCTGGCCGAGAGGCTCGGCAACCGGCTGGACCTGGTGCGGATGGAGTGGCTGGCCGGGCGGGTGGCGGCGGGCCTGGGGCGGAAGGAGGAGGCGCGCGCCTCACTGGCCCGGGTGGCCGAGGAGTTCACGGCGCTCGGCAACGCTTACGACACGGCCCTGGTCGGGCTCGAGCTGGCGGTGCTCGAGCTCGAGGAGGGCAGGGGCGGGGCGGTGCGCGAGCTGGCGCGCGAGATGGTGTGGATCTTCGACGCCCAGGGTGTGCACCGCGAGGCGGTCGGGGCGCTGCGGCTGTTCTGCCGGGCGGCGGAGGCGGAGCGGGCGACGCCGGAGCTGGCGCGGCGGGTGGCGGCGTACCTGGAGCGGGCGCGGCATGATCCGAGGGTGCGGTTCGGGGAGGGGGTAGGAGGGGGTGGAGGGAAAGGGCGGGGGCGGGGGTAGGGGGAGGCTCTCCGGCTGCGCCTTTACATGGTCGCGGGGAACGGGACATGAGCGTTGCCGCTACAAGCTTGGCCCGCGGGCTGGTCCCCGCCGGTGTCGCGGCGCTGTTGCTGCCCGGCTGGCTCGCCGGCGGCCGGGCCGCCGCGCCGAGGATCGTGGTCGGAGAGGTGGTCGCTGTGAGTGCCGACCGTTCTGCGGTGCCGCATGTCGAGCCGGTGCTGGCGGCGCATCCGGCCAACCCCGGCCTTCTCTTCGGTGCGGCGGTGAGCTTGCCGGACGCCTCGGCGCGCCAGGGCCTGGAGGCGACGACCGTCGACGGATTCCGGTCGACCGACGGCGGCCTCTCGTGGAGACGGGTGCCGCTGCCGGCCTGCCGGATCGACCCCTGGGTGAGCTTCGGCACGGACGATCGCCTCTATCTTTCCTGCCTGAGCAGGGAGAGCGCGGTGGTGCTCTATCGCTCGGCCGACGCCGGAGGGAGCTGGCAGGGACCGGTGCCGCTTCCCGCCGGGGGCGGCGGCTCCGCCGACCGGCCGGTGGTGGTTGCCGATCGCTCGCCGGGCTCGCCGCGAGGCTCGCTCTACGTGGTCTACGGGCAGCACTTCGCGGCGGCCGGGCTGCGCAGGAGGCTCTTCGGTCCGGCGATCGCCGCCTCGGCGGACGGGGGCAGGACCTTCTCGGCCCCCGTGCTGCTGCGGCACGACAACCTCGAGCAGCAGCCGTTCGACGCGGTGGTGCTCGCCGACGGCTCGGCGGTGGTCTTCTTCATGGACTATGCGGCGGGCGGCGCGCCCCTGCGCCACCGGCGGACCTGGGCGATCACCTTGGCCGGCGGCGGCCGCGCGCCGTCGACGCCGGCGCTGGTGGGCGAGCAGGTGGACCGGGAGATGCCGTGGTCGGCGGCGAGCGATGGATCGCGGCTGCACCGCGATCGTCTGTATCTGGCCGTGGCCGGCCTCTGGGAGAGGGAGGGCGGCAGGGCGGAAAGCCTCCCCGCCGGCGGGATGAGCCGCCTTTACGTGATCAGCTCGGACGACCGGGCGGAGACCTGGTCCGCGCCGGTGGCGGTGACCGACGGGCCCGCGGCCGCCGGCTGCGCGACACCGGCCATCGCGGTCGACGGCGCCGGCGTGGTCGGCCTCGCCTGGTACGACACGCGGCTCGATCCGGGCGGGGAGTGCTTCGACGTCTACTTCAGCGCCTCCCTCGACGGCGGCAAGAGCTTCCTGCCCAACGTGCGGGTGACCCCGGAGACCTCTTGCCCGCAGGCCGGCAAGTTCCGCGGCGTCGGGTCGCGCTGGAGGTTCGGCGGCGACTACAGCGGGCTGGCCGCGGGCGCCGACGGCCGGTTCCACGTGTTCTGGGCCGACAGCCGCTCCGGCGTCTACCAGGTGGCGACGGCAGCGGTGCGCGTGGTGACCGGCAGCGTGGCCGCGGGAGGTGGCCGGGGGCGGTGAGCTGCGGCGGGCTGGGGCCTGCCGGGGCCTGGCTACGGGCCGGCGCGCAGGGTCGTGGCCGGGTCGGTGCGGCCGGCGCGCCACGCCGGGAGCAGGCTGGACGGCAGAGCGGCGAGGACGACGAGAAGGATGGCCGCGGCGACGCTCGGTCCGTCCATCGGCTGCACGCCGTAGAGGAGGCTGGCGACGGCGCGGCGCGCCGCGAGCGAGCCGGCGAGGCCGGCCAGGATGCCGCCGGCGAGCAGAAGAGCGCTCCAGCGCAGCAGCAGCCAGGTGACCGCGGCGGGCCCAGCGCCGATGGCCTGCCGGATCGCGATCTCGCGCCGGCGTTGCGCCGCGGCGAGGGCGGCGACGGCGAACAGGCCGACGGCGGCGAGCAGCAGGGAGGCCGCGGCAAAGCTCGCTACCAAGCCGGCGGTGAAGCGCCGCGGCGACAGCGCGCGGTCGAGGACCTCCTCCATGGTCACCGGGCCGGCGACGACCTGGCCGGCGCGGACCGCGCTCGCCGCCGCCTGCAGGGCTCCGAGGGCCGGCGCGGGGGCGCCGGAGGCGCGGGCGACGATGCTGACGCGCCGCGACGGGCGCTGTGCCATGGGGGCCCAGATCTCGGGCTCGGGCGGCTGGTCGAGGGAGCGGCCATGAACATCGGCCACCACTCCGACGACGGTGCGCCAGGGAGCCGCCGGGCCGGGGCCGGCGCCGAGCCGCAGGCGCTGGCCGAGAGGATCTCTGCCGGAGAGGAACCGGCGCACGAAGCTCGCGCTCACCAGCACCACCTGGGGGCCTTCGGCGGTGTCGGACGGCGCGAAGGGCCTGCCCGCCTGGAGCGGGAGGCCGACGGTCCGGAAGTAGCCCGGGGAGGCGCCGCGGTAGAGGGCCGAGAGCGGCTCGCCGGGTGGGGCGCGGCGGCCTTCGAGCTGGAACTCGAGCGTGGACTTGCCGTCGGCGAGCGGCTGGCTGGAGACGATCCCGACGGCGGCGATCTCGCGCCGCTGGCGCAGCCGCTCCTCGAGGAGGGCGAGGAAGTCCGCCATGTCGTGCGGCTGGGGGAAGCGGCCGGGGGCCAGGGTGAGCCGTCCCAAGACGATGCGCTCGGTCCGGAATCCGGGATCGACGCGGGACAGTGCCGCGAGGGTGCGCAGCAGGGTTCCGGTGCCGATCAGAAGGACGATGCTGGCGGCGATCTCGCCTCCGACGAGGAGCGCGCGCAGGCGCCGGGCCGGAAGCCCGCGGCTGGCTCCGCCCGCCTCGCGCAGCGGCGCCAACAGGTCTCTGCGCCACAGCCACAGGCTCGGCAGCAGGCCGGCGGCGAGGCCGGCGGCGACGGCGGCGGCCAGAGTGCACGCGGCGACGACCCCGTCGAGGCGGATGGAGTCGAGCCGCGGCGTGCCCGCGGGGGCCATGCCGCGCAACGCGGCGAGGTAGAGCCAGCCCAGGAGGAGGCCGGCGGCAGCGGCCGCGAGCGCGAGCAGGAAGCTCTCCAGCAGGCACAGCCCCGCCAGGCGGCCGCGCCTGGCTCCCAGGGCGGTGCGCACCGCCAGCTCGGGCCGGCGGTCGAGCACGCGGGTGAGGATCAGGTTGCTGACGTTGAGGCAGGCAACCAGCAGCACCAGCGAAGCGGCGGCGAGCAGCAGGAGCAGGGGCTTGCGGGTGGTGCCGGCCACCGCGTCGCGGGCGGGCAGGAGCGTCACGCCGACGCCGTGCAGGGCGGCGGGGTGGTCGGCGGCGATGGCGGACGCCACGCGCTCCATATCCGCCGTGGCGGCGGCGGGCGAGAACCCCTCCCGCAGGCGGCCGATGGCGCGCACGTAGGATTGGCCGCGGTCCTCGGGGGGCGGCGCCAACGGCAAGGGCGACCAGATCTCGGCGCGGGGCAGAAGCGGTGCGCGGAAGCCGGCGGGCAGGACCCCGACCACGGTGTAGGGCGTGTCGCTGACCGAGATCCGCTGGCCGAGGATCGCGGGATCGCGGCCGAATCGCCGCGCCCAAAGCTCGTGGGAGAGGACAACGACGAAGCGGGTGTCCTCGGTTTCCTCGTGCGGGAGGAAGCCGCGGCCCAAGGCCGGCCGGATGCCGAGCACCGAGAAATATTCGTGGGAGACGACGCCCCCGGCGACGTTTTCGGGCGGGTCGACGCCGGTCAGGTCGGCGGGCCAGTCCATGAAGGCCGCGACGCCGGCAAAGGCGCGGTTGCGGGAGCGCCAGTCGGTAAAGACCCCGCGGCCGGTCGCTTCCTGCCGGGTGCCGCCCCGGGCCTCCATGTTCTGCCAGATGGTGTAGAGACGATCGGATCGCGGCAGGTCGAGAGGGCGCAGGAGGACGCCGTAAACGACGCTGCCGATGGCCGAGCTCAGCCCGACGCCGAGGCCCAGGGTGAGGACGGCGGCCAGGGTGAACCCCGGGGCCTGCAGCAGCGAGCGCAGGGCGTAGCGCAGATCGCTCATCAGGGGCTCTCGGCGATCATGCGGTCGTCGCCGATGCGGCGCGTGACGCCCCGGGAGTCGAAGTGCTCGAGGAGCGGGATGGCCCACTTGCGAGTCAGGCCGAAGCGTTCTTTGAACTGGACGACCGAGAAGCGCTGCCAGCCGGTCGAGAGCAGGCGCAGGCGCAGCTCCGCGACCGGCGAGGCGGCGATCAGCGCGCCATTGGGAAGGCGGAGGAGCTTGCCGGCGGCGAGCAGATAGCGAACCGTGGCCGCGAAGGGCCGGGGCTCGGCGGCCAGCGCCTCGCGCAGCTCCGGTTCGGCGGGCGGGGTCAGGCCGCCCTGCTCGAACCGTTGCAGGAGCGCCTCGGCGAGCTCCGACTCCTGGGCGGCGAGCTCGACGCTGCGTCCAGATAGGAGGACCTGGTCGCCGTCGAGCTCGAGGATGCGCTGCGCCGCGAGCCGCGACAGATGGATCTGCGCCAGTTGCGCGGGCACGCCCGGCAGGATGCGGCGCACCGCCTCGGCCCGCGGCATGCCGCGGGCCAGGCGGTCGCGGCGGAAATACTCCTCGAGGACGCGCCGGGCGCGCGCCTCCAGGCGCTTCAAGGTCGTGCACGCGATCCAGCGGCTCGTCCGCCCCTGCGCCTCCGGGATTTCGAGCAGGAGGCCGTCGCGCACCAGGGCGCCGAGATCGTCGAGCAGCGAGGGGCCGGCAACGCCGAGCCGGCGCGCGAGCGCCGCGGCTTCGAGCCCGCGTTCGGCCGCCGCCTCGACCCAGAACTGGAGGGTCTGCCGGTCGTCTCCGCGCAGGGCCGCGAGCGCGGCGGCGAGAGCAGGCTCGCGGCGCCGGCGCCAGGACGGGTCGAGCACCTGACCGCCGCCCAGGGTGGTCTGCGGGGAGGGACGGCGGACGATCAGCCGATCGCCGCGCACGGCGGCGACGGGAGCGGCCAAGCGCAGCTCCACGATGCCGCTCTCGCCCGGCTCGAGCCGCCGCGGAGCGAGCGGCCGCAGGGTCCCCAGGACCTCGCACGAGTACAGGTGCAACCGCACCGGCGTGGCCTGGCGCAGCGGGCCGGGCGCGTCGGCCAGCAGGGTGAAGGACGCGCACAGGCTTGCCGTGGCCTCGAAGGCGCCGGGGGTGACGAGTTGCACGCCGCGCGGCAGCTCCGCGATGGTGGCGCCGGCGAGCTGCAGCGAGGTGCGCTCGCCGGCCACGGCCTCCTCGCGCGGCGTGCCGTGGACCTCGACGCCGCGTACCCGCACACTGCCCCCGGCGGGCAGCAGGTCGAGCACGTCGCCGGCCCGGATCGCGCCGCCGGCGAGCGTGCCGGTCACCACGACCCCCAGCCCGCGCAGGTGAAAGGCGCGATCGATGGGCAGCCGCGCGGGCGCCGCGCGATCTGTCGGCACCGCGTGCCGGCACGCCAGATCGAGCAGCGCCCGCTTGAGCTCCGGCAGCCCATCGCCGGTCAGGCTGGACACCGGCAGGATCGGCGCCGCGGCGTATGGAGTCTTCTCCAGGAGCATCATCACCTCGAGCTGCGCGAGCTCGAGCAGCTCGCCGCTCGCCAGGTCGCTCTTGGTCAGCGCGACGAGCCCGCCCGGGATGCCGAGCAAGCCGCAGACCGCCAGGTGCTCGCGGGTCTGCGGCATCACGCCCTCGTCGGCCGCGACCACCAGGAGCATGACGCGGATGCCCCCGAGACCGGCAAGGGCGTTATGGATGAAGCGCTCGTGGCCGGGAACGTCGACGAAGCCGATCTGCGCCCCTTCGTCGCTCCAGTGCGCAAAACCCAGGTCGATCGTGATGCCGCGGGCCTTCTCCTCGGCCCAGCGGTCGCAGTCGATGCCGGTGAGCGCCTTGACGAGCTGGGTCTTGCCGTGGTCGATGTGGCCCGCGGTGCCGACGACGACGCGCCGGAGGACCGGCTCAGGGGAGCTCTGACCGAGGGGCAGCATCGGCGCCTGTGCGAGCGAGGCGAATGGCGGAAGCGCATGGGAATCGAACCCACCCCCCGAGCCGCAACCGGCACGGGACTACGGTTTTGAAGACCGCGAGGAACACCAGCCCCCGAGCGCTTCCGCGGTTGTTTACTATATACTGCCCTGGAGGATCTGTGAAGAGACTCGAATCACCGCGTCCGGCCGGCAAGGAGGCCCCGATGCCAGTGCCACGATGGTTGCGACTCGCGGCTCGCCGCCTCATCCTGATCGTCCTCGCCGGGAGCCTCGCCCGGGCCGCCGCCGGGGCCGTCGCGGCCGCGCCGCCGGCGACCGCTGGCGAGCGGGAGTCGGCCCGGGTTCACGAGATGATCGCGGCGACGCGAGCCGAGGTCGCGCGGTTCCAGGGCGCCGGTGCGGCCACAGGCTGGGAGGGAAGCGCGGCCAGCCGGCAGCTGGCGGCGCTCTGGCAGTATGGCCGCGACCACCACGGCGAGGAGGCGGGCGCCCTGGCAACCGTCGAGTCGCTGCGCCTGCTGGCGCGTCTCCACCGCTACTCGGAGCTGACCGCGAAAGTCGAGACGATGTGGCCGGAGGAAGCGGCGTGGGCGCCGGTCATGCAGGTGCTGCTCGAATGGGCGGCGGCGTCGGGGGACTTCAGCTATTTCATCGACAAGGCGCAGTGGCTGATCACGGCCAGCGAGGACGCGAGCCTGCGGGCGCGGCTGTGGTTCACTCTCGGGCGGATCTACCGCGAGCAGGGGCGGACCGACGCCGCCGACGCCGCATACAAGAGCTCTGCGCGGGAGGCCGCGGGCACGCCTCTTGCCGCCGATGCCGCCGGCGCCATCTACGAGCTGCACCACCTCAATCCCGGCCAGGCCGCGCCGACGTTTGCGGTCCAGCAGCTCGGCGGCGGCGTGCTCTCTCTCGACAAGCTGCGAGGCAAGGTCGTGGTGCTCGAGTTCTGGGGCTCGACGTGACTGCAGTGCATCGGGGAGTTTCCCCTGATCAAAGCCTTGCGGCAGCGGTTCCCGGCCCAGGAGCTGGCGGTTGTCGGAGTCGCCGTCGATGCGGTCTGCGCCAAGGCGGCCGCGGCCGTCGAGCTCCATGCCCTGACCTGGCCTCAGCTGTGCGACGGCAAGGGTCTGGGCGGTGAGGTCGCGCGCCTCTACAATGCCGACGTGACGCCCACCTATTACGTGCTCGACGCCGGCGGCCGCATCGTCGGCAAGAAGATCGAGGCGGCGAAGCTCGAGGAGACCGTCGCGAAGGCGCTCGCGGCCGGGGCGGGGAAGTCGTAGGCTGGCAGCGCTGACGGTTGGCGTCACGAGAGACCGAGCCGTCGTCATCTACTACAGGCGGCCCGGGAATGCCGAGAACAGCCGTCTTAGCCCAGATTCCGATAAGCAGGCAGAACCCTCTGCTAACTGTCCGATTATTTCACCGCCACTGCGAACCTCGTTTCCATCGGCTACCTATGGAGCCAGGTTTCCAAAGGCTCTTGACCGATTGGTATGAGAATCGACTTCTGCTACCTGTGTTCTGGTCTGACAAGACACCTCTTTATTCGACCTTTCAGCTCTGGCAGATCGATTATCTACTCGGCGTCGATGCGAAGTCGATATCGGGCAATTCGGCGGCGCGCTTGCGTGACTTCGAGAAGCTGCTGCGACTTCTGCTTCGAATCCAAGATCATTACCTCCCAGAGGTGCGCGGCGACCTGCGAACCGGGATCGATGCAGACTACCATGGTCTCGTTGCCCTCGGTGGTACCTTCTTCCACGACCGGACTACCTATCTCCTCTCGGCTCTGAGGTTGAGCCGAAACGATCTCATCCGACGCCGATTGTTTGTACCCCAGAGGAGCTTGAAGGTCTCCAAGCTCGATGTCAAGGCGCTTCTTGGATGGATTAGAATTCTAAGTGTGCAGGCAGGGCACCTAGACCCTCTAGAGCACTGGGTGAATTTCGTCCGCTTTGTCTCTTACGAGCAACGCCAGCGGCTCAAGGGCCATGCCCTTCTGGCTCAGGACTTCTATGAGTTGGTCGAGGTCTTGACCCTGTTTGCAAGAGACTTGGGAATTGTCGATGCGCCTCCGATTCTGCTGGACTGGCAATACGACCCATCGCGTCTCAGTTCTTCCGGAGAAGCCGCCGATCGGCTTACAAAGACCTCCTGGGAGTTACGAACCTATGGCCGGGATAGCCTCTCACAGCCCTACACCATGTTGGAGTACCTGACGAACGAGTTCGCGATAAATCCTAAACCTCGCGCCATCATCTTCACGGAAGGCGATGAATGGCGGGGACTGAGGCGTCTTTACAGACGCTTGGGACTCGAACCGAATCTCTTGGGAATCGAATTCCGCTCGCTTGGAGGTGGAGGCAATTTCTCCTTGGAGAGATGGCAAGGTTTTATCGAATATATGCATGAGAAGCAGGTGCTCGTATTCTTCTTCCTCGACAGAGAGAACAACGTGGAGGCGCAGGTCAAGAAGATGTCCAACGCCAAGAGGATCTTTAAGGTGCCGCATCTGGCGAATGTCATGCCGGCTGAGAGCGGTGACCGTGACCGCATATTCGTCTGGGGAGCTTCTTTCGAAGAAGAGTTCCCCGACAGCATCATTGCACATTGCCTGGAAGAGCACGGGGTTCACGTCACCCGTCAGAAGATCACGGCTGTCAGGCAACGCCTTGCTACACGGCGTCGTGGTAAGAAGGGAAAGCGACATCCGAAGGGTCTGGTAGCAGCCATTGAGGAAGAGTTAGAGTTGGAGACGAGCATCGACAAGGGGCGTTTAAGCGAGCGACTAGTCGATCAGCTACGACTGGTTGGGTCACCGAGAAATGGAAAACGTCGGCAATCAGGACCGGAGAGGGCTGCTTGGATCAGCGGTGAGTTGATTATGCTCAACCACCAGCCCATCGACCCGGAGTCGAAGATCGAGAACTTCGAGACCAGACTTCTAGGCTAGCCGAAGATGGCCTTCCTTCGGGCGCCGGTTGGTCAGCCGCCCTCGATCAGGCCTTTGTCGCGCAGCGTGTCGAGCAGGCGGGCGACGTCGGCGGCCGCGCGGTCCGGCTCGACGGCGTAGTCGCGCACGATGGCTGCGACCGCCGCGTCTTGGTCACCGCCCGCGGCCAGCACCTCCCAGGCCAGCGATGCCACCTCGTCGAGGCCGAAGTACTCGCCGCTCCCGAGGTCGAGGAGGACGTAGTCGCCCTCGACCTTGGTGTACTGCACGTGGTCGGAAATGCGCAGGCTCCCCTGGCCGGGACTCATCGCGCCTCCTCGCCGCCCAACCCTTGCAACGCGGGCTCGCCGTCCGGGTCGCCTTGCAGCTGCAACCGCGCGAGGTCGCGGTAGAGGGGACAGCTGCGCAGGAGGTCCTGGTGGCGGCCGCGGGCGATGAGGCGTCCGCGGTCGAGCACGAGGATGACGGCGGCGTCGAGCACGGTCGCCAGGCGATGAGCGATGACCAGCGAGGTGCGGCCTTCGAGCACCCGCTCGAGGGCCTCGCGCACCGCCAGGTCCGACTGCGCGTCGAGGGCCGACATCGCCTCGTCGAGGATGAGCAAGCCCGGCTTGCGCAGGACCACGCGGGCGATGGCGAGGCGCTGGCGCTGGCCGCCGGAGAGCTTGACGGCGCGCTCGCCGATCTCGGTGTCGTAGCCGGCGGGCAGCTCGACGATGAAGTCGTGCGCGTTGGCCACCCGGGCCGCGGCCTCGAGCTCTTCGTCGGTGGCGTCCAGGCGGCCGAAACGCAGGTTCTCGCGCACCGTGCCGGCAAACAGGATCGGGTCCTGAAGCACGACCCCGACCTCGCGCCGCAGCGAGGCCTGGCTGTAGTGGCGGATGTCTCCGCCGTCGAGCTGGATCGCCCCGCTCTCGGGCTCGTAGAGACGGAGCAGGAGGTTGACCAGGGTGCTCTTGCCCGCGCCGCTCACCCCGACGAGCGCGGCGCGCTGGCCCGGCGCGAGCTCGAAGCTGACCCCCCGCAGGGCGGGCGTACCGGCGCCGTCGTAGCGGAACGTGACGTTGCTGAAGGACACCGAATGCGGGCGCGGCGGGAGTTCGGTCCTGCCATGGTCGGAGGCGGCCGGCGGCCCCGGCTCGAGCAGCGGCAGCACGCGGTCGGCCGAGCCCAGGACGCTCTGCAGCTCGGCGTTGAGGGTGACCGCGAGCTGCACCGGCTGGGTCAGGAAGCTGACCAGCCCGACCAGGGCGACGAGCTCGCCCACCGTGTGCCGGCCCGAGAGCACCTGGAGGCCGCCGTACCAGTAGAGCAATCCGCCGATGAGGAAGAACAGCGCGTAGTTGAGGCCATAGGCCGATTGCAGGAAGGCGACCCGCAGCTGCGCGGCCAGGTTGCGGGCGAACAGGGGCTCGAGCCGCCGCAACGACCACTGCTCGCGGTCGAAGACTTTGATCTCGCGCACCGCCTGGATCGATTCCTGGAGCGTCGCGTTGACCTCCGCTCTGGCCTCCATCGTGGCGCGCGCGGCAGCGCGGTTGCGGCGCGAGAAGAAAGCAGGAAAGACCACGTAGACCGGGATGATCAAGAGCACGATCAGCACCAGCGCGCCGTACTTGACCGACAGCAGCGTCAGCAGGCCGGCGAGCTGGGTCACGCAGAGGACGCCCTGGCCGGCGATCTGGTTGGCGAGCTTGGCGAGGGTGGGAGCGTCTTCGGTGAACAGCGCGTGCAGGCGGCCGGAGCGCTCGCCGGTCAGCAGGCTGAGGGGCCGCGCCTGCAGCCCTGCCAGCATGGCGCGGCGCAGCGCGATCAGGTAGCGCTCGCCCATCGAGGTGAAGGCCATCAGGTGCGCGCCGCGGCAGAGGCTGCTGGCGAGGGCGACGGCCACCAGCAACGCCGACCTCGCGGCGAGGACGCGGGCGTCGTGGCGCAGCAGCGCATCGTCGATGATCGAGCCCATGACCAGGGGGATGGCGAGCTGGGCTGCGGTGTAGCCGCAGCCGGCGAGACTGCCGGCGACGAGGATGCCGAGCCGGCCCGGCCTCTCGCCGAGCCGCGCCAGGCGCAGTTGCCGCAGGCGCCGCAAGGTGGCGGGCCGCGGGCCGCTCAGCGCTCCATCCTCGGGCTCTCGCCGGCGAAGGCGGCGCGCAGCCAGTACTCGAAGGCCAGGGTCGTGGTGAACGCGCCGAAGCTCTCGGAGGCGCCCAGCCGCACCTGCTCGGCGGCATGGCGGAACGCCCGGCCGTCGACGTATCCCATGGCCACCAGCAGGGAGGAGTCGACGACCGGCGCGATCTCGTGCCAGCGTCGGGCGAAGGCTTTGTAGCCGGCCGCGCCCGGGCCGCGCTTGTCGCGCCGGGTGCGCACGATCTCGGGCAGGATTCCGACCATGGCGCGGCGCAGCAGGGACTTGTGCTCCCCCGGCCTGATCTTCTGCTGCCAGGGGGCCGCCAGGGCGAACTCGACCAGCGGACGATAGAGAAAGGGGTGCCGCAGCTCGCAGCACCACTCGATGTAGCCGCGGTTGACGTTCTGCTCGGCGCGGTGCAGGAGCTCGTACTGGAACTGGTCGGCGGGGCTCGCGAAGCGGCGGGGCATGCGCCCCAGGCGGGCCCTGTCGCGCAGGTGCATGCGGCGGGCAAAGCCGCGGTCCACCCACGAGGCGAGCGCGAAGCCGTCGTGCGGCGAGCGCCGCAGCAGCCGCGGCCTGAGCAGCGGCAGGAGGCAGCTGGACAGGAACACGTTGACCAGCGGCTCGTGCAGGGACTCCTGCCAAGCAGAGAGCTCGCGCCGCAGCTCGCGCAGGCGCAGCCGGCGCAGCAGGTCCGCCAGGTGCAAGGGCCGCGGCGCCTCGGGCAGCAGCACCGACTCGGCGCGGGCGCCGGAGAGCAACACGTCGACGCCGGTCTCGTAGAGCAGGTCGGCCTCGCGCTTGAGCATCGGAAAGCACAGTAGCCCAAAGTGAGGCTCGGACCGGTAGCTCGCCCCTTCCTGCGCGCGGTGGAAGAACTGGTCGTCGCTGTTGAGCTGGTGATTGATCAGGCGGTACTTCTCCACCACCGGGGCGCTCCATGCGCGCTCGTCGCACTGGGGGGTCTCATCCCAGGTCAGGGTCACGGTGGCGAAGCCGCGGCCGAGCGCGGGGTCGTCGCGGATCAGCTCCTGCGCGACGCAGACGACGGAGGAGGAGTCGAGGCCGCCGGACAGCTCCGCCCAGGCACGCTTGCCGCTGCGCAGGCCGCAGGCGACGGCCTGCCGGAACAGCTCGAGGAAGCGCGCCGCGTAGTCGGCATCCGTCTTCAGCTCGACGCTGGGAGCGGGATCGAAGTCCCAGTACGGCTCGGTGCGCACGACGCCCCGGTCGGCGACCAGCACGTGGCCCGCCGGCAACCGCCGAACGCCTTTGAACGGGGTGTGCGGACCGATGGCCACGAACGCCGCCAGGAAGTCGGCGACGTACTCCTCGTCGAGCTGCGACAGGGTGGCGCTGGCGGTGTCGAGGAGCTGCAGGGTCTGGGAGGCGACGCAGAGCCTGCCGCCGTTGGCGGTGTAGAAGAGGCTGCGCAGGCCGAACGGGTCGCGGGCGCAGACCAGGCGCTGCCGGCGGCCGTCCCAGAGGATGAAGGCGAACTCGCCGAGCAGCCGCGCGGCGCAGGTTGCACCCCAGTGCGAGTAGGCAGCGAGGATCAAGGCGGCGTCGGAGGGAGCGCGGACTTGCCCTGGTATCTGCGGCAGGTCGGCGAGGAGCTCGGCGCGGTTGTCGATCGTGCCGTCGAGCACCACCGCGCAGCCCCCGGCGGCAAACGGCCCGGGCGCCGCGGCGCGACGCGGCGTCATCGCCAGCAACCCCGTACTGGCGTCGCTCCAGGTGCTCTGCTCGTAGGGGACGGGCAGCCGGGCGCGCCGGCCGAGGGAGGCGAGCTCGCGCGGGTCGAGCGCACGGCCGGCGAGCTCGCACACCGCGCCGATTGCCGCTCGCATGGCCCGGCGCCTCAGCTCGCCCGGGAGATGACCGAGTAGCGGGCGACCCGCTCGGGGACGTCGTCGATCACTTCGCCTTGCGACTCCACCCAGGCGTGAGCCGCGAAGGGAAACTTCTTGACCCCGAGCACCAGCGCGGCGGGGATGCGCCGGCGCCGCAGCAGGAAGAAGGTGGCCAGGGCCTTGGGCAGGCAGTCGCGGCGGCGGCGGTAGTAGAGGCGCGTGGCCCCGTTGACCGCCTCGACGACGCGCTGCCTTGCCTCGGCCGGCGCCTCTTCTGGGGCCCGCCCGGCGGCGGCGGTCACGATCCAACGGTAGACGCGGTTGAAGCCGAACAGACGAAGTCCGGCGTCGATCAGAACGAAGACCGTCAAGGCTTGAAGAGTCGCGGGTTGCGGACGCAATCCCATCGGCATCACCTCGCCGCACGCGTGCTCCCCGGCCCGCTCCGCCAGGGAGCCAACTACGATGGCCCGCGTGGCCGTAGCATCGCCGCGCTACGGTCACGCGGGGCGCAAGGTAACCACCGGCTCACGCCCACCGGGCACGGGCCAGCGGAAGGTCGAGAGCGGACAAACTGCCCGCCCATCGGATACGGTCGGTCAAGCTCACTCGTTCGCTAGTACTGAATGTCTGGCTTGACGTAACCGGACCCGACATCCCATCACTGGCTTCAGCTGTCGCCGCGGGTGAGAGCGATCACAGACCCTAAGGCGACGACGCTCGGCGAAGCGTAACGCTTCCTGGATTCGCGATTGCGCTCGGTCCTCTGCTCTTCACGCACGCTGTATCACCTCCTTTCCATGGTGGATTCGCCGACTATGGCGGCCGCAAGCGGCCGCCCTGGCCGACGCCAACTCACAATGTCTCTCTGAAGCGAAACGATCGGTGGGTGCGCTCGCGGGCTGCCAGGGCGCGGCGAGCGTCGCATGCCGGCGATCGGGGGAACCCGGAGCCGGCGCCGCGGCAGGGCCTAGGGGCCGCCGCGCGAGGAGGAGTCTTCTTGGAGGTGCAACGTCGAGAGCGCCCCCCGCGGCATGGCGTGGGCTGGCGTGACGCCTCTCGAACGAGAGGCGGTGGCTAAAAGCTCAGGTGCGGCGCTGGACGCTCATTGGACAGCCTGACGGCGATTAACAACTCACGGGTCCAGTGTCGCACCGCCGCGGCTCATTGTCAAGCTGTTCTGCAAGCAGTGCAAGCGGTCGCGGTCATCAGGCCCCAGAGCCAGTCGATTTTGTAGCGCTCGACCGCGCCTTCGATGAATCCGGCCTCGGCGAGGAGGCGTGCGCATTCGGCCCGGCGGTAGACCCGGCGGTGTACGGGATGGATGAGCCGCAGGACGGCGTCGCAGATCCGGCAGGCGAGGAAGTCGGCGCACCAGTCGGTGAGCACCACGCGGCCGCCCGGCCGCAGCACCCGGGCGATCTCGGAGAGGCCCAGGCGCGGATCGTGCCAGTAGTGGAAGGAGCTGCTCGAGACCACGACGTCGAACGAGCAGGGCCGGAAGGGAAGCCGTACGGCGTCGGCTGCCGCGAGGCCGGGTCCGGCGGCAGCCTTGCGCCGAGCCACCGCAAGCATCGCGGGGACCAGGTCGATGCCGGTGACGGCGGCGGCCGGCACCGCACCGCGGACGGCGGCGAGCAGCGCGCCGGTGCCGCAGCCAATGTCGAGCAGGCGATCGGAGGCCCGGACGCCGGCG
Organism: Thermoanaerobaculia bacterium; assembly: GCA_035544895.1. Taxonomy (GTDB): domain Bacteria; phylum Acidobacteriota; class Thermoanaerobaculia; order Multivoradales; family UBA5704; genus JASLEW01. Next base: position 57,044 of record DASZZM010000005.1, read on the forward strand.
CGGCGCAAGGTCTCGCGCGTGCTGGCGGCGACGTAGCCCTGCCAGCGCCGATCGTAGTTGGCGGCCAGCCACTGGTAGCGAGACTGCACGGAACGTACCGGACGGGGCCCCATCTCGATGAGAGTACAGCCATTGGTCTCGCGGCGGTGCGCCCGGCCACGGTCAGGGTGGTTGCGCTCGCCGGCGGGGCGGCGATTGCGCTCGGCGGTGGGCGGCGAGACCGTGTTCGCATCAGCGACAGCGCCACGTTTTTTGCTATGCTACTGCAATGACATGGCTGCGCCGTGAGTTCAGGCTCACCGCCTGCGCCTCGACCGGGGGCTGAGCGGCCAAGCTCGGTCCGGGGGACCTGGCGGAGCTGGTGGCGCCGCTTGCCGGCCTGGCGGGCGGCGCGGAGCGAGTGCTGGTCGGACCGGAAACGGCCGACGATGCCGGGGTGTACCTGCTCGGCAGCCACGCGCTGGTCGCGACCGCCGACTTCATCACCCCGGTGTGCGACGATCCCGGGCGCTTCGGCAGGGTGGCGGCCGCCAATTCCCTGTCGGACGTCTATGCCATGGGCGGCCGGCCGCTCTTCGCCCTCAATCTGTGCTGCTTCCCCGAGGACGGTGTTCCGGACGGCGTGCTCGCCGGCATCCTCGGCGGCGCCGCCGCAGCGCTGGGCGAGGCGGGAGCCGCCCTGCTCGGCGGTCACTCGGTGCGCGATCCCGAGCTCAAGTTCGGCCTGGCCGTGATCGGCGAGGCCGACCCGGCGCGGTTGCTTACCAACGCCGGTGCGCGCCAGGGCCAGCGCCTGCTCCTGACCAAGCCGCTCGGCACCGGCGTCCTGATCAATGCGTACAAGCGCGGCAGGCTGGATGCGGCCGGCCTCGAGCCGGCGCTGCGCGAGATGGAGCGCCTCAACGCCGAGGCTGCGCGTCTGGCGCTGGCCCACGGCGTCACCGCGGCGACCGACGTCACCGGGTTCGGCCTGGTCGGCCACGCTCTGGGCATGGCACGCGCCTCGGGAGTCGGCGTCCGCGTGGCCTATGAAAGTCTGCCGGCGCACGACGGGTTCCACCGCCTGGCGGCGGCCGGGATCACGACCGGCAGCACCTGCGCCAACCGCGATCATGCGGGCGACGGGTTCGTCGACCGCGCCGGGCTCGACGCGGTGAGCGCCGAGCTGCTGTTCGACCCGCAGACCTCGGGCGGCCTGCTGCTCGCGACGCCTGCCGAGCTGGCACCGTCCCTGCTGGCCGCTCTGCTTGCCGCCGGCCACCAGGCGGCAGACATCGGCGAGGTGCTGGCGGGACCGCCGCGCTGCGAAGTGGTGTGAGGGGCGCTGGCCGGGCTTCCGGCTCAAGAGCGCCGCTGGCGCCGGTGTCTCTCGGCCGGCCAGGACCAGGATGATCCCGCCCTGAATAGCCCTGCACGGCCCTAGCGGCACCGGCATCTCGACATCGAGCTGCGGCGCCAAGCTTCGGGGAAGGAGAAGTGCGGCGGCCTCGCCCTCCAGGCCGACCCGGACTCGGGAGGTGGGCAAAGCTGGGAGAGGCGAAGTTTCTCATCTCGGAGTCGTCTTGACGGGCGTGCCTGAACAGGCTATCGTTCTTTACTACCTGCCGACTCACAGGAAGAAGGAAGACTGACAGGAAGGCTGACGTTAATGCTACTCGTGGCCACGTGGTTGCACCAATAACCCTGATAAAAGATCTCGTGGCGCCATCAGTCATGCCCACTACAGCACTAGCCGATAATTCAGCATTTGCCGGCGTCATGCGTCTCTACTGTCCCGAGGTAGAGATGCACCGGGACTTTCTTCACAATTACCCGGACCACAAAAGGATTGACCAAGCTTCCCTTGCCGACTTCCTAACCGCACTGTGCATATATGACGAGATACTGCTCGACTCATCGTCCTCGCGGAAGGATAAAGAGCCAGAAGCTGAGGGCTGTGGACAAGGTGGCAGGCTGGACGAATCCAAAAGCTGGGTAGAACAGCTGAAAGGCCTCCTACCGCAGCATGTATCTGCGCTTATCAGAACCAGTGAATTTGGCGGTGTACACACAATAGATGAAAAGGAATCATGTTCAAAGGCTTTCGATGTCATCAGCTCACCGCTCAAGAAGGACATCCTCTTAGAGCACGGTGAGAAGATCCCCAACGTCTACTTCGCAAAGGACTATGTCTACCGTGCAATCTTTGAGAAATTGAACAAGGATAGTGGCTACATCTTGAACTCCGAAGAACTGGCCCAGGCCATGTTCTTACATCGTGGCTTGTTCCTTCAATCGCGAGCTCATGAGCAGCGCTGCGTCTACATGCCCTACTATTATAGGGGCAAAGTTTTATCGAAACTGCCGCCTACGACATGGGTTCGTGCTCCGTGCGACGGACTTGCCACGGCTCGACTACCCCTCGCCGAGGATTCTCGCCCAAACGAGACGGACTATATCAAGACGTTGAATAGCTATTATTACACTATTTTGAAATCTGTAACGTGGACAACCTATTGCACCAATGTTCCATTCGTCGGAGCCGCCATCCTAGCGTCGACAGGAGGAGATCCTCGGGACGCGATCGAGGTGGCCATGGACTATAGGATGAAAGGCGTGCTGAGAAATCGGTTCGCAAAGCTGAATGCGGCGATCCAAGAGAGTGATAGACCTCGATTTGAGTCCCTCCTCACCGAGTACCGCTCTGAGCTCGAAGCGGCCGCTCGCCACTTTGGGGCAGAAACTCAAGGCGACTTGCACAAGACATTCTATGAGTTGGCTGTGTGCTGGATGCCGAGGCCGGCGGCAAGCGTGATCACGGCTGCGGTTCAATTACTGCCGGAATACGTAAGGCATTGGGTTTATGAAGCTTCATCGACTCTCATCACGAAGACCCCGCTTCAGTTGCTCTTCATCGAGCACGTATCTGCTATTCGGAAAAAGAGGCTCACCAGAAAACGCGCATAACGACGAGTACCGTGCGCAACTCAACGCAGTCCGCTGGAGGTCGCCGCGGCGGCTGCCGGCACCGACCTGTCGCGATAGGAGAAAGTCAGCTCCACGGCGGAGTGGGGCTTGCCGTCGACTTCGACGTAAGGATAGACGAAGTAGTTGAGCGGCTCGCCCTTCTGCCGCGGCTCGAGAACCAGGTCCCTGCCTTCGGAGAACTTGACGCGGTCTTCGTCGAGGGCGCCGAAGAAGTACTCCCGCTTCTCCGGGTGCTTCCAGGCTTCGGAAGCGTCAACCGGCACCCAGCCGTAGCCGTCGAGGTAGAACTCGGACCAACAGTGATAACCGCCGATCTTGCCCTCGCCGCGCTGGGGCGGGATGGGAAAGCCGATCTCGAACTTGGCCGGTACTCCCACCGCGCGGGCGAGACCGGTGAACAGCGCGTGGAAGTCGGTGCAGTTGCCGCGTTTCTTGTCGCAGGCCCAGTAGATGTCGCCGTGCCCCCAGCCGGTGCCCTCCTTGTTGTAGCTCATGGTGGCGACCACGTAGTCGTAGATGGCGCGGGCCTTGTCGAGGTCGGTTGTCTTGCCCGCGGTCACCTGGCGGGCGAGCTCGCGAATGCGGGCATCGAGCGGCACCAGGCGGTCGGGCGCGAGCCAGTGGGCGACCGCCGGCTCGACGTTGTCACGCAGCCGCCCGGCCGCCGAGCCCCAGGCCTTGCGGACCCTCTCGCTGCGGGTGACCCGTACGGTCATGGCGAGCGCGATGTCGGCCTGGCCGGGATGGTTGGCCGTGATGTGGAGGATGGTGTTGCCGAGCTTCGGATCCTTGCGAATGTCCGTCGGGAACGGTGCCGAGACCTGGGCGACTTCGACTCTCTGGTCTTCGTCACTCGCCGGATAGGGCAGCCAGATGTCTACCCGGCCGGCAGCGGCGGGGAGGTTGTGGACGACCGCCTTGTAGGTCAGCTCGAAGGCGCGGACCTTGGGCGGGTCGGTTGCCGTGGCGAGAGTGCCGGGCGACAGCGCCAGGACCGCAGCGGCAAAGAGCAGGGTGAGGGTGGGCAGGGAGATCGGCTTGGCCATGATCGGTGGTCCTCCCGGGTGCCGGGTTGAAAGCGGCGCATCGCGAAATAGGGCAATCGCTGGTTTCGGTAGCTTAGCACAGATGCGGAGGCGCTGCGAGGCTTCGGTGCCTTTTTTTTTGGCGCGGCTCCCCTCGGACGACCGGCCGGTGCAGATCACGGAGCCGTCGAAATCCACGGTCACGCGCGGCAGGCCGAGCGCACCCAAGCGCTCTACGTCTCGGTTCTCGGCCACACGCTCGCGACGCTGAGCTGTGAGCCGGACCAGGTCGAACCGACCAACCCGGCGCGCCCTATCGGGGGCCCTGTGGAATTGTGAGAAGGGGTAGGAACTCTTGAAGCAGGCCGGCGGCATGCCGATGCTTATGGCGCTCAATAACCTCGTGTCCCACTCCTGTGTCCGCGGCGACGATCCAAACGCAGACACTTGGTTCGACAAGCCCGCATTCCGCAGGAGGCCGGCGATGAGTATGGCTCTCCGTATCTCCTCCTCACCTTCTGCCAAGCCGCGCAGGCCGCCGATGGATGGCCCCGTCTTCTGGGCCCACTGCACCAGCCGCTCGGGTGTCCACTCCGCGTAGTCCCGATGCGGCCGCGGCATGTGCTCGTGATGGGTCGTGTGGATTCCCCGGCGAGAGCTGCGCAGGTGACTCGCCACGCGGTTGCTTTTGGCGAAGCATTCCACCGTCTTGGCGGTCACCCGCACGTCCAGCTCCTACTCACCAGGTGGTAGGGCGGGGGGACCCTGGTTCAGCGTGATGAAGTCTTTGTCAAGTGTCACAATCTTGCTTTCGGCGGCAACAGTTAGGGTAGAGGTTCCTGAACTCACGACTCGCGGCGGAGTGAACGAAACTGACTGATCCCTGTCCTGACGACCAGCGCCGTCGTGTCTGCCGCAGAGAGGAGCTACCGATGAACTCCAGCCCGACCCCAATCCGTGCTGCCACGGCGATCCTCGCGGTACTCCTGGCCGTCACCTTGGCGCCGGGAGTGGCGCACGCCAATGTCAACCTCGACGAGCGCATCGACATCAACTTGAGCCAGGCCAAGCTGGATAAGTTCTTCCATGCCTTTGCCAAGCTGACCGGCGCCCAGATCGTGCTCGAACCGGGCCTCGACGCCACCCAGAAGATCTCGATCCGGCTCGACAACGTTTCGGCGCGCACCGTGCTCGGCGCCGCCTGCGAGAGCATCGGCTGCCGCTGGCACCTACGCGACGAGATGCTGGTGATCGAACCGCTGGCCGCCGGCGCGCGGAGCCGAGGCGTCGAGCCACTGGACGAACCGATCGACATCAGGCTCTCGGGCGCCAACGTGCGGGGAGTGCTCGGCGCGGTAGCCCAGATGCTCGGCGCCGACCTCTCGCTCGACGAGTCGCTGGCCGTCCGCGCCATCAGCCTGGAGTTGACCGGACGCGGCATCCGAGAGGCCCTCGATACCGCCTGCGCCAGGCTGGGCTGCCATTGGCAGCTGGTGGCCGGGGAGGGTCGGCCTCTGCTGCGGGTGCGTGCCAACCTGCCCGGCGCGTGAAGGTGAACCGCAACGTGTATAGGAGGAGGAGGTGTTGCGGGGGAGGGGGGAGCTTGTAGGGGCTCTCTACGATCAGGTGATCTTCAATGTCCTGGGCGGCCACGTCGGCACCGACGCGCCCGGCGGTCACCCGGTCAGCATCATGACGATCGATTCGGACGGCGGCCTCGAACCGGTGGATTCGCTGCGCGCCTGTGGCGACGGCTTCACGGCTCTCGGGCTTAACGTCTTCGACCATCCGATCTCGGCCGTCTATGACGCGGAGCTCTTCCGCGTGGGCCTCGGCGGCCAGGAGAGCCTGTGCGCGGCCTACCGCGCCTGCCCGCTGCACGATATCTGCGGCAGCGGCTACCTGCCCCACCGCTTCAGCACGGCAAACGGATTCGACGACACGACCGTCTACTGCCGCGATCTGTGGAAGGTCATCTCGCACATCGTCGCCGCGGTGAGCGCCACGGCGGCGCGGAGCCGTCAGGCCGAGGGCGTGGCCGGGGTGTCCGCGCCGCCTCTGGGCGCGGAGACACCCGGTGTCGCGGCCGCGGGTGGCGGCCCGGGGCGGTGAGCGGCGGCGTGCTCGCGAGGGGGCTGCGGCGGCTGGCGCGTGCTCCGGGGGCGGTGGGGACCGCGGTGGTGACGCTCGGCGTGGCGATTGGGGCCAACGTGCTGCTGTTCGCGGCGGTGCGCGGCATCCTGCACCCTGTGGCCTATCCCGATGCGCAGCGGCTGGTCGTGCTGTGGAGCACGAACCCCGCCCAGGGCATCGCGCGGAGCTCGATCTCGGCCGCCGATTTCCACGACGTGCGCGAGGCGGCTCACGCCTTCTCGGCCATGGCGGCGATGCGCCGCGGGACGGCGGTGCTGGAGCGTGAGAAGGGGGAAGCCCAAGAGGTCAGCGCGGCGGAGGTCTCGGCGTCGTTTTTCGAGCTGCTGGGCACGCCTCCCGCGCTCGGCCGCTACTTCAAGCCGGAGGAGGTTGCCGCGGGCGGGTCGGTCGTGCTCGGATCCCGCCTCTGGCACAGCGCCTTCGGGGGGAGCGGCGAGATCGTGGGCAAGACCGTGCGCCTCGACGACCGGCCGGTGACCGTGGTCGGCGTGGCACCCCCCGAGCTGGTGACGCCCGGGGGGGCGGAAGCGTGGCTTGCCACCGCCTTCGGCAGGGAGGAGGGCCAGCGCGGCGGCCGCTCCCTCACGGTCCTCGCCCGGCTGCGGCCGGGCCGCTCGGAAAGCCAGGCCGCAGGGGAGTTGCGCGGGGTCGCGGCCGGGCTCGCGAAGCAATTCCCCGACACCAACCGCGGCTGGAGCCTCGGGCTCACTCCGCTCGAGGAGGAGGTGGGCGGTCCCCAGCGATCGGCAGTCGTGGTCCTGTTCGGCGCCGTGTGGCTGTTCTTGGCGGCGGCGTGCGTCAACGTGGCGAGCCTGCTGCTGGCGCGCGCGGTGGCGCGCGACCGCGAGATGGCGATCCGCCTGGCGCTCGGCGCGCGGCGCGGGCACCTGGTGCGCTGGGCGCTGGGCGAGAGCGGGGCGGTGGCGCTGGCAGGCGGCGCCTTGGGAGTGCTGCTGAGCCGCTGGATACCCCATCTGCTCGCGCTGCGGGCACCGCGGAGCCTCGGACGCTTCGCGGTCGCCGCGGCAGGTTGGCAGGAGTGGGCCTACAGCTTCGGCCTGCTGTGCGTGGTGGCCGCCGGCTGCGGGCTGCTGCCCGCCCTGCGCGCCCTCCACCTGCGCCGGGTCTGGCTGCAGATCGAACGGCTGCGCGCGGAGGCGGGGCGCGTCCTGGGCCGTTTTCAGCGCGTTTTGCTCGTCGGCCAGGTCGCGGTGACCGCGCCGCTGGTGGTCGGCTTCCTGGTCCTCGCCCAGTCCTTCCTGCGCCTCGACCGGATCGCTCCCGGCTTCGACGCGCGTGGGGTCACGGTGGCGAGGATCAATCTTTCCGCGGAGCGCTACGCGGCGGCGCCGAGGCGGGCCGACTACGTGGCGCGCGCGGTCGAGCAGGTCCGGCGCCTGCCCGGTGTGGCGGTGGCCGGCTGCGCCGCCGACCTGCCTCTCGGGGGCTCGATCCGCACCAGCAGTTTCGTGGTGCAGGGCGCTGCGCCGCCGCCCGCAGGGGAGTTGCCGCTGGCCGATATCCACGCGGTGACGCCGGGGTATTTCGCCGCGCTGCGCATCGCCGTGCTGCGCGGGCGCCTGTTCGCCCCAGCCGAGGTGGCGGCCGGCCACGGGGTGGCGGTGCTCAACCGGACGGCGGAGCGGCGTTTCTTCGGCGGGGAGGACCCGATCGGCCGGCACCTGGCCATCGGCGGCTGGGCCGAGGAGAGGCTCTACGGCCATCCACTCGACCGCGAGATCGTCGGCATCGTCGAGGACGTCCGGCAGCGCAGCTTGAGCGAGCCGCCGGGGCCCGAGATCTTCGTCCCGGTCGAGCAGGTGGTCTCGCCGGCCCTGTTCCTCCTCGTGCGCTCCGCGGCGGGCAGCGCGGAGGTGGCGCGGTCGCTTCGCCAAGTGGTCTCCGCCGTCGACCGCGGGGTCCCGGTCGGCGCCGCCGTGCCGCTCGAGCAGGTGGTGGGGCGCGAGCTCGAGCAGGCGCGGCTGCAGGCGGCGCTGCTCGGCAGCTTCGCGGCGCTCGCCCTGCTGGTGGCGGCGGCCGGCATCTATGCCATCGTCAGCGACTGGACCTTGCGCCGCAGGTTCGAGGTCGGCGTGCGCATGGCGCTCGGCGCCGACCGGGCGGCGATTCTGCGCTGGTTCCTGGGCCGCAGCCTGCGCCTGGCGGCCTGCGGCGTGCTGCTCGGCGGGGTGTTGTCGTCGGCGCTCCTGCGCCTGCTGGCGCACACGGTCTTCGGCATCGGCACGGCGGACGGGCCGGTCTACGTGGGCGCCGCCCTGGTCGTGCTCGGCGCCGCGCTGGCGGCGAGCCTGGGACCGAGTCTGCGCTCGGTACGGCTCGACCCCGTAGCGGTGCTGCGGGTTGCCTGAGAGGAATGCTCGACCCTGACCTGGCGGGGAGCGGGTCCGGGTGGTGGCGATCACGGTCGAGGTGGCCAGCGACCCTTCGCAGTGGTACACCTACGGCACGGGGACGAGCTTCGCGGCACCGGTCGTCACCGGAGTGGCCGCGCACGTGCGGCAGTGGTTCTTGAACCATGGCACCGACAACCCCGCCCCGAGCCTCATCAAGGCGGCGCTCATCGCCACGGCGGACGATCTCGGGGGACTGGGGCCGAGCGGCATCGACCACCGGCCGAGCCCGCTGCAAGGCTGGGGGAGGGTCAACCTCAACCGCGCGGTGGTGACCACGGCCGGCTTCTTCTCCGGCCGCTTCTGGATCGACGAGTCCGCGACGCCCGGGGTGAGGACCGGGGACTCCTTCGCCTGGACGGCGTGGATCGCTGACGCCTCCAAGGATACCTACATCGTCCTCGCCTGGTCCGATCCGCCTTCCACCACGCCCCTCGGCGACGCGCAAGCGGCGCTCGTCAACAGCCTACGCCTGCGGGTCGATGACTTCGCCAACGGTTGTTGCGCCTTCTGGACCGGCAACGACTTCAACGAGGTGGTGAGCGGCACGGATGATGGCTATTCCTTCCACTGGGTCTTCGGGCCGGCCGGGCCGCCGGATTCGATCAACAACGTCCAGGCGGTCTTCATCCCCCGGGGCCAGTACTCCCAGGGCCAGTCGCTGACGATCCGGGTGACGGGCGAGAGCGTGACGGACGTGACGCGGGGGGCGCAGAAGTTCTCGGTCTACGCCTACAACCTTCAATGAGCGACGTGCGTCGCAGAGCAGGAGTGCAGATGCAGCGGACCCGCTCCTTGACCCTGGCGCTGGTGTTGGCGGCGGCCCATCGGGTGGCCGCGCAGGTGCCCGTTGGCGACGAGCTGCAACTGGCGGCCGAGACGCGCCCACAACAATTCCGCAGCGTGAGCATCGCGGCCTATTCCGGCGGCAGCTTTGTCGCGGCATGGGGCGCCGGCCATGAGGTCGACGTGGTCGGCACCGCCTATTCAGGGTATCTGTTCGCGCGCCGCTTCGACGCCACCCGGGGAAGCCTCGGCGACGCCTTCCAGGCTGGTTATCCGATCTGGCAGCCCAGCGGCGTCGCGACGGACTCCGCGGGGAATGCATCCTTCGTGTGGCAGGGCTTCGCGGGTGGGGAGAGAATCTACGCGCGGCTATACGATGCTCAGGACGGCGCTCGCGGCGCCGAGCTTCAGGTCAGCAGCCGCACTGGAGACTCTCCGGTCGTTGTCCGCTCCGGCGTGGGCACCGTGGTCACCTGGCAGGCGGCCGATGCCACGGGCCACCCGGCGGGCGTGCACGCCCGAGTGCTCGACAACAGCGGGCAGGCGGCGACCGACGAGTTCCGCGTCGACGGTGCGGATGCGCAGTACGTCTTGCGGGGGGGCGTTGGCAGCGACAGCGTGGGCAACTTCGTCGTCGTCTGGACCAAGCAGGCGGTGCAGAATGTCGGCAATAGCAACATCGCGGCGCAGCGGTTCGGCCCCACGGGTAGCCGCACCGGCGAGGAGATCCAGGTCAATCCCCCGGGAACGTCGCGCTTTGGAGCGGGCGTGGCACGCGCCCAGGGCGGCGAGTTCGCGGTCGTCATGGGGACGGGGAACGCGGACGACGGGTTCTTCCCGGCGCGAGTCTTCGACGCGGCCGGACAGCCGCTGTCGCCCGAGCTCAGGGCGACCGGCAGCGAGCGATGGCCTCTGCTGGGGGGCGCTCATGTTGCGTTCGTGGACCCGAGCCGGTTCGTGGTGGTGTGGAGCGGCAACCCCCAGGATCGAACGCAGAGCGACATCTACGGGCAGGTGTTCGATCTCTTCGGGCAACCGCAGGGCGCCGTCTTCCGCGTCACGTCCTCGACGCCGTACAACAAGGGATACCCCCTGGTCTCGGGCGATGGCCAGGGGAGCTTCGTGGTCGCCTGGTTGAGCCTGGGCGCCGACCCGAATACGCTGACGCTTTTTGCGCGGCGGTTCCGCCTGGCCGCCGCGGGGACGTGCAGCTCGTCGGCGACGGCACTGTGTCTGCAGCGGAACCGCTTCCTGGTCGAGGCGAGCTGGCAGACGGCCGACGGCTCCGGCACCGGCCAGGCAATCCCGCTGACGTCGGATACCGGTGGGTTCTGGTTCTTCTCAAGCAGCAACGTGGAGCTCCTGGTCAAGGTGCTCGACGGCTGCGGGCTGACCGGGAGCTACTGGGTGTTTGCCGGCGGGCTCACCAATGTCGGGGTGACGCTGGGGGTGACCGATATGGTCACGGGGCAGACGCGGACGTATCGGAGCACGGCCGGGACGGCGTTCCAGCCGATCCTGGATACGGGGGGGGTTGGCCGTGTGCGGGAAGAGGGCGGCGGCGTCCACGTCGCTCGGCACCTGGCCGATGTGGCTGCCGAGGGAGTAGGCGATGGCTACTCCTTCCAGTGGGTCTACGGACCGGCCGGGCCGCCCGATACGATCAACAACGTCCGGGCGGTCCGCGCAGCGCGCTCAAGAGCTGCGGGCTGACCCGCTCGGCGGTCCTCCACCGCACCCTCCTGCAGCTCCGGCTCGTGCTCGAACGGGCCGACACCGTCGGCACCGGCACCTCGACGTGCAGGCCGATCCGGTCGAGCAGCGGCCCCGAAACCCGCGCGCGATACCGCTCGACCAGCGGCTCCGGACAGTCACAAGGACGCCGAGGATCGCCCAGCCTTCCACACGGGCAGGGTTGCGTGCACCTTTTGTGATCCGCCTGCGAGGTCGGATTCCCCGCCCGGCTACCCCGAGAGCCTTCGGACGGTGGGCGAGCACCTCAAGTAGGTCTGCCTCGACCGGCCTGGGATAGAATCTGGCGCTGGGGAAGAACAGCCGCCCTAACACCACCCCCTCCCAAGGCGATCCAATGAGCCAGATCCTGCTCGACATCCCGGAAGATTCGCTGCTCGCTCTTCGCGTTTCCGCCGCAGAGATGGGCGAAGAGCTGAGAATGGCCGCCGCCGTGAAGCTCTTCGAGCTAGGACGGCTCTCTGCGGGCGCGGCTGCCGAGCTGGCCGGGGTCCCGAAGCCGCTGTTCCTGGTCCGCCTCGGAGACTATGGTGTCGCGACGTTCCGCCACTCCGAGGACGAC
>DASZZM010000006.1:0-91265 GCA_035544895.1 Thermoanaerobaculia bacterium
ACTGGACCGTTCGCGGCGCCAACGCCATCATCGCTCTGCGCACCACCATCCTCAGCGGTCGCTTCCACGATTTCTGGGATAGGCGCGCACGCACCCTCGCCTCATGACCCCCGACCATCCCAAAAATTTGTCCTGCACCCGGACAGCGGCCGAGGACGAGCAGCGGGTCGCCCAGCGGCGGCGCCAACTAAATCGAGACTCAGGGGTAATACCCGCGGGCGGTGCGGGCTTTCAGGCCGGGCTTGCGCACCTTGACCTCGACCTGGCGAAAGCCTCCGGCTCCGGCGGCGCGGCCCGACTGGAAGGCGAGCAGGTAGCGGCTGCGCAGCTCGCGCTCGATCTCGGCGTAGACGGTGGCGAGCTCGTCGGCCCGATGGACGTAGAACACCTTGCCGCCGGTGAGCTCCGAGAGGCGGTTGAGCTTGCCGCGGATGCCCAGGCTGGCGGCCGAGATGTTGAGGCCGATGGTGTAGATCGAGACGCCGCTGCGCTTGGCGTACTCGAGAGACTCGTCGTAGGTGAGCTGGCTCGAATTGTCGTCGCCGTCCGAGAGCAGGACCAGAGCGCGCTGGCCGCGCGTGCCCCGGAAGTAGTACAGGCTGTGCACCAGTGCGTCGTGGATCGACGTCGCTCCCACCGCTTGCAGCCTCTCGAGCGACTGGACGGCCGCCCTGGCATCGTCGGTCAGCGGCATGCGCAGCACCGGATGGTCCGAGAAAGTCAGGGTGAAGCAACGGTCGCCCTTGCGCACGATGCGCTCGAGGAAGCTCCCCGCCGCCCGCTGCGCCTCGCCCAGCGAGGACGCCATCGAGCCCGAGGTGTCGATGAGGATGCCGAGGGTCAGCGGCAGGTTTTCGACCAGCTCGAAACGCGAGATCGTTTGCGGCTGGCCGCCTTCGAGGACCTCGAAATCGCCGGCGCCGAGGCCGCGCACGGGCTGGCCCGTGCGGTCGCTCACCGCAGTGTAGAGCTCGATCAGGTTGACCGCCACCTCTTCGACGAATTGCGGCGAGCGCAGGAAGCGCACGTCCTCGGCCCGGCTGCCGTCGTCGAGCTGAGCGGCCACGGTGAGATAGACCGTGTCCTCGCCGCCGGGGATCTCCACCTGGGTCTGCCAGGGCGGAGCGGTGAGCTTGGCGGCCAGCTTGTCGTTGAGGCGGAACTCGACCGCCTCGACGCGGCGCTCCTGCGGCACCGTGACCTCGGCCTTGGCCATGACCTTGCCCGCGAGCTTGCCGCCGCGGGCCGGCTCGAGGATGGCGACCGTCAGCCCGCCGCGCGGCTGGTTCAGGATCACCTGATCGGCGGCGACGAGCTGTCCGTCGGCATCGAAACCTTCGGCGCGCACCACCTGCTCGACCGGGAAGCGTGCGAGCCGAACCTCGACCGTGTAGGGGCGATGATTGCGGGCGAGCTGCTGCTTGCCGTCGAGCAGGAAGACCACCTTGGCGATGCGCTCGCCCGTGACCAGGGCCTCGGCGCGCCAGAGGCCGAGGACGACGTCGTCTTCCGGGGGCATCAGGGTCAGCGAGTCGCCGCTGCGCGAGGGGAGACGCTGAGCGGCTGGCTGATCGGCGGCCGCGACGGCCGGGATACGCGGCGCCGGGGGCGCGACGGGACGGGCGGGCACCACGAAGCCGCGCGCGATGCGCGCCTCGGCCCCGCTGGCGTCGTCCTTGATCCTCAGGCGCAGCACGAAGGCGCGCTCGGGGCGCAGCGGGTGGTCGAGAGCCAGGCCGACCGGCTGCCCGGCGACGGGAGCGGGCACGCGGAAGCGCGTCCGGAAGGTCTCGAAGACCCGCCCTTCGCCGTCGATCGTCCCCTCGACGGTCAAGCTCGCTATCGGAGTCGCGGGGGTCGCGGCAGAAGCGCCCCCGGTTGCAGGGACAGAGCCAGGCGTCTGGCCGGCGACGGATTGGGGAGCGCCGGGCGAGAGCCCGGCGCTAGGGGCAGGCGCGGCGGCTGCCTTGGCGGCGTCGCCTTCGAGGCGTCCGGAAGGGACGACCTGCACCAGGACGCGGGTCAGGATCCGCTGGCCGGCACGCTCGGGGAATTGCAGCTCGAGCGACGGCACCGGCAGCCGCGCCGGCTCCGCCGGCAGCTCGGTAATTGCCGCCTGGCGTGCCCAGGCCGCGAGGTCGCCCGGCGCATCGAGGAAGCCCTCGCCCGCCGCCCCCCAGGGACGAGTGCCGAAGAGCGCGCGCCGGCCGCTGGTTTCAGCGGCCTCCTTGCGAGCTCCGGTCAGGCCCTCGATCCCCGTGGCGTGATCGACCAGCCGGGCCTGCTTGCACACCTGGATGTCGAAGCGCAAGCCGGCGCCTCGGCCGCGCAGCTCTTCCCACTGCTCCAGCCAGTACTCCATCTCGGAGGTATAGAGCACCCGCTTCGACTGGTCGGGAGTCCAGGCGCGGAACGGCTCGTTGTCGACCGGTCGGTAGACCACCATGCTGCCCGTGAGCGGCGCCGCACCCGCGTTGACGGCCTGAAGCCAGGTCCAAACCTCGATCGGCTTGAAAGCGGTGCCGCAGTCGAGGATCACCCGCTCGGCGGGCCGCCCGTTGAGGAACAGCAGCTGCGCCCGCACGTCGGCGGGCGAGAGGAACTCTTCGGCCGCCAGCCGCTGCCGGCGGGTGATGCCTTCGCGCAGCTCCACCGGCGCTGTGCCCCCCTCCGGGCGCTCGAAGAACTCGCGGATGAAACGCTCGCGGCCAGCCGGGTCGAAGGCCGCCAGCGCCGCCCGCTGCTCGGCTGTCAGCAGCAGCCCTGGGCCATCCTGGTAGAACTCCCGTTGCGCCTCCGGCCAGAGCGCCGGGTCCTCCGCCGCTCCCGGCCGCGCGCCTACCGCCGGCACCGCTGCCGCGGCCTGATCGCCGGCGCCGGTGGCCGGCGGGCCGGCGGTCGCGGCCATCGCGGTAATCGAAGCCATCGCAGCCATCGCAGCCAGGGCAGCACACAGCAGTAGTGAGATCCGGCAAGCTGGACGGAAAGGCACGTCAGCTCCTCCTGCACGGCAAGTGCCACCCGCCGATTCTCGCCGAGTCAGACCCGGATCATCCGTCCAGTCTCGACGCCCGCCGCCGCCGGCGTCTACCTTCGGGTCCGCGATCGATGATTGCCGGGTGGCCGGCTGGCCGCGAGGGCGGCGAGGGGATACTATGCCAGGGGACCGTATGACCAGGACGCAGCGCAACGCCCCGATCCGCACCTGGGAGGCAGGAGACCTCGTGCAGGGCTTTGCCTTGCTCACCAAGAAAGAGCTGCGCCAAGACCGCAACGGCAAGAGCTATCTCGACCTCGAGATCGCCGACGCCAGCGGCTCCATGCCGGCCAAGATCTGGGCTGACAGCCCGGCGCTCAACGGCCAGTTCGAGCTGCACCACTTCATCGCCTTCCATGGCTCGGTCAAGAGCTACAAGGACCAGCTCCAGGTCGCCATCGACGAGTGCCGCGAGGCCACCGATGAGGACCGCCGCCAGGGCTTCGATCCGGCGCTGCTCATCCCGTCCACACGCGAGGACATCGACGATCTCTGGAGGCGACTCTGCGAGCTGCTGCACAGCCGCGTCGAGCGTCCGGTCCTGCGCCGCCTCGCGGCCGAGGCGCTGACGGCGTATGGCAAGGAGCTGCGCGAGCACCCCGCCGCCAAGTCGATCCACCACGCGTACCGCGGCGGCTTGCTCGAGCACGTGGTCTCGATGGCCGAGCTGGCGCTGCGGCTCTGCGATCACTACCGCGACCTCGATCGCGACTTGCTCGTCCTCGGCGTGCTCTTCCACGACCTCGGCAAGCTGCGCGAGCTGGGCGCCATGCCGGTCAACGACTACACCTTGGAGGGCAGGCTGGTCGGCCACGTCGTCCTGGGGCGCGACCTGCTGCGCGAGCGCTGCGCCGCGATCGAAGGCTTTCCGGAGGATCTGCGGCTGCTGCTCGAGCACATGGTCCTGTCGCACCAGGGAAGGAAGGAGTTCAGCTCGCCGGTCGAGCCGATGACGCCCGAGGCCCTGGTCCTGCACTTCCTCGACGACCTCGACTCCAAGCTCAACCAGCTGCGCACCACCCGTGAGAGCTCGACCGGCATCGTCTACCACCGCGGCCTCGCCCGGTTCGTCTACTTGCCAATCCTCGAGCCCGCCGCCGACGACCGCGAGGAGCCCGGCCTGGTCGTCGAGGTCGCTCAGGCGGCCCAGCCGCAGACTCCGAGCGGTGCGGTTCCGTTCGAGGCCGAGTCCATCCGGCCGCCGTCGCCCCCGCAGCCTCCTCTCGAGTTGCCGGCTCCGACGGCCGGCGAGGCGGTGCTGGAACCTACAGGCACCGGGCCAGGCATACCGCCCGAGCGAAGAGCTTAGGCTAAGCCACAGTCCTCGGCATGTATCTTATTGCCGGTTGTCCTGAGGTCTTAGACAAACGAGGGGAACTTCATGCGAGGAGACATCCGCAGCATTTCGAGCATGAGCTTTGCTGCTTGAGGTAAAAGAAAGTCAAGGACATGGACCGCCTTATTATTAGGGATGTTCGATGCTTTCACACGGAGACGCCTGCCTTGGCGCCGCTTACCATTCTGGTGGGTGAGAACAGCTCAGGGAAATCGACCTTTCTAGCCCTGGTACGGCTTGCATGGGATCTCGCGGCGGGCACGGTTTCCTCCAACCTGAAGCTCGATTTCAACGAAGAGCCCTTCCTCCTCGGTTCGTATGATCAGATCGCGACTTATCGAGGCGGTCAGGCCGGGCGCGCTCCGCAGTTCTCTATAGGGATGAGAGTCGATCATCTCCACGAACCAGGAGACGAATCTCCGGCCGATTTAATCGGAACCTTCGAAGCGAATGGGAGCCAGCCAATCCTCAAGAAGTGGTCTCTCTCTACGAACTCGTACAGGATATCCTTCGAGGAGAGCCCCGATCAAGGGTTTTCCAAGTGCTCCATCGAAGTACCTTCCGGTGACTTGGAAATAAAGGCAGACGAGTTTAAACTGTCCGAACTGCCGCTCGGCGGTTTTCTAGAACTCGTGCACAATCAACTTACAATTACAAGCTCAGTTAAGGTTTTTGATATAAACGGCACAATCGATGCCGATGATCTCAGGAAGCCGCTCCGCTTCGAGGAATGGATTAGCAGCTCGCTTGGTCCCAGACCATATGCTTTTGCGCCTATCCGAACCCGCCCGCAGAGGACCTACGATCCGTTGAAGGAGACAGCAACACCTGAAGGTTCACACGTGCCAATGATACTCGCGAGGACATTTTCAGGTGATCCGCCGACCTGGAACCGATTGACAAAATTGCTTGACGGATTTGGAAGAGCGTCTGGCCTCTTCAGAGCTGTCAAGGTTCGCCGCCTAGGGCGCAAAGAGGGTGATCCTTTTCAAATTCAGGTGTCCATTGCAGGTCCGCCGTTCAATCTGATGGACGTTGGATATGGAGTGAGCCAGGTGCTTCCCATCGTCGTTGACTGCTTGAGGGGGGAGCCGAAAGGGACCTACCTGCTTCAGCAGCCTGAGGTCCACCTGCACCCGAAAGCGCAGGCGGAGCTCGGGTCTTTTCTGGGTGCGCTGGCGAAGGAGCAGGAGAAGCGCTTCGTCATAGAGACGCATAGCGACTACTTGCTCGACCGAATTCGAACGGATGTTCGTGAGGGCAAGCATCTTAGGGCACAGGACGTATCCATTCTATATTTCGAGCGGCGAAATGGCGGCGTCCACATTCACAGTCTAAGTCTGGACGAGACAGGAAACTTGCGAAATGCGCCTTCTCATTACCGCAGGTTCTTCATGGAGGAAGAGAGAAGATTTGTTGGAGCCAAGTAATGTGCGTGATCGTCGACGCAAACCTGGCATCCGACGTCTTCGACGAAGATCCTTCTCGTGACTTCTCACCTATACGTGATTGGTTGGAGTGGAAGGATGGCTGCCTGGTTTACGGCGGTCGGCTGGCTGATGAGCTGGCAAGGCTGGATACTGCCCGAAGACTGCTGGTCCAGCTCCTGCGAGCTGGCAAGGCGCGGTTAATTGCAGAAGGCCAGATCGCTCGTGAGGAGGTTGGCATCGCCAGCGCGGGACACTGCAAGTCAAATGATCTTCACGTCTTGGCCCTGGCGAGAATAAGCGGCGCCAGGACGCTGTGCACGAGGGATCGGAATCTGCAAGGCGACTTCCGTAATCCTCGCGTGATTTCGAGTCCAAGAGGCAATGTTTACCAACGAAGAGAGCACCGCGGACTGTTGAGGCACACGCCTTCATCGTGCGGGCGCGGAAAAAGGGATTGAAGGTGGGCCTTTTCGAGGAGGGTCGAGCAGACCCGGTCGGCGAGCATGATGTTGCGGTGGGCCACCCAGCGGCGGCGGATCAAGATAATTCCCGTGGCCAGCAGCGAGGCGGCCAGAGCGATAAGCAGGGCGTTGAGAGTGGGAAGGTCGCTCAGCGCGAGCCGTTGAGCTCAGCCTTTCTACGACCCGAGATGGCGCGGGCTGCGCGGCCGCCGCGCGAGGCCCGGGGCATTGGCCTGGAACACAGGAAGCGGTACCTCTACGCGGCCGCCTGGCTGCCCTACCTGACCTTTTACCTGGCGGGGTTCGTCGCCAACGGCGTTCCGCTGGGATTCGCCATCCGGAACGCCCTCGCCACCGGGCTGCCCGATGCCCTTCTCGGGGTCGCGGTCTTGCGGATTCCTCGCCGGCTGCCTTGGCCAGAAGGACGCAGGACCCGATTCTTTGCCGCGCACCTGGGGTTCCTGGCCGCTTTCATTCTCGGCTCGGCCGCCGTTTGGGTCGTGCTGGTCAACCTCGACAGCCTGCTGTTCAAAGGCTCGCTCGGCGTTCGTGTCAACGCCGGCATCTTGCCGTGGCGGGCCCTGAACGACGCGCTGATCTATTGCGCGCTCGTGGCCATCTCCTACGCGTGGCTCAATGCCGCCGCCGGCCGCGAGCAGGCGGCGCGGGCGGCCCGCGCCGAGGCCCTTCGCGCCCGCGCCGAGCTCGAAGCCCTGAGGAGCCAGCTCAATCCCCACTTCATCCTCAATACCTTCCACGCGCTGGTGGGTCTGGTCAGGCGCCAGCCCGCGGTCGCCGAAGAAGCGCTCGAGCGCCTCGGCGATCTCCTGCGCTACAGCCTGCGAGTCCAGCGCGAGAAGCTCGACGAGGTGGCCCTGCGCGACGAATGGGCGTTCGTCCAGGGGTACCTCGAGCTCGAGCGCCTGCGGCTCGGCGATCGGCTGCGCCTGAGCCTGGAAGCGCCGGCGATCACCATGGATTGCATGGTGCCGAGCTTCGCCCTGCAGACTCTCGTCGAGAACGCGATTCGCCACGCCATCGCGCCGCGCGCCGGAGGCGGTCTCCTGGCCGTCAGCGCGCGCGAGGTGAAGGACCGCCTCAGGATCGAGGTGGAAGACGAGGGACGGGGAACCGGCGAAGCGGCCCGCGTCGAGAGTCATGGGCTCGGCCTCAGGCTCCTTCAGGAACGCCTGGCCGCGCTTTACGAGGGGCAGGCGAGCCTCGAGCTGAGCTCGACCCCGGCGGGGGGCGTGCGCGCCGTCCTCGATCTCGCCGCTCGGCGCGCGGCGGTGGCCGGACCATGAGCGGTCAGGCGCCGGTGCGGGCCGTCCTGGTCGAGGATGAACCCCATGCGCGGGACAGCCTGCGCGAGTACTCGCACGGCGTCGAGTGGCTCACTCTGGTGGGCGAGGCCGGCGACGGCGCCGCGGCGGTGCGGCTGATCGACCGGCTCGAGCCCGAGCTGGTGTTTCTCGACGTCTGCCTGCCGGAGCTGTCCGGCCTGGAAGTGGTCCAGCGCATCCGCTGGCATCCGGAGATCGTCTTTACCACCGCCTACGATCGCTACGCCCTGACCGCCTTCGAAGTGGGCGCTCTCGACTATCTGCTCAAGCCGTTCGGCCGCCAGCGCTTTCAGACGATGCTCGTGCGGGTGCGCCAGCGCCTCGCCCGGCAGGCGGTGCCCGCGGCCGAGCGTGCCCTGGCCGCGTTCGGATCGCCGGTCCGCCGGCTCTTCGCCAGGACGCGCGACGGGATCGTGCCGATCCCTGTTCAGACCATCCGGCACCTCCAGGCCAGCGGCGACTACGTCGAGGTGCACTCCGACGCGGGGCGTCACCTGCTGCATATGAGTCTGGCCGAGCTGGCGACTCGGCTTGATCCGGAGCAGTTCTGCCAAGTGCATCGGTCGCACGTCGTCAATCTCGAGGCGGTCGAGCTCCTGCGTCCGTTCGACGAACGCCGCCTCCTCATCAAGCTGCGGGACGGCAAAGAGATCGTGGCGAGCCGCTCGGCCTCCGAGCTGCTGCGCCGCCTCGTCCGCTGACAACCTGCCCTGCCGGAGCCTGTCGCGGCCAGGCCGTCGTTGCCGGCCGCCGTTCAACGCCTCCACGGCCCGCCCGGCGGCTCCTCCGCCCCTTCGCCGATTCGCCGCCGCCACCCCGCGCCGCGCGCCGCAGAATCCGACCTGGGCCGTGCGCACGGTTGCGAGGCACGTGCCCTCCGAAAGGAGATCTCAATGGGAACCAGCAGAAGACCACTCTTGGCTAGAGCCGCGGTCTTGCTCGTGTTGTCGGTGCCGTTTTCTCTCCCGGCCTCGGGCGCGAGTCGGGCTGAGCCGCCGGCCCGCTCGGCGGATGAGGGACGCCGGCTCGACCCGGAACGCCAGCTCGTGGCGCTCAAGGCGCAAGTGATGTCCGCCGACTACCGCGGAGACCTTGCCGAGCTGGCGCGCCTGCGCGATCGAGCGGCACGGTTGGCGGACGATCCCAAGCTGGGGTACCTGGCGCGCTACTGGGCCGGATTCGCGAGCTGGCGTCTGGCGATCAACGGCACCAACATGACTCCTGCCGAGCTCAAGGCCCACATGGAGAAGGCCACGGCCGACTTCGACGCCGCGATTCGCCTGCGGGACGACTTCGCGGACGCCTATGCCGCGGCGTCCATGTGCCATGCCTGGCTGGCCTTCGTCGCGAAGGACCCCGCAACGAACCCGCAGCACGCCGAGAGCTCCAAGCGGCAGGGAGCCCGGGCGAAGGAGCTGGCGCCGGGCAATCCCCGGGTCCTGTGGATGGAGGGCGCCAGGCTGTTCTACACGCCGGGCGATTTCGGGGGAAACCCGCAGCGTGCCATCGAGGTCTACCGTCAGATGGCCGCCGCCAGCGAGGGCGCTGCGGCGCCGAATTCACCCTTGCCGGACTGGGGCAAGCCTGAAGCGCTGATGTCTCTCGCCAATGCCCACCTGGGCCCGGCCACGCTCGATCTCGCCGCCGCCGCCGCCGAGGCCCAAGAGGCCCTGCGGCTGGCGCCCGAGTGGCACTACGTGCGCGACATCCTCATCCCGATGATCGAAGCGCGCCGCAAGCAGTCCGGCAAGCCGGCCGGCACCGGCCCTTGACGGCCGCACGCATCGGCGCCCACGGTGGACCTACCGCCATACCCTGAGGGATTGACCGTGAGCTTTCCCGTCACCACCTCATCCGGTAGAGCATCCAGTAGACGACGACGCCGGTGACCGAGACGTAGAGCCAGATGGGTAGGGCCCAGCGGGCGAGGCGCTTGTGGCGGTCGAAGCGGCGGCGCCAGGCGCGGAAGACGGTCACGCCGGCGAGGAAGGGGACGGTAGCGGCGAGGATGGTGTGGCTGACCAGCACGGTCAGGTAGACCGTGCGGGCGGCGCCGCTGCCGGGGAAGCGCACCGAGCCGACCCGCGAGTGGTAGATCAGGTAGGAGGTCAGGAAGAGGGTCGAGCAGACCAGGGCGGCGACCATGACGTTGCGGTGGGCCCTCCAGCGGCGGCGGCGGATCAGCACGAACCCGGTGGCCAGCAGCACCGCGGCCAGGCCGTTGAGCAACGCATTGAGAGTGGGGAGGTCGCGCAGCGCGAGCATGCTTCGATTGTAGAGCGCGGGTTGCGACGCGGCGGGGGTCTTCCGCGCTTCCTCGTCGTCACTCGCGCCCGACGGCCTCCAGGTCGTCGCGCAGGCGGCGCAGGGCGGCGGGGTCGAGCGAGTCGTAGTAGCCGCGGATGCTGGCGCGTCCGTCGACCAGGACGAAGCGGGTGCTGTGCAGGATGTCCTCGGCGCCAGGGCCGCGGGAGGCCGGACGCGAGTCGACGCCGAGCTTGAAGCCCTGGCGCGAGAGGCGGTGGAGGTGCTCCCGGCTGCCGGTCAGGAACAGCCAGCGCGGCGAGGCGGCATAGGAGGCGGCGTAGCGGGCGAGCACGGCGGGAGTGTCGTGCTCGGGATCGACGCTGAAGCTGACCAGCCGGACGCGCGGCGGCGGCGCCAGCTCGCGGTCGAGGTGCGCCATCTTGCCGCTCATCACCGGGCAGCTCGCGGTGCACCGGGTGAAGACGAAATCGGCGATCCAGGCCTCCCCGGCGAGATCTCCCAGGCGCACGGTGCGGCCGTCGCGGTTGGCGAGCGTGAAGTCCGGAACGCGGCCGAGGATGGGCGGCGCCGGCCGGGGCGCCGGCTGGGGTGCCGGCTGGGGCGCAGGCCGGAGCAGCACGTTCCCCACCGTGGCGAGAAGACCGCAAACCAGCACCCAGAAGTGCATCCGCCGCCACAGCGCCTCCTGAGACTTGATGCGCGGCTTATCGACTTGCGGCGGCTGGACTCCGTCGCGTGCAGCAGGGTCCAAGCTGGATCGGGAATCCTTCAGCCGGCGCTCCGGTCCAGGAGCATCACCGCCAGCACCGCGGGCAGGTAGAGAAGCGATGCGAACATCAGCCGCCGCGCCCCGGCCGCCGAGCGCCGGTAGGCAAAGCCGAGGCAGAAGGCCAGATAGGCGATGCCGGCGGCGAGCGCGCCGGCGAAATAGATCGGCCCGGCGAGGCCGAGCAGCGAGGGCAGCAGGCTCACCGGCACCAGGGCCGCGCCGTAGAGGATGGTCTGGCGGGCGGTCCAGATGCCTTCGGGGTCGAGCACCGGCAGCATGGGGAAGCCGCCCCGCGCGTAGTCGTCGCGGCACAGCCAGGCGATGGCCAGGAAGTGCGGCATCTGCCAGAAGAAGAGGATGCCGAACAGCGCCCAGGCGGCGAGGTCGATCTCGTTGCGCACCGCGCTCCAGCCCATCATCGGCGGGATCGCGCCGGGTATCGCGCCGACCACCGTGGCGAGCGAGCTCAGCTTCTTGAGCGGGGTATAGACGAAAACGTAGCCGGCCAGCGCCGCCGCCCCCAGCAGGGCGGTCAACGGATTCACGGCGGTGGCGAGAAGCACCAGCCCGGCGGCCGCGACGGCGACCCCGAAGAGCAAAGCCAGGTCGGGGTCGAGCCTCCCCGCCGGCAGCGGCCGGTTCGCCGTGCGCCGCATCCTGGCGTCGGTCTCGCGCTCCCAGACGTGGTTGAGGGCCGAGGCTCCGCCGGAGACCAGAGCGGTGCCCAGGAGGGTCGCGAGCAGCAGCGGCCAGGAGACGGCGTGGCGGCTGGCGAGCAGGAAGCCGAGGCCGGCGGTCAGCACGACCATCAATGTGATGCCGGGCTTGGTCATCTCGGCGAGGTCCGCCAGGCGCACCGTCAGCGGCAGCGGCCCCCTCTCCAGCATGGCGACCGGAGGCGTCGGCAAGTTCTGTTTCAGCTCGTCCATTCTTGGTCGGCCAGCCGGCGTCGGATCCGAGTCCCCCGTGGCGCTCGCCAGTCTAGCGCGAACTCCGTGCGCCGGTGAAACCGCTGTGACGGACCGCCGCGGCCTTGCCTCGGCGCGCGGAGGTTTGGTACGGTCCCCGAGGCCGTGGAGGTGGGAGAAGAAGCAGCCTTGCGGGCTGCCGGCGGTGCTGCTAGGATCGCTGCTTGTGAAGACTTTCACAAAGTCCCCCTCACCGGCCGGGCGGGACGTAAGCTGCTGTCGCACTGGAGTTTGACGCTTTAGGGGCGAGGGATACCAGGCCATGCAGGTCTTCCATCGCAGCGCCAACTCGATCGCCAAGCTCAGCGTCGTGGTGCTGGGGCTCGTGGCGGCCTTCTCGGGCTGGCTCGGCCTCGAGCTTTTCCGCTCGCCTTACATCACGCGCCAGGGGGAGATCCACCAGCAGCCCGTGCCGTTCAGCCACGAGCACCACGTCGCGGGGCTTGGCATCGACTGCCGCTACTGCCATAGCTCGGTCGAGAGGTCGAGCGTGGCCGGCCTGCCCCCGACCGAGACATGCATGAACTGCCACCGCCTGATCTGGACCAACGCCGATCTGCTCGCCCCGGTGCGCGACAGCTACGCGGCCAACCTGCCGCTCAAGTGGACGCGGGTGCACAAGCTGCCGGACTACGTCTACTTCAATCACAGCATCCACGTTGCCAAGGGGATCGGCTGCGCGACCTGCCACGGCGAGGTGGACAAGATGCCGCTGATGTACCAGCACGCGCCGCTGACCATGGAGTGGTGCCTGGATTGCCACCGCAACCCGGCGGTCAACGTGCGGCCGCGCTCGGAGGTCTTCAACCTCCACTGGCAGCCGCCGGCCGATCCGGCGAGCGCCGGCATCCTCCAGGCCAAGCTGGTGAAGGAGTATAGGGTTCAGTCGCTGACCAGCTGCTCGACCTGCCACCGCTAGGAGAGCTCCTCCCGAGAGCCGGGAGGCGCGAGCGGGCAGGCTGCGGCGCAACACTTGGAACACGAGGGAGCGAGCGAGCGCACGATGCCCAGCACAAAAGGTTCCAAAGCCAAGTGCGGCGCCGCGCCGGCGGCCAAGGCCGGCCCGTCTCGACTCGACCTCGCGGCGGTGCGCGAGCGGCTGGCGGCGATCGGCGGGAGGGGCGGCCCGGAGCTCTGGCGCAGCCTCGACGAGCTGGCCGAGACTCCCGAGTTCGTCGAGCTGCTGCACCGGGAGTTTCCGCGTCATGCGGCGGAGTGGCTCGACGAGCGGGGTGACTCCGGTGACCCCAGTGATCCCAGCGGGGGCGGCGTGTCGCGCCGCGCCTTCTTTCAGCTCGCCGGCGCCTCCCTGGCCCTGGCCGGCTTGACCGGCTGCACCCGCCAGCCGCTCGAGGACATCGTTCCCTACGTGCACCAGCCGGAGCAGGTCGTGCCCGGCCGCGCCCTCTATTTCGCCACCACCTTGACCCTCGGAGGCTACGGCACCGGCGTGCTGGCGGAGAGCCACGAAGGGCGCCCGACCAAAGTCGAAGGCAACCCCGATCACCCGGCCAGCCTGGGCTCGACCGACATGTTCGCCCAGGCCGCGGTCCTCGACCTTTACGACCCGGCGCGGTCGCAGGCGATCCTTCACCTCGGACAGGTGGCCTCCTGGAGCGGCTTCATGGCCGAGATGAGCCAGCTGCTGCGCGCCCGCGAGAAGCTGGGCGGCCAGGGGGTGAGGGTGCTCAGCGGCACCGTGACCTCGCCCTCGCTCGCCGCCCAGATGCAGGAGCTGTCCCGCCGCCTCCCCGCCGCGCGCTGGCATCGCTGGGAGCCCGCCGGCCGGCACAACACGCGGGCCGCCGCTGCGCGCGCCTTCGGCCGGCCGCTCGACTGCCGTTACGACCTCTCGCGCGCCGACGTGCTGCTGACCGTCGACTCCGACCTCTTCGCCATGGGGCCGGGCTCGGTCGCCTACGCGCGCCAGTTCGCCGACCGCCGCCGGGTGCGCGAGGCCAGCCCCGACCTGGCGCAGAAAATGAACCGGCTGTACACGGTCGAGAGCACGCCGACCAGCTCGGCCGGCGTCGCCGACCACCGGCTCCAGCTCTCGCCGCTCGAGATCGAAGCCTTCCTCGTGGCGCTCGCCCGCGAGCTGGGAGTGACCGCGGCGGGCGTGGCGGCCTCTTCGGGCGCCGCGGCCCCGGCAAGCGCTGCGGCCCCGGCAAGCGCCGCGGCCCCGGCAAGCGCCGCGGCCCCTTCAGACATCGCCGGCGGGTCCCCGACCGGTCCGGCCGCGCAGCGTTTCCTGCACGCCGTGGCCCAGGACCTCCGAGCGCACGCCGGCGCCTCGCTGGTGGTGGTCGACGAATCGCTGTCGCCAGCCGCCCAGGTCCTCGGCCACGCCATCAACGAGGCGCTGCGCAACGCCGGCGCGACGGTCTTCTACAGCGCGCCGGTCGAGGCCGATCCGGTCGATCACCTGCAGTCGATCGGCGAGCTGGTGCGCGACATGAACGCCGGGCAGGTGGAGGTTTTGATTCTGCTCGGCGGCAGCAACCCGGTGTACACGGCGCCGGCCGAGCTCGACTTCACCGCCGCGCTCAAGAAAGTGGCGCTGCGTATCCATCACGGGCCCTATGCCGACGAGACCGCGGAGTTCTGCCACTGGCACATCCCGGCCGCCCACGAGCTCGAGAGCTGGGGCGACGCCCGCGCCTTCGACGGCACGGCGAGCATCGCGCAGCCGCTGATCGAGCCGCTTTTCGGCGGCAAGACGGCGCAAGAGGTGATGGCGGTGCTGGTGGGCACGAGCGAGCTTTCCGCCTTCGACCTGGTGCGCAGTTTCTGGCGCGGCAGCGGCAAGCTGGGCGGCAACTTCGACGCGGCGTGGCGCAAGGCGCTGCACGACGGAGTCATTCCCGGCACCGCCGAACCGCCGGCGGCCCCCCCGCCGCTCGCCGCCGCCGCCGTCACCCAGGCGGCCGGCGAGATCGAGGCGGCGGCCGCGAAGCTGCGCCAGGCGCCCGGACAGATCACCCTCGCGTTCCGGCCCGATCCCACGATCTTCGACGGCCGGTACGCGGCCAACGCGTGGCTGCAAGAGCTGCCCAAGCCGGCCACCAAGCTCACCTGGGACAACGCCGTGCTGGTCAGCCCGGCGACCGCCCAGCGCCTGAAGCTCGGCGTCAACCAGCGGGTCCAGCTCTCCTGGAAGGGACGCAAGCTCGACGCCGCGGTCTGGACGCTGCCCGGCCAGGCCGACGACACCGCCACCTTGAGCCTGGGCTACGGCCGCTCGCACGCCGGTCCGCGCGGCACGGGGCTGGGCTTCAACGCCTACGCCCTGCGCACCTCGGACGCGGCGTGGATCGCCCCGGGGGCCGGGCTGCAGACGCTTCCGGGCGATTACGTCTTCGCCTGCACCCAGAACCACCACGTCATCGAGATGAGCGCGGGCATCAGCGAGGACATCCTGGCGGGCAAGGAGGCCCAGGCGCGCCACGTCATCCGCACCGGGACCGTGGCCGAGTTCGTCAAGAACCCGGAGTTCGTGCGCGAGATGAGCGAGACGCCGCCGCGCGAGATGACGCTCTATCCCAACCGCGTCTACTCCGGCCACGCCTGGGCGATGGCGATCGACCTCAATACCTGCACCGGCTGCAGCGCCTGCGTGGTCGCCTGCCAGGCCGAGAACAACGTGCCGGTGGTGGGCAAGGAGCAGGTGCTCAAGCACCGCGAGATGCAGTGGATCCGCGTCGACCGGTATTTCTCGGGCGACGTCGACAACCCGCAGTTCCACAACCAGCCGGTGCCCTGCATGCAGTGCGAGAACGCCCCCTGCGAAGTGGTCTGCCCGGTGGCGGCCACCATTCACAGCGACGAGGGGCTCAACGACATGGTCTACAACCGCTGCGTGGGCACCCGCTACTGCTCGAACAACTGCCCCTACAAGGTGCGGCGCTTCAACTTCCTGCGCTACAGCGAGAAGAGCAGCCCTCTGCTGGCGATGCTGCAGAACCCCGACGTCACCGTGCGCATGCGCGGCGTGATGGAGAAGTGTACCTACTGCGTGCAGCGCATCGAGCATGCCAAGATCGATTCCAAGGTGAGCGGACAGCCGGTCGCCGAGCAGCGCCTGATGACCGCCTGCCAGCAGGCCTGCCCGACGCGGGCCATCTCCTTCGGCGACCTCAACGGCGAGCAGCAGACCGGCCGCGCCTGGGAGGTCGTGCGCTTGAAGGCGAGCCCGCTCAACTATGCGATGCGCGGGGACCTCAACACCCGGCCGCGCACCACCTACCTGGCGCGGGTGCGCAACGCCAATCCGCAGCTCGAGGGCAGCCACCCTGCCGCCGCGCAGGAGAACGGCTAGCATGGCGACTCTCGACCTCGACCGCGGGATGCCGGGCTTGCAGCCGGAGCCTTCGGTCATCGCTCCCGGGCATACCCCGGAGACGGTGACCGGCAAGATCTCCTCGATCATCCTGGCGCGCGCCCCGCGCTGGTGGTACGTCGCCTTCGGCATCTCGTTCCTGGTGGTCATGATGTTCCTGACCTGCGTGACCTGGCTGTTCGCCAAGGGCGTGGGCATCTGGGGCGTCAACATCCCGGTCGGCTGGGGATTCGCCATCGTCAACTTCGTCTGGTGGATCGGCATCGGCCATGCCGGGACGCTGATCTCGGCCATCCTGCTGCTGCTGCGCCAGGACTGGCGCACCTCGATCAACCGCTTCGCCGAGGCGATGACCCTGTGCGCGGTGGCCTGCGCCGGCATGTTCCCGGTCCTCCACCTCGGGCGGCCCTGGCTCGCCTTCTGGCTGCTGCCCTATCCCAACACCATGGGCCTGTGGCCGCAGTGGCGCAGCCCGTTGATCTGGGACGTCTTCGCGGTCTCGACCTACGCGACGGTGTCGCTGCTGTTCTGGTACGTCGGCCTGGTCCCCGATCTGGGCACCATGCGCGACCGCGCCAAGAACCGCCTGCCGCAGGTTCTCTTCGGCTTCCTGTCGCTCGGCTGGCGCGGCTCGATGCGCCACTGGCACAACTACGAGAGCGCCTACCTGCTGCTCGCCGGCCTGGCCACGCCGCTGGTGCTGTCGGTGCACACGGTGGTCTCCTTCGACTTCTCGATCGGCATCGTCCCCGGCTGGCACTCGACGATCTTCCCGCCCTACTTCGTGGCCGGCGCCATCTTCGACGGCTTCGCCATGGTGCTCACGCTGGTGCTGCCGCTGCGCGCCGCCTTCGGCCTGCACGACTTCATCACCGAACGCCACCTGCAGGCCATGGCCAAGGTGATGCTGGCGACCGGGCTGATCGTCTTCTACGGCTACGTGATCGAGATCTTCTTTGCCTGGTACAGCGGCAGCCACGACGAGCGGTTCATGATGTACAACCGCATTTTCGGCCCCTACAAGTGGGTGTGGTGGGCGCTGATCGCCAGCAACGGCCTGACGCCGCAGCTGCTGTGGAACAAGGCAATGCGCAGCTCGCCGCTGGTGCTGTGGCTGGTGTCGATGGTGATCAACGCCGGCATGTGGCTCGAGCGCTTCGTGATCGTCATCACCAGCCTGACCCGCGATTTCGTGCCCTCGTCGTGGGGCATGTACCGCGGCACGATCTGGGACTGGGGCACCTTCATCGGCACGCTCGGAGTCTTCTGCTCGCTCATCTTCCTGTTCGTGCGCTTCCTGCCCATGATCTCGATGTCGGAGATGCGGACCCTGACTCCCGGCAGCGGCAGCCACGGTTCGGCGGAGGTGGCGGAATGAGCGGCGGCGCGCGGGCGGAGGAGATCTATGGCCTGATGGCCGAGTTCGCAACCGCCGAGGGACTGATCGCGGCGGCGCACGCGGTGCATGGGGCGGGCTACCAGAAGGTGGACGCCTTCACCCCTTACCCGATCGAGCACGTCTCGGAGGCGCTCGGGCTGCCGCGCTCGAAAATGCCGCTGATCGTGCTCATCGGCGGCCTGCTCGGCGGCGCCGGCGGCTTCCTGCTGCAGTACTGGGCGGCGGTGATCGAGTACCCGTTCAACGTCGGCGGCAAGCCCTACTTCAGCTGGCCGGCCTTCATCCCGCCGACCTTCGAGTGCACCATTCTCGCCGCCGCCATCTCGGCGACCGTCGGCATGATCGTCATCAACGGCCTGCCCCAGCCCTACCATCCGGTGTTCAACGTGCCGCGATTCAGCCGTGCCACGAGCGACCGCTTCTTCCTGCTCATCGAGTCCGCCGACGCGAAGTTCCACCGCGAGGGTACCCGGCGCTTCCTCGCCGACCTGCACCCGACGGAGGTATCCGAAGTTGAGCCTTGATCTCCGGGCCGCGGCCTGCCTGTCGTTGCTCCTGCCGCTCGCCGCCGGTTGCCGTCATGACATGCAGAGCCAGAACAAGATCAAGCCGCTGCGCGAGAGCAAGTTCTTTGCCAACGGCGCCTCGGCGCGGCCGCTGCCGGCCAACACCGTGGCGCGCGGCGACCTGCGCTCCGATTCCGCCCTGTTCACCGGCCTGCGCGGCCAGAGGCCGGTCGACGAGCTGCCGTTTCCGGCAACGCGCGAGGTGCTGCTGCGCGGCGAGGAGCGCTTCGACGCCTTCTGCTCGCCCTGCCACGGCCGGATCGGCGACGGGCGCGGCATGATCGTCACCCGCGGCTACAAGCAGCCCGCCTCGTTCCACGAGGCGCGGCTGCGCGGCGCCCCGGTGGGCCACTTCTTCAACGTCATGACCGAGGGCTACGGCGTGATGCCGAGCTACGCCGGCCAGGTGCCGGTCGCCGACCGCTGGGCGATCGCCGCCTACATCCGCGCCCTGCAGTACAGCCAGAACGCGCGCCTCGCGGAGCTGCCGCCGGAGACGCAGAAGGCGGTCGCCGCCGAGCTGGCCAAGGAGCCGCCGCCGGCGGGGCCGCCATCGCCTCCGTCGGTGCCGAGGAATCGGCCATGAGCGTCTCCCCGCTCCGCCATCCGGCCGGACGGCTTGCGGGAGTGCCCGGCAGGCACTGCTCCGCCGCCGATTTCGCCCCCCCGCCCGCGCTCGACCGCATCCAGCGCCTGGCGGTGACCGCCGGCGGCGTGGGAGTGATCGTCCTGGCTTTCGGCGCCTTCCTCTCCCCGACCTATTTCTTCCGTTCCTACCTGGTCGCCTGGGTCTACTGCGTGGGAATCGCCTTCGGCTGCCTGGCGCTCCTCATGTTGCAGCACCTGACCGGCGGCGGCTGGGCCGTCGTGGTGCGGCGGCAGCTCGAGGCCGCGACCCGCACCATCCCCCTGCTGGCGGTCCTGTCGCTGCCGCTGCTCGGCTGGGGGTTGCCGCACGTCTACTCCTGGGCCAATCCGGCCAATGTGCGGGCGGACCGCGTCCTCCAGGCCAAGGCGGCCTATCTGAACCCAGGCTTTTTCATCGCGCGGACGCTGCTCTACCTGGCCATCGCGATCATCCTTTCGGTGCTGCTCAACCGCCTGTCGCTGGCGCAGGACCGCACCGCCAATCCGGAGCTGCCGCGGCGCATGCGGATGGTCTCCGGGCCGGGGCTCGTCGTCTTCTGCCTGATGGTGACCTTCGCGGCGGTCGATTGGCTGATGTCGATCGAGCCGCACTGGTCGTCGACCATGTACGGCTTCTACCTGATCGCCAGCCAGGCCCTGTCGGCGGTGACCTTCACCATCATCATCGCCCTCTTCCTGTCGCGCCGCGAGCCGATGTCGCGGGTCTTCGAGGCCAAGCACTTCCACGACTACGGCAAGCTCTTCCTCGCCTTCAACATGCTGTGGACCTACTTCTGCTTCTCGCAGTTCCTGATCACCTGGGCCGGCAACCTGCCCGAGGAGATCTTCTGGTACCGTCACCGCATCACCGGCGGCTGGGGGTGGGTGGCGATGGCGGTGGTCGTCTTCCATTTCATGTTGCCCTTCTCGCTGCTGCTCTCGCGCGACCTCAAGCGCCGCCCGCAGTGGCTGGCCGCGGTCGCCAGCCTGATGTTGGCGATGCGCTTCGTCGATCTCTTCTGGCAAGCCGAGCCGGCCTACGGCGCCGACCGGCGGATCGAGCTTTACTGGATGTACCCGGCGGCCCTGCTCGCCCTGGGCGGCATCTGGCTGTGGGCGTTCGCCGACCAGCTCAAGAAGCGCCCCTTGCTGCCGATCAACGACCCCGAGCTCGACAAGGTGACCGTCCATGAGTGAGCCGCGGGACAGCCGTTCGACTCCTCCGGGTCCCGCGGATGCGCCGGCCGCGACGGGCGCGCCTGGCGCGGTTAGCGCGGTTGGAGCCATGGGCGCAGCCGGCTCTACCGGCCCGGAAGGCGAGCGGGATTACGACAGCGACCTCAACGTCCGCGCGATCGTCTGGACCGCGGTGGGCGTCGTCGTCATGACCATCGTCTCGGCAATCCTCATGGGCTGGCTGATGGCAGGCTTCAACCGCTTCGACAGGCGCCATGCGCCCGCGCGGCAGGCGACCCCCCAGGCCGCCACCCCGCAGGCGGCGCCGCCCATGCCGCGGCTGCAGCCGGCGCCGGTCGAGGAGATGGACGCCCTGCGCGCCGAAGAGAACCTCCTGTTGCGGCACGCCGGCTGGGTGGACCGCGGGCAGGGCACGGTGCGGCTGCCCATCGACGTGGCGATCGACCTCATCGCCCGGCGCGGCCTGCCGCGCGCCGCCGCTGCCGGGTCGCCGGCGGACCTGACGGGCGGGGGCATGCGCCCCGTGCCGTACGAGCCGAGCCCGGGAACCCTGCTGCTCGCTCCCGGCGAGGGGATGGGGCGCATCGGCCCGCCGGCGGCGGCGCCCGCTTCGCAAGCCGGCGGCGTCATCCAGGACCAGGCCGCTCCCTCGGTCAGCCCCCTGCCGCCGCCTCCGCCCCCGCAAAGGAACAGGACCCCGCGATGAGGCCCTCCGCGCCGCTCGCCGCCACCGCCGCCGCCGCCCTGGGGTCGGTGTCGGTGTTGGTGTTGGCGCTCGCGCTCGCCGCCTCGGCGGCCGCGCAGCCGGGCCAGCCGAGCCCGTTCCAGCGCATCGGCTTCGACCAGAAGATCGGCGGGCAGGTGCCCGGCGGGCTCGTTTTCCGCGACGAGACGGGGAAGGCCGTGCGTCTGGGCGGCTACTTCGGCAGGCGGCCGCTGGTCCTCGCCCTGGTCTACTACAAATGCCCGATGCTCTGCACCCTGACGCAACAAGGCCTGACCCGAACCTTGAAGGGGATGTCCTTCGACGCCGGGCGGGAGTTCGAAGTGGTGGTGGTGAGCTTCGACCCGCGCGAGACGCCGGCCATGGCGGCGGCGGCGCGGCGCGATGCGCTCGGTCGCTACGGGCGGCCGGGAACCGAGCAGGGCTGGCACTTCCTGACCGGCGCCGCGCCGGAGATCGAGCGGCTCACCCGGGCGGCCGGGTTCCGCTATTTCTGGGACCAGGAGAGCCGCCAGTACGCGCACCCCGCCGGCATCGCGGTCCTGACATCCGAGGGCAAGCTGGCGCGCTACTTCTTCGGCATCGACTTTGCCTCGCGCGACGTGCGCCTGGCCCTGGTCGAGGCCACCGGCAACCGGCTCGGCTCGGTCGTCGACCAGGTCCTCCTCTACTGCTTCCACTACAACCCGAGCCAGGGCAGGTACAGTGCCGCGGCCCTCAACATCGTGCGGCTGTGCGCCGCCGCCTTCGCGCTCGGCCTCGGCGGCGCGATCGTGGCGCTGCGCCGGCGCGAGCACGCCAGCCCCCCCGACCCAGTGAGGGCGGCCTGACATGCTGGCCCTCGCCCTTCCCTTCTTCCCCGAGGAAGCCTCGAGCATCGCCGGCGAGGTCGACCTCATGTTCGCCATCTGGCTGGCGGTCAGCCTGTTCTTCACCGCGCTGATCGCCGGACTCATCGTCTACTTCATGGTGCGCTACCACCGCCGCTCGGCCGACGAGGTGGGAAAACCCGAGAAGGCGGGAATGTGGCTGGAGATCACCTGGTCGGTGGTCCCGCTCGGCATCATGCTGGCGATGTTCGGCTGGGGCGCTCGGCTGTTTTTCGAGCTGCACAGGCCGCCGGCCAATGCGGTCGAGTACTGGGGGATCGGCAAGCAGTGGATGTGGAAGTTCGAGCATCCGGAGGGCAACCGCGAGATCAACCACCTGCACGTGCCGCTGGGGCAGACGATCAAGATGACGTTGACCTCCGAGGACGTCATCCACGACTTCGCGGTGCCGGCGTTCCGCCTCAAGCAGGACGTCAACCCCGGTATGTACACCACGGTCTGGTTCAAGGCCGACCGGATCGGCACCTATCACCTGTTCTGCGACCAGTACTGCGGCGCCGAGCACTCGAAGATGCGCGGCAGCATCACGGTGATGGACCCTCGCGACTACGCCGCCTGGGTCGCCGGCGGCGCCGCCCCGGGCACTTCGGCGGTGGCCGCGGGCGCCCAGCTGTTCCAGACTTTCGCCTGCCATACCTGCCACGTCTACGGGCCCGGCTGGGTGGCGCGCGGTCCGGGCCTGCAGGGGCTCTACGGGCGCCAGGTGCCGCTCGAAGGGGGCGGCAGCGTCCTGGCCGACGAGTCCTACATCCGCGAGTCGATCCTGCAGCCGATGGCCAAGATCGTGCGCGGCTGGCAGCCGGTCATGCCTACCTACCAGGGACAGATCAGCGAAGAGCAGCTGGTGGACTTGATCGCCTACATCAAGTCGATGGGCGAGGCGCCGCCGCAGAACCCGGGCATCATGCCGGGCGCGCCCGGCGCGGGCACGGCCGGCGCCGTCGGCGGCACGGCTCTCGCTCCAACCGCGCCAACCGCACCGACCGAGCCCGCCGCCCCGATCACGGCCGCGCCCGCGGGGCCGGCGGCGCCCGGGCCGCGCCCGCCGAGCATTCCCAGCATCGCGCCCCCGCCCGGAGCCGGCACCAGCGGCAGCTTGCGCCACGCCCCGGAGGCGGTTTCCACCACGACCGCGCTGACCGCAGCCAGAGCGGGCGGCAGGAAGTGAGATCCGAATCATGAGCACGGACGCGGCAACCGCCACTCTCGACCGTCCCAACTACCTCCACGACGGGTATGGCTGGAAGTCCTGGCTGCTGACCAGGGACCACAAGCGCATTGCCATCCTCTACCTGGTGTCGATCACGGTGATGTTTGGCCTGGGCGGCATCTTCGCAATGCTCATCCGCCTCCACCTGCTGACCCCGGACGGGGAGCTGGTGCAGGCGGCGACCTACAACCGGCTGTTCACCATGCACGGCGTGATCATGGTGTTCTTCTTCCTCGTCCCCTCGATCCCGGCCACCCTGGGCAACTTCTTCGTGCCGATCATGATCGGGGCCAAGGATCTGGCCTTCCCGCGGATCAACCTGCTCTCCTGGTACATCTACGTGCTGGGCGGCGTCCTCACCCTGTGGGCGCTCATCCATGGCGGGGTCGACACCGGCTGGACCTTCTACACGCCGTTCAGCACTACCTACTCCAACGGCTACGTGGTGTCGACCGCCCTGGGCGTGTTCGTCGCCGGCTTCTCGTCGATCCTCACCGGCCTCAACTTCATCGTCACCGTCCACCGCATGCGCGCGCCGGGCATGACCTGGTTCCGCCTGCCGCTGTTCGTCTGGTCCCAGTACGCGACCAGCCTGATCATGGTGCTGGGCACGCCGGTGATCGCCGTCACATTGCTGATGGTGGCCGCCGAGCGCGTGCTCCATCTGGGCCTGTTCGATCCCCGGCTGGGCGGCGACCCGATCCTCTTCCAGCACCTGTTCTGGTTCTACTCCCATCCCGCGGTCTACATCATGGTGCTGCCCGGCATGGGGGTGATTAGCGAGCTGATCGCCGCTTTCGCGCGCAAACGGGTGTTCGGCTACCGTTTCGTCGCCTTCTCGAGCATCGCCATCGCCGTCCTCGGCTTCCTGGTGTGGGGCCACCACCTTTTCATCACCGGCCAGTCGGTGTACGCGGCGACCGTCTTTTCGGTGCTGTCGATGCTGGTTGCCGTCCCGTCGGCGATCAAGGTGTTCAACTGGACCGCGACGCTCTATGAGGGCTCTCTGTCCACGCAGACGCCGATGCTCTATGCGCTGGGCTTTATCGGGCTGTTCACCATCGGCGGTCTGACCGGGGTGATGATTGCCACGCTCGGCATCGACGTGCATCTGCACGACACGTATTTCATCATCGCCCACTTCCACTACGTCATGGTCGGCGGAACGATCATGGCCTACATGGGCGGGCTGCATTACTGGTGGCCCAAGATGACCGGCCGTCTCTATCCGGGATCGCTGTCGAAGCTTTCGGCACTGCTCATCTTCGTCGGCTTCAACCTGACGTTCTTCCCGCAGTTCATCCTGGGCTATCTCGGGATGCCGCGCCGCTACTGGAGCTATCCGCCCGAGTTCCAGGTATGGAACGTGCTCTCGACCGCCGGCGCCTCGATTCTCGGCATCGGCTACCTGCTGCCGGCCTGCTACTTCCTGTGGTCGATGACGCGCGGCCCGGCCGCCGACGCGAATCCCTGGGGGGCCAAGGGGCTGGAGTGGCAGACCACCTCGCCGCCGCCCACCTACAACTTCGACACGCCCCCGGTGGTGACGGAGGGCGCCTACGCCTATGCCGCGGAGGAGCACGTGGTGGGCCAGCGGGAGGTCCAGGGTGCCTAGCCACGCCGCGCATGTCGCGCTCCAGCATCATTTCGACGACCTCGATCAGCAGAAGGAGGCCTCGACCTTCGGCATGTGGGTGTTCCTGGTCACCGAGATCCTCTTCTTCGGCGGCCTGTTCACCACCTATGTGATCTATCGCCAGCGCTTTCACGGCGTGTTCGTGGAGGCCAGCCGCCATCTCGACGTCAAATGGGGCGGCATCAATACGGCGGTGCTGATCACCAGCAGCTTGACCATGGCGCTGGCGATCTGGTCGGCGCAGGTGAACCGGCGCAAGCTGATCGTGGTGTTCCTGCTGCTGACCATGGTGCTGGGCTCGGTGTTCCTCGGGATCAAGGTGGTCGAGTACGGGGACAAGTTCACGCACCACCTGGTGCCGGGGGTGAATTTCCAGTACGCGGGCGAGCACCCGGAGCAGGCGGAGATGTTTTTCTCGCTCTACTTCTGCATGACCGGGCTGCACGCGCTGCACATGGTGATCGGGGTGACTTTGCTGGGGGTCCTTATCTACCCTTCGTGGAAGGGGCGCTACAGCGCGGCCTGGCACAACCCGCTGGAGTGCAGCGGGCTGTACTGGCACTTCGTGGACATCGTGTGGATCTTCCTGTTTCCGCTGCTGTACCTGATCGGCCGCCACGTGAGCTGATGGCGGATAGGTGAGCTGAAGATGGCCGAACACGCCCCCGACCGTAAACCGTACTTCTGGGTCTTCGCCTTGCTGATCGTGTTTACTGCGCTGACGATCTGGGTGGCCGGGCTCGATCTCGGGCCGTTCAACGACGCGGCCGCAATGATCATCGCAGTGACCAAGGGAACCCTGGTGGTGCTGTTCTTCATGCACGTCCGCTACAGCTCCAAGCTCACCAAGATCACGGTGGTGGCCGGGTTCTTCTGGCTCCTGCTCATGATCACCATGACTCTCAGCGACTATCTCACCCGCGGCTGGCTGGACACCTTCTCGGCGCCGCGGTAGGCAAAAGCAAAAGAAGCAAAAAGAAGCTATAGGGCATCGAGTGCCGTGTGGAGCCTGGAGGGTGCCCCACGGGCCGCGCTTGTCAGGCGGCTTGGTTGGTTCTATATGTGGGGGAAGGCGTTGATGCGCCGCCGCCAAACGCGGCCCGTGGGGCACCCTCCCGGCTCCGGTGACCGTTGGGTGACCTCAGGTCTAAGCTGGAAGCCATCAATGCGCTCTCTGGCGCCCGTGTTTTCTGGATGTTACGTCGGCCTACGCCGCCCCGTGGCACCCCAAGTTCGACGTGCAGGGCTGTCCGGCATCAACAAACGGCGAGAAGGACCTTGAATCTCGGCGGGTCTCAAGATCGCTTTCCTCTGCTCTTGCGGCGCTCCTTGCCTGGCGCCTCCTCAGCCACCTCGCGCCAGAAATCTCCGTGAGCGAGTCCGTCGCCGGCGCGGATCTGCTGGCGTGCCGTCTCCAAGATCGCCCGCAAGCGAGGCGAGTGTGCCAGGACCAGCCGCTCGAGCTCCTCGTCGTCCCGCACGGCCAACAAAGCGGCCACCGGCCTGCCGTTGCGAGTGACGATTACCGCGCCCAGCTCGCTCTGCCTCAGATAGGCGCTGAATTGAGCCTTTACCTCTGCGACCGATGCGATCTTCAAAGCTCTACCTCCTCTCCCCCGATGAACAAGCGATTCCGTTCCTTGACGCCGATCGCCAGGATAAAGACCTTCCGGCCCTCTCGGTCGATCTCGTAGAAGACTCGGAACCGATTGTCGAGGCCGAAGCGCAGCTCCCATCGCGCCTCGAATAGGGCGGGCTGCTGCAGTGGCTTGCGGTTCGTGGTCTCGGTGCCTGGCTCGAACCGCAACTGCTCCTGGAGGGTCTTGCGAATCGACGAGTAATGGTGTCGCTCGATCGCCCGAAGGTGCTGCTTGACCACAGGGGCATAGACCAGAGCATACGGTCGCCGCCTCACCATGTTGACTAGAATTGTGACCATCGAGGCGGGGTTTGTCAAGAGGTGGGCGGGGGTCACGAACGCTGCTGGCGCTCTGACCCAACTGCATCGCCGGGAGGGAAGGAGCGGCGCAAGGGGAGGCTATTCAGACGGCGGGAGGCGTTGGGCGCGGCGCTCGCGGAGTTGGGCGAAGAGAGCTTTCACGAGGTCGATGCCATAGTCGGGGAAGTTGCCGGAGTTGTCCCAGAACTCGGCGAGGGCGCCAGTGCCTCCGCCGGAGCGCTACTTTCCGGCTACTCGGGAGCTGACTGGCCTAGCCCGCAAGGAAGGATCGAGATGGCCTGTTGGGTGCGGCGCGCGCGGAGCTGGGCGATGAGAGTCTTCAGTTCTTCGATGCCGTAGTCGGGGAAGTTGTCGGGGTGGTTACCTCAACTAGAAGAAACCGGGCTTCGGCAGGCTTCAACACCGACCCCGTGGGGGGTGGTTGGCAGCGATGTGTCAGATGGGCTTGGGCTGGGCATCCGGAGCAGGGGCAGCTCCGGGGGGAGCTGCCCGGGGTGGGATGGGAAGATTGGCGCTTGCGCAAGCGACTTAGGGTCTGCAGGGCGGGCAGGTGTCGCAGGTGTGGCATGTGCCGCCGCAGGAGGCACAGACGGTGTTGCCACAGTCGGTGGGGTTGGCCGTACAGAAATGGGAGTATCCCCCTGCGACCTTTTCCAGGCGACTGCCATCCAGGGTCCGTAAAGTCTCTCGACTGAGGCTCATCTTCTTGAACCTCTTCTTCATACTCGACTCCTTATCTCACCGGGGTGACACTCGAGCCGGCGACCAGCCGCCGGGTCGATATCTAGGAAAGAATGCTTGAGAGATAAGTTCATTCTATGAATATACGGCCGTGAGCTATGGGACGTCTAGCCCACGGGCGGCGGCGCGGGATTCGAGCGTAAGGCGGGCTAAGCGGGCGGTGGGGTGGTGCGGCGATGAGTGCGGCGCTCGCGGAGCTGGGCGAAGAGGGTTTTCACGAGGTCGATGCCGTAGTCGGGGAAGTTGTCGGGGTTGTCCCAGAACTCGGCGAGGGCGCCGGTGCCCCAGTGCTCGTAGACGGCGACTTTTAGCATGAGCTGGAGCTTGTCGCAGGCCTTGACCAGCCGGGCCTCGAGGTTCGCGCCTTCCTGGTACTCGGCGTAGAGGCGCCGGGTGCGCTCCGGCAGGGGCGCCAGGACCTCGGCCATCGCCGCGGTCTCGGCGGCCTGTTTGGCGCCGGCCGGGAAGTAGCGCGCAGAGGTGCGCGGCAGGTCTCCGATCCGCAGCTCGGCCAGGTCGTGCAGTAGCGCGATCTCCAGGGCGCGAAGGACGTCGAGCCCTTCGATCTGCTGTCCCAGCACCCACACCAGAAAGAGCACGTGCCAGCTGTGCTCGGTCACGCTCTCCGGGTCCGCCACCCCGCGCAGGACGAACCCGCTCCTGGGAATCCGGTCGAGCAGTTGCATCTCGAGGAACAGGTCGAGAAGGCTCTCATTGGGGCGCATCGACGCCAGCCTACATCAGAGTCCGGCAGCCGAGCCGGCCTCGGCAGGCTCTTCTCGGGCACTCCAGGCAGGGCAGCGGCCTCATTATGACCGCCGCCGCAGAGTTCAGCGACTTGTCAAGTTCGCAACAGCATGACACGATGAGTCCGTGTCGTCAGAACGGAAAGAATCGCGGCTGAAAGGCAAGGGGCGGCGGCAAGTACCCGAAGGAGATGACACCGGTGCCGGGTCGGGCGGGCAGGTCGACGACCTGCTCAGGACGCTCATCGACGTCGTGCCGGTCGCGGTCTACGTGTGCGACGCGGCGGGCGTGATCCTGTACTACAACCGGCGGGCCGCCGAGCTCTGGGGGCGCGAGCCCAGGCTCCGGGATACGGGCCAGCGGCTGTGCGGCTCTCTGCGGATGTACGACGCCGAGGGGCGTTACCTGCCTCATGAAAGGTCGCTGATGGCGGTGGCGCTCGAGACCGGTGAGTCCCAGCGCGACAAGGAGGTCGTGCTGGAGCGGCCCGACGGCTCACGGATCGTCGTGGCGGTGAACATCGCCGCCGTCAAGGACGCGGCGGGACGGGTGGCCGCCGCCGTCAACGTATTCCAGGACATCACCTCGCGCAGGGAGGCCGAGAGGCAGCTCCAGGCCGGGGAGGAGCGCCGCGGGCAGCTGGCGTCGGAGCTTCGCGCCCTGTCGCAGCGCCTCCTCGAAGTGCAGGAGGAGGAGCGCCGCCACCTGGCGCGCGAGCTGCACGACGAGGTCGGCCAGAGGCTCACGGCGCTCAAGTTCGGCCTGGCTTCGGCCGCCGACATATCGGCCGCCGAGGCCGCGGCCCAGCTCGACGATCTCATCCGGCAGGTGGGCGATCTGTCGCTCGACCTCCGCCCGCCGGCTCTCGACACCCTCGGCTTGCGCGCCGCCTTGCAGGCGCTTTTCAACCGCGGCGTTGCCGAAACCGGGGTGGCCGTGAAATTCAAGCATCGCAAGCTCGACCAGCGGTTCGCCCCGGAGGTGCAGACCGCCGCCTACCGCATCGTGCAGGAGGCCCTGACCAACGTGGCACGCCACGCCGGTGTGCGCGAGGCCAGCGTGCGCGCCCGGGTGGACGAAGGGCGGCTCCACATCGAGGTCGCGGACCGCGGCGCTGGCTTCGACCCGGCCGCCGCCCGCGGCGCCACCGCCGGCCTTACCGGCATGCGCGAACGGGCGATCCTCGCCGGCGGCCGTCTCGAGATCGAGTCCGTGCCCGGCGCCGGCACCCGCATCCTTGCGGAGCTGCCCGCGGGCGGGCGCAGTGGGTAACCCGCTCGTCAGGCCGTGCGGCGCAGGGCCAGCAGGGTGAGGTCATCTCCCCTTGGCGCGCCGTCCAGGAAGTCCTCCATGTCTTGGCGGCAAGCGGCGAGGAGGTCGGCAAGCGGGCGATCCTTGACCCGGCGCAGGACGGCGGCAGCCCTGCCGATACCGTACTCGCCTTCGTCGCTGGCCGCCTCGGTCCAGCCGTCGGTGTAGAGCAGCAGCGTGTTGCCGGGATCGAGGTGCAGGTCGCGGGTCGCGTACTCGGCCTCGCAGAACAGACCGAGCGGCAGCCCGGCGCCCTCCACGGGACGGACGCCGCGGCGGTCGGCGAGCAGAGGCCGCGGATGTCCGGCGCTCGCCAGCTCCACCCGTCCGCCGCTGTACAGACGGGCCGCCAGCAGCGTGGCATACGAGGCGGGGAGGGTGACCTCGCAGAGCAAGCGGTTGGCCCGGGCGAGCAGCCCGGCAAGCGACAGCTCGGGTGTCGCCAGCGCGCGCAGGAGCGCGTGCAGGTGCGACTGGAGAAGGGAGGCGGAGACGCCCTTGCCGGCCACGTCGCCCACCACCAGGTGCAGGGGCTCGTCCTCGCTCTTCGGCCGCAGCAGGTCGTAATGGTCGCCCGAGAGAAGCCCAAGGGGTTCCCAGAGCAGCGCCACTTCCCAGCCGTCGTGCGCGAGCTGGCGCGGGGGCAGGAGAGCGGCCTGCACCCGGGCCGCCGTCTCGAGGTCCCGTTCCAGGGCGTTCCGCTCCGAGGGCGAGAGGCACTCGAGGCAGATGGTAAGCAGGGGGTCCGCCGCCAGCCGGTCCTGCTCGACGGAGCCCGAGCAGGCGGCGCACCGTCCCCAGGTCCCGCCGTCGAGTCGCTCGAGGGCGCTGTCGACCTGTTGCAACAGCTCGACCAGCTGGCTCTCGCGGACCGTCACCGCCAGGCTGGCCAGGCGCTCGCGGCGCTCGCGGAGCTCGTCACGCACCGCCTCGAGCGTGGTCACGGCCGCCCTCCCGGCGCCTGGCGCAGCAGCGCGATCTGGCCGGCGTGGTAGGCATTGTGCTGGAGGACGCCGAGGAGCATCCCGCGCACCGTGGGATCGCTCCCGACGACCGGATCGTCGAGCTGGCCGTCGGCGAGGTCGAGCACCCGCGCATGCAGCGCGGCGTGGGTCTCTTCGAGCGCCGCGAGCGCCTTCCGCCAGCCTTCCGCGGAGGCGTTCACGACCGGTGGCCAGTCGCGCTCGGACGGGAGGTTCTGGAGCCGCTCGCCGTCGATGCGCCGCCGCGGCACCTCGTTCCAGGCGGTCAGGTGATGAACGATCTCCCAGATCGAGTGCGCTCCGGCGATCGGCCGCGCGGCGGCGACCGCGTCGTCGACCCCGGCAAGCGTCTCGGCCACCGCCAGCCCGTGCCAGGCGCCGCCACGAAAGGAGCGCTCCAGTTGGTCGGCAAGGCTTTCGATCTGGCTCATGATGGTCTCCGTTAGGTTTCTAACTCTCTACCCATCCTATACTAGTTAGCCTAACCGCTCTCTTCTCACCTGTCAAGTCTTCTTTGTAGGTTAGAATGGGTGCGTGTCGAGATTCGAGCTGTCCGGTGGCGCGCTGTGCCTCGACTTCGCGAACACGTGGAGCGATCGGGGCCGCCCTGAGACCGAGAAGGTGCGCGGCTATACGGATCTCCTCGCCTTCGCGCTGCAGGCGGGATTGCTCACCCGCGAGGAGGAGGCGAGCCTGGCTGGCCGGGCGGAGAAGGATCCGCGGGCGGCCGAAGCTGCATTCGCGCTGGGCCGCAACCTGCGGGAGTACCTCTACCGCATCTTCTCTGCCGTGGCGGCGTCGCGCGCACCCGCCACCGCCGACCTGGAACGGCTGAACGCGGCGCTTCCGGAGGCGCTTTCGCGCCTGCGCCTCGAGCCTCGTGGCAGCGGCTTCGTCTGGACGTGGGCAGCGCCGGAAGGACCGCTGGAAGCTCCGCTCTGGCCGATCCTGCGCTCCGCGGCCGAGCTGCTCACCGCGGATGGGCGGCAGCGAGTGCGCGAGTGCGCCGGCGGCGGCTGCACCTGGCTCTTCCTCGACCGCAGCCGCAACCGCTCGCGCCGCTGGTGCTCGATGGAGACTTGCGGCAACCGGGCCAAGGCGCACCGCCACTACCGCCGCCGCAGGAGCGAGACGGTGCAGCCGGAGGAATCATTCGGACACTAGTGTACGCGTCGTACGACGCGCCCTGCCCTGTGCTGGTCGTGCACTGATGCGCGGGGCCGGCCAGCGCGTGCCCAGGCTCAGAGGTGGCGGCGGAACCAGGTCTGGGTGGCGTTGAGGGCCTGTATGAGGGGCGGGGTGGGGCCGGCGAATGGGTGGCGGCTGCCGAAAGTGTGGCTGGCCCCCGGAATCAACAGAAGCTCTGTCAGAGCCGCCGGATCCCTGCCCGGCGGGGTCGGGGACGGACTGGCGGCGCGGTCGGCCAGGAGCTTGGCTTCGGAGGCGGGAACGCTTTCGTCGTCCTCGCCGTGAACGATCAGCCACGGAGCGGCCAGGCGGCCGGCGGCGGCTGCGATGTCGAGCTCGGCGCGATTGCGCTCGAGGTCTGCGAGCAGGCCCAGGCCCATCTCGAGCTGCTGCCCGGTGCGTGCGTTGACCACGGGCAGTTTGCCCTCCCGCCGCCACTCTTCCTTCTGTTGCGGCGTGTAGCGGTCGACACTGGCGATCGCCGCCCAGGTCACCAGGGCGCGCAGCCGCTCGCGCCAGGGCGGGCGGGCCGCGGCGAGGATCGCGGCGCCACCGCCGCGGCTGTGGCCGAAAAGCCCGACGCGGCTCGGGTCGACGCGGCGGGGGGCAATCGTCGCGGCATCGCCGGCAA
Organism: Thermoanaerobaculia bacterium; assembly: GCA_035544895.1. GTDB lineage: Bacteria > Acidobacteriota > Thermoanaerobaculia > Multivoradales > UBA5704 > JASLEW01. The sequence goes on from DASZZM010000006.1 coordinate 31,762, forward strand.
CCGCGTCGAGGACCGCCAGCAGGTCGGCGAGCTCGCCGCTGTGGGTGTCGTCGCGGAAGGCGCGAAGATCGCCGACCCGGTCCTCGCCGGGGCGCATGCCGGAGCCCGAAAGGTTGAAACGCACGGCGACGAAGCCCCGGTCGGCGAGCAGCGCCGCCAGGTAGGGGAAAAACCCCCACTCCATGAACCCCTTGAAACCATGGCAGATGATCACCGCCGGACGCCGGCCGTCCTGGTCCGGCAGGTCGACCAGGCCGTGCAGGACCGGCCCGGCCGGCGTGGCGAGCGTGAAAGGCGCTGTCTCGCTCATGACAAGGTATTCTAGTAGGCGTCGGCGGTCTGCTGGCCCAGGGCATGAAACCGCGACGAACCAGACCCACTAGACGAAACTCTTGCTACGAGAGGGGGTGGGGGCGTCCCCTTCCCCCCCGGCCAGCGCCGGGAAGGGACCCGGCGGCCTGGAAAACCGGGAAGGGGATCCGCGAGGGGTTGCGGGGGGAGATCCGATAGATTGGAGTCCGCCATCGCCAGTTAGCGAGCGCCGTTTCATACCTCGGGGTCGCCGCAGGCAGTGGCAGCTAAGAGAAACTGATCCATGAGCGAGATCATGACTGCCGGCGGAGAGCTTCCCCTGGCCGCCTATCACAGGCGCCAGGGAGCGTCCTTCGCGCCGGCCGGCTCGGGGGTGCCCGGCGGCGATGTCGCGGCGCCGCTGCACTATGGGTCGGTGGCGGACGAGTACGCGGCCTTGCGCCGGGGCTGCGGGCTCCTCGACTGCTCGTGGGTGGGCAGGCTGGAGCTGACCGGCGCGGACCGGCTGAGGTTCCTCAACGCCTACCTGACCTGCGACGTCAAGAGCGTCGGTGCCGGGCAGGGAGCGTATGGCTTTGCGACCAGCCCGCAGGGCCGGATCCTCGCCGACGCCGTCCTGCTGGCCCAGCAAGACAGGCTGTGGATGGAGCTGCCGGCCGGCGCGGAGGCGGCGGTGGCGCAGCACCTCGGCAAGTTCATCATCGCCGACCGCGTCGAGATCCGGCCGCTGGAAGAGATGTTGCCCCTGACCCTCATCGGGCCGCGTGCGGCCTCGGCGTTGCGCGAGGCCCTGGACGACGAAGCGGCGGGCGAGCTGCCGGCGGAGCTCTGGCAGCACAGGCGTGCCCGCATTCACGGTCTCGAGGTCACACTGCAGCGCCGCGGCCGCCGCGGCGAGGAAGCCTGGGCGGTATGGGTCTCGACAGCGGACGCCGAGGCCCTGATCGGCAAGCTGGCGGAGCTGCCGGGGGTGCGGCTGGCCGGCTCGGCCGCCGCCGAGATGGTGCGAGTCGAAGCCGGGATTCCCCGGTTCGGGCTCGACTTCGGCCCGCAGAACTTTCCGCAGGAGACCGGGGAAGAGACGGCGGTGAGTTATGCCAAGGGCTGCTATCTCGGCCAGGAGGTCGTGGCGCGCATCCATTACCGCGGAGGAGTGCAGAAAGCACTGCGCGGCCTGGTCTTCAGCGGAACGGACGGGCCGCCGGCAGCCGGCACTCCGTTGCTCTATGAAGGACGAGAAGCGGGCGGCAGCGGCAGCGCCGTCGAGTCGCCGGCCTTGGGGATGCCGGCCGGCCTGGCGATCCTCCACCGCCGCGCTGCCGAGCCCGGCACCCGGCTCGATCTCGCTTCCGGCGGCACCGCCGAGGTGCGCGAGCTGCCTCTGGTCAGACCGTGAAAGACGAGCCGCAGCCGCAGGTCCCCGCGGCCTTGGGGTTGATAAACTTGAAGCCGGCCCCCGACATCCCCAGTACGTAATCGATGCTGGTGCCGGTGAGATAGCGGGCGCTCACCGCGTCGACGTAGATCGTCAGGCCGCTCTGGTCGTAGACATAGTCGTTCGGCCGCGCCTCGCTCTCGAAATCGAGCGCATATTCGAAGCCGCTGCAGCCGCCGCCGCGCACCGCGATGCGCAGGCCCTGCGCGGGGTCGAGTCCCTCTTGCTGGCGAGTGATCTTGACCATCTCGACCGCCTTGGGGGTCAGGGTGACGGGCTGGTCCTCCACCGGCGTGAGGGGAACGGGAGTGCCTGGCTCGGCGTGCTCGGTATTTTCCACGTTGATGACTCCTCGGCTTCAGATCGTGTCGAAGCCTTGCATTCGACGATAGCCCCCCCGCTCCACTCTGTCAATCGACGGTGGAGCGAGTGAGACGCTCGTGCTTCCTATAACCCCTCGAGCTGCCGGGCTCTTCCCGGGAGCACGGCGAGACCGCGGCGCGGATCGACGGGAGGAAAGAGGAAGCGTTGGTGCGCGAGGGGGGCGAGGGGGCGGGGCCGTCCCCGGGAGCCGTGCGGGAGGTCGCGCGTCAGTGGGGTCCGCGCCGGCGCGGCAGGCTCTCTCGACGGAGGTAAAGGGAGCTTGCCGCCAGACCCCACTGACGCGCGACCCACCGAGCGGGGCCGAAACGGTCAATGGCGCTCTACATCTTCTGAATCTGCTGCACCGTGCTGGCATCGTGGCCGCGCCCCGGCTCGCCGAGGCGGGCAATTCCTCCTACAAAGTGTGGTGAGCCGCCCGATGCGGGACACTCGTGTTCCGCCGGGGGGGAAGGCGCTACCAGGCGGGCGGTATGATGCGGCGGTGTTGCGCGCGATCCTCTTCGACTTCAACGGCATCCTCGTCGACGACGAGCCCATTCACCTGGAGCTCTTTCAGCGAGTGCTCGGCGAAGAGGGAATCCCGCTCTCGGCTGACGACTACTACCGCTTCTACCTGGGGCTGGACGACCGCGGTTGCTTCTCGGCCGTGCTGCAAGCAGCGGGCGAGGCGCCGACCGTCCCTCGCCTGATGCGCCTCATCGCGCGCAAGGCCAGCTACTACCAGGAACGCCTCCGCGCCACGGGCTATCCTTTCTTTCCGGGAGCAATCGAGCTGGCAAGGTCGGCGGCGGTGCACGGCATGATGTTGGGAATCGTCAGCGGCGCCCTGCGCGAGGAAGTGGAGGGGGCGCTGCGCCAGGGAAGGATTCGGGACAGCTTCAAGGTCCTGATCACGGCCGAAGACGTGGCCGAGTGCAAGCCCGACCCCGAGGGGTATCGGCGCGCCCTCGAGGCGCTGAACACGCTGCCGCCGCTTCCCGAGAGGCTCCTTCACCCCCACGAGGTGCTGGCGGTCGAGGATAGCCCCGCCGGCCTGGTCTCGGCTGCCGAGGTGGGCCTGGTGACCCTCGGGATCGCCCACTCGTTCCCCATCTCCGAGCTGGGCGCCGCCGACGCCGTGGCGGAGAGCCTGCAAGGCATGACTCTCGCGCGCCTCGAGGGCCTCTTCGCCGAGGCAAGCCGCCGGTAAGGGTCTAAAAAAGAACTCGTTGGTCTGCGAGGGGGCGTGCGGTGGTGCCGTTCAGTTTATCGGCAGGCGTCCGCCGAACCCCTCCTCGTAGGTATGAAAGAAAGAGATCGTTTCTTCGGGGAAGCGCCAGCAGTAGTAGCCGTCGCCGTTGTCCCAGTCCACCAGCCAGAGACCCTTGACCTCGCAGCCGACCGAGACCACCTTCTGGGCCCAGACGCGGACGATGGCCTCGCACTCCTCTTCCAGCTCCTCCCGGCGCCTCTCCATCTCCTCGCGGCTGCCCACCGCGTTGACCACCGACGCCACGCGGCGCACCGCATCCGAGGTGAGGTCCCGGACCACGGGAAAAGTGGCCAGGGCCTCGTCGTAGGAGAAGACGCGCTTGCTGCTGCGAGCTCTGGGCATTGATGACCAATTCTATCAGAATTGAGCGCACGTCGACTTTTCGCCTGTCGATCTGGCGGGGCCGGGGATGGGTGGGGTAGATTCCTGCGCGATGATCGTCGACCCGGGAAGGAACCAGAGCGGCGCCCGCGGGCATGTCGAGGCCATCACCGGCGGCATGTTCTCGGGCAAGAGCGAGGAGCTGGTGCGCCGGCTGCGCCGCGCCGCGATCGCGCGCCAGGTCGTGCAGGTCTTCAAGCCCGAGGCGGACAGCCGGCACAGCCGCGAGCGCCTGGTCACGCGCGACAACCGCGAGCTCGAGGCGGTGAGCGTGGCTGGGAGCGCCGACCTGCGGCGTCTCCTGCGCCCCGGGGTCCAGGTGGTGGGAATCGACGAGGCGCAGTTCTTCGACCCCGGGCTCGTCGAGCTGGCAAGCGAGCTGGCCGATGCCGGGGTGCGCGTCATCGTCGCCGGGCTCGACCTCGACTACCTGCGGCGTCCCTTCGGGCCGATGCCGCAGATCCTCGCCCTGGCCGAATATGTCGACAAGATGCACGCGGTGTGCGTCCGCTGCGGCGCCCCCGCCCACTACAGCCAGCGCATCGCGGGCGGCGGCGAGCAGATTCAGGCGGGGGACGCGGATGCCTACGAAGCCCGCTGCCGCGCCTGCTTCTCGAGCTTTCAGCCGGCGCCTGACTGAACCAGGAAGGAGTCAGCACTGCGATGTGGCGGTAGACGACTGCTCAAAGCGTCTATTGGATCTCCCCCCGCAACCCCTCCGGATCCCCTTCCCGGTTTTCCGGAGCCGCCGGGTCCCTTCCCGGCGGTGGCCGGGGGGGAAGGGGACGGGCTCTTCGCTGCTTTACGACTCTAGCGGGCTGCCGCGCTCGCGGCGCCGATCTGCACGGGCTGGTTGTTGTCGTCGACGTGGACGTAGACCACCTCGGCTTCCGTCACCTTGGCTTTGCCGGTGCCCAACCTGCCGCGCTCGGCCTCGACCGTCACCTTGACGGTAACCGACGTCCTGCCCAGCCGCAACGTCTCGGTGTAGAAGCTCACCAGGTCGCCCACGAAGACAGGGGCGTGGAAGACCACCTCGCGCATCGCCACGGTGACCAGGCGGCCCCACACGTGGCGATGCGCCTCGACCGCGCCGGCCTGGTCGAGGTAGGAGAGGATGATGCCGCCGAAGATGGTGCCCAGGGCGTTGGTGTCCTTGGGCATCATGATGACCCGGATGGCAGGCTGCGTCGGTCCGGTCGTGGCGGCTTCAGGGTTCGCGTCCATGGTGTCGGCCTTTGGCTGGAGAGGGCGCCGGAGGGGCTTGCGGCTTCATGCTATTCTAGATCCTTCCCCGATAAGGCCTTGCTCGACAGCGGGTATGGATTCACACTCAGCCGAGCCCAACCCGCCCACTCCCACTGGCGCCGCCGGCGCTGGTGGCGACATGGCGCTGATGCGCCGCGTCGGGGATCGGCAGCCTGCTGCCCTGGCCGAGCTGTACGACCGCTTCGCGCCCTCCCTGCTGGCCCTGGCCCGGCGCATCTTGGACAGTGCCGCGGATGCCGAGGAGGTGCTGCAGGAGGTCTTCTACCACGTCTGGAGCCACGCGGACCGTTACGACTCCGGCCGTTCGTCGGTCTCGACCTGGCTTGTCCTGCTCACGCGCAGCCGCGCCATCGACCGCTTGCGCAGCCGCAAGGTGGTCGAGCGCACCCATGAGGCGGCCTTCCAGGAGCAACCGGCAGACCATACATCTCCCGAGGGCGTCGAGGCCGTATTCATGCAGGAGAGGCGTGAGCGCGTGCGCCGCGAGATGCAGAATCTGCCGGCCGAGCAGCGACAGGTCCTGGAGATGGCCTTCTACGAGGGGCTCACCCAGACCGAAATCGCCGCCAGGGCCGAGCTTCCGCTCGGCACGGTCAAGACGCGCACTCTGCTGGCGATGAAGAAACTGCGCGGCGCCCTGCGCGCCGAGATCAGGCAACTGTTGTGAACCAGGACACCTCCCGGGAAGACCGGACCGCTCTCGATCTGATCGAGTTCCTCGACAGGCAAGCCAAAGGGCGCCCGTATCGGGATCTTTCCGGGCGGCTTCACGACCCGCCGCCTGGCCCGCCTCCCCAGCAGCTCCGCGATTCCCCGCCCGACTCGGAAAGCGAGACGCTGAAACGGCTCTATCTCGAGCTCCTCGGCCTGGTCCCCTTCGAGCTCGAGCCGCTGGCGCCTCGGCCTGAGGTCAAGCGCCGCTTGATGGCGAGGATCGCCGGCGGCGAGGCGGTGCGCGGTCAAGACGCGGCGAGCGGGTTGCCGGAGACGGCCGCCGGGTCCGCCGGGTCATCCGCCTTGCAGGAGCCCGGCCCCCGGCGTCTCGACGAAGACGCGCCGGTGACCGCCGGGTCCGCCGGGTCCGCCGTGGACGCCGCGTCTGCAGTGCCCGCGGTGTCCACGATGTCCGCAGGGGGGGGACCCGGCGGACCCGTACAGCTGCTCCTGCCGCGGCCGGCGCGGCAGACGATCCGCTGGCGGGTGGTCCTTGCCGCCGCCCTCATCCTGGCGCTGGCCGGGCTCGCCAGCTGGATGTACCGTGCCTTGGTCCAGCAGGACCAGACGATCGCCCGCCTAGCCCTGCTGCGGGAGTCCGAGGACCGGCGCGTCGAGAGGGCGCTCATCCAGGCCAGCCGCGCGCGCGAGGAGCTCGACGAGCTTCGCTCCAAGCTCGCGCTGGTCACCTCGCCGGGGGTCGAGATCAGTCCGTTGCGTCCGGTCGGCTCTTCGGCCGCCCAGCCGGACGCGCACGGCACGCTGTTCGTGGCCGCGGACCACCAGCACTGGATGCTGACCCTGCACGGCCTCGGGCCGGCCGGCCCCGCCCGCTGTTACCAGCTCTGGTTCCTCAGCGATGCGGGCCCCGTCAGCGGCGGCGTCTTCAACGCCCAGCCGGGAGCGCCCGCTGAGCTCTCTTCGCGCCATATGCCCCTGGGCACCAAGGGGGTGCTCGTCACCGAGGAGCTCGGCAGCGGCTCCCGCGCCCCTTCCGGCCCCGAGATCCTGCGCGCCGCCGAGCCCTTCCGGACCCGCTAAGGGGCGAGGGGTCCCTGCCCCGAGAGGGAGGGGGGCGTCCCCTTCTCCCCCGGCGGCCGCCGGGCAGGGACCCGGCGGCTTCGGAAAACCGGGAAGGGGATTCGTTGGGGTTGCGGGGGGCGATCCGATCGACGCTTCGAGCAGTCCTCCACCGCTACATCGCAGCGCCGTTTCCTTCCACCCGGCCATCCGGGATCCGCTACTTCCCCGGCGGCTTGGTGGGCCGCATCTCGATCAGGCTGGGGAGGGCTCGAGGAGGGTAGCTCAACAGGTGCAGGATCATCGCGGCGACGTCTTGCGGCGCCAGCATCCAGTCACGGTCTCTCCCCTTCTCTCCGGGATGTCCGCCGCGGTCGCCGAAGCTCGTGTCGATGCTGCCCGGCAGGATGGCGGCGACCCGGACCCCGGCCTGGCGCAGGTCGAGCATGGCGGCCTGGGACAAGCCGATCAGGCCGAACTTGCTGGCGTTGTACGCCGCGCCGCCGGCAAACGCGTTGCGGCCGGCGAGCGAGGAGATGTTGAAGATCCAGCCGTCTCCCTGCCGCACCATGGCCGGCGCCACCGCGCGCATGAAGTAGAAGGCGCCGTCGAGGTTGGTCTCCAGGACTTCTCGCCACTGCTCGCCGGAGAGGGCGTGGATGGCCGCGAAATGCCCCAGCCCGGCGTTGTTGACCAGGCAGTCGATCCGCCCCGCCTCCGCCAGCACCCAGGCGACGAAGGAGTCGACCTCCTCTTGCCGCCGCACGTCCACCGCGCGGCCGGCGGCCGGGGCGCCAGGAGCGAGCCGGGCAAGCTCCGCGGCCGCCTTGTCGACCGAGCCCTCGCTCTTGCTGCAGAAGTAGACCCGCCATCCCTGCTCGAGCAGCGCCTCGACCACCGCCCTGCCGACCCCGCGGCTTCCGCCCGTGACCACCGCGACCTTGCCGTTGCCCGCCTCCGCCATGGTCCGCCTCCCGGGGATAGACTAGAACGAAACTGGGTGCGCCAGGGGGCGGGGGCGTCCCCTTCCCCCCCGGAGGGGAGGGAAGGGGATCGAGGGGTTGCGGGGGGAGATCCGATAGATGCTTCGAGTAGTCGACCTCCACCCCATCGCAGCGCCGCTGCATCCCTCTGGGTCGGCACAGCCGGTGGGACCTGTATCAACCGGCCGCCGCCGGCGAAATGCCCGCCTCGAAATGCCGCCTTGAAATGCGGTAGCGCCGCCGTTTGTTGAAGGCGGTGAGGAGGATTTATGTTCGGCTATGGGTTTTTCGATCCCACCTACCTGGTCTTCATCATGCCCGCCCTGCTGCTGTCGCTGTGGGCGAGCTGGCGGACCAGCTCGACTTTCAAGAAGTACTCGCGGGTCAAGACTTTGCGCGGGCTGACCGGTGCCCAGGCCGCCGAGACGATGCTGCGGGCGGCCAACATCAGCGACGTGGCGGTGGTGCCCACCCAGGGCATGCTGACCGATCACTACAACCCGGCGACCAAGAAGCTCAACCTCTCTGAGGGAGTCTTCGACTCGCCGTCGATTGCCGCTGTCGGGGTTGCCTGCCACGAGGCGGGGCACGCCGTGCAGCATGCGACGGACTACAAGCCGTTGTGGCTGCGCTCGGCACTGGTGCCCACGGCCAACATCGGGTCGTCGCTTGGCTACATCGTCATGGTCGCTGGGCTGTTCATGCGCCATCCGGACTGGGTGCTGTTCGGAGCGCTCTTGTTCAGCGCCGTCCTGCTGTTCCAGATCGTGACGCTTCCCGTCGAGTTCGACGCCTCGGCGCGCGCCAAGCGCCTGGCGGTGGAAAACGGGATCGTGCTGGCGCAGGAGCGCGAAGGCATGGACCGCGTGCTCAACGCCGCGGCCCTCACCTACGTCGCCGCCGTCGTTTCGACGTTGATGACCCTGCTCTACTACCTGCTGCGCGCCGGGCTCCTCGGCGGCGGCGGCCGGCGCGACTAGAGTTAGTGTCCCGAGCGGGACACTAGCAGCTAGCGCACAGCTCTCATCGGAATCATGGTGCCGCTACTCGGCGGGATGGCCGAGCAGCTCGGTCAGCTCGCGGCGGCGGCGGTCGAGCTCGTCGGCGGTCGAGGCTTCGAGCACGAGCCGGAGGTAGGGCTCGGTGTTGGAGGGGCGGACGTTGGCCCACCAGGTGGGATAGCTGATCGTGATGCCGTCGAGGTAATCGATCTGGGCGCCAGCCCCGGCGAAGGTCTCCTCCAGGAGCCGGATCTTTCCGGCCTTGTCGTCCACCACGAAGTTGATCTCGGGACTCTTGTGATAGCGCTGCAGGGGAGCCATCAGCCGGGAGAGAGGCTCTCCCGAACGGCGCAGGAGGTTGAGGATCTCGACCATCGCCAGCAGGGCGCAGTCCGCGTAGTAATGATCGCGGAAGTAGTAGTGCCCGGCGAGCTCGCCGCCGAAGATCGCCGAGCGCCGGCGCAGCGTCGCCTTCATGAAGGAGTGGCCCACGCGCTCGCGCACCGGGACGCCGCCGTGCTCGGTGACGTACTCGGCGACCGCCCGCGATGAACGCAGGTCGTAGACCACGGCGCTGCCCGGCTCGCGGCCCAGCAGCTCGCCGGCGATGAGCCCGGTCGTCAGGTCGTTGCCCACCGCCACGCCGCGCTCGTCGATGAACCCGGCCCGATCGGCGTCGCCGTCGAAGGCCACGCCAAGGTCGGCGCCGCTCTCCCGCACCGCGCCCATCAGGTCGCGGAGGTTTTCCTCCTTGAGCGGGTTGGCCTCGTGGTGGGGGAAGCTGCCGTCGAGCTCGAAGTAGAGAGGCACGAGGTCGATCGGCAAGGCCTCGAGGATTGGCCGATCGACGGTGACCATGCCGTTGGCGGCGTCCACCGCCACCTTGAGGCGGTGCTCCGGGCGCGGCTGGCCGCCGGGGTCGCGCAGGAAACCCAGGATGTGGCGCCGGTACTCGGCGGTGAGGTCTCCCTGCCGGACCGTGCCGGGCCGCGCCGCCCGCGGCAGGTCGCCGGCGGCGATCCTTTCCTCCATTACTCCGATGCCGTGATCGCCCGACACCGGACGCGCTCCGTGGCGGCTGAACTTGAAGCCGTTGTATTGCGCCGGGTTGTGGCTGGCCGTGACCTGCACGCCGCCTGCTGCTTCTGTATGGCCGATGGCGAAGTAGTTCATCGGCGTGGTGGCGAGACCGATGTCGAGCACGTCGAAGCCGGCGGCGGTGATGCCGTCGATCAGCGCCGCGGCGAGGGCCGGGCTGTGCTGGCGCATGTCCCGGCTCACCACCACCGTGTTGCCGCGCGCGCGGTCCTCGGCGTCGAGGACGTGCTGGAAGGCCAGACCGATCTTGCCGGCGATCTCGGGATTGACCTCGCCAGGGTAGATGCCACGGACGTCGTAAGCCTTGAAGATTCCGGACATGGGGCTCCTGTTCTCTCTCGGTGAAAGTGCTCGGCGCCGCGCGGCGTGATTCAGGGGACGGGGTTGGCCTTGAAGGCACCCGGTGGGGTGAAACCTGAGCCCGAAGCCTCCGCTCGGCTCGGCTCTGCTTTGGCGAGCCTCAGTTGACCGACCAGACCATGCCCGAGATCGAATGGTGCGTGCGAGCCCAACCACTGATTCCCCTCGTCATCCAGCTCTAGCGGGTTCTTGACAGGCTCGATGGCGATGGCCAGTGTCTCGCGCTGGATCCATTCCCGGTGTGCGTCGACGACCTTGTCCACCTCGGATCCCGCAAGGTACTTGATGCAGATGCGGTCGGCATAGTCGAGCCCGCGATCTTTGCGCAGAGCCTGGACCCAGTGCACGAGCTCGCGCGCCTGCCCTTCGGCCACCAGCTTGGGAGTGAGACGAGTGTCCAGCACGACGAGAAGATCGCGGTCGCCCTGGGTGGCCGTCCCCTCCTTCTCGACCAGCCGGACCTCGACCTCGTCCGCGGCCAGCTCGACCGGACCGCCGGCGAGCTGCAGGGTCAGCGTGCCGGAGCTCTCGAGCTGGGCTGCCAGCGCGTCGCCGTCCGCGGCCGCCAGCGCCTTCTTGACCTCGGGCATCCTCTTGCCGAAACGCGGGCCGGTCTTGGGGAAGATCGGCACCACCTCGTGACGCACGTAATGCGACCTGTCTGCTGCCCAGAGCACCTGGTGGACGTTGAGCTCGTCGCGCAGCAGCTCGAGGAAGGGAGCCTCCTTCGACTCGGCAGAGCCCCCATCCGGCCCGCCGCCGGCGTCTCCATCACCAGGTCCATCTCCGGGGTCTGGCTGCAAGGCGCCGCGCAGCGCCGGATCGGCGGTCACGATGGTGACCGAAGGGAGCGGCTGCCGGGTCTTCAGGCCATGGGCGTTGCGCGCTGCGTGACCCAATCGCACGATGCGCAGGACGGCCGCCATACCGGCCTCGAGAGCCTCGTCCAGACGGCCGGCAGGAGCTTCGGGCCAGAGCTCCAGGTGGACGCTGGCCGGGGCCTCGGGGTGCTGGCTGCGCACGAGCTGGCGGTGCAGCAGCTCGGCCAGGAAGGGCACGAAGGGGGCGAGCAGGCGCGCCAGGGTAGTCAGCGCCTCGTAAAGGGCCTCATAAGCGCTCGCCTTGTCCTGACCGCCCGCGACGGCAGGAACCGACTCGTCGCCTGGCCGGCTCTTGCCGTCCGCCTCCGGCGGCGCCTCGTCGATCTCGTTGACCTCGTTGACCTCGTTGACCTCGTTGACCTCGTTGAGCTCGTTGACCTCGTTGACCTCATCGCTGCGGCTCGGCGCCCAGAAGCGGCCGCGGCTGCGGCGGATGTACCAGTTGGTCAGGTCGTCGAGGAACTCGTCGATGCCGCGTGCCGCCTCGGCGACGCGATACCCCTCGAGGTGATCCGTGGTGGCGGCCACCAGCCGGTCGAGCCGCAGCAGCACCCAGCGGTCGAGTGCCGGCCGCGCCGCGAAGGGCAGCGCCGCGGGCCCGGTGCCCGAGTCCGCGTCTAGTGCCGAGGAGGGGTTGCCGGCGCGCGGCCGCCAGCCGTCGAGGTTGGCGTAGATGGTGAAGAACGAGAGCGCGTTCCACAGCGGCAGCAGGAAGCGCTGCGCCGCTTCGCGCACCAGCCGCGCCGAGAAGCGCGACGCGACCTCCGGGTTGTTGACGCAGAAGTACCAGCGCAAGGCGTCGGCCCCGGTCTCTTCGATCACCGCCATCGGATCGACCACGTTGCCGAGCCGCTTGGACATCTTGCGCCCCTGCTCGTCGTTGACGTGGCCGGTGACGATGCAGGCGCGGTAGGCGACCGAGTCGAACAGCAGCGTCGCCAGGACGTGCAGGGTGTAAAACCAGCCCCGCGTCTGGTCGATGCCCTCGGCGATGAGGTCGGCGGGAAACTGGAGCCGCCCGTCGATCAGCTCGCGGTTCTCGAACGGATAGTGGTGCTGGGCAAACGGCATCGCGCCCGAGTCGAACCAGGCGTCGATCACGTAGGGCACGCGCGTCATGTCGCCGCCGCACACCGGGCACCGTAAGCGGAAGGCCGGTTCGTCGATGAACGGGCGATGCGGATCGAACTGCGCTCGGTCGTAGACGTCCTCAGGCGGCTGCCTGGCCGCCGCGGCGAACAGCTCGGCATACGAGCCGATCGCCTGGCGGTGTCCGCACTCGCAGATCCAGATGGGAAGCGGCGTCCCCCAGTAGCGGCTGCGCGACAGCGCCCAATCGACGACGTTCTCCAGCCAGTTGCCGAACCGGCCTTCCCCGACGCTCTCGGGGTGCCAGTGGATCTCGCGGTTGTGGGCGATCAGCGCCGCCTTGGCCTCGGTGGTCTTCACGAACCAGCTCCGCGTGGCGTAGTAGAGGAGCGGCCGGTCGCAGCGCCAGCAGAACGGATAGTTGTGGCGGTAGCGGCCCGAGTGCAGGAGCAGGCCGCGGCTCTGGAGATCGCGGATGATCAATGGATCGGCATCCTTGAACCAGAGTCCGGCAAACGGACCGGCGCCGGAGGCGATCTTGCCGTCGGCCTCCACGGTGAGCAGCAGCGGCAGGCCGTAGCGCAGCCCTGTCTGGTAGTCGTCTTCGCCGAAGGGCGGCGCGGTATGAACCAGGCCCGTCCCCTCGTCCGCGCTCACGTAGTCGCCGAGCACCACTTTGCCCGGCTGGTCCCCTGCGAAGAAGCTGAAAGGCCGCTCGTAGAGCAGGCCCTCGAGGTCGCGGCCGCGAAAGCGGGCCAGGGCCGGCAGGGTGCGCAGGTCGATCTGCTTGCGGACCGTCCGGACCTCGCGGGCCTCGCCGACGGCGCCGACCTCGCTGACCTCGCTGATCTCAGCCATGGCGGGCACCGGATTGGCGAGGTCGTCGCCGAAGAGGAGGTGGATGCCCGGACGGGACGGGTGGGCGACGACGCGGTAGATCAGATCGGGATGCACGGCCAGGCCGACATTGGCCAGAGTGGTCCAGGGTGTCGTGGTCCAGGCGACCATCTCGAGGTCCGGGCCGACCTCCCAGGAGGCGCCGTCGATCGCCGTCAGTCTTTGCCCTCCGCGGGCCGGAAAGAGGGTCCAGATCGAAGGGTCTTCGGTCTCCTTGTAGTTCTGCGCCACCTCGTGGCTGGAGAGCGTCGTGCCGCAGCGCCCGCAGTAGGGCTGGATCTTGTAGCTTTCGACCAGCAGGCCCTGCTTCCAGAGCTCGGCAAGAGCCCACCAGACCGACTCGACGTACTCGTTGCTGTAGGTGTAATAGGCATGATCGAGGTCGGTCCAGTAGCCGATCCGCTCGGTCATGGCGCGCCACTGCCGCTCGTAGGTGCGGACGCTCGCCAAACATTCGCGGTTGAACTCGGCGATGCCGTACTCTTCGATCTGCCGCTTGCCGCTGAAGCCGAGCCGCTTCTCCACTTCGATCTCGACCGGCAGGCCGTGGGTGTCCCAGCCCGCCTTGCGCGGCACGCGATAGCCGCGCATGGTGCGATAGCGCGGGAACAGGTCCTTGACCAGGCGAGGCACCACGTGGCCCACGTGCGGGACGTTGTTGGCGGTCGGGGGCCCCTCGAAGAAGACGAAGTCGCCGCGCGGCCCGGGCCGCGTGACGGTCTGCTCGAAGATGCGCTGGCGCTGCCATTCGGCCAGCACCTCGCGCTCCAAGGCGGGGAACGGGTAGCCTCCGGGCACTTCCGGGAATTGTGGTCGGTCGCGTCGGTCGCTTCGATTGCCCATATGCCGGGTCCGCCGGCGGCCGCGGCCGGGGGGGCCGGGTCGCCGAAGGGGGCTATTGTACCGGGCTAAGACGAAACTCCCTCGGCCGAGAGGGTGGGGCGGTGGCAGCCCGACTGTCTCAGGCCAGTCTGGCCCCGAGCTCGCCGAGGAAATGCGTGAGGGCGCGGCCGAAGTGGGCAGGGACCTCGGTGTGCGGGAGGTCGCCGGAGCGCTCGAATACCTCGAGCCGCGCGCCGGGCAGGGCGCGCAGCCAGAGGTCGGCATTCTCGACCGGAGGATGGAAGGCGCAACGCCCCCAGGCGATCCACACCGGGGCCGCGAGCCGCGGCAAGACCTCCGCGGCGGGCAGCCACAGGTCGCCGCGCAGGTAGGCGGCGAGCGCGCTGCGGCAGGCGGGCAGGTGGCTGGCGCGGTAGTGGTGTTCCAGGACCGCGGCGTCGACGCGCTCGGGCACGGCGTAGACGTGGTGGCGCAGGTGCCGCTCGAGAGCGGAGCGGCTGGTCAGCAGATCGAGCACCGTGACCCGCAGGAGAGGCAGGCGGAGGAGCTCGCGCAGCACCTGCCGCGCGAGAGGGCCCGAAAGCGTGTCCGTCGCGGCACCGGCCAGCCCTTCCCAGGGCCCGGAGGTGATCCCCAGCGGCGCCACCAGGGCAAGTGCCTGCACCCACTCGGGATGCCGCGCAGCCACGTGCGCGGCGTAGGATGCGGGCAGCCCGGCGGCGGCGACGGCGGCCGGCTCGCGCACCACCCCGGCGATGAACTCGGCGATCGCTTCGACGTACAGGGCCGGCTCGAGAGCCGCGCCCGCCGAGCGCCCCCACCCCGGCAGGTCGGGGGCGTAGATCCGGTGCCGGGGCGCCAGCTCCTCTGCCGCCGCCTGCCACTGGCTGACGTCGTAGCCGGGACCGAAGGAATGGAGGAGCACCAGGGGAGGGCCGTCGCCGAGCTCCTGGAACGAGATCGCCCCGTGCCTCCCGGCAAAGTGCCGCGCCCGCCCCCAGCGCGGCGCTTCCGGCGCGCGCGCCCGCCGCCGGATAACCGCATGCGCCAGCACCGGCAGCGAGATCGCCGCGCCAAGCGCGGCCCCCACGGCCCTGCGGCGTCTGCCGCGCCGGCGCCTGGCGGCGCTTTGGTCCCGCTCTTCCATCGCGTGGCAGGATAGCAAACTACTGTTGCGACAACGAGTCTCTCTTTAGGAGAGCCGGCGGGGCACCCGGATGATCTCGTCGTCCTTCTCGACGGTCTAATTTCATCCTAATTTGACTTTTCTACGGTCGAAGAGCCTTACCACGGAGCCGCGAATGGCATCATAACGAAACAAGTATCACCCTGCTGGACTACCACAGTCCTTTCGAGGCTGGGCAGTGATGTGGCCGTCTCCTCGTCAATCCCTGCACCTTGTGAGATGTCTAGCAAGCGACGCTTTTGGTCATGGACCTCAACAAGTTTCGCGTCCTCAAGGCTCTTGAAGAAGACGGCCTGGAATTCCTCATGCTTTTCTATTGGTATATGAAGAGTGTCGGTTAGAGCGTTGCTAAAGAATGGCTCATCCGGAATGTTTTCGCCGCGGTAGTGTTTGTACACTCCTGATATCTTGGGTGCTCTCGGAGTGCCTCGCGAAGACCAGCGATTTCGTCACCGGAGTTCTGCGGGCGAATTACTGTTCTTGCTAGTGTCCTGTGCCTGAAACGGTACGCAAAGCACTCGAGCTGGAGGAAACATCATGTCGAGGAACGACGGGATCATCGGGGTATCGGATCACGGCGGTTGGGCGGTGCTGGTGACGGTTGCGGGCGACGGGACGCTCCTCGACCGCCGCCGCGTTGAACTGGTGGACGAGGACCTGCCGAAGATTCCGCACCACAGCGAAGGGCAGGCGCTTCCACTCCATGAGGCAGTGGCGCTGGTGGAGCGCGTGCGTGTGTCGGCGGAAGGGCACGCGAAGCTCGGCCTGGACGCTGTCGCGATGACGGTGCCCGGGCGCATCGTCGGCGTCGCGCTTCGCCAGTGCCCAGGGCTGCCACCAACCATTGCCGAGCGGATCAAGGACTACCGGGCGCAGAACGTCGCAGACTGGGTAATGTACCGCAAGGCGCTAGCCGCCGCGGCCGAGGCGCGCGGTTGGGCCGTCTACTGGTACGACCCGAAGAAGGTGTTTGATGCAGCGAGCGAGGCGCTGCGCATCGAGGACCTCGATGCCCACTTCCTCCAGCTGAGGAGGTCCATCGGGTCGCCCTGGGGCAAGGATCACAAGGTCGCGATGGCAGCGGCGATCGTCGCGGCTAGTGTCATGTGTCTGAAGAAACTGGAATAAGTCATGGCGGCCGCGAGCCGCATGCGCGGGGACGCCAGGGTTGCCGCAGGTCGCCCACTACCTACCCTTGACCTGGTTTGAAAGGCGCCTCACGCTATACTGTATTGCGAGGGCGCCCGCGTGTCCGTTCACTCCATCGTCCGGCTTGGTCATCCGGCCCTGCGCACTCAGGCGAAGCCGGTCGATGTGGACCGGCTCGCGGACGAAGGGTTCCAGGAGCTCATCGACGACATGATCGAGACCATGCGGGCACTCTCCGGCGTGGGGATCGCGGCGCCGCAGCTCGGGATTCCCCTGCAGATTTTCGTCTACGAGGTCTCACCCAAAGCAGCGTCCCGCAAGCAGGCACGAGAAGGCGAAGACGAGGCCAGGGCTGCCGAAGACGCCGCGGCCAGGGAGATTCCGCTTCACGTCGTGGTCAACCCGATGATCACCGCCCAGCCGGGAGAGCTGGTCTACGACTGGGAGGGATGCTTGTCCATTCCCGACCTGCGCGGCCTGGTGCCGCGCCACCCGGCTGTGCGCGTGCGCGGCCTGGACCGCAAGGGCCAGCGCCTCGACTACTCCGCCTCCGGTTTCGAAGCCAGGATCGTGCAGCACGAGTTCGACCATCTCAACGGCGTGGTCTTCCTCGACCGCATGCGTGACTTGAAGGCGCTCGCCTACCTCGACGAATGGGAGCGCTACATGGGGGTGGGCGCCGAGGCGCCCGCTCCGGCCCCCGTCGGCTAGCCCGCGCCTCCAGGCTGGACCCTTTCGGGCATTTTCTCTAGCCGGCAAGCAGGCACCGAGTCTTACCTCCCTGCCTGCGGCGACTCCGAGGCATGAAACAGCGCTTGCTAACTGGCGATGGAGGCCTCCGATCTATCGGATCGCCCCCCGCAACCCCTCGATCCCCTTCCCTCCCCTCCGGGGGGGAAGGGGACGCCCCCTCCCTCTCGCGGCTGGAAGTTTCGTCTTAGTGGGCCGCGAGCTCGTCATCCTCTGGGCGGGACGCCACCAGCGGTCGAGCTGGGAGGGGCTCTGCGAGTCCTACCGCCGCCGCGTGGCGCGCCTGGCGCCGGTGCGCGACGTGCCGGTGCGCTCTCGTTCGGGCCCAGAAGACCCGCGCCGCCGGCGCGCCGAGGGCGAGGCGTTCGCCGCCGCCATGCCGGATCCTGCCTGGCCGGTTGCGCTCGACCGGCGCGGCGAAGCTCTCACTTCCGAGCGTCTTGCCGGCCGGCTCGCCCGCCTGCGCGCCGAGTGGCCTCACGCCGTGGCTTTCCTGATCGGCTCGGACCTGGGTCTCGACGAGCAACTGCTGGCGGGGGCGCGCTGGCGGCTGTCGCTCGGCCCGCTCACCCTCTCGCACGAGCTGGCACGCCTCGTGCTGTACGAGCAGCTCTACCGCGCCCTCTCCATTGTGGCCGGAATGAGCTATCATCGCGAGCCGCCGTGAGGTGCCCGGTGGAGAATCAGTGACTGCAATCCAGCCGAAAGGAAAGGGGCAAGCGTGGCCAGAAAACAGACCGCCAAGACGGCTCAGCGGGAATCCAAAGAGCGGTTCGGGGCCCTCCGCGACCGCCTGCTCAGGCAGAAGCAAGAAATCCTCGACATGTACAACCAGGACCTGCGGGCCGGCCAGGAGTCGGCGGACGACGGCACGGACGATATCGTCGACCGCGCCAACGCCGCGTACAACCGCGAGCTGATGTTCTCCCTTTCTGACAGCGAGAGGCAGATGCTGCTGCAGATCGAGGACGCGCTGAGCCGGATCAAGGAAGGCACCTACGGGCGCTGCTCCAACTGCGGCAACCCGATCGCTCCCCAGCGCCTGGAGGCGGTGCCCTGGGCGCGCTTCTGCATCGATTGCCAGGAGAAGGCCGAGAAAGGGATGCTGAGCGAGGCGGAGGTGGGCTGAGCCTGCTCGCGGACCTCGCCCGCCAGGGGCAGCGGGTCGCGCTGGTGCACGGCGACCTGGTGCTCAGCGAACCGGCGGCCGCGCGGCTGGCGGAAGAGCTGGCGCGGACCCTTGGCTGCCAGGTCGAGACCCATCGCCGCCCAGCCTCGCTCGCGCCGCTGCTGCAGGACCTGCGCACCTATTCGTTGTTCACCGCCGGCAAAGTCCTCCTCGCCGTCGACACCGCCGCCTTTGCCGACCGCAGCGCCGCCGCGAACCTGATCGACGACGCGGCCGAATCCGCCCCGGACGACCCCGCGAGCCCGGGACGGCACGCCGCCCTGTCGCCGCGCCAGCGCCAGGCGGCGGCCCGCCTCCTGCAGGCCCTGCGGCTGTTCGAGATCGATCCTCGGGCGGGCTCGCCGGAGCAGGCGATCGCGCAGCTGCCGGCCTGGGTGCTCGAAGGAGGCCAGGCGGCGCGCCGCGGCCGTGGCGGCCGGCCGCGCGGCAAGCGCCAGGTCGAGGACGTGCGCTCCGGGCTGGCCGCGCTGCTCGCCGCCGCGCGGCACGAGCAGATGCAGGATTCCTGGGGCGGCGAGCTGGCGGACCTCGCGTCGTTGATCCGCGGCGGCCTGCCACCGGGGCACGCGGTGGTGTTTGCCGAGCGCACGGTGGCGCCGGAGCATCCGCTGTTCGAGCTGCTGGCCGGGCGCGGCGCCGTGGCGGCGGTGGGCGAGGTCGAGTCCGAGCGCGGGAGCTGGCAGGGGCTGGACCTGCTCGCCGCGGAGCTGGCGGAGCAGACCGGCGCCGCGATCCAGCCCGACGCCCTGGCCGAGCTGGCGCGGCGGACCTTGCGCCAGGCCAAGGATGGCAAGTGGGGCAGCCAGCGCACCGGCGCTGACGCCGACTCGACCGCCCGGCTGGCCGGCGAGTATCGCAAGCTCGCCACTCTGGTCGGGCCGGCCGGCGGCAGCATCGACCGCAAGCTCGTCGAGCAGGCGGTCGAGGACCGGGGTGAAGAGGATGTCTGGCAGCTCCTCGACGCGATCTCGCTGGGTCGTGGCGAGGAGGCTCTGGCGCGCCTGCGCCGCCTGGTCGCCGCGGCCGACGAGCCGCTCGCCGCCCGCCTGTCGTTCTTCGCGCTGCTGGCCGCATTCTGCCGGCAGATGACCGCCATTCGCGGCGTCATGCGCATCGCGGGCCTGCCGGCGGGGGAAGACAACTACGGCCGCTTCAAGACCCGCCTCGCTCCCGCTCTCCAGGGCGACTTGCCCACGGGCAAGAACCCGCTCGCCGGCCTGCATCCCTACCGCTTGCACCGCGCCTACCTGGCCGCCTCGCGCATCCCCGAGCCCATGCTGGCGCAGCTTCCCTCGCAGGTCCTCGAAACCGAGCTCCAGCTCAAGGGCGAAAGCGGTAACCCCGACGCCGCCCTAGCCCGCCTCGTCACCGCGATCGCCACCTCGGCGCCAGCCGCGGGCGGCCGCCGCGGAGGTCTGGCGAGAAGCTAGTGGCCTAGCGGGCTAGCCTTTGTTCGCGGGCTGGACGGGCTGGCGGTCGAGCTTCTCGAGGAAGCTGGTGGCCAGCTCGATGATGTGCAGGAGAGGACCTCCGGAAACACAGGTCTTCTGCAAGACGAGCAGCGCGGCGATCGCCTCGCGCCCGATGCGCAGGGCGCGGAAGCTGGCGATCATCTGCTCGGCCAGGGTCCAGATCTCGGCCGCGCGGCCCTGCCGCGCCCACAGCGCCGCCAGGTCGAGGCCGGCAATCGCGGCGGGATAGAACTGGCCGGTCTCGGCAAAGCCGGCACGCGTCTCCTGGAACGCGGCCTCGGCGCGGCGGAAGTCGGCGAGGCCGGCGTGGATCTTGCCCTCCAGCCAGCGGATGCGCAGGAGATCGAGGCGGGTCCCCTGCTCGACGAAGAAGGTGCGGCCGCGCCAGAGGAGGCGCCGGGCGTGGCGGTACTCGCCGAGCTCGGTGAGTAAGTCGATCATGTTGCGCAGGGTCTGCGCGATGAGCTGGCGGTCGCGCTCGGGGTCCAGCAGGTCGAGTCCGCGGCGCATGAGCCGGATCGCCTTCTCGGGGCCGCCGTCGTAGCCGGCATAAACTCCGGCGCTGATCAGCGCCCTGCCCGCGAGGTGGTGGCGCTCTTCGCGGGCGTGGACCCTGTAGACCACTTCGAGCAACTCGAGGGCCTCGCGGAAGCGGCGCTGGTGGCCGAGGAGCGAGGCGAGCAGGTCGGCGATGCGGGCGAGCAGGATCTCGTTGCCGGAGCCGCGATGGGCGAAGTAGATGGCGCGGTTGATGGCCTGGTGCGCCTGGGGCAGATGGTCGCAGACGCGGTAGGCGTTGGCGAGCTCGGCCCAGGCCAGGGCGCGGAGGTCGGCGACCGGTTCGGCGCCATAGTCCTTGCGCCGCAGCCGGTCTGCGGCGCAGCGGGCCAGCCTGGCGAAGCGGAGCATGGCCTGGGGATCTTCGTGGCGCAAGGAGCGGCTGGCCTCGAGAAGCGCCCGGATGCGCGGCACGCCGCGCAGCACGGCCGTCTCAGAGGCCGAAAGCGCGGTCCAGCTGCGCTCTCCCGAAAGTAGCGAGGCGAGCATGACGATGGCCTCGCGGCGCACCGCGGTCATCGCCGACGCGCGGGAGATGGCCCGCTTGATGGCCGCATCGTAGTCCTCCGGGTCCGCGGCCGGCCGGCCGAACCCCAGGTGGTCGGCCAGGGCGCGCGAGCACTCGCGGCAGCCGCCGAGCAGGTGGGCGACGAGGCGGCGCCGCGCGGGACAGGGCAGCGTGCCGCGCACCAGGCGGCCGATGTCGGCTTGGAAGCGGTGAGTGGTCAAAGAGGGTCCCTCCCTGACATGGAATTGTGACACTGATTGCGTATGGAAGAAAAGAGGGGGCGCGGGAGACCGGCGCCCCCATGCCCGAATCTAACGGCAGTAGCCGTTGGGATCGGTTATGCTGCCGCACTTGACGGTGGCCGGGGGCGTCTTTCCGGCACCCCAGGGAAACCAGTGCGCAAGCCAGCCCGCGAGCTGTAAGGTCAATGTGCTGAACGCGCTCGGCGACGGCGGTCGCTGGACCGCTTGCGCCGGCGGGGCGGCGAGGGTCACCATCAGGGCGACGAGCAGCGCTCCGAAGGCAAATCGTCGGAACATAGGGCAGACCTCCTCTTTCGCGGGACCATGGCGGCGCCGGCATGGCGCCCGGAGCCCGCGTACAAGGCACTCAGTCTCGCAATTTCTATGGGCAGAGGCGCAACGAGAGTTGAGTGAGACTCAACCGGCGGCCCGAGGCCCGCGCACGAGAGACAACTGCGCGAGGAGTTGAGGAATCCTCATGATTGTTGCGACCCCAGACGATGGGTGAAACCCTGATCATCGGCAGGGTTGAAAAAATACCCGGGCAGAGACACAATATGCTCCGTGGAGGGACAGGAGAGGCTCCGCTGGCCGTCGGAAGGCGCGATCGCAGAGATCCTAGGCGCCAGATTGAAGAAACTGCGCTCCGAGCAGGGCCTCGACCAGACCACGCTGGCCGCCCACCTCGGCGTCTCGAAGTCGTCGATCGCCAAGTACGAAAGCGGCATTCATACCCCCTCGGTCACCGTGCTGGTTCGCCTGGCACGAACCCTCGGCGTCAGCGTCGACGCGCTGCTCGGCACCGCTGCGGGAGGACCGCCGCCCCTACGCGACCCGCGGCTCCTGCGCTGCCTGCGGGAGATCTCGCAGATGGAGCCGAAGACCTTCGACTACGTCATCACCGTGCTGGAGGCCCTCGTCGATGCCTACCCGATGCTGTTCAAGGCCGCGGCGCAGCGGACCGGCCGGGAGGGCCGGTGAGCCATCTCGGCGCGGTCAAGCGCCGCGAGCTGATCGTCGCGGCCGGGCGGGAGCATCTGGGCCTGCTGCGGCACCTGGCGGATTGCCCGCGCTGCCGCGCTGAGATCGCCCGCGAGCTCGCGCCGCGGGCTTCCCGCGGCGAAAAGGGCCGCGAGGCGGACGCCGCCGCACAACGCTTGTGGCGGAGGATCGGCGGACGAGTGAGCAGCGCGGCCGGCCGGATCGAGCGTGAGCGCGCGCAGGCGCTGGGCCTGGTCGAAGAGATCCTGGCCATGCCGGAGCAAGCCCTGGCCGGGGCCGCGGCGGACCCGCGCTTTCGGGTGCCGGAGGTCGCCTGGCAGCTTCTCGAGGCCTCGCGGGGATCCGACGAGCCGCTCGCGGCGCTCTCCCTGGCGGGCCTGGCGCAGGAGATTGCCTTTCAGCTGGCGGGCACCTGTCCACCCGCGGTCTGCGCCGCGCTCCGCGTGGAGACCAGCTGCGAGGTGGCCGACAGGCTGCGCGGCTGCGGCCGCCTCGACTGCGCGGCGGCTCAGCTCCAGGCGGCGGCCCATCAGTTCCAGGCGGCGCTCCTGCCCGAGCTCGGCTTCGCCCGGGCGGTCTACTGCCGCAGCCTGGCCCGGCTCCGCCGGGCTGAACGGCGCCGGGAGGAGGCCTTGGCGCTGATCGAGCGCTCGGTGACCCTGTTCGACCAGGCTCGCGAGACCGCCCCCGTCGAGCGTCTCGAAGCCGGCGAGAGCCAGGTCGAGCACGGCTGGATTCTTCTCGAAGACCGGCAGCTCGCCAGGGCGGTTGCGGTGCTGCGGCAGGCGCTGGCGCGGATCGGCGACGTGCCGCGGGCCGCGGTCCACGCCCGCCACGGGCTGGCGCTGGCCCTGGCCCGGTCCGGGCGCGAGCGGCAGGCCGAGGAGGTCCTCGCCGAGGCGCAGAAGCTCGCTGCCCGGGTGGGCGGTCCGGGGGCGCGGCTGCGGCTGCTGCGCACCGAGGCGCAGATCCTCGCGGCGTGCGGCCAGACGATGGCGGCACGGCGGCGCCTGGGCGAGGCGCTCGGCGCCCTGCTCTTGCGCGGCGAGGACTACGAGGCGGCCATGGTCCTGCTCGACGTGGTGACCCTTTACGAAGCGCACGGCTGCGCCTCCCGGGCCTTGCCGCGACTGCAGCGTCCCCGGCAGCGGCTGGCCGCCTCGCCGAAGGTGCACCCGCGTGCGCGGGCCGTCCTCGATTTCGCCCTCCGCCTGGTCGAAGCGGGTCACGGCAGCGCCGGCGAAGTCCTGGGCAGCGCGGTCGACTACTTGCGCGAGGCGCGCTACGCCCCGGACCTGCCCTTCGCGCCCACCGCGGCGCGGTCGCAAGTCGCCTGGGAGGACCTCGGCGCCGAGCAGCGCCGCGACGTCTACCGCGACTTCCTGGGCCTGGGCGCCATCGTCCTGGGAGCCTTGCCGTTGAGGGTCCTGGAAGATCACTCCGCGCACTCCCTCGACCCGCCTCAGCGCGATCTCCTCTCCTGGGCCTACGAAATCGTCAGCCGAGTGCGTTTGATCTTCTAGTTGGCACCGCCGGTCCGGCGGGCCAGATACATGAATCAGTGCTGCGATATGGGTTTGGAGGACTACTCGAAGCATCTATTGGATCTCCCCCCGCAACCCCTCGCGGATCCCCTTCCCGGCTCTCCGAAGCCGCCGGGTCCCTGCCCGGCGGCCCCGGGGGGGAAGGGGACGCCCCCACCCTCTCTGGGCAGGAGAGTTTCCTTCTAGAATCCTCTCGTCATGCCCGAGCTGCCGGAAATCGAAGTCCTGCGCCGGAGCCTGGAGCCGCACCTGCCCGGAGATGTGATCGAGCGGGTCGAGGTGCGCAACGCGGCGCTGCGCGAAAGGGTGCGGGGAGGCGAGCTGAAGCGGCTGGCCGGGCGCGGCATCCGCGAGCTGCGCCGCCGCGCCAAGTACCTGCTCGTCGATCTCGAAGGCGGACGGACCGTTGCCATCCACCTGGGCATGAGCGGCCGTCTCACCCTGGTGCCGGCCGCGGAGCCGCGGGAGCCGCACGAGCACGTGGCGTTCTACCTGCGGTCCGGAAGGCGGCTTCGCCTGCGCGACCCGCGCCGCTTCGGCCTGGTGCTGGCATTGCCCACCGCGACCCTGGCCCAGGACCCTCATTTCGCCCGCCTGGGCGCCGAGCCTCTCGAAGAGGGATTCGCCGGCGAGACCTTGCGCCGCGCCGTCCACTCCGGCGGCGGCCGCCGCGGACCCGTCAAGCCGTTCCTCATGGACGCCAGCGTGGTCGTGGGACTCGGCAACATCTACGCCACCGAGGCGCTGTTCGGGGCGGGCGTCCATCCCGCCCGGTCCGTGTCGCGCATCTCGCCGGCCGGCTGGCGGCGCCTCGCGGGCTCGGCCGTCACCGTGCTGCGGCGCGCCATCGCACAGGGCGGGACCACGCTCAACGACTTCTCCGACGGCGAAGGGCGAAGCGGCTACTTCCAGGTGTCGCTCGGGGTCTACGGCCGGCAAGGAGAGCCCTGCCCCCGCTGCGGCCGGCCCATCCGGCGCATCGTCCAGGCCGGCCGCAGCACCTTCTACTGCCCGCGCTGCCAGAGATAGCCGACGGCGCGGATACAATCCGCGGGTGCGGCAGCCCACACGACAGCGCGCTTCGACCCCCGCCAGCGCCGCCAGCGCCGCCGGCGAGGGGGCGCGGGTCGCGCTCGAGACGCTGCCCCTGACCGAGACGTTGCTCGACGCTCCCGGAAGGCATCCATTCATCCTCGGGGTCGCCGGCGGGACCGGTTCGGGCAAGACCACTGTCGCGCGCGCGATCCTCGATGCCGTGGGACAGCACCGCATCGCCCTCATCGAACAGGACAGCTACTACCGCGACATCGAGTGGCGCGACGACGCCCAGCTGCTGCAACACAACTTCGACCATCCCTCGGCGCTCGACAACGAGCTGCTGGTCGCCCACCTCGCCGCTCTCAAGGCCGGCCATGCCGCCGAGGTGCCGATCTACGACTTCGTCCGCCATCGCCGCACCCGCCGCACTCGGCGCGTGCCGCCGCTGCCGGTCATCCTCCTCGAAGGCATCCTGATCTTCGTCGAGCCGAGCCTGCGCGAGCTGCTCGACTTCAAGATCTACGTCGATACCGATGCCGACCTCCGCCTCATCCGCCGCCTCGGGCGCGACCTCTCCGAGCGCGGCCGCTCGGTCCACGACGTGCTGCGCCAATACATGGAGACCGTGCGCCCCATGCACCTGGAGTTCGTCGAGCCTTCGAAGCGCTGGGCCGACATCATCATCCCCGAGGGCGGGGAGAACCGGGTCGCGCTCGAGATGGTGGTGGCGCGCGTCGAGCAGCTGCTGCGCGGGCGGTGAGCGAGTCATGCCTTCCTACCTGCTGCGAGTGAGGACGCGGTTCGAAGCGGCCCACCATCTGACCTCTTACCGCGGTGCCGCCGAGCCGGTCCACGGCCACACCTGGCAGGTCGAGGCCGCCCTGGAGTCCTCCACCCTGGACGGGGAAGGAATGGCAGTCGATTTCGTCGCGGTGCAGGCGGCGCTGCGCGAGATCGCCGGCGAGCTCGACCATCGCGACATCAACGCGGTGGCGCCGTTCGACCGGCTCAGCCCGACCACCGAAAGGATCGCCGCCTGGTTTTTCGCGCGTCTTGCCGAACGGCTCGCCGGCATCGCGCCCCTCGAAGTGACCGTCTGGGAAGGTTCCGATTGCTCGGCCACCTACCGGCCCTGACCCAGGCCGGCCGGCCGCGTCACGTTGCCTCGAGGTAGTGGGTCAATGACCCACTACCGGGCACGAGGTCAGCTTGACAGCCGCCCGGCCCATCATTAGGGTTTCACCCAAACTATGAGAAAAAACTCGCTTCTTCCCCTTGCCGCCATGGCTGCAATGGCCGCGATGGCCGCGATGGCTGCGATGGCGGCAATCACCGCCGGCTGTCAGAAAAGCGTTCCGGCCGTGGCCCGGCTGGACGTCCAGCCGCGGGCGGTGACGTTGCCCTACCCCGAGCTCACCACGGTGCACTTCGCCTGGGCACCTGCCCGCCCGCTCGACACCGAAGCGCCGCCCCTGGTCTTCGTCCACCTGCTCGACCGGCGCCTCCGCGTGGTGCGCACGTTCGATCACCCGTTTCCACAGGGCTGGCAGGAAGGCGCCGCTGTCGCCTATGACGTCAAGCTCTTCCAGTCGGCGGTGGCGCCGCCGCTGGCCGCCGGAAAGTACCAGCTGAGCGTCGGGCTCTACGACGCCAAGGGCAAGCGATGGCCGCTCGACGGACTCGGGAAGGACATCCGCAAGCGCGAGTACGCCGCGGCCACGATCGACGTGCCGGCGCAGCCGGCGGGGCCGCGCTTCGGCTTCTCACCCGCCTGGCTGCCGGTCGAGCCCGGAACGGACCGCCAGGTCGTGGCGCGGCGCTGGCTGTCGGAGCAGCGCGGCGCCATTCGCCTCGACGAGGTGCCCGGCCCCGGGACCGTGTGGCTGCTGCTCAGGATTCCTCCCGGAGACCGCGCCAACGAGCGGCTCGTCCCCCACGAGGGCGCCGGCAGTTCGCCGGCCGTGGTGGTGAAAGGGACCTGCGGCGGCGCGGAGACCGGGATCTCGGGCCCCGGCCCGCACGAGGTCGAGATACCGGTGGAGCCGAGCGAAGGCGCCGGCAAGGAGGGAGGCTGCAGCATCCTCATGGCCCCCAACTTCCACCTCGTCTCGAGCGTCGAACCGCTCCTGCGCTCGGTGTCCCTGGAGAACGCCGCCTGGATTCCCGGCGCGAGCCGGCAGGCGGCCCCGGCTGCCGGGAACGCCGCCACCGGGACGCCCGCCGGCAAGCCCGCGGCCACGCGACCCCCGGCACCCCCCGGACCCTCCGATAGACCGCCAGGCGGATGAGCGGCGAGGCACCTCCCTCCCGCGGTGGGCGAGGCCCGGGGCCCGCATGAAGCAGGGTGGTGCCACGATCCTCCAGCCGGCGCAGGAGGCCTACATCGAGAGATTGCTTCCTCCCCGCGATGCGGTCCTGCGCGAGATGGAGGAGCACGCGGCGCGCGAGAACATCCCCATCTCCGATCCCGAGGTGGGCCTCCTGCTCAGCATCCTCGCCCGCGCCATCGGCGCCCGCCGCATCCTCGAGATCGGCGCCGCCATCGGCTACGGCACCCTCTGGCTCGCGCGCGGCGCCGCCGAGGCCGAGATCGTCGCCATCGACGTCGACCCCGGCCGTCTGGCCGCAGCCCGCGGCTATCTCCAGCGCGCCGGGGTCGCGGACCGGGTCGATCTCCGCCAGGGACCCGCCCTGGAGGTCCTCCCCGGGCTCTCCGGTCCTTTCGATCTCGCCTACATCGATGCCGTCAAGCTCGAGTACCGCCGCTACCTCGACCTTCTCCTGCCACGCCTCCGGGTCGGCGGTCTTGTCCTCGCCGACAACCTCTTATGGAAGGGCCGGGTTGCCGACCCCCCTGCCGAGAAGGACGAGGAAGCCGACGCCCTCCGCGCCTTCAACGGCTACTTGATGATCCACCCCCAGCTCCAGTCCATGGTCCTCCCCCTGGGCGACGGCCTCGGCATCGCCACCAAGACCCGTCCCCTGATGAGCGAGCTCGGCGGGCCGTTTTAGGGTGGAAGGGGACGCCCCCGCCCTGACGCTCTAAAAGGGTCTCGGGCTAACTAAACCGCCGCGGCCTGTTTCGCGCCGAGCTGCTCGCGCACCGTCTCGAGCCGTCGCCGCAGCTCCGGCGCGCTGCCCGGGCGGCGCGAGAGAGTCTTGTGCATGGCGCCGCGGAAGAAATCGCGCAGACAGTCGTCGTGCTCCGGGCAGACCTGGGCGAAATCCGGCACGCGGCCTTGCTTGATGCGGGTCATCAGCTGCCGGACGTCGGCTCCGGTGAAAACCTTCCGGCCCAGCAGGCACTCGTAGAGCACGATCGACAGACCCCATAGGTCGAAAGTCACGTCGGGACGCTGTCCCCCGAGCGCCTCCGGCGACAGGTAGGACAGCGTCCCCACCAGCTGCTTGGACAGCGTGGCCGAGCCCGGCGACTGGGTCCAGATCGAGGTCGAGGGCAACAGGGCCGAGCTGCCGTCCGGCGTCGTCCCCGAATCGATCCCGGTGTCGCGGCGCAGGTCGAACATCACCCGCGCGATGCCGAAGTCCATCAGCTTGGGGACGCCGTCGCGCGTGTAGCCGATATTGCTCGGCTTGATGTCGCGGTGCAGGATGTCGGCGGAGTGAAGCTGAGCC
Source organism: Thermoanaerobaculia bacterium (assembly GCA_035544895.1). GTDB lineage: Bacteria > Acidobacteriota > Thermoanaerobaculia > Multivoradales > UBA5704 > JASLEW01. Next base: position 59,955 of record DASZZM010000006.1, read on the forward strand.
AGCGCGCCGGCCATCATGATGCCCAGATCCACGGTTTCCAGCGCGGTGAGCTTCTCCTGCTCGATCCGCTGCGTCAGGGTCCCCCCTTCGAGCAGCTCGAGGATCAGCATCGGCGCTCCATGCCAGGTCTCGATGCCGTAGATCGACGACAGGTGCGGGTGCGCCACCGTCGCCGCCGTCCGCGCTTCCCGGCGCAGGCGCATGGCGTCTTCGGGGGAGACCCGGCGCATGGTCTTCACCGCCACCGGCCGGCCCAGCGCAAGGTCGGTGCCACGGTAGACGACGCCCATCCCGCCCGAGCCGATCCGCCGCTCGAAGCGGAACTTGCCGGGCAGCACATAGGGAACATGGGCCGTCTCCAGGCGGCGGCTGCAGCGGATGCAAAAGACCGTGAAGGCCTGGTAGACGGTGCCGCAGAGCGGGCACTCCTTGGCCAGCTCGGCGGCGGCCGGCAGGCTCTCCTGTAGGGAAGAGTCGAGCACCGGCGAGGTCGTCCCGCCCGGGCGCCTGGGCGTCGAGGACCTGCTGTGCTCGAGCTCCAGCACCCAGGCGGCGCTGCTGGCGATGGCGTGGAGGAGCTGGCGGTCCTCCTTGAGGAATGGCAGGCCGCTCTTCTTCTCGCCGAGCCCGATGATCCCCAGCAAGGTCCCGTCGCGCGCCGGGATCGGCACGATCAGCCGGAAGCCGCTCTCCGCCAGCCATTGCCGGTCCTTGTCCGGCAGGCCGGCCAGCGAGGCCCGCGGCTCTTCGAGGTCGGTCGGCAGCGGGTCCGAGGTGCCCGAGATGAGGGCGCCCAGCGGCGAGGAGGTATCGAGCCGCCGGCTCCGGTCGCGTGGATCGACGAGCATGCCGCTGCGCGGGTCCTCGATCATGAAGGCGATGCTTTCGAGGTGGAGGGCGAGATCGATCTCGCGCGAGATCAGCTTGGCCAGCGCGGCTCCCTCGCTGGTGGCGCGGATGCGCTCGACCAGCAAAGTAAGGATCTGACGGGCGTCGTACTGCTCGCGGAAGAAGCGGCGGTCGACGGAGTCGAGCAGCCGGCCGCGGTAGTAGAGCGTGGCCAGGCCCAGGGCCGAGGTCGAGAGCAGCAGCAGCATGCGGCTGCCCGAGAAGAGATGCGCCAGCGCCTGCTCACGGTTCCGGTACAGGTAGACCACCACCGCGACCAGGGGCACCGTCGCCAGCGCCAGCGCCGAGTAGCGGGCGAGAGCGTACTGGATCGCCCGCCGAGCGACGAGCTTGACCTGGAGCACGCGGTGGACCAGGACGGAGTACGAGGTCGACAGCGGAGCGGACAGCGCGAAGGCGCAGAGCACGAAGTAATAAGGCCGCGTGAAACCGTGGTGTTCCCATTTGAAATGGAGGAAGCGTGTCGAGAGCAGTTCGCTCAGAGTGTCCAGCATCACGGGCGTCAATCCCACAACCAGGCCCGCGGTGAAGAGTCGCACCCGCTTCTGTTCGTCTCCCGTGGCAAGGCGGGCCTTGTACACGAGGAACGGGAACGCTGGCGTTGCCAGTGCGAACATCGCGAGGTAGTACCATCCTTCTCCAGTCTTCGGAGCCAACTCGTAGAGCCAACGAGGCACGGCAGCAGGCCCCAAGGTTTCCGCCAAGAGGAAGCGGAGCAGATTCGCCGACATGAAGAGCAGACCTGTCACTACCGATAAACGGATCGCGGCGTCGAAGATTCTCTTGATTCGAGAAGGCGTTGGTGACCGCGGGAAGTCGCGGACGAATCGCCACAGGAAGAAGGGTATGAAGATGTCCGGCCTCAGGCTGCCGAGGGCGAGTCCCGTTGTCTTCAGGGCGCCCGTGCCGGTCGTGATCAAGAGTGTGGTGGGGCGGTTGCAGAACGCAAGTGCGATGAGCAGAAAAAAGCCGCCCAGGGAAATTGCTCTCTCATCCTGCCGCCCGACCAGGAACAGCAAGACCGCGGCCGCGCCGAAGATCAGGATGAACAAATAGTTGATGATGGGGGGGATGCCGCCGGGATTGTCGAGATCCTTGGGCAGGGGGGCGTGCAGGATCAGGATGGACACGAGTACTCCTCCCAGCTTGAGCAAGCAGAGCAGGAGGAGCAGTCGTGTCCAGGAAGATGTGCGCAAGAGGTGCCGTCGGGAAGGGGAAAGGTGCCGCGGGGTCAGACAGCTACCGGCGGAGGCCCTCCGCAGAGAGTGGTCTGGGAGACGACTTCGACTTTCTGCGCCGCAGTGTTGACCGCGCCGGCGCCGGCAACCGTAGTCGTGCCAGCCGCGGCGGCATCGTGTGCCACCAGACGGCCAATGGCGCGGATCCTCTCCAAGACCTGGACCGCCTCCTTGTCCCAGTCGTTGATCACTTGGGGGGTGATCTTGTCGTAGTAGCGGCTGTGAAGCTCCACGGCCGCGTCGTGCGAGACGCGCATCGAGCCGGTGCCTTGACCGAATGCCACGAGGATCTGCGCCATGATTCCGTCTTTAGTGTATGCCATTGAACCCTCCTTGATAGTTGCCGGCGTTGCTATCCGTTTTTCTGATCGAGCGGTGCCCGATTCAGAGCTCCAACGACTCGTTCAGCGTGATCCAAGGACGAGTAGTGACGTGTGATGAAATCGTATATTAGGACTCCTCGTTGGGTCAACACCAATATCGTAATATCGCCATACAACCATGGATCTTAGAAGGCCCGCTCCTGAGCTGAGCGAGGGGGTCTTGCTTTCAGAGAGACGGCCTCCGGTGCGAGTTTCTCCCCCAGCCATCTCAAAGTGGATGTTCTGGGGCAGCAATACAGACACGAAGACTGTGCGGATGGGGGGGACGACTGGGGGAGGCCGCCTGAACGGCCCCGAGGACGTTACTCCCCTAACTTAGGAGGGAGGGGGCGTCCCCTTCCCCCCGGCCGCCGCCGGGTAGGGACCCGGCGGCTTCCGAGAACCGGGAAGGGGACTTAGAGGGGTTGCGGGGGGCGATCCGATTGATTCCTAGTACTTCACCGTGCAGCCGTAAGGCTTGGTCGAGGCTGGATCGGGCTTGCCGCCGGTCTTTTCGGCGTCGAGGCCGTGGCCCACGTAGTTGACCCGCTCGGGCTTGGCCTTGCGGCCGGGCGGGTCGTCGTCGATGGCCCCGTTGTAGGCGATGCGCCCCTGGGGGTCGATGATGAACATGTGCGGCGTGGTCCGGGCGCCGTAGGCGTGCCCGACGGCTCCCGATTCGTCATACAGCACCGGATACTCGATGCCGTTCTTCTTGTTCCAAGCCACGTGCTCGGCCGGCGGCGTGAACTCGCTGCTCTTGGGGTTGCTGCTGTTGATCGCCAGCCAGGTCACGTCGCCGTGCTGCTTGGCGAGCTCGGTCATCGTCCTTTCGCGGGCATGACGGTCCGAGAACGGGCAGCGGGGGTTGATCCACTCCAGAACGACGACCTTGCCCTTGTAGTCGGACAGCGAGTAGGTCTTGCCGTCGACGCCCTTGAGCTGGAACGGGGTTGCCGTATCTCCCACCGCTCCGCTGGCCAGAGCGGGAGTCGCCGCCACCGCCAGGAGGGTGAGGCCGGCGACGAGCACAGAGGCGGCCATCCTGAGATGTGTTCGAGTGCTGCGCATGTCGAGATCTCCTATTGCTGGTTCAGAAAGATTGGGGCTTCACGGATGCGAATCGATCGAATACGCCGAGTCCCTGCCCTGCTGACTTCGATTCGCCGGGTCCCCGCCCGGCGGGGGCTCGCCGATCCGGCTGCGGCCGGCGAGCCACGGCGGCAGGGCCGCACAGGCCGCGAGCGCGACCGCCAGGGCGAATCTTAGCCTGGTTCGCCGCCCCGCCCGGCCGCGCAGCCAGGCGAGCAGCGCCATCGCCACCAGCGCCAGCTCGATCGCGGCAACTCCCTCCGCGCTGAGCTGGAAGGACAGCGAATACAGCAGCCAGAGCGTGCCCGCCAGGAGGACGAACCCCAGCGCCTGAAGAGCCGCCGCCGCACTCGCGCCGTTCGGCTGCATGGCTTCCCCGGCTGGCCGCTCGGGCCGTGCCGCACCGTCCGGCTGCCGCGCCCCCGCTCGCGCCAGACGCGCTGGCCGCGGCAGGGGCAACACTCCCCAGCAGGCCAGGGCGAGAAGCAGCGCCGCCGCGGCGAGCAGGGCGGTCAACCTGGAGTCGGGCGGCGTCCAGCTTGCGGGCGCGCCGGCGGAGGCTCGAGAGGACGATGCGGAGCCCTGGTCCGCACCGGGCCGCCCGGCGATCGCCACCTCCCGGAGGGCTTCCAGCGCGAGCGTCCGGCCGTCGCGCTGCAGTCCGGTGGCGGTCCAGGCGAAAGAGGTCCTGGCCGGCAGCTCGGCGCCGGCGCGCTTGGTGCGCAGCGGCACGTGGAAGGTCACGCCCTCGGGCACGGCCCGCGCGCGTGGCCGCCCCGCTTCGAAGGCTTCGTGGGTTTCGAGGAAGAGGTCCGCCTCGGCGCCGGCCCGCACCCCGCTCACCCGCACTTCGAGGGCCGGTCCTTCGGGTCCGTTCTGCAGGACGCCGTCCGTGGCCACGCCCGCCAAGGCTCCCGCCGGCAACGGCAGCCTCGCCCACCAGCGCTCGATCAGCGGCGCCGTCTGCGGGTCGAGCTCCCCGCGGCCGGCTCCGCGGTCCTGGGAGCCTGGCGGAGCCAGGGGCTGCTCGAGGGACAGCCGGTAGCGGTAGGGCACGCAGTCGATCTCGCAGACCACGTAATCGAGGTCGGCAACCAGAGCCAGAAGAGCCAGGCGGTTGGTCCCGGCCCTGCCGGCGCTTCCGGCGCCATGGAGTCGGGCGCGCACGGGGTAGACGACCTCGTCCTGGTAGCCGAACGCCACGAGATCGCCGGGCAGCTCGAACCGCCGCGGCGCCGGCCACAACAGCTCGGGCCGGGAGAGGCCCGCCACCGGCGCGAAGATCAGAGTGGGAGCGAACCCCGCATCGCCGCTGTTCTTCCAGTAGACGTGCCAGTGCGGCGCCAGGCGGAATTGCAAGCCCATGCGCAGCTCGCCCTCGCGCGGCGCCACCCGCCATTGGCTGATCAAGCGCACCCGTGACTGCGGATTGCTCGCCCACGCGCCCGCCGCCCCCGCCGCCCGCCCCGGCACCAAGAACAGACCCAGCCCCGCGGCCAGCAAGGCAGTTGGCAACGCATGCCTCATGTCGCCCGAGAAGCAGCTCACCCCTATCTGAAATGGGGACGTGAGGCTAAAATTCCCGGCGCGTGCGGGTCTTCTTCAGCAACCTCGGCTGCAAGCTCAACCAGGCGGAGACCGAGCGGCTGGCTCGCGACTTCGTGGCGGCCGGGCACCGGCTGGCGGGCTCGCTGGATCAGGCCGACCTCCACGTCGTCAACTCCTGCACCGTCACCCGGGCGGCGGCGCGCGATTCGCGCAAGGCGGCGGGCCGCGGCGGCCGCTGCGGCCGGCGGGTGCGCACCGTGCTCACCGGCTGCGATGCCGGCGAGAGCTCCACCGCGGCGGAGTCGTTCCGGGCGAAAGACGTCGACCTGGTGGTGCCGAACCGGCACAAAGACCGTCTCCTCGCGCTGGTGCACCAGGCCTTCCCCGAGACGCTGCCGGCGCCGCCTCCGGCCGACTCCGCGCTGCCCTACATGCCTCTGCCGTTCGGCAACACGCGCGCCCTGGTCAAGGTGGAGGACGGCTGCGACATGCGCTGCGCTTTCTGCATCGTCCCCTCGACCCGCGGCCGCCAGCGCAGCCGTCCGCTCGACGACGTGCTCGGCGAGGTCCGCGCGCTCGCCGCGGCCGGCTATCGCGAGCTGGTGGTCACCGGCGTGCAGATCTCTGCCTATCGATCCGGCAGCCTGCGTCTCCACGAGCTGGTCGGCGCCGTGCTGGCGGCGCTTCCGCCCGCGGGATCTCCCGGCGAGGCCCGCCTGCGCCTCACCTCGATCGCTCCTTGGGACCTCGACCCACGGCTCCTCGCCGCCTGGAGCGACCGCCGGCTCTGCCGCCATCTGCATCTGTCCCTGCAGAGCGGCTCGACCGCTACCCTGCGGCGCATGCGGCGGCCGTATACCGCAGAGAGGTACGCAAGGCTGGTCGAAAACGTGCGCGCCGCCATCCCCGGAGTCGCGGTCACCACCGACGTCATCGTCGGCTTCCCCGGCGAGACCGCGGGCGAGTTCGCGGAGAGTCTCGGCACGGTCGAGGCGCTGGGCTTTGCCAGGGTCCATGTCTTTCCCTTCTCGGCGCGCCCGGGCACCGAGGCCGCCGGCCTGCCGCACCCGGTCGAGCCCGAGCTGCGGCGCGAACGCATGCGCCGGATGCTCGCCGTGGCTCGAGACTCCGAGCGCACCTTCTGGCGGGCGCACCTGGGGAAGCGGGCGACGGTGCTTTGGGAGAGGCCGAAGAACGGCCGCGGGCACGGCCTGACAGACAACTACATCCGAGTGTGGAGCCCGGCCGGAGCCGCCCTGTGGAACCGCTTCGCCGCAGCCGACCTCGTCTCCCTGAGCGACGAAGGCGTACACGGCGAGCTGGTGAGCGGACCCGCCAATTAACCCGCCGATTCCTTCCCGCCGCGGTCACGCGCCAGCCGATCCAGGATCTGGTAGGTCCCGAACTTGGGCAGGCGCATGAAGCCGTACCAGGCGGCGGCGGCGAGGCTGCCCTCGGACAGCCAGCCGGCGAGGCGCTGGCCGGCATGGCGGGCGATGGGCTGCTCGAGGCCGGCGCCGTTGCCCACCGCCCAGCGCCGGTTGTAGCGCTCGTGGAACCCCACCGGCGGCGCGAGGACGAGCGGGATTCCGAGGGCGGCGTAGAAGGTCATCTCGCTGGGCTTGGTCCACAGGACGTCGGTCTCGCCCAGCAGCTCGTTGAAGGCGCGGAAGTAATCATCCAGGCCGGCGGCAAGGAAGATGCACACGCCGCGGCCAAGCCACTCCTCGAGGCCGGCCTCGCGCACCCACTGGTGAAAGCGCGCCGCCACCTCCGGCCGCGCGCCGGCGGCCAGGCAGAGGCGCAGCCTGCCGTCGCGGATCAGCGGGGCCAGGCCGCTCAGCAGCGGCCGCGCCGTCTCCGCCTGTGCGCCCGCCCCGCCGATGCTGAACGTGGCGAGCGGCGGGCGCTGCTCCTGGTCGGCGGCAAGCGGGGCGCCCAGGAAGCTCCGGATCTCGTTGCGCGCCTGCTCGCGGAAAACCCCCTTGGGGTCCAGGCGCACCAGGCGTCCCGCCAGGTTGCGGCGCAGCGCCGGCAACTCGGGTCCGCCGAGCAGCTCGAGCGGCAGCGGAAAGCCGGTGAGCTCGATCTGCCCGCGCGGCACTCCGTAGGACAGCAGGCGCTCGAGCGCCCTGCGGCTCGGCGTCAGGTAGACGATCCGCGTCTGCCGCGAGTGCCGCGGCACCCAGACCCGATTGAGATCCACGTCGGTCACCACACAGTAGATCCGCTCGCAGCCGTGATGCTCGGCGAGGACGGCAGCGGCGAAATAGGTGGTGAGCAGGGGGGCTCCGCTGGCCTTGAGCCGGGCCGCGAGTCCCGCCCCGAGCCCCTTGCGGATCAGGCGGTCGAGCGAGTGGACTTGCAGGGTCGAGGCCGAAAGGTCGCGTCGCGGGTGGAGGTGCGGGATCTTGGTCAGGCTTTCGAGGAGCGCGCGCAACGGCGCCCCGACCAGCGGGACCTGCGAGGTGCGCGAGGCCATCTCGTAGAGCCAGCGCGCCGCCCGCCACAGCCGCTCCTCCTCCGCGCCGGCGAGCGGCGGCTGATCGACGCGCGCGACGCCGGTGCCGAGGGCGTCGGCCAGCGGCCAGGCGGCCCGCAGGTGGCCATAGCCCATCAAGGCCGAGGCCACCAGGGGCGGCACCGGATGCCCCGCCGGCAGACGGCCGGGCTGGGACTCTACGGAAGTTGCCGTCCTGGTCGAGAGTTGCGGAGATTCCGTCGGAAAAGCAGTCAAGCCACGAATGATCTTGCACGGCCCGGGCAGTTGCAAGCCCCGGTCGCCAGGGGGCGTCCCCTTCCCCCCCGGAAGGGGAGGGAAGGGGATCGAGGGGTTGCGGGGGGCGATCCAATAGATCTGAGGCCGCCAACGCCAGTCAGCGAGCGCTGTTTCAAACCTCGGGGTCGCCGAAGGCGGTGGGGACTAGAACGATTCCGGGCCAGCCCGGTTACCTGCCGAGGCCGCCGGCGGCGAGGGCGAAGCCTACCGAGCCCAGCAGGGCGAGCAGATGGAAGCCGTCGACCAGCAGGCGGGCGGTGAGCCCGGCACCCGCTCCCACCAGGACGCCGGCCGCCACGTCGAGCGGATAGTGGGCTCCCAGGTAGATGCGGGAGAGCGCGATGCCGAAAGCCAGCGTGAGAGTGAGCAAGGCCAATCCGCTGCCCTCGCCCGCCAGCGCCACCGCCACGCCGAAGGCGGCCGCGGTATGTCCCGACGGGAAGGAAAAGGCGTCGGGGATGTCGGCCAGCACGGAGAATCCCCCGATCCCCGTGCTCGGGCGCGGGCGGCAGAACAGACGCTTCAAGATCTGCGAGCCGGCGACCGCGAGCCCGGCGCCCAGCCCCATCAGCCAGGTGTAGCGGGCGCCGGCGACCGCGCCCATGCCCAGCCCGACGACCACCCAGCTCCAGGGATCGCCGAGGCGGGTCAGGGTGCGCATCAGGCGGGTCATCAGCGCGCTCTCCCAGCGCCGCACGCTGAGCAAGATCGCCTGGTCGACCAGGACGACGCGCCTCCAGGTCGCCTGGCTGGCGGTGCGCAGGGCGCTCACCGGACTACCCTCATGCCACCTCCCGCAGGCGCTTGAGGCGCGGTGGCGCGGCGGCGGCGATCTCGCGGGGCGGCGCCAGCGCCGGCGCCGATGGCGGCCAGGGTTCGGGCGTCTCTCGGCGCGCCCGGTCCGCCGGCCCGGCCGGCGCCAGGACGCTGCCGCGGCCGATGCGCAGCCGGGTCTCGCGCCAGCAGATCGTCCTGCGGAACGCGCCGCCGAGCCAGACGCCGGCGATCAAGAAGTCCTTGACCGGTATGGCGAGCAGGGCGCGCCCCGGCAAGGCGGAGCCGCGCAAGCGGCGGGCGAGCAGGGCGTCGGCGGCGATCTTGGCCGCGATGCCGAGCGCCGCACCGGCGGCCAGGCCGCCGTTCCCGCCGGCCGCGGCGAGGCCCAGCGCGCACGCCAGCCAGGGGACCGGGTTGAGCAGGGGCTCGCCGAAGAAGGCGGGGGAAAGCCGCCGGCGCATCTGCGCCCAGCGCAGGTGGCGGGCGAGGAACTCCCGCACCGACCTGTGCTGGTGGACGACGGGCAGCGCATGCGCCGACAGCCGCACGCCGCGTCCCAGCGCGGCGAAGCGGCAGCCGAGCACGTAATCCTCGGCCAGGACGTCGCGAACCGCCGCGAAACCGCCGATCTCGTCGAGGTCGCGGCGGCGGAACAGCATCGACTTGCCGACCACGCAAGGAAGCCCGACCGCCTCCGCGCAGCACACCGAGGCGGCGACGAACGAGTTGAGATGGAGGTTCTCGAACAGCGCTCCCAGGCTCGCCTCGCCGACTCCCACGAGAACGCTCGACACCAGCCCCGCCTGGGGCAAGGTGGAGGCCATCTCGCGCAGATACCCGGGGTGGGCGCGCACGTTGGAGTCGGAGATGAGCAGGTGCTCGTGGCGGGCGTGCCGCGCCAGCGAGGCCAGGTTGGTGACCTTCGGGTTGTGACCCAGGGCGGGAGCGCCGGCGACCACGGTGATCGGAGCTCGCGGGAAGGCCTGGCGCAGGCGCGCCGCCACGGCGAGCGCCGGATCGTGCGGGTCCTCGGCACCGAGCACGATCTCGAACTGCGGGTAGTCCTGCCCGGCGATCGAAGCCAGGTTCTCGTAGAGCCCCTCGTCCACCCCTTTGAGCGGCTTGAGCACCGAGATCGGAGGCAGGGTGGAGGCTGGCGGCGCGGCCGCCGCGGGCCGCCGTGAGCCGGCGGTGGCCGCGGTGTCCGAGCCATGGGATAGGACGCGCAGGGCGAGAGCGTAGACGGCGAGTGTGGTAGCCAGGGCAGCCGTTCCGGCCAGCGCAACGGGTATCGTCAGGTAGGTCAAGACTTGCAAGCGCGCTGTTCCTCCCTCGGCAGGATCGCAGCGCCGGGTTACGGCATGGTGGCGGAGCGGTCACACGCCGGTCAGGAGTGTGCTACAAGAGTACCTCATGTCTGCCGTCTATGTCGCTGCCGCCGTGCAGCTTACCTCGACGTCAGACGAGGCCGCCAACTGGGAGGGCGCCCGCGCCCTGATCGAGCGGGCGGCCGGCTACGGCGCGCGCCTGGTCGCCACTCCCGAGAACACCAACTACCTCGGGCCGCACGACGAGAAGGTGCGGCGCGCCGAGCCGCTCGGCGGCCCGACGGTGCGGCGCTTCGCCGAGCTGGCCCGCGGTCTCGGCATCCACCTGCTCCTCGGCTCGTTCAACGAGAGCAGCACGGAGGCCGCCCGCTGCCATAACACCAGCGTGCTCTTCGCGCCGGACGGGTCGATCCTGGCGGCATACCGTAAGCTCCACCTCTTCGACGTGGACGTCCATGGCGGGGTGCGGTTCGCGGAATCGGCGACTTGCAAGCCGGGCGGGATGGAAGGTCCGGATGGCGGCATCGCGGTGGCGGACACTCCCGTCGGGCGGCTCGGCCTGTCGATCTGCTACGACCTGCGCTTCCCCGAGCTCTACCGCCGTCTCGTCGATCGAGGGGCGGAGATCCTCGCCGTCCCTTCCGCCTTCACCCTGGCCACCGGCAAGGACCACTGGGAGCCGCTGCTGCGCGCCCGCGCCATCGAGAACCAGTGCTACGTGATCGCCCCCGCCCAGCATGGGCGCCACGACGACGGCGGCCTGCGCGAGAGCTGGGGGCATGCCATGATCCTCGATCCCTGGGGTCTTCCCGTGGCCACCGCCTCCGACGGCCCCGGCCTGGCCCTCGCCGAGATCGACCTCGACCGCGTCGCGCGCGTCCGCCAAGGTATACCGGTCAGGCAGCACCGGCGGTTGTAGTTGGCGGGGGGGAAGGGGACGCCCCCGCCCTCTCGCGGCAGGAATTTCTAGATCCTACCGCTGCGCCGCGGCGAAGGCGGCCCTGCGCTGGGCCAGCTCGGCGAGGAGGCGGCAGAGGGTGTCTGGGTTGACCGGCTTGACCAGGTAGGTTTCGAAGCCGGCTTCGAGGGCCCGGCGGCGGTCGTCGGGCTGGCCGTAGCCGGTCATGGCGATCAGGGTGACGCGGTTCGGGCCAAGGGCGGCCACGATGCGCCGCGCCACCTCGTTGCCGTCGAGCCCGGGCAGGCCGATGTCGACCAGCGCCACGTCGGGAGGGGAGGCCAGGGCTTTCTCGATTCCCTGCGGCCCGTTCTCGGCGAGCTCGACCTCGTGGTCCCAGAGCTCCAGCAGGTCGCGCAGCGACTGGCGGCCGTCCAGGTTGTCCTCGATCACCAGGACGCGCAGCCCGGCCGGCGTCGCCGCCCGCCGGACCTGCGCTCCAGCCGCCGGCGCCCGCGGCTCCGGCCCGCCATCCGCGGCCCCGGCGCCGGCCGCCTGGGGCACGGGGCGGCGGGCTGCCGCGGCGACCCGGCGGGAGGCCAGCGGCAGCGCCACGACGAACTCGCTGCCGCGGCCCGGCCCGCCGCTGCGCGCTTCGACCGTGCCGCCGTGCAGCGTCACCAGGCTGCGCACCAGCGGCAGCCCGAGCCCCAGCCCGCCGGCGGAATGCAGCCGCGAGCTCTCCACCTGTGCGAAGGGCTCGAAGATCCCGGGCAGCATGTCCTTGGGGATGCCGATTCCCGTGTCCGCGACCCGCAGGACGCCGCGGCCGTCCTCGCGCCGCACGGTCACGACGAGGTTGCCGCCGCGCGGGGTGTACTTGACGGCGTTCTGCAACAGGTTGCAGAACACCTGTTCCAGGCGCACCGGATCGCCTTCGACGATCACGGTTTCGAGACGGCTGGCGAGGGAAAGGCTCTGGTTGCTGGCGAGCATGTCCAGGCCGTACTCGGACAGGCAGCGCTCGGCGAGGTGCCGCAAGTCGACCAGCTGCAGGTCGAGGCTGATCTTGCCCAGGGTGACGCGCGAGACGTCGAGGAGGTCGTCGACCATGCGTGCCAGGTGCCCGGCCTGGCGCCCGATCACCTTGCGCTGTTGCATCGGAATCGTCTCGTGCGAGCCCACTTTGTCCAGGATGAAGAGCGCGTTGCGGATCGCCGCCAGCGGGTTCCTGAGCTCATGGCCGAGAAGGGCCAGGAACTCGTCCTTGCGGCGGTCGGCCTCGCCCTGGCGGAGCAGCAGGTCGCGCACCTCGTATTGCCGCCGGCGCGCGCGCAGGCAGGCCTTGACGGCGCTGATCAAGGTGCGGCGGCGGACCGGGCGCTCGAGGATGGTGGCGTTGCCGTGCGGCGCCAGCGACGCGAGCACGTTCTCGCTGCTCTCGCCGTTCTGGGCGAAGACGATCAAGGGGAGGTCCGACCAGGGCTCCTGGCGTTCCAGGGCATCGACCAGCCGGTTCAGGGCCCACGGGCGAAGCGCCTCCTCGGCAATGATGACGGTCCCCGCCCCCGCCGCGATCTCGCGGCAGAGCTCGTCCTCATCGGCGCAGGCGGAGCACGCGAGGCCCGCGCCGCCGAGCACCTGGCAGGCCAGCTCGGCATCGCGCCCGGTGGGAGCCAGGACGAGCAGCCGCTCCCCGGCATCGCCGGCCGCGGCCGGCGCGGGCTGCTCAGCCGGCTGCATGACTTCTCGACTTCCTTCCCGCGGACTTCCTTTCCGTAAGCAGCGGATGGCGGTCGCCGACGTAGGTGAGGTTGCCGCCGAGCACCCCCTGGAAGTCGCGCAGCTCGCGTCCCACGCGGACGCCGCCACGGTCGAGCCTCAGCTCGCGGATGCTGCGCCCGTGACTTCCGGCCCGCCGCTTGATCACCGAGATCGCCTGCCGGATCTCGCCGAACGCCTCGAAGTAGCGCAGCAGGATCACGTTGTCGGCCAGGTAGCTGAGCTCGATCGGGGCCTCGACCACGGAGCCCACCAGGCCGTGCTGGGTGAGCACCATGAGAGTGAGGACTCCGTGCTCGTTCAAGAACGAGAGCAGCTCCCGCAGGTGCATGCCAAGGAAACGCTCGCCGGGCATGGAGCTCTGATACCCGTTGAGGCTGTCGATCACGACCAGGCGCGTTCCGGACTCGACGGCGCGCCGCACCCTCTCGGAGAGCTCGCCGGGCGAAAGCTCGGCCGGGTCGACGTAACGCAGCTCGACGTCGCCGCAAGCGAGCAAGGGAGCGAAATCCATCCCGAGACCGGCGCCGCGGGCGGTCCAGACGGCGGGAAGCTCGTCGAACAGGTAGACCACGGACCGCTCGCCGCGCGCCGCGGCGGCAAAGACATACTGCATGGCCAGCGTCGACTTGCCGACCCCCGACGGTCCCAGCAACAGAGTGCCGGTGCCGCGCTCGATCCCCCCGCCGAGCAGGGCGTCCAGCTCCGGGAGGCCGCTGCCGACCAGCTCCAGCACCTGCGTCCGCCGGTGATTCGCCGCCACCAGGCGTGGCTGGACCGCGAGGCCGCCGGTGCGGATCGAGTAGTCGTGGTAGCCGTCGCGGAAAGCCACGCCGCGCAGCTTCTTGATGCGCAGCCGACGGCGCTGGCCGCCGTACTCCTCCTGGTCGAGGTTCTCCAGGCTGATGATGCCGTGGGTAAGGGTCTGGAGGTGGAAGTCAGAGGTTCCCGCGGTGTCGTCGAGCAGCAGCACGGTGCAGCGCCGGCCGGTGCAGTAGCGCTTGAACGACAGGATCTGCCGGCGGTAGAGCAGCGGATCGCGGGCCAGCAGGCGCATCTCCGACAACGAATCGAGCACCAGGCGGGCAGGGTGCACCCGCTCGATGGTGTCGAGCACCGCGCGGGTGGTCTCGGAGAGCTCGATCTCGGAAGGGTGGAACAGGGTGTACTGTGACTCGGCCCGCAGGCTCTCCTGGGCGGACTGGAGAGCGCAGAAGGAGATGCCGTCGAGCTGCCAGCCGTGCGAGCGGCTGACTTCGTTCAGCTCTAGCTCGCTCTCCGACATCGTGGCATAGACCCCCGGTTCGCCGTAGCGCGCCCCGGCGAGCAAGAATTGCAGCGCCAGGGTCGTCTTGCCCGCGCCGGGCGCCCCCTCGATCAGGTACATCCGGTCCCGTGGCAAGCCGCCCCCCAGGACGGAGTCGAGGCCCTCGATGCCTGTCGATGCCCGCTCGTAGCCAGCAAAATCAGCCGCGCTCATCGCCGCCTGGCCTCCTTGCCATTCGCCCCCTGCCGCCCCGGCAGGCGAGGCAACCGGCGACGGGGGGTGCAAACTCGATGCCGCGGAGACAGCGGACGCACCCGCTTCCGCAGCTTCCGCGCCAAGGGCCGGTCGTGCAATGCTGCCCACGGGCGGGCCGGAATGGCCGCGCGGTCCGGGCTGTTAGCCTGTGGAGACGGTTTTCCGAATCCAGAATACGATCACTCGATGCCGCTGAACGACTTCCATCCTGCCGTCGCCGGCTGGTTCGCCGCTCGCTTCGCGGCTCCCACCGAGTCCCAGGCGCGCGCCTGGCCGGCCATTGCGAGCCGCCGCCATACTCTGATCGCCGCTCCCACCGGCTCGGGGAAGACGCTCGCCGCCTTCCTGGCGGCGATCGACGACCTGGTCCGCCAGGCCCTTGCCGGCGAGCTTTCCGATGCCACCCAAGTGGTTTACGTCTCGCCCCTCAAGGCGCTTTCCAACGACGTCCAGCGCAACCTCGAGGAGCCGCTGGCCGGGATCCGCCGCGAGCTGGCTGCCCGCGGCCTGCCGGATGCGCCCATCCGCACGCTGGTGCGCACCGGCGACACCCCGGCCTCCGTGCGGACCGCCATGCAGCGCCGGCCGCCGCACATCCTGGTGACCACTCCCGAGTCGCTGTTCATCCTGCTCACCAGCGAAGGCGGGCGCCGCCTACTCTGCACCGCCCGCACGGTGATCGTCGACGAGATCCATGCGGTCGCCGGCAACAAGCGCGGCTCGCACCTGGCGCTGTCGCTGGCGCGGCTCGAGGCGCTGGCGCAGGCGCGCGGCGGCGGCGCGCTGACCCGGATCGGGCTCTCGGCCACCCAGCGGCCGATCGAAGAGGTGGCGCGCTTCCTGACCGGCGATGCCGGCGATACCGGCGCCGCGGCGGCTTGCGAGATCGTCGACACCGGTCACGGGCGTCCCCTCGATCTCGGCGTCGAGATCCCGGACTCGCCGCTCGAGGCGGTGATGGCCGGCGAGGTCTGGCAGGAGGTCTACGACCGGCTCGCCGAGCTGATCCGCCAGCATCGCACCACCCTGGTCTTCGCCAACACCCGGCGCCTGGTCGAGCGCGCCACCCGCCACCTCGCCGACCGGCTCGGCGACGACAGGGTCGCCTCGCACCACGGCAGCCTGTCGCGCGAGCAGCGGCTGGCGGCGGAAGGGCGGCTCAAGGCCGGCGAGCTGTCCGCCCTGGTCGCCACCGCCTCGCTCGAGCTCGGCATCGACATCGGCTCGGTCGACCTGGTCTGCCAGCTCGGCACCACGCGGTCGGTGGCCACCCTGCTGCAGCGCGTGGGCCGAGCGGGTCACCGGCTGGGCGCGGTGCCGAAGGGACGGGTCTTTCCCACCAGCCGCGACGAGCTGGTCGAGGCGGCGGCTCTGCTCGACGCGGTGCGGCGCGGCGAGCTCGACCGGCTGGCCGTCCCGGAACGGCCGCTCGACATCCTGGCGCAGCACGTCGTCTCCGCGGTCGCGGCGGAGGAGTGGCGGGAAGACGATCTCTTCGCGCTGGTGCGGCGCGCCTGGCCGTACCGCGACCTGTCGCGCGCCGACTTCGACGCGGTGGTCGCCATGCTGGCCGGCGGCTTCTCGACGCGGCGCGGCCGCCGCGGCGCCTACCTGCATCACGACGCGGTGCACGGACGGCTGCGCGCCCGCAAGGGGGCGCGGCTCGCCGCGGTCACCTCGGGAGGCGCGATTCCGGACACCGCCGATTACCAGGTGATCCTGCAGCCCACGGACACCTTCATCGGCACGGTGCACGAGGACTTCGCGGTCGAGAGCCTGGCGGGCGACGTCTTCCAGCTCGGCAACGCCTCGTGGCGCATCCGCAAGGTCGAGCCGGGCAAGGTTTTCGTCGAAGACGCGGCCGGCCAGCCGCCGACGATTCCCTTCTGGCTGGGAGAAGCGCCGGCGCGCAGCGCCGAGCTGTCGCAGGCGGTCTCGCGCCTGCGCGGCGAGCTGGCGGAGCGCCTGCGCGAAGGAGGCGCGGCCGCCGCCGCGGCCTGGCTTGGCGACCGGCTCGGTCTCGCCGCCGCGGCTGCCGGCCAGCTCGCCGCCTACCTGGCGGCCGGGGCCGCGGCGCTCGGCGTAATGCCGACGCAAGATACTCTGGTCGCCGAGCGCTTCTTCGACGAAGCGGGGGACATGCACCTGGTGGTGCACGCGCCTTTTGGCAGCCGCATCAATCGCGCCTGGGGACTGGCGCTGCGCAAGCGCTTCTGCCAGACCTTCAACTTCGAGCTGCAAGCGGCGGCTTCCGAGGATGCCATCGTGCTGTCTCTGGGGCCCACCCACAGCTTCCCGCTCGAGGACGTCTTCCGCTTCCTCCATTCCTCGTCGGTGCGCGGCGTCCTCACCCAGGCGGTGCTCGACTCGCCGCTCTTCCCGGTGCGCTGGCGCTGGAACGCCAGCCGCGCGCTCGCCCTGCCGCGCTGGCGCGCCGGCCGGAGGGTGCCGGCCCCGCTGCAGCGCCAGCAGTCCGAAGACCTCATCGCGGTCGTCTTTCCGGATCAGCTCGCCTGCCTGGAGAACATCGTCGGCGAGCGCGAGATCCCGGATCATCCGCTGGTCGAGCAGACTCTGCGCGACTGCCTGGAAGAGGCGATGGACACCTGCGGCCTCGAGCGCCTGCTGGGCAGGATCGAGAGCGGCGGCGCCGCGCTGGTGGCGCGCGATATGACCGAGCCCTCGCCGCTGGCGCACGAGATCCTCAACTCCCGCCCCTACACCTTCCTCGACGACGCGCCGCTCGAAGAGCGCCGCACTCGGGCGGTGCAGGCGCGCCGCTGGCTCGACCCGGAGACCGCGGCCGACCTCGGCGCCCTCGACGCGGCGGCGATCGCGCGCGTCCGCGAGGAAGCCTGGCCGGAAGCAGCCTCCGCCGACGAGCTGCACGACGCCCTGCTGACGCTGGCCTTCGCCACCGCGCGGGAGGTGCGCGAGGCGGGCTGGCAGCCGCTGGCCGAGGAGCTCGCCGCCGCCGGCCGCGCCACTCTGCTGACTGGAGCCGGCCTGGCCGTAGAGCTGTGGGTGGCAGCCGAGCGCCTGCCGGAGCTGCTGGCGCTCCACCCCGGCGCGTCCACCGCCCCCGCCCTCGCCGTGCCGCCCCGCTTCGCCAGGGAGTGGCCGGGCGAGCAGGCCGCGGTCGAGGTGATCCGCGGCCGGCTGCAAGGGCTGGGACCGACCACCGCCGCGGCGCTGGGGACCAGCTCCGGCATGCGTCCGGCGGCGGTCGAGGCGGCGCTTGCCGCGCTCGAGGCCGAGGGCTTCGTGCTGCGCGGCCGCTTCACTCCGGGTCCGCGCGCCGTCCGTGAAGATCCCGGCGCTCCCGGCGCCCCTGAGGTCAGTGCCGGCATCAAGCCCGTGGCGGCCGCGACCCCCGGACAGCCCGTCGAAGAGTGGTGCGAGCGCCGCCTCCTCGCTCGCATCCACCGCTACACGCTGGACCGGCTGCGGCGCGAGATCGAGCCCGTCTCGCCGGCCGACTTCCTGCGCTTCCTGCTGGCCTGGCAGCGGGTCGCCGTCGAGAGCGCCGAAGCGCGTCCGGAAGGCCCGGACGGTCTGGCCTCCGTCCTTGCCCCGCTCGAGGGGTTCGAGGCGCCGGCCGCGGCCTGGGAGGGGGAGATCCTGCCCGCGCGAATGGCCGAATACGATCCCCTCTGGCTCGACGCCCTGTGCCTCGCGGGACGCTGCGTCTGGGGCCGCGTGACTCCGCCGGCCGGCGGCGCGGCGGCGGGCATGCAGGGCGCGCCGCCGGCAGGTGCCCGGGTGGCGCCGCCGGCAAGTGCGCCGGGAGCGATTGCGGGCGTCGTGGCCGACTCCACATCCGCGGGCGCGCCGCCGGCGTCGTCCGATTCGCCGGCGTCGTCCGCTTCGCCAGTCTCGTCCGGCACGCCGGTCTCGTCCGCCGCGCCGGCCGCGCCGCGCCCGCGCCGCGCCGGCCCGGTGCGCGCCACGCCCATCGCGCTGCTGCCGCGCACCGCGCTGCCCGGCTGGCTGGAGCTTGGCGCCGCAGGGTCGCCGCCCGACCTCTCCGCCAACGCCCGCGCCGTCCACGATCTGCTCGCCGCGCGCGGCGCCTGCTTCTTTACCGAGGTCGCCGAAGGCGCCGGCCTGCTCCACACCCAGGTCGAGGTGGCGCTCGGCGAGCTGGTGGCCGCGGGTCTGGTGAGCGCGGACAGCTTCACCGGCCTGCGCGCCCTGCTGGTACCCGCCCACAAGCGGCCGCCGGTGGACCGGACCGGCGCGCGGCGCCACCGCTCCGTGGCCGGCTTCGGCATGGAGAACGCCGGCCGCTGGTCGCTGCTGCGCCGCCCGGCGACGTCGACTGGACCCGGTGGGGCGGGCGTCGCCGCGTCGACTGGACACGGCGCGGGCGCGTCGACCAGGTACGGCGCGGGCGTGCCCGCGCCTTGGGTGGGGGGTGGTGGGGCGGCGACCGAAGCTGCCGCCTGGGCCTTGCTGCGGCGGTATGGCGTGGTGTTCCACCGCCTGCTCGAGCGCGAGGCGCTGATGCCCGCCTGGCGCGACCTGCTCGCGGTCTACCGCCGCCTGGAGGCGCGCGGCGAGATCCGCGGCGGCCGCTTCGTCAGCGGTTTCTCGGGCGAGCAGTTCGCCCTTCCCGAGGCGGTCGGCCGTCTGCGCGCGGTCCGCCGCCAGCCTCGCCACGGCACCCTGGTCTCGGTGAGCGCCGCCGATCCGCTGAACCTGGTCGGCATCGTCACTCCCGGCGACCGCGTGGCCGCCCTGGCCGGCAACCGCGTGCTCTTCCGCGACGGCGAGCCCATCGCCATCCATGAGGGGAGAGAGACCCGCTTCCTGGTCGACCTGCCGGCCGCCGATCGCTGGCAGGCGCAGAGCGCCTTGGTGCGGCGCAAAGTCGCCCCGCGCCTCAAGGCCTACCTCGGCCGCTCGGCTTAGTAGTACCTAGGCCTGGCCTCTCGCCGCCGGATCACAGCCGCGCCAGGGCTGCCTTGCGGCGGAGCTGGAGGACCAGGGCGTCGGGGTCTGCCAGCACTCTTTGCGGCTTGTACGCGCAGCGCAGGGTGACCTTGCGCTCCTCGCCGGCGCCGAGGACCACGGTGGCGCGGCTCTCGCGGTAGTCCCCTTTCGGCTTGCCATCCTTGCCGAAACGCTCGCCGCGGGTGGCGGCGATCTCGACTGGCATGCGCCCGGTACCGGCGTTCTTCACCCGCACGGTCACTTCCCACGCGGAGCCGCCGAGCAGCTCGCGGCTTCTGGCGTCGGCGAGCTGGTACTCCGGCACGACCACCGAGTAGAACCACTGCTTGACGAAATCGTCGTAGGCCGCCGGGTCGGGGGCGAAGGGGCGCAGGGCCGCGATCAGGTCGTGCAGCGTGGCGTGGTCGGGACCCTCGCGCCAGTCGGCGATGAAGCGCTGGATCCCGGCCAGCATGCGCTCCCGTCCCATGCGCTGGAGCATCATCCAGAACACCCAGCCGCCCTTGTCATAGGTGACCGTCGTGTCGCCCTGGCGCGAGCCGTCGATCTCGGTCAGCGGGTGCTCGGCATCCACATGCCGCCGCTCGCCGTACCGGTCCTCGATCCGCTTGGCAAATTCGATGCGCGCCGCTGGCCCCTTGACCCGCTCGAACAGCAGCATTGTCGAGAAGTGGGCGGCGCCCTCGGACAGGATGTCGGCGCCGGGACCCTTGCCCGGAGTCAGGATGTTGCCCCACCACTGGTGGGCCGCCTCGTGGGCGGTGACCAGGAAGACCGCGTCCGTCTTGACGTCGCTCTTGGTCAGGAACCCGATCTGCTCGGAAAAGCTGATGTTGGTGGGAAAACCTTGCGCATAGCCCGCCAGGGCCGGGAACTCGGAGAGCTTGAGCTCGCGCCACGGGTAGGGATAGAACCACTCCGAGTAGTAGCGCCGCGCGGCGTCGAGGGCGGCGCTCATCGCCGCGACGTTGTAGGCGTGCCGCGGGTCGTAGAAGATCGCCGTCCCCTCGCCGCGCCGCACGCGCCAGCGCCCGGCCACGATATTGAAGAAGCGCACCGGCTGGTCGCTTCGCCAGACCACCGTCCGGCGCCCTGCGGCCACGCTCTCGGCCACCCTCACCCCGACCGAGTTGGCGGTGTAGGCGGCCGGCGCGGTGATGCGGATCCGCGTGCTGAAGGGAGAGTTGCTGCCGAAAGCGGCGTCGGTCCTGCCTTCGTAGAAGTCGGGCGGGTAGACCCGCGGCTCGTAGCGGTTGTCCTTGTCGATCCCCACCTCTTCGAGGTAGCCCACGACCGGCGCGAAGCTCGGCGTGAAGCTGGTCAGCACCACGCCGGAGGGGAGGATGAACTCTTCGGTGCGGCCGCCGTTCTTGGTGACCCCTTCCGGCAGACGACCCTCGAAGTCGAAGCCGACCGCGAGGCGGCCGCCGGGCGGCAGAGGCCTGGGCGGGGTGAAGACATAGAGGCCGGTGCGCTCCGTTGGCTTGTAGGGCCTGCCGTCGAGCGTCCAGGAGACCTTGCGCCAGTGCGCGCCGCCGGTCAGCGCGAAGCGGGGCAGCGGCGCGTCCTGGTCATTGGTCAGCCTGTAGGTGCCGCGGCTGTGCAGCCAGCGGCGCGCGGGCTCGAGCGACACGTCGAGATCGACTGCCGCGATGGCCGGCCGGGGCGCGTCCTTCCAGGTCGCCAGGTTCTGCCGCCAGTAGTCCTTCGCCTTTTTCTTCACCGCGTCGCCCTGGAACCCTTGCAGCACGGCCAGCCAGAGCAGCACGCCGGCGGCCAGCGGCAGGAAAGCAAGAGGGGCAAGCCGCAGGGCGCGCCGGCCGAGCACCGCGGGCCGCAGGCCGTGGAGGATGCCGACGGCGTCGGCCTCGCGCCGCGCGAAGACGCGGACCGCCAGCGCGGTGAAGAAGGCGGCGGCGCCGAGGGCCATCAGGCGGGAGAGCCACAGGGCCTGGCGATCGATCTCGAAAGCGCCCAGGTCGCTCCACTGCAGGGCGCGCCAGAGCGGCCAGTTGCCCACCCAGTTCATGCGGTTGGTGAACAGGCGGTAGCCGGTAAAGGCCAGCACTGCCAGGCCCACGCCATAGGTGACATAACGCTGCCCGAACAGCGCCTGGACGGCGGCGACGAAGGCGGTCCACACCAGGAAGGTCGGCACCAGGAGCAGCCCCCAGACCAGGACGAAAGGCCACATCTCGAAGCGCACCGTGCCCTGGACCAGCAAGGCGATGACGCAGCCCACGAAAACGGCGGCGACGACGAGCAGCCCGACCGCGGAATTGGCGACGGCCTTGCCGGCGAGCAGCGAAACGGTCCGCGTCGGCGCCGCATGGGAGATGGCGGCCAGGCCGGTCGAGCGGTCGCGCTCGACCGACTCGACGACGTAAAACATCAGGAGCAGGGGCACGAGCACGCTGAGGAATCCGGTGCAGAGCATGGCGAGCAGGCCGGGGGTGAGCAGCAGCTCGGTCTCGAACGCGCCGAGGGCCAGCAGCGAATTGCCCAGCGTCTGCAGCAAGATGAGAGCGGTGAAGATGTAGATCCCCGGCGACGAGAACAGGTTGCGCGTCTCGGCCCGCGCCACCGGCAGGCACCCCGCCAGCCGGCCTGGCTCGCGGCTCGCCATCGCGAGCTCCGCGAGCCGGCGGTCGGCCGGCGCCGGCCACGGCTGCGCGGCAGCTGCCGCCAGGCTCTCCGGCGGCGGGGAGGCGCCCGCCTCCTGCTCGGCGCGCGGCCGGAGCCCAGCTTCTCTGGGGCCGCGGAGACGGCCCGCAAGATCACGCGCCGCCAGCGCTACGCCCAGCAGGCCGAGACCCAGGAAGATCGCGCGGCTGGCCAGGAAGGCGGGATCGAGGCCGATGCGCGCGGTGTTGTAGAACTTCGCGCCGCGGTCCACTTTGAGCCAGGTCTCGTTGAGCCAGCGGAACCCGGCCGGGTCGACCAGCATGAGGGCGCGGTTGATGCGCGGATCGAGCCAGCTCGGCGCCCACTCCCACAAGAAGAAGGCGGTGATGAGCAGCACCGCCAGCGGGAACAGGAAGACGAGCAGGGGCCGCCGCGTCCGTTCGCCGAGGTAGAAGGCGATGCCGGCGAAGAACAGCAGGCTGGGCACCGCGAAAACCGCCGCGGGGCGCAGGTAGTTGACCGCGTCGAAAGGTCCGCGGATGTCGGCCGCGGCAGGGTTGGGCAGCAGGTGGTTGAACGCCATGGCGCCGAGCAGATGCAGGGCGAGGGCCGCCAGGAATGCCGTCGCCAGCGCCAGGAACTTCCCCCACACGTACTCGCCGGGCCCGAGCGGAGTCGCGTGCAGGACCTCGCCGATGCGCAGGTCGTCGTCCTGCACGACGGCCATCCCGGCGCCGATGGCGACGAAGAAGGAGTAGATGAGGGAGACGAGGATGGCGACGACGTAAGCGAAGCTGAACTCCGAGGTGATCCAGGCCCGGGTGCCGCCCACCGAGGTGTCACCCGAGGAGATGGTGACGCTGCCGGTCGACAGCCCCCAGCTCATCAGCGCCAGCAGCAGGACCAGGAACCAGAACAGCGGGCGGGTCAAGGTGTGGGCGAGCTCGAGCCGGTAGACCGCCCAGGCTCGTCTCATCACGCCTCCCCGGCCGCGGCGGTTCCCGCCCCGGCTTCCAGCTCGCCCGGGCCGGTCCGCGCAGGCGCCTCCGGCGCGCCGGCAGGGGGCCGCCCGGGGCCGTCATGCATGAGCAGCAGGTAGGCGTCTTCGAGAGTGGCGGGAATGGGCGCGAAGCCGGCAGGCGGATTGCCCTGCGGCGCAAAGACGCGCACCCGGTTCTCGCCCTCGACCAGCACCGCCTGCGTGATGCGCGTCCGCTCGCGCAGCAGCTCGAGCTCGCCGCTGCCGACCCGTCCCTCGAACATCTTGCCGGCAATGGCCGCGCAGGCCGCGCTGGGCGAGGTCTGCGCCACCAGGCGTCCCCTGCGGATCACCGCGAAGCGCGGGCAGAGCACCGCCACGTCCTCGACGATGTGCGTCGAGAGCAGGACGATGCGGTCCGCGGCCAGCTCGGTGAGCAGCCGGTAGAAGCGCTGCCGCTCTTCGGGGTCGAGCCCGGCTGTCGGCTCGTCGACGATGATGATGCGTGGATCGCCGGCGATCGCCTGGGCGATGCCGAGGCGCTGGCGCATGCCTCCCGAGTAGCCTTTGACCTTGCGCCGCGCGGCATCCGCCAGGTTGACGCGCTCGAGCAGCTCGGCCGCGAGCCTCTTCAGACCGCCGGGGGCTTCGATGCCCTTGAGGCGGAGCAGGTAGATGAGCATGCTCTCGCCGGTCAGGTAGGGATAGAAGCCGAACTCCTGCGGCAGGTAGCCCAGTCGCCGGCGGATGCGCTGCGGGTCGGCGAGGACGTCCTCGCCATCCAGCGCGACGCTTCCCGCCGTCGGCTCGAGCAGGCCGGCGACGATCCTCATCAGCGTCGTCTTGCCGGCGCCGTTCGGACCCAGCAGGCCGAACATGCCGGGCGGCACGTCGAGGTCGATCCCCTGGAGGGCCGTGACCGGCCCCGGGTACACCTTGACGAGATCGCGAATGGTCAGCATCGGTGGTCCTTTCGTGTGGTCTGGAGTGAGATACGCGAAATACCGGGGCGCTGTTTCGGTCAGGCTGGTGGCTCGCTCAGTTGCCGCCCCGCGCCGGGCAGCTTCGTCCCGGTGGTATCCTCGTGGCGATGAGAGCGATCCTCGCCCTGGCGGCCGCCGTCTTGGCCGCGTCCAGCCCGCAGGCCGCTCCCGGCGGAGGCAAGAATGCCGCGGGGGCGCCGGCCACGGCGCCCGCGGCCGCGTCCGCCGTGCCGAACGCCGCCGTGAGCCCCGAGGCATACCGCAAGGAGATCGAAGCCTGGCGCGCCGAGCGGGCGGCCGGCCTCAAGAGCGCCAACGGCTGGCTGACCCTGGTCGGGCTGTTCTGGCTGGACGAGGGCGAGAACCGGTTCGGCAGCGACCCTGGCAACCGCGTGGTGCTGCCCCCCGGCAAGGCGCCGGCGATGGCCGGCGCGCTGGTGCGCCGCGGCGAGTCCGTCTCCGTGCGCGCCGAGCCCGCAGCGGGGCTGACGAGCGACGGCAAACCGGTGACCTCCCTGGAGTTGAAGAGCGATGCCCAAGGCAAGCCGACGGTCCTCCATATCGGCTCGGTGAGCTTCCATATCGTCAAGCGCGGCGACCGGCTCGGCGTCCGGGTCAAGGACAGCCAGAGCCCGGCCCTGGCTTCCTTTCGCGGCCTCGACGACTTCCCGATCCAGCCCGCCTGGCGGGTCGAGGCGCGTTTCGAGCCCAGCCAGCCGCCGAAGAAGAAGATTCCCATCGCCAACGTCCTGGGGATGGTCGAGGACCAGCCCTCGCCCGGCGCCGTCGTCTTCGAGCACGACGGCAAGACCTACCGCCTCGACGCCCTCTCGGGCGGCGACGACGGCAGCCTCTTCCTCCTCTTCGCCGACCACACCAACAGCCACGAGACCTACGGCGCCGGACGCTTCCTCGACACCGATCCGCCGCGCAACGGCAAGGTCGTGGTCGATTTCAACAAGGCCTACAACCCGCCCTGCGCCTTCACCTCCTACGCCACCTGCCCCCTGCCGCCGCGCCAGAACCGCCTCCCCCTCCGCATCGAAGCCGGCGAGAAGAAGTACGGCCAGGGACATCCCGGCTGACCGCCGGCCGGCCACCACAACAAGAAGGACGCCTCAGATGTCTCAGCCAGGGCCGGTCCGGGCCTCGGCGAGCACTCTCTGCAGGCGGAGCCCGGGAATTCGCTCGAAGTGGCGCAAATTGCCGGTGACCAGCTCCAGGCCGTGGTGGATGGCCGTGGCCGCGATCTGAAGGTCCGCATCGGCAAGGTTCTTGCCCGCTCCCGCGAGCTGCGAGTGGATCTGTCCATAGACGCGGGCCACCGCGACGTCATAGGGCAACACGGTTACCGCAGGAAGGACTCGCGACTCGATGTTTTGCAGGTGAAGATTCGAATCCGCGGACCTGAAGGCGCCGCGGAAGAGCTCGCCGATCGAGACGGCGCTGGTGAACTGCTCGGCCCGCGGGAGCCTGGCAAGCCAGCCCAGATATCCGGGCGCGGGCCTCTTCTTCAAGACCTCGGAAACCGCGTCGGTATCGAAAAGGAACGCCATCGCCGCCGCTCAGCGCGGCCTTGGCGCCTTGCGCGGCCTCGTGCGGCGGTCGGCTGCCGTCCGCTCGATCAGCTCTTCGGACCCCTGCCAACCGCCGGCCAGTCCGGCGAGCCCTTTCTCAGGACCGGCGGCCTCGAGCCGGGCGAGCCGCTCAATCGCCGCCGCCGGCACCAGGCCCGCCACCGGCTTGCCGTGCCGAGTAATCACGACTCCGTCACCTGACTCCGCCGCTCGGACCCAGTCGGCGAGGTGGGCCTTGACGTCTGCGATAGGAACGCTTCGAGGCACTTCACGACCTCCCATGAAACAGGTCAAAGAGATCATAATGACCTACTCAGGCGCCGTCAAGGCGCCCGTGGGAGGTGGGCTGAGAGCGCCGGTGAAGAGTCCGGCCTATGGCGTCCTCAGGACCGGGAAGGGGTTGATGGCGGTGCCTCGCCACCAGCTCTTGTCGGGTCCGAGGCGGAAGATGGCGAAGTGGAGGTGGGGTGTGCCGGGCGGAGCGTTGCCGGAGGTGCCGACGTAGCCGACGAGCTGGCCGCGTTGGAGGGGAGTGCCCTCGTGGATGCCGTCGGCGTAGCGCTCGAGGTGGGCGTAGTAGTAGGCGAAGGTCTCGGTGGGGTCGAACTGGTAGAGGGTGTTGCCCCCTTGGTTGCTGTAGAAGACCTTGGCGATCCGCCCGCTCTCGACCGCCAGGACCGGGGTGTTGCGCGGCGCCAGAATGTCGAGCGCCTCGTGGCGGCGGCCGCCGCCGCGGGCTTCGTCGAAGTTGTCGTGGAGCTGCTCCGGGCGAGCTCCCTGCACGGGCAGGAAGAGATGCCGGCGGAGCAGCTCGACCGTGTCAGCTGCCGAAGTGGCCGGGCCAGGCGCTGCCGGAACCAGGGACGGCGCCGTCGCGCCCGGTGCCGCCGGAGAGGGGGAAGGAACCTGCGGCGGCAACGCAAAGGGCGCCTGGGCACCCGGGAGGGGCGCGACCGGAGGTGCTCGGAGCCCTGGCGCGGCCGGGCGAGGGACGTGGGCGGGAAGGTACTCCCGGCGCCCGCCGTAGGCCCAGACGATGAACAGGACGCTCGCGGCGCCGAGCAGGTAGCCGCCCAGGCCGGCGAAGATCACTCGTCCGGCGGGCCGCCTGGCGGGAGCGGGCCGGGCGTCTCCGCTCATGGCTCGAAGATGACGGGCGTCCCCGGGCTGACGAGGCTGGCGACGGTCAGAGCGTCCCAGTTGGTCAGGCGCACGCAGCCGTGCGAGTGAGTGGTGCCGATCTTGGACGGCTCCGGGGTGCCGTGGATGCCGTAGTGCTCCTTGCTCAGATCGATCCACACCGAGCCGGCCGGGTTGTTGGGGCCGGGCGGGATCTTGGCCTTGGCGGTGTTCGGGTTGGCGTCCCAGAAGAGCGCCGGGTTGTAGTGAAAGGCCGGGTTGCGATTGATGCTCCGGACTTTCCACTGGCCGAGCGGCAGCGGGTCGTGCTCGCTGCCGGCGGTGACCGGCGCGAAGAAGAGCAGGTCGTCCCCGTTCTCCACGATCAGCGTGAGCTTCGCCTTGGAGACCACGATGCGCACCGCGCCGGTGCCGGTGCCGCTGCGGTACGGTCCGCTGGCGACCACCCGCACGTTGGGCACCCGGATGCTCTCCCCGGCCGCGAAACGCGCTCCCGGGTTGAGCTTGCGCAGCAGCTTCTCCGTGCAGTGAAATCGTCCGCCCAGCATTTCCAGCAGCGAACGGTAGCCGAGCGCCGGCAGCTTGGCCTTCTCCATGATGTCCTCGGGTATCTGGAAGAAGGGCCCTTTCTCGTCCTCGGGAGTGATGGTGTAGGAGGTCAAGACCTGGTTGCCGCTCGCCGCCAGCAGGTTCTGCCAGGTGAGGGAGTCCGCGTCACCCGACACCGGCAGGTCGTGCGCTTCCTGAAAGGCGGCGATCGCCTTGTGGGTGTTCTCTCCCCACGCGCCGTCGATGATGCCGGGGGAGAAGTACGCCCTGTCGAGCAGCACCTGAACGTCGCCAGGCGCCTGGGCGGAGGGCGGCGCCTGCGCTCCCGGTTGGGGCGGCGTCTGCGCTCCCGGTTGGGGCGGCGCTTGCGCTCCCGGCGGCGGGCTGGGCGGCGGGCCGGCCTGGGCTTGGAGCGGCGCCAGCGCCAACTCGAGAAGGGGGAGCAGGGCGATCAGGACGATCTGAATGCGAGCTTGTTTCCCCATGGCTTGGTTCATTCGGAGGTGCCATGCCGGCATCCCGAGGGTAGCCTGGCGGCGAGCTCAGACTCCTGGGATGCAAGGCAAACGCCAGATCGATTCCGCGGCGGCGAGCTCGCCGCATCGCGGCAAGGAGCTCGTGACCCGCGGTTCGTGAGAGGATGGCGGCACTGTGCCGGACCACTCCGCGCCCGCACACCGTCCGAGCTTGCACGACAGGCCCCTGGCGCGCAACTTCTTCGTGGCCATTCTGCTGGGCTCGACGTTCCTCTTCTTCTACGTCGTTTCGGACTTCCTGATCCCGGTCTTGCTGGCCGGGGTGTTCTGCACCCTCTTCTATCCGCTCTACGACCGCCTCCGGCGAGCCTTGCGCGGCCGCCGCGGCGCCGCGGCCAGCCTCTGCTGCCTGCTCCTGCTGCTCGGCCTGATCGTGCCTATCTACGTGGTGGCCGATCTCGTGGTGCGCCAGGGTGTCGAGCTCTACAGCTCGGCCGACAAACAGCTCCGCCACATGCTGGAGCCGGGCTACGCCGGTCCCCTGGCCGCACTGCAGCATTCGCAGTGGGTGCGGAGCCTGCGCCTGGACCAGATGGAGTGGAGGTCGACACTCCAGGAGGCCGCCAAAACGGCCGGGTCGTTCGTGGCCATGGTGATCAACAAGACGTCGCGAGGGACGCTGCAGGTCCTGCTCGTCTTGTTCGTCACGCTGTTCACCATGTTCTACTTCTTCCGCGACGGCGAAGCCCTGGTCGCCCGCCTCAAGTACTTGGTGCCGCTGGCGCCGCAATATCAGGAAGACATCATCGACCGTTTCGTCTCGGTGTCCCGCGCCACCGTTCGCGGCACCGTGGTCATCTGCATCCTCCAGGGCTCGCTCGCCGGCCTCACCCTCTTCCTCTTCGGCGTCGGCTCCGCGGTGCTGTGGGGAGTGGCGACCGGGCTGCTGACGATCCTGCCGGTGGGCGGCGCGTGGCTGGTGCTCTACCCGGCCGGCCTGATCCAGATCCTGACCGGCCACCTGTGGCGGGGGATCGGCATCCTGGTGGTCACCACGATCGTGGTCGTCAACATCGACAACTTCGTGCGCCCGCGGGTTGTTGGCCATGCCGCCCGCATGCACGACCTCATGGTCTTCTTCTCGACCCTGGGCGGCGTAGCCACCTTCGGCGCCATGGGCTTCATCGTCGGCCCCGTCATCGCCGCCCTCTTCCTTTCCGTCGTCGACATCTAAAGCGCCGAGTTCAAGGACGATCTCGTCAGCCTCGCCCCCGACATCGAAACAAGCCCTGTCGCCTCGCCCCCGCCGATCTCCGAGCCCGCCGCCATCGCCGCGCCCGAAAAAAACTGAACCCGGAAAGGAGTTTCGTCTTAGCTGGCAGCGCCGGTGGGCCGGGGAGGAAGAAGGTCTTTTCTTCCACGAGCGGTATCTGTTAAACTGATACCCGATGAAACCTCGTGAGACTCTCTTCGCCTTCGATCGCTACTTGGCCGAGCGGGCGCTTCGGTTCGAGGGCGTCGTCATCGGCGGCGCCGCGCTCTATCTGCTCGGCGTCGTGATGCGGCCGACGAGGGACTGCGACATCTTGCACCCGGAGCTCCCCGAGGAGATCCGGGCTGCCGCGCGGGCCTTCGCCGCCGCGATGCGCTGGGAGGGTGAGGCGCTCGAGGACGACTGGCTCAACAACGGCCCCGCGGCGCTCGCCAAGCAACTCCCGGAGGCGTGGGAGAAGCACGTGCAGACCGTGTTCAGTGGCGTCGCCCTCCAGCTCCAGAGCCTGGGCCGTGAAGACCTTCTGCGCGCGAAGCTCTTCGCCCTCTGCGACCGGGGCCTCGATCTCGCCGACTGCCTGGCGCTCGCTCCCGCGGCGGACGAGCTCGCGGCGCTCTTGCCCTGGCTTGACGAGCAGGACCTCAACCGCGACTGGCCAGCCCATGTTCGAGCCACGCTGGCGGACCTCGGAAGGAGGCTCGGCCATGCCGTTTAGCCGCGCCTTCGCTCCGGCGGCGGTGCCCACGGAGCCCGGGGCTCTGACTGCGGCGATGGTCGGCATCGGGATGAAGTTCGCCGCCGCGCCGGCCCCGGACCCCAACATCGAGGACACGCTTCTCTTTGCCTCGATCGAGGCGATGGAAAACCGCGATCTCCGCGTGCTGGCGATCCTCGTCACCTGGTTCGGCGTGCACGCGCCGTGGGTCAACGCCGACCGCCTGACGAGAGTCGTCGCCGCGCAAGAGTCCGCCCGCGTCCGCGCGCTCTGGTCCGCCCTGGCACGCTGGCAGGGGAGGGACCGCCGCTTCGCGCGCCTGGCGAAGGTCTACACCGCTCGGCGGTGCGACCTGCTCTCTGAGGGAACCGACTTCCAGATGAAGCGGCATGGCGAGGATGCGCGCTTTGCGGGGAGCGCTCTCCGCGTGCCGGCCAACGTCCTGCGCGACCGCGCCGTCGATGTCGAGCGGCCGGCCGATCTCGGCCACCACCACCACTCCTATCGCTGCCGCGTGATGATCGGACCCACCTACCGCGCGGACATGTGGGCGGCACTCGAGGACGATCCCACCCTTTCCGCCGCGGCGCTGGCGCGCAAGACCTACGGGTCGTTCGCCACCGCCTGGCATGTCCGGCGCGACTTCGCGGTGCTCGCGTCTGGCGGGTGAGGACAAGCTGGCCGGGTCCGGGCTGCAGCTGCTGCGGCATGCATCCTGGTGCGGTTTCGTGGGGGAGAAGGAGACGCGAGCGGCACGAAACCCCACCAGGATGCGTGGCGAGCGGCGCGATAGAGGCGGAAGTCGACTTGCAATCGTGTTGACAAGATATCGGTCCTAGACGATACTTGAAAGGCGTGACCGAGATCGTCGTCACCGACGAGTTCAAGGGCTGGTACGAGGCCCTCTCGATCAACGAACAGGAGCCGGTCTTCCGCGCGGTGACCCTGCTCGAGGAATTGGGAACGAAGCTCGGATTCCCCTACTCGAGCGCAATTCAGCGCTCCCGGTATCCGCTGCGGGAGCTGCGGGTCCAGCATCGGGGCCGGCCGTTGCGGGTGTTCTATGCCTTCGATCCCGAGCGGCAGGCGGTGCTGTTGCTGGGCGGGGACAAGGGCGGCAAGGCCCGCTTCTACGAGGAGCACGTGCCCAGGGCAGAGGCGCTCTGGGAGCAGTACCTTCGCGAGCGCACGGCGGAGCGCTCCAAGGAGTGAGGAGCATGGGCGTCCATCGCTGGAAGGATCTGCAGCACAAGATGGGAACGGCGCGCCGCAAGCAGCTTCGCCGAGAGGTCGAGCAGGAGATCCTCGACATGGACCTCCGCGGCCTGCGGGAGCTGGTGGGCAAGACCCAGCAGGAGGTGGCCGTTCTGGTCGAGCAGACGCAGGGCCAGGTTTCAGAGACCGAGCGGCGAAGCGATCACCGGCTGTCCACGCTGCGGAGGTACGTTGAAGCTCTCGGCGGCGAGATCGAGGTAGTCGCCACCTTCGGGGACAAGCGGATCCGCCTCCACGGCGCGTGAACGGCCACTGAGAGCGAGCGAGCTAATCGATGGAGGTCGGCCTTCGGCTGATCACGATCAGAGATGGTCGAGGGGTGGCGGCCATCAAATAGCGTGACATCGAGGTAGCATCATCATCCGCGCCCGAAGGGCGCGCGGCCCTCAAACACAGAAGCCCTCCAGGGGACTTGACAGCACCCCCGGAGGGCTCGTCTGCTTTCGTTGCTGACGCGAAAGGAGACGACCCCTTGTACCAGACCCTGCTGCTGGATTCCAGCTTCTTCGCCCTGCTGCTTCGCTTCGA
>DASZZM010000007.1:0-1929 GCA_035544895.1 Thermoanaerobaculia bacterium
GCGACGTCCACGACCTCTACACCCACCTGCGCCCCGATCTTCTGCTCGCCGCCGCCGACCAGGTCGCCGGCGTCCTGGCCGCCGCGCTGCGCGGCGAGCGCCAGGAGGCGCAGGTGCTCAGGTTCGAGTCACGACTACGGCCGCCGGAGCGCGCGTAAGCCCGCGCCGCCGGCCACACAAGCGCGGTCGAGGCCAGCCGCGCAGAAAGGAGGAGAGAAGGAGACGACCGACGCGGGGAGGGATTGCCCCAGGGATTGCCCCTCCCCGATCACTAACCAGCGGCCCCGGCAAGGGCTGACACCCGCTGCCGGAGCCTGACCACGCACGAGGTACACTCTCATGCGCAGCTGCCGCAAGCTTACCAAGCTCCCATTTCATCCCCCGGGCCTCGACCTCGAGGCCTTCACCGAGGCGACCCGCCGCGCCCTCTACGACATCGTGGTCGCCGTTCACTTCACCGCGCCCGTCTGGCCGGACCCTGACGACTTCTGCCCCGACTACACTCCCGACCAGGCCGGGCGCCAGATGCGCAGAATTCCGCGATTAGGTCACATTTAGGTCACATCACATTGCTCACGCGACGCGCCCGCTCCAGGCTAGCCATCACCCACCGCACCAGCTCCGGCGTCGCCTGCTCGGACGCAGCCGCGCGTTGGTCGCTGTGGAGCCCAACCTTGACTTATTGCGATCACTCGATGATACACTTCTAAGAAAAGGGGGGCGGGCAAATGAATCCCAAGTCTACGGCGTCGGGTTTCGCTCTCTTCATCGTCCTGGGAGCGTTGGCCTTCGCGAGGCCGGCGATCAGTCAGGAGGGGACCTGCGCGGCGGTCTGCATTTGCCCGTGTTATCCGGACGTTACGAAATGCGGGATAGCTTGTGGCTTCGGCACACCCTTCTGCCGGGACAGCTCCTGCGGCGAAGCTATCGGGGCCAGATGTTGCTGCCGGTCTTTCTTTCCCTTCAGGATCGTGTGCGGCGACCCTAACGACTGTGGTCCTTGGCCCCCCTTTCCGTGCGCGAAGCTCCGTCAGCCGGAGATTTCAGCTCGTAGCAGCGTCTCGCTGGCCAAAGCAGCACGGCGGCCGGCCGGTGCCTTCAGGAAAGCCAGTGGAGGCGAGGACAAAACTCTATCGATGGAGTCGTGTAGCGATCGCGAGCGGCGTTTCAGGCCAGACGAGGACCTGTGGACCTTTAGCGAGCGTGTCGAGTCCGAGCCAGGTGTCGCCCCGACCTACCAAGTACAATTCGCGTCCGACCTCGACTATGGGACGAGGTTCCAGAGCTGCGCCGACCGGCGGCTGGTTTTCGGTGGCGACGAAGAAGCCACCGTTGTGTTTTCTTTCCGGCCTGCGCATGGGAAGGAGAGCGCGCATGGAAGGGTCTTCGGCTGGAAGGCGCCCGGAGGACAGCTTGGCAAACTCTCGGGTGACGTGGCCATCCAGCTCAAGATGACCCGGAAGGGTGAAGTGCTCGACAAGCGGCTTCTTTTCACGACGAATCCGGCCCTTGCCGAGTTAGCGCTCGCGGCGATTACGGAATGGATGCCGGTTCAGTCGGCAGGTACCGACCCCGGGCCGTTTGACGACGTGTTATGGCTGCGGTTCGAAGAGGGCACCCTCGGCTTGGCGTACCAGAGTCACTATTTCACTCCTCCCGCCAAGGTCGCGCCGGGCACATAGGTTTTTCCCCACGGCACCAGCGGCGCGGCCTCGACGTGGCCGACCGCCTCTGTGCGCCGCCGCGGCCATTGCTCGATTGGTGGCTGAAGGCGCACTGCAACTTTCGCTCTTCGATCAGCGCAACTTGGCCGAGATCACCGATCCTCGTTACCCGGGCGAGCGCCTGGTCGTCTGCAAGAATCCGCTTCTCGCCGCAGAGCGCGGCCGCAAACGAGAGGATCTCCTAAAAGCCACCGAACGCGAGCTC
>DASZZM010000008.1:0-18490 GCA_035544895.1 Thermoanaerobaculia bacterium
CTGGACCACCCGCGGCGCCAACGCCATCATCGCCCTGCGCTGCGCCAAGCTCAGCGGTCGCCTCGATGACTTCTGGGAGCGCCGTGCCCAGCCCCCGGCCGCCTAGAAGCACCCTCCCATGTCACAAATCTGTCGTGCACCGATCATCGGGTGGTGGGGCATTAGTGTGTTGCCGGCTCGGCTGGCCCTGAGCTGCTGTAGGTCCTCCCGAAGGGGGGGTAGTGGGGTATCAGTGTGTTGCCGATCTACGGCGGGGGGCGCCGCGGACGAGCCTGGCGAGCCTAGCCCGTGCCGGACGCCGAGCGGAGCTATGATTGACGGAGAATGGCGGCGATCCCAACCTTGGCAGCGCTGGCGGCGTGCCTCGACCGACCGCTCGTGGTGATCGACGTTGGTTGCCGCTGGGGCTTCGATCCGCGCTGGCAGGCTCTTGGCCGCCAGGTAAAGCTGATCGGATTCGACGCCGACGCCACGGAATGCCAAAGGCTCCGGGAAGCCGGCGGGCCGGGAACGACTACCTACGTCGCGGCGGCATTCGGCGCCGCTCCGGGTCAGGCGCGGCTTTTCGTGACCAGGGAGCCGGCGTGCAGCTCGCTCTACTCCCCGGATCCCGAGCTGATCGCCGAACGGCCCGAGCTGGCGTGCACCACCTTGCGCGCGATCACTGCTCTCGAGCTGACCACGCTCGACGACTGGGCCCTCGACGCGGGCATCCAGGAAGTGGACTTCCTCAAGCTCGACACCCAGGGTTCCGAGCTGGATATTCTGCGTGGGGCACAGCGGACGCTGCGTTCTGTCCGCGCGCTCGAAGTCGAGGTCGAGCTCAACCCGATCTATCGCGGCCAACCGCTGTTCGGCGACGTCGACCGGTTCCTGCGTGAGCGGGACTTCGTCCTCTGGCGCCTTGGGCATCTCGTCCACTACGGTCTGCCCGGCGGAGTTTCGGATTTCGCGGTCGAGGACCGCCAGTTCTTCGACTCGCAGCTCGTTGCGGTGGCCTCCCGAGGAGGCCAGGTCTTCTGGGGCCATGCCCTCTACGTGCGCCGTGAGATGGCACAAGGCAAGCGCGCGGCGGACCACCTCCTGGCGGTGCGCGACGCCTGCATCGCAACCATCCTGGGGTTCGAGGACCTCGCGGCGAGCGCGCTGGGAGAGGCAGGGTCGGGAAGCACTCGCGCAAGGCTCTGAGTCAAACCGTGCCCACCGGCAGCAAACGAATGCGCTGCGAAGGCGGCGCGTCACCGCGGACGAGCTGGCAGGTCAGACCTGGGCCGGCCGGAGGGCGCGGGCGAGCACGCTGATGGCGACGTCGAGATGGCGCTGCGGGGCGAGCGTCGGGCCGAGGAGCTGGGCCTGGCCGCCGCGCTTCGCCAGCCGCGCGTCATAGACCGCTTGCGCACAGCGGCGCCGCAGCTCGGCCACCACGCGCGCGAAGTTCGCCGCCCGCCTTGCACTGGTAGCAGTGCAAGAGCTGATCGGAGGGAAGGCAAGAAACGATCACCGGCAGGGCGGCGGTCAGAGCCAGGTACTGCACGAGAGAGCGCGGCGTAGGCCGCCGGTCCATGTGCAAGCGGGACCACATCCCCCCGAGGCGGAGGCTGCGCAGACGTCGCCTGGCGCGCACCACGAACGCATGCCGCCGCATCAGCCTGGCGAGGTTGCCGGAGTTGAAGTAACTCAGATGCGGGCTCGGATAATCCTTCTGCCAGAGCCGATGGAGCAGCTCTTTCTGGCCGCATCGAGCCAGAGCGACCGCCGTTCGGAACAAGACTCCGCCGCTGTCGGGAGCGCTGACCACCAGGAGACCATCCGGCCGCAGCATCCGCCGGCAACCGGCCAGGGCCCCATCGAGGTCCTCGAGGTGCTCCAGAACGTCGTTGAAGACGACCAGATCGAACAGCTCGCCCGCTGGAATAGCGGCCGGGAACGAGCCGACGCGAACCTCGAGGTCTACCCGAGCGGTGGCCGCGGCGGCCGCGGCGATCGCGGGGTCCGGCTCGAGGCCGACCGGGATCATGCCGGCCGCCTTCGCCGAGGACAGGAACCACCCGTAAGCGCACCCCACGTCGAGCAGTCTCTTGCCGGTGAGCGGAGTGAGACGGCGCAATACGGCCAGCGTGCGCTCGTAGTTCTCGCGCCGTAGATCCTCGAGCCCGGCCACGCGCCGGCTCTCGTCGAGCGTGCCGCGATCCGCCGCGGCCGGGTCGAAGCCGGCCAGGAGCGACCGCCAGAACCCGCAAACGGGGCAGAAGAGAAGCCAATCTTCGAGGCGGCGGATCATCGCCGCGCCGCAGGCCACGCAGGAGGTCCGGGAGACCGCCATGGCGAGCTCACTGGCCGGGCGGGGGAGCGCTGTTTTCGACTCGCTGCTGACGATACTCGAGCAGGGCCAGCCGCTGTGCCAGGCGCCGGTTCCACGCCTCGAGCCGGGTCAGGACGACCGAGAGGTAGAGAGTGATGCCGAGCAGCATGAACAGCAGACTGCCGAGGATGAGGACGGGTGGATAGTAGATGCCGATTGCCTCCGCCAGCACGAACTGAACGTTGCGGAAGATCGCGAAGGCGCTGACCAGGCCGCCGGCCGCCAGCCAGATCAGCGAGTACCACTCGCTCAGTTTTCTTCGTCGCACCAGGACGATCGTCAACGCCGCAAACCCCAGGGCCGCGGCGATCGCGACTGCCTGGATTCGGACTTCAGGGCTCGGCATCTGGGTTACCTCCTAGCTCAGCGCATCAGGTATCTACCGCGCGAATGCTCTCGATGACCAGCGCGAAAGTCACCTTCAGGATGTAGCGCAGGGCGGTGCTGTTGCGAATCGACGACCGCCCGCCGCTCCGCTCGCGCATCGCCACGGGGACCTCGACGATGCGGAAGCGCCGGCGTGCCAGCAGCAGGATGGACTCCGGCTCCGGATAGCCCTCGGGATAGAACCGCGTGAGCAGGTCTAACGCCTCGCTGCTGAAGGCCCGCAGTCCGGAGGTCGGGTCGGTGATCCTCAGCCCCGCGAGCCGCGACACCAGCCAGGAGAGCCAGGCGATGCCAAGGCGGCGGATGAGGGGGGAGCGGAAGCCGCGAGCTGCGAGGAAACGCGATCCGATCGCCACTTGTGCCCCGCCGCGCAGCGCCTCCAGCAGCCGCGCCGCCTCCGCGGGTCGGTGCTGGCCGTCGCCGTCGAGCCGGACCGCGAACCGGAATCCCTCCTCGCGGGCCATGAAGAAACCCGCCTGCTCCGCGGCGGCGATTCCCGCGTTGAACGGCAGATCGATGACCCGCACCCCCGCGGCGCGGGCAACCTCGCCCGTGCGATCGGTGGATCCGTCGTTGACGACCAGGACCTCCCAGCCAGAACACTCTTGCGCGAGCTCTTGCAGCAGCAGCGGCAAGCTCGCCGCCTCGTTGTAGGCGGGAACGATCGCCAGGACGTCTCTCACCGCGGCGATATCAAAGTCAAGGCTCGCGGGGAGGAAGTGACGATCGCAATCGATCCGTGCAAGTCCCGCGAGAACCAGAGGAGATTATCGACCGAGACCTGGACCACCGGATTGCCCTGCCAGATGACGCTGGAAAGGGCAAAGGATCCGCCGGCGAAATCGAACATCCCGGCGCCCGCGGTCACCGGCCGGCCATCGATCTCGGCATGCGCCTGGCCATCGTGGAGGTCGATCTCCAAGCTGCCGCTCTGCCAGCGTTTGCCGGCGGCGAACTCGAGACTCCAAGCTCCATAGGCGTGACCGGTGGCGACGCTGGCGGCGAAGATCCCGAGCGTGTAGAAGCGCTTGCCGGCGGCCTCCGGCGTCAACAGCGTGGCCCGGTAGGTGATGCGGGGAAGCGCTCCGGTCTCTTGCTCTACATACACGATCCCCTGCTCGAGTCGAGTGAGGCGAGTGAGCGCGGGGCTCTGCCGCGGCCGGCCGGGACCCGTGCTCAGCACTTTGAGCTCGCTCACCAGGATGCTCGTGCCGCCCAGGTTGCGGAGTGCGATCCGGCGAGGGTCGGGCAGGCGTTCCAGATCGAGATCGAGCCGCCAGCCGCCGACGCCGAGGGCGAACGGAGCCACTCCATCCGCCGCGAGCTGCGGCGAGGTGGAGCCGGCGCTCCACAGGTCGATCTGGGCGCGGCGCGGGATCCCTGAAGCCAGCTCGACCTCGGTTGGTCTTCCCCCAAGGTCCGCCTCCAGGACCCCGCGCTCCGGCGCCAGCTTCAATTTCAGGACCTCGCCGCGACCCAGGACCGGCTCCGCAAACCTCACGACCGCCAGCGCCGCGTCGCTCCGCCGCCTGAGCGAAAACCGGGCATTCTGCCAGGCGACCTGGTACTGCGCGGGATCGTTCCAGGTCCCGCCGGCCCTTTGCAGCCCCGTCTCCCGCTGGCGATCGAGCAGCGCCCAGCGGAAGAACGGAACGTGCGGCCCCGGCAAGGCATCGTCCGCGTAGTGGATCAGGCGGTCCTTGCAGAAGTATGCAATCCAGCTCGGGAGCGGCGCTGCCATGCCGCCGACCAGGATCCGGTCTGCCGGCGGGACCGCCGCCGTCCCCCGGGCCACGGCGATCAGCTCGCGCGTGACGACGACGAGGTTGCGGCGGGTGAAATCGAGAGACCAGGCGGTGTTCATCAGGTTGAGGACCACGATGGCAGCCCCTCCCAGGCACGCAGCGGCGCGTAGCACCGGAGGCCTTCGCCAGGCGGCGGCCAGCCCGGCGGCGAGCAGCGCCAGAGCCTCGAGTGGGACCACCGACACCGCCTTGAAGTAGCCGTAAGGGTAGCCGTACGGCAGGTTGACCCCGTAGCGCTGCTGGGCAGCCAGGGCCGCGCTCACCAGCACGAGAATGCCCGCGGGCACCCGCGAACGAGGAGGCAGCTTCCTCCATCCGTAAGCGGCAAAACCCGCCGCAACGAGGCCCAGGATACTGGTGGTTCCGCGGGGCAACGACCACAGGCGCCAGCCCAGCGACGCCGCCAGGTGGCTCGCCACGCCGGGGATCTCGGACAGGGTGGGGAAGACGATGATGTCGCCGGGTCCCACGAACCGCGCGCCCAGCGGCTGGAGGAGCTTGGAGACCAAGCTCATCTCCTTGCCGGCGCGCTGGAGGGCGACGGGATTGGCGGCCGCCGCGCAGCCGGCCATGGTCAGCCACCACCAGGCGCAGCGCGGCAGGTCTCGCCAGTCGCGGGCTCGCATCCATTCGACGAGCCAGGCGGCGAGCAGCGCGACGACCGCGTAGGCGGCGTAGACCGGATAGACCGAGGCCAGGGTGACGGTGAGAATGCCGAAAGCCGCCGCCGTCCGCCAGCCGCGCCGGTGCCAGCCCTCGATCCCGAAGACGAGCAGTAGCGGGAACAAGCTCAGGGCGATCACCTGGGACAGGAAATCGTCGAGGACCGGCCAGAGCAGGAGATTGTTGATCGCGACCAGTGAGGCGGCCAGCAACGAAGGGCCCCGCCCGAGGCGCAGCGACAGGCGCGCCCAGACGAAAACCGTGGCCGGAGTGAGGGCGAAGAAGAGGGCTGCAAGCAGCGTCAGCAGCTCGAAGCTGCGATGCCTCGTCGCCAAGCTGAGCAGGCCGAGCAGATAGGCATCCCCGGCCCGGATCGTCATGACGTGGGACTGGACCCCGGCAAGGAAAGCCTGGCCCGGCGCGGCCTGGGGCAGGCGTAAGCCCGCATGCTGCAGGTATTCCGCTCGCTCGGTGTAGGAGATGGCATCGGAGGCGCCGCCGACCGTCGTCAGGTAACCCAACGAGAAGAGGGGAAGGGTCGCCAGCACAAACGCCAGCAAGCAGACGGCGAGGACCTCCACTCTGGCCCGCCGGGGACGGCGCCACGGGCGGCGGACTAGAACGAAACTCGTCCGTGCGTCAGGGGTGGGGGCGTCCCCTTCCCCCCCGGAGGGGAGGGAAGGGGATCGAGGGGTTGCGGGGGGCGATCCGATAGATCTGAGGCCGCCAACGCCAGTTCGCGAGCGCTGTTTCAAACCTCGGGGCCACCCACCGGTGGCGCGGACTAGCCCGGCTGTCCAGCCGGCCGCCGCCAGACCGATCAAGGGCCACACCATCGCGGCCAGCGACAGCCCCGCGGCGCCGAGGGCGTGGCAGACCGCGGAGATGACGGCGAGCCCGAAGAAGGGCGCGAGGACGGGGAGCCAAGGCCGTGCACGCGCCGGCAGAAGTGGAAGCAACAGGATGCCGCAGCCGCCGAGCAACCCGACCGCCACGGCCAGAATGATCGCGACGTCGAGAGCGAAGGTCATGGCTAATCCACGGCCGGGCCGGCGGGCTCAGAGGTGCGCGTCGCAGCCGGCCGCGAGCAGCCTGACGGTGATCAGCCTCGTGTCGATCGAGCCGGGAAGCACCGCGCGGGGCTGCCAGACGGGAGTGGCGTCGAGCAGCAGGCGGGTCAGCCGGCCGGCGCCGACCCAGCGCAGCAAGGGAGTGGCGTCGATTCTGTAGACGCCGATCCCGTCGTCGTTCAGACGGAAGCTTCCGAGCGCGACCGCTCGCCCCGACGCTTCGTCGACCGCGGTCACCCGCACCTGCACGTCCGGTTCGCCGGGGAAGTGCCGGCGGATCAGCGAGACCGGGGCGGTCGCCGCGAAGGAGAGCTGCGCGCACGAAAGCTGGATCCGCAGCTCGCCGTGCCCCTCCATCCAGCGGCTGCTGCCTTCCCAGCCGTAGAAGCCGCTCGCCACCGACAGGTCCTGGCCGTCGATGCGGAAGTCGACCAGCGAGCGCATGCGGGCGTTGACCAGACTGCCGCCGGCGATCGTCAGGTAGGGGATCGGTTCGCCGATCTCGGTGGCCCAGCGGGCGAGCACCGGGTTGAGCAGCTGCTCGTCGCGCGGCGAAACGGCGGCGTCTCCCAGCCGGACTGCGGCGATGCCATGCCGGATGCCATAGAGCAGGAGGCGCATCGATACCCTGCCGTTGTGAACGTCCGGAAACCAGAAGTTGGTGTCCGGCAGAGCGAGGGGCGGCGCGCCCGGCGGCAGCCGGCTGGCGGCGGCGGCGAGGTCGTCGGCGAGGCGGGCGAGCTCGGCGATCCGCCGTTCGTGCTGGGCAAAGACGCCGAAGGGAATGCGATTCATCAGCGCCTGGCGGTGCAGCACGCACTCCGCGGCCAGGCCGGCGGCGAGCGCGGCAAGCAGCGCCTGGCGGCGCCGGCGCGGCCAGGGCTGGATGGCCCTGCGGACCGCCTCCGCCAGGGCGCCTGCCAGCAGGCAGATCGGCAGCAGGAGGGTGAAGAAATAGCGGTCGGCCTCATAGATGTCGGGGAAGGTGGTGGCGGCGCGCCCGATTCCCACCAGAACGATGACCGGGATGGAACCGACGGCGGCGCAGGCCGCGGCCTGGAGAAGACCGCGCGGGCAGTGCCGCCACAAGGCGATGAGCAGGGCGGCGGCGGCGGCCGCAAACACCGTCCCGAGCAGACATCCCGAGATCGGCGTCGTGTAGCCGGGATCGCTGGGACGCGCCAGCGGCACCCCGGGACAGAGGAAGCGGAAGGGGGC
Organism: Thermoanaerobaculia bacterium; assembly: GCA_035544895.1. Classification (GTDB taxonomy): domain Bacteria; phylum Acidobacteriota; class Thermoanaerobaculia; order Multivoradales; family UBA5704; genus JASLEW01. The sequence continues at coordinate 7,506 of DASZZM010000008.1, forward strand.
GACCATCAGCAGGAAGACGGCGCGCAGCATGCCGTGGCGAAAGTCGAGCTGGAGATGGCCGTTGTAGATGCGGTGATAGAGAAAGGTGGCGAGAGCGGCGGTGCCCACCATGGCGGCCAGACAGGCGGTGGCAAAGGCACCGGGCAGGAGGCGCCGCGCCGGCGCGCCGCCTTGGCGGCGCTCGAGCTCGACGAGCAGCGCGGGGAACAGCAGGAGCGGCACCAGGGTGCTCTCCGAGGCGACGGCGATGAGGATGCCGCCGCCCGCCAGCACCCCCGTGCGCAGCGGTCCGAGACGATCGCGATAGGCCAGCGCCGCCACCGCGCCGGTGAGCCCGAAGAGGAAGAGCACCACCCCGGAGCCATTGAGCAGCCAGACCCACATCGCCGAGAAGCCGGTCGGCAGGATGTAGGCGAGGCCCGCGGCCAGGCCGGCGGCCGGCGTACCGCCGTAGCGCCGGGCCACCAGCCCCATGAAGAAGGCCGCCGCCACGTGGACCAGGAAAATCAGCAGCCGCAGAGGGAGAGCCTTGACGCCCCACAGCCTGACCGAGGCATGAAACGCCATGTCGAGCAGAGCCACCAGGTGTTCCAGGTGGGGGGTGAAGACCGTGGGCCAGTAGCCTGCCTTGCCGGCCAGGGCATCGCCGATGAGGTTCAGGTGGTCCATGTCGTCGTAGGCAAACGACGCGCCGAAAGTGGGCAGGTAGAGCAGGACGCCGGCCGCCACGAGGATGAGCGCCAGGAAGGCCGCGAAGTGCCGCTGCATCGGGGTTGGGGATGGCTGGGGAGGTGTCATGGGCGAGCCGAGGCGCCGGCTGAGCTGGCGCGGCGCGGGGCGCGAGGCGGATTGCCGGCCCTGCAGTCTTCCCAGGCGGTCACCAGCCGCTGCCGGAACGGCTCCGGCGGCGCTTCGTCACTCGGCAGGATCAGGGCGTAGGCGCCGGGGAACGCTGCCTCGCCGCCGCGCAGACCCGCCTTGCCTGCCCAGCAGGTCAGGTCCGCCTGGCGCCGGCTCATCAGCGCCCAGCGCACCGGCGAGCGGCCCAGGCGCTCGGCCTCCTTGCGGTAGTCGGTTCCGGGCTCGAGCGGAATGCCCAGGATCGTCTCCTTCGACAGGAAATTCAGCGGGTAGACCAGCCAGTAGGATCCGAGCACGGCGCGGACTCCCTCCCTGCCGAACAGGCGCAGCGCGCGTTCGTCGCCGGAGGCATTCGCGGCCCAGGTCCGGCGCTCCTCCGTCCATGGCCAGAAGGTGCCGGCGACGTTGAACGCCAGAACGATGCCCGCCAGCGACGCGGCGAGAGCACGCGATCGCTGGGCCACGCGGGCGAGCGACGTTGCGAGGACGGCGGGAACAAGGAGGTAGAGCGGCAACACGTAGCGCACGGTGAGGCCGCGCAGGCCGCCGGCTCCGGAGACGAGATTGAGCGCGACATTGGCCAGAAGAACCAGAACGAGAAGCGGCCAGGCGTTGCGCTCGGCCGACTCGATCGCGGCCAGCCGCGGATCCGCCGCGCCGGCTGCACCGCCGCCGCGCTCTCTCTCCAGCGCCGCCGTGCGCCGCCGGAGCAGCGGCGCCACGAGCAGCGAGAAACAGCCCGCTCCCGCGAGGATGACCAGCGTCGGCACGTGCAGCATGCGGTGCGCCAGGTTGCTCCGATTGACGGCTCCTTCGGGATCGGTCGAGGCCAGCATCTCGGGAATGTTCTCGGCGAGCAGGTAGCGCCCATTGTCGGCCAGGGCGCTCAGGCCGCTTACGGGCCGCATCGCGAAGTTGTCGTGCAAGGAGGCCAGAGGATAGCGGATGTTGAAGGCGATCCACGGCAGGGCGCCGAGCAGCGCGCCGGCGGCGATGAGCGGCACGAAGTGCCAGCGTCTTGCCAGGCCAGGCCGCCGCCAGATCGCCCACATCGCCCAGAGCAGGGCGGGCACCCCGCAGCCCAGCGTCTGCGGCGAGCTCCACCAGCCGAGACCGAGCGTCGCGCCGAGCGCGAAGAGGGTCAGATGGCTCTCGTCGCCGCGCCCCAGCCGGGCGGCGAGCCAGAGGCTGGCGGCGCAGAGCAGCAGGATCTCGGGGTAGCCGTTCGGCATATAGGTCCAGAAGGTGAACGCCGGCGAGGCTACGGCGGCGAAAGGAAGAGCCAGCAAGGCGATCCGGGCGCCGAGGAGCTCGCGCAGGAACAGGTACCAGGCTCCCAGCAGCAGGACGCCGGCCAGCAGCGGGCCGGCCGCCAGGGTCGTGCGCGAGGCGCCGAAGAGCAGGAACAGGAGCGCCAGCGGATAACTGCCGACGGCGCCGATCCGCAGCGAGCCGAAGAAGACCGCCGGATGGCCGCGCAGGACCTGCAAGGCGGCGAGGCCGGGAAGCACGCAGTCGGCGTCGGCAGGAAACTTGTGACTGGGAAAGGAGACGGCAACGCGCACCAGGACGCCGATCGCGAGAAGGAGCAGCGTGGCCCGGGACACGGGATCCAGCGCGCCTCGCAGCAACGACAGGTAGCTCAAGCTCGTCGGCCAGAAAGCCATCTTCGACTCGCCATGGCGGCGATAGCGGAAGTGAATCGGCTCTTCGGCCAGGCGGTAGCCGCACCGGCTGGCGCGGATCAGCAGCTCGGGCAAGAAGGCGAAGTCGTCGTTGTCATACCGCACCCGGCGCAAGACCTCGGCCCGGTAGACGCGGAATCCGGAAGTCTTGTCGCGCACGCTCAGGCCATAGAGCCGCGTCATCAACGAGTTGACACCGCCGCTCAGCGATCGTTTCCACAGGGGAATGCCCTCGACCTCGCTGCCGGCGATGAAGCGCGAGCCCACCAGGACGTCGCAGTCCAGGCGCCGCGCCGCCGCCAGCAGCCGCGGGATCTCTTCGGGCTGGTGATTGAGATCGGCGTCCATGGTCACCACGAAGTCGGTATCGCCGGTCACCGCCGCGAAGGCGCGGCGGTACGCGGCGCCGAGACCGGCAGGCTCTTTGCGGTAGAGAATGCGCACGCTGCCGATCTCTTGCGCCAGCTTCTGCAGCTCCTCGTGCGTCCCGTCCTCCCCCTCGACCGCGAACACGAGCTCCCAGGAGCAGTCGGGAATGCTGGCCAGCGATGCGGCGAGGCGGCGGGTGAGCTGGCCGATGTTGGCCACCTCGTCGTAGGCCGCGATGACCGCCGCGAGCTTCATTCCGGGGTCCTGGAGCTCGGCTTGCGCGCCACGACGACCAGGTGAGTGAAGCCGTCGCGCAGATTGAAATCGAGGCGGACCGCCTCCAGCCCGGTCTTGCCCAGGGCCTGGCGCGCCGCCCGGCGAGATGGCAGCCGGTTGACCTCGTCGGGGAAGAAGCGGAACTGCTGGCCGGCCAGGCGGCTGCGCGTCCATTCCACCGGCGCCAGGGCCCAGCGCGACAACCCGAAGGTCGGCGGCCAGAAGAGCAGGGCAGGGGCCTGCGGTTTGAGGATGCGATGGAACTCGGCAAGGATCCGCTGCGCCGCCGGCGGCGCGAAATGCTCCATCACCCCCAGATTCCAGATGCCGGCCAGGGAGGAGTCGCGGAAAGGGAGTTGCTGGATGTCGGCACAGAGAAGGCCGTCGAAGATGCGCTGCCGGCGCGCCAGGCGCAAAGCCGCCAGGGAGAAGTCCACTCCCACCAGTTTTCGTTGCAGGCGCCGGATGCGAGCCGAAGACTCGGCGCTGCCGCAGCCGGCCTCTACGAACAGGCCGTGCGGCGCGAAGAAGCGAGTGGTGTAGTGATGGACGGCGCGCGCCAGGACCAGCCGGCGCATCGCCGAGGCCAGCTTCCCGAAGTGCCTGCGCTCGCCCACCAGGGAGCGCCAATGGCGGTTCCAGTGGTGCTGCTCGCTGATCGCGCCCGCCACCCGATGATTGGCCACCTGCCGGCTAAGGACGTGTCGCCGCCGGTCTCGTCCTGCGCAGGAGATAGAAACCGCCGGCGCTCAGGGAGAGCATGAGAGCCAGCAAGCCGGGCCAGTCCAGCGTCGGGATCGGAGTAGGCGGGACGGCCACCACGTTGGCGGTGGTGCGGGTCCCCGCCGACGCGGTGCCGGGAGCGTCCTCCGCGATCGTCACGAGGATGGTGAAGGTGGAGATGGTGGCATAGGTATGGGTGCCGGAGACGGTCAGCAAGCCGCCCCCCCCGGAGACCACCCCGGCGGCGACGGGGCTGCCATCCCCCCAGTCGATGGTGGCGGTGAAGTCGGCGCCCGTGTTCGCGGTGTCGGCGTCGGTGAACTTCGCCACGGGGCCCGAGAACGGGACGCCCTGGAAGGCGTTGACGACGACCGGCGGGCCGGGCGCGAGGACGTCGGTCTCGTTGACCGTGGCGGTGCCCATGGTGCTGGTGCTGGCAGTGCCCGGCGACAGCTCGGCGATGGTCACCGTGAAGGTGAAGACCCCTTCGTCGGCGTAGGTGTGCTGGCCCGAGACCGTGAAGGAGCCCGCCGCGCCGGTGATCGTGCCCGCGGTGGTGGCGCCGTCGCCCCAGGCGATCGTGGCCGAGAAGGAGGCGGGTGTCTTGGTCGTGTCGCTGTCGGTGAAGGTCGCGACCGGGCCGCTGAAGGCGACGCCCTCGCCGGCCGTGAAGTTGACCGCCGCCGACGACATGGCGTTGCCGCTGGCGGCGACGTGGGCGGTGCTGGTCACCTGGGCGGTGGCGGTGCCGGGGGCGTCGTCGCTCAGGGTGACGACGACCGAGAAAGTGCCCGGTCCCGCGTAGGTGTGTGTGCCCTTGACCTGAAACGAGCCGGAGCCGCCGCTGACCGTGCCTGCCGAGGTCGTGGCGTCGCCCCAATTGATCGTGGCGGTGAAATCGCCGGCGACGTTGGCGGTGTCGCTGTCGGAGAAGGTCGCCACCGTGCCGGTGAAAGAGGTTCCCGCGGCGGCTGAAAAGCTCACCGGCGAGCCGGACAGGGAATCGCTCTCGGCGACGTTGCCCGTGCTCGTCACCGTGGCGGTGCCGGTGCCCGGCGAGTTATCGTTGATCGTCACGGTCACCGTGAAGGTCCCCTCGTCGGCGTAGGTGTGCTGGCCGAGGACCGCGAAGGAGCCCGAGTTCGCGACGATGGTGCCGGCCGTCGGCGCGGTTCCGTCGCCCCAGTCGATGGAGGCATTGAAATCGGCGGGGGTGGCGGCGGGATTGTCGTCGTCGAAAGTGGCGACCGCGCCGTTGAACGTCGATGCCTCGGCGGCGGCGAAGGTCACCGGCTGCCCCGTGATGACGGTGGCGCCGGCGCGTCCCTGCGCCGCCAGCAGGAGGACGACCGCGGCCGGGACGAGGCAAGCCAGGCCACGCACTTTCGCGACGGGAAATCGCCAGCTCATCTGTGGATTTCTCCTCTCCTTCGCACTCCGTTGTCTTCCGCCATTCTCCGCCATTCTCCGCCATTCTTCGCCGTTCTCCGCCATGGGAAGCGGCGGCAGGTTAGCACACTTGCCGCCTGCCTGGTCTATACTCGGCGAGGCATGGTGGCCCGACAATCCGCACCCGGCCGAGGCCGCCCATTGCCGGTGCCGCGACTCGAGCCTTCACCGGACCGTTCGCTCAAGATCTGCGTGGTCATGCCGGCGTTCAACGCCGAGAGGACGCTCGAGCGCACCTACCGCGACCTGCCGCTCGACTGGGTCGACGACGTCCTCCTGGTCGACGACGCGAGCCGCGACCGCACGGTCGAGATGGCGCGGACTCTGGGTATCCGCACCGTCGTCCATCCGCGCAACCGCGGCTACGGCGGCAACCAGAAAACCTGCTACCGCGTCGCGCTGGAGCTCGGCGCCGACATCGTGGTGATGGTGCATCCCGACCATCAGTACGACCCGCGGTACATCCCCGAGCTGGTCAAGCCGCTGCTCGCCGGCGAGTGCGACGCGGTCTTCGGCAGCCGCATGCTCGGCGGCCGCCCCATCGAAGGGGGCATGCCGAAGTGGAAATATTTCGCCAACCTGTTCTTGAGCGCGCTCGCCAACGCCACCTTCTACGTCTTCTTGTCCGAGTACCACTCCGGCCTGCGCGCCTACAGCCGGCTCTACCTCCAAGCGGTCGCTCTCGAGGCCAACTCCGACGACTTCGTCTTCGATACCGAGATCATCGCCCAGGGGGTGGACGCCGGGATGCGCATCCGCGAGATCCCGATCTCCACGCGCTACTTTCCCGAGGCTTCGCAGATCGGCTTCTGGCGCAGCGTACGCTACGGCCTCGCGGTTGTCTCGGTGCTGCTGCGCTACAAGCTGCACAGCAAGGGCTTGCGCCGGTCCCGGCTCTTCCCGCCGGCGCCCGCCGACGCGGTTGGCGCGGCCAGCGCGGCCGGCGCGGTCGCGGGAACCCGGTCTGGCTCGCCAACCGATCGCGTCGGGCAGCCGCCGGACGCCTCGCCGTGACCGGGCAGGGCGGCAAGACGGCGCTGGCGGTGGGGTCGGTGGTTCTGGCGACGGTTCTCGGCGGCGCGCTGCGCTTCTACGGCCTGGGGACGCCAGGCCTCTGGCTGGACGAGATCCTGCACTACGACGTGGCGACGCGCGCCACCGCCCAGCCGTGGTACAGGTGGGCACTCGGCTTCGAGTTCGAGAACGGGCCGCTGTTCTACGCCAGCTTGCTGGCCGGCCGGGCGGTGGGCGGCGTCGCCGCCTCCGACCGCCTGGCCGCCGCCGTTGCCGGCACCGCCACCATACCCCTGGTGGCGGCGGCGGGCGGCCTGGCCGGCGGCACGACCGCGGGTGTGGTAGCGGCCTGGCTGCTGGCGGTCGCGCCCTTTAATGTCTTCTACTCGCGGGAGGGTCGGCCCTACGCGCTGCTTGCCTTGCTCGGCGCGCTCATGCTCCTCGCCTTCCTGGTCCGCGGCCGCAAGGCCTCGGCATGTCTCGGCTGGGGGGCGGCGCTGGCCGCGCCCTACCTCGCGGTGAGCGCCTTCCAGGTCCTGGCGGGAAGCCTGCTGGCCGCGGCGGCCTGCGCGCTGGTGGAGCGGTTCGAGGGGAGAAGGGCCGTGGCCCCGGCGCCGTCCTCCAGGCGCTGGCTGCACCTGATGGCGGCCTCGGGGAGCGGGCTCCTCCTGCTCGCCGCTCTTTACGGCCACTACCCGCGCGGGCCGCAAATCCCGTCCTTTCCGCCCAACCACGGCAGGCTCCTGCTGTTCGTGCTCAACGCGCTGGCCGCAGCGCCGCTGTTGCGGCCGCCGATCAGCCCGCTTGCCGCGGTCTTTGCCGCAGCCAGCCTGGCCGGGTTCCTCGCGCTGCTGGCGCGGCGCCGGCGGGTCGAGGCGGCGGCGCTCGCCGGCCTCGCCATCGCCATCGCCGCCGCCGCCTGGGCCGGGATGGCGATCCCCAACCACTTCTTTACGCTGCGTTATTTCACCCCCGTCCAGCCGCCGTTCCTGGTGCTCGCCGCGATCGGCATCACGGCGGCGGCCCGCGGCGTGGCCTGGGCCGCCGGGCGCTTGCAGCGCGCGCCGGTCGGGCGCGCCTTCGTCCCCGCGCTCGGCGCCGCTGCGGTCCTGACGCTGGCCGCCTGGAACCTGCCCGCCGCCATCTCCTCGCCCTATCAGAAGGCCGACTGGGAGGGAGCGGCTCGCGCCATCGCCGTCGACGCGGCCGGCGGGCCCGGGACCGTCCTCGCCGCCAACCAGTGGACCGCGACCTGCCTGGAGTTCTACCTGCGGCGCCATCCCGAGCTGCGGATACGGGAGATTCAAGGCGCGCCGGCGCCACTGGCGTCCGCCGCCGCGGCCCAGGGCGGCTGCTGGGTGGCGCACGGCGGCTGGCCGCGGCGTCCGCAGCTCAGGCGCTGGGCCCGCCAGTTCCCTCCCGTCTGGCACGGCAGGGAAGAAAGCATCACCGTCTTCCGCTGCGCGCAGCCCGCCAGGCCAGGCCACGGACCGGCGCCGTCCGTTCCGAGCGCCGCGGGGGAGGAGGTCATCCGGCAGCCTGCCAGGTCCGCACTATGAATGCCGACAATCCCGCGCCGCTGACCTCGGCACGGCCGGAAGCGGCCGAGGCTCGCCGGCTCAAGCTCTCGGTCGTCATCCCGGTGTACAACGAGCGCTACCTGGTTGGCGAGCTGGTGGAGCGGGTCCTCGCCGTCTCCATCCCCGAGATCGCCGAGATGGAGGTGATCGCGGTCGACGACGGCTCGCGCGACGGCAGCCGGGAGATCCTGCGCCAGCTCGCCGCCGCCCATGCCGGCCGGCTGCGCCTGCTCGAACAAGAGACCAACCAGGGCAAGGGGGCTGCCATCCGCCGCGGCATCGCCGCCGCCACCGGGGACCTGATCGTCTTCCAGGACGCCGACCTCGAATATGATCCGCGCGATTACGCGCGGCTGGTGCGCCCGTTCCTGGAAGACGGCGCCGACGTCGTCTACGGCTCCCGCTTCCTGCCCAGCGAGCGCCGCCGGGTGCTGTACTTCCGCCACACCATCGGCAACCGCGTGCTGACCCTGCTGTCCAACTGGTTTACCGACCTGAACCTCACCGATATGGAGACCTGCTACAAGATGTTTCGGGGGCCGCTGCTCAAGTCCCTGCCGATCCGCTCGAACGACTTTGCGATGGAGCCCGAGATCACGGCCAAAGTCGCCAAGCGCGGGTGGCGCCTGTTCGAGGTGCCGATCAGCTATCTCGGCCGGACCTATCGGGAAGGCAAGAAGATCGGGATGAAAGACGCCTGGAAGGCGCTGCGCGCCATCCTGCGCTTCTGGCTGGTCGACGACCTCTACGCCGAGGACGAGTATGGCTCCCACATGCTGCACAGCCTGGAACGGGTGCAACGATTGAACGCCTGGATGGGGGACACCGTTGAGCCCTACGTCGGCGCCCGCGTGCTCGAGATCGGCGCCGGGATCGGCAACCTGACCACCTTGCTGCTGCCGCGCGACCTCTACGTCGCAAGCGACATCAACCCGCACTACCTCGCCTATCTGAAGAACTTCGCGCTGGGCAGGCCATACCTCCAGGTCGAGCGCATCGATGTCGAGGACTCGGCGGACCTGGCGCGCTGGGCGGGGCGGTTCGACACGGTGGTGTGCCTCAATGTGCTCGAGCACGCGCGCGACCCGCTGCAAGCGCTGCGCAACCTCCACGGCGTGCTCGAGCCGGGAGGCCGCCTGGTCTTATACGTCCCGCAGGGACCTCGCCTCTACTCACGGCTCGACGAAGTCCTCGGCCACCGCCGCCGCTACTCCAAGGCGGACCTCGGAGAAGAGCTGCGCCAGGCCGGCTTCGCCCTCGAGTTGCTGCGCGACTTCAACCGCTTCGCCGTCGCCGGCTGGTATCTCAACGGCAAGTTGCTCAAGAGGAGCCGGCTCGGGCGCGTGCAGTTGAAGCTCTTCAACATTCTCGTCCCCCTGCTGCGCCACATCGACTCCGTTCTGCCCCTGCCAGGCCTCGGCCTGATCGCCGTCGCCACCCGTTCATAGGCGAACTACGACGCAACGGTGCGGCAGGGGCGGGGGCGAGGGGTTGGCCGCCGCTCCCGCCATTGGCGGCACTCCCGGCAGGTCGCGGGGGGCGATCCAATCAGGGCTGTCACGCTCCGCCCGCTTGGCGCCTATCTGCCTTGACGGGGCGAATGGACGCCCCGGAAAGGAGAGACGAGATGAAGAGCAAACTGGGCTGGCTGGCGCTGGTCGCCGCGCTCGCGGTTCCGGCGGCGACGGCGTGGGCGGTCGACGCCAAGGGCGGCGGCGCGGCCAAGGCCGATGCGCCTCAGTGCTGCCCCTGCTGCTGCCACCACGCATGTCCCAAGTAGGCCGCGGATAGGCAGCAGCGGGTGGAGCGCGCCGAACGCGAAAGGCTGCAACGCGATCTGGAGCAGCTGGCGGACGGGGACCGCGAGGCGTTCCACCCGGTCTTCGTCCGCCTGTGGCCGCTCCTGCGCGGCTTTGCCGTCCGCTGCCTGCCGCGGGATGAGGCTGAAGATGCGGCGCAGGAGGCCCTGCTTCGCGTCTTCGCCCGCGCCGCCGAGTTCGACCGCCGGCGCGACGCGCTGTCCTGGGTGCTGGGAATTGCCGCCTACGAGATCCGCAGCGCGCGGCAGCGCCGCCGCCGGCGGCGGGAAAGTCCCGCCGACGTTCTGGCCGAGCGGCCGGCCGCCGGCCGCTCTCCCGAAGCGGCCGCCGTGGCGGGCGACCTCGAGCGCGCGCTCGCCGCGGCGCTGGCGGCGCTCCCGAGCCGCGACGCCGAAACGCTGCTCGCCTACGCGCGCGGCGATCGTCCCGATCTCCCCGGTCCCACTTTCCGCAAGCGCGTCCAGCGCGCCCTGGGCCGCCTGCGTGACGCCTGGAGGCTGAGCCATGACCGCCGCTGACTCCGTTCTCATCGTGCGCGCCCGCCGCGCCTACGAGCGCGGCCGCCTGCGCTGGGCGCTCGGGCATACCGCGGCGGCGGTCGCAATCAGCGCGGTTGCCCTGGTCGGATGTCCGCAGCCCGGCGGGCCCGCCGCCTGCGCCGCGGCGCTCGGCATCGTGCTCGCCGCCTGCCTGTGGCGCGGCGGCGCCTGGTCGCGCGGCGCCAGGCTCGGATTCCTCGCCGGCCTCGCGCCCTGCCTTCTGCCGGCCGCCGCTCGCGCCGCCTACGCCTGCGGCGGCAGTTTCTGTTTGACCTTGCCGGCGGTCTGTCTGGCCGGCGGAGCGGTGGCCGGACTCCTCCTCGGCTGGCTGGGAATGCGCCTGCACGGGGGCGGGCGCTCCTGGCTGGCGGCGGCGCTGGTGGCGGGCCTGGCCGGCGCCGTCGGCTGCCTGCCCGCGGGCCTCGCCGGAGTCGCGGGCCTCGCCCTCGGCATCGCCTGCGGCGCCGCCGCCCCCGTGCTCGCCGCCCGGGCTTCCTGAGAGGTTAGAACGTAACTGCCTTCGTGCGCCTCTAGCAGCCCGTGGTAGAAGCCGTCGTTTCAAGCAAACCGAGGCTCTTGCGACGGCATAGAGAGGAGTGAGTTGTCGACGCTGCTTCTGAGAAAGTTTCGGATCCCGGACCACCAGATCGGCAGCAAGGCCGAAATCGA
>DASZZM010000009.1:0-211179 GCA_035544895.1 Thermoanaerobaculia bacterium
CAACTTGCGCTCGGTTACCGTCAGCGGCTGCTCTCATTTCCCCCACGGAGTCGGGTTTCTCGCCTTGACGGCCGCGTCTCATCGGCAGCTCGCCACCGCTCAGCCAAAATCGGCCCGGGCTTGAGAAATGCGGGCTAGCGCCTCTTGACAAAGCTTAGGCGCCTACGGATAATGTCTAGCATAGCCAACGTGCTCAGCACCGAGAAGCGAGTCTCGATCGTCTCCGCCCTGGTCGAGGGAGTCAGCGTCCGGGCCACCGCCCGCATAGTGGGCGTGTCCAAGGATACCGTCATGAAGTTGGGCGTCGAGCTAGGCGCAGCGTGCGCCCGCTACATGGACGAGACGCTTCGCGGTCTAAGCTGCAAACGTCTGCAAGTAGATGAGTTATGGGCTTTCGTCTACGCCAAGGCCAAGAACGTCCCCGCCGAGCTGGCAGGCACCTTCGGCTATGGCGACGTGTGGATCTTTACCGCCATCGATGCCGACACGAAGCTGATGCCGTCCTTCCTGGTCGGCTCACGGGATGCCGGGACGGCCACCGAGTTCATGCAGGATCTAGCCGGCCGGCTGGCGAACCGGGTCCAGCTCACGAGGGACGGGCACAAGATGTACCTCTCGGCGGTCGAGGACGCCTTCGGCGGCGGGATCGACTATGCGCAGCTCGTCAAGGTCTACGGCGCCGCCCCTGAGTCTGAGACGCGGTACAGCCCGGCCGAGTGCATCGGCTGTGAGCGGACGGCCATCACAGGCAAGCCCGACCCCTTCCACGTCTCGACTTCCTACGTGGAGCGGAGCAACCTGACCGTCCGTATGAGCGTCCGCTGCTTCACCAGGCTAACCAATGCTTTCTCTAAGAAGCTGCACAACCATACGGCAGCGTTCGCCCTGTTCGCGGCGTACTACAACTTCTGCCGCATCCATCAGGCCCTGCGCTGCACCCCCGCCATGCTGGCCGGCGTGACCCCGCACCTGTGGTCCATCGAGGAGCTGGTCGGGTTGCTCCCGGTCGTGGAGCACGTCGGCGGGCGGCCCAGGAAAACAGCCTAGTAGATCGATTCCATGATAGCGTATCAATATCAAGCAACCGACAACGACTCCAGGCCGTAGGTCCACTTCATGACCACGGGCGGCTCTCGGCAAGAATTGCGATCGGCCAGCTTCAAGGCGGCCGGAATCGAATGGCGCCCAGACGCCCGTTTCCAGCTCCAGCAGGACAGTTCCGCTCGATCCCGCAGGAATACATCCGGCAACTCCAACTTCGCGCCCGCCCTGGCTGATCCACGCATCGGAGGCTCGGGAATCTGGGCGGCCATCCGACGGCAGTCCTGGCGCCGGCTACGCTCGGGTGTTTGCTCGTGCCGAGGGTCAGCGTGGCTTGAGGAGTTCGGTGAGCTTGGCGAGGATCATCTCCTGCCAGGCCGGGGCCGCGGTGGCGCCGAAGCCGACCTGCTCCCACTCGAGCTTGCCTTGGGGATCGACGAACCAGTTGCGCGGGATGGCGAGCAGCGGCACCACCGCATCCACCACCGCGCGGGCCGGGAGCACCGGGAAAGTGAAGTTGTTCTCTTTCATGTAGGGCGCGACACGGCCCAGGTCGTCGTCGACGTTGAAACTCAGCACCGCGACGTCCTGGCGGCTCTTCAGCTGGTCGTAGAGCGCCTGGAAGGCGGGGTGCTCCCGCTGGCACGGGCCGCACCAGGTCGCCCAGACATTGATCAGCACGGCTTTGCCTCGCAGGGTCGCCAGCTTCCAGGTCTTGCCCTCGAGATCGCTGAGCGAGAAGGCCGGAAGCGGGTTTTGCGGGCGCTCCCAGCGGCTGTCGGTGACTTCGGCCGCCTGCGGCCTGTCGAGCAGCAGGGCCCAGGCCGCGGCGGTGCCGCCGAGCTCCTTCCACAGACGCTCGACGTTGTCCGCCGCGGAAACGCCGCCGCCGCGCGGGCGCCGGTTGGCGGCGTCCGCCCGCAGCGCGGCGCGATACATCAGCAGGGCGTCGAGCTTGCGGCCCTCGATCTCCGCCGCCTGGGCGCGCAGGAGGAGCAGGCTCTGCCGCAAGGACGGGTCTGACGTGGCGACGGCGACGAGGTCCTCGCCGATTGCGCGCGCTTTCTCCGGCTGCTTCAGCTCGGCGTAGAGGGCAAGCAGGATGCGCGCTTTCTCCAGCTTCAAGAAGTCCAGCGACTTCCGCTCGGCGGCAAGCTCTTCCGCGTCGGGGCGGTCGTCGGCAAGCTCTCTCTCCCTGGCCGCCAGCTCCGCACGATAACCCTCGTCCACCAGCGCCGCGATGCGGTCGAGACGGATCTTGTGCTTCAGGTAGGCGTCCGCGATCAGAAACTCCAAAGGCGGCCGGAAGACTGGGTGCCTCTCTTTCCTGGCCGCCGCCAGCAGGTCGTCCGCGGCGCCGCCGATCCGTCCCGCCTCCGTCTCCGGCAGCGCCGCCAGCGCCTGGAGCCGCTCGAGCCGGATCACTAGGTCGTCGGGCCACCGCTCGTGCCACTCCTCGACGGCGGCGAGGTGGGCGCGGTCGTAGGCCTCTTGCTGCGCCTTGTCCGGGTCGTCAGGCCGAGGATGCCGCTTGTCCCAGCCGCTCCGCGCCAGCTCCTTCGCCCAGCCCGAGGCCGGGAACTCCTTCAGGATCTCGTCGCCGATCCTCTCGGCGGCCGCCAGATCGCCGGCGCTGCGGTAACCGCCGCGGAGGAAGCCCAGCCACTCGGCTTCATGCCGCGGCGTCGCCGCCTCGAGCCGCGCCAGGTCCTCGGCGATGCGCCGGCGCACGGCGGTGTGCTCGGCTGGCGGGCGCGTCTTGAACTCCATGCTCCAGAGCGCCTGCCAGGCGTCGCCGAGCAGGGGGTCGGTCTCCGCTTCCAGGCGCTTGCGCACCGCCGCCGCGGTGCGCGCGATCTGCTCCGCCGTGCCCTCGCGCAGGATCACTCTCAGGAAGGTCGGTTCGAGCGTCGCGGGGCAGAGCCGCAAGAAAGCTTCCAGCTCCCTGTCAGCCCGGGCCTTGTCCTTGAATTTCCCCGCATGCGCCACAAGCTCCAGCTCCAGGCGCACGCGCGCCGTCTCCGGATGGGCGGCTTTCAGCTCTTCGAGCATCCGGATGGCCCTGGGCGTGTCGATTCCTTCCAGGGCCTGGGCGTGGAGAAGGGCATAGACAGGCCGATCCGGGTGCTTCTCGTGCAGGGCCTCGGCCCAGCGCAGCCGCGGTTCGTACCCGTTCTCGGCGTTCATCTCCTGCCGCAGCAGGAAGTAGTCGTCGGGGTGCCCGGCAAGTCCTTCTTCGAGGATGGCCACCCGCCGGGCCTTCTGCTCGGGGGCCGAGAGGCCGGATTCTTGCCGGAGGTAAGACCGCTCGATGACCTGGCGGACCGGGGCCGAGGATTCGCATTGGGCATCAACGGCCCGGCCCGCCGACCCGACTACGATGGCGATGGCGATCGCGGCGATCGTGCGCAGCATGGTGGCCTCCTGCCCGAGGATTCGACTCATCGGAACACAAGGAATGCTACACCTCTGGCGGCGCGCCTACACCTGACTCTCGCCGGCAACCGCCTGGCGCAGGGCGGCGGGAGGCGAGACCCGGCCACTAGCCGCCGGGCGCGACCTTCCCAGGCGGCGGTCCGAGAGTGCCTTCAGGCGGCTGTCCGGCAGCAGGGGCTGCTGGCCCGGAAAGACCTCCCGAGGCGTCCGGCGCGGGCAGTGACTCGGCGCGGCCGCCGGGCGGCGGCGATGATTCGGCGCGACCGCCGTGCGGCGGCGATGATTCGGCGCGACCGCCGTGCGGCGGCGCTTTGGCGCGAGTCTCCGGCGGCTGGCCCTCTGCCGGGGATTGCGCTGCCGGCTCGTCTTGGCCGTCTTCCTTGGCTTCCAGCCCCGGCAGATCGAAGAGGGACTCGTCCTCCGGCGGCGGCTCGGGAAGGGGTTTGCCATGGCGGGCGCGGCGCTCGAGGGCGCGGTCGAGCGCTTCGTCGACCATGCGGTCGAGCTCTTCCTGGGAGGGGTCGGGCTCGTCGTGTGGAAGGAGCTCTTCGCCGCGGTAGCCGAGGCGGCGGAACGCCGCGACCAGCTCGGCGCGGGAGCTCTCCCCGCGGGCCGGCCGGGTGGCGGCGGCGAAGAACTCCCCCTCGGACAGGCCGATGACGCGCAGCACCGCCAGGATGTGCCGCACCTTGAGATCCACCCTGCCGCCGAGGATGCGCTGGAGGCCCTTTTCTCCGATGCCGAGCCTGCGCTCGACTTCGGCCACGGTGAAGCCCGCGGCCCGGATCGCCTGTCGCAGCAGCTTGGCGTAGCGAGCGACGTGCTGCTCTACGTTCTCGTCCATAGCTCAACAGTGTACCAGATTCTGACCCACAGCCGGTCTTTTTGCGTCCCCCTTACCCCCAGCCCGTTGGTGTCGTTGGTGCGCGAGAGGGAGGAGGCGTGCTTTCATCGTGTGTCGTAGCGGGGGCGCTGGTGGGCCGCGCGCCAGCACTTGGACTACGCCAAAGGATGCTGGCGCGCGGCCCACCAGCGCCCCCGGGAGCACCGTGATCGCGCATTCCCAAGACGAAATTGCCGCGAGAGGGTGGGGGCGTCCCCTTCCCCCGGAGGGGAGGTAAGGGAGTCGAGAGGTCGCGGGGGGAGATCCAAAACGAAACTGCCGCGAGAGGGAGGGGGCGTCCCCTTCCCCCCCGGAGGGGAGGGAAGGGGATCGAGGGGTTGCGGGGGGAGATCCGATCGACGCTTTGAGTAGTCCACCACCGCCACTTCGCAGTGCCGTCTCATCCCGAGGCTACCCACCATCTGTGCAAATCGGACCTGAGAACTTTTTTTTGGATTATCATTGGGGCTCTGCTCGCTCGCGCGCCGCGCCGGGCGCCTGGCGTCGTCCATCCAGGCGACGCCTGGCGTGCCTCCGGCCGGCAGAAGACGCATGAAGCCACCCAGCCACCCATCCCGCAGCAAGATCCTGTTCATCTGCGGGTCGCTCAACCAGACCACGCAGATGCACCAGATCGCGCGGGAGCTGCCCGAGCACGACCACTTCTATACTCCCTACTACGGGCACGGCACGATCGAAGCGCTGCGCCGCGCCCGCATGCTCGAGTTCACCGTCCTCGGCTACAAGCTGCGCCAGCGTTGCCTCGACTACCTCGCCCGCCACCGGCTGCCGCTCGACGTGCACGGCAGGGCGCGCGCCTACGACCTCGTGCTCACCTGCTCCGACCTCATCGTGCCGCGCAACATCCGCCGCCACCGCGTGGTGCTGGTGCAGGAGGGCATCCTCGACCCCGCGGGACTGGCCTTTCGCCTCTGCCACGGGCTGCCGTTTCTGCCCCTCTGGCTCGCGGGAACCGCCACCACCGGCCTGTCCCACCGTTACGAGCGCTTCTGCGTGGCCAGCCATGGCTACCGCGACCTCTTCGTGGCCAACGGCGTCCGCCCCGAGCGGATCGCGGTGACCGGCATCCCCAACTTCGACGACTGCCGGCGCTACGAGCGCAACGACTTCCCGCATCGCCACTTCGTGCTGGTGTGCTCCTCCGACGCGCGCGAGACCTTCAAGCGCGACGACCGGCGCGCCTTCCTCGAGCGCTGCCTGGCGATCACGGGTAGCCGGCAGCTCATCTGGAAGCTCCATCCCAACGAGAACGTCGCCCGGGCGACCCGCGAGATCCAGGAGCTGGCGCCCGGCGCGCTGGTCTACGCCAGCGGCTGCGCCGAGGAGATGATCGCCAACTGCGACGTTCTCATCACCCAGTACTCCTCGACCGCTTTCGTCGGCGTGGCGCTGGGCAAAGAGGTGCACTCCTACTTCGGAGCCGTGGAGCTGCGCCGCCTGCTGCCGCTGCAAAACCGCGCCGCGGCGCGCAACATCGCCGCCGTCTGCCGCGAGCTGCTCAGCGGCAAGCAGACGCCGGGCGCGAAGCTCCTCTGGCTGGGCGGCCGGCGCGCTGCCCGCGCCGCACGGCCTTCCCGCGTCGCCGCCCTGCTGCGTTCGAGGGTGCGTTGAGGATCCTGGTCGTCGTCCAGGCGCGGATGGGATCGACCCGGCTGCCCGGCAAGATCCTCCTGCCGCTCGCCGGGGCGCCGATGCTGAGCCGGCAGATTGAGCGCATGCGCGCCGCCGCGACGCCGTTCGAGCTGGTGGTGGCGACGACCCACGATCCTGCCGACGACGCGGTCCACGACCTGTGCCGCCGGCTCGGCGTGCGATCGACCAGCGGCCACCCCACCGACCTCCTCGACCGCCACTACCAGGCGGCGCGGCAGGCCGGGGCCGAGGTGGTGGTCAAGATCCCCTCCGACTGTCCGCTGATCGACCCTGACGCGATCGATCGCGTGCTCGGTTACTACCTGCGCCAGGCCGGAAGCTACGACTTCGTGAGCAACCTGCACCCGGCGAGCTGGCCCGACGGCAACGACGTCGAGGTCCTGCCGTTCGCCATCCTGGAGACCGCCTGGAAGGAGGCCGCCCGGCCGCTCGAGCGCGAGCACACCACCCCGTTCGTCTGGGACCAGCCGGAGCGCTTCCGTGCCGGCAACGTCCTCTGGGAGACCGGCGAGGACTTCTCGATGAGCCACCGCTTCACCGTCGACTATCCTGAAGACCATGCCTTCGCGGCGGCGGTCTTCGACGCCTTGTGGACGCCCGCCCGCCCGGTCTTTCCCCTGGCCGAGATCCTCGCGCTGCTCGACGCCCGGCCCGAAATCCTGGCCGTAAACCAGCGCTACGCCGGAGTCAACTGGTACCGCCACCACCTGGGAGAGCTCGCCACCGTCGCTCCCTCCCAGACCCGCTCGCCCGCGCCGGCGGCGGCGGGCCAGGGAAGCCCGCGCGATCGCCGAGAGGCGGAGGCGGGCCGGTGACGGTCGCCCGCGAGCGCCGAGCCGGCCGCACCGCCGCCGAGCGGGGGGATTCCGGGGCGGGGGCGCCCACCGCGGAGGCCAGCGGGGTCGAGGCCGCCGGCCCGGCCCCGGCGGCGGCCGCCGTTGGCGGTGCGGCATCGCGCCGGCCGTCAGGCCGGCCGGCTGATCTGACGGCGGCAGGGGCTCGCGTAGCAGCCGCAGGCTGGGAGCTCGCAGCGGCCACCGGCTGGGAGCTCGCCGAGCTGCCGGCCCTGGCGCTCGAGGTGCGCGAGCACATCGTCCGCATGGCGACGGCGGGCGGCTGTTTCATCGGCGCCTCGCTCTCCTGCGCCGATCTGCTGGTCCACCTCTACACCCGCGTGCTGCGCATCACGCCGGAGACCTTGGGCGATCCCGGCCGCGACTACCTCTTCCTGTCCAAGGGCCACGACGTGCCGGCGCTCTACGGCACCCTGGCCGAGCTCGGCTTTCTGGAGCGCGAGCGGCTCGCCAACCACCTGTCGACGGGCGACTCGATCTACTGGCATCCCAACCGCGCCGTGCCGGGCGTCGAGTTCCACTCCGGCTCGCTCGGGCACCTGCTCTCGGTCGCCCTCGGCGTCGCCCTGGACATCCGGCTGCGCGGCGGCGCCAACCGCGTCTGGGTCATCCTGGGCGACGGCGAGCTCGACGAGGGCTCGGTCTGGGAAGCCTGCCTGGTGGCCAGCGCGCTGCGGCTCGACAACTTGATCGCCATCGTCGACCGCAACGAGTTCCAGGCCAACATGCGCACCGAGGAGCTCGTCCCGCTCGAGCCGGTCCCGGCCAAGTTCGAGGCTTTCGGCTGGAGCTGCGTCGGAGTCGACGGCCACAGCTTTGCCGCTCTCGACGCCACCCTCCGCCCGCTGCGCGAGGCGCCGCTCGCCCCCGGGCGGCCCAGCGCGGTGGTGGCCAGGACGGTGCGCGGCAAGGGGCTGCCCTCGATCGAGGCGCGCGCCGACCGCTGGTTCGCCAACTTCACCGCCGACGAGGTCGCCGGCCTCCTGCGCGAGCTGCACGGCGGCAAGGCCACCCTGACCAGCGAAGGCCTGGTGGTTAGATGAGTGAGGTAGTGGATAAGACGAAACTGCGTGCGCCTAGGCCGAATGTGCGCGCGTCAGGGGAGGGGGCGTCCCCTTCCCCCCCGGAGGGGTGGGAAGGGGATCGAGGGGTTGCGGGGGGAGATCCAATAGATGCTTTGAGTAGTTCACGACCGCCGCATCGCAGCGCCGAGAATCGGCATGGCCGGTGGCAACCATGACCTACGAGGACGCCTTAAGATCATTGGCGGCGGAGCGCGAGGACGTGGTGGTGATGACGGCGGAGAACCGGGCGCCGATCCGCAATCTGCCGGCGGCTCTGGGGCAGCGCTTCATCGACGTCGGCATCTGCGAGCAGACCATGGTGGGCGCCGCGGCCGGCCTCGCGCTGCGCGGCCGCACGCCGGTGGTTCATGCGCTGGCGACCTTCCTCACCATGCGGGCTTTCGAGTTCATCCGCACCGACGTCGGCATCGCCAACCTGCCGGTCAAGCTCATCGGCTACGTCCCCGGCTTCCTGTCCGAGGCCAACGGCCCCACGCACCAGGCCATCGAGGACATCGCGCTGCTGCGCGGCATCCCGCACATGCAGGTGGTCTGCCCGGCCGACGAGACGGAGCTGGTCGAGGCCCTGCCCGCCATCGTCGCCAGCCGCTCGCCCTGCTACGTGCGCTACAACGCCCTGCCCGCCGCGGTCGAGCACCGCACGCCCTTCGCCTTCGGCAAGGCCGAGCTGCTGGCCGGCGGCTACGAAGATGCCGCGGGGGGCGAAAGCGGCGAGGCCGGCTATGAGAGCCAGGGGAGCCAGCGCGTGGGCCTGTTGACCTATGGCCTCCTGGTGGGCGAGGCCGAGCGCGCCCGCGTCATCCTGGCTGCGCGCGGCGTCCCGGTGCGCCTGCTCAACTTGCGCACTTTAAAGCCGATCGACGAGCAGGCGATCCTCGCCGCGGCGCGGCGGTGCCGCCTGCTGGTCACCATCGAGGACCATTTCGAAATCGGCGGGCTGTACTCGATCGTCGCCGAGGTCCTGGTGCGCCACGGCGTCTCCTGCCCGCTGCATCCGATCTCGCTCGGCGAGCGCTGGTTTACGCCCGCCCTCCTTCCCGACGTCCTGGAGCACGAGGGATTCAGCGGACCGCGGCTGGCGGCGCGAGTCGCCGAGCTGCTGTGAGGCTCTTGCCGAGCCAGATCAATCAATCGAGGTTCATCGCGATGCCCAATGGAGTCCGTTTCAACTCTTCGTACCCGGTGATCGACCGGTCCGACGCCTGGTATGCCAGGGCCGTCGGCCTCATCCCGGCAGCGACCCAGACGCTGGCCAAGGGGCCGGGCCAGTACGTGCGCGGGGTCGCGCCCAAGTACTTGCAACGCGGCAAGGGGTCGCACGTCTGGGACGTCGACGGCAACGAGTACGTCGACTACAACATGGCGATCGGCCCGCTGTCGCTGGGCTATGCCTACGAGCGCGTCGACCAGGCCATCCGCGAACAGCTCGCCGACGGCATCACTTTCTCCCTCATGCACCCCCTCGAGGTCGAGGTGGCGGAGCTGGTGCGCGAGATCGTGCCGGGCGCCGAGGCCGTGCGCTACAGCAAGACCGGGTGCGACGTGACCAGCGCGGCGGTGCGGCTGGCGCGCGCCTACACCGGCCGCGACCGGGTGCTGTGCTGCGGCTACCACGGCTGGCACGATTGGTACATCGCGGTCACCGACCGCAACGCCGGCATCCCGGAGGCGGTGCGGGAGCTGACCTCGACTTTCGGCTACAACGATCTGGCCTCGGTGGAGGCGGCCATCGACGACGAGACCGCCTGCGTGGTCCTCGAGCCGGTGACGTTCGAGGAGCCGCGCGAGGGCTTCCTCGCCGAGCTGCGCCGCCTCTGCGACGCCCGCGGCGCTCTGCTCGTCTTCGACGAGATGTGGACCGGCTTCCGGCTGGCCCTGGGCGGCGCCCAGGAGCGCTTCGGGGTGAAGGCCGATCTCGCCTGCTTCTCCAAAGCCATCGCCAACGGCATGCCGCTGTCGGTGCTCACCGGCCGCCGCGAGGTCATGGAGCTGTGCGAGCACGACGTCTTCTTCTTCACCACCTTCGGCGGCGAGGCGCTGTCGCTGGCGGCGGCCCGCGCCACCATCGCCGAGCTGCGCGAGCGCGGCGTGCCCGAGCAGCTGGCGCGCCAGGGGCGCAAGCTGCGCGAGGGCTATAACGCCATCGCCGCCGGGCTGGGGCTCGACTACACTCGCTGCGTGGGCTTCGACTGCCGCTCGCTGGTCACCTTCGACGGCCACGCCGGCGACCCGCTGGAGATGAAGTCGCTGGTGCAGCAGGAGCTGATCAAGCGCGGCGTGCTGTGGGGCGGCTTCCATAACCTCTGCTTCTCGCACTCCGACGCCGATGTCGAGCACACCCTGGCCGCCTACCGCGAGGTGCTGCCCATCCTGGGCGCGGCGGTGGCCGACAAGTCGGTGCGCCGGAGCCTGCGCGGCGAGCCGGTGGTACCGGTGTTCCGCCGCACCACGGGGTTCAACTTGAAGCCGCGGACCGCCGCGGCCCGCTCGTAGCGAGGGGAGCCCGGTTGGCGTTCGAGCCGCACCCGCCCGCAATGCCGCCAACACCGCGCGAGGAGAGCCCGCGCGGGATGCGGGCCGATTTCTCGCTGGCTGACCGCGCCGCGGTGGTGACCGGGGCGGTCGGGCTGCTCGGCCGCCGCCATTGCCACGCGCTGGCCGCCGCCGGCGCCAACGTGGCGGTCGTCGATCTGGCGGCCACGGCGTGCGACGAGCTGGCGGCCGAGCTGCGCGAGGCGCACGGCCGCGACGCCTTCGGCTGCGCGGCCGACATCACCCGGCCCGCGGCGGTCGAGGCCTTGCGCGGCGCGGTGCTGGCGCGCTGGGGCCGCCTCGACGTCCTGGTCAACAACGCCGCGGTCAACGAGAAGGTGGAGAGCCCGCTCGCCGCCGGCGAGGTGCTGCGTTTCGAGAACTTCCCGCTCGAGCTGTGGGAAGAGTCGTTCCGGGTCAACGTCACCGGCACCTTCCTGTGCTGCCAGCGGCTGGGCGGCGAGATGGCGCGGCGGCGGGCCGGCAGCATCATCAACATCGCTTCCACCTACGCCATGGTCGCGCCCGATCAGTCGCTCTACCGCCAGGCCGACGGCAGCCAGACCTTCTTCAAGTCGGCGGCCTACCCGAGCACCAAGGGGGCCATCCTCGCTCTGACCCGCTTTCTCGGCGCCTACTGGGGCCGCAGCGGCGTGCGCGTCAACGCGCTGTCGCCGGGGGGCGTCGAAAATGGCCAGGACGCGGCCTTCGTGGCCCGCTATGCCGAGCGCACGCCGCTCGGGCGCATGGCCGAGCCAACGGACTACGCCGGCGCGCTGGTCTTCCTGGCGAGCGACGCCTCGAGCTATATGACCGGCGCCAACCTGGTCGTCGACGGCGGATGGACCGCATGGTGAGCCGGCTCAAATGCCGCCGCGGGACGATCGGGAGCGCCTGCCCGGGCCGCCGAGGAGAGAAGGCCGCGTGGTGAGCGCCGAGCTGGCCCGCCAGCGGGGATCCGCCGGGCCCGCGCCGGCGCTTCCGGATGCCGCCGAGCTCGCCGCCCGCGCCCGCCGTCTGGGCCTGGTGCTCACCGACAGCGACGGCGTCCTGACCGACGGCGGCGTGTACTACTCGGAGAGCGGCGAAGCGCTGCGCCGCTTCTCGGTGCGCGACGGTATGGGGATCGAGCGCCTGCGCGCGAGCGGCATCGCCACCGCCATCATCACGCGCGAGCAGTCGCAGCACGTCGCCCGGCGGGCCGAGAAGCTGCGCCTGCCCTACGTCTTCCTCGGCGTCCACGACAAGGCGGCCTACCTCCCGGCGGTGCTCCACGCCACCGGCCTGCCGCTCGAGTCGCTGGCCTTCATCGGCGACGACGTCAACGACCTCGGCCTGCTCGCCGCCATCGGCGAGCGCGGCCTGACCGCGGCGCCCGCCGACGCCATGCCGGAGGTCGCCGCCGCGTGCCACTACCGGTGCGCGGCACGCGGCGGCTTCGGCGCCTTCCGCGACTTTGCCGAGTGGATCCTGGAGTTGCGCCGCACCGCGCCGCCGGCCGGCGCGGCGTCCGGGCTCACGCCACCGAGCCCGGCGGCCGACCAGCCCGACCAGAAGGAGGAGCTATGACGGGACCGAGCGTGCAGATCGGAGATCGCCGGGTCGGAGCGGGAGAGCCGGTCTACGTCATCGCCGAAATCGGCATCAACCACAACGGCTCTCTCGAGCTGGCCAAGAAGCTCATCGACGGCGCCTACCTCGCCGGCGCCGATGCGGTCAAGTTCCAGAAGCGGAGCCCGGAGCGCTGCGTGCCCAAGGAGCAGTGGCAGCTCGAGCGCGACACGCCCTGGGGGCGCATGAGCTACATCGACTACCGCCGGCGCATGGAGTTCGGCGAGGCGGAGTTCGCGGCCATCGACCGGCACTGCAGCGAGCGCGGCATCCGCTGGTTCGCTTCTTGCTGGGACGAGGAGTCGGTGGAGTTCGTCGAGCGTTTCGCGCCCCCCTGTCACAAGATCGCCTCGGCGTGCTTGACCGACGAGGGCCTGCTGCGCACAATGAGGGCGACTGGCCGTCCCCTGATCCTGTCGACCGGCATGTCGACCGGCGAGGAGATCGAGGAGGCCGTGGCGGTGCTGGGCCGCGACCAGCTGTTGCTGGCGCATTCGACGTCGACCTATCCCTGCCCGCCGAGCGACCTGAACCTGCGCATGGTCGAGACCTTGATCCGCATGTTCCCGGAGTGCCCGGTCGGCTACTCGGGCCACGAGACCGGCCTGGCGCCGACCTGGGCGGCGGTGGCGCTGGGCGCCACGTTCGTCGAGCGCCACATCACGCTGGACCGCGCGCTGTGGGGGAGCGACCAGGCGGCCTCGGTCGAAATCGGCGGCTTCATGCGCCTGGTCGGGAACATCCGCGACATCGAGAAGGCGCTCGGCGACGGGGTCAAGCGGGTCTATCCCGGCGAGCAGTCGCAGATCGAGAAGCTGCGCCGGGTCAAGGGGCGCGGGAGGGTGACGGCATCATGAACTGGTTGATCGTCTCGCCGGTGGTGATCGTGGCCGCGGGGATCACGCTGGTCCTGCTCGAGCGGCGCTTTCCGTACGACCGCGGGCAGCGTTTCTTGCGCGAGGGGTTCTTCACCGACCTGGTGTTCTACACGATCATCCAGAACTACGTGCTGGCGGTGGTGATCTCGGCGGTGATCCTCCGCATCGACGCCGGCACCGGGATGTCGCGGCTGCACCTGGTGTCGGGCTGGCCGATCGCGGTGCAGGTGATCTTCTTCGTGGTGACGCACGACCTTTATATCTACTGGTTCCACCGCTGGCAGCACAACAATACATTCTTGTGGCGGCTGCACGAGGCGCATCACTCGACCAAGCAGGTGGACTGGCTGGCCGGAGCGCGCTCGCACTGTTTCGAGATCCTGATCAATCAGACGGTCGAGTTCGCGCCGATGGTCTTCCTCGGCGCTCCGGCCGAGGTGCCGCTGATCAAGGGGATGGTCAGCGCGGTCTGGGGCATGTATATCCACTCGAACATCGACGTGCACACCGGCCGCCTGCAATGGGTGATCAACGGCCCCGAGGCCCACCGCTGGCACCACGCCACGGACCTCGAGCCGCCCGGGATGAATTTCAGCACCAAGATCGCGCTCTGGGACTTCCTGTTCGGGACGGCGTACCTGCCGCGCGACGAGAGGAAGCCCACGCGCTACGGCCTGACGTACGTGGAGTTCCCGAGGGGATATCTGCGGCAGAACTTGTTCGCGTTCCGCCCCTTGAAGCCGGATATTCCGCCGCCGGTCGAGGATGGCGGGGGGGCGGCGGCGGGGTAGGGGAGGAGGGCGGAGAAGGACAAGTCATGCGCCAGCGGATTCTGCCGGTGCTGCAAGCTGCGGTGCTTGCCGTGGTTCTGGCCCCACCGCAGCCTGTCGCCTGCGCGGCATCGCTCCCGCACACCGTGGCGTTTCCGCCGCGCCTTCTCCAACGCGACGCGCGGCCACAGCAGGTCGTCGCCGGGGTGGCGCCGGCCGCGGCCTCGCCGCCCAGGTTCGTCGTGACCAATGTCGAAGTTGGCCGACTGCCCATCGCTGCCGTGATCTCGCCGGACGAGCGCTGGGCCTACGTGCTCAGCGCGGCATCCGGCGAGATCGACGTGCTCGACCTGACGACCTCTACGCTGGCCCATCGCGTGCGGCTGCCCTACTTCATGGACGCCATCGGCATCTCGCCGTCTGGCGACGAGCTCTACGTCGCGGCTGCCGCGCCGCCCTTGACGGGTTACCCGACCGACGGCTCGTGCCCGTTTGTCACGCTCGCACCCACCTCGAGCGCCGTGCTGTTCATCGACACCGCCTCGCTGACGATCACCAATCGCGTCTCGGCGCCCACCCTGATCATCGACCTGGTGCTCAGCCCCGATGGCAACACGCTGGTGGCGAGCACCGCGTCGGGCCTCGTCTTGATCGACCTGCGGACCCGCACCTCCACCGAGATTGCCACCGTCGGCAGGAGCGATCAGGAGGCGGCAGTCTTCGCGGCGAACGCCACCAAGGTCTTTGCCGTCCACAGCACCGACACGCTCACCATCTTCGACCTGGCGGGCCGCTCCGCCAGCAACGCCGTGACACCGCCTGGCTATATCTACTTCGGCAACAACGTCAGCGCCACTCCCGGCGGCGACAGGGTCTTCGTCGACGCCTGCAATCCGAACTGCGACATGGCGGTGCTCGACGCCGCCAGCGGGGCCGTGGTCAAGGTAGTGCCCAACACCAGTCAAGGTTCGGGACTGTTGGTGACGCGCGACGGACGGCGTGCCTTCCTTCCCGATGGCGCCACGCTTCTCGACTTGAGCACTCTGGAAGTCGTGGCAAACGGGGTGCTCCCCGGGTTTGGCGGGGTGGCGGGAGCGCTGTCGCCTGACGAATCCGTGCTCTTTGTCCGTCCCAGCGGCGGCCTCGACTTCAGCCTCGTCCTCTACGGCGGTCCGGTGAGCTACGACCTGGCCGCGATCGATACGGCGTCGCTGCAGACCTTGACCTACACGGTTCTCGACCAGCGCCAGGTGCGCTGCAGCTGGGCGTCGCCGCTCAGAATGTCGCGGAGCGGCCAGGTTCTGGTGGCTCCCAACCCAACCTTGAACACGGTCAGCCTGATCAGGGTCCAGAACGCGTCGCCCCCGGTGTGCGTGCCGGGCACCTTCAGCCTATGCTTGGGCGGTGGGCGCTTCGAGGTCACCGCCAGGTACCTGACCGGGGCTGGGGAGTCGGGCGCGGCCCACGCGGCGCCGCTTACCTCGGACACCGGCGCTTTCTGGTTCTTCTCCGCCGCGAACTTGGAGGTGGTGGTGAAGGTCCTGAATGGATGCGCTGTGAACGGCAGCTACTGGGTCTTCGCCGCCGGCTTGACCGACGTCAACGTGGTGCTCACCGTCACCGACTCCCGGACCGGCCTCGCGAAGACCTACATGAACCCGCAAGCCACCGCTTTCCGTCCGATCCAAGATACAGACTCCCTGGCCGTCTGCCCCTGACGGCGGTTAGCGGGCTAGCGTGCGGCGGGAAGGACCTGACTCTACAGCGACCGTCTGCGCAGGCTACGCTATCATGCAAGAACGCGCCCCGTGCGGAGGTCAGGACGATGAGAGAGTACGAGGAAGAGGGCTGGCATGTGTTCGAGGAGAAGACGACGAAGTCCTTCGCCGTCTTCAAGGTGGACGCGTCACATGGACTCGATCGCCGCCTGTCCGGTCTCGTCACCCGCTACGAGTGGGAGGGCGCGAGCTGCCACATTCTCGCTCCCGGCTCGGAAGGGTGGTTGACCTTCGAAGGAGGGGTGGTGAAATGCAAGATACGGGTTGCCTGGTATTTTGCATGGGCCAAGAGCACGATCCTCTCGCAGATCAGGACCACCACGCTCGACGTATGCGGTACCCTGGCTCTCACGGGGAAGACGGTTTTTATCGTCCATGGCCACAATATCGCCAAGAGGGACGAGCTTCAGGCCCTCCTTGGCGGGCTGGGGCTGCAGACGATCGTGCTCGATGCGGAGGACAGCATGGGCATGACGATCATCGAGAAGCTGGAGTTTTACGCTCAGACGTGCGCCTTCGCCATCGTGCTGATGACTCCCGATGACCTGGCAGGAGCCAACGTGCGCGCCCGGCAGAACGTGGTGCTGGAGCTGGGCTGGTTCATGGCCAAGCTGGGTCGCCAGCGTGTGCTGCTCCTTTATACCGGAGACGTCGAGATTCCTTCGGATATCATGGGGATCGTTTACTTGCACTTCAAGGACAGCATCCGGGAAATCGAGGGTAGGATTCAGCAGCGGCTGCGCGGCTGCGGGATGATTGCCTGATCCTTCCTGCCGCCATTCGCGCCCTTTTCTAGCGGAATGGGTTCACGACTCTCGTCGATCTCTGCCGCTGAAGGTCGAGCGGCGTGGCCCTGCCACCCTAGGCTCAGGGCGCGAGGATGGTGCAATCGAGGGAAGGTATGCGCCCGAAGTCGCCGTCGAAAGTCAGAAGGTGTCCGCCGCAATCGAGGGCGGTTGCGGCTATCCAGATGTCATTGATCGGGATTGGCGTACCGGCTCGGCGCAGGTCGGCGAAGAGCCGGCCGTAGCGGCGGGCTACCGCGGGTGTCACCGGCAGGATCGAGACGAAGCTCTCCGCGAGGAACTCGCCGAGGACCGAGCGGTTTTCCCTTTCGCGCCGCCCCAGGCTGAAGGCAGCCTCCAACTCACCCAAGACAATGGTCGGGAGATAGATGATCTCGCAAGCGGCGATGATCTCGAGGACGCGCTCGTCTCCGGCCCTGAAACGAGAGTAGGCGGATGTATCGAGGACCAGTCGACCGACGCCTTCAGCGCCAGAGAGGATCATCGGTTGACCGTTGGGCCGCCAGCGCCTGGTTGAACTCCGCGAGGTCGTCCGGGTTCCAGGTCGCGTAGCGACCCAGCGTGCGCCGTCTCTCGTCCATCCCGACCGCGGCCGCGAGGATTTCGAGCACCGTCGCATTGACGCTCTGGCCCTTCGCCCGGCTGACGCTTTCCAGCCTGCGCCCGACCTCCTCCGAGACTCCGCGAATCGTCAGTTGCTTGCCCATGACAGCATGATAGCACAAATGTGCAGGCATGCCTCGCTCAGGGCATCTCATGCGGCCCCCTAGGTCGCCTCGCGCGAAGGATCTTGTTTAGCGGAATGGGTTTACGATCTCGAGCCCGTCGATCCGCCGCCCATGCTGGAGGTCCTCGGAGTAGAGGACCGAGCAGCTCGATCGCAGTGCCGCGCGCACGACAAGCGCATCCCATAGGGAGTAGCCATGGAGGCGATGGAGATCGATGGCGCCGAGGATGTCTTCGAGGCCGATGAGGAACAGATCGAAGCGCGCAAAGAGCTCCACTTTCCGGCGGGCAATCTCGGGCGGGACTCCCAGCTTCCGAGTGGCAGTCACGAAGTACTCCTGCAGGACCTGGCTCGAGACCACGCCGCTCGACCTTCGGCGGCAGAGGTCGACGAGAGCTAGCGCAGCCTCCTGCTTGTCGGGAGCGCCCTGATCGTCGGTGTAGACCAGGACGTTGCTGTCCAGAAAGCTACGGCCGGGCATGGATCTCGTCGCGGTCGAACTTCCAGCCGCGCGAATTCCCTCGGCTTTCCCGCGAAAGCCGACCGAGCTCGGCAAGGTCTTCTTCGACAGTCGTTTTCGAGGTGATCTGTTCGAGATAGTCGCGCACCAGCTGGTTGACGCTCTTGCCCATGGCGGCGGCGACCTTCCGCGCCTCCTCGACCAGGCGCTCATCCACGGAGAGAGTAAGGTTCATGGAAGACCTCCTCGCACATAATACGTGAGCACGGAATGTGTGTCCAATAGTGCCTTCCCGGCCATCCCGCAGGTCTCATGCTATAATGCCATAGCCTGCACGTCAGGGATCCGCGGGCCGGAGGGTCTCGCCATGAATCGAGTCGAAACGCGGCGCGATGGGGTTGCCGCCGTTGCCCTGCTGCTCCTGGCCTTGCTCTCGTTGCCGGCCGCGGCGGCGGCAGGCCCGGGGGGCGAGGGGCTGGCTGCGGGTGGTTCCGATCTCGCCGCGGCCGCCGGAATCAGCGCGGGGAGGAGGAGCGGCTGGAGATCGATCGCGCCGGGAGCGGGGTTCGTCAGCGCCCTGGTAGTTACCCCGGGGCCGGATGGCCGGGTCTATGCCGCCACCGGCGACGCCGGTGTCTTTCGCAGCGACGACCATGGCGCCACCTGGGTGCGCTCGAGCAGCGGCATCGCCGAGCCGAACGTTTTCGAGCTGCGTGCGGACCCGGCCGACCCGTTGACCCTCTACGCGGCCACCGCGGCCAGCCTCTACAAGACGACGGATGGCGGCATCTCCTGGCGGCCGATCTTTGCCGGGGAGTTCAAGGAAGGCCCCAACGGAGTCGCGGTCTCCGCGTCCGCGCCGCAAGTCCTCTACGCGACCACCCGCTTCGGCTTTTACGGCAGCACGGACGGTGGCGCCACCTGGGACTTCCACGGCCGTAAGCCGGCAGATGGGGAACCGCTCGGCTTCGAAGTCGATCCTCAGCGCCCGTCGATCGTTTACCTGCTCATGGGCAACGGGGTCTTCACCACATCGTCGGCGGGCCGAAGCTGGTCGAAGATCCTGGATGTCGTTTCCGCCACCGACGCGGTGACGGCGCTCGCCATCGACCCCGCGCATCCCGACACCCTCCTTGCCGGCTCGACCCAGGTGCAGAAGAGCGTCGACGCGGGCGCGACCTGGTCTCCCTCCTTCTCGGGCATCCAGAAACGGTTTGCCGAGGTGACGAGCCTGGCCTTTCAGCCCGGGAACTCGGCGATCGTCTATGCGGGGACCGGCTGGGGCCCCGTCTACTACCCTCAGCCCGGCGTCGGCCAGATCTACAAGAGCACGGACGCGGGGACGACCTGGAGCCCGATGGTCGACGGACTCGGCACGGTCAACCGGCTCGTGGCCGATCCCTCCGATCCGCGGCGCGTTTTCGCGGCGATCGATCGCGGTGTGCTGCGCAGCGAGGACGCGGGGCTCACCTGGGAAGACTCCAACCGGGGCCTGACGGCCAGCCAGGTCGAGGCCATCACTCCCGATCCATCGGCCAGGGGAACTCTGTATGCTTCGCTGCAGGCCAATGACGAGTTCCTCGGCGTCTGGAAGAGCACCGATGCCGGCGCCACCTGGACGTCACGGGTCAAGGGGCTCGACACGGCCGGGCTTCCGACTCCCTATAATCCGCCCGGCCGCGTGATCGCGGTGCCCGGCGCCCCGCTATACGCGGCGGGATCCGGACGTCTCGACCGCAGCCGCGACGGCGGCGCCACCTGGCAGCGGCTCGACACCGGCAACAACAGCGTGATCGACGCCGCGGTCGATCCGGCCGCGACCAGCACTGTCTACGCGGTGGGCGAATACCGCACCGTCTGCCAGACGTTCTACTGCCCGCCCGTCGGCCTGGTGAGCGTCAGCAGGGACGGCGGCAACACCTTCGCCGACATCACCCGGCTGGTCAATCCGGCCGAGGAGACGGGCGTGCTCGACTCCGTGGCGATCGCCCCGGGGACCGGGACCGTCTTGCTCTCCGGCGACCTCACCTTCAAGAGCACGGATCACGGAAGCAGCTGGACGCGGCTCTCTCTCGGGCCGGACATCCGCAACCTTGTGCTCGATCCGGGGGCGCCCTCGACCCTCTATGCCATCAACGCGGCGATGGTCTGGCGGAGCACCGACGGCGGGGCGACCTGGACCTCCCCCAACGTGGGACTTCCCAAGGGCGGCGGTTGCGAGCTGCGCCGTGTCGCCGTCGATCCGAGCGGCTCGGGCCTCGTGGTCCTGGCCACCAGCCAGGGCGTCTTCTCGTCCTCCGACGGCGCGGCGACCTGGAGCCGGGTTTTCGGGCTCGAGCAGTTCTCCGTCCTGTCCGTGGCGGTCGATCCCTTCGATCCCAGGACGATCTACGCGGGGACTGCCGGCGGCGGCGGCCTGTTCGTCCAGACCAGGCGCTGAGCCGGGGTCCCTGCCACCCCGGGCTCAGGGCGCCTGGAGGCTCGCGATGGCGGGCCGCACCCCTGCCGCTCGTGCGCCCGGCCACCCCGCAGGCGTCATGCTATAATGCCATAGCCCGCACGTCAGGATCCGCGGGCGGGAGGGTTTCGCCATGAATCGAGTCGAAGCGCAGCGCGATGGGGTCGTCGCCACTGGCCTGCTGCTCCTGGGCTTGCTCTCCTTTCCGGCCGCCGCGGCGGCGGAGCCGGCGGGCGAGGGCCTTGCCGCGCGTGGCTCCGAAGTCGCGGTGGCCGGCGGCATCAGCGCGGGGAGGCGGAGCGGCTGGAGATCGATCGCGCCGGAAGCGGGGTTCGTCAGTGCCGTGGCGGTCGCGGCGGGGCCGGATGGCCGGGTCTTTGCCGCGACGAGCGAAGCCGGCGTGTTTCGCAGCGACGATCATGGCGCCACCTGGTTGCGCTCGAGCAGCGGCATCGCGGAGCCGAACGTTATCGAGCTGCGTGCCGACCCGGTCGACCCGTTGACCCTCTACGCCGTCACCTCGTCCTGGCTCTACAAGACGACCGATGGGGGTGTCACCTGGCGGCCGATCTTCGCCGGGTATTTCAAGGAGGGCCTTAGCGGCTTGGCGATCTCGGCCTCGACGCCCAGCATTCTCTATGCGTCGACGCGCTTCGGTATCGATGGCAGCGCCGACGGCGGCGCCACCTGGGACGTCATCGGACCGCACCCGCACTCATTCGGGCCGCTCGGCTTCGAAGTCGATCCCCAGCGCCCAGCGGTCGCTTACCTGCTCATGGGCTTCTCTGTCTTCGCTACCACGACCGCCTGTCAAAGCTGGTCGAAGATCCTGAATAAAAATGGCGGCAGCGAAGCGGTGACGGCGCTCGCGATCGACCCGGCGCATCCCGACACCCTCCTTGCCGGCTCCACTCTGGTGGAAAAGAGCGTGGACGCGGGTGCGACCTGGTCTCCTTCCTCCTCGGGCATGGAGAAACGGTTTGTAGAGGTGACGAGCCTGGCCTTCCAGCCCGGGAGCTCGACGATCGTCTATGCAGGGACCGGCTGGGGCCCCCTCTTGTTCCCGCAGCCCGGCGCCGGCCAGATCTACAAGAGCACGGACGCGGGTGCGACCTGGACCTCCGTGGACGACGGCCTCGGCGTGGTCAACCGGCTGGTGGTCGATCCCTCCGACCCGCGGCGCGTTTTCGCGGCGATCGATCGCGGTGTGCTGCGCAGCGAGGACGCGGGATTGACCTGGGAAGACTCCAACCGGGGCCTGGCGGCGAGCCAGGTCGTGGCCGTCACTCCCGACCCGGCGGTCAGGGGGACGCTGTTCGCTTCGCTGCAGGCCAATGACGAGTTTCTCGGGGTCTGGAAGACCTCCGATGCCGGCGCCAGCTGGACGCCACGGGTCAAGGGGCTCGACACGGCCGGGCTTCCGACCCCCTATAACCCGCCCGGCCGCGTGATCGCGGTGCCGGGCGCCCCGCTCTACGCGGCGGGATCCGGACGTCTCGAGCGCAGCCTCGACGGCGGTGCAAGCTGGCAGCGGCTCGACACCGGCAGCGTGATCGACGCCGCCGTCGATCCGGGCGCGACCGGCACCGTGTACTCGGTGGGCGAATACCGAGACGTCTGCCAGGCGTTCCACTGCCCAACCCGCGGCATGGCAGCCGTCAGCAGGGACGGCGGCAACACCTTCACCGACATCACCCGGCTGGTCAATCCGGCCGATGCGCCGGGTGTGCTCGACTCCGTGGCGATCGCCCCGGGAACCGGGACCGTCTTCATCTCCGGCGACCTCACCTTCAAGAGCACGGATCACGGAAGCAGCTGGACGCGGCTCTCTCTCGGGCCGGGAATCCGCAACCTCGTGCTCGATCCGGGGGCGCCGTTTACCCTCTACGCGGTCGACGCGGCGACCGTCTGGCGGAGCACCGACGGCGGGGCGACCTGGAGCTCCCGCAACACGGGACTTCCCAAGGGCGGCGGTTTCGAGCTGCGCGGCGTCGCCGTCGACCCGAGCCGCTCGGGCCTCGCGGTCCTGGCCACCAGCCAGGGCGTCTTCACGTCCTCCGACGGCGCGGCGACCTGGACGCCGCTGCCGGGACTCGAGAAGCTCTCCGTCCTGTCCGCGGCGGTCGATCCCTTCGATCCCAAGACGATCTACGCGGGGACTGCCGGCGGCGGCGGGCTGTTCGTCCACACGCGGCGTTGAGCCCGGGGGGAAGGGCTGCGGCGCCGGCCGCCGCTCCCGCCATTGGCGGCACTCCCCGCAGGTCGGAAATGAGCCTGTCTCCTGCGTTGCGCTCGGTCGGACGCCCTCGACGTACTTCGACTACGCCTCGGTCGTCCGACCTTCGCGCGCCTTGGATCCAGGCACATTTGCGACGCCTCGCGGCGAGGACCGGTGAGAATGCGGGTTAGCTCGACTCGCGCCGCGCTTCGTCGGCCTGCAGGGCGAGGCGGAGCAGGGTCTCGACGAGGCCGTCTGACTTGCCGTTGACGATGTGCCCGATGAACAGCCCGTCGGCCACAAGGCTCCTGACGGCGGCCACCGCGCCCGAAAACCTGATCGACGTGGGGCGAACGATCGCCACGGGCGGGAACCTCTTGCTCAGGAAATGGGTCGGCTCGGGAAAGATCAGGTTGCCCAGCAGGGTATCGCCTTTCAGGGACTCCGGATTGGTCTCCCCTTGCGCCTTCTTGAGGTCCGGGAAGGTCACCGAGCTCCCTGTCGAGCCGCGGAACCCGGTGTCCGTATCGGAGATCGGCAGCGTGTTGGCGGCCTTGTCCTGCCAGGTCTGGAAGTGCATGGTCTCGCTGGGGCCGATCGCCAGCAGGATGCGCAAGACCTCCAGGTTGGCGACGTTCTGCGCCAGTGTCGGGTAGAGGCTGGTGCCGCCCACCTCGATGAAGGCGAAGTGAAAACCCGCGGTGAAGGCGATCGCCTGGAGATGGGTGGAGATGGTGTTGGGGTTCTGGGTCGGGTCGGCGCTGATCGTGCTGCCGGCCGTGTCGTCGTCGGTGCGGGGGATCGCCGTGTGCTGGCCCTTGTTGAGATCCGGGACCGCCTGGACGAAGGTCGCGCCCGCATCGACCTCGGGGTTGGTGATGCTGCGGTAGCGGGACCAGAAGCTGGTGTCGATGGTGAGCTGGGTGAGGTTCGTCAGCCGTCCGCCGTCGCCGCGGTAGCTCTGGTTCGCCCCGGTCGCCTTGCTGCTCGGCAGGTGGCGGAAGCGCTCGAGGTTGACCGGAGATACGCCTTTCGATTCCAGGTACTTGGCGAGGAACGCCGCGTGGCTGATCTCGTCATCGGTGTTGTCGTGAATGTAGGTGTCCATGTCGCCGTCGAGAATCTGCAGGGCGGCGGTGTAGAGCGGGTTTCCTCCGTTGACCCCCGAAACTTCGTTGTCTTGCAGGCCGCCGAGCTCCGAGTATTGAATCCACAGATCGGTCTCGATCGTCTCCAGGGCTTGCAAGAACCTCAGGATCGCGATGTCACCCGCGGTGAGGGGTCCGCTGTCTTTCTCCTCGACGTCCAGGGCGGACAGGCCCTTCGGCAAGAGTCCGGCGCCCATGGTCGTCACCGCGCCCGCCGCCAACATCCCCCTCTTCAAGAACGTTCGCCGGTCGCTGCCGCTGGAAAATCCGCTTCCTTTGCGCTTCATCACCATCCCCCTTTTTGCTGAATCTCGGGCCAGCGGCGTGCCGGCCCGAATACTCGTGGCCTGCTCGATAGGAGAGCTCCTTGCCTGGACGGGTCCGCCGGGCGGCAAGGCGCCGGCGGCCCGCCTGCACAGTTCATCCCTGTCCGGGCGATGCCGGTTCAAATGGTCCGGCGTGGCGGTGCCATTACTTGATGCATGGCGCCGCTGCTGGGCGCTTGACAGGCGCTCAGAGGTAGGGACATTGGATGCCGAGCGCGGCGAAGAATGCGCGCGGCACGGGCGCGAGGATGAGCAGCAGGAGCGCGAAGCTGAAGGCGCCGAGCGCCGCGCGGCCGCGGTCGACAGGCGTGATGTCCTCGAGCGGCGGGGCATCCCGGGTCCCGGCGACGAAAAAGACGATGAAGGCCCAGGTCAGGAAGCCGCTCCAGACGAAGACCCCGAGCAGCAGCAGGCCGAACAGCGCGGCGGTGCCGATGGCATGCGCCCGGGTCCGGCCGAACAGGGCGTGAGCGATGTGGCCGCCGTCGAGCTGGCCGATCGGCAGCAGGTTGAGCGCGGTGACCAGCAGGCCGAGCCAGCCCGCGAAGGCCAGAGGATGGAGACGCAGCTGGTGGCCGGCCGCGATCTGGGAGCCCAGGGAGATCTTGGCGAGCAAGGCGAAGAGCATCGACGAGCCGACCTCGACGCCGCCGTGCAGCATGTCGCCGGACTCCGCGGGGCCGCTCACCACGACAGATTGCCGCAAGCCGTAGAGCAGGGCCGGAATGGCGATGGCCAGGCCGGCGAGCGGGCCGGCGACGGCGACGTCGAACAGCGCCCGGCGGTTCGGGGCCGGCGACCGCATGCTGATGAACGCGCCGAAGGTCCCGAGGCCGAACGGGACCGGGATGAAATAGGGGAGAGTGACTTCGATGCGGTGCCAGCGGCCGGTGAAGTAGTGGCCCAGCTCATGGACGCCGAGGATGGCCATGATGCCCAGGGCATAGGGAAGCCCGGTGGCCATCCTGCCCGGCTCGCGCCAGATGTTGAACCCCTGGTGGGCCGCCCCGGCGGCCGTGGTGGTGAGCACGGTGAGCAGCAGCAGAACGACGTTGAGCCAGGGAAACGCGGCCCGGCCGCGCTTCCTGCCGGCGGACGGATCGGGGATCGCCAGCAGGACGGGCCGGCCCTCGCCGTCCTCTTGCAGCATCGGCAAGTATCCCGTGCCGGCAAAGCGGCTCTCGAGCTCGCGGAAGGCCGCCTGCGGGTTGCCGAGCAGCGTCCCTTCGACCACGACCGCGCCGCCCGCGGCGGCCACGCTGCGCGGGGCGAAGACTCCCTCCGCCCGCCGGGCGAGCGCCATCGCGGTCTCGGCGGGGACCGCGGCGGCCGCGCCGGCGCCGGCAGTCCTCCTCCGGCGCGCCGGTGCCGCGGCGCGCAGCCGGAGGAGCGCCAGGAAGGAGACGACGAGGAACACCCAGAAGAAGATCGGGCTGATGGCCACGCCGAGCGCCGACAGGGTGAAGAACACCATGAGGGGCAGCACACACAGCAGCACCAGGAGCAAGACCCGCGGCAGGTCCCACCGCGCCGGCGCCGCCCCCCCGCCGGCCGCACCGGCCGAGCCGGGCAGCGGCGCGCCGCCCCGCAAGGCTTCGCCGCCCGGACCCTGCGCCTCCCCTGCCAGGGGCACCGGCTCGCCCCGGTCCCCGAGGGAGCTCTGGCTGGAGGCGCCGAGCGAACCCTCGCGGCGCTGCGTCACGAACATCCGGACGGCGACGAGGAGCAAGAGGACGATGGGCGCGATCATGGTCTGTTCACGTCGTCCGCGCTCAGACCAGCGCGAGGCGGATCAGCGACTCCAGGACGGCGTCGTCCACCTCCCCGGTCGCATCCAGTCCCTGCTGCGTCTGAAAGTCCACCAGCGCCGCCCGCGTCCGCGATCCTTGAAGTCCGTCCACCTTCCCGGGATCGAAGCCGAGGAACATCAGGTAAAGCTGAGCCGCCCGGATGTCGACGTCCGGCACCGCTCCCGCTGAGAACTTCTGGAATTCCGCCCGCAACCGCGTGTCGTACTGATTCTTGGCGAATGACTTGCCGTTGTACCCCCTGGCGAAGGCGGTCCAGTCGTGGGCCTGCAAGGGAGCGTCGAGCCGCGAGCCCTGGAGGAACGAGGCGACCGCCGCGAGCTGGCCGTCTTCGGAGTCGCTCATCGCCGCCACCATGGCTTCCACGTCCGCGAAGCCGGCGAGGGCAAAGTTCACGCCCAGGATCTGCCCGAGCCCCCAAGAAGCGCTCTGCAGGGCGGCGGCGCGGTCCTTGGCGATCGCCTGCGCCAGCCGATCGTACTGGTGCGCCCCGCCCTTGCCGTAGCCGCCCGGCGTAGGATCGCTGATCTGGCCGTCGTCGAAGCGGCCCCCGGTCAGCTTGTGGAAGATGTGGCGCTCGAAGAGGATCTGCGGCCGGCGGTCCGCCAGGAACCCGCGGCAGGACGTCTCGACCGCCAGCAGGGACCAGATCTCCGGCGCGCCCACCGCCAGGGAGCGAGCGGTCGTGTCGAGGCCATCCCGGCTGAGGGCAAGCGACCGACTGACGAACTCCAGCGGCATCGGCGCCATTGGCGTCTCCTTCGCGAAGAGTACCTGCTCGACGATATCAGGAAACCTGCGCAGCCTTGAGTTGAAGGGGGGCTTCCGGAGTTAATCTTTACACGGCAACCGACTCGCCCCGGAGGAATCCTGCTCGGAGCGATCCTGGAGAAAGCCGCGGGCAAGAGCTACGCCGATTTCCATTGACAGGTGTCGAGAAATAGGCTCTACTGACACCCATGACGAAGACCCAGGTATACCTGCGCGAGGAGGAGCTGGCGGCTCTCCACGCCGTTGCGGAAAGATCTGGCAGAAGCGTGGCCGAGCTGGTGCGCGAGGCGATCAGGACGGTCTGGTTGCGGCCGGAGAGCAAGGGGCCGGTCGCCTTGTGGGATGGCCAACCTCGCCGCGCCGCCAGTGAGCACGACTCGATCTACGACGAGCCGTGATGCGCTCATCCGAACCGGTCTTCGTCGATACCGGAGCCTGGATCGCCCTGGCCCTCGCGCGCGATCCGCTGCACACGCAGGCGCGAGAGATCTGGGAGACGTTGCAAGGTGTAGGGGCTCGCCTGCGGACTTCGGTGCCCGTCGTCCTCGAAACTTTCACGTTTCTCGACCGCAACATCGCTCGCGACGTGGCCCTTGGCTGGAAGGACTCGCTCTCCGAGGTCGCCGGCCTGCGAATCCTCACGGTGAGGCCGGAGGATCTGGAGGAGGCGTGGCCGTACTTCCGGCGCCGGAACCTGCACAAGCTCTCGGCCGTGGACGCCACGAGCTTCGTCCTGATGACGCGCGCCAAGATTCGCACCGCTTTCGCGTTCGATCATCACTTCGCGGCCGCC
Source organism: Thermoanaerobaculia bacterium (assembly GCA_035544895.1). Taxonomy (GTDB): domain Bacteria; phylum Acidobacteriota; class Thermoanaerobaculia; order Multivoradales; family UBA5704; genus JASLEW01. Next base: position 27,058 of record DASZZM010000009.1, read on the forward strand.
GGGTTCCGCCTGGCAGGCTGACAGACGGCGGTGCGCGCGGGTTAGAGTTGCCGCGCTCGGTAATGCCAGGCTCGCGCCAGGAGACCTCAGTAGAGCGAGCCGCCGCCCGGGGGGCCGGCCGGAAAGCCGAGCTTTTCTTCCGGCGCCCGACCCCGGGCACGCTTGTGGTGACGCTTGCCGGCGCCTGGCAGCTCGGCGATCGATCCCCAGGCGGCGGGCCAGCTGCCGCGGCGGTCGAGGCCGAGCTCGAGGGCGGCGGGGAGCGGGTGCTCGCTCTCGACGGCAGCGAGCTCACAGCCTGGGACAGCTCGCTGCTTCTCTTCGTCGTGGAGGTGAGGGAGCTGGGCGCGCGGCGCCAGGTCGAGGTCGACCTCGGCGGGCTGCCCGCCGGAGTGCGCCGGCTGCTTGCCCTGGCCGAGGCGGTGCCCGAAGCAACCGATGCCCGCGCCGCGCCGCCGCGCGCCCCCTGGCTGGAGAGGGTCGGCTTCGCCACCCTCGCCGTCGCCCGAGACGCCGGCGGACTGCTCGGATTCCTCGGCGAGACCGCGCTCGCCTGTGGGCGGCTGCTGCGCGGCAAGGCGCGCTACCGCCGGAGCGACCTCGCCCTGTTCATCCAGCAGGCCGGGGTCGAGGCGCTGCCCATCGTCGGCCTGATCAGCTTCCTGGTCGGACTCATCCTGGCTTTCGTCGGCGCCGTGCAGCTCGAGCGTTTCGGCGCCGCCATCTACGTCGCCGACCTGGTGGGTATTGCCATGGTGCGGGAGATGGGGGCGATGATGACCGGTATCGTCATGGCGGGACGCACCGGCGCCTCCTTCGCCGCCCAGCTCGGCACCATGAAGGTCACCCAGGAGATCGACGCCCTCACCACTCTGGGCATCTCGCCGATCGAGTTCCTGGTCCTCCCCCGGCTCGCCGCGCTCTGCCTGATGATGCCTCTGCTGTGCCTCTACTCGGACCTGCTGGGCGTCGCTGGAGGAGCCGTGGTGGGGACCGGCCTGCTGCACCTGTCGCTCGGCACTTACCTGCGCGAGACCGCCAGCGCCGTCAGCCTGGGGAACCTGTGGGGCGGCGTGCTCAAGGCTTTCGTCTATGGCATCCTGGTGGCGCTCGCGGGTTGCCGGCGCGGGCTCTCGGCCGGGACGAGCTCGGCGGCGGTGGGGCAGGCCGTCACCTCCGCCGTCGTCACCGGGATCGTCGCGATCATCACGGCCTGCGGGGTGTTCGCGGTGCTGTTTTATGTGCTCGGGATCTGATCGAGGGTGACGACCATGAGCTCGGCACGGCCGCAGGGGCCCGATTCCAGCCAGCCGCGGGAGGCGCACCTGACAGTCCGCGGCCTGACCATGTCCTATGGCAGCTTCGTGCTCATGCGCGGTATCGACTTTACGGTGCGGCGGGGCGACGTCTTCATCGTCATGGGGGGCAGCGGCAGCGGCAAGAGCACTCTGCTGCGCTACTTGCTCGGCCTCGAAGAGCCTGCTCCCGGCCAAGGCGAGGTCTTCTTCGGGGCCGAGAGCTTCACCCGCGCCGGCCCCGCGCGCCGCCAAGAAGTGCTGCGCGGGGTCGGCGTCCTCTACCAGGGTGGAGCGCTGTGGAGCGCGATGACGCTCGCCGAGAACGTGGCGCTGCCGCTCGAGCAGTACACCGACCTGTCCCCCGCCGCCATCGGCGAGCTTGCCTCGCTCAAGCTCTCGCTCGTCGGCCTGCGCGGCTTCGAGGACTTCTACCCTTCGCAGCTCAGCGGCGGCATGCAGAAGCGGGCGGCTCTCGCCCGCGCCATCGCCCTCGATCCGGAGATGCTGTTCTTCGACGAGCCCTCGGCCGGGCTCGATCCGCTCAGCTCGCGCCGCCTCGACGACCTCATCCTCGAGATGCGGGACAACCTTGGCTCGACCGTCGTGGTGGTCACCCACGAGCTGGCGAGCATCTTCGCCATCGGCAGCAATGCTATCTTCCTCGATACGGAAAGCCGCTCCGTCATCGCTTCCGGCCCCCCCGCGGAGCTGCGCGAGCACGGGCCGGAAAGAGTCCGTCGCTTCCTCAACCGCGAGCGCGAAACCGCGGTGACCAGAGCCAGCGGCGCCCACCGATGAAGAACAGGGCCAACCCCAAGCTCGTGGGCGCGTTCGTCGTCGGGGCCGTGGCGCTGGCGGTCGTCGGCGTCGGGGTGCTCGGCTCGGGCCGGCTGTTCCGCCAGGCGGTTCCTTTTGTGCTCTACTTCCCCGGCGGCGTCCAGGGGTTGAGGGTCGGGGCGCCGGTCAAATTCAAGGGGGTCGAGGTCGGCTCGGTCACCAACATCCTGCTCAACCTCGACCAGCCCGTATCGGGCGCCGCCCAGATCCCCGTCTTCATCGAGATCGACATGAAGAAGGTCCTGCGCAAGGGCGGGCCTCCCGATCTCGAGGATCCCGCCGTCTACCGCAAGTTCGTGGAGTGGGGGCTGCGCGCCCAGCTCGAAAGCGAGAGCCTGCTGACCGGCCAGCTGTTCGTGCAGCTCGACTTCCACCCCGAGATTCCGACGCGCTTCGTGCAGCCGCCGGACTACAGGTACCGGGAGCTGCCGACCGTTCCCAATCCCCTGGAGCGCGCGGGCCTGGCGGTCGAGGAGCTGCTCGCGGAGCTCAGGCGCGCCAACATCTCGGGCCTGGCGCGCTCCGCCACCCAGGCGCTCGACGGCATCCACCGCTTCGTCGACTCGGCCGAGCTGCAGGCCGACGTCGTCGCCGTGGCCGCCACCCTGCGCGGCGCGGACCGCGCCGTCGCCGACCTGCGCCGGGTGGCGAGCCACCTCGACCAGCAGGCGGCGCCGCTCCTGGCCAGCCTCGCCAGCACCTCCGAGCAGACCCGCCAGGCGGTCGCGCGCGCCGATTCCGCCATCGTTCGCGCCGATGCCGCGCTCGGACAGCTCCAGGCCACCCTCGCCGACGCGCGCTCCCAGGTCGAGCCCGGCTCGCCGGTGTCGAACAAGCTCTTGCGTACCCTCGATGAGACCGCCGCCGCGGCGCGCTCGGTGCGCGAGCTCGCCGACTACCTGCAGCGCAATCCGACCGCCCTGCTGCTCGGCCGGCCGGCGGCCGGGGAGCCGCGTTGACCTCCGGGATCCAGGTCGGCGGGGCGGTTGCCCTCGGACTGGCCCTGGCCGGTTGCTCGGCGCTCACGCCGCGGCCCGACCCGTCCCGCTTCTTCTACCTCGTGCCGCTCGGCGCCGAGGAAATCGCGCCGAGCGGGACCGGCGCCGAGGCAATCGCGCCGAGCGGGACCGGCGCCGAGGCAATCGCGCCGAGCGGCCCTGGCGCCGAGGCAATCGCAGGCAGCTCCGATGCGGCGGCCGCCGGCGGGGCGCAGCTCGCGGTCGGACTGGCGGAGATGGGCTTTCCCGCGTATCTCGACCGGCCCGAGTTGGTGACCCGGATCGCCGCCAACGAGCTTCGCCTGTCGTCCACCGACCGCTGGGCCGAGCCGCTGAAGGCGAGTTTCGAGCGGGTGCTGGCGGCGGACCTCGCGGCCCGGCTGGGGATCCGCGCGGTGGTGCGCTCGCCGTGGTACGGCACCACGCGGCTGGACTGCGTGCTGGTCATCGAAGTCGATCGCTTCGAGCCCGAGGTCGCACAGGGGGCACGGGGGGCACAGGGGCGCGCCTGGCTAGCTGCGCGCTGGACCATCAAGGACGGCGCCGGCAAGAAGACCCTGCGCAGCGGCAAATCGCTTCTCGACCGTCCACTCGCCGGCGGCGCAACCCCTGGCAGAGCCGGCCCGGGGCAGGCGTCCGCCGCGGCGCTCAGCCAGGTCCTGGGCGACTTCAGCCGCGACCTCGCCCTCGCCGTGCGGCAGACCGTCCGCCCACCGGCGGGGTAGGGCAGCGCTTCTCCTTCAGGCTCCGACGAGCCAATATGGCAAGATGCTCCAATGGCCTTCAGGAAGATGACCTTCACTCTTCCTGAGGAGCTCGCGAGGCGCTTCGTCAAGCGAGTGCCGGCCCGCGAGCGCTCGCGCTTCCTGGCCGAGGCGTTGGCCGAGAGGCTGGGCGAACGCGAACGCCGGCTCATCCGTGCCTGTGAGATTGCCAATGGGGACCCGGAGATCTGGGCCATCGAAGCGGAGTTCGCTTCCTTGCCCGACGAGGTGACGGAGCCCTGAGGCAGCCTGGTCTGCCACGGGACGCCGCCTGGTGGTCTGAGGTTCGTTCGTCGTCGCCGGGTGACGGCGGCCGAGCACCATCGTCATAGAGCAAGAAGCCTTTTCATTGGGATCGAAGCCGTGCGCCGACGGCGCTCGGCAGGAGGAGCAGGCCATGCGTTCGTTTGCCAGCCTCAGCGAGGAGATCCTCGCCCTGGCGATCTCGCAGGAGGAGGAGGACGCCAGGATCTATGACAGCTTCGCCATGGGGCTGCGGCAGGACCACCCCGAGGCGGCCCGGCAGTTCGAGGCCATGCGCGAGGAGGAGGACGGCCACCGCCACCGGTTGATCGAGCTCTACCGCCAGCGCTTCGGCGAGCACATCCCGCTGATCCGCCGCGACGACGTCAAACGCTTCGTCCGCCGCAAGCCGATCTTCGTCTTCCCGACCGGGATCCTGATCGGGAGCTCGTAGGGGCCACGGACCGTGCGTCCTCTCCTTACAGCCCCAGCGCCTGAACCTGCCGCACTTGCTCCTGAAGGAAGGCCAGATCGGCCGCCTGCCGGTCTTTTTTCGGCGGCGGTGGCGGAGTATGTATGTTGCACGCCGTGCAATCTGTGACGTTGCCACAGGTGACGTTGCAATTCGTCCGGGCGGTGCAGGCCACATTGGGGTTGGTTACCTGTACTGTGCACACAGCGCAGTTCGCGCCCGTATCTGCCCCACAGGTATTGGGTTTGCAGTCCACGGGGTCATAGTCCCCCTGGCCCTCGCCTTCGGCAAGCCAAGGTGGCGCCCCGTCCGGCTCGTCGCCGCGGAGGTAGGCTTCCGGAAAAACGCTGCTCGTCAGCTCCTTGTACTTGAAGATCACGGTTCACCTCCCTGGGGTATGCCCCGGTAGCACAGCCCCGCCCCTCAACGCCATGCGGCGCTGGGCCCTACGGCCCGGCTCAGGCTGCGAGGCTCTGGGAGCAAGTTCTCGACCATTGCCTTGGATATGCCATATTCTGGAAACTATAGCAAACCATTAAAGCAACTAGCAAGGAAGATCGTGACGGCAAGTGAGACCCATGGGCCGGCCTTGCCCGCGCACGGGTGTGCCGCGCGTCAGGCCAGCATCAACATCCAGATGTGCCCTTCCTCGTTCTCGCGCACCAGGTAGAAGGAGCGGTCGCCTGGACCGATGCACACCCACTTGAACGCCGAGTTCGCCGGCGGCTCCAGCACCAGCCGGACCACCCCGCTGCGGCTGTCGATCAGGAAGAGCCTGCCTTCGGCCAGGTAGACGAGCCGGCTGCCATCGCGCAGCCACTCGGGCAGGTCGCCCTTGGCGAGCCGGGAGGTGCGGCCCGATGAGAACGAATAGATGACGACATCTGGGCCCACGGTGCCGGCCAGCGAGCGCCCGTCGGCAGACCAGGAGGTGGCGGTGAAGCGATCCTTCCCACCGCCCGCGACCGGCAGCTCGTCGGGGGTACGCTCGCCCGGCGGCTTGCCCAGGTCGACCAGGGCCGTGCCCACGTCATCGCCATGCAGCTTGAGAAGGCAGGAGAGCCTCCGGCCGTCCGGCGACCAGAGCGGAAAGTAGGTGGGGCCCGGCCCGTCGCTGCGGGTGATCTGCTCGAGCCCGCTGCCGTCCGGACGGATGGTCCACAGCTCGTAGCGCCCGCTGCGGTTCGAGTAGAAGGCGAGGCGGGAGCCGTCGGGGGACCAGACCGGCTGGCGGTCCTTGTAGCGGTCGTTGGTGAGCTGCCGGAGGTCACTGCCGTCTTGGCGGACGACGAACAGGTCTTCCTGCGGATGGGTCGAATGGAAGGCGACCCAGCTGCCGTCCGGCGACACGTCGCAAGAGCGCACGAAACGCGAGCCCTCGGTGATCGCCTGCGACCGCCCGACCACCTGGCCTGCAGCGGGATCGAAGGCGACCTTCTCGAGGTTCGATTTGCCGTCGCGGGTGGCATAGACGATCCGCCGACCGTCGCGCGAGATGCTGAGCAGACCGCTCCACTGCGCAGGAGTTGACAGCGGCTCGGGCTCTCCCAGGCTTCGGCCCGTGGCCTCGTCGATGCCCAGGCGCCACAGGTTCATCGCGCCGCTGCGGTCGCTGGCGAAGTAGAGGTACTTGCCGTCAGGAGCCCAGGCCGGGCTCCAGTTGAGGTACTGGTCGTCGACGAGGGCGACCGTTTCGGCGCGGTCTGCCGAAAGCGCCGGGCCTCTGTCCGGCGCCGGTGGGGACGGCAGATCCCTGCCCAGCAGGTGATCGGCAGACGTCCCCGACCTCGGGGGACCGGTGCGGTCGGTCTGAATTGTCGAGATGACTCGGCGCGCGCTGCCCCTGGCGACTCCCCAGTAAGCGATCCGCCAGCCGTGCGGCGACCAGGCCGGCTGCACCGCGTCGTCGGTGGCGAGCTGGCGTCTGGCGCCGGTCGCGACGGTGACCCGCCAGATCCTGCTCTCCGAGGATCTGATTGCCGGGTTGTTGACGCCCTCGCTGGCGCACAGCACCTCCGTGCCGTCGGGGGACCAGGCCGGGTTGTAGCCGAAGTCGGTAAGCCGGCGCACCGACTCCCCGGTGGCGCCCATGACGAAGATGCCTCCGCCGTCGCGCTCTGAGCGGAACGCGATCTGCTGACCGTCGGGGGAGAAGGCGGGGTGAGTGTCCGATGCCGGTGAGTCGCGGCTGAGGTCGATCTGATTTCCCCCGCCCGCGCGCTGCAGGTAGATGTGGCTCCTGCCGCCTGAGGCTTTGGTATAGAGGAAGAAGTTGCCGTCCGGCGAGATGGTGGGGAACGACTCGCTCCCGGCGAAGTCGGTCAGCTGGGTGAAGGTCGCCCGGACCGGCTTCACGGTGCCGCCCGGCGGGGTGGACTTGACCGGACCGGAGCGCAGAAGCAGGTAGACGGCGACGGCGACCGCCACCGCAAAGCCGGCGGCGGCAAGGCGTCGAGGGAGCTTCCCGGTCACGATGGCCGGAGGAGCGCCGGTTCCGGCCTCGCCCTCCGGCCGGGTGCCGGAAGAAGGCAACGCCGGCCCTCCGGCGGCTTCCGAAGCCCGGCCCGCGGAACCCTTCGAAGCCCGGCTCCTGACACCTTCGTCTCCACGCCCCGTCTCGGCTTCCAGCTCGCCTGGCCCAGCCCCGGCCTCCGCCGCCCCGACTTCGGCCGCGCCAGGACGGCCCGGCATCGCCCCGCCCGGAAAGGTGGGACGGTCGCTCAGGGTCTCCTCGCCCGTGCTCGCGAAGGCGCCGCCGCCCCCTGTCCGTCCGATCCCGGGCAGCGCCGCGATCTCGCCGAAGGCCGCCGCCACGTCGCGGGCGGTCTGTGGCCGCCGGCGGGGGTCTTTCTCGAGCAGCCGGTCGACCAGGGCGCCGAGCTGGCGCGGCAGGCCGGGACGGATCGTCGCGAGGGGCGGCGGGTGATGGGTGAGGATGCGGCGCAGCGACTCGACGTGGCTGCCGCCGCGAAAGGGCGACTGGCCGGTGAGGAGCTCGTAGAGCAGCACGCCGAGCGAGAAGAGGTCCGAGCGGGCGTCGGCCTCGCCGCCGCGGACCTGCTCGGGCGAGATGGTGTGGAAGGTGCCCAGGACGATGCCTTCGGCGGTCAGCGACTGCTCGGCGCTCTGGCTGTCCTGCTGCCAGACCGACTTGACGAGGCCGAAGTCGAGGATCTTGACCGCTCCCGAGGCGGTGACCATGACGTTTTCGCTCTTCAGGTCGCGGTGCACGAAGCCGGCGGCGTGCGCCGCCGCCAGGCCGAGGGCGATCTCGCGGGCGAAGCGCACGGCGACGGCTGGATCGAGCGGCCCGCGCGCGGCCACTTCGGCGAGGCTTTCGCCCTCGACGTATTCCATGACCAGGGCGTCGCTGGCGCCGCCGCCACCGGAGTCGCCGGCGGTCACGAGAGCGAAGATCTGCACGATGGCGGGGTGGTTGAGCCGCGCCGCGGCCCGCGCTTCGCGGCGGAAGCGCTGGCGCTGGACTTCCGAGAGCGGCCCGTCGTGGCGGATGCGCTTGATGGCGACGAGCCTGCCGAGGCGGTCGTCGAAGGCCAGGTACACCTCTCCCATGCCGCCGCGCCCGAGCCCCCGCTCCACGCGATAGGCGCCGATTCGGTCGCCGGGCCGCAGGGCAGAAGGGGAGGGACGGGAGGCCGGGTGCAGGGGGGAGCCGGCCTGGTCGAGAGGGGCGTCCTCGGCAGAACCTTCGGCCGACCGGGCTAGAGGGTGAGGTCTCTCGGCCGGGGTCTGCTCGCCGGCCGCCTCTGGCGAGCGCGCGGATGAATCGCCCTGGTTGACAGAAGGTTTCGGCCCCGGATGCATCTTCGCGCTCCAGGCCTTGGCGGCGCGACGATTGGTGAGCAGGCCTCGACCTTGAGCTAGAGAAGGATAGCAGAAGAAACGAAAGGCTTGTGGTCGGGCCGCACGAAAAGGCTCATCCTCCGGCGGTCCGCGCCGAGATACCCTGGGCCAGAATCTCCCTCACCTGCTCCTGGAGGATGGCCAGATTCGTCGCTTTTTTCTTCTCGGGAGGGAGACAGGGGTTCTCCTCGTGCTCGGCAGTGCAACATGGGCTGTTTCCACTGCCGGGGTCGCCTTTTCCTTCGTCCTCTTCGTCCTTGCACTTCTGGGTAGTGCAGCCCGGGGTGTCGTAGTCCTTGGCGAGCCACGGCTCCGTTCCGTCGAGCTCGCCGTCGGGAGGGGCTTGGGGCGACACGGGGCGCATCAGCTCCTTGTATCTGAAGGCCATTTCTCACCTCCTGGGACATGTCATGGCAATGCTGCCTGAACTGTGCTACAGCGACCAACGTATCTTAGCGACTAATCCGAGAACTGACAAGAGTCATGCTCGAGCCTCTCGACGCCCACTCAGCCCATCGTGAGCATCCAGATGTGGCCCTCGCCACGCTTGTGTGCCAGGTAAAGGACGCGGTCGTCCGGGCCGACGCTTACCCAGGTGAAGGTCGAGCCCGGCGGCGCTGCCAGCACCGGCCGCGCCGCGCGGCTGCGGACATCCAGCAGAAAGACTTTCTCGCCATCCAGGTAGACGAGGCGGCGGCCATCGTGCAGCCACTGCGGAAGACTGCCGCTTTCCGTTACCTTGGAATAGCGCGCGGTCTGAAAGGAATAGAGCACCACGCCAGGCCGATCGGTATCGCCTGCCAGCCACTGGCCGTCGGGTGACCAGGAAGTGGCTTCGAAAACCCCGCCGGCGTAGGCGGGCAGCTCGGCGGAGACACGGTGGGCCAGCGGCCTGCCGAGGTCGATCAGCGCGGTCACCCGCAGGTTCAGCAGGCAGGCCAGCCGCCGGCCGTCCGGCGACCACAGCGGGTTGACCGCGCTCCGGTCGTTGCTGCTCGTGAGCTCTTCCAACCGGCTGCCGTCGGGCCGGATGCTCCACAGCTCATAACGGCCGCTGCGGTTCGAGTAAAAGGCAACTCGCGATCCGTCCGGCGACCAGACCGGCCGGCGGTTCCTGTAGCTGTCGTTGGTGAGCTGTCTCAGCTCGCTGCCGTCGGAGCGGACGATGAAGACGTTCTCTTGCGGCACCTGGGAGTGGAACGCGATCCAGCGCCCGTCGGGGGAAGCGTCGCAACTGCTTACCAAGCGAGAGCCGCCGATGAGGACCCGCGGCGCCTCGACGGCCAGACCGGCGATCGGGTCGAAGGCGGCTTTCTCCAGGCCCGACTTGTCGTTGCGAGTGGCATAAGCAATCCGCCGGCCGTCCCTGGAGATGCTCAGCAGCCCGCTCCACCGGGCAGGCGTCGACAGCGGTTCGGGGCGCCCCAGGGCCTGGCCCGTGGTCTCGTCGGCCGCTACCCGCCACAGGTTCATCGAGCCGTTCCGGTCGCTGGCGTAATAGACATGTTTTCCGTCGGGGGCCCAGACCGGATTCCAGTTCAGATACTGGTCGTCGACGAGCGGCACGGCTTGTTCGCCGGCCGCCAGGCCGCGGCGGTCTGCCGGGATTGTCCACAGGACCCGGCGTCCCTTGCCCATCGGTATCCCCAGGTAGGCGATCCGCAGGCCGTGCGGCGACCAGCTCGGCTGCGCCGCATCGCCCCTGGTGACCAGTTGTCTCGCGCCGGTCGCTACCTTGACTCGCCAGAGCTGGCTGTCGGGCCCGCGCGTCTGAGGATCGGTCACCCTTTCGGTGGCGCAGAGCACTTCCGTGCCGTCGGGCGACCAGGCGGGGGCGTAAGCGAAATCGGTGAGGCGGCGCACCGACTCACCGGTCGAGCCCATGAGGAAGATCCCGCCGCCGTCGCGCTCCGAACGGAAGGCGATCTGCTGGCCATCGGGGGAGAAAGCCGGCTCGGTGTCCGACGACGGCGAGTCGCGGCTGAGGTCGATCGCGTTGCCCCCGCCGACCCGCTGCAGAAAGATGTGGCTCTTGGCCCCCGTCGCCCTGGTGTAGAGAAAGAAGTTGCCGTCAGGCGAGAGGCTGGGGGAAGACTCTGTCCCCTCGAAGTCGGTGAGCTGACTGAAGGTCGCCCGGATCGGCGCCGCCGCGTCCGTCCTGGAGCCAGCCTTGCCCGTGCCGGAGTGGAGCAGCAGGTAGCCGGCCACGGCGGCCGCCAACGCGAGGATGGCAGCGGCGAGGCGGACAGGCAGCTTCCTGGTCGCCATGACCGGGGGAGCGCCGGTCCCGGCATCGCCCTCCGCCAGCCGGCCGGAGGAATGCCGTACCGGCGCGAGGGCGCCTCCCGAGGCCCGGCCCACGGCGTCTTGCGAGACCCGGCCCATGCCGCGATCGCCAGGCCACCCCGTCTCCTCCTCCGACTTCGCCGGCATGGCCTCTGCCTCGCCGTAGCCGCTCGCCAGCGCCCCACCGGGAAAGGTGGGCCGATCGCTCAGAGTTTCTTCGCCCGTGCTCGCGAACCCGCCGCCACCTCCCGGCCCTCCGAAACCGGGCAGAGCCGCGATCTCGCCGAGGGCCGCCGCCACGTCGCGGGCGCTCTGCTGCCGTCGCCGCGGGTCTTTCTCGAGCAGCCGCTCGACCAGGGCGCCGAGCTCGCGCGGCAGGCCGGGACAGACCGTCGAAAGCGGCGGCGGCTGGTAGGTGAGGATGCGGCGCAGCGACTCGACGTGGCTGGCGCCGCGAAAGGGCGACTGGCCGGCCAGCAGCTCGTAGAGCAGGACGCCGAGCGAGAAGAGGTCCGAGCGGGCGTCGGCCTCGCCGCCGCGGACCTGCTCGGGCGAGATGGTGTGGTACGTGCCCAGCACGATGCCCTCGGCGGTCAGCGACTGCTCGTCGCCCTGGCTGTCTCCTTGCCAGACCGACTTGACCAGGCCGAAGTCGAGGATCTTGACCGCCCTCGAGGCGGCGACCATGACGTTCTCGGTCTTGAGGTCGCGGTGCACGAAGCCGGCGGCGTGCGCCGCCGCCAGGCCGAGCGCGATCTCGCGGGCGAAGCGCACGGCGACGGCGGGATCGAGCGGCCCGCGCGCCACCATGTCGGCGAGGCTCTCGCCCTCGACGTATTCCATGATCAGGGCGTCGCCGCCGCCGCCGGAGTCGCCGGCGGTCACGAGATCGAAGATCTGCACGATGGCCGGGTGGTTGAGCCGCGCCGCCGCCCGCGCCTCGCGGCGGAAGCGCTGGCGCTGGACTTCCGAGAGCGGCCCGTCGTGGCGGATGCGCTTGATGGCGACCAACCTGCCGAGGCGGTCGTCGAAGGCCAGGTACACCTCTCCCATGCCGCCGCGCCCGAGCTGGCGCTCTACGCGATAGGCGCCGATCCGTTCGCCGGGCCGCAGAGGGGAAGGGGAGGGACGGGAGGCGTCGCCTCCTCTCCCTACATGCCCTGGTCCAGGGTCTGCCGAAGCTGGTCGCGAAGGAGGGCCAGCTCCGCTGCCTGCCGGTACCCGGGGTCCTTCTTGCATCCCGAAGAGGGGTTTTGCTCGGAGTTAGGAGGAGGACACTCGGGCCCGGGTTTTTCGCGGCATCCGTCGGTCCGATTCCCGATCGTGACGGGAGGGGGACAGTCTTCGGTGTCCCCGCAGTCTTCGCGATGCTCCGATGGATGGGGACAGTCTCCCTTATCCTCCTTCGCCGCCAGCCCGACGCTGCCGACCAGGTCCTTGTACTTGAAGGCCATTCATCACCCCCTGGGGAAAACCCCGCGATGGCCGTTCCCCTCCAAGAGGAACCAGCATGAGCGCAGCCCCTCGAACAGTGGGCCGCGGATCTCAAGATTAAAGAGATGATAGCAGAGAAAGCGATGCTCAGCTCACCGCCAGCATCCAGATATGGCCTTCGCCGCTCTCGCGCACCAGGTAGACGGCACGGTCGTCCGGGGCGATGCTCAGCCCGAAGAAGGACGAATTGGCCGCGGGCTCCAGCATCAGCCGCGTCTGCCGGGTGCGGACGTCCACCAGGAAGAGCTTGCCCGCGTCGAGGTAGAGGAGGTGGCGGCCGTCGTGCAGCCAGTGCGGATTGAAGCCCCGCTCGGTCAGCCGGGAGCACCGGTGGCTGCTGAACGAGTAGAGCCCGATGCCCGGGAGGTTCGTCTGGTCTGGCCGCATGAATGTGCCCGCCAGCCAGCGCCCGTCGGACGACCAGGCGCTGGCCTCGAAGATTCCTTCGCAGCCGCCGGCCACGGGCAGCGCGGCGGGCACGCGCTCGGCCGGCGGCCGGGCGAGGTCGATCAGCGCCGTGCCACGCGCATCCAGAAAAACGCCGGCAAGCCAACGGCCGTCCGGTGACCACGACGGAACGACGATGCCGGGGCCTCGCGTCCGGGTGATCTGCTCGAGCCTGCTGCCGTCGGGGAGAATGGTCCACAGCTCGTACCTGCCGCTGCGGTTCGAGTAGAAGGCAAGGCGCGAGCCGTCCGGCGACCAGACCGGGACGCGGTCATTGAATCGGTCGTTGGTGAGCTGCCGCAGCTCGCCGCCGTCCAGGCGGATGACGAAGAGGTCTTCCTGCGGGACCAGGGAGTGGAAGGCGATCCGCCGGCCGTCGGGCGAGACCTCGCAGGAGCGCACGTGACGCGAGCCCTGAAGAAGCGCCCGCGACGTTCCCGCGGGCCGGCCGGCCACCGGATCGAAAGCGATCGTTTCCAGGGCCGACCTGCTGTCGCGGCTCTCGTAGACGATCCGCCGGCCGTCCCGGGCGACGCTCGGCAGCCCGCTCCACCGGGACGGCGTGGTCAGCGCCTCGGGCTCCCCCAGCGGCTTGCCCGTGGCCTCGTCGAGAGCCACCCGCCAGAGATTCATCGAGCCGCCGCGGTCGCTGGCGAAGTAAAGGTGAGCGCCGTCCGGCGCCCACGCCGGGCTCCAGTTGAGGTGCTGGTCGTCGACGACCGGCAAGGCCTCGCCCGTGCTCACCGGGGTGGCGCGGTCGGCGGGGATCGTCGACACCACGCGGTGCGCCGTGCCGGCGGCAAGGCCCCAGTACGCGATGCGCCGGCCGTGCGGCGACCAGCTCGGCTGCAGACCTTCGCCTTCGAACACCAGGCGCTTGGAACCGCTCGCCACGCTCACCCGCCAGAGCCGGCTGGCGGAAGTCCTGCTGGCTGGATCGTCCGTCGAGGCGGTCGCGCACAGCACTTCGCTGCCGTCGGGCGACCAGGCCGGGTTGTAGCCGAAGTCGGTGAGGCGCCGAACCGATTCGCCGGTGGCGCCCATGACGAAGATGCCTCCACCGGTGCGCTCCGAGCGGAAAGCGATCTGCTGGCCGTCAGGGGAGAAGGCCGGCTGCGTGTCGGATGCCGGCGAGTCGCCAGTGAGATCGATCGGGTTGCCGCCGCCCACGCGCTGCAGGAAAATGTGGGTCGCGCCCCGGGTCGCCCTGCCGTAGAGGAAGAAAGCGCCGTCCGGCGAGATGCTGGGGAAAGACTCTGTCCCCTCGAAGTCGGTGAGCTGGGTAAAGCTAGCGCCGACCGCCGCCCCTGCCGCCGGAAGGGCCGGCCTGTTCGCGCCGGGGCGCAGCAGGAGATAGCCGCCCATGGCAGCGAGCACCGCGAGCGCCGCGAGCGCCGCAAGCACCGCGGCGCCGAGCCGCAGACGCAGCCTTCCTGCCCCAGCGTCCCGGGCGCCCGCACCCGGGCCGGTGCGGGCGTCGGTCGCGGCAAGGCCGGGGGCATGGCCTTCTCCCGGCAGCCCGGCGCCCTCCCTTCCTTCCTGCTCCTCCGCGGCCCCCGGCGCGGCCGGCAGCGCCGCGCCGGGAAAGGTGGGGCGGTCGCTCAGCGTCTGCTCGGCCGCGCTCGCGAAGCCGCCGGCCCCGCCGTCTCCGTCTCCGATACCGGGCAGGGCGGCGATCTCGCCGAGCGCCGCCGCCACGTCGCGGGCGGTCTGCGGCCGCCGCCGCGGGTCCTTCTCGAGCAGCCGCTCGACCAGCGCGCCGAGCTCGCGCGGCAGCCCGGGAAGGATCGTCGAGAGCGGCGGCGGGTGGAGAGTGAGGATGCGCCGCAGCGACTCGACGTGGCTGCCGCCGCGGAAGGGCGACTGGCCGCTGACGAGCTCGTAGAGCAGCACGCCGAGCGAGAAGAGGTCCGAGCGGGCGTCGGCCTCGCTGCCCCGCACCTGCTCGGGCGAGATGGTGTGGAAGGTGCCCAGCACGACGCCCTCGGCGGTCAGCGACTGCTCCGCGTTCTGGCTCTCCTCCAGCCAGACCGACTTGACCAGGCCGAAATCGAGGATCTTGACCCGCCCCGAGGCGGTGACCATGACGTTCTCGCTCTTCAGGTCGCGGTGTACGAAGCCGGCGGCGTGCGCCGCCGCCAGGCCGAGCGCGATCTCGCGGGCGAAGCGCACGGCGACGGCCGGATCGAGGGGCCCGCGCGCCACCATCTCGGCGAGGCTTTCGCCCTCGACGTACTCCATGACCAGGGCGTCGCCGGCGCCGCTGGCGTCGACCGTGAGCAGATCGAAGATCTGCACGATGGCCGGGTGGTTGAGCTGCGCCGCCGCCCGCGCCTCGCGGCGGAAGCGCTGGCGCTGGACGTCCGAGAGCGGCCCGTCGTGGCGGATGCGCTTGATGGCCACGAGCCTGCCCAGGCGGTCGTCGAAGGCGAGGTACACCTCGCCCATGCCGCCGCGTCCGAGCCGCCGCTCCACGCGATAGGCGCCGATCCGTTCGCCGGACCGCAGGTCTGAGCTGGAAGAACGGGGGGTGGGGCGGCGGGGCGCCTCTTCCGCGGCGGATCCGCCGGCCGAGCCCGCGGGAGACTCAGCCTCGGCCGAGGTCTGCTCGCCGGACTCTTCGGGAGCGCGCGCGGATGAGTCGCCTTGGTGGCTGGAAGGTTTCGGCCCAGGCTTCATCATCGCGCTCCTAGAAAGAAACTCGCTCGCAGTGTCGTTCACGTCCCGAGGCCGCCCACCGGCGGCAGAACAACGCGAAAGCCCGGACTCCCCAGCTCGAACGACGGGGGCCTGGAGTACCGGTAGGCCGCGCGCGCGGCATCCGCGTCGTTCCAGTAACCGCCGCCGCGCAGGACGCGGGCGCCGCCGGGGGAGGCTGGCGCGCCGACTTCGCCGACCTCGTCGAGCGCATCGGCGTCGACGGTCGAAGAATCGAAGATCACTCCCTTCTCGGTGCTCGTCGAGGGACTCAGCGTCCATTCCCAGACGTTGCCATGTACGTCGTAGAGGCCCCAGGGGTTGGCGGGCTTCTCGCCGACCCGGTGGGTGCGGCGGTCGGAGTTGGCCTCGTACCAGCCGGCGCGGGCGAGCGCCCCCTCCCGGTCGCCGCTCCAGTAGAGGCTCTTCGTGCCCGCCCGGCAGACGTACTCCCACTCCTCCTCGGCCGGCAGGCGCGCGCCGCGCGCCCAGGCGAAGACCGACGACAACCAGCGGCAGAAGGAGACCGCCTCGTACCAGGTGACCCCGGCCGCCGGGTGGTGGGCCAGCTCCTCCCGCGCCACCTCTTCCCAGTCCGCGAACCGGCGCTCGGGATCGAAGGCCGCGTACTGGGCGCGGGTTACCGGAACCGCGGCGCAGCGGAACGGCCGCGCGATCGTCACCTGGTGACGAGGGTGCTCGTCCCGGCTTCCCTCGCCCTTCAGGCTCCCCATCCAGAACCACCCGGCGGGGATCTCTCGCCAGAGGGGCACGCGGCCGTCCACCGAGGTCTCGATCCCGGCGAACAGCTCTTCGGCCGCCGCGGGCGGCCGGATGTGATCGTAGAGGCGGGCACGGAGCGCGGCCCCTTCCCGGGCGTGATCGGGGAACTGGCGGGCGACCTCCCGGACCGCCTGGTCGAGGAAGAAGAGGTCGTTGCCGTTGCGGGTCCGCCGGCGGAGCTGATCGAGGAGGGCGAGCACCCGCCGGGGTTCTCCGACCAGCTCGGGCAGGCGACCGTAGACCTCCCGCCTCTCCTCCCACTCCTCGCTGAGCACGAGGATCTCCCGCACGGTGTCGTCGCGAAGGGTCTGCGCGGTGGCCAGGGCGCGCAGGCCGAGGGGGCGGTTCTCCTGCACCAGGGCGCGCACCAGCTCGTCCGGGGCCTCGACCTGGCCGACCAGCAGGGAGAAGGGCTCCGCCCAGCGGCTCTGGTCCTGCTCCGCGGTGATCGTCCGGGCGCGGGCGAGGACGGCCGCCCGCCCCTTGTCGCCGCGGTACTCCTCGGCCAGGCGCTCGGCGGCCAGGGCCTCGCGGAAGGTGCGGTGCCAGAAGCGCCAATCGGCATCGGGACCATCGTGAGGGCCGAGGATGCCGGTGCGCTCGGCGAGCTCGTCGAAGAACGGCCGCAGCCCCTGCCGCCAGCGCGGCACCCGCTCCAGGGCCCGGCAGACCTCCTCCGCCTCGGGCTGGTACAACCGCTCCTCGAGACGGCTCCGCGGCTCGGCATCCCGGTTGTCCACCGTCATCGAGAACGCGAGGTGGCGAAGGGCCTTGCGGACCGCCGCCGGACGCTCGATGGGGAGCCCCTCATGGAACCTGTGCTTGCCTTCGAGGAGGAGCTCGAAGACCTGATCGTAGAGCCGGGTACGGTTGCGGTCGGGGGCGGTTCCGCGCTCGAAGAGGAGGGCCATCAGGGTAAGGTAGAGGGGGTTGCCGGCGAGCTCGGACAGCCCCGGCCCGTCGAGGGAGGCGAGCGCTTCGGCGGCCCGCGCCTCGTCCGGCCTGCCCGTGGCGCGGCCGAACCAGCGGGCGAGGAATTCGCGGCGGCGCTCGCCATTGAAGGGAAGCAGGACGAGCTCGCGGAAGGCGCTCCCCGGCCGGCGATAGCCGATGGGCCGGCTGGCCACCACCAGCGGCGAAGCCGGCCAGGTGGCGGCGAGGTCGCGCAGCAGCTCTTCGGCCTGCTCATGCTCGTCGCGGGGAACCTCGTCGAGACCGTCCAAGAGCACGAGCAGGCGCCCCTGCTGCCCCTCGCGGTCGAGGACCGCCTTCAACCCCGGGGCCGGATGGCCGGCGAGCTCCAGGCGGCGGACGACGCGGTCGAGCAGCGGCCGGCCCTCGTGCAGCAGACGAGGCAGCGATTCGTAAAGAGGCACCCAGGGGCGGTTCTCCTGCCGCGCCAGGCTGGCCGACAGGTGGCGCAGGAGGAGCGTCTTGCCGGCGCCCGGATCGCCCAGCACCACCCAGCGGCCGGTGACCCAAGGGTGGGCGGCGCGGTCCAGACCGAGCACCTCGCGCAGGCCGAGCGAACGGGCCAGGCGCTCGGACTTGGGCTCCGGAGCGACCGCCTGCAGGGTCTCGGGCTGGAGCTCCAACTGGACGTAGACCCGGTCGAGCAGCTCCCCTTCGGCCTGGCGCTGGAAGTAGGGGGCCAGCCGCTCGTGGTCGGCGGCCACCTGGCGCAGCCAGACTCCGAGCAGGCCGCGGCCGGGGCCCTGCTGGCGCAGAGACCGCAGCTCCTCGCGCAGGGGTCCGAGGGCGGCGACCCGGTCCGGCTCGTCCTCCCCGAGGTTCTCCTCCAAGACTTCGACGATGCGCAGGGCGGCGGCGACCGGGTCCTCGGCGGCGGTTGCCCAGACCAGGGCGGCCGAAGCGGCGCATGCCCAGGAGGGCTGGCCGTCGAGCTTCTCGGGCGCGAGCCCGAGGCACGAGGCGATGGCGCGCCGGAGGACTTTGCTGCCGAGGAGCGGGGTCAGCCAGCCGACGAGCCGGGTGCGCAGGGCGGCAGGCAGCCCGGAATCGGGCGAGGCCGGGATCTCGATGCCGGCAGGCAGGGCGGGGAGGTTGCGGCGGTCGCTCGAGCCGAGGATACCGGAGAGCAGCTCCCGGAGCCCGCGGCGGTACTTCTCCTCGCCGGCCTCCCGGAAATCGACGAACTGGATCTGGTCGAAAAAGGGGGGCAGTGGGGTCTCGACCAGGTGGACGAGGTGGAGCTTTCCCTCGTGCCAGTCCTGGCGGGTGGCGAGGAAGCTCTGCCACTCGTCGGAGACTCGCGGGGACGCGAGCGCCTCGGGGGTGATGACGAGGATCAGCTGGCCGGCCCGGTCGAGACCCGCCTGGAGCTGCCCGATCCAGGAGCGGCCGCTCGCCAGATCGGTTTCGTCGAGGAAGACCTTCCCCGGCCGGTTCGCGGCGGCAAGGCCGGCCTCGAGGCCGCGGTGGAGGACCTCCACCCAGGCCTGATAGCGGTGGGCATAGCTCAGGAACGCCGTGTAGTGCTCGGGCATATGAAGGAATGATAGGGCAGCGGCGGGGGTGCGCACGAGCTCATGGAACCCGGCTCCCGATGACGAGCAATGCCGCCGCCAGCAGGGCCGCGGCCCCACGCACGTGGTTCCAGGCCACAGCCAAGAGCCGAGAGAAGTCTCAGCGTCCCCATCGCGCTCCTACACTAGAGCAGACCCCTCAAGTCCAGATTCCGGATCAACCGGTGCAGGTAGTTGGGATGCAGGCCGAGGGCCTTGGCCGCCTCGGTGATGTTGCCACTCGCTTCCTCGACGGCGGCGAGAATCAGGCGCTTCTTCTGCTCGTTCAGGGCGTCGTGGTAGCGCGAGGGGGCGGGACCCGCGGCGGCGGGCTTCTCGTGCACGGTCTCCGGCAGGTCCTCGGGCCAGATCACCTCGTCTTCGCCCAGCGCCAGCGCCCGCTCGACGGCGTTGGCGAGCTCGCGCACGTTGCCCGGCCAGTCGTGGCGCAGCAGGCAGGCGCGGGCCGCCGGGCTGAACCCGGCAAACGGGCGCGCCATCTTGCGGCTGAGCAGGGCGGCGAAATGGTTGGCGAGCAGCGGGATGTCCTCGCGGCGCTCGCGCAGCGGCGGCAGGCGCAGAGAGATGACGTTGAGGCGATAGAAGAGGTCCGCCCGGAAGCCGCCGGAGCCGAGCGCCTGCTCGAGGTCGCGGTGAGTGGCGGCGAGCACGCGGACGTCGACCTTGATGGGGCGCGTGCCGCCGATGCGCTCGATCTCGCGCTGCTCGAGGGCGCGCAGGAGCTTGGCCTGGAGCGGCGCCGGCAGCTCGCCGATCTCGTCGAGGAAGAGCGTGCCCGTGTCGGCCACTTCGAACTTGCCGATCTTGCGCGCCACGGCGCCGGTGAAGGAGCCTTTCTCGTGGCCGAAGAGCTCGCTCTCGAGCAGCGTCTCCGACAGGGTCGCGCAGTTGATCGCCACGAAGGGCCGCGCGGCCCGCGCGCTGCGCTCGTGCAGGGTGCGCGCCACCACCTCCTTGCCGGTCCCGCTCTCGCCGCGGATCAGCACGGTCGAGTCCGCCGGTCCGAGGCGCGCCACCAGGCGCTGCACCTCGCGCATCGCCGGGCTCTCGCCGATCATGTCGCGCCGCAGCTCCTCGGTGAGCCGGCGGTTCTCGGCTTCGAGCTCCTCCTGCCGGCGGACCGCGGCCAGCGCCGGGGCGGCGATGCCGGCGACCGCCGAGAGCAGCCGCAGGTGGCCGGGGTCGAACCATCCGGGGCCGATGCTGTCGAGGTAGAGCAGGCCGATGGGCCCGTCGCGGCCGCCCAGGGGGACGGCGAGCAGCGAGCGGATGCGCGCCGCCTGCACGCTCTCGGACGCCGCCAGGTCGCCGCTGCTCGGCGCGTCGTTGGTGACCAGCGCGACACCCTCGCGGAGGACACGGTCCGCCACGGTGCGGCTCACCGGGAAGGGATCGGCCGCGCCGCTGTGGCGGTCGAGCGCGTAGGCGGTCGCGAGCTCGCCCGCGCTACGGCCGGCGCGGTCGAGCAGGAGCAGGGCGGCCCGGTCGGCGGGGACCGCCTGGAGCACCAGCCCGAGCAGGCGGCGCGCCAGCGGCTCGCTGGCGTGGATCTCGGCGAGGGCCGAGCCGATCTCGAGCAGCGTCTTGAGGTCGCGGGCCGCCCGCGAATCCGCCGGCAGCGCCGCCAGCATCTCCTGGCGCTGCCGCTCGACCGCCTCGGCGACGGGCAGGTGCACGGTGCTGTCGGAGAGCTGGCCGGTCTCCTCGAGGCGCACCGCGTTCATCGCGTTGATCGCCCGAGGCAGCTCGGCGCCCGCGGCGAGCAGCATGAACTGCGAGCCGCCCACCCCCAGCAGGTCTCCGGCGGCGAGCTCGCGCTCTTCGACCGGCAGGCCGTTGACGAAGGTCCCGCTGCGGCTCTCGAGGTCGCGCACCACCAGCCGCCCATCCACCAGCTCGATCCGGCAGTGCTGGCGGGAGGCCGTCATGTCGCGGACTTGCAGGTCGTTGGCCGCGTGCCGGCCGATGCTCAGGCCCGCTTCCGGCAGGGCAAAGCTCCGTCCCGCCAGGGGGCCGCTGAGCGCCACCAGCCGTAAGCCCGCGGTCGTCGTCGAGTCGTGCATGCCGGTCGGGAAGCGGGCGAACAGCTTCCGGCATCCGCCGCCAGTCGGCGCGCCTCGCTCCTCGAGGCAGGCCGCGAGGAGACGCCGCGCCGGCAGAGCCGGATCGCCACTTCTATAGGAAGGCTATGTTTTCACAGAACGGGATGGCTGCCGCCGGATCGGCTTACGCCGAACCGGCGGTTCTCCCCGCCGCTCCTCGGTGCGACCGGGCAGGATTGCGGCAGCCTGGCCAACCCGCGTCGTACCTGCAGAGCCGCGAATCAGCGGCCTCGCGCTCTACGGGCCCAGCGCCAGGGCCTGCCGCAGCTGCTCCTGGAGAAGGCCCAGATTGGCAGCCAGCCGCGGCGTTTTTTGGTCCTTGCGTGCGCCTGAGGGCGAGCAGGGCGCCGTTTGGCCACAGGTCGGGACACACTGCGCGGTATTGTCCTTGCAGCTCTCCTGTTTGCACTCCCCGTCGGCTGCTGCCCACGGTTCCATTCCGTCCGGCCATCCACCCCAAGGCCGGGCCACCGGCAGCACACTACTCATTAGATCCTTGTGCTTGAAAATCACGGTCACCTCCTTGGGGCAGCCCCGGCGAAGTCGTCCCGTTTCCCCTCCGTCCCTTGCTTGCGTGCCTCGACTCGCGCCGAGCGCGCCAGGGACAAGAAAGGCCGACCCAGGTCGCGCTCGAATCCTCGACGAGTCGAGACCTGGAGCGAACAGTCAGCGATGCGGGAATTATAGACCGAAGACGGCAACCCGCAAGCCCATCAGCTCGGCGAGCTCAGGGTCAGCATCCAGACATGCCCTTCGTCGCTCCCGCGCACCAGGGAGAGGAAGCGGTCCGCGGGGCCGATGCTCAGCCAGTAGAACGCCGAGCTCGCGGGAGGCTCCAGCACCGGCTGGACCTCGCGAGTGCGGGCGTCGAGCAGAAAGAGCTTGCCTTCGTCGAGATAGAGAAGACGGCTGCTGTCGTGCAGCCAGTGAGGGAAGGAGCCGTGGCCGGTCAACCGCGAGTAGCGGCCGGACTGGAAAGAATAGACCACGACGTCGCCGTCGATGCTCCCCGCCAGCCAACGCCCGTCGGGCGACCACGAGGTGGCATTGAAACCTTCATTCGTGCCGCTGGCGGGCGGCAGCTCGGTGGACACGCGCCCCGCCGGGTGCCTGGCAAGGTCGACCAGCGCGGTGCCGCGCAGGTTGAGGAAGCAGGCCAGCTTCCGCCCGTCCGGCGACCAGATCGGGTTGAAGGTGGGGCCCGGACCGTCCGCACTCGTGATCTGCTCGAGCCCGCTGCCGTCGGGGCGGATGATCCACAGCTCGTAGCGGCCGCTGCGGTTCGAGTAGAACGCGATGCGGGAGCCGTCCGGCGACCAGACAGGCCCGCGGTCCTTGTAGCGGTCGTTGGTGAGCTGCCGCAGGCCGCTGCCGTCCGGGTGGACGATGAAGAGGTCTTCCTGAGGGAAGGTCGAGTTGAAAGCGATCCAGCGGCCGTCCGGCGAAGCGTCGCAGAAGCGCACGAAGCGCGAGCCCTGGGTGACCGGCTGGAGCGGCCCCATCACCCGGCCGGCGGTGGGATCGAAGGCGACCCTCTCGATGTTCGATTTGCCGTCGCGGGTGGCATAGGCGATCCGCCGGCCGTCCCGCGAGATGCTGAGCAACCCGCTCCATGGCGAGGGCGCCGACAGCGGCTCGGGCCCTCCAAGCGGCTTGCCGGTCGCCTCGTCGATCGCCACCCGCCACAGGTTCATGGCCCCGCTGCGGTCGCTGGCGAAATACACGTACTTGCCGTCCGGCGCCCAGATCGGGCTCCAGTTGAGGTACTGGTCGTCGACGAGCGGCACCGCCTCGCGGCTGCCCACCGGGCTGGTGCGGTCCGCCGGAATCGTCCACAGCACCCGGTGCCCGGCGCCGCCTGACGTCCCGGGGAGGCCCCAGTAGGCGATGCGCCGGCCGTGCGGCGACCAGCTCGGCTGCACCGCGTCGGCCTCGAGCACCAGACGTCTGGCGCCGGTCGCGACGTCGATCCGCCAGATCCGGCTGTCGGATGTCCTGACGGCGGGGTCGGCCACCCCTTCGGTGGCGCACAGCACCTCCGTCGCGTCCGGCGACCAGGCCGGGTTGTAGCAGTTGAAGTCGGTCAGGCGCCGCACCGACTCGCCGGTGGCGCCCATGAGAAAGATGCCGCCGCCGTCGCGCTCCGAGCGGAAGGCGATCTGCTGGCCGTCGGACGAGAAGGCCGGCTGCGTATCCGATGCCGGGGAGTCGCGGCTGAGATCGATGGAGTTGCCGCCGCCGGCGCGCTGCAGGTAGATGTGGCTCCTGCCGCCCGCGGTCTTGCAGTAGGCGAAGTAATTGCCGTCCGGCGAGAGGCTGGGGAAGGTCTCGCTCCCCGGCAAGTCGGTGAGCTGGGCGAAGGTCGCCCGGACCGGCGCCCCCGCACCCGCCGCCGCGGCCGCCCTGCCGGCGCCGGAGCGCCAGAGCAGGTAGCCGGCGCCGGCGGCGAGCGCCAGCAGGGCCGCGGCGGCAACCCATAGGGGGGGTCTTCCGGGGTTCTTGCCTTCGCCAGGGCCAAGGCCGGCGCTGGGCCTCGCGGCGACGGGCTCCTGCTGGCCAGGTCCCTGCTGGATGCCGGGGGTCCATGCGCCGGCGGCCGTACCGGGAGTCCATGCGCCAGGTCCTTGCTGGGCGCTGGGAGGCCATGCGCCGGGTGTCTGCTGCTTGCCGGAAGCCCGCGCACCGGGTTCCTGTCGCGCGCCGGCACTCCGGGGCGAAGTTTCCTGCTGCCCGCCAGGGCTCCCGGCGGCGGTGGGCGGTTGGCGGTGGGGGCTCAAGGCGCCAGGCCGTTGCAGGGCAGGACGCTCGGCCTCCTCCTCCGCACCCAAGCTCTCCAGCGCCTCTTCTACGCTCGGCTGCTCGACTCCCGCGAAGGTGGGCATGTCGCTCACCGTCCGCTCGGCCGCGCTCTCCGAGGCGGCGGCCAGGCCGGTCGAGGCGGCGATCTCTTCGAGGGCCTGGGCCACGTCCAGGGCGCTGCGCGGCCGCCGCCGGGGGTCCTTCTCGAGCAGGCGCTCGACCAGCGCGGCGAGCTCGCGCGGCAGGCCGGGGCAGGTCATGTCGAGCGGCGGGGGCCGGTGGGTGAGCACCCGGCGCAGCGAGTCCACGTGGCTGCTGCCGCGGAACGGCGACTGGCTGGTGGTCAGCTCGTAGAGCAGCACCCCGAGCGAGAACAGGTCGGAGCGGGCATCGGCGTGCCCGCCCCTGACTTGCTCGGGCGAGATGGTATGGAAGGTGCCCATCACCAGGCCCTCGGCGGTCAGCGAGTCCTCCTTGCCCTCCTCCCGCCAGAACGACTTCACCAGCCCGAAGTCGAGGATCTTGACCCGCCCCGCGGGGGTGACCATGACGTTTTCGGTCTTGAGGTCGCGGTGCACGAAGCCGGCGGCATGCGCCGCTTGGAGGCCGAGCGCGATCTCGCGGCCCAGGCGCACGGCCAGGGCCGGGTCGAGCGGCCCTTGCGCCTCCACCATCTCCGCCAGGGTCCTGCCCTCGACGTACTCGAGGACCAGGGTGTCGCCGCCGTCGTCCTCGACGAGGTCGAAGACCTGCACCAGGGCCGGATGGTTGAGCCGCGCCGCCGCGCGCGCTTCGCGGCGGAAGCGCTGCCGCTGCACGTCCGACAGCGGCCCGTCGTGGCGGATGCGCTTGATCGCCACCAGCCTTCCCAGCCGGTCGTCGAAGGCAAGGAAGACCTCCCCCATGCCGCCGCGCCCGAGGCGCCGCTCCACGCGATAAGCGCCGATCCGCTCGCCGGGCCGCAGGGAGCGGCTGGAGCCGCGGGCGGCCCCCTCTTCGTCGCTGTCTTCGGCGGGAGGAGGAGAGTCCGGCCGCTCGGCAGGCGACTCGTCCCGCGCCAATGCTTCGGCTGACTGGGGAGGGAAGTCTCCTCGGCTGGAAGGGGCGCTCGGCCTGGTAGGCTTGCGAGTCATCGAGCATGGCAAGGATAGCAGAAGAGCCGGATGCCAAGATCGCCGCGCGGCATCGTGGCCGTTGGCGTAGTGCATGGGCGAAATAGATGACTTGCTATTAGTGATTGCGCGCGACGCGCCGCATCTCCTCCTCTCAGTTTTCGGATAGGGACGCTCTATCTCAACAGATAGGCCGGCTGGCCGCCGCGGCGGCCAGCATTCTCCCGCCTCATGCGTAACCTCTCAGGTCAAAGGGTTTAGAGCCGCGCCCCCAGAAGGCTCCGAGGTGGCACCGGACCTGCTCTATACGGCAGACGAATCGATCACTCGAGAAAGCAGCGAGGCGCAGATGAGCTCGATGCTCAACAGTTTCTCTTACAGGAAAACGGAGGATACGATGAGAGCCAAGACGAGGAATACCTGCTTGCTGGCGGTCGCGCTCCTGCTCGCGGTGAATCAGGCCGCGCTGGCGGGCAGCTTTCAGCCTGGCAACATCCTGACCGCACCCAACGTCCATTTCGACAAGACCAACGGCTACGTGGTCCGCATCAGCAACGTCTCCGAGGACAAGACCGGCGTGCAGGTCACCCTCTACGACGCCAACGGCAAGACCCTCAAGTCCGTCCACCGGTCGCTCGCCGCGCACGCGCTGTGGTCGGCGAACCTGAGAGATTGGAGCAAGTCGATCGGCACCGGCGACGATCCGGCCCTCGGCGACTACATGATCTTCGCCGGCGACCAGGCGGTGCTCATCGGCGGCGGCTTCAGCCTCGGCCCGGAAGGCCCGACCGGGGGATCGTTCGTCTCCTCGTCCGAATGCGACCGCTGCAAGACCTTCTGGGTCTTCTGGAGCGGCGGCGGCGGCTTCCATACCGACCTGGTGGTGTACAGCCAGCCCTCGCTGACCGGCAGCAACGCCGTCCGCGTCACTCCCTACGACGACACCGGCTCCCAGGGCGACAGCGTGACCATCGACAATCCGCCGACGACGTCGGTCTATGACGTCGCCAACCTCGTCGCCGGCACCTTCAACGGCGGCGACCGGACCTCGGGCACCCTCAAGGTCGAGCTTCCGGCGGCCGGCGGCGAGGTGCGCGTGCGCATTTTCGCTCCTTCCGGCAAGGCCGAAGAGGAGAAGGGATGGTGCGACATCCCTCGCGTTGATCTGAGCCAGCCGCCCCCGCCGCCGCCGTCCGCGGCAGCCTGCAAATCGTTTGCGGCCACTCCGGCGTCCATCGTGTCCGGCGATCACGCGACTCTCTCCTGGAGCGTCTCGAACGCGCAATCCGGATCGATCGACCAGGGCGTCGGCTCGATCGCCGTGCCCAGCGGCTTCACCGTGGTCTCGCCGGCGGGGCCCACCAAGTACACCTTGACGGTGCAAGGCAACGACGGGTCGGCCATCTCCTGCTTCGCCAACGTGGACGTCACTCCTCCCGGCAATCAGTGCACCGCGCTAACCCTCACCGGCCCCTCCACCGCCTCCGGGAAGGTCGGGACTCCCTTCTCACTCAGCCTGCAGTCGAGCGGCACCCTGAGCGCGAACAGCCTGCCGCCCGGCCTGGCGCTCAACGGCAGCACCATCAGCGGCACGCCGACCACGCAAGGGACTTACACCGCGCATGTGATCGCCAACAGCCCGGGTGCCTGCGCCCCGATCGACCTGAAGATCGTCATCTCCATCGACCCGGCGCCTTCGCCGACTTGCAGCGCCGGCAACCCCAGCCTGACCGTCCCGTCCACCGCCAAGGGGAAAGTCGGCAATTCCTTCTCCCTCACCCTCACGGTAAGCAATGCGGACACCCTGACCGCCGGCAACCTGCCGCCGGGCCTCAGCCTCAGCGGCAACGTCATCAGCGGCACGCCGACCAGTGAAGGGGTCTACGACGTGGCGGTGGTGGCCGCCAACCAGTGCGGCAACGTCAATCGGCACATCACCATCACCATCGAGCATTGCGACCAGCCCCCGACGTGCACTAAGCCCAGCCTGTATGCCAAGTCCTCGGCGTCCGGCAAGGTGGGCTCCCCCTTCTCGCTCGAGATCCAGGTGAGCGACGGAGCGTCTCTCTCCGCCTCGAGCCTGCCCCCGGGCCTGAGCCTCAAGGACAACGTCATCAGCGGCACGCCGACCCAGGAGGGGAGCTACGACGTGACGGTGACGGCCACCAACTCCTGCGACAAGGCCAGCCTGCACATCACCATCAAGGTCGAGCGCTGCGATCAGCCCCCGACCTGCACCAAGCCCAGCGTCTACGGCAAGTCCTCGGCGTCCGGCAAGGTGGGCTCGATGTTCTCGCTCGATCTCCAGGTCAGCGACGGCGCGACCCTCTCGGCCAGCAACCTGCCGCCCGGCCTCGAGATCGATGGCGGCAAGATCTACGGCACGCCGACCAAGGAGGGCAGCTACGACGTGCAGGTGACGGCCAAGAACTCCTGCGGCGAGGCCGGCCTGCACATCACCATCACCGTCGACAAGTGCGATACCCCTCCGACCCCTCCCGACTGCAAGGAGCCCTACACCCATGTTCCGGACAAGGTCTCCTGCAAGGTCGGCAAGGACTTCTACCTCGATCTGAAAGTCACCGGCACCATGCCGCTCGAATACAGCCCCAAGGACCTTCCGGAAGGGATCGAGCTGGATACCGACAACAACCAGCTCAAGGGAAGTCCGCACAAGAAGGGCTCCTACACCGCGGTCATCCGGGCCCACAACGCCTGCGGCAAGTTCAACCAGAAGATCGAGTTCGACGTCAAGGGCGAGAACGAGGACGATGGTGGCGGCAATAACTGAGCCCCCGTCATGAGCCCCGGCTAGCGCCCCCGCATCTCCCACCTCCCTGCAAAGGGTCCGGTGGGAGATGCGGGCCCCTTCCCACCTCCCGGCGCGTTGCCACCCGGCAGCGCGCCGGCGCTTTTCCGGCCTCTCTCTCCCTCTCGTTTTTCGGATAGGAGCAGTCTATCCGAACAGATAGACAGGCCGGCCGCCGCGGCCATCGCGCCCGCTCCAGTCTAGCTCCTAACAATCTCATTACAAAAGAGTTATAGCCGAGTCGCGGACCTGCTCCCGGAGTGGCACCGGACCTGCTCTATACCCAAGCAGAATCGATCACTCGAGAAAGCCGCGAGGCACGGATGAGCTCGATGCCCAACAGTTTCTCTGACGAGGATGTGGAGGATACGATGAGAGCGCAGACGAGGAATATTTGCTTGCCGGCGGTCGCGCTCCTGCTCGCGGTCAATCAGGCCGCGCTGGCGGGCAGCTTTCAGCCCGGCAACGTCCTGACCGCCCCCGGCGTTCACTTCGACAAGACCAACGGCTACGTGGTCCGCGTCAGCAACGTCTCCGAAGACGCCACCGGCGTGCAGGTCACTCTCTACGACTCCAACGGCAAGACCCTCAAGTCCGTCCACCGGTCGCTCGCCGCGCACGCGCTGTGGTCGGCGAACCTGAGAGATTGGAGCAAGTCGATCGGCACCGCCGACGACCCCGCCCTCGGCGCCTACATGATCTTCGCCGGCGACCAGGCGGTGCTCATCGGCGGCGGCTTCAGCCTCGGCCCCGAAGGCCCGACGGGGGGATCGTTCATCTCCTCGGCCGAGTGCGACCGCTGCAAGACTTTCTGGGTCTTCTGGAGCGGCGGCGGCGGCTTCCATACCGACATGGTGATCTACAACCAGCCTTCGTTGACCGGAAGCAACCAGGTCCGCGTCACACCCTACGACGACACCGGGTCGCGAGGCGACAGCGTGGTCATCGACAATCCCCCGACGAGCTCGACCTACGACGTCGCCAACCTCGTCGCCGGCGCCTTCAACGGCGGCGACCGGACCTCGGGCACTCTCAAGGTCGAGCTGCCCTCGGCCGGCGGCGACGTGCGGGTGCGCATCTTCTCTCCATCAGGCAAGGCCGAAGAGGAACGCGGGTGGTGCGACATCCCTCCCGTTGATTTGAGCCAGCCGCCCCCGCCGCCGCCGTCCGCGGCCGCCTGCAAGTCGTTCGCGGCGACTCCCGCGGCCATCGCGTCCGGCGATCACGCGACTCTCTCCTGGAGCGTCTCCAACGCGCAATCCGGATCGATCGATCAGGGCGTCGGCTCGGTCGCCGTGCCCAGCGGCTTCGCCGTGGTCTCGCCGGTGGCGACCACCAAGTACACCTTGACGCTGCAAGGCAACGACGGCTCGACCGTCTCCTGCTCGACGACCGTGGGCGCCAGCCAGCAAGAGCCGCCGTGCTCGCTGCCCACCCTCTCCGGCCCCGCCAGCGCCTCCGGGAAGGTCGGGATCCCGTTCTCCCTCGGCCTGCAGTCGAGCGGAGGCACCCTGAACGCGAGCAGCCTGCCGCCCGGACTGGCGCTCAACGGCAGCACCATCGGCGGCACGCCGACCAAGGACGGGACCTACAACGTGCAGCTGACCGCCGCGGCCTCCTGCGGCATGGCCGGCCTGAAGATCGCCATCACCATCCAGCCCGGCGATCAGCCACCCCCGCCGGGGACGTGCACCAAACCGACCCTGGGCGGCCCGTCCTCCGCGTCGGGGAAGGTCGGCATTGCGTTCTCCCTCACCCTGCAGGCGAGCGGAGCCAACCTGACCGCGGGCAGCCTGCCGCCGGGCCTCAGCCTCTACGGCAACGTCATCGGCGGCACGCCGACCAGAGAAGGGGTCTACGACGTGCAGCTGGTGGCCGCGAGCTCCTGCGGCAAGGCCAACCTCCACATCACCATCACCGTCGAGCATGGCGATCAGCCGCCCGCGCCTCCCGGCTGCAAGGAGCCTTACGCCCACGTTCCCGACAAGGTCTCCGGCAAGGTCGGCAAGAGTTTCTACCTCGACCTGAAAGTCACCGGCACCCTGCCGCTCGAATACAGCCCGAAGGACCTTCCGGAAGGCGTCGAGCTCGATACCGACCACAACGAGCTCAAGGGCACCCCGACCAAGAAGGGCTGCTACTACGCGGTCATCCGGGCCCACAACTCCTGCGGCAAGTTCAACCAGAAGATCGAGATCGACGTCAAGGGCGAGAACGAGGACGGCGGCGGCGGCGGTGACTGAGCCCCGGGTCCTGAGCCCCCGCTAGCTCACCTTCCGGCGCGCCTTCCGATCCCCGCATCTCCCACCTCCTTGCAAGAGGTCCGGTGGGAGATGCTGGCCCCAAAACGGCTACGTAATAGACGGCGTGCGGGAGCCTCGCCGGCGGCGCGGGCTCCTCCTCCGAGCGCGTGCTCGCCGGCACCAGCGGCGGCGGGATCTGGCAGACCAACGATGGCGGCGGCTCTTGGACCCGGTCTCCGGGGGTCGCCCTCCTTCCCGTGTCGAGCCTCGCGATTGACGCCACCGATTCATCCGTTCTCTATGTCGGCACCGATTCCTCCGGCACCTGGAAGAGCCGCGATCGCGGCGTTCACTGGCAGGAGGCTGACCGTGGGCTGCCCCAGCTCACCATCCGCGCGCTGGCGATTGATCCCAGAAACCCGGATCGGCTCTTCGCGGATCACAGTGCCTTAGAGCGATAGGGCGCGGTGACGGCGGACTACGCCGCCGGGCGGCCGCAGGCCTACCGCCCGGGGGGCTTCGGCCCTCCGGGCTGGCTTTACCGCGGGAAGCTCCGAGCCGGCACCCCCGGCGCGCCGCCGTCAGGGAGGAAGCGGGGGCGGCCGCGAGGAGTCCGCGCCAGAGCGCGGCCCAAGGCCTCGAGGCTGTCGAGGTTGTGGACGGGGCGGTGCTCGTCGACGTGGGCGAGGAGGGCGCGGACACCCTGGGCGCGGGGCTGAAAGCCTGCCCAGCGTAGGAGGGGGTTGAGCCAGACGAGGCGGCGGCAAGAGCGGTGGAGGCGGTCGGCTTCGGCGGCCAGGCCCGGCTCGGGGTCGCGGTCGAGGCCGTCGGTGACCAGCAGCACCACGGCGCCGTGTCCGAGGACGCGCCGCGACCAGGAGCGGTTGAACTCGCGCAGGCAGGAGCGCAGGCGCGTGCCGCCCGCCCAGTCGACCACCTGACGGCCGCAACGCGCCAGCGCCTCGTCGGGGTCGCGGCGGCGCAGGATCCGCGTCACCGGCGTCAGCCGGGTGGCGAAGAGGAAGGCGTGGACGCGGGTGCGCGCGCCGAGCAGGGCGTGCAGGAAATGCAGCAGCATCTCCGAGTAGCGCCCCATCGATCCCGAGACGTCGCACAGGACGACCAGCGGCGGCGGCGCCTCGACGCGGCTGCGGAAGCGCAGCGGAGCCAGGTCTCCGAAGGTCTTCGCGCTGTCGCGCGCGGTGCGCGCCAGGTCGATGCGCGCACCGTGCGGATCGGAACGGAATCGGCGCGTGCGCACCGGCCGCGGCCCGATCGCCATGCCGGCGACGATGCGCTTGGCGCGCGCCAGGTCCTCGGCGCTCATCTGCTCGAAATCGCGCGTGCGCAAGACCTCGTCGGCGGAGAAGGTCAGCGCGGCGTCCGGCTGAGGACAGCGGGCGCGCTCGAGGCGCGCCCGCTCGCCCTCCGCGGACTGCCGCCACGCCTCGGCGACCCGCCGCGACACGGCGGGCGGGCGCGGCAGGCGCAGGTGCGGCAGGATCTGCGCCAGCGCGCCGGCCCCGCCCGGGGCAAGCGGGTCGCGCCAGAACAGCCGGAAAGCCTGGTCGAAGAGCTCGCGGTCCTCCGGGCGCTTGACCAGGACCGCGTGCAGCGCCCAGTACAGCTCGCCGCGGCGCGACACGTCCACGGCCGCGGCGGCGGCCAGGGCATCGAGCGCGCTCGCCGTCCCCAGCCGGAGGCCGGCGCGGCGCAGCAGCCGGGTGAAGTGGACGACGTTTGCCCCCAGTTGCGAGCTCACGGCCCGGCCGTATCGGCCAGCATCTCCCGCACCGGCTGGCCCGCCACCTTGGCGATGTCGTCCTGGTACTTGAGCAGCACTCCCAGCGTCGCGTCGACGGTGCCGGCGTCCAGGCTCAGCCGGTCGAGGGCGAGCAGCGCGCGCGCCCAGTCGATCGTCTCGGCAACCCCCGGCAGCTTGAACAGGTCGGCGGCGCGCAGCCTCTGGACGAAGCGCACGACCTGCTCGGCGAGCGCGGCGGACAGCTCGGGGGCGCGCAGGCGCAGGATCTCGAGCTCGCGCGCCGCGTCCGGATAGCCGATCCAGTGATAGAGGCAGCGCCGCTTGAGCGCGTCGTGGATCTCGCGCGTGCGGTTGGAGGTCAGGACGACGATGGGCGGAGACGGGGCGCGGACCGTGCCCATCTCCGGCACCGTCACCTGGAAGTCGGAGAGGATCTCGAGCAGGAACGCCTCGAAAGGCTCGTCGGTGCGGTCGAGCTCGTCGATGAGGAGCACCGGCGGACCCGCGGCGTCGGGCTCGAGCGCCAGCAACAGCGGGCGCTTGAGGAGGAACCGTTCGGCGAAGATGTCGCGGGCGAGGCGCGCCCGTCCCTCGGCGCCCGCCTCGCCGCCGAGCTCCGCCAGCCGGATCTCGAGCATCTGGCGGGGGTAATTCCATTCGTAGAGGGCCGCCGCCGCGTCCAGCCCCTCGTAGCATTGCAAGCGGATGAGCCGCCGGCCCAGCGTCTCGGCGAGGACCTTGGCCACCTCGGTCTTGCCCACGCCGGCCTCGCCTTCGAGCAGCAGCGGGCGGCCGAGCGCCAGCGCCAGGTAGACCGCGGTGGCCAGGCTCTCGTCGGCCACGTAGCGGCCCGCGGCGAGGAGCCGGCGCGTGGCCTCGACGCTGCGCGGCAGGTCCAAAACCGGTTGGCTACTCTAGGAGCAGGCCTGGATGGCACGCCTGGCCATGACCGTGACCAGGTGGACCAGGTACTCGGGGCTCGCCTCGCCGATCTGGCGCAGCTGCCCGGGCGTCACCAGGGTCGAGTCCGCGGCGACCGCCTCGATCTGATCGCGGCTGAAGCGCTCGGCCAGCGCCGCCTCCAGGACGGGGAGGCGGAAGGCGTGGGTCCCGGCGCCGGTCACCGCGACGCGCACGCCACCCGACCCTGCCCGGGTCCTGGCCACCATCACTCCGACCAAGGCGTATTTCGACGCGCGGTGGGGGAACTTGGCGTAGGCGGAGCGCTCGGGGACCGGGAAGCGCACGGCGCGGATGATCTCGTCGCCCGCGAGCGCGGTGGTGAACAGGCCGGTGAAGAAGTCGCCGGCGGCGATGGAGCGGCGGTCGGTCTCGATCGTCGCGCCCAGGGCGAGCACGGCGGCGGGGTAGTCGGCGGCCGGATCGGCGTGCGCGAGCGACCCGCCGATCGTGCCGCGGTTGCGCACCTGCGCGTCGCCGATGCCGGCGGCGAGGCCGGCCAGCCCCGGGATGCGCCGCCGCACCTCGGCCGAGGTGGCGACCTCGTCATGGGTGGCGAGGGCGCCAATGACCAGGTCGTCGCCGGCGGAGCGGATCTGCCGCAGCTCGCCGATCTCCGCGAGGCCCGCCAGCGACACCAGGTCCGAGGGCTCCGCGAGGTCGAGCTTGAGCACCGGCAGCAGGCTCTGGCCGCCGGCCAGGAGCTTGGCGGCCCCCTTGGCGCGCAGCAGCGCGGACGCATCGGCGAGCGATTGCGGGCGATGAAACTCGAAGCTTCTCATGCTGCCTGGTCTCCTTTGGCGGGCCTGGCGGCCCTATCGGCCCCTGCCGCGCGGATGGCCCGCCAGACCTTCTCCGGGGTCGCCGGCATGTCGAGGTGCGTGACGCCGAGCGGGGCCAGGGCGTCGAGCACGGCGTTGATGACCGCGGGGGGTACGCCGATGGCGCCCACCTCGCCCACGCCCTTGATGCCCGTCGGGTTGTGCGTGCACGGCGTGGCGTGGTTGCCGGTGCGGAACATCGGCAAGTCGGCGGCGCGCGGCATGCAATAGCTCATGTACGAGCCGGACAGAAGCTGCCCCTCGGCATCGTAGACGCACTCCTCGTAGAGAGCCTGGCCGATGCCGTGCGCCAGGCCGCCGTGCGCCTGGCCGTCGACGATCATCGGATTGATCACCACCCCGACGTCGTCGGCGATGGCGACGTCGACCACCTCGACCACACCCGTCTCCGGATCGATTTCGACCTCGACGGCGTGGCAGCCGGCGGGGAAGGTGAAGTTCTTGGGATCGTAGAAGGCCGCGTCCTCGAGTCCGGGCTCGACCGACTCGATCGGGTAGTTGTGCGGCACGTAGGCGGCGAAGGCAATCTCGCCGAAGCTCTTCTCGCGGTCGGTGCCGGCGACCCGGAACTTGCCCCCCTCGAACTCGACGTCGGCGACGCTGGCCTCGAGCAGATGGGCCGCCACCTTCTTGCCCTTGTCGACGATCTTGTCGATCGCCTTGACGATCGCCGAGCCGCCAACCGCGGCCGACCGCGAGCCGTAGGTCCCCATCCCGAAGGGGATGCGGTCGGTGTCGCCATGCACGATCTCGACGTTGGCGTACGGAATGCCGAGCCGGTCGGCGACGAGCTGGGCGAACGTCGTCTCGTGGCCTTGCCCATGGCTGTGGGTGCCGGTGAAGACGACGACGCTGCCGGTCGGGTTCACGCGCACGGTCGCCGCCTCGTACAGCCCGGCGCGCGCGCCGATCGCGCCGGCGAGGGCGGAGGGCGCGATGCCGCAGGCCTCGATGTAGGTCGAGACCCCGAAGCCGCGCAGCTTGCCGCGCGCCCGCGAAGCGGCCTGGCGCTCGGCGAAGCGCGGGTAGTCGATCTCGCTCAGGGCCAGGTCGAGCGTGGCGTGATAGTCGCCGGTGTCGTACTGCAGGGCGACGGGCGTCTGATAGGGGAACTGGTCCGGGCGGATGAAGTTCCGGCGCCGGATCTCGACGCGGTCGGCGCCGGTCTCGCGCGCCGCCTTGTCCACCAGGCGCTCGAGCAGGTAGGTGGCCTCGGGACGCCCCGCCCCGCGCACGGCGTCGACCGGGACGGTGTGGGTGAAGATCGCCTTCACCTCGGCGTAGATGGCGGGGATCACGTAGGGGCCGGAGAGCAGCGTCGCGTACAGGTAGGTGGGGATGCCCGGGCCGAAGGTCGACAGGTACGCCCCCATGTTGGCCAGGGTGCGGACGCGGAGCGCGAGGAACTTGCCGTCCGCGTCGAGGGCGAGCTCGGCGTGGCTCAGGTGGTCGCGGCCGTGGGCGTCGGAGAGGAAGGATTCGCTGCGCTCGGCGGTCCACTTGACCGGGCGGCCGACCCGCTTGGAGGCCCACAGCACCAGCAACTCCTCGGCGTAATGGAAGATCTTCGATCCGAAGCCGCCGCCCACGTCGGGCGCGACGACGCGCAGCTTGTGCTCGGGGACCTTGAGGGTAAAGGCGCCGAGCAGCAGCCGCGTCAGGTGCGGGTTCTGCGACGTGGTGTAGAGCGTGTAGCGCTCTTCGGCGTCGTCGTAGTGGCCATTGGCGGCGCGCGGCTCGATGGCGTTGGGGATGGTGCGGTTGTTGACCAGGTCGATCGAGACCACGCGGTCGGCCTTGGCGAAGGCGGCGTCGGTGGCCGCGGCGTCGCCCAGGTGCCAGTCGAAGCAGACGTTGCCGGCGGCCTCGTCCCACACCAGGGGAGCGCCGGAGGCAACCGCGCCGCGTAGCTGGGCGACGGCCGGCCGCGCCTCGTAGTCGACGTCGACAAGCTGGGCCGCGTCCCTGGCCTGGGCCCTGGTCGCGGCGACGACCATCGCCACCGGGTCCCCGGCGTGCCGCACTTTGCCCAGCGCGAGGGCCGGGTGCGGCGGCTCGACCATGTTCGAGCCGTCCTTGTTCTTGATCAGCCAGCCGCAGGGCAGGCCGCCCAGCCCGTCGGCGGCCACGTCCTCGCCGGTCAGGACGGCGAGCACGCCGGCCGCGGCCAGGGCGCGCGAGCCGTCGATCGAGCGGATCGCGGCATGCGCGTGCGGCGAGCGCACGAACACGGCCCACGCCTGCTCGGGGAGCACGAGGTCGTCGGTGTACCTCCCCTTGCCGAGCAGGAAGCGCCGGTCCTCGCGGCGCGGCACGGAAGCGCCGATGCCTTCGGGATGGCTCATCGGGCACCTCCTTGCGGGGCGCCGGGTCCCTGCCCCGATCTATTGGATGCGCCGGGTCCCTGCCCGGCGCTGGCGGTGGCGCCGCTCATCGCCTCGGCGGCGGCGAGCACGGCCTTGACGATGTTGTGGTAGCCGGTGCAGCGGCAGAGATTGCCTTCGAGCCAGTGCCTCACTTCGTCCTCGCTCGGCCGGGGATTGCGGCGCACCAGCTCGGCGGCGCTCATCACCATGCCGGGGGTGCAGAAACCGCACTGCAGGCCGTGGCTGGCGTTGAAGGCCGCCTGCATCGGATGCAGCCGGCCGTCGTGCGGGCTGTCCTGAGCCAGGGGAGCCAGGCGGGCCAGGCCTTCGATCGTGGTCACCGCCGCGCCGTCGGCTTCCACCGCCAGCATGGCGCAGCTCTTGATCGACTTGCCGTCCACCCAGACCGTGCAGGCGCCGCACTGGCTGGTGTCGCAGCCCACGTGGGTTCCGGTCAGCCGCAGACGCTCGCGCAAGAGCTCGACCAGCAGCGTCCGCGGCTCGACCTCGACGACATGGCTCTGGCCGTTGACTTGGAGAGCGATCGTGGCCATAAACCTCCCCTTCACGCAAGGGCGTGCCAATGGCCGCAGGATGCGTTTTGGCCGCGCTATGGTATCGCCACGCCTTCGCCCGGCGCAAGCCGCGGGTGCTGGAAGACTCCGCGGCAATCGCTTGTCCCCATTTCCAGCGGGAGATCGTATCCAGAGATAGGTACCGCTAGACCGCCGGTCAGCGTGCTCCGGGGGGCGACGAAAGCGGTGTAGCCTACCTCTGACATTCCGCTGACGTTCCGCACGTTCCGAGTCGGCGGGAGGAGACAAGATGGCAAGCAAGCTGGCGGCGAGTCGTCTTCGCGGCGGCGGACCGCTCGTGGCGGTCCTGCTCTGTTGCGGCTGTGCGGCCCAGCCGCGTCCGGCGGGCCCGGCAGGCCCGATCGTGGCGGCGGATGCCGGCCGATCCTGCGCCAGCGCCATTCCGGGTGTCGAGACGGTCGATGCCTCGCGGGCGCTGCGGCGGCAGCACGGTCTGGCCGAGGACGTCCACGGCGCGATGATCGTCGAGGTCCTGGCGGGCGGTCCGGCGGCGCAGGCCGGCCTCGCCGTCTGGGACGTGGTCGAACGGATCGACGATCAAGAGATCCTCAGCACCAGCGACTTCGACGACAGGATGAACGAGGCGAAATGCGGCGACACCCTGCGGGTGACCTTCCGGCGAGGCGGCGCGCAACGTACGACGAGCATCATCCCCGTCGACTCGATGGGCTTCTACACCGCTGCCTGCCGGCAGGGGCTGGCCACCGGATGCTTCCGGCAGGGGTGGCTCATCGCCGCCGGGGTGGGCGTCGCCGCCGACGGCAAGCGCGCCGAGGAGCTGTACGACCAGGCCTGCCGACTCGGCTCGGGAGGGGCCTGCTGCGAGCTGGCGCGGAGCCGGAGCGAGCCCGAGCGCGCACGGGAACGGGTCGAGCTGCTCGAGCGCGCCTGCGCGCTCCACTATGCCGGCGGCTGTGTCGATCTCGCGTTCCGTTACTCGACCGGCGAGGACGGGGTGGCGAGAGACGACACTCGGGCAGCGCCACTCTTCGTCGCGGCGTGCGACGGCGGCGAACCTGCCGGCTGTTTCAACGCCGGGCTGACGCTTGCCGAAGGGCGCGGCGCCCCCGCCGACCTCGCGGCGGCGGTCGTGGCCTACGAGGACGGGTGCCGTGGCGGCATCTCGGCGGCGTGCTCCAACCTGGGGCTCGCCTATGACGAAGGCCGAGGCGTGGCGGCAGCGCCGGACAAGGCGGCGACGTTCTATCTCCGCGGCTGCACCGGCAGCTCGCTGACCCCTGGCAGCGCCACCGCGTGCAGGAATCTCGGAGTGCTGTTGCGTGACGGCAGGGGCGTGGAGCAGGACCCCGGCCAGGCCGTCGAGCTCTTCACCCAGGTCTGCGATGGCATGCCCGCCGATCCCCATGATCAGAACGCCGAGGACGACGCGGCCGCCGCCGCCGCCAGCGCCTGCTCGCTGCTCGGGGCGCAGTACGCGCACGGCAGCGGCGTGGCAGCGGATTGGGACCGCGCGATCGCCCTTTCGAAGCAAGGCTGCGCCGGCGGCGATGCCTTCGGGTGCTTCAATCTCGGCGCCGTCTATCTCAATGGCGAAGGCGCCGGCCGCGACGAGGCCACCGCGCTCTCCTATTTCCGCAGCGCCTGCGACAGAGGCGACGGCAAAGGATGCTTCCAGGTCGCGCTCATGTTCTCACAGGGACTCGGCGCCGCGCGCAGCGATGAGCAGGCCGCCGCCTTCTACCAGAGAGCCTGCGACGCGGGAAGCGGCACGGGATGCGTCAACCTGGGCGGGATGTACACCAGCGACGTGAGCAAGACCCTCGCCCTGTTCGAGCGTGGCTGCGACCTGGGCGAGCCGGTCGCTTGCTTCAACCTGGCCAATCACTACACCGACGGCACCGGCGTCAAGGCCGACCCGGCGCGCGCCGCCGCGCTGTACGCGCAGGCCTGCAGCGGCGGTTACGAGGCCGCCTGCGCCAAGGCCTCGCCGCCTCGCTGACAGCACCGGCAACGGTTAACATTCTTGCCTTGGACCGTCTCGCTGAAAAACGTCGATCGGGAATCGCTCGCCCTCAGCACCAGCCCGGTGTTCCTTCGCCTCATGCAGGCGGCGCACGAGGAACTGGAGAGGGGTGACAGCGTCTCCCTGGAGGAGATCAAGCGGGAGCTCGGCTGAGGCCGCGCCGGCCTGCTTGAGCGAGGCGGGACACTAACAAGAGCCCGAGGCGGCCCCCGAGGCGGACGACGACTCGGTGCGGTCCGGGATGGCGAGGACGGCGCAGCCCCAGAGCTGGGTTGCCAGGTCCTCGATCAGGACTCCGAGGGCCTGGTGGCCGGGGGGCGGCCGCGGCGGTGCCAGACGGAGGGCGTGCCGGCGGTTCCAGAGGTCGGCGGCGCGGGCGTCGAGACGCTGGTGGGTGATGACGACGGTGCCGCGGGCGTCGCTCCAGGCGAAGGAGATGCGCAGCGGCCCGGGGAGGGAGTTGCGGTCCCCGGCCGCGGGGGCGGCCTGCGTCAGGAGGATTGCCGGCCCCGGGGCGGCCGCGCCGTCCGCCGCCTGGGCCCCGGCCGCCGGCGGCTCCTCCAGCAGCGCCACACTCACCTGCAGCGGGGCCGCCACGCTGTCGCCGGCGAGGCTGCGGCGCAGGCGGGCCGCGGCCACGCTCTCGGGAGTCGACGAGCGCACCCAGCGCGCGGTGCGCACTTCCTGGCCGCCGGCGAGCAGCGAGACCGTCACCGAACGCTCGCGCCCGGCGGGGGAGGCATCCGCCTGGTACCACAGGTGCCAGCGCGCGGCGAGAGCGCCGAGCGCGGGCGCGAGCGACGCGCGGTAGGGGACGACCAGGCCGGCGGTAGGCCGCACCAGCGCCGCCAGGGCCACGTCCTCCATCTCGAAGCGCGGCGTCAGGAGCCGCACGTCCGGCGCGACGGGCAGCTGCTTGCCGCGCGCCTTCTGGATCAGCATGTAGAGAAGAGGCAGGAAGGGGATGGCGCCGGGGGTATGAGGATCTTCCCAGGTCTGCCGCCGGAAGCGCGAGTAGTCGTCCTCCGGCACCGCCTCGCGCCCGCCAGCCAGGCGGTGGATCGGCAAGGCCAGGGTCACCCAGCCGTAGGCGGCCAGCAAGCGGGCCGTCTCTCCCAGCGCCAGCGCCGTGCCCTCGTCCGCGGCGGCTGGAGCAGCCAGGGCGATCGGGGCGGCAGCGGCGGGCCGCGTGGGACCGGCATGGCCGCCGGCCCCTTCAGGGTCGGTGGCGGCCGCCGTGGGCGCGGCGACCGTGGCGGCCGCGGCGGGAGCGATGGCCGTGGCGGCCGCGGCGGCAGTGAGCTGGTGCAGCTCGGCGGCGGACAGGGCCGGCAGGTCGGCGACCAGCAGCAGGGCATGCGGACCCCGGGTGACGGCCTCGGCAAGCGAGGTCACCAGCCGGTCGCACTGCCGGCGCACGGTCGCCGGCGGCGGCGGAGGGGAGGGGGCGAAGAGCGTTGCCCGCGGGTCGCGGCGCGACTGGCCGGCGAGGGCGGCAAGGACTTCCTCGATGGCCGCGGCCTCCCGGCTCGGCGCGAGCACGGTGCGCGGGTCGGGATCGGCGACCACGATCTCGACCGTCCCGAGCTCGGCGAGCTGGCCCGCCTGGTACGCCAGCGCGATGGCGGCCTCGAAGACCGTGTTCGGGTGAGCGAGGACGCGGTCGAAATAGATCCGCAGGCTCCACGGATGCGCCGTCGCGGCCAGCGGCTCCAGCCGCAGGACGGGGCGCGCCTTGCCGTCCTCGAGCACCAGGAAGTGGGCGGGCTCGAGGTCGCTCATGCCATGGAGCTCCGGCACCGCGAACCGCACGTAGCCGGGCGCCTTGGGGTCGGCGGGCTGAGCGTCGCTCAGCCTGAGGTCGCGCAAGCCCTTGCCCAGGGGCTGCTCGAACACGAGCTCGACCTCGCGCACGCTTAACCGCTCGGTAAGCGACGGGAGCTCCTTCCCGGGACCGCTGGGCTGGGCTCCCGCGCCGCCCGCGCCGCCCAGAGCCAGGGCAGCAGCCACCGCCAGAGCGGCAATCGAGCCGCGCCGGCGCCGCAAGGCTCCGCTCAGCCAGGCCGCACGCGAACGGCAGCAGCCCGCCGCACCGGGCCGCGGGTCGCGAAGAAGTTGCGAAGGCGCGTTGGATTCGTGCACCGGCAGAGATTCTCTCAAAACCAGTGTCGATCTCGCGCCGCCCCGTTCGTCGCTACAGTAGAGCCAGGGCTAAACCGGTCGAGACCGCCCGGAAGCCCGGCTCCGCAACCGCAACCTGAAGGAGACACCACGATGCGATTCATGATCCTGGTCAAGGCCGACAAGAACACCGAGGCGGGCGTTCTCCCGAGCGAGAAGCTCCTTGCCGAGATGGGGAAGTACAACGAGGAGCTGGTGAAAGCCGGTGTGCTGCTGGCGGCCGAGGGGTTGCAGCCGAGCTCGAAGGGCGCCCGCGTCAAGTTCTCCGGAGCGCAGCGCACCGTGACCGACGGGCCCTTCACCGAGGCCAAGGAGCTGATCGCCGGCTTCTGGCTGATCCAGGTGAAGTCGAAGGAAGAGGCGATCGAATGGGTCAAGCGCTGCCCCAACCCCACCGAGGGGGAGCCCGAGATCGAGATTCGCCAGGTGTTCGAAGCGGAGGACTTCGGTCCCGCGCTCACTCCCGAGCTCAGGGAGGCGGAAGAGCGCCTGCGTGCCCAGGCGGCCGCCAAGCAGTAGTCAAGGCGCACGGCGCCAGTCCGCGAGCCGGGAGCGCTCAGCGGTAAACCTCTCGTCGATGCCCGATCCGCACGATGAGCACGATGAGCTCGCGATCCAGCGCCTCGTAGACGATGCGATAGCGGCCGACGCGGACGCGTCGCAGCCCGGAGAGCTCGCCCTTCAGCGCGCCGCCAGCATGGGGCTCGTCCGCGAGGCGGTCGATCGCCGCGGCGAGCCGCTCGCGCTCGGCACGAGGCAAGGCGCGGAGTGACTTGGCGGCGCTGGCCTTAATCTTGATCGAGAAGCTCACGCCGGACGTCTTTCCAATCGAGGACCGGGTCGGCGGGGTCCTGTAGCCGCTCGAGCCCCAGCTTGAGGTCCTCGAGGTCGTCGAGGTAGTACTCGATCGCCTGCCGGATCAGATCGGCACGCGTTCGACGCAGGCGTTTGGCGGCGCGGTCCATCTCCTTGACCAGCGGTTCGGGCAGGCGAGCGGTGACTTGCGGCATAGGGATGCTCCTGACAGTCAATGACTGTCATTCTACCGCCTTCCCCGGCCGGATGACCAGCAGGCGGCCGCGTCGCCGGGCCAGGTGGCTCCACTCCCGCCCCGTCGCAGTGCCGATTCATCCCGCGGTAATCGGCACGGGCGGTGTCAGCTGAGATTAGAATCCCTCTCGAGCGAGTCTCGCTCTGACCCTCAGGGGAGGCCAGCATGTCCATTCGACCCGTCCGGCGGCTGATCCGCGCCAAGCCAACGCTCGAGGGCGCGGGTGTGCACTTGCGCCGCGCGTTCGGCTTCGGCAACACCTCGGATTTCGACCCCTTCCTCCTTCTTGACGACTTCCGCAATGACGTCCCGGAGGACTACCTGGCCGGCTTCCCATGGCATCCCCACCGCGGGATCGAGACCATCACCTACGTGCTCGCCGGCACCGTCGAGCATGGCGACAGCCTGGGCAACAGCGGCGCCATCGGCGCCGGCGACGTGCAGTGGATGACCGCCGGGAGGGGGATCATCCACCAGGAGATGCCGAAGGGCGACCAGGCCGGCCGCATGCACGGCTTCCAGCTCTGGGGGAATCTGCCGTCCGCGCTCAAGATGACGGCGCCGCGCTACCAGGAGGTGAAGGCGCCCGACATCCCGCAGATCACCGACGACGACGGCACCCACGTGCGGGTCGTCTGCGGCAGCTTCTGGGGCACGACCGGCCCGGTGGACGGAGTCGCCGCCGAACCGGTCTACCTCGACGTGTCGGTGCCGCCGGGCCGCAGGAAGAGCCTGCCGGTCGAGACCACGCGGCACGCCTTCGCCTACGTCTTCGCGGGGGCGGGGAAGTTCTGCAACGCCTCGGGTCCCCTCGCGGTGCCGACCGAAGGGGTGGGCTGGCTGGACACCACGCCGCCCGACGAGGCGGACAACCGCTCGCTCGTGCTGTTCGATCGCGGCGACGAGGTCGCGGTGCAGGCCGGCGACGACGGGATCCGCTTCTTGCTGGTTTCGGGCAAGCCGCTCGGCGAGCCGGTCGCCTGGTATGGGCCGATCGTGATGAACACGCAAGAACAGCTGCGGAGGGCCTTCGAGGAGCTCCGCGAGGGGACCTTCCTGCACCCGGAGGCGGGGCGCTAGCAAGCTCCATGAGCGGTCGCGGTGCTCGTGCGTCGGATCGCTCGTGGCATGCGGTCCAACTGGTCGTCGCCGGCTGCCGCCGATCGCGGCGCAGCGTCACCGTGACCTTCTATCGCACCGGCGCCGTCAGCACCATGTGGCCGCCCGGCGACTCCACACCGCTGCTTCGCTACGAAGCCGGCGATTAGAACGAAATTCCTGCAAAAAGCGGGGCGGGAAGTGGGGACTCCCCGCCCCCGCTGCTACGTGCTCAGTGGCAGACGCCGTTGGGATCGGTGGCACCGCTGCACTTGGGGAAGGCATGGCGTGGAGCGGTCCTTCCCCGTCCAGCTGGATTGACGCGGGACCGGGTGGCGGCGGTAGGCCGATCCCGGTCGCCGGACCCCTGCCCGGCGCGGTCCGCGGCCGCGGTGCCCGGCTCGGCAGAAGCGCCGATGCCGCGCGCGGAAGCGGCGTCGCCGCCAACCCAGGGCGCCCAGCGCGCCAGCCAGATTTCAAAACCCTGGATGAGCGCGCCGGCAGAGGATGGCTTCACCTGGCTCGCGAGCGCGGGCTGGGTGGCGGCGGTGAGGATGAGAACGACGAGGAGCGTGGTGAAAGCGGAACGTCGAAACATAGAAGCCTCCGTCCGCGGGAGGACACCGGGCGCGGCATTGCGACCGGGCGCCGCGGGGATGGCTTTGAGTTTCGCAATTTCATTGGCCAATCAGGCGAGAGAAGGGTGAGAATGCTCATTCGCATTGCTTATAAGGAAATGGCTATAGGGAGAACGACCATCTCGAGATGACCGGCCATGTCGTCGTCTGACGCGACGAGTCAAATTACGGCTTGGCAAAAACGCGAATCGTTGCGGGTTGAAAAATGTCCTGATTAGCGTCATAATATGCTGTATGCAAGGGCAGAACGGTGCCACCGACCAGCCCCCCCGGGTCGGGCTCCTATGAACCACCTCGACGCGGCGGCGCGGGGCAGGCTGATTGCCCGCCTGGGCGCGGGCGAGCGCGACCATCTGTTGCACCTGGTCGAGTGTCCGCGCTGTCGGCTCGAGCTCGCCGAGGAGCTCGAAGACCTCACACCGCCCCCCCTCCTCTTGCTTCCCCTGACCGCGCCATTGATTGCGCCGATCAGACCCCAGCAGCCGGAGGGCCGCATCGAGCCTGCCGAGGCCGCCGCGGAACGGGTCTGGCGCAAGGTGGCGGAGCGGCTCTCCAGCTCTTGCGCCCGGGTCCGTC
Organism: Thermoanaerobaculia bacterium; assembly: GCA_035544895.1. Taxonomy (GTDB): domain Bacteria; phylum Acidobacteriota; class Thermoanaerobaculia; order Multivoradales; family UBA5704; genus JASLEW01. The sequence continues at coordinate 70,909 of DASZZM010000009.1, forward strand.
GCGAGCGCGAGCAGGCGCTCGGCCTGGTCGGCGAGATCCTGGCCCTGCCGCTGGAGAGTTGGGCCGATGTCGCAGTCCAGGAGCGTTTCTGGCTGCCGGAGGTCGTGTGGCAGCTCCTCGAGGTATCGCGCGCGGTCGAAGAGCCTCTGGCGGCCCTGCCCCTGGCGGGGGTTGCGCAAGAGGTTGCCGCCCGGCTGGCCGCCCGCCATCCCGGCGGCTCGATCTACGCCGAGCTCCAGATCGAGGCCACTTGCGAGCTCGCCGAGCGGCTCCTCGCCTGCGGCCGCCTGGACGGCGCCGGGGCGCGGCTGCGGGAGGCGGCTCGCTGGCTCGGCCCCGATCAGGTCTACGTCCGGGCCGTCTTCTGCCGCGCCCTGGCCCGGTTGCGGCGGGCCGAGTGGCTCTGGGAGGAGGCGCTGGCGCTGATCGAGCGCGCGGTCTCGCTGTTCGACGAGGCCGACGAGCCGCACAGCCGCGCCATGGGCGAGGCGCAGGTCGAGCACGGCTGGATCCTGCTCGACGCCGGGGAGCCGGAGGAGGCCGCGGCGGTTTTCAACCAGGCTCTCGAGATCGTCGGCGAGGTGCCGCGCATCGCCGGCGCGGCGCGGCAGGGCCTGGCCCTCGCCCTGGAGCGCTGCCGCCGCGGCGGCGAGCCCCCCGGCGAGCTCGCCAGTCAGCAGAGCGGCGCGGAGACGGAGAGGCAGACCGGGTGAGGGGGAGCCGGGCTACCCGGCAAGCTTGGCGCGGCGGTTGAGCTCCTCGTCGGCGGGGGAGAGGGCAAGGTTGCGGGGCAGGGTGGCGAAGTCGAGGTCGAAGCGGCGGCGGCGCAAGGCGGCGTAGTCGGCGGCGTGATCGAGGCGGACGCGGACCGCTCCGCCGGCCATGGGGTGGCTGCGCCGCCAGGCGGCGAGGCGCGAGAGCGACGAGTAGCCGGCCACGGCCAGGAGCTTGCCGCGGGTGCGGAAGTCGCGGGGGGGACGCGCGTGGGCGAAGAGCTTGGCGGCGACGTCGCGGGCGGAGTAGAACTCGCGGTAGCAGCGGAAGAGCAGGTCCGCCAGGCGCGCGGCGCCGAGCCGCGGGTGCTGCCAGGTCATGCAGCTGCCGTCGAAGCGGTCGAGGTTGCGCTCGGTGATGGCGCACGCGGCGAGGAAGTCCTCGTACTGCTCGGTGCCGGGGATCGGGGTGAGCAGATAGAAGGAAGCCACGTCCGGCCGCAGCTCGCGCAGCGTCCGCAGGTGGTCGAGGATGCCCGCCTCGCTGTCCGGCGGAAAGCCGAGGATGTTGGAGAAGTGGCTGGTGATGCCATGGGCGCGGCAGAGGGCGACGATCTGGGCGTAGCGCTCGGGATGGTTCTGCAGCTTGTTGGCTCCCTTGAGCGCCTCGCGGCTGAACGACTCGACCCCGACGAACATCTGGAAGCAGCCGGCGCGGGCGGCGAGCGCGACCAGCTCTTCCTGGCGGTAGACCATGGCGTCGCACTGCACGAAGAAGGGAAGGTCGATCTTCTCTTCGATCATCGCGGCCAGGAGCTGGGCTACCGCCGGGTACTTGTTGAAGTTGTCCGAGGTGAACATGATGAACTCGACGCCTGCCGCTTTGGCCGCGCGCAGGCTGGCGACCGTCGTCTCGATCGGCTGGCTGCGCACCTGCCGGCCGGCGATCTTGATCACCGAGCAGAAGTTGCAGGTGTAGGGGCAGCCGCGTGCCGGATAGACGCCGAGCAGCCTTGCAGCATAGCGGCGCAGGTCGCGCCGGCCGGGCGGGACGAGGACCGGCGAGGTGAGCTGCCCTTGCCAGCGCTGGTCCTGGCCGTAGAGCGGCAGCAGCTCGCCTGCCGCGGCGTGACGCAGGATGGCCGGCCAGACGATCTCGGCTTCCGACAGGGCGAAGCTCACCCCGCGGCCCTGCAGCTCGCCGGTGTCGCAGGTCATCGGGTGGGGGCCGCCGATCACGCAGCTCTCGACGCCGTGGCGGCGCGCCAAGGCCGCGAGGTCGAGCGCGCGATGGAGCTGGTGACTCTGAACGCCGACCAGCGCGAGCAGGGTCCGGTGGTCCGCGGAGGCGCGCAGCAGCGACAGGTAGCGCAGGTCGGTGTGGACGTACTCGTCGACCGCGTGCACCTGGCAAGGGACCTCGCCGGCCCCGGCGGCGACCCGGGACGGGGTCATGCTCTTGATGTAGGCGATGGTGCTGTTGGGCATGAAGCCCCGGCGGAAGCGCTCCACGTATCCGTCGGCGGCGTACTTGCTGGGCTTGAGGACGACGACCCGGAGCGGCTTGGACCTATGGGCAGCCATGCGACGGTCCCCCCTCGCGGTGGAGCATACACCCGGCGGCGAGAGCCGAGGGATGGGCGGGCGGAGGCACGGTTCTTGATAGATTCGCCATAGGCCTCGCAGGGAGTTTTCCCGGCAGGGGCTTCAGGGGGAGGTCAGATGGCAGGTCGAGGGTCCACCGGCAACGTCATCGCCGCGCTGTGCAGCTTCTTCATCCCAGGGCTGGGCCAGCTCCTGCAAGGGCGCCTGCTCATGGCCATCATCCATTTCGTGCTGGGCGGCGTCCTCTGGTTCCTGTTCCTGGGGTGGCTGGTCCATATCCTGTCGGCCCTCGACGCGGCGATCTGGAAGCCGCGCGGCTGACCGGGACTCCTCGTTCGTAAGGGAGAAGGCGCCCGGGGCGCCGGGTCGGATAGCGCCGGGTCGCCGGGTCGGATAGCGCCGGGTCCCTGCCCGGCGCACCCGGCGCACTCCCGGGCGCGCGGCTCGGGCCTTTCCGTGCTAACCTGTGACTACGGCTGTGACGGAGCCTTGCAGCCTTGCCGTCACGGGAGGTAGAACGATGTTCGAAGGTCTCTTCCAGCCGATGCACCTGCTGGTCATCCTCGGCTTGCTTCTTCTCTTCTTCGGTCCGAAGCGGCTTCCCGAGCTCGGCAAGGGCCTGGGCGCCTCGATCCGGGACTTCAAAGAAGCCATCAGCGGCAAAGACGACAAGCCCAAGCTCGAAGGTCCCCCGGAGCAGCAGCCCCCCGTGCAGGCCGCCACCCAGGCGCCCGCACCGCCGCCCTCCCAGGACACTAAGGCTTAGCCCCCTAGCCCGCAGAGAAAGGCACGCCAGGGCGTGTGCGCCCTCTCCGAGTCTCAGACCTCCACGTAGGCCGCGTGGGTCATTGGCTCCGGTATCGTCTCGCCTGCCTCTCGCATCCCTTCCAGGTGAAAATCGATCGCTTCTCGGATCAGCTCGAGCACCTCTTCCTCGGTCGCGGCGGCGGCGACGCAACCGGGAAGATCAGGGACATAGGCGCTGTAGTTGTTCGGCGCTTTCTCTACCACCACGGCGTAGCGCATCGTGGATCTCCGGCTATTTCAGCCCTGCCTGCTTCAAGATGCTGTTCAACGTTCCAGGTGCAAGATCATCACTCGGCTTGCCCGCTACCGTCACCGTACCATGCTTCGAATGGTGCCGAAACTGTCGGTGGCTTCCGCGGGTACGAGTGAGCTGCCATCCATCTGCCGCCAGAAGCCTCAGAACTTCCGCGATCTTCACCGGCCGATCCTATCGCCGCTGCCAGCGCGGGTGGCTAAGCTTGAGACCTGCGCTCCGTCCCTGCCGCGCGATGTCCGTTCTTCAGCGTGAGGTGCGGCGCCCGCCGGAGCGGCGGATTCGCGGGCCTCGCGCCGCTCGACGTCGTCATGGCCGACCACTCGGTGGTGCAGCGCGACGTGATCTACGTCTCCGCCGAGCGGTTGCCGATCGTCGGCGAGCGGATCGAGGGCGTCCCTGACCTCCTGGTCGAGGTCCTCTCCCCGGGCACCGCCCGCCGCGACCGGGGCGAGAAGCTCAAGCTGTACGCCGAGTCCGGGGTGCCGGAGTACTGGATCTTGGATGCCGCCGAGCGCCAGATCGAGTTCCTGGTCAACCGCAACGGCTCTTTTGTAGTCGCCCTGCCGGTCGACGGCGTCTATCGCTCACAGGCCCTGCCCGAGGTCCTGCTCGATCTCGCCGACTTCTGGGGCGAGGTCGCTATCTCACCTTTGGAGCTGCCTATGCTCAACATAAGGTCTTGAGAGCCCAGTACGAGGGGGTTGCCTCGATCCCATCGACAGTTACGGCTGACGCCTTGACCGAGCTACGTTCTACTATCACTTATTTCGTATCGATTTCCTTCGGCTTCTGGAGTGGGGAGGATAAGTTTAAGGGAGTCTACAGCGGTTCCGGCAAGAAGTAGAGGGGTCATTCACGACAATGATGCGACTCTGATGCCCTACGCCGTGGCCCCACTCAAAGCCTACGTTTCCGCCACCTACCAGGATCTCAAGGATTGCCGCCAGCGGGCCGAGCACGTCCTCCGCCGCACGAGGAGGAGTGGCGCCCGCTCCGCCTCCAGGAGCTGTTCCTCCCTCAGGACGTCCGGGAGGATCCGCCCCCGGTCGAGCTGCCGCGCCTCAACAACCCCTGCGGCAGCGTCACGCTGGCCTGCGGTCACAACCTGGCGGGCCAGATCGACGCCGCGCGTCGTCTCGACACCTACCTTCTCGAGGGGGTCGGTCCGAGGAACAAGGTGACGCTGCGGGCCGCCGATGCCGCCAAGAACGAGGGCCACGCCGACCGCAGCGCCGATTTCTTCGTTGTGGCGCTGCCGCCAACCCGCAGGACCGCTTATGCCTACGACGAGCTCGGTCGTTTGCTTCGCGTCGAGTATCCGGACGGCACCGTGGTCACCTATGCCTACGACCTGGCGGGCAACCGAACGGCCCTTACAGTCTCACCGCCGCCCCAATAGCGGCATGGCACTCGGCCGCTTTCCGAAGCAGTCTGCGAAGCGAAGAGCAATCTCCGATCCGATGAAGCGGCGAACGAACTCGGGTTCGGTCGCGATGGATGAACCGATCGTCGCCCACCCTGAAGCCTTGGCCCCGGAAGAGGTGTGTAGCCGACTGCGGTAGAATTTCGCTATGAGCGCCGCTAAAGAAGAAGTCATGCGCATCCTTGACCGCCTGCCGGATGACGTGTCGTTGGACGATATCCAGTACCACATCTACGTTCGCCAGAAGATCGAGCATGGGCTCGAGGATGTCGAAGCGGGCCGTACTCTCTCCGAGGAGGAGTTCGACCAGTGGATGGCGAAGTGGCTCGAACCTTAAGGTGGTCCGCAGTCGCCGCGCAGGATCTTGCAGAAGGTGCCGACTTCATCGCGCAATTTGACTTGAGGGTCCCTACGTGTTCGAGGAATTACCCTCAGCCTAGACTTCAAAACCGTTATCCGTCGGTGGTTCGTGGCGTCGGGGGTGGGCTCGATTCCCATGCGCTTCCGCCAGCTCTCCTGCGGCTCGCACGGCCGGCGCCAACTCACCGCCCGCCCGAGCTCGCCGCCGCCGTAGTCTGGCCAGGCTTGTCGCGGTAGGTGAAGACGAGGTCCATGGCGGCGTGGGGCTTGCCGTCGACTTCGACGTAAGGGTAGATGAAGTAGTTGAGCGGTTCGCCTTTCTGGCGCGGCGCGAGCACCAGGTCCCTGCCTTCTGAGAACTTGACGCGGTCTTCGTCGAGGGCGCCGAAGAAGTACTCGCGCTTGTCCGGGTGTTTCCAGGCTTCGGAGGCGTCGACCGGCACCCAGCCGTAGCCATCGAGGTAGAACTGCGACCAGCAGTGATAGCCGGAGATTTTGCCCTCGCCGCGCTGGGGCGGGACAGGAAACCCGATCTCGAACTTGGCCGGCAACCCCACCGCGCGGGACAGGCCGGTGAACAGGGCGTGGAAGTCGGTGCAGTTGCCGCGCTTCTTGTCGCAGGCCCAGTAGATGTCGCCCTGCCCCCAGCCGGTGCCCTCCTTGTTGTAGCTCATGGTCGCGACGACGTAATCGTAGATGGCGCGGGCCTTGTCGAGGTCGCTCCTCTTGCCCGCGGTCACCTGCTGGGCGAGGTCGCGGATGCGGGCATCGAGCGGCACCAGGCGGTCGGGCTCGAGCCAGCGGGCGACGGCCGGTTCGAGAGTGCCGCGCCGCCGCTCGGCCGCGCCGCTCCAGGCCTTGCGGACCCTTTCGCCGCGCGTCACCCGCACGGTCATGGCGACCGCGATCTCGGTGCGGCCGGGATGCTGGGCCGCGAGGTGAACGATCCCGTTTCCGAGTTCGGGGTCCTTGCGCGTCTCCGTCGGGAACGGTGTGGCGACCTCGGCGACTTCGACTGTCTGGTCCTCGTCGCTGGCCGGATAGGGCAGCCAGATGTCGACCTGGCCGGCGGCGGCGGGCAGATCGCGGACCACCGCCTTGTAGGTCAGCTCGAAGGCGCGGACCTTGTGCGTTTCGGCGGCCGGTGCTCCGGCTCCGGCCGGGATTGCCGGGCCGGCCGCCGCAGCGACCAGGGCAAGGATGGTCAGGGGCGTCATGGTCTTGGACATGACCGAATTCTCCTCGGGTGGTGACTGGCTTGAAGCAGGTTAGCATAGTGAATGACTCTCTGCTGTGACCGGGCACCAGTCAGGTCAGGATGCGAACCTCGGCTGCCGGTGCTCCCCGTTGCTGGCGCCTTCGCGGACGGAGGGTGATTGGGCGATTTCGCTCGAAGAAACTGAGGTCCCACGATGGAATCTTCGAAACCCTGGCTCTGCAATCCATCCATTCGCAATGGTCCTCTTCGCACGCTGACTCGTGCGGCGTCTCGGGCGCTGGCCGGGGCCCTGCCGGGAGTGCTGGCCGGCTTGCTCTCTGCGGCGCCGGCGCTGGCCGGGCCTTCCACGCCTCCTCCGGGCGCCACGGCGGAGAGCTGTCCCATCCCGCCCAAGGCCGGCGCTCCGTTGCGGGATTTCAAGCCCATCGACGACCTTTACCTGGTAGTTGACAAGAGGAGGGTAGCAGCCGAGCTGTTCCGCAGCGAAACTGCCGGTGCGATGCTGGTGATCAGCCCGGCCTTGTCCGCGCCGATGGTGCTCCGAGCCGAATTGCTCTTCACCGTCGATCGGGCGGCAATTGAAAAGCAGGCGGATGGCGTGGCGAGCGTAAAGCCGGGCGCAGCCCTCAAGCCGCTCGGCAAGTTCGAGATCATCGCCGATTCGGCTCGCTTCAACGCCGAGGGGCACCAGGCGGAACTGCTGCCGACGCCCCCGCTGCTCGGCTTGCGACAGGCCGAGGAGGTGAAGTCGCATAACCCTGACTACGTTGAGGGCGCCAAGAAATATGTCCCCGATGCGGGGGCAATCTCGGCGCTAAAGAAGGAGCAGCGGGCGGTGACGGTGAGGATTTTCTATGGGTCGTGGTGCCCGCATTGCGCAATGTTGGTGCCGCATGCTCTACGAGTCGAGCAGGAGCTCAACGCCAGCAGGGTCCGGTTCGAGTACTTTGGAGTCTCGCGGCAGTTCGGAAGGGACCCGGAGGTCAAGAAGGCCGGCGTCGGGACGATTCCGACCGCCGTCGTCTACGTAAACGGCCGGGAGGCCGGCCGGATCATCGATGACGGTTCCTGGAGATCACCCGAGTCGGCGCTCCGCGCAATCCTCGAGGGCGCGCGAACGCCCGGCCTGGGACACTAGAGAGTTAGTGAAAGTGTGGTCCTACTCCCCTCTCTTCAAGATAGGGGAAAGGTCCAGCCGGCCGGCGCGGAGCGCGGGCGCCAGACTGGCCGCGAGAGCCACCAAGCCGAGCACCAGGACCGCGGCGGCGATCGTCGCCTCATCGGTGGGTCGAACTCCGTAGAGAAGTCCTGCCACGGCTCGGCGGGCGGCAAAAGCGGCGGCAAGACCGATCAGCGCACCGGCCGCGACGAGAGTCCCCGTCCAGCGCAAGACCAAGTTGGTGATCGCCGCGGGCCGAGCCCCGAGCGCCAGCCGGACGGCAAACTCCCGCTGGCGTTGGGAGACCGCCAGCGCGGTCACTCCGTAGAGGCCGACGGCGGCAAGCAGCAGTGCGACGGCGGCGAAGGTCCCGAGCAGACCCGCGGCGAAGCGGCGCGGCGCAAGGTTGCGATCCACGGCCTCTGCCAGCGTCTCCGGCCTGGCCACGACCTGCCCGGGACGGAGCCGCTTGGCCATATCTCGCAGAGCGGCGAGGGCGCCGGAGGTCGAGCCGGAAGCCCGGGCGACCACCGTGGCGATCGGGCTGGGGTCCTGGCGCAAGGGGATGTAGACTTCCGGGCTCGGGGCCTTGTCGAGGGCTTGGCCGCGCACGTCGCGAACGACTCCGACGATCAGGCGCCAGGGCGCCTCGGGGCCGTCGTGGGCGATGCTGCGCAGCCGCCGCCCGAGTGCATTGCGGCCGGCGAGGAAGCGGTGGACGAAGCGTTGGTTGACCATCGCCACCAGGGGAGCCGAGACCGTATCCGAGGCGTTGAAGGGTCTGCCCTCGACGAGAGGAATGCCGAGGGCCTGGAAGTAGCCCGGAGAGACGAAGCGCCACAGGGCGGCCTGCCGCTCTTCGACCGCTGGGCTCTGCCCTTCCAGGGTGAGCCCCATCTCCAGGTCCCTGTCGGCCAGGGGCTGCGGAACGATCAACCCGACGGCCGCGATCTCGGGCCGGTGGCGGAGGCCTTCCTCGAGCGCGGTCATGAAGCCCACCACGTCGGTCATCTCGGGAGGGTGCGCGGGTCTGACAGTGAGGCGCCCCACGACCAACTTTTCGGTGCGGAAGCCGGGATCGACCCGTGCCAGGGCGCCGAGCGTGCGCAGCAGGACTCCGGCCCCGATCAAGAGCACGATAGTGGCCGCCAGCTGAGCGACGATCAGAACGCCGCGCAGGCGCGAGGTCGAATGTCCGAGGGTGGCGCCGGCGGCTTCACGAAGGGCCGCGAAGGGACGGCGCCAGCTCCACAGGGCCGGCAGCAAGCCGGCAAAGAGACCCGCGGCCAACGACACGGCAAGAGAGGTCACCACGACGACACCATCGACATGGATCGAGTCGAGGCGGGGTGTCTGCGGCGGGGCGAGGCCGCGGAGGAGAGCGAGCAGGAGAGAGCCGAGAACGAGTCCCAAGCCAGCCGAGCCCAGGCCGAGCAGGACGCACTCCGCGACGAAGAGGCGGGCGATGCGGGATGGCCGGGCTCCCAGAGCGAAACGCAAGGCCAGTTCCGACCCGCGAGCGGTGGCCCGTGAAAGGGAGAGAGTGCCCACGTTGACGCAGGCGATCAGGAGCACGAGGGTGGTGGCGCCGAGCAGAAGCAGCAGCGGTTTGCGCGCCGGGCCGGCGACGGCTTCGAGCGCCGGCACGAGTGTGGCGCCGACGCCGCGCAGAGGCCCCGGGTAGTCGGCCGCCAGGGATACAGCCACGCGGTCCATGTCGGCGCGCGCCGCCGCGGGCGAGACTCCGGGCTCGAGCCGGCCGATGACCGAGATCGTGGAGTAGGGCCGGTCGTCGGGCACTGGATCGAGTGGCATGGGGGTCCAGAGCTCCACGTTCGGTATCAGAGGCGCGCGGAATCCCGGCGGCAGGACTCCCACCACGGTGAGCGGCGCGTAGTTCGCGGTGATCGACTTGCCGAGGATCGACGGATCGCTGCCGAAGCGGCGCGCCCAGAGCTCGGCGGAGAGGATGGCCACCGAGCCCTTGCCCTTGGTTTCTTCCTCTTTCAAGAAATCGCGGCCCAGCGCCGGCCTGATGCCCAGGACCGAGAAATACTCGTGGGACACCCAGGCTCCGATCACGCTTTCGGGCGGGTCGATGCTGCCGAGGTCCACCGGAATCCGGCCAAATGCGGCCAGGTGTGTGAACGAGCGGTTGCGGGCGCGCCAGTCGGAAAACACTGCGAAGCCGGTTCCCTCTTGCCGGCCGCCGCCGCGGGACTCCATGTTCTGCCATACGGTGTAGAGCTGCTCGGCCCGGGGAGAGCCGAGAGGGCGCAGCAACACGCCATGAACGGCGCTGACGACGGCCGCGTTGAGTCCGATGCCGAGACCTAGGGTCAAGACCACCGCCAGGCTGAAGGCCGGGGCTCTGTGGAGCGAACGGAGCGCGTAACGCAGGTCGTCAATCATGGGGCCCATCGATCGAGCTCCTCCGTGCGAGGGCCGGTGTCGCTAGCAGAATAGAATATAAGAACGACCGCGGAACTGGATAGTGGTTTAGGGCTCATTACCCCGGAACCGGGCGCCGGGGCACGACCCGGCGTGTAGGAGGGGAATGACAGGGCGCGGCGGAGGGTCTACAGGGCTGTCGGGGATGCGCCGATAGAGCGGCTCGTCAGCGGGCGCTAAGGTCGAGCGAGGATCTGCTCGATGCACCAGAGACGCTCTCTTGCGCGCTTTCCCAGACTCGCCCCCGCCGGAGCGGTGCCGGCCCCCGCTAGTGAGCCGGCCGCAGCCAGCCCGGCGGTGGCGTTGCAGGCCGAGCGGGTGGAGACCATCGCGGTGCTGGCCGGCGGGATCACCCATGAGCTCAACAACTTGATGGCTACGGTGCTGATGAGCGCCGAGCTGCTGGCCAGGGCCTGCCCGGGTGAGCGCGAGAAGCGGATCCTCACCGCGCTCGAGGAGAGCGCGCGCCGCGGCATCCACGTCACCCGCCAGCTCCTGTCCTTGGCCCGCGGCGTCGAGGGCGCGGCGGCGCTCTTCACGCTCAGCTACCTCCTGCTCGACGTGCAGAAGCTGGTGCGCGCGGCTCTCCCGAAATCGATCACGGTGCTGACCGACTATCCCCCGGACCTCTGGCTGCTCCACGGCGATCCGCTCGTCGTGTCGCAGCTGCTTCTGGCGCTCCTTGCCGAGGCGGGGCGCGACCTGCCCGAGGGTGGCACTGTCCAACTCGCCGCGCGCAACGAGGTGCTGTTCGCCGGCCACGACCTTGCGCCGGGTGCGGCCGAGGCTGGTCCCTACTTGATCCTCGAGGTGACCGGCAGGGCGCCCGACGGCGCGGCGGGAGAATCCGGACGCGCCGGCTCTGCCGGCTCGGCTGGCTCGGCTGGCTCGGCTGGCTCGGAGAGTGCCGCTGGCCGCGCGGGCCGCCGTCTACCGGCCCAAGCCGCAATCCGGGCCAGCGGCGGTTTCTCGGAACCCTGCCGCACGGCGGCCGGATGCGGCTGGCGGGTCTACCTGCCGGCGATGGCGCCGCTGACCGAGCCGCGGCGCCGGGCCGCATCGGCCGAGCCGCGCCGGGGTGCGGGAGAGGTCGTCCTGATCGTCGAAGAGGCGGGCTTCGCCGGCACGCTCGGCGAGATGCTCGAGCAGTACGGGTATCGGGCCCTGATCGCGTCCTACCCCCTGCCGCCTGGAGGGGCACCAGACCAGAGCCTCGGCGAGGTGGCCTTGATCCTGACCACCCCGGCGGCGCGTGCCGCTGCCGTAGCGCTGGCCCGGCCGCAGGCCGCCCCGCGGCCGCGAGAGGGGCCACCGGTGTTGGTGATGTACGGCCCCGCTCCCTTTCCCGCGGACGGGCCGGAAGCGGCGGCGTGCCGCGGCCTGAGCAAGCCGTTCACCGCGCGCCAGCTGCTGGCCGCGGTGGCGGCCGCCCTGGAGTGACGGCGGAGAGCCGTCGGTCGCCACCGTGGCGGACGCAGACGAGCACAACTCAGACCGCCAGCAGAAACCCGCGCGGCATCGCGAGGAGCCTGGAGAAACGCACCGCCCGATTCGACGGAAGCGCTCGCGGCCAGGCCGCAAGGGAGGACCCAAGATGGTAGATTAAATCGCAAGCGACTCGGGAGGGCGGCATCATGAACGACGACGGGGCCGGGCCCTTGAAGAGTCTCTGGACGGCACTCCGCGCACTGGTCTACACGGCCCTCTTCGTGTGGCTCTGGGGCTGGGTCGCATTGAGCCTGCGGCCTTACGATTGGCGGCTCGGAGGCGCTTTGCCGGCCTGGGCGGTGCCGCTCGGATGGGTGGTGATCGCGGCCGGGGCGGCGGTGGCGGCGAGCTGCATCTCGGTGTTCATCCTCCGCGGCCAGGGCACTCCGGCGCCGTTCGATGCGCCGCGGCGGGTGGTGGCGGCCGGACCCTACCGGATCGTGCGCAATCCCATGTACCTGGGCGGTTTCTTGATTCTCTGCGGCTTCGGCCTGGTCGAGCGGTCAGCGGCGATCGTGCTCTTCGCCATCGTCTGGCTGCTGATCGTCCACCTGGCGGTCGTCTTCCTGGAAGAGCCCGATCTGCGGCGCAAGTTCGGGGCGAGCTATGAGGACTACCGGCGGGCGGTGCCCCGGTGGCTGCCGCGCCGAACCCGGCTGAAAGACAACAGTCCCGGAGGCGGCAGGCCGGCTCCGAGGTGAGTCCGGCCGGCCCACCCGCCACCGAAGGAGAGGTCAGTCGCCGCGTGCTTCGGCAGCTCGAAGAGTGTCGGAAGCAGAGCACGCCGCGCCGGTCCGACCAAACGTGGAAACGCCCGGCCTGGGGAACAGGCCGGGCGTTGGAACCTCGCTCGGCAAAGAGCGAGGAGGAATGACCAAGGCGGACGCGCTCTAGTGGCTGCCCTTCTCCGAGCCGCCGGTCCCCTTCTGGCCACTGCCGCCGGAACCCTGCTGGCCGCCACCCTGCTGGCCGCCGGTCCCGCTGCTCTCCTTACCGCTGCCGGAACCCTGCTGGCTGCCGCCGGTGCCTTGATGCCCGGTGCCGCCAGTGCCGCCGGTGCCCTGCTGACCCGTGCCGCCCGAGCCGCCGGTCCCCTTCTGGCCGCTGCCGCCGGAACCCTGCTGGCCGCCACCCTGCTGGCCGCCGGTTCCGCTGCTCTCTTTACCGCTGCCGGAGCCCTGCTGGCTGCCGCCGGTGCCTTGATGCCCGGTGCTGCCAGTGCCGCCGGTGCCTTGCCCGGTGCCGCCCGTGCCGCCGGTGCCCTGATGCCCCGTGCCGCCCGTGCCGCCGGTGCCTTGATGCTCCGTGCCGCCAGTTCCCTGATGACCCGTGCCGCCCGTGCCGCCGGTGCCCTTCTGTCCCGCCCCGCCGCTGTCCTGATGACCCTTGCCAGGCTGTTCCTTCTCCCCATGGCCGCTACCTGTGCCCTGGCCGCTACCTCCCTGACGATCTTGTTCGCGATCCGACATGCTGACCTCCTAAATTGTTGGGGGTGCTGAATGACACCCACATCGATCCGGTCACCCTTTTTAGATAAGCAAGGTCCATGCCCAATGCGACTGAGGCACAAATCCATGACAGCAAGGGACATGCGGAGCACTGAGAGGACGCGGGAAGAGTCCGCGAAGCCTCGCTGACCGGCAGGCAACCGTCGTCTCGAATCCCGCGAGCGGCATCCGCAGGCGGGATCCGGCGGGGGTGGCCCCCGCCGGACTGTGAGGTGGGAAGTTACCGTGGCGATGATTCGCCGCCGGCAGAGGGGCAACCGGGCCGCTGCACCACCTCCGGCCCCAGCACCCGCGCCACCGCTTCGCGCCGCCGCCGCGTCAGCTCCTCGGCGCTCTCCGCTTCCTCCCTCGGCAATTCCACCGCCATGGACCACCTCCAGGTTCGAGTCCTGGAGGCACTCTACGCTCTATTCGCTCACATGTAAAGTAAGTTCAGCGAATTGAGATGACGGGGTTGGCATCGGTTATGCTAATGCCTGCGCCGGGTCCCCAAATCCAGGCCCGAACCACGAGGGGCAACGCCGGTGACGATTCCGACAGAGCCGATCGGCAGTATCCCGAGGCCGCGGTCTTTGATCGAGGCGGTTGCGGCCTCGGGCGGCTTGGATCCGAGGCTGGACGCGCTCTACGAGGAGGCGATTCGGGACACCATCGAGCGCTTCGAGGCCACGGGCTCACCGGTCATCACCGACGGCGAGCAGCGCAAGTACCATAACTTCTGGACGTACTGTGTGCAGGGGCTGCCGAATACGGCCCCGGACGGTTTCAAGATCCCGTTCTCGGCCGGCCACACGCGCCGGATGCTCCGGCTGACGAGCGGCCCCTTCCGCTACAAGCAGCCCGCGGACACCTACCTGGACGTGGCCCTGCGCTACGCCCGCAAGCCGGTCAAGCAGGCGGTCATCTCGCCTTCGGCCTTGAGCCTCATGTATCCGGACGACGAGATCCCCGGTTATCCCCGCGAGCAGTTCATCGAGGACCTGTTGCGGGAGCACGAGACCGAGATGCGCAGGTGCCTGGAAAAGGGCGCTCACAACGTCCAGATCGATTTCACGGAAGGACGGCTGGCGGTGAAGATCGACCCTTCGGGACGTCTCCTGCACAGCTTCATCGACCTCAACAACATCGCGCTGTCGCGCTTCTCCGAGGTGGATCGCCGGCGCATCGGCGTGCACACCTGCCCGGGCGGCGACCTCGACTCGACCCACAGCGCGGACGTCGACTACGCCGACCTGCTGCCCGCTTTATTCGCGCTGAAGGCCGGAAGCTTCTACGTCGCGCTGGCCGGCGAGAAGGATCGGATCCGCGTGCTGAAGATCATCCGCGAGCACAGGAGACGGCACCAGCGGGTGTTCGTCGGCGTCGTCGCGCCGATCGACCCCCGCGTCGAGACGCCGGAGGAGGTCCGGGACCGCGTTCTCGAAGCGGCCGACTACATTCCGCTCGAGCAGCTCGGGACCACGGACGACTGCGGCTTCTCCCCCTTCTGCGACGATACCTCGACCTCGCGGGATACGGCTTTCGCCAAGATCCGCGCCCGGGTGCTCGGCACGGCCCTCGCCGCGGAGAGACTCGGGGCCGGATAATGGCGTTCGACGACGAGGAGGAGCGGCTCCGGTCGGTTGCGCTGCAGAACGTCAATGCCATTCTCCTCGCCCGCGAGCGGGCCGAGCGGGAGCTCGCCGCCGAGCGGGAGCGGCTGCGCATCACCCTGGCGAGCATCGGAGACGCGGTGATCTCGACCGACGCCCTTGGACGGGTGCAGTACCTCAACGCGGTGGCCGAAGCGCTGACCGGCTGGACCCAGGCCGAAGCCGCGGGCCGGCCCCTGCCGGATGTTTTCCATATCGTCAACGAATATACCCGCCATCCGGCCGACAACCCCGCCCTCCTGGCTCTACGGAAGGGGATGGTCGCCGGGCTGGCGAACCATACCGTCCTCATCGCTCGGGATGGCACCGAACGGCCGATCGACGACAGCGCCGCCCCCATGCTGGACGAGTCCGGCGTCGCCGTGGGAGTGGTTCTCGTCTTCCGCGACGTGACCGAGCGCAGAGGGGCCGAAGAGGCCCAGGCGCGGCTCGCCGCGATCGTCGAATCGTCCCAGGACGCGATCATCAGCAAGTCTCTGCGCGGCATCATCCGGACATGGAACGCCGGAGCCGAACGGCTCTTCGGCTATACGGCCGAGGAGGCCATCGGCCAGCCGATCACCCTGCTCATTCCGCCGGAGCGGCTGGACGAGGAGGAGATGATTCTGGACCGGATCGCCCGCGGGGAGCGGATCGAGCACTACGAGACGGTCCGGGTGGCGAAAGACGGCCGCAGGCTGCACATCTCGCTTACCGTCTCTCCGGTCCGCGACGCCGAAGGCCGGGTGATCGGTGCATCGAAAGTCGGCCGCGACGTGACCGGACGGAAGGAGGCCGAGGAAGCCCTGCGGGAGGCCGACCGCCGCAAGGACGAGTTCCTCGCCTTGCTGGCCCACGAATTGAGGAGTCCGCTGGCTCCGTTGCGCAATGGCCTGCAAGTGATGCGGCTGGCGTCCGGCGACGCGAACCTCGTCGCCATGACGCGGGACATGATGGACCGCCAGCTCTCCCATCTGGTGCGCCTGATCGACGACCTGCTCGACATCGCCCGTATCAGCAGCAACAAGATGGACCTGCGCCGGTCCCGGGTGCTGCTCGCGGATGTGGTCAGCAGCGCGATGGAAACCGCCCGTCCGGCGCTCGAGGCGGTCGGGCACGAGCTGACGGTCGCGCTGCCGCCGGAGCCGATCCTCCTCGACGCCGACTTCACCCGGCTCGCCCAGGTGTTCGGCAACCTGCTCAACAACAGCGCCAAGTACACCGAGCGGGGTGGGCACATCTGGCTCAGAGCGACGCGGGACGGCGATCAAGTCGTGGTGAGAGTCGAGGACACCGGTATCGGCATCCCCGCCTCCGCCCTGCCGCACGTCTTCGACATGTTCAGCCAAGGTGACCGGTTCATCGAGCGGAGCACCGGCGGGTTGGGGATCGGCCTGGCGCTCGTCAAGGGCCTGGTCGAGATGCACGGCGGGACGGTCGAGGCGGCAAGCCTCGGGCAGGGCAAGGGCAGCACGTTCACGGTCAGGCTGCCGGTCCTGCAGGACCGAGCGGCGTCAGCGCGCGAGGAACCGGCCGTGGATTGGCCGGATTCCGCCGCCGGATCGAAGCGGCGCATCCTGGTGGTCGACGACAGCCCGGACTCGGCGAGCTCGATGGCAATGATGCTCCAGCTCTTGGGCAACGAGACCAGGACGGCGCGTGACGGCATCGAGGCGGTCGCGGTGGCCGAGCAGTTCCGCCCGCGGGTGATCCTCATGGACATTGGAATGCCGAGGCTCGACGGGTATGCGGCAACACGGCGCATCCGAGAGCAGCCCTGGGGCCGCGACATGGCCGTCATCGCACTGACCGGTTGGGGCCAGGAAGTCGACCGCCTCAAGTCCCGGGAGGCGGGCTGCGACGGCCATCTGGTGAAACCGATCAACTGGCCCGATCTGGAGAAGCTGCTGCGCGAGCTGGAGGGCGGCAGCTCGAACGACCCGTAACCATATTGCCGCCCAGCCCACTCTTGTCCACCCTGGGGGGGCAGGGGGCAGGCCGGCCGGCTCAGGGCCGCAGCCGAGGGGAGCGCCTGCCCGGCCGGGAGCCGGGGCCGCGGCGGCGCGGTGCGGACGGCCGAAAGAAATCCCGGCGCAAGCTGGCGTTAAAGGCATGCGGGGTCAGGCGGGAATAGATCGTCTGGCGGTGACGCCGCATGGCGACGAGGCCGGCGCCCTTGAGCTTGGTCAATTGCTGCGAGACCCCCGATATCGAGAGGCCGAGCGCCCGGCCGAGCTCACCCACGGCGAGCTCCTGGCGGCGGTTGAGCAGGTAGAGAATCTTCAGCCGCGTCGGGCTGCCGGCAAGACGAATCAGGTGGGCGGCCTGGTCGAGGGCGGCAGAGCCGTCGAGCCTCAGGCGGACCTGGGCGATCTCCGTGTGCGACAACTGGCGCGAGCGAGCTTTCATCCCTGCCTCCACGCCGCTCGCCTCGACCTTGGCCACGCGACCACCGAGAGCTCGGCGGCGCAAGGCTCAGGATGGGCGGCGGTCAGTCCACCGGAGGGTACTGGATGAGGACCTGCAGACGGACTCTTTTCGTGCCCTTGCCAATCCTGGTGGGCCTGGGGTGACGTTTTCACGCCATCCGCGGCGCAGGATCGGCGGGTGAGCTGGCAGCGGCCGGCGCCGGAGGCTGGATGAGGAGGGGCGGGAATCAGCGACGCCCGCGCTCGTTTCTAGATACTATGTTACCGTAGAAGGTGATTTTGTGACACCCTGGCGAATCCTGGGCCGTAAAGGCGTCAAGGCTGCCCCCGCGCGCGAGGACGGCGATGATCACCTGTCTCGGGCCGTTGATGGCATGCGGTGCGCGAGCCGGCATCTGCTCCTGTTGTGGACGCTAGGCCCGCCCGCGCGGCGGCGGGCCCCCTGGTGCGCGCCTTCTCGGTTTCCGCCTACCCTGCGTCGTCGGCGCCGCCGGTCGTGCGGGTTGCACCGCGAACGTCCTCCTCGTCGCGCCGGGCCTCGGCGCGGCGCTCGGCGAGGAGCTCGTCGGCCAGGCTGGGCTGGCCGGCAATCTGCTCGAGCTCCTGGCGGATGCGGTCCTGCGAGCGGCGCAGGGATTCGAGACGATAGACGCCGCCGGCGATCCGTTCGACGACGACGTGCTCGCCCTCGGTGACGCCGAGGTCGAGGCGGAGCTCGGCGGGGAGGTGCACTCTCCCACGGTCGAGGCGCAGCCGGTGGAGGGGGCGCGCCTTGGCCGCCAGGAGGCTCCGGTGGGCTTGCTCGAGCTCGGCGACGAGGTCGGGCTCGAGGGCGAGGTCCCGCCGGACCTCGTCGCGATGGGCGGCGTAGTAGGCGAGGGCGGCCTCGACGTCGGCGAGGGTCAGGGCCGGGTAGATGAGGGCGATCTCCTCGGCGGAGAGGGCGAGGATCTCGTGCCAGGCCACGACGTCGAGGACGCGGACGCGGTGGCCGTCGAGCCGCGGCTTGCCGCCGCAGACCCCGGGCGTGCTGACGATGCGGGGCGTGCCGTCCATCACCACGCTGGGGTGCCCGGTCGTGCGCTGAGGCCGCGGGGGGCGGCAACCATCACACGGCCTCCGGGGCGCGCCGGCCGCGGCGGGCGCGCCAGATCCAGGCACGGATGAGCAAACCGGCCAGCTCCGCCAGCGCGGGGCGGACGGCCCGCGGCGGCGCGAAGGCGAGCAGCAGGCGGACGGCGCGCCATTGCGCGGCAAGGGCGGCGCGTTGCTCGCCGCGGTCGCGGCGGAAGAGGGCGAGGAGGCGGCAGAAGGAGGCTTCCTCCAGGGGGTCCGGGTCGGAGGCGAGATGGCGGGCCGCGCATTCGAAGGCACGCTCGGCGGCGACCAGGTTGCCGGCGCGGCGGCGGGCGTCGGCGAAGGCGGCCCAGGAAGCGGCGGACAGGTGCTCGACTTGCGCGGCGCCGACCGCCGAGGGGTCGAGCAGGCCGGCGATGCGCAGGGCGAGGACGGCAAGGTCGGGCGCGGCGGCGGAGAGGCTTTCGGCGACGAGGATCTCGACGAGGGCGACGGAGCGGAAGCGTGGAGCGGTAGCGGCCGTGCTCTCGCGCTCGGAGGGCGGCAGGGCGCGCAGCTCGGCGAGCAGGGCGGGAGCCCGCCGCCGGTCCTGCTCGATCAGGCGACGGCGGGCCAGGGCGGCGGCCACGGCGGGCGAGAGGTGGGGCTCGGGCTTGCCGGCAGGCAACCGCGCTCGGAGGCGTCGGGTCATGGCTCGTCGCTCCGGGGCTGGAACTCGCTGCGGAGCTGCCGAGCGGTGACGCGGGAGGCGCGCTCGAGGCGATCGGCCGCCCGGCGCACGTCCTCGAGCGACCGTTCCAGGCTTGCCCTCAGTTCCACCGAGACCGTGTAGGGCCGATGGCCCTCGAGGATCTCGGCGATCTTTTTCGGCTCGGGCGGCAGCGAGGCGTGGACGTGTTCGAGCAGGGGAATCAGGGCGCGAAGAACGCACCCGATGACGCCGGCCGAGACCTGGGCTGCTCTGGTTGCTGGGTGCATGGCACTCACTCGATGCCACGACCTCTCGACCTCCAGAGGGCTGGCACCGCTCACGGCGACGCTACATGCGGTTGGCGCGGGTGTGGGCAGCATTGGCGTTAATTCCAGTATGCTTGCCTGCACGGTGACGTTTTCCGATGCTCGGTGCGGCAGCAGTGTTGGAGTAGAATCCCCCGTGCTTTGCTTGAAAGGTAACTTTTTTCCTCGCTCGCGCAGGCGCACACCGACGGGCTGCGCCGCGATGTCCCGCCGGCCGCCCGGCGGTCACCATCGCCTTTAGGGAGACTCGTCAAGAGAGAACACCGCATGCCGCGACCCATCCCGCCGCCCCTGGGACTGACGCTCGCGTGGCTGCGCATGGCGCGCGGCTGGACGCAGCAGGAGCTCGCCACGGCGGCCGGCGCCTCGCGCAACGTCGTCTGCAGCTACGAAACCGGGCAGGGCAAGAACCTGTCGCGGGAACGGCTGGAAGAGCTGGTCGCGGTGATGGGCTACGGCAGCGCGGAGATCGAGCTGGCGCTGCGGACCCTGCGCGCCGTCGCGCCGGCGGAGGCGGAGGAGCCGCCCTCGCCGGCCGAGCTTTCCGGGGCCGATCTGCGGCGCGCGCGGCTGGCGGCGGCACGATTTGGCCTCGAGGCGGCCGAGGTGGCGGAGCGCCACCTGCGCGAGCTGGGGCGGGGGCGCCGGGTGCGGCAGGCACGCGCTCGGGCGGCGCGGCTGTGGCGGACGCTCGCGCGGCGCCGGCCGGCCGAGCGGCGCCTCCTGGTCGAGGCGGCGGCGGAGTTCCGGAGCTGGGCGGTGTGCGAGCGGCTGTGCGAGGAGAGCGAGCGGGCCGCGGCGGACCGGGCGACGCGGGCGCTGGGCCTGGCGCGGCTGGCGCTGCGGGCTGCCGAGCTGGCGGCTGGGAGCGAGGGCTGGCGGCGGCGCCTGCGGGGCTTCTGCTGGGCGTTCGTCGCCAACGCGCTGCGGGTGGGCGGCCGCCTGCCGGCGGCCGAGGCGGCGTGGGCGCGGGCGTGGAGGCTGTGGCGGGAAGGGGAGGGGGCCGACCCAGGGATACTGCCGGAATGGCGGCTGCTCGACCGCGAGGCGTCGCTGCGGCGGGCGTTGCGGCAGTGGGACGAGGCGCTGGCGCTCCTCGACCGCGCCCGCGCGGCGGCGCCGCCCACGGCGGCGGGGCGCATTTTGCTCAACCGGGCGTTGACCCTTGAGCAAGCGGGTGAGAGCGAGGCGGCGCTGGCCGCGCTCTACGAGGCGGCACCGATCGTCGCGGGGGCGGAGGAGCCGCGTCTGTCGTGCGTGCTGCGTTTCAACGTGATCACCAACCTGTGCCATCTCGGGCGCCACCGCGAGGCTGCGGAGCTGGTGCCGCAGGTGCGCCAGCTGGCGGTCGAGCTGGGCAACGAGCTGGACCTGATACGGGTGCTCTGGCTGGGCGGGCGTGTGGCGGCCGGACAGGGGCGGCGGGGGGAGGCGCGGGCGGCGTTTAACCAGGCGCGGCGCGACTTTGCCGCGCACGGCAACGGCTACGACGCTGCGCTGGTCGCACTCGAGCTCGCGGTGCTCGAGCTGGAAGACGGGCACACCGTGTCGGTGCGCGGCCTGGCGAAGGAGATGGTGTGGGTTTTCCGGGCGCAAGGGGTGTACCGCGAGGCGCTGGCGGCGCTGCGGCTGTTCGGCCAGGCAGCGGAGGCCGAGACGGCCACGGCCGAGCAGGCGCGGCGCCTGCTGGCCTACATGGAGCGGGCACGCCACTACCGGCGGCTGCGCTGGTCGGATGGCGGGTGAGGCGAGCGCGGCGCGGGATGCGGACAGGCGGATGCCGGCCGGACGCCGCGCGGGGGGCGCCGCCGGCGGCGAGTGTCCTCTCCATTGCGCCGCGGACGAGACGCCGGGCGGGCTCCGGGGACGAACGTCCGCCCGGCGCGCCGTGGCAGCGCGGCTGGGTGACCGCCGACAAGTTAGAGGCAGCGGCCGCCTGGGTCGAGGCCGCAACCTTCGTCCGGCCGCGGAACGGGGGGCCAGGTGGCGAATCGCCCGGCGCGGAGGCCTTCCGGGTCGATGGTGCGGCTGCCATACGAGCGCGGCGCAGCGGGCTGGGGAGCCCGAGTCGTCACGCAGACGCCGCCCGGGTCGAGGCCGCAGCCTTCTTTGGCCCAGGCGGCGACAAGCCAGCGCCACGCCCCGGAGAGGAACTCCGAGAGGATCGGCAGGGCGGTCTCCAGGTGCGGCGGCGCAGCGCCCGAGCGGGGACCGGCCGCAGCGGTGCTGGGCGCGGCGAGGGCAGCGAGCAAGGCGAGGGTGGTGAGGACGGAGAGGACGACGGCGCGGCGACGGCGGGACGGGGGCATGGGCGGCTCCTTTCGGCGAGGCGCTCGGGGGCCAGCCGCTGGCGGCTGGGCCGGGAGGGCCTCCCAGAACGTCGGGTGCGCGAGGGCGCGTGAAAAGGTCACCAGATTCGCATGGAGTTTGCACCGGACGAGGAGGAGAAGAAAGTGCCCAGCGATCGTGACGAGACAAGCGCGCTGGTGCGCGTGCTGCGCGCCCTACGCGGCGGGACGCAAGAAAAGATGGCGACGGCGGCCAGAATCGACGGGAGCTCGCTCTCCCGCTACGAGTCGGGAGAGAGCTCGCCGCGCCGCGAGGCCCTGGAGCGCCTGGCGGGAGCGGCGGGCCTGCCGCTCGAGCTGGCCGTGGCGGTCGTGCGGCTGGCGCGCGCCGCGGCGGGCGCGCCGGCGGGCGCCGTCGCCGTGCCCGAGGCGGCTGAGGACGCGGCGTTCGAGGAGGCGCTGCGCAGGGCCGGGCGGGCGACGGCCGCCGGCTTCGTCGCCGAGCTGGCCGCGGCCGAGGTGGCGGCGGCGCGGCCGCGGCCCCCAGCGGCGGAGGACCGGGCGGTGAGCGCGGAGCAGTGGCGGCGCCTGGAGCCGTACGGGGCGCCCGAGCGGCGCCTGCTGGTCGAGAGCGCGCGCGAGCTCCAGGGTTGGGGGCTCGCCTGGCGGCTGTGCGAGGAGAGCGAGCGGGCGGCGGCCGACACCGCGCGAGAGGCGCTGGAGCTGGCGGCCCTTGGACTACGCGCCGCCGAGCTCGCGCCGGGAAGCGAGAGGTGGCGCAAGCGGCTCCAGGGCTACGCCTGGGGGTTCGTCGGCAACGCCCGGCGGGTGGCGAGCGACCTGCCGGGCGCCGAGAAGGCCTTCACCCGCGCCTGGATGCTGTGGCGCGAGGGGGCGGGGAGCGACCCGGCGGGCCTGCTCGGGGAGTGGCGGCTGCTGGACCGCGAGGCGTCGCTGAGGCGGGCACTGCGGCAGTGGGACAAGGCTCTCGCGCTCCTCGATCGCGCCCGCGCCGCTGCGCCGGCGGCGGCGGTGGGACGGATCCTGATGAACCGGGCCTTCACCCTGGAGCAGGCGGGCGACGCCGAGGCCGCGCTCGCCGCGTTGCGCGAGGCGGCGCCGCTCGTGGACGGGACGGAGGCCCCCCGTCTGCCGTGCGTGCTGCGCTTCAACCTCATCACCCTGCTCTGCCACCTCGGCCGCTTCGCCGACGCCGCGGGCGCGCTGCCCGAGGTGCGGGAGCTGGCCGAGAGGCTCGGCAACCGGCTCGACCTGGTGCGGGTGAGGTGGCTGGCCGGGCGGGTGGCGGCGGGGCTGGGGCGGCAGGAGGAGGCGCGCGCCGCCCTGGCGCAGGCGGCGGAGGAGTTTATGGCGCTCGGCAACGCCTACGACACGGCCCTGGTCGGGCTCGAGCTGGCGCTGCTCGAGCTCGAGGAGGGGCGCGGCGGGGCGGTTCGCGAGCTGGCGCGCGAGATGGTGTGGATCTTCGACGCCCAGGGAGTGCACCGCGAGGCGGTCGCGGCGTTGCGGCTGTTCTGCCGGGCGGCGGAGGCGGAGCGGGCGACGCCGGCGCTGGCGCGGCGGCTGGTCGCCTACCTGGAGCGAGCGCGGCACGATCCGCGGCTGCGGTTCGGGGAAGCGGCGAGTGGGGGAGGAGGGGGAGGGCGGAGGCGGGGGTAGGGTGGAGTGTCGGGTGGCTCGGTGCCCGCGGCACGGAGACCGCGCCAGTCTGGCACTCTCCAAAGCCGGGCTAAGACGGTGAGTAGTCTCACACCGGGAGTGTGTAGGCCGTCACAGCAACCCGGTAGTCGCCGTGTCACGATCGGGCTCCAAGCGGCACTACTTCTTAAAGATATCTATAAGCATATGCAAATTAGCCAATCAAGGGATCCTTCAATAGGCTTGACACCGGGCATAGAGGTCATATTTACTTTAGGAGTTAACGGCATGTCGCATACATTGACGAGGGGAAGAGCCGCTCGAACGGACGACATTCTGCGTTCGCCCGGCACCTCTCAGCAGCTTCCGGGAACTCGCGCGTGGCATGACATCGCGAAGCGGGGCCAACGACTGCGCGAACCAACATTTCGAGCTTTATCGGGTCTCTTAGTGCTAACGCGCTACCGCGACACTTCAGACGCCCGAATCTATGAAAGGAGGGACGATGCAGTGGTGGCTCGCGCTTGCTCTCACCTTGGCTCTGCCCCTGTTCGGTCTGGGCTTCAGTTCGGCGAACGCTTCAGGCTGCGATCGAAGCGGCGCCTTCATCAGCAGCACCACCACACCGCCAGTACTTCCTCAAGGCGGTGGCCTCATAGATCCAGGCGGCGGCTAGTGGATGCCCCGCCAACCCCTTCGCCCGTCCCGACTCTGACGAATACACAGGAGGGCGCCAACATGGGGGGTGGCGTTATCGATCCGGGCGGCTAGCTCAGAGCCGCGAGCCTTAATCGAAGCCTGTCGCTAAGGCTTTACTGCCGGTTGAGGGAAGGAGGCTAGGTACAACCTAGCCTCATCCTGTTCATGCTTGGCGATCGGAGCGTCGGCCAACTTGGCAGCGATGGCAAGAGCTTGGCGCCTTTCTTCTGGGTCAGTTCCCATCTGCAGAATTACCCTTATGTAAGTCAGTAAGAAACGCGGGAAATAGAAACGCTCCTGGGAGTAATTCCTAAGGATGCGGGCCTTTTCCAATAGAAAACCCTTTTGTGTCTCGTCTGCTTCGAAGCAGGAGTAGTACACGAAGTTGTTGAGGCCAGTCATCTCCGCCGGCCCTCCAACTTTCTTCAGCTCCTCGTACCCCTCTCGGCAAAGCTCAACGCAGCGCGAAACATAAGACGCGCGACTGGGATCTGGCGCCAAAGACTTAGGCCGGCTACTCAGTTCTCCAAGCATGTAGCCAAGCCCCGTGAATATGCGCCCCCGCGCCTCGTGGTTTAGAACCGCGAGACTCTTCGCGGTAGCAGTTTCTACGCGCTGGTTTATAGTGTTTTGGATATCCCTCCAGCCAAACACCGCCAGCACTCCAATCAGGATCGAAAAGACGATTAGGGCAATGGAAGAGGCGCCGAACAAAACCGTGGCCAAGTCGGCAAGGCTCGGTGGGCTCTCGTCGTGTTTGATCATCTCAACGGCGGAGAAGCAGAGGTAGACTGACGCGACCCAAATAAAAACGATGGAGCTTCCCACCAACAGTTGAAGTAGGCTCCTTGTTCGCTGCCTCTCCATGCATCCATTCTTACCACATTCTCTAAACTGGCTGCAAATCGCCCGTGATCACGGTTCGGTCCGCGACGCAGCCTACGGGAATGTGCAGTCCGGCTTCATGCGGCAAGCCGGAGCTCGGGGCGGCAGAGGACGCTTCTGCGGAGCAACGGCGGGCACGGGATCAGATCGCGTTGCGGCAGAAGTGCCGCAGGCCGGCTCGCTCCAGATAGGCGGCGAGCTCTCGCGGATCGACCTGTCGATCGGCGGCGACCAGTCCGGAGGCGGTGAACGTTCGAGCCTTGATCGCTCTCGCGGCGAGCACCGCAGGCGCGACGGCGACCAGGTAGCTGTGCCGCGGATGGACGAACCCCGCGGCATGCCGCGCGCCGCCGGCGTCTTCGACCTCGACGGCGAACCCACCCGACCTGGCGCCGAACCATTTCGCGATCCGGCGGCCGGCCGGCTGCATGCCACGCAGCAGGCTGCGCACCGTTGGGTGGCGCGCCGCGGCGCCGAACAGCGCGTTGAGCAGCCGGCGCCGAGTATCGACCCAGAAATCCACGTCTCGCAGCGTAGGCCAGATCGGTGGCAGGGTGACGGCGTCAGGGCTCTCGGCCAGCCGCGCCTCGACCGTGCCGACGGGTAGCGGAAACTCGAAGCGGCTTGCGTCGCCGAAGGCGCGCTTCTCGACGAGGCGGCCGCCGCGCAGTACGCGGACGGGCCGCTCCAGGGTCGCAAAGAGTGACTGCGCCGTGGCAGCGGTGGACGTGTTCTTGGTTGCCGGCGCCAGGAACGCCGAGATCCGGACGGGTGCCGCCACCGCGAGAATCCGAACCAGGGCGGCGGTGACCGCGGAAACCGAGCTGCACGACGTGAGCACGCGCGTTCCCGCGCGGTCGATCCGCGGCGCCAGCCGCTGCATCGCGAGCGCATGGTCCAGGCTGTCCGCGAGATCGATGACGTCACAGCCCGCGGCAAGGGCGGCCTCGACCAACCGGGGCGAGCGCTGCTGGAAGGGTCCGGCGGCATCGATCACGACGTCACCGGCGCGCAGCACCGCACGCAGCGAGGCGGGATCCTCCGCGTCGACCCGGCAGTCGGTCCCCGGCCGCCGCGAGCCGACGAGCGGCTGTTCGCCATCGCGCCGCAGCAGCTCCACGACGGCGGCGCCGAAGAAACCGCGGCCGCCGATGACGAGGATCCGGCCCACGGCTCTAGGGTCTACGCCCCCTTCCGCAATTTCCCCTTGAACCAGTAGTCGATCGTCTTCTGCCCGGGCTTCGACCAGGCGACGGTGCCGTCGAGCGCGGCGCCCTTGACCGTGCCCTTCCAAGCCATCTTACCCTCCGTGGCGCTGGCCGTCTCGGCGGCGAAAGCGATCGAGCCGTCGGCCTTCCGGGTCGCCGTGTACGGGGCCGCCGCGAAGCCGTACTTGTCGCAGACGGTCGAGCGGAAGGTGCCGTTGGCGAAGACGAAGCCGTCCTTGTCTCCCGTCGTCTCGCCGACCTTCCCGGTCTCGCCGGCGAAGGTCTTGCCGTCGAGGAGGCCGGCCGCGGCCGCCGAGGCGAGCGCCGGCAGCAGCAGCAGGACGAGGCCCAACTTTCCCAGCCGTCGCGATGTCCGCATGAGCTCTCTCCTTATCCGAGTCTTAGCTGCCACCGCCTGCGGTGACGCCGAGGGATTGAACAGCGCTCGCTAACTGGCGATCGCGGACTCCAATCTATCGGATCGCCCCCCGCAACCCCTCGATCCCCTTCCCTCCCCTCCGGGGGGGAAGGGGACGCCCCCTCCCCTGACGCACGGACGAGTTTCTTTCTAGCCTCACCGGTGGATGGGGTCCACCCAGCGCACCTGCTGGGGCTTCTCGACGGGCTCGATGTCGAGGTTGACCACGACCGCCTCGTTGTCGCTTCTCACCACCACGCACTCCAAGGGCTCGTCGGCGGAGGCGTTGATCTCCTGATGCGGCACGTACGGGGGCACGAAGATGAAATCGCCCTGCCCCGCCTCGGCGACGAACTCGAGCCGCTCGCCCCAGCGCATGCGGGCGCGCCCCTTCAGCACGTAGATGACGCTCTCGAGCGCGCCATGATGGTGCGCCCCGGTCTTGGCGTCGGGGTGGATCGTGACGGTGCCGGCCCAGATCTTCTGCGCGCCGGCGCGGGCGAAGTTGATCGCGGCGGCGCGGTTCATCCCCGGCGTCTGCGGCGTGTTGGTGTCGAGGGAGTTGCCCGGGATGACCTTCACCCCGTGCTCCCTCCAGTCGATCGGACCGCCGGGCCCGTGCGCGTGATCCTGGCTCATAGAAGGTCCTGATTCTAGCGCTGGATCGCCGTCGCGCCACCTCGGCCTTCCTTCAAGCTCGGAAGCGCCTTCTCCTCCCCCCGCCGCTCGGCGAGCTCGCGGCCGCCGTTCCCGCAAGCGATCCGCCTCCGCTCGCGCCCGGCGCGAAGTCGGGGAAGACCTCGCCGCGCAAGGTGGCGTTGAACGGATGCTCGGTCAGCCGGTGGTAGATGGTCTGGTCTTGACGCCGCGTGGCGACGAGCCGAGAGGCCTTGAGCTTGGTCAGGTGTTGCGACACCGCCGAAACCGAGACGCCGAGAACGCCGGCCAGATTGCCGACGCTGATCTCCTGCATCCGGTCGAGCAGGTAGAGGATCTTCAGCCGCGTCGCGTTGCCGGCAAGGTGGATCAGCTCGGCGGTCTTGTCGATGGCCGGAGTGCCGTCCAGCTTGCGGCGGATCTGGGCCATCTCTTTCTCTGGCAGGTTGTGTCGTTCGGATCTCATATCCCTCCTCAGGTTGGGGCATTCTCCCTCGTGCCCTTCGTCCGCCACGCCTCTGACGGCTGTCACGCCACCGGAGAGTACTAGATTCTGACCAACAAGAGGGCTTTTAAGTCCCCTCGCAACCTGGCAGCACCACAAGCGGCGTGGCAGACCAGGCGCCCGACGTAGTATCCGGCGGTGTGGAGGGCAATGTGACGACAGTCCCTCGGAAGCCGCTCCGGCTGGCTCCGCCGGCGGTCGAGGTGCGGCGGCTGGCCAATGGGGGGATGGTGCTGCGGTCGCGGCAGGAGCTGGGAGCTTACCCGCGCTGCCTCGGCGAGATGCTGCGCGGCTGGGCGCGGGAGGCGCCCGAGCGCACGTTCCTCGCCGAGCGCGAGGCGGGCGGAGTCGGGGACGGCTGGCGCCGGGTCACCTATGGCGCGGCGCGCGACGCCGTAGAGCGGATCGCCGGCGCCCTGGTGGCGCGGGACCTGCCCGCCGGGCGCACCGTGGCGATCCTCTCCGACAACGGCGTCGACAGCGGCCTGTTGCAGCTCGCCGCCATGGAGGTGGGGATTCCGGCGGCGCCGATCTCGCCTGCCTACTCCCTGATGTCGCGCGACCATGCGCGGCTGCGCGCCATCGTGGAGCTCGCCCGCCCTGGCTTGATCTACGCCCGCGACGGCGCCAGCTTTGCCGGCGCCCTGGCCGCGCTGGATCTCGACGGCGTCGAGGTGGTGATCGGCGAGAACCCGCCGGCGGGCCGGGCGGTGACGGCGTTCGCCGAGCTCCTGCAGGGGCCGCCGAGCCGCGCGGCCGCGGCGCGCGCCGCCGAGGTCGGCCCCGATACCATCGCCAAGATCCTCTTCACCTCGGGCTCGACGGGCAAGCCCAAGGGGGTCGTCAACACGCAGCGCATGCTCTGCTCCAACCAGCAGGCGATCGCCCAGCTCGCCCTCTTCCTTGCGGAGCGGCCGCCGGTGATCGTGGACTGGCTGCCCTGGAGCCATACCTTCGGCGGCAATCACAACTTCAACATGGTGCTGCGCCACGGCGGCACGCTCTACATCGACGGCGGCAAGCCGCTCCCCGGTCTGATCGCAATGACGCTGCGCAACCTGCGCGAGGTGCCGTCGACCCTCCATTTCAACGTGCCGCGCGGCTACGACATGCTGGTGCCCTGCCTGGAAAACGACGGCGCCTTGCGCCAGACGTTCTTCGGCGACCTCGACGCGCTCTTCTTCGCCGCCGCGGCGCTGCCGCGCCACCTCTGGGAAAGGCTGAACCGGCTGGCGATCGAGGCAACCGGCAGGCGCGTCGCCACGCTCTCGGCCTGGGGCTCGACCGAGACGGCCCCGTGCGCGACCGCGCTCCACTTCATTAGCGAACGGCCGGACGTCATCGGCCTGCCCGTGCCGGGGACCGAGGTCAAGCTGGCGCCCTCCGGCGGCAAGCTCGAGCTGCGCGTCAAGGGACCCAACGTGACTCCCGGCTACTGGCGGCCGTCCGGGCCGAGCGGCGATCCCTTCGACGAGGACGGATTTCTACGGATGGGAGACGCGGGCAAGCTCGCCGACCCCGGCGACCCATCCCAGGGTATCGTTTTCGACGGCAGGCTGGCCGAGAACTTCAAGCTGACCTCGGGAAGCTGGGTGTACGTGGGCGAGCTGCGCGGCGAGGTGATTACCGCCGCCGCGCCGGTGGTCCAAGACGTCGTGGTGACCGGCCACGACCGGCGGGAGGTCGGCCTCCTCGTCTTCCCCAGCCTGGCGGGCTGCCGCTCGCTCTGCGCCGGCGCGCCGCCGGACGCGCCGCTCGCCGAGCTGATCCGCCGGCCCGAGGTGCGCGGCCGGCTGGCGGCCGGCCTCGCCGCCCACAACGCTGCCAACCTCGCGAGCAGTCGGTGCATCGCCCGCGCGCTGCTGCTGGCCGAGCCGCCGGCGATGGATGCCGGCGAGATCACCGACAAAGGCTATGTCAACCAGCGCGCCGTGCTCGAGCGCCGCGCCACGCTGGTCGAGCGCCTCTACCATGCCGCCGCGGACCCCGAGGTCATCCGCCTGGACGACCCTGCCGCCGGGACGGCGGCTTCCTCCCCCTGAGCCGCGCAAGCCGTTGACAGGCGATCGCGCCACATCTATAGTCGCCATATGTGGTGGCGATATATATGTCGGCCGGAGGCAGCTCGATGAAACCAAAGGCGGACGCGAAGACCGCAAGGGCGGCCCGGGAGCTGCAGAAGGGGAGCGCCGAGCTGGTGCTGCTGGCGCTGCTGGAAGGCCGGGCGCGGCATGGCTACGAGCTCGCCAAGCTCGTGGAATCGAGATCGGGCGAGACCCTCTCGTTCCACGTCGCCTCCATCTACCCGATGCTCTATCGCATGGAGCGCAAGGGGTGGATGGAGGGGCACTGGGTAGAGAAGGCGGGCGAGCGGCGGCGGCGCTACTACCGGCTGACGCCGCTCGGGCGCCGCGTCCTCGCCGAGCAGCGCCGCAGCTGGCGGCAGTTCGTCGCGGCACTCAACCGCCTGGCCGGGCTCGGCCATGCCTGACTGGCCGCGCTATGTGCGCGACCGCCTGCCGCCCTTGCGGGTGGCGCCCGAACGCGAGGCTGAGATCGTCGCCGAGCTCGCCTTGCAGCTCGAGCAGGCCGCGGCCGACGCGCTCGCTTCCGGCGCCTCCGAGGGCGAGGCGGTCGACCAGGCGCTGGCCGCCTTTCCGGCCTGGGAGGAGCTCGCCCGCGAAATCGACGCGGCCGAGCTCCGGCCGCCCCGCCCAAGGGGGGCACCCGGTCCCCTCCGCCAGCGCTCGCGACCTCCGGCCGGCATCCTCGACGATGTCCGCAGGACGCCTCGCCTGCTGCGCCGCAGCCCCGCTTTCGCGGCAATCGCCATTGCGTCCCTGGGCTTCGGCATCGGGGCCAACATCGCGATCTTCACCGTGGTGGACGCGGTCGAGCGGCGCACCCTGCCGTATCCGCGCGCCAGCCAGCTCATGGCCGTCGAGACCCGCATCACGCGGCAGCCGGAGGCCGAGCCCTGGACTTCGGCGGCGGATTTCTTCGACCTGCGCGAGCGGACGCGGTCCTTCTCGGCGGTCGCCGCCGTGTCGCCGGTGTGGAACCTGGTGCTGAGCGGCAATCGATTGGAGGGCGCCGGGAATCGATCGGAAAGCGCCGGGAATCGATCGGAAAGCGCCGGGTCCCTACCCGGCGCTGGACCCGGCGCTGGGCCCGGCGCTGGGCCCGGCGGGCAGGCCCGGCGGCTCGAGTGCTTGTTCGTGTCGGCGGATTTCTTCCCGCTGCTCGGAGTCGGGCCGATGCTGGGCCGGGGATTCGCGCCGCGCGAAGACGACCGTGCCGCGCCGTCGCGGGTGGCGGTCCTCGGCCACGCATTCTGGCGGCAAGGCTTCGCGGCGCGGGCCGACGCGGTGGGCCAGACGCTGCAGCTCGACGGCGAGCCCTACCTGGTCGTCGGCATCTTGCCGGGCGCGCCGCCCTCTATGGCGCCATCGCGGAGCGGCTGGCCGCGTTGCCGGGGGTGCGCGGCGTCGGCGCGGTCAGCCGCCTGCCGCTCAGCGGCGCCAACATTGGCAGCTGGCTGTTCGTCGAGGGACGCAACGACCGCGGGGAGCAGGCGCCCGACGTCGAGTACCGCATCGCCACGCCTGGCTATTTCGCCGCCATGGGGATCCCGTTGCGTGCCGGCCGGCTGTTCGACCGGCGCGACGAGGCGAACCCGCAAGCGGTGGCCCTGATCAACCAGAGCCTGGCGCGGCAGTTCTGGCCGGCGGCGGATCCGGTGGGCACGCGGATCAAGCTCGGCCCCGATCCGCTGCACTCGCCATGGATCACCATCATCGGCGTGGTCGGAGACGTGCGGCACTTCGGGCTCGACGTCGATCCGCGGCCGGAAGTCTACCGGCCGTTCGCCTACAGCCCGCTGTTCAATCCGATCCTGGTGATCCGCACCGCGACCGATCCGGCATCGATGCTCCATGCCGTGGCCGCCGCCGTGAGCTCGGTGAGCGCCGACTTGCCGGTCTACGACGTGCGGCCGATGCGGGAGCTAGTTGAGCGCTCGACGGCGCGCCGGCGGTTCCTCGTCTGGCTGCTCGGCGCCTTTGCCGGCGTGGCGCTGCTGCTCGCCGCGGGTGGGGTTTACGGCATCGCCGCGCAGTCGTTCGTGCAGCGCACCCGCGAGATCGGGCTGCGGATGGCTCTCGGCGCCTCGCCCGCCTCGGCGGTCCGCCTGGTCCTGCGCGACGGCGCGAGGGCGATTGCCGCCGGCCTGGCGGTCGGGATCCTGGCGGCGGCGGCGCTGACCCGCGCCATGGCGAGCGTGCTCTTCGAGGTGAGCCCGCTCGATCCCGCCGTCTTCGCGCTCGCGGCGCTCATCCTCGCAGCCTGCGCCGGGCTCGCCTGCTACGCCCCGGCCCGCCGCGCCACCAGAATCGACCCGCTGGCGGCGCTGCGCGAGAACTGAGACCCAGTTCCTGCCACGAGAGGAGCGGGGGCGTCCCCTTCCCGCCGATCTGCGGGGTTGCGGGGGGCGATCCGATAGACCGCTATACTCGGAGGCCCTTTGGATTCCGCGGCGGCAAGGAGCACGCGCGGCAGGGGAAGGAGAAGTCCGCCATGGAACCGTCCCGCATCGTTCCCACCCGCTCGGCCGCCGGCCTGCTGCTCGCCGCGCTGGGCCTGGCTGGCTCCGGGCAGGCCGGCCGTGCTCAGGCGATCGACGGCGCGTGGGAACCGCCGCCGGCCGCGGAGCTGGCCGTGGCGATGGCTCCGGACGGCGGCGGCGCCGCCGCCCGCCTCGCTCTCGGGCAGGCGCTCGGCGCCGCGCCGCTCCACGTCCTGCGCAGCGCCGAGGAGGGCGCGCGCGACCAGCTCGACGCCCTGCGCGCCTGGAACGCGGCGGGCAAGCGGCCGCTGAAGAACGGATTCGCCCGGCCGCTGCCCGCCGTCCTCGAGGTGCGGTTCGACTCGCCGTCGGGCGGACCCGGCGCTGCCGCCGTGCCCCTGGGCGGTGGTTTCCTGGCCGAGGCCGAGCCGGGATGGCTCGCCTGGGGGACCCATGTCAAGGTCACCGGCGCGCACCGCGTGCGCTTCCACCTCACCGCGGTCCACCTGCCGGGGGGGACGCGGATGTACGTGGCCGCGCCGGGCCAGGCGCCCGAGCGGTTCGGCCTAGAGCTGCTGGCGCCGGGCGGCGACCTGTGGACCCCGAGCGTGCTCGGCGACTCCGCGTTGCTCGAAGTCGACGTCCCCGCGGCGGCGCTCGCCACCCATCCGCCGTCCGGCTTCGCAATCCGCGAGGTGATGGAGATACTCGATCTGGCCGGCGGTATCGGCGGTATCGGCGGTATCGGAGCCATCGGAGCCAGGGCGACGAGCACGAGCTGCCTGGTCGATGCGCGATGCGAGACTGACGCCGACCTGCCCCATATCGACAACTACCGGCACGCCGTTGCCCAGCTCATCTTCACCGTGCCGGGGCAGGGGTCGTTCCTGTGCACCGGCAGCCTGCTCAACGACGTGGCATCCGACGGCATCCCCTACCTGCTGACCGCCAACCACTGCATCTCCGACCAGGCCACGGCGTTGAGCCTGCAGGCCTTCTTCGACTTCTATACGGCGACCTGCAACGGCGCCCCGCCCGCAGAGAGCGGCCGGCCGCACAGCAACGGGTCCACCCTGCTCGCCACTGCCAGCGCCGACGCCAGCTCCGACTACACCTTGCTCAAGCTCAACAGCGTGCCGGCCGGCCGCTTCTTCCTCGGCTGGAACGCCGATCCGAACGCCCTGCAGGCGGACACCGCGCTGTACCGCATCTCCTACCCGGCGCCTGCCCATTTTCCTCAGCCGCAGTCTTATACCCAGTACACCTACGACGCGGCGTTCGACCCGGGAACGAGCTGCCTGCCGCGGCCGAATTTTCTCTATGAGCGCCTGGTCAAGGGCGCCACGTTCGGCGGCAGCTCGGGCTCACCCGTGCTGCTCGCCAGCGGCCAGGTGGTCGGCCAGCTCAACGGCGGCTGCGGTCCGGACCCCAACAACAGCTGCGACTATGCCAACGAAGACGACGACGGCGCCTTCGCGGTCTCCTTCGCGGTCCTGCGGCAATGGCTGGCCCCGCAGGCGGCGCAGCCCTGCGTGCCGGGAGCGACCACGCTGTGCATCGACGACAAGCCAGGAGACCGCCGCTTCCAGGCCACCGTTGCGTTCCACACCACGCAAGGCGGCGGGATCTCGGGAGCCGGCCACGCCATCGCGCTGTCGACCCTGGGGGTCACCCAGGGCGGAGTCTTCTGGTTCTTCGGCTCCTCCAATCCGGAGATGTTGCTCAAGGTGCTCAACGGATGTGCGCTGGGTGGCAGCTTCTGGGTGTTCTTCGCCGCCGACACCAACGCCGGCTTCACCCTCACGGTCGTCGACACGACCAGCGGCAGCCAGAGGGTCTACACCAATGCCGACCTCCATACCGCCGCACCGGTCCAGGACACCTCCGCCCTGCCTTGCCCTTGAGCCGGACGAGAGTGCCGGGGCGCCCTCCTGGCGGCGACAACGAGGATGCAAGAAATCGTGTGATTGCCTC
The DNA here is from genome assembly GCA_035544895.1 of Thermoanaerobaculia bacterium. Lineage (GTDB taxonomy): Bacteria > Acidobacteriota > Thermoanaerobaculia > Multivoradales > UBA5704 > JASLEW01. The sequence continues at coordinate 104,909 of DASZZM010000009.1, forward strand.
AATAGAGTTGGCCTGCAGGTATAGCTCTCGCCGTAGCGTTTTCTGTCGGCATATGATTAAATTGAGCAACTGTAGAGTAGATTTTCAACTTAGTCGGATGGGTCGAAGTCAGTCGAAGTGCTGAAAGTCACCATTTCGTGTAAGATTCACCAGGGGGGAACTGTCGTGGACAGCCCGCATGTCGTAATGCGACGTATCCTGTGGGGGTCGTAGAGGCTCTGTGTGGTAGATCGAAATGTCCTGGTACTGCTGATCGATGACGGGCCGTTGGGGTCCGCCGGGGTGCTGCGCATCCGGCAAGCCCTGGGCGGCGCCGCGTCGGCTCGCCTGGAGGTTGAGCCGGCGGCCGGCTTCGAGGCCGGGCTGGCGCGCTTGCGCCACGGGGGCTTCGACGCTGTCCTCCTGGCCCTCGACCTTACCCGCGCCGGGGCGATCGAAGCCATCGAGCTTCTGGCCCGCGAGGGGCAGGACGTGCCGGTGCTGGCGCTCAGCGACAACGGCGATGTGAGCCTGGTGCTCGCCGCGCTGGAAGCCGGGGCCCAGGACCTGGTGAGCGCCGACGCGGGGGGCGCGGTCCTGGCGCGCGCCATCCTCGGCGCCACGACGCGGCGGCACGCCACGGCGGTGCGCCTGGCGGACGGACTGCTGCGCGCCGTGGTGGCAGGCCTGGGCAAGGAGCTTGGCCCGGCGACGGCGCACGCTACGTCCGAGTCGCGCGAGTCGCGCGCGGCGGACGGAGACGGGCTGCAAGGCCTGGTCTTCCGGCTGGCGCGCGAGCGGGCGAGGGTCGAAGCGGAGCTGCGCGCGAGGTACGAGTCGTTCCATCTGATTCTCGAGGCGGCGCCGCTCGCCATCGTGACCGCGGACCCGCAGCTCAGGGTCACGCGGTGGAACCGCGCCGCCACCCAGCTGTTCGGCTGGTCGAAAGAGGAGGTCCTGGGGACCCTGTACCCGCTGGTTCCGGAGGACAGACAAGAGGAATCCCGCGCCCTGCTCGGCAGGTACGCGGCGCAAGAGCGCATCGTCGACTTCGAGACGCGCCGGCTGCGTAAGGACGGCAGCCTGGTCGACGTCTCGATCTGCGGCGCCGCGGTGCGCGATGCGCGTGGCGAGATCGTCGAGCTGATCTGCATGTTCGCCGACATCACCGAACGCCGGCAGGCCGCCGAGGCCCTGCGCCTCGACATCGAACGCCGCGAGCGCGTCGAGGCGGAGCTCAGGGGCTCGCGCGAGAAGCTGCGCGGCCTGTCGGCGCGCTTGCTGCGCGTGCGCGAGGAGGAGCGGACGCGCATCGCCCGCGAGATCCACGACGAGCTGGGCCAGTCGCTGACCGGTCTCGCCCTGCAGCTCTCGGCCCTTGCCGCGCGGGTGCCTCCCGGGCTCGACGAGGTGCGCGGCCAGCTGCAATCGCTGCTCACGCTCGCCAACGAGACGCAGGGCACGGTGCGCGAGATTGCCGCCAAGCTGCGGCCTACGGTCCTCGACAGCGAGGGGCTCGATGCCGCCGTCGAGTGGCTGGTGGCGGATTTCCGCGCGCGGACCGGCATCCCCTGCGAGCTCGCGCTCCGCCGCCAGTCGATCGCCGCCGGCTCCGAGCTGTCGACTGCCCTGTTCCGCATCCTGCAAGAGGCCCTGACCAACGTCGCCCGGCACGCCGGCGCGAGCCGGGTCGAGGCCAGCCTCGCGGCGGAGGGAGGCCAGGCGGTGCTCGAGGTGCGCGACGACGGCCGCGGGATCGCCGCGGAGGAAGCGTCGTTCGACCACTCGTTGGGACTGCTGGGCATGGACGAGCGAGCGCGCGCCCTGGGTGGGCGCATCGAGATTCACGGCGAGGCGGGCCGCGGCACGACGCTGCGCGCCAGCATCCCCCTGCGCCGGCACGGCGAGCCGGGGGAAGAAAAGGGGCTCTCCTGATGATCCGCGTCCTGATCGTCGACGACCATCCGCTGGTGCGCGAAGGACTGCGCCAGGTCCTGGCTGTGACCGCGGACATCGTGCTCGCGGGCGAAGCGGCCGATGGCGAAGAAGGGCTCGAGCAGATCCGGCGGCAGCGCTGGGATGCCGTTCTTCTCGACCTCAGCCTGCCGGGCATGAGCGGGCTCGAGCTGCTGGCCGAGCTCAAGGAGCGCGAGCCGCACCCGCCGGTGCTGGTGCTGAGCATGCACGCCGAGAGGCACACGGTAGTGCACGCCCTGAAAGCGGGCGCCGCCGGTTACGTGACCAAGGACAGCGCGGCCCTGTCGGTGGTCGCCGCCATCCGCAAGGTCGCCTCCGGTGGCAGGTACCTGACGCCTTCGCTCGCCGAGACGCTGGTCGGCGAGCTGCAGCAGCGCGGCGAGAGGCACCCGCACGAAGAGCTTTCCCAGCGCGAGCTCGAGGTGGTCCGCCTGATCGCCTCGGGCAGCGGGATCAAGGAGATCGCCGCCGCGCTGGCGCTCGGCGAAACCACGGTCAGCACCTATCGCTCGCGCGCCCTGGAAAAGCTGGGCCTCTCCGGCAACGCCGATCTCGTCCGCTACGCGATCGAAAGCGGCCTGCTCGACTCGGCGCCGCTTTACGGTTGTAGAGCAAAAACGACAGTCCGCGGGTAAAGATCGACAACATTTTCATCGTCAGGACGACACTGGCCGGCGCCACCCTGCTGTAGCCTCCCAATTAAGGTTTTGTTTGGGCAGCCGCCGCCGGACTCGCACGGTGCGGGCTTCGGCGGCGCTCTTTTTTTCTTAGGTCCCACCGGCGTTGCCGATTCAGAGTCTAGCTTCCGATCTTGTCGAGATCGCGCGCGGTGGGCAGGGGCGGCGGCGGCGAGAGCAGGCCGGGAGAGGGAGGAAGGGCTTGCCACGCGGTCCAGGCGGCCCAGTCGCGCTCCAGGCGGCCGGAGGTGGGGGGAGGCGGGACGGCGGCGCGCTCGGCGAGGACCGGATCGCGGAAGTAGGGCAGCCGGCGGGCGCGGATCGGGGCATGGCCGGGACAGAACACCAGGGCCTCGTCGTCGGGCAGGCGGCGGACTTCCTCGACGGTCAGCAGCGGGCGGGCGAGCTCGTGCCGCCACGAGCTGGCGCGCCGCCCCGCGGCCGCGCCAGCGTTCCATGAGCGCTTCTCGAGGTTGACCGTCATCGCACCCGTCATCTTGCTCACCAGCTCGGCGGTCGGGACGTCGGCCGGCGCGAAGGCGACCTGCAGGGGACAGTTGGCGGTGATCGACTGGTGCGGGCCATAGATGTCGAGCAGCTGGTTGAGCGCCTGGACCGAGATGAAGACGCGGATGCCGTAGCCGCGCAGGTAGGCCATGGCGCGGCCGAAGAAATCGAGCTTGCCGAGCGCCGCGAACTCGTCGAGCAACAGCAGCAGGGGCCGGGCGGGGCGCGCCTGCGGCACGAAGTCGAGCCCCTCGGTGAGCTGCCGGCAGAGCTGGTTCAAGGCCATGCGCACGACGCCGCGCAAGCGGTCGAGCTCGCCCGGGGGCAGCGTCAGGTAAAGCGAGACCGGGCGCTCGCCACGCACCAGGTCGGCGGCCGTGAAATCGCTGGTCGCGGTGTTGGCCGCCAGGATCGGATCGCGAAACAAGTCGAGGTGCGACTGCGCCGTGGCGATCACGCCGGAGCTGGTGCGCGGGTCCATGTCGAGGAGCGTGCGCGCCGCCGCGGCCACCGCCGGATGGGTGGGGGTCTTCTCTTTCTTGGCGTCGAGCCAGCCCATGCGCAGCTCCGGATCGTGCCGGGTGTGGAGCATGACCTTCAGGGTCTGCTGCACCGGGCGGCCGGGATCGGAGAGCAGTTGGGCGCAGCCGGCGAGGCTCTTGTCCTTGCCGGCATAGAGGACGTGCAGAATCGCGCCGACCAGCAGGGAGTGGGCGCTCCGCTCCCAGAAAGTGCGCGGCCGATCCTTGCCGTCCGGATCGACGAGCACGTCGGCGACGCCCTGGGCATGCTTGACGTCCTCCGCGCCGCGTGGGATGACCAGCAGCGGGTTGTAGCGCGCCGCCGCCCCGCCGCGCGCGGAGGGGTCGAAGCGCAGGCAGAGGTTGCCCAGCCCGTTGTCGCGGAAGCCCGCGGTGCGGTGCCAGAGCTCGCCCTTGATGTCGAGGACGACGACCGAGCAGGGCCACTCGAGCAGCGTCGGGATGATCAGGCTGCTGCTCTTGCCCGAGCCGGAGGGAGCGAAGGCCAGCACGTGGCGGTCGCGCCGGTCCCGCAGCCGGTGGAGACGGCCCCGGCCGTCCGGCCAGGCGCCGACCACCACGCCGCCCCCGCTGCCCCCTCTTCCGATACCGCCGAGCAGGCCGGCTGCCCGCACCTCGCGCCGCGTCGCCCAGTGGCTGGAGCCGAGGCTGTCGCCGCTCTCGGAGAGATCGCGCAGACGGGCGAGCGCGCGGGCGAGCGCGGGGGCTGCCAGGGCGGAGAAGGCGGCAAGCAGGAGCCAGCGCGCCCGGCGCAGGTCAGCGGCGAGGGGCGCGACGGCGCCATAGCGCGCGCTCCAGCGCAGCAGGGCCAAAGGCGGATAGACCGGCGTCAGGGCGGCCAGGTAGAGCGGCGCGAGCAGCGGCAGCGCGAGCAGGGCGGCGGGGCGTGCCGGCCGGAACCGAAGCGAGATGGCCACCGCCCCGGAAGCGAGGGCCGCCAGCGCGAGGAGCCGCCACTCCGGGTAGGCGGCATGGCGCAGCCAGGGGGCGCCGAGGGCGGGCAGGTGCAGCCAGCGCGCGCCCACGCCGATCTCGGCGGCGAGGCGCGCGAAGGCGGGCGAGAGGGCGGCCAGGGCCGAGATGCGCGGGCGGGCGGTACGGGCGAGAGCTTCGGCGGCCTGGGCCGGATCGAGCCCCTCGCGGGCAGCGTGCGCCGACCAGGCCAGGACGGCAAGGTGCGGTGCGCGCTCGCAGCCCGGATGGCGCAGGAAGATCTCGACCGGCAGCAGGCGCTGCCGCCCCGGAGAGGCGAGATCGGTCCGGCGGTGGAGCTCGGCAGCCGAGGCGCGGCAGCGGCCGAGCGCGGCGCCCAGCCGCTCGAGAGCCTCGCGCTCGGGCAGCCGCGGGCGGACCGGCGCCTCGGTCAGCAGTGGCCGAGCCGGTGCCTCTGGTAGCGGCGGACGAGCCGGCGCTTCGGTCAGCCGTGAGCGAGCCGGCGCCTCGGTCAGCGGCGGGTGAGCCGGCGCCTCGGTCAGCCGTGGACGAGCCGGCGCCTCGGTCAGCGGCAGGCGGACCGGCATCTCGGGCAGCGGCGGGAGGACGGGCGCGATCTCGGGCCCGGGCAGGGCGCTCCGTGGCGCGCGCGCCCGCTCGACGGCGCGGACGCCGGCCAGGACAGCGGCGCGATCGGCGCGGCTGGCGGCGAGCGTCTCCGCCATGCCGGGCTTCTCGCTGGGGCTGGACGCGGCGGGGTGTATGGCACCGCCGAGTGCCTGCCCGGCTGAGGTAGAAACGCCGGGTCCTTGCCGGGCTGGGGCGGAGGCGCCGGGTGCCTGCCCGATCTGATCAGACGAACCGGGTCCTTGCCGGGCGAGTGGGTGGGATGCGCCGGGGGCGGGATGATCAGATGCGCCGGGTCCCTGCCCGGCTTGGTGCGGAGCGGGGTGCGGGCGCGGCAGGACGGATCGCGCGAGGCCGGGCGAGGGGGCGTTGGCGGCGGTCAGCTCGCGGGCGACGGCGCGATGCAAGCATGACAGCGTCTCCGGCGTCGCGTCGCCGCGCCGCACGCGCCCGAGGAGAGCGTCGAGGTCCCGGGCGTTGCGCGCCGGCACGCCGGAGACGGCTGAACACGCGCGGCGCTCGGCGGCGTCCATGTGCCGGGCAAGGGCGCTCTCGGCGCGATCCCGGCGTGACAGCGCTTCCCTCCAGCGCTCGACGACGTCTGGTCTCGGCGCCGGCGCGTGGCGGGCCGCCTCGGCCGCGGACAGGACTTGGGTCAGCTCGCGCCCGCACAAGCGCACCTCCCGCCGGGCCGCGCGTAACTCGGTGGCGAAGGAAGCCAGGCCGTGGCCGAGGTCGGGGGCGTCGATCTGAACCGGGCCGCGCTCCAGGCGATCCGGGCCGCGGGCCTGGCGGTGGGCGTCGAGGTGGGCGAGACGGCGCGCCAGGGGAGCGAGCCGGTCGTCGAGGTCGGCGGTGGCGAGCAGCAGGCGCGAGGAGGTGGCGAGGCTGGCAGGGCTTGGACGCCGCTCGGCCAGGCGCTCGACGGCTGCCAGCTCTTCCTCGGCGCGCTCGCGCGCCTTGCACAAGCCGTGGGCCTCCCGCCGCAGGTCCCACAGGCGCTCTTCCAGGGCCAGCTCGGCGCGGACCGTTGCCTGCACGGCCGCGGCAAGACGAGGCGGCCGCTCATGGCTCGCCGCGGGCCGCGTCAGGGCGGCCATGCGGGCGTCCGCGAGCCGGCGGCGAGCGCGGGCCTGATCCTCGATCAGCTCGCGGTCCTCCCGCGCCGCTTCCCTTGGCGGCTGCTCGGCGGTACTGGCCAGGAGGCCGCGGGACGGGCCGGCAGCGCGCCAGGAAGGCCAGCCGGTGGGGGAGGGAAGGCCGCGCTCGGCGGCGTAATCTTCGCCCTCGTCGCGCAGGGTGCGGCAGGCGGCCGCCGCCTCCAGACGCTCGGCGGCCCGGGATTCCGGGTCCGCGGCCAGGTGCTGCGACCGGCTCTCGGCGGCAAGGAAGACGTCTCGCCGGCGCGCCAGCTCCGCCACGTCCTCCAGGCGCAGGGCGGCGGGCAGCGGCGCCAGGCCCGTCAGGTCTTCGACCGTCCGCTCGGCCTCGCGCAGGCTCCGATACGCAAGCTCCAGGAGAGCAGGCAGAAGGTCCGGCGCGATCCTTCCCTTCTGCGCCAAGCAGACCAGGTGCCGCACGTCGCTCGCCAGCAGCGCCAGGCGGCCGGCGATGCGAATGTTGAGCACGGGCACCGCGGCCAAGGGCTGGCCAGCGTGCAGCGCGAGCTCTCTGACGTAGACCGACACGGGCAAGCGGGAGAGCGCCGCTCGCCGGCGGATCGTCGTCGCTTCCACGCGGTTGAGCAGGACCTCGCAGGCAATCGTGCGGATCCCGTCCGCGGCTGCTGCCCGGCCACGCCTCTTGGTCTTCATCGACGCTCCCCGGCCTCGCGCCGCGCCACGCCTCGCCGGGGGCCGCGGTGCGGTCGAGCCACACGGGTGTTACGAGGTCGGCGCCGGGACGGCGCCGCGGGTAGAGATGCCCAGCCGCGGTCAACGATCGACACAGTCGCGAGCAACCGGCGCCTCCTCTCTCCATCACGACAACGCCGAGTCTAGTGTCCCGACCGGGCGCCGCAATGTGGCGCGCCGGAGAGTCGCGAGGAAGGCCCGGCGGCGCGATTTCAATGCATTGAAAAGCGGCCCGGTCCCGCCATGGCCGTGGGTATACTCCGGCTCGACAGGGGGTGCGAGTGCGGAGATCGGCGGCGTACCTCGGGCTCTCGCTGGCGTTCCTTCTCTTGGGGGCGGGATACGCGGCCGTCGTGCCGGCGGGAGAGGCTCCGGACGAGCCCGCGCACCTGGCCTACATCGATTACCTGGTCCGCTTCCGCTCGCTGCCGCCCAAGCCGGCGCCGCCCTACGGGCTGTCCTACGAAGCGCACCAGCCCCCGCTCGACCATGGCGTCTCCGCGGCCTGCCTGGCGGCCCTGGGCGGCGGCGGTGCTCGGATGGCAGTGGGGAAGAGTGGCGCGTCATAGGGCGGAGACGATGTCAGTCTGAGCCCTGTCCGGCCCTCGTCGAGGACCCCGCTGTAAATGGGAACGAGCCCGCGCGACCTTGTTCCAGTGATCCGATGAGTGCCTTATACTGCGTATCCTGAAAACCAGGCTCAGCCCACGGCGGCCTCGTCGCGGGCAAGTTTCACCGCCACTCCGGCCCGCCCCGAGCCGCGCTGGCCGCGCCTTCCGCGGTCTGGTGAGACAGGCGGGAAGGGAGAGAGGAGAAAGAGATGTCAGTAGTGCCCACGCCGTTCTTCCAGGCCGGCGCGAGGATTCTCGCCTTGGCCGCGATCCTGTGCAGCGCGCATGCCCCGGCCCCAGCGTTTGCCGCAGCCGGCTCTGCCCCGTTCGCAGCAGCCGTGGAAGCGAGTGCGCCGTCTCGACCGCCCGCCTCGACTGCAGGCGCGCCGGCGCGCCCTGCCGTCAAGCCGGCCAAGGCGTCTCGCGGTTTCACCGCGCTCGCCGCCTCCGCGCTGGCAAGCCCGCCCTCCGGCCCACCGTTCTGCGGAGTGAGCAATCCGTTCGGCAGAGCCATCGTCTGCGTCCAGGAGTATGCGCTCTGCATCGCGGCGCCATGCGTGTTGATCCCGGGCTCGTCGAGCTCGAAGGGGTTCCCGCAGGCCACCTGCGAGTGCCTCACTCTGCGCGGCGCCTCGATCGGTGAGGCTTCCTGTCAGGACCGCGCTCCAACGCTATCGCCCGGCCACCGGCTCCTTGTCTCGACCTACTCGTACCAGCTCGACCTGCCAGGCTACAACTTGATGACCTGCCCGTCCGCGGTGAACGGCACGACACTCCGTTACGCCGACTGCTACAACATGCCCTGCCGCGAGGCCCCCCATGACCCGGCGAAGTCCATCTGCACCTGCCCCGTCCTGGAGGCGAAGGTTGGAGACCAGCCGCTCACCTTCATCACCCGCGGCGGCAAGTGCGATACCACCGCCTGCTCCAGCCCGACGACGATCTGGTCCGGCGCGCCCACTCAGGCCGACGAATGGGTCAACTGGCAGTTCGCCTGCGACCTCGGCATGCACCATCCACCCGACCCTCTGCGCTGCCCTGGTCAATGAGCGTCGCCAAGATGGCATAATATTACCCTTTGCGGTAAGATAGAGAGTATGGGCAAGCGCTGCGCCCCCAAGCTGCCCTCCGTCCTTCTCGGCGGCCGCTCGGGCTGGTTCCAAAGCGGCCGGCGGCGGCGGCGTAGTCCCTTTTTGGTACCACACGTCCCTGTTCAAGGCATTGAAGGAGGCCATAGCCTTAACTTACCAACTGATGAAGAGACTTGATCCTGGACCCGTGCCGAGGCCCCGCAGAAGGAGCAACTGGTCATCCGGAGCCTTGAAGTCGTCCCAGGGGAAGGTGTCCAAGAACGCTCTTGCGCCCACCAAGTTATGGGAATAAACTATTTAGAGAATGGAGCGGTTGCGGATAAACTTCGCCCTCAGGCGGCCGGCAGGCGCGCCGGGCGAAGGCCTTCCGCCACAACGGACGCTAGCCTCACCTGCGCGCCGAGGCGACCAGTGTGTCTCGTCCACGACCGAGGGTCGCACACTTCTTGCTTGAGGGCTTCGGCGCCTTCGAGAGAGGTGGTTCATGCCCAGCGCCTGCCGGCGGTTGAGTCCCGTCACCACGGCAGGTCGCTGTGAGGGTGTTCTAAACCGGATCTCAAGGAGGAGGACCAGCGATGCCGAGAATTCTCGTGGTCAAAGGAGTGGTCCTGTGCCTGAGCCTATTGCCGCTAGCGGCGGCGGCTCAAGCTCCAGGACTTCCCCCGGAGGCGGACGCCGTGTGCGGTGGCTTGAAGGCGCGCCACTTCGCCTGTCGACTCGAAGCCCCGATGGTGGAACAGAGATATCTCCCGGGAACCACGGACTGTGGCGACGGACCGGGCGGCTGCGTTCTTATCCAGATCTGATCGGGTGACGACCATGCGGACCTTGCGCCTTCTTGCGGTTTCACTCCTCCTCCTGTCGCTCGCCGCTACGGCCGGGTCGGCCGCCGCCGGCGCGGCCGGCGTACATCAGACGGCCGGCCAGCGCCACTGCTCGCTCGCCGTCCCGCTCTCTATTCCGCCGGCGTGGATCAGCAGCGCCGTCTTCGTCCCGTCGCTCCAGAGGATCCTCGTCGTGGATAGCGCCCTGAACCGTCTACTCCTCTTTACAGAAGGCGGTCAAGGCACGGTCATCCCCGATCGCGAGATCGCCCAGGCCGCCAAGTTGCCGTCCCTGGTCGCGGCCACCGCGAACGGCTTCGTGCTCAAGCTCGTGGGCCGCGATGTCGTCACCTTCGGACCGGACCTGCGTCTGGCAGCCCAGAGCAAGTCACTGGTTGCCGCCGCCCCGGGCGGCCAGGGCACGCTTGGCTCGATCTACCAGTGGACCGTGGCAGGACCCTCGATCGTTGCCTATGGGTCGATCCGATCTGCGAACTTCCCGGACGGCTACCAGCTTGGCTTCTTGCGCACTCCTCTCCCCGATCACCCGGGCGTCACCGAGATGCTGATGCCCTTCGAAGATGGGACCTACTACGTCTATGGCAACCAATACCTCAGCTCGGTGGGCTCGACGGCCTATTTCCTCCGGATGGGGATGGGCAAGAGAGCGACTCTCTTCAAAGTGCCTCCCGGCGCGAGCGAGCCGGTGCCACTGGAGAATGCCGTTCCGGATCTCTTCCGCGGCGTGCAAACTCTCAAGGTGAAGATGACCGGGCCGGCCGACGCTCCGGCTGCCTACGCCGAGCTGGAAAAGCTTAAGATCCCTGCGGGCCTCTGCACGGGACCCGACGGCTTTCTCTATCTGCTCACCAGGCAGCCCGGGAAGCTTGCCGGACGGACCGACTGGTGGCTCCATCGCATCGATCCCGAGGACGGCCGCGTCACGGGCAAGGCGCATCTGCCGACCAACGCCAAGCACCTCACCGTCGTCGCAGGCCCCGACCGGTTCTTTCTCTTCGAGAGAGGGGACGTTAATCCCATCGGGAGCCAGGTCATCAAGTCGCTCATCTCCGTCGACGCCTCGGTTGTCGAGCATGCCAGCCTGGAGGGCACCGAGATCTGTCCCTAGCCTCGACGCTGATCCCTCTGCCGCCGCCGGCGGGTTGGTGGAATCCCGCCGGCAGGCCAGTCCGCACGCCGATGTCCCAGGGCTGCTGGCACGCTGCACCCGCACCGAGCTCAGTCAGGCGGCGTTGCGCCTTGCGGCCGCCGCGGTGCGGGCCTTTCGGAGCGCAGAAGGTAAGAAATGTGGAGGGTTTCCTGGCGCTTCTGCCGCCGAGATGGGGCCAGAGCAGCGGCGACTAGCTTCTGGCTATTGACCCCTTGGGGCCTGAAGGGCAAGACTTCTCCTCCCTTCACACAAGCCTTCTGATTCTGGTCCCACGTCCCCCCAATACCCGGGCATCCCCGGGTGAAGAGGTTGATCGAGATGGCCCGGGCCTGCTCGGTCGTCAGGGCCGGACGCACCAATTCCATCGCGATGGTGGACGTGGTGTCGAACGCGGCTAGCACCGCCGCGTTCTTTGCGGGTTGGGCCTTGAGGTCTTGCCGCTCCAAGGCGTTCTTTGCGAGTTGGGCCTCGAGGTTTTGCCGCTCCAAGGTCGCAAGGCGGCGTGCATGCGCGCGTTCGACTACGGCAAGGTTCAAGGCCGCAAACCCAGCGATAAGCGCGAAGAGCAACGACGCCGCAAGCGCGAAGCGTTGAACGGGCGGGCCGAAGAGGAGGGGCCTTTTCCGCCTGACCGGCGGAAAGGATCCGCCAGGCTCTTCGAGTGCCGCTTGAAGAAACTCTGCCAGTGCGGCGACCGATGCGCTCTCGGACGCAAAGACCTCATCCAAGGCCTGCTGGCACTCCTCATCCGTGTCGAGATAGCGCAGGAATCCCTCGGAGGCCTCTCCCGTCTCGATAAAGCGCTTGAACTCACCGCGCCACGCCGGATCGACGTGGCGCAAGACCTCCTCGTTGACCATGGCTCCCCCTTGGAACTCGACTCAGTTCGTGGTCTTGGCGGCGAAAGCATTCGCCCCGAGTTCAGAGGAATGACGGGCCAGGAGGCTTTTCTTTACAGCTTCTCGCTATATCTCATTGCAGCCTTGTTACTTGCAGAATCGCGTCGGGGGTCAGCGCTCGCCCTTTTCCCTGACTTTCCCGAGGGAGGCCGCCAACCGCCTGCGGAGCCGGAAGAGGCGCACCGCCACCCTGGAATACGGCTCGCTCCGTCTCTGCGCGATGCTCCTAATCGAGAGTCCCTTCCAAAAGCGCAGCTTAATCAGCTCGAGATCCTCTCGGGACAGACGGCGCAGCGCTTCGTTCAAGGCGGCGAGACTGCTCTCGCTCCTGCCTGCTGCTTCCCCGTCAAAGCTGGCCGCTACCAGGTCCGGCGCGGCCTCCTCCAGGAGCGCCGCTTCCCGGTCTTTCCGCTTGACGAGATCCCTGGCCCGGTTCCGCAGACAGCTAAACAGGTAGGCGGCGGGGGCCACGCTCTGCTCCAGGCGCCGAAGGAGGTCAGTGGTCTGAAAGTCGAGCATGACCCCCTGGGCAAGGTCATCGGCATCCGATTGCGAGAGCTGCAAATGCAGGCCGGCGAGCCTCGCCAGCCGACCGACCCGCGCCCGGACTTCTTGCCAGACAGATTCGTCTCGCTGCGGCGGACGCTGGCCAAAACCCGGAGCCGTGGCGTCGGCTTGCAACCGTCTGACCAGCTCGTGCCAGGTTAAGTGGCGCTCGCCCCACTCTGGACCGCCGCGAGGGCCGAGATCCAGGCCCTCAACCGGGAGTCCAGAAGGCGCTTCGCCTTCAAGTAGACCGGCCATCGCTTGCTCGGTGGTGTCTCAAGGACCACCTGTGGCGCGGGACCGCCGAGCAAGACCTGTCTCAGCAGGCCCTGCATCAGGTCTGTCTCCGCGGCGTCTTCCCCCTGGATCTCTCCAATCACCTCCGTGAGAAGACGATCATAGCTCTCCTTCTTCAAGAGAGGTGCGTCCGGCAGCCACGGCGCGCCCGCCAGAGGAGAACCGCCCGGCAACGGCGGGCCGGCCCCCCCGGAGCCGATCGGCCTTCCACTCCGCGCAGTGGTGATGAACGCGCCAACCAACGCGACTGCGCTGGTGACCACGAGCACGCCTAGGAACCATCTGGAAACCCGCCGGAACCTGACCTGGTCAGAGTCATCGCATTCCTCCCTACCGTGCGCTAAGAGCCTCCACCACCTTAGGCTCAGCGGCCTGGTCGAGGCTAGAACCAGCGTATCGCCCACACGCCAGGTGAACTCCGAGTCACCCGGCCCGCTCACAACGATATTAAGGTACTGCTTCAAGTCTCGGTCGTAATCGTCCGAGGGCGCCCAGTCGAGGGCTTTCCCGTTCAGCCTGCCACGAAACGTAGCCGAGCCACCAGGTCTTTCTTCGAACTCGAGACGGATCCTGCAGGTCAGCTCTCCGGCAATGTGGGTGAAAAAAAATGTTGTCCCCGTCGCGTTGGGCACAGTCGAGTAATGGAGGTGGGAGTCCTTCGCGAAAACGCGGTCGGCAAGATTATCTTCGTACTTCCAAAGGCCGAGCAGCCCCACGAAGAGCACGGCGGCCGCCGTCGCATGACGAGTAAGAATCTCCCAGGTAGCCTTCAGTGGCCACAGACAGAGGCGCCAGACGGACCTCCAAGAATCAGTTGACAAAAGGCTCTCCGTAGCTTGCCGCAGTTTTCAAGACGCTACAGTACGGCGTCGAGAGCTGTCAAGGCACACACCCGGCTCACCGGCCAAACGGAAGACGCACAAAGACGAGAAAAGATCGGCACGGCTCGACCCGTGCCTGAATTTCGCCGTCACCGCTCGGAGCGCCGGATCAGATCGCCTTGCGGCAGAAAAGCCGCACGCCGGCTCGCTCCAGATAGTCGACGAGCTCTCGCGGATCGACCTGTCGATCGGCGGCCACCAGTCCGGAGGCGGTAAACGTTCGAGCCTTTATCGCTCTCGCGGCGAGCACCGCCGGCGCGACGGCGACCAGGTAGCTGTGCCGCGGATGGACGAACCCCGCGGCATGCCGCGCGCCGCCGGCGTCTTCGACCTCGACGGCGAACCCGCCCGACCTGGCGCCGAACCATTTCGCGATTCGGCGGCCGGCCGCCTGCGTGCCACGCAGCAGGCTGCGCACCGTTGGGTGGCGCGCGGCTGCGCCGAACAGCGCGTTGGGCAGCCGCCGCCGTTGACGAAACCCTTGACAGAGCCGGAACTGCCGGCGACAATCTGAATAGTTTCGGCCTGGCGCTAATGATGAACTTATCTGTATATTGACAGGCTTCTCTGAGTCGTCCGGTGCGGGTGTGGGCACCGGCGACAGCCCAGGCGTTGTGGAGAGGCGGACAAGCAGGAGCCACGTCTGAACCGGAAACTGTCACACGACCTTGTGGCCGCGGCCTGGGGCCTGATCGGCCTCACCGGGGGAGCGGCGGTTCGGCCGGCATCGCTGCCTCCGGCGCCGCCGATACCGGCAGGGTTGCGCATCCTCTCGGAGGTGACGTTGCCGTCGGCGCTGGCGCGGGCGTGCGACATCCGGTGGGCGGGTGAGCGCTCGGTCTACCTGGGCCTGGGTGTTGACGGCACGGTGGAGGTGAGACTCGACGCGGCGGGCGCGGCCGCGAAGGAGGTGATCCCCGGACGGTCGAAGCCGGGCGGGTTCTCGGCGACGCACCGAATCGCCGCCTCCGCGAAGTACCTCGTCGCCGCGGGTCCGGCCTTCTGGGTGACCTGGCGCCGCCTCGACGACCCGGTGCGCTCCGATGCGGCCTTCGAGGCCATCCAGGCGATCGACCTGCGCGACGGCCAGCTGGCGCTGGTCGGGGCGCGCCGCGACGAGCGCGGCAAGTTCGGAGCGGACGGGGCGATCGCCTGGACGGGTTCGCTGGACAAGCGGCTGACCGACCTGAAACCGCTGCTCTACGACGCCGGCGGTCCGGGAGCCCCGACGATGAACCGCTGCCTGGGTGCCGAGCTGGGCGCGACGCGCTTTCTCGCCGACGGGTCGCTCTTCGTGCTCCCCGGAGTCCAACCGGGCGCCAGTCTGTTCGACCGCGAGGGCAAGCTCGTGCGCACGTGGGACACCGCGGCCCTGGGTATCGACGCCGACTGCACGGGCTTGAGCGAGGCCGTGGCGGCACACCTCGCGGCGAGCTACGAGCAGCGCCAGGTCTGGATCAATCAGCGCCACCTGGTCGACGCCGTCCTGCCGTTGCCCGAAGGGCCGGGCCTGCTGGTGCGCAGGGTCGAGAAGGGGCGCACCCGCTGGGATCTCAAGGTGCTGCGACGCGAAGGGCCGGTCAAAACCATTGCTGTTCCGCTCGAGGGGAGCAGCGAGTTCTTTGCTCTCGGCGGCGACGTCCGCGCCGGGAGGATCGTCTTGCTGCTGCACGAAAAGACGCTGCGGGGGCGGGAGCACCAACTGCCCCGCACGATCGAGGCCTCGCTGCCCGCCGGCTGAGGCCCTGTGGAGCAAAGGAGGAGCCTATGAGTCGCAGGGTTGCGTTGCTGGTCGCCCTCATCCCGTTGTTGCTCGCGAGTGCGGTGCCGGTGTATGCCGAGTGCTACGACTATCCCGATTCTCACATGTACGACTTCGGCCTCGATCAGGGAGGCGGCGCGTGTGTGGGGAACGGTGGGGGGTGCAGGGAGTGCGTCCGAGATGCACCCCCGGGGGGCCAGGCCAGCGTCTGTGTCAATGACTGGGGCGACTCCTTCGACATCATTTGCTATTACTTCGGCGTTATGAACCAGCTGCCTTGAGCGGCCAGCTGATCGTCGTCCTGCTGGCCCTGTCGCTCGAGCAGTGGCGGCTGGTGCATACGACCGGTGCCGTCGAGACGGTCTGGGGCACCCCTCGGCAGGTGGCGGTTGAAGAGCTGCGCTCCGCGTGGGTGTGGAGCGCGGGCTCGGTGCCCCGGCGGGTGCCACTGTCGCGCATCGGCCGCGAGCACCTCTCCGACGAGGCGGGCCGCCTTGCGGTCCGCGTCATCCGGCGGGCTGCCGGCAAGGCGCCGAGCGAGCTCCGCGTCGTCGCGGCGCCGGGCGAGATGTGGCCGGAGGTGTCCGAGAACGCGCTGCCGAGCTGGCCGATCCCCAAGGACGGCCGGCTCGCGCTGCCTCTCGACCGCGGACGCCCCTGGCGGCTGCGGCTGGCCGGGCCCGGCGAGGGCAGCTGGTGGGTCGAGGTGCTGCCGGGCCAGAGGGCCGCGCTGCTGATCTCGACGCCGGCACGGGGCATCGACCTCACCGTGCTCGACAGCGACGGCAGACCGGCAGCCGGCGTCAATGCGATGGTGCAAGAGGCGGCCGCACGCGGCGGCACGCTCAAGACGTGGGCGAGCCTGTACGGAAACCTCGGGCGGCTTCAGGCGCCCGGCCTTCCGGACGAAGCGGAGGTCTCGCTCATGGTGTTCAGGCGAGGAGCGATGCCCCTGGTGGTGCGCGGGCGGCCGAGCACGCTGCCCCGCGAGGTGCGACTGCGGGCGGGGGGTGAGCTCGCCGGCCGCCTGGCGGACGAGCGCGGCGCGCCGCTTGCCGGCGCGGTCGTCGAGGCGGAGTTTTTCGTCGCGAGCGAGCTGCCGGAGGTCACGGTCGTCAAGAGCCGGAGCGGCGCCAAGGGCGAATGGCGCCTGGCCGGGCTGCCCGCGGGCAAGGTGGCGTGGACGGCCGCCGCGCCTGGCTATGTGCCTGTCTCCGAGACGGTCGAGCTCGAAGCCGGGGCGCAGGTGAACCTCGGGAGGCGCACGATGAGCGCGGGGGTCGGGCTCGCCGTCGAGGTGGTCGATGAGGCCGAAACGCCGGTCGCCGGCGCGCGCGTCGAGGGAGGATCGCGAAGCCTTGCGGCCACCACGGATGGGACGGGTCTGGCGCGGCTCTCAGGGCTGCCGGCCGCGCCGCTCGCGCTGCGGGCTTCGGCGCCGGGCCACCTGCAGGCCGCGCTGCACCTCAACCTGCCGTTCCCGCCGAAGGCTCGCATTGTGCTGCCGCGGGCGTTCACGCTCACCGGCAGGCTGGTCGATGCGAGCGGCGCCCCCGTCCTCCGGGGTGCCGCGCGGGTCGATTTCCGCAACTGCCAGCGCGAGCAGGCGCTGCGCGAAGGGGGCAGGTTCAGCTTCGAGCTGCCACCGGCAAGCGAAGGCGGCGAGCTCATCCTTCGATCGCCGGCGACCCGGGAGCTGCGCGTGCGGGTCGCGCCCGGGAGCTCCGGGGAGGAGCGCGACCTGGGCGATCTGACGGCGCCGGCCGGGCTGGCGGTGAGCGGCCGCGTGGTGCGGGCCGACGACGGCCAGCCGGTGCCCGGCGCCCGCATCTGGTCCACCCGCCAGGGGCCGGAGGGTCCGGCAGTCGCCTGGGCCTCGCGCGACCTCCTGGAGGCCACTTCCGGGGAGGACGGCGGATTCCTGCTCTCGGGCCTCCTGCCGGCGCATCTCTCGCTGCGCGTCGAGGCCGCGGGCCTCGCACGCCGGCAGATCGACCTCGCGCTCGGGGGCGAGGAGAGCGGCGCGGGGCCGGACGGCACGATCGACATCGGGTCGATCGCGCTGGGAGAGGGCGCCACGTTGCGGGTGCACGTGGACAGGCGCGGCGCCGACCGGGAGGGCGCCGTCGCCCGGGCGGACCTGGGCAATCGGTGGCTCGAGCCCGACATGCTCTCCGCGCAGGTGTGGAATGGCGAGGCGGTGCTGCCCGGCGTGCCGGCGGGCAAGGTGACCGTCTCGGTCGTCGCCGGGCGGCGGCTGGTCTGCGAGCGGGTCACCGAGGTGCCCGAGGGCGGGGAGCTCGACGTGGACTGCCGGGGTCCGGGGCTGAAGGTCGCCGGCGTGGTGACGGTGGGGGGTGCCCCGGCCGGCGGCGGCCTGCTCGGTTGGCAGATGCCGGACACCGACGTGCCCGGCCGGATCGACACCGTCATCTCGCCGGCGGGCCTGCGCCAGCAGCAGCTCGCGGGCGGCGGCCGGCCGCAGGTGAACGTGGCGGTCGGCGCGGACGGGCGGTTCGAGACCGAGGAGCTGACCGCGGGGCACTGGCGGGTGCTGTGGTTTTACCAGGGCTCGGCGAGCAGCGAGGTCACGGTGGACATCCCCGAGGGCGACCACTTCGAGACCGTCCTGGGCTTCCCGGGCTTTGCGGTGACGGGGACGGTCAGCGACGCGGTCGGCAAGCCGGTCGAAGGGGCGAGGGTGCGCGAGCTCGTCAGCGGCGCTCTCGCCATGAGCGGGGCGGACGGGAGCTTCTCGCTGACCGGGCTCAAGGCGGGCAAGGCCGCGGTCGAGGCCCGGCTGCGCGACCAGGCAAGCCAGGTGGCCGAGCTCGAGCTGGCGGCGGAGCGGCCGCCGGCGCCGCTGCGCCTGGTCCTGGGCGACCGCAAGGGGCAGACGGTGGCGGTGCAGGTCCTCGGGGCCTCGGGCGCGCCGGTTGCCGGCGCGTTCGTGTTCCTCGAGGAGGCCGGCAAGGGCCAGCGGCTCCTGGTCGCCGACGGCGCGGGCAAGGCGACGGCGACGCTCGAGCCGCCGCTGCCGGCGCAGGTGCGCGCCGCGGCGTTCGCCGGCGGCTCATGGGCGTTCGGCGGGTGGTCGAGCCGGGAGGCCGCCGAGGAGGGGCTGGCCCTGCAGGTGGGCAACGGCGGGTCGTCGCTGACTGTAACGACGTCGAAGCGCGATGGGTCGCCGCGCATCGTCGGCCCGGAGGGGTGGGAGGTTTCCTGGCTGCTGCGGCAGTTGGGGGTGCCGCCGGCTCTGTCGCCGCGGCGGCCGCTGCGGGTGGGCGGGCTGGCGCCGGGGACGTATACGGTGTCGCTCGGCGGGGCGAGCGTGAGTGTGGCGGTGGCGGCGGATAGGGCGGGGGAGGGGGTGCTGGAGTGAGGGCGGACGGCGCTTGGAGTGCATGATGAAGCCTCTCTCAAGTGTCACAATCTTGCTCTCGACGGCAACTGTTAGGGTAGAGGCTCATGCGCGCAATACTCACGGCGGCCTGAAAGCCCGACCGATCCCCCGGTCGTGGGCATGGCATCTGCCGCAGAGAGGAGTTACCGATGAAGTCCCGCCCCGCCATCCGTGCCGCCACCGCGGTCATCGCCGTACTCCTGGCCCTGGCCCTGCCGGGCGTGGCGCAGGCCAGCGTCAACCTCGACGAGCGCATCGACATCAACTTGAGCCAGGCCGAGCTGGCGGCCTTCTTCAATGCCTTCGCCGAGCTGACCGGCGCCCAGATCGTGCTCGCACCGGGGCTCGACGCCACGCAGAAGATCTCGATCCGGCTTGACCACGTTTCGGCGCGCACCGTTCTTGGCGCCGCATGCGAGAGCATCGGCTGTCGCTGGCACGTGCGCGACGAGATGCTGGTGATCGAGCCGCTGGCCGCCGGGGCGCGGAACCGGGGCGTCCAGCAGCTGGACGAACCGATCGACATCAGGCTCTCGGGTGCCAACGTGCGGGAGGTGCTCAGCGCGGTGGCCCAGATGCTCGGCGCCGACCTCTCGCTCGACGAGTCGCTGGCCGTCCGCGCCATCAGTCTGGAGTTGACCGGGCGCGGCATTCGAGAAGCCCTCGATTCTGCCTGCGCCAGGCTGGGCTGCCATTGGCAGCTGGTGGCCGGGGAGGGTCGGCCGCTTCTGCGGCTGCAAGCCGGTCTGCCTGGCGCGTAACGGCAAGGGTCGAACGCCGCCTTGGAGGCGGTCAGGCAATGGGTGTTCGAACCGGCGGGCATCCGGGTCGGAGGCGAGCACGCAAAGAAAGAGTCCGCGCCCGATCGTTTCGCCCGGCCCCGGCTACGGAGTCTCTCCGAAGACCACCAGCGCCACCGGGAATGGGACGCTCACCCAGGTGGCATGAGGAAAGTCGGGCTTTTCGATCACTTTCAGCACGCTGAGCGGTTCCACGGTGAAGATGCCGATGATATCCAGGGGCGGCGGCGTTCCACCCGCCTTCTGGATGGCGAGCAGCTTGTCATAGAAGTCGCTTCCCTTGAGGGCGTAGAGCTTGAGGAGCTCAAAGCGCGTCCCGGAGGACTGTCCGTTCTGGTCGACCGGCAGGACTCGGGCAATCGCCGTCGCGAAACCTTCCAGGGTCTGATCCGGTTTGGGGCGAATCGTCGCCGGGAGCACTTTCGCCTGGAACCGGGCGAAGTTCGAGGCCTGCCCGCGCTTGCAGTTGGCGCCGAAGCAGTAGTCGAACTCGATGGGCGTCAGGTTCGCTTCGCTGGAGCCGCCGCCGCAACCTTCGCAGACCCAGAGCTGAAGACCCATCATCTGCCGCACGATCGAGACCGACTTGTAGCCGAGGCCTTCGACCACCCGCAGCTTGCTGGTGAAATCCAGGACGTCCGTGCCCCCGCACTTCAGGGTCTGGAGGGGGTGCAGCTCCATGAAGTGATTGGGGTTGGAGCATCCGCTGCCGCTGGTGAGGTGCTCTGGCCAGACGCGGACGAACCCGTGGGCCACGCAGTCCTTGTTGGCGAAGGCGTTGATCGCGGTGCGCCAGTTCTTGCCCTGTTCGGCGCAGACGTTCGGAGGCTCCAGCACGACGCCTTGGAAGTCGCTGATGGAAGGATCGGAGAGCTGGGCTCCGGTATGAAGCTCGCAGTCCTTGTCGGGCGCGTGCACGGGTCCAGCCGGCCCGGACTTCGGATCGCCACAGAAGAGGTTGACCGCGACGTCTCTGACAGGACCATGCGCCCAGTCGGTCACGAACGCCCTCGTCAGCTCGAACTGGCTGGCGTGATCCTGGGCGGGGAGGGTGGAAGACGCGAGAAGGGAAAGAACGGCTCCCAGAGTCGCGCGGGAATACACCTTCACAGGCACCTCCTTTTAGAAAAGCAAGTTCCGCCAGCGCGGCGAAGAGAATACTACCACGCCGCATCGGGCACTGTGCCATGCCTCAATCTCGGTTCGTCTTGCGTTCTTCGTCGGCTTTCGTCTTCGCGGCGCCGGCAACGTTTTCGTGTAGTAAACGTTCTTGTCGATCGAACTCTTGGCGCGACGGCTTGCCACGAACTCTTGCTAGCGCTGGACGCGCATGGCCAGGCGTCGGCGAGGCTGTGGGCGTACTTGAGGTCTTCGAGGCCGTGGGGCACGACCACGAGGGGGTCGTAGCGAGCGGAGGTGCCGTCGTGGGAGGCTCAAGAGAAGGCGCCGGGGCTGCGGTGTCAGGGGTGGGCGATGAGGATGAGGGTGGGGGCGCGGCGCAGGACGCAGTCGAGGGTGCGGTCCAGGGTCTCGGGGTCGAGGGCGGCGAGGCTCTCGTCGAGGATCAGGAGAAGGGGCGGTAGGGGCCCGGTTGGTCCGGGGTGCGCTTGCAAGAGGGCGCGGGCGACGAAGAGACGGCCCTTCTCGCCGTGCGAGAGCTGCCAGCCCGCTTCGCCGACGGGTTGATCGAACCCGGCGGGCATGCGGTCGAGAAGCGGGCCGAGGCCGAGCTCGCGGCACACGGCCTCGGCCGCGGCGAGGGCGGCGGCATCGGGCGGCCAGTCGCGTCCCATCAGCAGGTTGAAAGCCAGGCTCGCGGAAAAAACGTGATTGTCCTGGAGCTGGGGCACCGCGGCGGCCAGCCGATGCCAGGCAGAGGCTCCGAGCGTGTGGCGGTCGAGGCCGTCGAGCAAGAGCACACCCGAGCGCGGCACGCGCAGGCCGGCGAGCAGCGAGGCGAGGGTCGACTTGCCGCTGCCCGAGTCGCCGGTGAGCAGCAGCCGCTCGCCGCGGGCGACCTGGAGGCTGCAGCCGCGCAGGACCGCTCCGGGACGCCCGCGGTGCCGATAGGCGAGCTGGTGGGCGAAGAGGACCGGATCGCTCTGTTCGCCCGGCGCCGGCGCGAAGGCTGCCCCGCCGGCGGAGTCCACGGCCGCTGATCTCGAAGGGCCCGGACTCGCCCACGGCTCGGCTCCCTTAGACTGGCCGGCAGTCTGATCGGACGTCTCGGCTGCCTGGCCGGCCGGATCGAAGGCGCCGGTGTCCTCGGCGCGCGGGCCTCTGTCGGCGCTCCTGGCGGCTCGCAGGATGGGAGCCAGGGAGCGCCAGGCGAGGTGGGCCTCGGCGAGGTCGCCAAGGCCCGCCGCGAGCTTGCCGAGCCCGCGGCCGGCGAGCAAGAGTCCGCCGAGCGAGACGGCGACGCGGGCCGTGGCCCTGCCCGCGTGCGGATCGAGCATCAGCGCGGCGAGGCTGACGAGAAGCCAGCCGCGCGCGGCGACCCTGAGGAGGGCTGCCAGGCGGTCCATGGCGCGCGAGCGGTCGAGGTAGCGGTCGAGGTCCGGGTCCTCGCCGGTATGCCAGGCGGCGGGAGGGCGCTGTACGCGGCGGGTGCGGTGCCCGAGCATGCGCTCGATCAGTTGCCGGGTGAGCGCCAGGCGGGCGGCAGTCCACCGGCCGCGCCGGCGCCAGTAGAGCCGGGCGACCAGCGCTGTCAGGCCCAGCCAGGCCATGAGCAGGGCGGCGTGCCGCCAGCCCGCGGCGCCGGCGGCCAGGAGAGGGACGGCGAGGGCGATCTCGGCAAGCGCCACGAGGAGGGCTTGGCTGCCGGTCACCAGGCGCAGCTCGAGGGCCTCGCCGTCGAGGACTTTGGCGAGGAGCCGACCCGGTCCCTCACGCCGCACCAGGTCGGGGTCGAGGCACAGGATCCCGGCCAGCAGCCGGCGCTCGAGCGCGATGGCGGTGCGCGAGGCGAAGGCGGCGGCGGCGCGCAGCTCGGCGGCACGCAGCGGCAGCAGGGTGGCGAGCAGGAGCGCCCAGGCCGCCAGCCGGGCGGAGTCGGCGCGGCCCGAGAGCACGACCGTCCCCAGCACCCACCACGACAGGATCGACAAGGCCTGGCGCGCCGCATGGGCGCCCAGGAAGGCCGCGGCGGGCAGCGGCAGGCGGGCGGCGCGGATTTCGCGCCGGAGGCTGCCGCCCGGAGCCGGCCGCAGCACCCAGATACCTCCGATCTCGGTGTCGTGCAAGGGCTCGCGGAGCGCTGCCGAGCGCGCGCGCCGCCGCCGCGGCGCCACTCCCGCGGCGGTCAGCAGGTCCTCGAGCGAGAGGATGGCGCGCGCGGTCCCCGCTGCCGCCGCTGCCCAACCGGCCCTCCCCGCTGCCCTCGCGGCCGCCGCGGAGAACTGTGCGCACAAGGCCTCTTCCACCGATGCCGCGCGCCAGCGGCGCACGCGCCGGTCGGGGCCGAGCGCCAGCAGCCGCGGCGCGCCCCGCCGCGGGCGGCGGGCGCCGGAGGCGCCGATCAAGGCCAGGAGGCCAGGCCCGCTCAGGCCGGGCCGCTCATCGTGTCTCTGGGGCGGCGCGTGCCAGCGCTCGCTGCCGCGGCCCGGCAGCCAGATCAGGGCCGGCCCGGCCTTGCTCAGCAGCGGTCCGGCCTCGCTTGCCGGCAGCGTGACCGGCTCGACCTCGCAGCCCAGCGCCGCCGCCGCGAGCTCGAGCCGGTATCCGACGGCGGCGGGGTCTGCGGGCGCCAAGGGCACCGCCGCGTCGTCCGCTTCGGCGTGCCGCTCGCAGGCAGCGTTGCAAGCGGCGGAAGCGGCGGAGATGTAGCCGGCGCGTTCGGCGAGCGCGCGCAAGGCCTCTGCCGCGCGCTCGGGAGGCCAGAGGACCGGCTGGCGGGCCGCCATCAGACGGGCCGGGAGCAGGTCGGGGAGAGCCGCCCGGCCGCGAGCCGCAGGCGGCGCCAGGTCGGGTCCGAGCCGAGGCGACGGCGGACGGCCTCTTCGGCGGCGAGGAGGGAGCCATAGAGCGAGCCCGGGCGCGCGGCGAGGACCGCGGGCGAGGCGTCCTCGACCAGACGTCCGCCGGCGAGGACGACAACGCGGTCGAAGTCGCGGGTCTCGGCGAGGTCGTGGGTGGCGCACAGCAAGGTCGCCCCCGCCCATAGGCGGCGGGTGAGAGCCAGAAGGTGGCGCCGGTGTGCGCGGTCGAGGCCGCGGAAGGGCTCGTCGAGGATGGCGAGGCGCACCTGGCGCGCGAGCGCCGCGCGGGCGAAACGCAGCCGCTGGCCTTCGCCGGCAGACAGCAGGCAGCCGCCGTCGCCCAGGTCGCTCTGCAGGCCCGCGGGCAGCGCGGCGAGGAGATCCACCAGGCCGGCCTGGCGAGTCGCGTGCCCGATCGCGCCCGGCGGCAGGCCGGCGGCGTGCCCAGCGGGCCGCGCGGACTGTTCCAGGGGTGGCACGCCGTAGCAAAGGTTCGCGAGCAGCGTACCGCTCCACAAGCGGACTGCCGGGTCGACCCAGGCGGTGCCGAGCTGGAGCCGGGCCAGGGTTTCTCCGCTGAGCGGCTCGCCGTCGACGAGGAGGCGGCCGGCCGCCGCCGCCGCCCAGCCGAGCAGGAGGCCGAGCAAGGTCGATTTGCCGGCGCCCGACGGGCCGACGATGGCCACGTGCTCGCCTGGGGCAACCGCGAAGTCGACGTTGTCGAGCACCGCCTGCCCGGCCATGTGGACGCCGACCCCGGCATAGCGCAAGCTCGCGGCGGCGGTGGCCGGGGCGAGGGGTTGAAGCCCCGTGCCGGCGGGGCCGGGGATGGCGGGAAGCGCGGATCGCCGCGCCTTCTCGCCGGAGCCTGCCCGCGACCGCGCAGCCGCCGCGACCTCCTGTTCTGGCCGGCACCCCTCACGGGCTGCGGGGGAGTGCGCCGGGCTGCCGGCGCGGGCGAGTGCGGGGTCGTCGCGCGCCGCGAGCGACTCGAGCAGGCGGAGGAAAGTGCTGCGCAGCGGCGGGTAGCGGGCGGCGGTCGTGCGCGCCAGGGCGGGCCCGAGCTCGCAAAGGCACATCGTCCAGTAGAAAAGCAGCAGAACGCCGCCGTCGCTGCCGTGGCGGGCGAGATGGCCGAGCAGCAGCGCGACGGCGAGCACGGTCAGCAGAAGCTGGAGCAGCGAATCGACAGCCACCTCGGCGGTGGCAAGCCGGCGGTGGTCGCAAGCCCAGGCGGCAAGCAGGGCCTCGTGCTGGCGCCGGACCGACCGCTCTGCCGCGTGGGCGCGGATGGGCGCGTGGCCGGCAAGAGCGTCGAAACGGCAGCGGGTGAGCGCCGCGGCCCGCGTGCGCAGGCGCAGATCCCACTCGCGCACCAGCGGCAAGGCGAGCAGTGGCAAGGCCGTGGCCGCCGCGGCGGCGGCGAGGGCGAGCGGAGCGGCGCCGGGATCGAGCCAGATGATGCCCGCGGTCGTGAGCGCCCGCCCAGTCCCGCCAGCGCGCGGCCAGTGCCGGCCTGCACACCAATCACGAGCCGAAAGGAGGTGACTCCCATGAACATCCAGATGAACATCAAGGCCGGCCTCAAAGCCGAGCGCGTGCAGTGATCCATTCCCTCACGCACCGCCCCACGTAACCCCCCCGGCACCCGCCTCCCTCCGGCCAACCCACGCGAACCTCGGATTTCAATGCATTGAAATTGAGAAGTGCTCAGCACCGAGCTCGCGGGGAGCCTTCGGTGGTGCTGCGCAGGTCGCTTGTCTGGCGGCTTACGTGGTTCTATAGGAAGGGATAGGTGTTGAGGGCGCCGCCGCCAAATGCGACCTGCGCAGCACCACCGAAGGCTCCGGCCACCGTCATCTCATAGCAAGATGCGCTCGATGGGGACGCATGTGAGCTGGCTAATCGGGCACCCGCCCTCTCCGCCAGCCGTGCTGAGTAGTAGACCTCCCCGTCAGTCTCGCCAAAGCCCGGGTGGGTGGGAGGTGCCCGCGCTTGCACCCAACGGTGCCTCAGCCACGGGTGGCCGCGCGCCAGTTGCTTTTGGCGCGAAATCTCCTTCACACCGATCGCCACCTATTCCCCAAGAGCGCCAGAGCAACTGGCGCGCGGCCACCCGGGGCTGCCACCACCACCCTACCCGTGCCGACGCGTGTCCTGGGAGGGGCGCGTGTCCTGGGAGGGGCTGAATGGAAAGGGCCGCCGCCACGCCTGCCTGAAGTATAAGGAGGCGTCGCGTGTCAGCGCCTGGGCGCGGGCCGCCTCGGTGGCGGCGGCTTCCTGCAAGAGGAGCCAGGCGGCGAGGCCGTTGGCGTGCATGCGCCAGGCGCGGAGGGTCAATTGAAAGCTTTTCAGCAGGCGGAGCGCGTGCCGCACCTTGCCTTGTGCCATGTAGGCTTCGGCGAGATCGAGGCTCACCAGCGTGAGGTCCTGGTTGAAGCCGGCGCTTCGAAAGTCGTGCCAGACCGCCACCAGCGTCCGCTCCGCCGCCGCCGGCTCGCCGAGCGAGCGGAGGATGCGCGCTTCCAGCCAGGTCTGGCACAAGCGCGGCTGAGCGCACTCGAACTGGCGATAGAGCTCGCGTGATCGATCGAGCAGCGTCAGCGCCTCGCGCGGCGAGCCGCCGTCGTTGAGGAACCAGATGAGCGCGTGGCGTATGGAGAGCTCGAGCCGCGGGTCGCGGCAGCGGTGCACGAGCTGCAGCGCCTGCCTGGCAAGCGCCACGCCCTGCAGCGGGTCCAGGTATCCGGTTGCCAGCGCCAGCGTGCGCAGGATGCGGCTCTCCTGGTGCGCGTCGCCGTAGAGGCGGTAGAGGTGCGCGGCCGGGCGCAACAGATCGGCGGCGCCGCCGAAGTCGCCGGCGGCCAGGCGCAGGGTGGCCTCCAGGTAGAACAGGTGGGCCCGCTCCAGCGGGTCGCCGGTGCCCTGGGCGAGCTCGCCCCAGGCGGCGGCGAAGGCCGCCTGGGCGGCGGCGAAATCCTCGCCGAGCCGCAGCGCGTTCGCCAACCCGCCGAGCGCCCTGCCGCGCAGGTCGTGCACCAGCCCGGGAGGGTAGGCCCCCGGTTGCAGGTGGTCGATCACCGCGACCGCGAGCCTCGTGGCTTCGACCGCGCGTCCGGGATCGCGCCAGTGCAGGTCGGCCCCCACCTCGAGCAGGCGCGCCGCCAGCGCCCAGCTGTGGTAGCGGCGGTCGCCGGCCACCAGCGCCAGGCGCCTCTCCTGCGGCTTGGATTCCAGGATCGCCCACAGGGTGGTGGCGCGCAACCTCTCGGCGAGCACTTCCGCCGACTCTTCCGCCGTGCCCTTGGCCCCCAGCTCGAAAGCCGCCTCGTAGGCGCCTGGCGGCGGGGCCCCGGCGGCCCCGGGGCCCTTGGAGCCATGGGCGCGCCGCTCGAGGCTGCCGCGGGCATAAATCGAGCAGTCGAGGCAGCCTCCCAGGAGATGACGCAGGACCGTCTCCCTCGCTGGGCCGGTCAGCTCGCCGGCGACGAATTGATCGATCGATCGTGGCGTTGGGTGGTCGATGGGGGCCATTTCTCTCCTTGGGCAGCCAAGAAAGACCAGCGCAGGTGAAACCTCCTGAGAGCTAAGTTGCAAAACGCGCGGGATTTGTGACAGGCAAAACAGCCACGCGGAGGCGTTCTCCCGGCCGAGGCGGATGAGCGACAAATCATCATGACGGGGTTGTTATCGATTAGAGAAATTTATTTCTGTTAGCTTATCATCATGTTACCGGATGGCCTCATCGAGCCGGTCTGGAAACGAGGTCACCTCGCGGAGGGGCCGCCGCCGCAGGCGGCGCAGGTCAACTGCCTTCTGGTAGAGTCGGCACGCTTATCATGAAGAGTCAGCGAAGAGACGGCGATGGCGAGTCCCCGCCGGCCGCCGGGGTCCCTGGGCAGCCGGGACGACCCGCCATGGGAATCTCGCCGGCCGAGCGCCTCGACGACCAGCTCCGGGCCGTGGTCGAGCAGACGCGACCGCGGCTGCGCTTCCTGTTCTGGGTCCATCGCATCCGGCCCGAGGATGCCGAGGACGTCATCCAGGAGGCGCTGATTGCCCTCCTCCGGCGCTGGCCCGATGCCAAGGACGCCACGCGAGTGCCCGAGGTCAAGGACCCCGCGACCTTCTTGATCGGCACCGTCAGGCTCAAGATCTTCAACTTCTTGCGGCGGCGTTCGGCCGAGCGCTGTGTGCAGGTCGGTGCCTCCCGCCTCGAAGAGCTTGCCGGCGGGCACAGCCCGCAGCTTGCCGTCGACTGCCGGCGGGACGCGAACGAGCTGCTTTCCCTCCTGCCGCCGCGTGCCGGCCGCATCGTTGCGATGTGGTATGGCGAGGAACTGTCCTCTCGCGAGATCGCAGCCGCACTTGAACTTTCGGAGAGCGGTGTGCGCACGCTGGCGGGGAGACACCTGCGCCGGCTACAGCGGTATGTGAAATCCGAGCGACTGCGCTAACGCGTGTGAAAGGGAGGGTGCAATGGCTGGCAAGGGAACGACGATTCAGATTGCGCCGACCGACGTTGGTTTCCTGGAAAAGCGCGGCGCCCGCTCGCATCGCGGCGGCGGCGAGTTCAGCCGCAGCGCCGTTCTCCATCGCTCGCTCCAGGTGCTGCGCAACATTCTCGACTATTCCGATCCGCGCAAGACCCGCGGTTTCGCGCCCGAGCTGCACGAGCTCGCCATCCAACTGCTGCGCT
The DNA here is from genome assembly GCA_035544895.1 of Thermoanaerobaculia bacterium. GTDB lineage: Bacteria > Acidobacteriota > Thermoanaerobaculia > Multivoradales > UBA5704 > JASLEW01. Next base: position 132,968 of record DASZZM010000009.1, read on the forward strand.
CGCCCTGGAACCTGACTTCGTTCGAGGTGGAGCATCTGCCGACGATTCTCGAGCGCGCGCCCGACTTCGCCGCGGCCACCGCCGAGGCGGGCGTCGAAGCCGGCAGCTTCCTCGCCGAGATCTCCTCGTTCACTTTTCCCGAGAAAGTCGCCCTGGTCGATCACGCGATCCAGCTGCACGCCCCCGCCGCCTCGGCGGCCGCCCCTGAGGAACCCTGAGACGAAACTGCGTGCGCCAGGGGTGGGGGCGTCCCCTTCCCCCCCGGCCACCGCCGGGCAGGGACCCGGCGGCTCTGAAAACCGGGAAGGGGATCCGCGGGGGTTGCGGGGGGAGATCCGATAGATCTGAGTCCGCCATCGCCAGTTAGCGAGCGCCTTTTCTTCCTTAGAAAAACCGAAGATCTTGATTCTTCTCGGCCTGGCGCATGAAGCGGGCCATCTCTTCGAGCATCACGGCGGTCGCGGCGATGCGAAAGCGCAAGATCGATTTGAGCAGCATCATCGCCACCGCGGCCTCGCATCCCAGCTTCAGGCTCAAGAAGTCCTCCGCCGCCTCGAGGGCGAGGCGGCGCGCCTCCTCTTCGCGGCCATGGCGCATGAGGAGCGCCGCGAGCTCCAGGGAGAGCACCGCGGCAGGGTAGGGCTTGCCCGCGGCGGTCATGCCGCGGCGCGCCTCCTCTAGAGCCCTCTCGGCGCGCTGGAGGTGGCCGAGCCCGGCGAAGAGCCTGCCCTCCAGCCAGGTGAGCCTCAGCCGCTCGTGCTGGCCACCGTCCCGGTGGCCGAGGCAGCGGTGGCGCCAGATCAGCCGGCGAGCTTCCCGCCAGCGGCAGCCCTCGATCAATTTCTCGGCGACTTCGTGGACGGCCGCCAGGGCGAGCCGCGGGTCCTCGTGCGGCGGCAACAGCGCCAGCCCTTCCTCGATCAGCGCGATCGCCCGCTCGGCATCGCCGGCGTGAGCGGCGTAGACCCCGGTCGAGATCAGCACGCGGCCGGCCAGCAGCGGCTGGCCAAGGCGGCGATATGTCGCGAGGGCGTCGTCGAAGGCGCCGAAAGCCGCCGCGAAGCTGCGGCGGTCGCCGAAGACGCAGGCCTGCACTTCGAACAAGCGGGCGCCGAGCAGCACGTCCCGGCTGCCCTGGCGGAAGTGCCCCATGGCCTCGTCGAGCACCCCCTGGGCGCGGTCGAGCCGGCTCGCCACGCGGTAGGCGTTGGCCAGCTCGACCGCCGCCCGGCACTGGAGATCGCGCACCTGCCGGCCGCCGTGGCGGTCGGCGGCGAGCCAGCCGGCGGCCAGGACCGCAAGCTCGGCGAGCTGCACCATCTGCTTGGGATTGTCGTGGCGGAGCGGCCAGGTGCGCTCGAGCAGCGCCGCGCAGCACTGCGTGCAGCCGGGGACCAGGTGGCCGACCACGGAGCGGATCTCCTCGCCGGAGAGCTGTCCGCTCAATGCCTCTTCGAGCCGTGCCGCGGTCGGGTGGTTGCTCAAGCTCGAGGCCGTCTCCTGCCTGGGCGCCGCGCGATCGGGCAGGCGCTCGCGGGCGCCGACGCCCCCGTGGCACGAGCGACGCGCCGGGAAATCGTTCGGTTCTGCGGGCAGATGACAGCCAGCTACGGCATTGAACGAGGCTCTATTCTACCTCGACCGGCATCGATCGCGGCCTCGACCGGCATCGACCGGCACTCGGGGGGCGCGCTCAACCGGTCTTCTCGGCGGCGAGGACCGCGCGGTCGCGCAGCCGCTCGGCGGCGCGGGAGAGGGGGGCATTGGTGAGGATCTTGTTGATCCGCTCGGTGGCTTTGGCGGCATCGCCGAAACCCTGGTAGAGCACCACCTCGCCGTAGAGGTTGTCGGCCAGCACGTTGAGCCGGTCGAGCACCGCGACCACGTGCTTGCCGTCGGGATAGCGGCGCAGGTACTCGGCGCCGTTGGCGAGGTCGTCGTAGCTCTTGGCGATCTTGGCCAGGCGCTCGCCCGCCAGCCGCCGGATCTCCGGATCCCGGTCCTGCTCGCTGAGCTGCTGCAGGGCGGAAAGCTCCTTGAGGTTGCCGGCCAGGTTGCGCAGGCCGGCGCTCGCGCGCTTGCCATAGGCGCTCTCGGGCGCGGCCTTCCATGCCTCCAGGTACTTGGCCACGGCGTCGGACTGATTGCCCAGCCGGCTATACGCCTCGCCCAGGGCGAGCGCGGCTTGCGGCCGCTCCGGCGCGTCCGGGAAATTGCTCGTGAAGGCAACCAGGAACGAGGTCTCGAACACCCCTCCGGCGAGCACCGCCTGGGCCCGCGGATAGAGCGCCTGGCGCTTGCCGTCGAACTCGGCGATCTCGCCGTCGAGGAGAGCGGGCAGCTCGCTCTTCGGGTCGAGCCGCCGCACCTCGGCGAGCTCCTTGCGGTAGGCGCGCAGAAGAGTACCGTAGTCGCGAGCCTCCTCGGTCTTGGCCAGCTCGGTATCACGCTGCCGGTGCAGCCTCTCGAGGCGGATCGTGTCGGCGGTCTTGCCCTGGGGCCAGGTGGTCAGCGCGGTGTCCTCGAGGAAATCGCTCACCGAGAGGTGGCGGGCGGGGGAGTCGCCTGCGCCCTGGCCCGCTTCCGGAGACTCCGGCGGGCGCCCCGGCGGGCGGCCGTTCGGGTGCTTGTGCGGCGCCATCGCCTCCTTGACCTTCTGGTGCGAGGCGTAACGGTACAGGACCTCCTGGGTGTGCTCGCGATAGGCGTCGGTGGAGCGTTTCGGCTGCAAGCTCCAGCTGCCCTGGCGGGCCTCGGCGGCGCGCACCCGCTCGTCGAAGAAGGGATGGGTCTGCAAGTAGCCGTACTCTTTGATCTGCGGCATGCGCCGGTTCATCAGCTCGAAAAGGCGCCGTCCGCCGTCCGCCCGGTAGCCGGCCGCGGCGGCCAGGCGCTGGCCCACCTGGTCCGCCTGGTCCTCGTTGTCGCGGCTGTAGCTGCGCAGCAGCAGCTCGCTGATGACCAGGCTGGCCGCCGCCGCCCCCTGGACGAGGTTGCCGTGGCCGTCGCCGTAGTCATAGGCGAGGCGCGGGTCGTAAGGCCCTTCGACGCCGCTCGGCCGCTGGCTGCGTGACGACCCGATGAGCACGCCGGCGACCAGGACGTTGCTGAGCACGTTCATCAGGGTGGCGCGGCGCTGCATGTGCAGGAAGTGCTCGCAGAGCAGATGGCCGGTCTCGTGCCCGAGCAGGGCGGCGAGCATGTCGTCATCGAGACCGAGGTCGAGCATGCCGCGGGTGACGAAGATCTGTCCCCCGGGAAGGGTCATGGAGTTCGGCTCGGCCATGTCGATCAGGATGAAGCTGATCGGAAACTTCTGGAAATCCGCCTGCTGGGCGATCTCGTAGCCGATGCGGTTGACGCGCGCCAGCTCGGCCGGGTTGTCGTACAACCCGTACTGCTCGACCGCCTCTTTGGCGGCCTCGAGGCTCTTGCCGAAGAGATCGGGGTTGGAGATGGTCTGCGCCGGCAGGCGGGCCGGGAGGGCCGGGAGCAGGAGGAAGAGCGCGAGAGCGGGCGTCAGGACGGGGGCGAAACGGCGAAGGTTCATGGCACCTCCAGCTTACTCCATCGGCGCGCCGAATGGACTCGCGGGAGTGAACAGCGCCAGAGGGGCGAAAAGCCCCCCCCGGGACCATCAAGACGAAACTCTTGCTACGAGAGGGGTGGGGGCGTCCCCTTCCCCCCCGGAGGGGAGGGAAGGGGATCGAGGGGTTGCGGGGGGCGATCCGATAGATTGGAGTCCGCTATCGCCAGTTAGCGAGCGCAGTTCTATACCCGGGGCCGCCCACCGGCGGTGCCAACTAGATCAAGGATGGAAGATCCCGCCCGCGCTGTGGGAATGGTGGCGGCCGGCGGGATGGGCGGGGGGGAAGTCGGCGGCGAAGATGCCGCCGTTGAAGTGGATCTCGGTGGTGTCGAGCGAGTAGGGGATGGCGAAGAAGCGGTGCGGATCGTCGGGGTGCTCGACCAGCGCGACGATATTGAGGCGTCCGCGGCGGGCTAGGCCGGCGTTGACCTGATTCCAGGTGAGGCCGCCGTCAGCGCTGCGCAAGACGCCCTGGTCGTAGGTGGAGGCGAGCACTGTCGCGGGCGAGTGGCGATCGACCACCAGGCCGGTGACCCTGAGATCGGCAATGTGCTGCCAGGTCAGGCCGCGGTCGAGGCTCTTGAAGGCGCCCGTGCTGTCGCCGGCATAAAGCGTCGCGGGATCGCTGGGGTCGATGGCCAGGTGAGTGGCCGGAAGGGGGGACCTCGTCCAAGTGGCGCCGCCGTCGCGGCTGGCGTAGACGTACTGGCCGACCAGATGAGGATGGAGCGAGCGGGCGTCGATTTCGGGGACGACGGCATAGAGGCCCAGGGGATCGCCGGGATCCGCCGCGAGCTGCCAGACCAGACGCAGGACGCTGTTGGCCGGCGGATCGGCGAAGCAGCCCAAAACCTCCGGCCACGTGCGGCCGCCGTCGTCGCTGCGCCGCAGGCCGCAGCCGGCGTTGGCGAACAGGGACCGTCCGCGCAGCAGCAGCACGCTGCTCGAGGGGGAGGCGCCGTGGCTGTAGTCGCTCCAGCTCTCCCCGCCGTCGATGCTGCGCAGCACCCCGATGCGAGAGGCGCCGTAGAGCACCGCCGGATCCGCCGGATCGAAGGCCAGGTCGGAGAGGTCGTTGTCGGCGCCGTCCGGGGCGGCAGGGAGGTCCCAGACCAGCCGCTTCCAGGCGAGACCGTCGTCGTCGCTGCGGAAGACGCCGGTGTCGGTGCGGAGCACGATCCGGTTGGGTGACCCTGGCCGGATCTTCACCCACCTGACCGCTCCGGGGGGAAGGCCGGTGGCGGTCCTCTCCGTCCAGCTCCGGCCGCCGACCAGGGCGAGGACGCCAAGGTCGACGGTGCCCGCGTACAGGGTTCCCAGCGTGGGCTCGATGGCGAGCGCCGTGACGGCCGGGCCGCCGTGCAGATCGAAGGGCAGCTGGCGCCACGTGGCGCCGCCGTCGTCGCTGCGGAAGACGCCGTGATCGGCGCCGCCGCTGGCGGTGGCGTGCGAGGCGTAGAGGACATGCGGCGAGGCCGGGTCGACCGCCAGGTGCTGGCTGCTGAAGCCGGAGACGTGGACCCAGGTCGCGCCTCCGTCTTCCGAGCGGTAGAGGCCGTTGCCGGCCCCGATGTAGACGGTGTCCGGCCGCGAAGGCGCAAACGCGATGTCGAAGGGGTTCCAGAAATAGGCGTCGGGACCGTTGTCGACGGCGACGATCGGCCCCCAGGTGGCGCCGGCGTCGTCGCTCACCCGGACGCCTTTGCCTCCGTAAGCGGCGAAGACTCGCCGCGGCGCGCCCGGACTCACCGCGAGCGCGCGCACTCGCGGTTCCGCGGGCGCGATGAAGGTCCAGCTGTCGCCGGCATCCGAGCTCCTCCAGATTCCGTACGCGTTGTCGAGAAACACGACGCCTCCCGGCAGGGCGGCGATCCGGACGTCGTAACAGCAATGGAACTCATTGGAAAAGGAGCTGGCCTTCGACCAGTGGTGGCCGGCATCGGCGCTGCGGTACAGGGAATTGCCGTCCGTGGCGTAGACCACCGCCGGGTCGTCCGGCGCGACGGCCAGGGAGACGATCCAGCCGCCGCCCGGCAGGCCGTCTCCCGACCACGCCCAGCTCGCGCCGCCGTCGTTGCTGCGAAAGACGTCGCTGCCCGCTTGGACGTAGAGAGTACCGGGGTGGACCGGGTCGGCGGCCAGGGCGGTGACCCCGCCGGCGCTGCCGTCGGCGGGTCCGAATGGGGTCCAGGTTCCCACGCCCGCCTGGACGGGGGCGGCTGCCGGGCCCGCCAGCACGGCGGCCGCCAGGAAGACGGCCGCGGCCGCCGAAAGGAGCGCTCGGAACCGCCCCGCGCCTCTCGCGATCTCTTCCCATGGCTCGATTGGCTCCATTGGCTCCATTGGCTCCATGCGCAACCTCCTGGTCTGCCTCGCCGCCAACCGGACGCCCGGACGCCGGGAGGGACGGGGACGGCGATGGCTGTATGCTTAGGTAACATATTCTGTCGAGGCGGCAGACCTCTTGTCAAGTCCTTCCATTGACGATGTGGTCACCCGGGCAGTGGGCGTGGATGCGAGGGCGGTGAGCGGCGAGCTGTGGTAGGGTCTGCGGCCATGCATCGGGTATTGGCGGCAGGGGCGGCGAGGGCGGCGAGGGCGGTGAAGTGAGCGACCTGACCATCGAGGTTGCGACCGGCAAGGCGTCGATGGAAGAGATCCGTCCGCTGATCGACGCGAGCCTGAAAGAAGCTTTTCCCGGGGGCCTGCTCAAATGGCGCTGGGAAGGCGAGGTGATCCATCTCTCCGGCCCCGGCGCCACCGCCACCATCGCGCTCGAAGGCGGGCGCCTGATCGGCCGGGCCGAGCTCCGCCCCCCCGCCAGCCTCCTGCGCCCCGTCATCGAGCAGAAGATCCGCGGGGTGATGCAAAAAGCGGCCGCGTAGCGGCCGCTGCCCGATAAGATCGCGGCCGCGTAGCCGTGCTGCCGCCCGATAAGATCGCAGCCGCGTAGCCGTGCTGCTGCCCGATAAGATCGCAGCCGCGTAGCCGTGCTGCTGCCCGATAGAATCGCTGCCGCGCGTCGCCGTGCAGCCGTGCCGCCCTCCTCCAGCGTTCCCGCCGCTCTTTTCCGCCGTGCAGAGGCCGATCCGCACAGTCCGTGGTTGTTCTTCGCCGAGGGCTGGCATTGGCGCTGGGGGTCGTGGGGGCAGGTAGCCCGCTGGGTGGAGGCCTGGGCCGGAGCGCTTGCCGCTCGCGGCGCCAGCGGGGACGCGGAGACCCGCGTGGGATTTGCCTATGTGCCGAGCCCGCAGGGGGTTGCCCTCGACCTTGCGATCCAGGCCGCCGGGCTGGTCTCGGTCCCGGTGGCCTTGCCCGCTCCGCCGGCGGCGGGCAGTCAGCCGGGAGAGGCGGAGGACCTGCCTGCCGAAGCAAGCCGGCGCGCGTCCGCCATGGCGAGGGACTGCCGGACCTGGGTGAGCTTCGGCGGTACTGGAAGGGAGGGAGGGGAGGGAGGCGGGGGCGGCGAGAAACGCCGGCATCTCCGCGAGCTGCCCGGGCTGGTCGAGATCTCCCTGCCCGCCGCCGAGACTCGTGGGCCGGCCGTGGCGGCGGCCGGCAGCGAGGCGTTCGCTCCGGGGGTGACGGCGCTGCCGCTCGAGGCGGGCGGAGCGCTGATCGACGACGCGGCGGGGCCGCGGCTCCTCTGGCAGTCCGATTTGCTAAGCCTGGCAGGGCACGTCGCCGGCGAGGTCGCGACTCCGCCGGCCGGTGAGGTGGCGGCAGGGCGCGACATCGTCGTGTGCTGCCGGCCGCTCGCCGAGCCGGGCGCGCGCGCCGTCCTGAGCTGGGCCGCGGTGGCGGGCGCGGCGGTGGTCCTCGAGCCCGATCCGGCGAATCTCGTCGCCACCGCCGCATGGGCGCGCCCCACCGTCTTCCATGGCTCGGCCGCCGAGCTGGCGAGCCTGCGCCGCCGGATCGAAAGGAAGGCCGGTGCGCGGTGGAGTCTGCCGCGCCGGCGGCTCGCCGGCCTGCCCTGGGGCCGACTGCGCGCCGTTCTCCTGGATGATCCCGAGGCACTCGGCGGCGGCGAGGGCGACTTCTGGCGGCGCGCGGGAGCTCGGATCGGAACGGGCGTAGAGACGTTGTGAGCAGTCCGGGTCAATGCTTCGCCTGCCGCTCGAGGTCCTTCAAGCCCTCACGGATCTCGCGCTGCTGAGCGGAGAGCTTGGCATCCTCTTCGCCGAGCAGCCATGCCAGGTCTTTCTCCAGCTTCCGGTACCCGGCTTCATCCTTGAGCTGCAGGCAGGTCTGCAGCAGGTTCCACTCGGCCAAGGTGGTCTCCGGATGCCTGGGGCCGAGCTGCCGCCGCCGCGACTTCAGGACTTGCTCCTCGAGCGGGCGTGCCTGATCGTGGTGGCCCAGATTGGAAAGAGTCACGGCCAGATTGGCCAGGGCGCTGAGCGTGTGGGGGTGATCCCGCCCGAGCACGCGGAGCGATGAGACGACGACCTGCTCCTCGAGCTTGCGCGCGCCCGCCGAGTCTCCCTGGTCGCCAAGCGTCGCCGCGAGGTTGGTCATGGCCAGAAGCGTGTCCGGGCTCTCCGGCCCGAGCGTGCGGCGGCGCGCCTCCAGGATCTGCTCCTCGAGCACGCGCGCCGTCTCGAGGGCTCCCTGCGCCCGGAGGTTCTCGGCCAGATTGCCCATGGCCAGGAGCGTGTCCGGGTGGTCCGGCCCGAGAAGCCGGCGCCGCGCCTCGACGACTTGCTGCCCGAGCTGGCGCGCTTCCGCCCGGTCTCCCTGGGCGGCAAGGGTCGCGGCCAGCTCGCTCATCGCCGAGAGCGTGTCGGGGTGATCGTTCCCCAGGGAGGTGCGGCGCGCTTGCAGGACCTGCTCCTGGAAGGTGCGCGCCCGCGCGAGATCCCCCTGAGCGTGGAGTGTCTCGGCCAGATTCTGGAGGGCCCAGAGCGTGTCCGGATGATCCGGCCCCAGGGAGCGGCGGCGCTCTTCGAGGATCCGCTCCTCGATCAGGCGCGCGCCCGGCAGGTCGCCCTTCTCCTCCAACACCAGGGCAAGGTTGGCGGCAACCGACCCTTGAAGATCCGAGTTGGTTTTCCGGGCGGCGTCGAGCGCTTGCCGCAAGCTCGCTTCGGCCGCCGGGTAGTCGCCGCCGGCGCTGAGCGACATACCGAGCCGGTTCAGCACCTGGGGATCGTTGCCGCGGAGCTCCGCCGTCTTGCGGTACGCGGCAACCGCTTGGGAATACCTCCCCTGCTCGACGAGCGACTGGCCGAGAAAGAAAGCGCGGTCGGCCACCTTCTGGCGGGCCCGCTCCGGCTCCCTCTCGCTGGCCTCCAGCGCCTCCGCCAGGCGCTCCGAGGCCAGCGGGTAGCTCTTCTCGCAGAGCGCGGCCAGCCCTTGCTCGTAGAGGTCCGGTGCCTTGACCGCCGCACGGATCGCCGCCTCCACATCTTCCAGCCGCAGTCCGTAGGCCGCGGCTTGCGCCTGGAGGACGGCCCGCCGCTGCGCGCCGTAGGGCTCGGCCCTGGCCTCTTCCTGCCTGCCCAGCGCGCCGAGAATCGATTGCAAGACCGCCTGGCGGCCCAGGCTGCTCGCCGTCAGGGCTTCCTTGTCCGACTTCATGGCCAGCACCACCGGGACCGGGCGCCCGCCGGCCGGCACGAGGACGCGCCGGTTCCAGGGGCTGATGAAGACCAGGGACTCTTTGCCGCCGCCAGGGACGACTTGCAGGGTGAGCTCCCGCCCTGCCGCCTCTTCCGCTCCCAGCCCGAGGCGTGCCCGTCCCATCTCGTCGGTCAGCTCGATCGGGCCGCCCGCGGCCATGCCGATGCCGACGCCTGCCATGGGCTTGCCGTCGAGGCCGGTAACCTGGACGACGAGCACTCCGTCTTCCGCCACCGCGGCCGCGGCGGGGAGAAAGGCGGCGAGCCCTGCGAGGGCGACGACGCGGCCTGCGAGGAGTAGGAAGGGCATCTTGCGCGCAGCGGGGATCCGCCGAGCCATCATACCGCGATGAGCGCGGGCCGCGTGGTATAACGATCCGGCGATAGGAGAGGTTCATGCCCGAGGAACCGGAAGCCGCGCAGTCCGTGCCGCCGCCGCCGCTGCGGCCCCCCAACCGCGCCTCGGCGCTCGAAGAGGTGCGCGAGCGGGCCGATACCGTGTGGACCCGCGCCGGCGGGGCCTCGGGCAACGGCGCCGGCAAGACACTTGGGCGGGCCGCGGAGAGAGGGTGGGGCAAGCCCCCGTCGGTTGCGACCACGCGCCGCGAGGATCTCAAGGGACGGCACGGCCGGGTGGCAGTCGTCGACGGCTGCCGCACGCCGTTCGTCAAGGCCGGCACGCTGTTCCAGGACATGGACGTGGTCGACCTGGCGGGCGCCGCCACCGCGGAGCTGATCACCCGCACGGCGATCGACCCCGAGGCCATCGGCCTGTCGGTCTTCGGCGTGGTGATCCCGGCCCTGCACGCCCCCAACCTCGGCCGCGAGGTCGTGTTCCGCGCTTCGTTGCCGATGGGCGTGCCGGGAGTGACGGTCAATCTGGCGTGCGCGTCCTCGACGCGCGCGATGACGTTCGTGGCCGAGGCGATGCTCGCCGGGGAGTGCGAAGTGGCGCTGGCCGGCGGCGCCGAATCGCTGTCGAACGTGCCCATCCAGTTCTCGCGCAAGGCGGCGCGTGCGTTCATGGAGCTCTCCCGCGCCAAGTCGGTGCCGCAGCGGCTGGGCATCATCGGCAAGCTGCGGCCGAAGGACCTCGCCCCGGTGGCGCCGGCGATCGCCGAGTACACGACCGGGATGACGATGGGCGAGTCGGCCGAGAAGATGGCGCGGGAGAACGACATCTCGCGGCGCGCCCAGGACGAGATCGCCTTGCTGTCGCACCAGCGCGCGGCGGCGGCGACGGACGACGGCCGGCTGGCCCGGCAGATCGCGCCGGTCTTTCCGCCGCCCGGTTACGACGCGGCGGTTCATCAGGACAACGGCATCCGCGCCGACACCTCGCTCGCGGCCCTGGCCAACCTCAAACCGGTGTTCGACCGCCGCTACGGCACGCTGACCGCGGGCAACTCGAGCCCGCTGACCGATGGCGGCTCGGCGGTTCTGATGATGAGCGAAGAGCGCGCCAAGGCCCTGGGTTACACGCCGCTCGGCTACATCCGCTCGTATGCCTACGCGGCGCTCAATCCCGGCGACCAGCTGCTGCAAGGGCCGGCCTACGCGGCCCCGGCGGCTCTCGAAGGCGCCGGCCTCGCGCTCGCCGACGTCGATCTGGTCGAGATGCACGAGGCGTTCGCGGCGCAGATCCTGTCGAACATGAAGGCCTTCGCCTCGCGCAAGTTCGCGCACGACGAGCTGGGGCGCAGCGCGCCGATGGGGGAGATCGATTTCGAGCGTTTCAACGTCACCGGCGGCTCGATCGCCATCGGCCATCCCTTCGGCGCCACCGGAGCGCGCGTGGTCACGCAGCTCCTCTACGAGCTGCGCCGGCGCAACCTCAACCTCGGCCTGCTGACCATCTGCGCCGCCGGCGGGGTCGGCTTCGCAATGGTGCTGGAGCGGGAGTAAGGGCGCGGGAGCCGGCGGCGGCGTTCGAGCTGGCCGCGTGGCTGGCTGGTGCTGCGCGCGAGGTCTGGGGGCTCACTCACAAGGAGTTCCGGGGGTTCTTCGACCGCTGGCGCGAGGTGTTCGAGGAATCGTTCGCCACGCGCCACCCGTCGGCGACCGGCATCGTGGCTATGGCCCGCCTCGAGGCGGAACTGCCGCTCGACGGGGTGCTGTTCCGCGCGCCAGGCTACAAGTTCCTGCCATCCGACACGTCGTCTCCTGCCTTCGCGGTGGGGGTGCGCGGCCTCCGTGTCGTCGATCGAGACCTTTTCAACCGTGCCGACGTCATAGTGGTCGCGAACGATCTCCGGTTCTGCTGTATGTACACACACGAGGTCGGAGCGCTCGCCGAGCCCGAGTTCTGGAGCGCGGCCGAACCGGGCCGCCAGAGACTCGCCCCACGACCGCGGCCGGGACGCCATTGACGCATCAAGGGTTCTCGGGTTGACTCCTTAAATTCCCCAGGGAGCCGATTAGGTCATCGATGGCGAGGCCGAATTTGTTGGGCTCGTGGTTCTCATCGAGACCACGCTCCAAGAACTCTTCGAGCAGCGCCTCCCGAAGCTCGTCTATCTGATCGGTTGATGGGTGAACCCGGCTTAGCGAGTCAACCAGAGAGGTCAGGTGCGGCCGACGTTGCCAAACGATCGTCTGTAGCATACCGAGCTGCTCTGGCTTGAGGCCTCTTGGTAGCTTGAGGAGCTGATCGACCTTTTCCACGCTGAGTCTCAATTGAGGCCTACGCCGCCCACCCCAGCGACAGCACCTCCGCCTGCTCCAGCACCGTCCGCGTCGCCTTCTCCTGCTTGTCCGGCGGATACCCATACTTGCGCAGGGTCCGTTTCACCAGCACGCGCAAGTGCGCGCGGACGTTCTCGCGTACGGTCCAGTCGATGGTGACGTTCTTCTTCACGGTCGCGACGAGCTCGCGGGCGATCGTGCGCAGGGTCTCGTCGCCCAAGACCTTGACGGCGCTGTCGTTGGTCTCCAGAGCGTCGTAGAAGGCCAGCTCGTCGTCGCTCAAACCCAGCGCCTCGCCGCGTGCATTCGCTTGCCGCATGTCTTTGGCGAGCGCGATCAACTCCTCGATCACCTGCGCGGTCTCGATCGCCCGGTTCTGGTAGCGCTTGATCGCTCGGTCGAGCAGCTCGGCGAAGGAGCGCGCCTGGACCAGATTGCGGCGGCTGCGCAGGCGGACCTCGCCGGCAAGCAGCTTGCGCAACAGCTCGACGGCGAGACTCCGGTGCTTCATGCCGCGCACCTCGGCGAGGAACTCGTCGGAAAGGATCGAAATGTCCGGCTTTTTCAGTCCGGCCGCGGCGAAGAGGTCGACGACCCCCTCGGGTGCGATCGCGCTCGAAACGATCTGGCGAATGGCGTGGTCCAAGTCCTGCGGGCGGGGCTCGCCCGGCTCGCCCTTGAGCAGCGCCGCTCGCACGGCCTGGAAGAACCCCACGTCGTCGCGCAGCTCCAGCGCTTTTTCATGCGGTACCGCGAGCGCGAAGGCGCTCGACAGGTCGCGCACGGCCTGGAGGAAGCGCGGCTTCCCGTCGTGCTGCTCGAGCACGCGCTCTTGCGCGGCGGGGATCAGCGACAGGCGCTCTTGCGGCGTTCCCGAGCGCCACCTCGACCAGTCGAAGCCATGCAGGATCCCGCAGCAGATCTCGTAGTGCTTGAGCAGCGCGGCGACCGCATCCTCCTGCGCGATCGTGATCGCACCCTTGCCCTGGCTCTCGGTGTAGGTCTGAAGCGCCTGGCGCAGCTCGTCTGCGAGGCCGAGGTAGTCCACCACCAGCCCGCCCGGTTTATCGCGGAACACCCGGTTCACCCGCGCGATCGCCTGCATCAGGCCGTGTCCGTGCATCGGCTTGTCGAGGTAGAGCGTGTGCAGGCTCGGCGCATCGAACCCGGTCAGCCACATGTCGCGTACGATCACCATCCGAAAAGGCTCCCCGGCATCGCGGAAGCGGTTCGCCAGCGCCTCGCGCCGCGGCTTGTTCCGCACGTGGGGCTGCCAGTCGAGAGGATCGGAAGCCGCGCCGGTCATGACAACCTTGAGCAAGCCCTTGTCGTCGTCGTCGTGGTGCCAGCTCGGCCGCAGCGCGATGATTTCGCGGTAGAGCTCCACACAGATCCGCCGGCTCATGCAGACGACCATTGCCTTGCCTTCCATGGCCTCGAACCGGCGCTCGAAATGCTCGACGAGGTCTTTGGCGACGAGTCGAAGCCGTTTCTCCGTTCCGACGATCGCCTCGATCTGCGCCCACTTGGTCTTGAGGCGCTCCTTCACCGTCAGCTCTTCGCCTTCGGTCACCTCCTCGAACTCGGGGTCGATCTTCGGCCGCTCGGCAACGTCGAGGGCGAGCTTGGCGAGCCGGCTCTCGTAGTAGATCGGCACGGTCGCTCCGTCCTCGACCGCGCGCTGGATGTCGTAGACGCTGATGTAGTCGCCGAAGACCGCGCGTGTGTTCGCGTCCGCCTTCTCGATCGGCGTGCCGGTGAAGCCGATGAACGAAGCCTTGGGCAGCGCGTCCCGCAGGTGCCGCGCGAAGCCGTCGATGAAGTCGTACTGGCTGCGGTGCGCCTCGTCGGCGAGGACCACGATGTTGCGCCGGTCAGAGAGGACGGGGTGCGAATCTCCCTTCCCCTCGGGAAAGAATTTCTGGATCGTCGTGAAGACGACGCCGCCGCCCGCGACGTGGAGCTTCTCGCGCAGGTCCGCCCGGTTCTGGGCCTGAGCCGGCGGCTGGCGCAGCAGCTCCTGGCAGCGGGCAAACGTGCCGTAGAGCTGGTCGTCGAGATCGTTGCGATCGGTGAGGACGACAATCGTCGGGTTCGCCATGGCGGGATGAACGATGATCCGCCCGGCATAGAAGACCATGGTCAGACTCTTGCCGGACCCCTGCGTGTGCCAGACGACGCCGACCCGGCGGTCGCCGGTCTCGCCTCCAGGCCGCCGTCCGGTTTCATACACACCTTCCTCGATGATCTCCCGCCAGCCCAGTGCCGCGGCGCGCAGGGTCTCGCCGACGGCGAAGTTGACGGCGTGGAACTGATGGTAGCCCGCCAGCTTCTTGGCGACTCTCCCGCCGCCCTGGTCCTCGAAGACGACGAAGTGCCGGAGGAGATCGAGGAACCGCCGCTTCTCGAACACCCCTTCGAGCAAGACCCGGAGCTCCGGCATCGACTTGTCGGCGAGAGCGAGGCCGCTGATCGTCCGCCACGGCATGAAGCGCTCCCGGTCGGAGGTGATTGTTCCGATCCGCGCCTTCACCCCGTCGGAGGCGACGAGGACGGCGTCATAGGCGAAGAGCGACGGGATCTCGCTCTGATAGGTCTGCAGCTGCTGGAACGCCTTCCAGACGTCGGCGTTCTCGTCGGCGGCGTTCTTGAGCTCGATCAAGCCCAGGGGGAGGCCGTTGACGAAGACGACGATGTCGAGACGGCGGTTGTGCTTGTTCTCGACCACCGTGAACTGATTCACTGCCAGCCAATCGTTCTTCGCGGGGTCGTCGAAGTCGATCAACCTCACCTGCGCCCCTGCTATCGAGCCGTCCGGCCGCCGGTACTCGACCGTGATGCCGTCCACGAGCATGCGATGCACGGCGCGGTTGCGCTCGACCAGCGACGGCGCATCCGTCCGCGCGAGTCTGCGGAACGCGTCATCCAGCCCCTCGGCCGGAAGCTCGGGGTTCAGGCGGACGAGCGCCTGGCGCAGGCGCCCCTCCAGCGTCACGTCCTGGTAGCCGTGGTCGCCGCGCTCCGCCGCCGGCTCGCCCGCCGCGATCGCCGGGCCAGGGAGCACCGCGTATCCGAGGCCAGCGAGCCAGGCGAGGGCGGCGTCTTCGACGACGGACTCCGTGAACGCCCGGGTCATCCCCGCACAAGCCCCGGTTTCAGGCCCAGCCGCTCCTGGAACTCCCGCGGGATGTCGTTCGTGATCACGTGTTCGGCATCCAGCCGATGGCTACGTAGCCACCGGCGACGAAGTACTTGGTGTGGCTGCCGAACTCGGCGCGGACGCAGCAGGCGTTGCTCAAGAGGAAGCCTCCGCGGCCATGCGTTCGGCGTCCTTGAGACGCAACTGGCCGGAGATGAGCTTGGGAAGGAGGGTGTTGCGCAGGGCGACGAGGATGTCGTTCTCCGTACCGTTTGCCTGTTGCTTATCGAAGAGAGGAGAGACTTGTTGGTCGAACGCCTCAAGAATCTCTAAGGGCGGCATACACAGCTTGTAACTCGACCTGAACAGCGTGAATGCGAAATTCTTGATACCCGTGGTTCCATTCTCGAATTGCAAAAGTTCGTCGTTTGAGTAGAGCCAGCGGAGCCAAAGATAAACGAAGGTGGAAAAAGCTGGCAACCTCGGCTTGAGCAAGCGACAGAAGTTCGAGCAAACAAGAGGCATGTTAACGCGACTCAGCAATCCGCGCGACAGAAGAACTGGTCGTCCAGTTGATTGTGTTGGACCGCCCCCAGAGATCTCAACTACGAGGTCGCCGGAGTTAAGTCGTCGCTTCTTGAGGCTGGAAGGCCTCAGGAAACGAACCGGCATCTTTCCGGCGCCACCCATTTGCAAATCGGGTATATCCGCTCCGCGGATGCATCGCGCTGGCTCCGACAGTTCTTCGGTTTGATCATCTCCTCCCCAGTCACCACCTAAGACGACCTCGATTAATTGATCGAGCACGCCAAGCTCCCACCCTCTCGGGATCTTTCCCACCTCCGACTCCTGAAAAGAATCCGGGAACAGGGCGGCCAAGTTCTTCGGCAGGCCGGAGTCTCGACCCTCGACCCTTGCGCGGACGGGATCGAAATCCACGAACCACGACTTGAAGAGCGCTCGCGCAATCGCCTCCAGCGTCTCGTTCATCCGCCGGTTGAGCTCGATCTTGTCGTCTAAACTGCCAAGGATATGCGCGATGGCGCCCTGAGTCGCCTTTGTTCTCGGCGCACGGAGCGGCGCCTGGGTCATCGTCGAGGCGCTCGCATTCGGCTGGGCCGACTTATCGCCGAGGACGCCGCGAATGAAGGACCAGAAGGCATCGCCCTTGAGGTAATACGCTAGGAAACGGCTGTCGAACTCTGGCTTCGCCTTCAGGCGCACGAGATACGATGCAAATACAGCTCCTGGGGGCTCTTTGACGTAGGCACTTACTCCGGTGGACGCACCCGTCCGCGCGAGGACAATGTCGCCGTCATCCAAGCGGTACTTCTCCTGCTCCGCTTCGCCAGCAGCCACATATGGAACGGAGTTCCAGTCGATTGAACCGCTGACGATGTCAGTGATTCGCAGGAATCGCGGCCCGACTGCAACGCCAGACGCCGACGCAGTAAGACCGTAGTCGATCGAGCTACAAGCCTCGCCGAGCTTGCATTCAATCCAGTCTTCACCCGCCATAGCCGAGTTCCTTCAGGTTCTCGTCTATCTTTGCGTCGATCATCGCAGCCTCTTGCATCTCCTGGCGTAGGGTCGCGGTCAGCCGCCTCATCTTCTCCTCGAACGGCTCGCCGTCATCCTCCGCAGCCTGCGCGCCCACGTAGCGGCCGGGTGTCAGCACGTAACCATGCTTGCAGATGTCCTCCAGCTTCGCGGCCTTGCAGAAGCCAGGGACATCATCTTCGTACTCCCAGGCACCCGCATCCCCGCGCCACGCGTGATAGGTGCCAGCGATCCTTGCGGTGTCTTCGTCGGTCAGCTCGCGGTGAACGCGGTCCACCATCGTGCCCAGCTTGCGCGCGTCGATGAAGAGCGTCTCGCCGCGCCGGTTGCGGAAGCGTCCGTTCGTCTTGTTGCGCGCGAGGAACCACAGGCAGACCGGGATCTGCGTCGAGTAGAAGAGCTGGCCGGGCATCGCGACCATGCAGTCCACGAGATCCGCTTCGACGATCGCCTGGCGGATCTCGCCTTCGCCCGACTGGTTGGACGACATCGAGCCGTTGGCGAGGACGAAGCCAGCGAGTCCGGTGGGCGCGAGGTGGTGGATGAAGTGCTGCACCCAGGCGAAGTTGGCGTTGCCCGCGGGCGGCACTCCGTAGGCCCAGCGTCTGTCGTCCTTGAGCAGGCCGCCGCGCCAGTCGCTGTCGTTGAAGGGCGGGTTGGCGAGAACGTAGTCGGCCTTGAGGTCGGGGTGGCGGTCGTTGTGGAAGGTGTCGCCGTGGGCGATCTGGGCATCGATGCCGCGGATCGCCAGGTTCATCTTCGCCAGGCGCCAGGTGGTGTAGTTGGACTCCTGGCCGTAGATGGAGATGTCGCCGAGCTTTCCGGAGTGGGCCTCGATGAACTTCTCGCTGCTCACGAACATGCCGCCCGAGCCGCAGCAGGGGTCGTAGACGCGGCCCTTGTAGGGGGCGAGCATCTCGACAAGCACGCGGACCACGCGCGACGGCGTGTAGAACTGGCCGCCCTTCTTGCCCTCGGCGCTCGCGAACTGCGACAAGAAGTACTCGTAGACGCGGCCGAGGGTGTCCTTGGCGCGGTCGGCGACGCTGCCGAGCGTGATGTCGCTCACCAGGTTGATGAGCTGGCCCAGCCGCTGCTTGTCGAGGCCGGGCCGAGCGTAGTCCTTGGGCAGCACGCTCTTGAGCGACGGGTTGTCGCGCTCGATCGCGCTCATCGCCTCGTCGACCAGTTGGCCGATCGCGGGCTGCGGAGCGCTCTCCTTGAGCTGCGTCCAGCGCGCCTCCTTCGGCACCCAGAAGATGCTGGCGGCGCGGTACTCGTCAGGGTCCTCCGGGTCCGCCCCCTCGGCCGCCTTGGATTGGAGCTCGGCGTGCTTGGCCTCGAAGGCATCGGAGATGTACTTGAGGAAGATCAGGCCGAGGACGACGTGTTTGTACTCGGCCGCGTCCATGTTGTTGCGTAGCGCGTCGGCCGCAGCCCATAGCTTCGTCTCGAAGCCGAGGTTGGCGGTGCTGTTGGAATCGGACTTCTTGCCGCGCTGTGCCATGCATTCATCCTCCGGCAAATGCTGTCCCATTCTAAGCGCTGGACACAGCCGCCACCCCGTCACCCATTATGTCTCGGTAGTATCGCAAATGCCTCCAGTACCGCTGGGAGCTGTCCGCCGGGGACGCCGGCCGAGAGGCTATACTTGCTCTATGCGGTTGGGGGACTTCGAGCTGTCGCTGGTCGGCGATGGCGGTTTCCGGTTGGATGGGGGGGCCATGTTCGGGGTGGTGCCGCGCACGCTGTGGGAGACGTTCAAGCCGCCCGACGAGCGCAACCGCATCCGCATGGCGACCAACAGCCTGCTGGTGGCGCGCGGCCGCGACCTGCTGCTCATCGACACCGGGATCGGCGACAAGCACGACCGGCGCTTCCGCGACCTCTACGGCATGGAGGAGGGGGCCGAGCGGCTGCCCGACTCGATCCGCCGCGCCGGCTACGAGATCGGCGACGTCACCCACGTCCTGCTCACCCATCTGCATTTCGACCACTGCGGCTGGAACACGCGCGCGGCGCCGGGCGCCGGCGAGCGGGGAGAGGGCCTGGTCCCGACCTTTCCCAATGCGGTCTACTGGATGGACAGCGGCGAGGTCGAGCACGCCCGCCATCCCAACGAACGCGACCGGGCGACCTACGACCCGCGCAACTGGGAGCCGTTGTTTGCCGCCGGCGTGGTGCGCCCATTCAACGGCGAAGCCGAGCCGCTCCCCGGGGTGCGCGCGGTTCGCGCGGCGGGGCACAACGCCAACATGTGTATCGTCCTGCTCGACGGCGGCGGCGCGGATGAGCAGGCCGTCTTCTGGGCCGACCTCGTGCCGACCGCGGCCCACGTCCCTTATCCATGGATCATGAGCTACGACCTTTATCCCATGACCACCCTGGAGAACAAGAAGCTCTGGCTGCCGCGCGCGGCGGCGGGAGGCTGGCTGTCGATTTTCCAGCACGACGCCGACACGCCGCTCGGGAGGGTGGTGCAGGACCGCCCCGGCCGCTTCCGTGCCGCTCCCATCGAATTGCCGGCGGCGCAGCCGGTGGCGTGACGGGCCTCGTGGCCGCGGCAGCCGGCGGTTCGCCGCGGCGCACCCCCAACGCAGCACCCTACTGAGCCGGGAGATCCGATGGCGCGAGAAGAGTTCGACCTGATCATCATTGGCAGCGGCCCCGGCGGCTACGTCGCCGGCATCCGCGCCGGACAGCTCGGTCTGAAGGTGGCGGTGGTCGAGAAAGACCCGAAATTCGGCGGCACCTGTCTGCACCGCGGCTGCATCCCGACCAAGGCGCTGCTGCACACCGCCTCGATGCTCGACGAGATCCGCGAGGTTGGCAGCCTGGGCATCGAGGTGGCCGCGCCGCGCCTCGACGTCGCCAAGGCCCATGAGCGCAAGCGCAAGGTGGTGGACAAGAGCGCCCGGGGCATCGAGAGCCTGTTCAAGAAGTACAAGGTCACCGGCATGCAAGGCCGCGGCCGCCTGCTCGGCGCGCACGAAGTCGAGGTCGAGGGCAAGGGCGGCCGCCAGGCGCTGGGCGCCCGGCACGTGATGATCGCGACCGGCTCGGTGCCGCGCGACATCCCGATCGCCCGCGCCGACGGCAAGTCGATCCTCAATTCCGACCACATCCTGGTGATGGAAAGGGTGCCGAAGTCGCTCGCCGTGCTGGGCGCCGGCGCGGTCGGAACCGAGTTCGCCTCTCTCTTCGCGTCTTTCGGCAGCGAGGTGACCCTGATCGAGATGCTGCCCCGCGTCCTGCCGATCGAGGACGAGGAGGTCTCGGCCGAGCTCGAGCGCGCCCTGCGCAAGCGCAAGATCAAGGTGATGACCGGCACCACCCTGGCGGCGGCCGAGGCCTCGGGGGCGCCCGGTTCTTCCGCCGCTCTCGAGTCCCGCGCGAGCGGGGATGGCGGCGTGGTCAAGCTCACCCTGGACCGCCAGGGCAAGTCCGAGTCGCTCACCGTCGAGATCCTGCTTTCCGCCGTCGGCCGCAGGCCGGTCACCGAGGACCTCGGCCTCGAAGCCCTGGGCGTCGAGCTCGACCGCGGCTACGTGCGGGTCAATCCGACGATGCAGACGGCGGTGCCCCACATCTACGCCATCGGCGACGTGGTCAACACGCCCTGGCTCGCCCATGTCGCCTCGGCCGAGGGCATCCTGGCGGTCGAGCACATGGCCGGCCTGCCGGTGCGCCCGCTCAACTACGACCACGTGCCCAACTGCACCTACTGCGAACCGGAGGTGGCGAGCGTCGGCCTCTCCGAGGCCAAGGCGCGCGAGCGCGGCTACGAAGTCGCGGTCGGCAAGTTCCCGTTCACCGCCTTGGCCAAGGCGGCCATCATCGGCCACACCCAGGGCTTCGTGAAGGTGGTGCGCGAGACCCGCTATGACGAGCTGCTGGGCGTCCATATCGTCGGCCCGCACGCCACCGATATGATCGCCGAGGGCGTCGCCGCGCTGACCATGGAGGCGACCGACGAGGAGCTGCTGCACACGATCCACCCCCATCCGACCCTTTCCGAGGCGGTGGGGGAGGCGGCCCACGCCGCACTTGGGCATGCGATACATTTCTAGTTGGCGCCGCCCCCGCCCTTTCGCGGCAGGAGTTTCGTCCTAGACCAGGAGCACAATGGCGAAGGTAAATAGAAGGCAGGAGAGGGCGGACGATCCGGGAGCGGCGATCGCGACCGCGACGGAAGTAGAGGTGGAGGACCGGGACGAAGAGCTTGTTGCGACCGAGCTGCCGCGCGAGCGGCAGATCGAGCTCTACCGGTTCATGAAGCTCAACCGGATGGTGGAGGAGCGCCTGGGCAACCTCTACCGCCAGGGCAAGGTGGTGGGCGGGCTCTACTCCAGCCGCGGTCAGGAGGCGACCTCGGTCGGCAGCGCTTATGCCCTCGAGCCCCAGGACTTCCTGGGACCCCTGATCCGCAACCTCGGCTCGATGCTGGTGCGCGGCGTGCAGCCGCGCGAGGTCATGATGCAGTACATGGCCAAGGGGGGCAGCCCGACCGGCGGCAAGGATGGCAACACCCATTTCGGCGACCTCGGCCGCGGGCTGGTGGCGCCCATCTCCATGCTCGGCGCGCTGATCCCGGTCATGGCCGGCGTGGCGCTGGCGGGCAAAATGCAGCGGCGCAACCTGGTGGCCCTCACCTACATCGGCGACGGCGGCACCTCGACCGGAGACTTCCACGAGGGGCTCAACCTGGCGGCCGTGCTCGACGTGCCCCTGGTCCTCATCGCCGAGCACAACGGCTATGCCTATTCGACCCCGACGTCGCGGCAGATGCGCATCGACGACATCGCGGTGCGCGCCGCCGGCTATGGCATCCCGGGCGAGATCGTGGACGGCAACGACGTCCTGGCGGTCTACGCCGCGACCCGCCGGGCGGTCGAGCACGCGCGCGCCGGCGGCGGCCCGAGCCTGATCGAGGCCAAGACCTTCCGCATGAAGGGGCACGCCGAGCACGACGACGCCGGCTACGTGCCGAGCGAGCTGTTCGACAAATGGCGGCGGCGCGACCCGATCGACCGCTTCGAGCGCCACCTGCTGCGGCACGGCCTGGCGACCGCGGAGGAGCTGGCAGGGGTCGCCTCCGCGATCGACGCCGACCTGATCAAGGAGATGGACTACGCTCTCGCCTCGCCGATGCCGCCGCCCGAGCGGGCGCTCGAAGGGGTCTACGCGCCGGCCTCTCCCGAGGTGGCGGTGGAATGAGCGCCGTCACCTACTTGGAAGCCATCCGCCAGGCGCTGTGGGAGGAGATGGAGAGCGACCCGCGCGTCTTCATGCTCGGCCAGGACATCGGCACCTACGGCGGGCCGTTCCGGGTCACCGCCGGGATGCTCGAGCGTTTCGGGCCGGAGCGGATCGTCGACACCCCGATCAGCGAGTCCGCCATGGTGGGCGCGGCGATCGGCGCCGCCATGCTCGGCATGCGGCCGGTGGTCGAGATGCAATTCATCGACTTCATCGCCTGCGCCTTCAACCAGATCGTCAATTTCGCCGGGCCCAACCACTACCGCTGGGGGCAGAGCGTGCCGCTGGTCATCCGCGGACCGGCCGGCGGCAACGTCCACGGCTCGGCCTTTCACAGCCAGAACCCCGAGTCCTATTTCCAGCACGGGCCGGGCCTCAAGATCGTGGCGCCGGCCACCGCCGCGGACGCCCGCGGCCTGCTCAAGGCGGCGATCCGCGACCCCAACCCAGTGCTCTTCTTCGAGCACAAGTACCTCTACCGCCGGGTCAAGGAGGAGCTGCCGCCCGGCGACGGCCTGGTGCCGATCGGCCGCGCCCGCCTGGCCCGGCCCGGGCGCGACCTGTCGGTCATCACCTACGGTGCTATGCTTCACGTCGCGCTGGAGGCCGCGGAGCGACTCGCCGCCGACGACGGAATCGACATCGAAGTCCTGGATCTCCGTACCGTCAAGCCGCTGGACGAGGAGGCCATCTTCGCCACGGTGCGCAAGACCAACAAGGCGCTGGTGCTCAGCGAAGAGCAGCGCAGCGGCTCGGTGGCCGGCGAGGTGGCGGCGCGGATCGCCGAGCATGCTTTCGCCTGGCTGGACGGGCCGGTCGAGCGGCTCTGCTGCCCCGATACGCCGGTGCCCTACAGTCCGACGCTCGAGGAGTTCTATCTGCCCAACGTGGACAAGCTCGTCGCCAGGGTGCGGCAGCTCGCCAGCCATTGATCGAGAAGGACGCACGGAGAGCTTATGGCTACTGAAGTCGTGATGCCGCAGATGGGGGAATCGATCGCCGAGGGGACCATCACCAAGTGGCTGGTCAAGATCGGGGAGACGGTCACCCGCGACCAGCCGCTGTTCGAGATCTCGACCGACAAGGTCGACGCCGAGATCCCCAGCCCGTCCGCCGGCACCCTGCTCGAGATCAAGCACCAGGAAGGCGAGACCGTCCCGGTCAACGAAGTGGTCGCCGTGATCGGCGAAGCCGGCGCCCAGTCCGCCGGCGCCCAGTCAGCGGGCGGCCAGTCCGCCGGCGCCCAGTCAGCCGGTGCCCAGCCCGCAGGCACTGCGGCCGAGCCAGCCAAGCCCGCGGCACCCGCGGCCGAGCCGGCCCAGCCCGCGGCAGCCGCGGGCAAGACCGACTCTTCGCGCGCCGCCGCCCAGCCGGCCCCCTCCGATGCGCGCGAGGAGGCCGCGGGCGAAGAAGCCGGGCGCGAAGGACTGCCGGCCTCCGCCAGACAGCCTCTGGCCGCCGTGTCGCAGCCTGCCGGCGGGGACGGACGGGGGGACGAACAAGAGGACATTGCCGCCGGTGCGCCAGCCGGCGAGGAGAGCGAAGGCGAGCGGCTGCGCAAGTTCTCGAGCCCGCTGGTGCGCAGCATCGCCGCCAAGGAGGGAGTCGACCTCAGCGAGGTCGAGGGCACCGGCGCCCACGGGCGGGTGACCAAGAACGACATCCTCTCCTATCTGGATCAACGCCGCGCGGCTCCGGACGCCGCGCCGACCGCCGCCGCGCCCGCCTCGGCGACCGCCGCCAGGCCGGCCCCGGCCACCGCCCCTGCCCCCGCGGCGCCGGCGCAGCGCCCGACCGGCGGGTTCTCCGTGCCGGCCTACGTCGAGGGGGAGAACGTCGAGATCGAGCCGATGTCGCGGATCCGTCAGCTCACCGCGGCCCACATGGTCTACTCCAAAGCGACCTCGGCCCACGTCACCACCGTCTTCCACATCGATATGTCGCGCGTGGCCCGCATGCGCGCCCGCGCCAAGGACGGCTTCGCGCAGAAAGAAGGCACCAAGCTCACCTACATGCCCTTCATCTTCAAGGCGGTGATCAACGCCCTGAAGGCGTACAAGAAGCTCAACGCCACGATCGACGGCACCAACATCGTCTACAAGAAAGACATCAACCTGGGCATCGCGGTGGACCTGGGCTACGGTCTCATCGTTCCGGTCATCAAGCACGCCGACCAGCTCAGCCTGGTGGGCCTGGCCAAGACGGCCAACGATCTCGCCGAGCGGGCGCGCGCCAAGAAGCTCAAGCCCGAGGAGGTCCAGGGCGGCACCTTCACCATCACCAACCCCGGGGTCTTCGGCAGTCTTTGGGGCTCGCCGATCATCAACCAGCCGCAGGTGGCGATCCTGGGCATCGGCGCGGTTGAAAAGCGCCCGGTGGTGACGACCGACGACAACGGCAACGACGCGCTGGCCATCCGCACGATGTGCTACTTCAGCATCACGTACGATCACCGGCTGGTCGACGGCGCCGACGCCGACCGCTTCATGATCGAGGTCAAGCGCACGCTCGAGCAGGACACCTGGACCGAGCTGGATGCTTACCTGTGATGGCGGGGGAGAGCACGATCGCCAGGGCGGACGAGAACCAGGCCCTCACGGAGGCTGTCGAGGGCGGCGACGGCATCTCGGTGCTGCGGGGCAGCGCCACCTCCCGCGAATGGAACGGCATCCGGTACAAGGCCGGGCTGTCGGCCAAGAACACGAGCGCCGCCAAGCTCTCCATGAACGTCGCCACGATCCCGCCGGGCGGCGTGGCGCGCGCGCACATTCACGTCGATTTCGAGGTGATGCTCTACATCCTGCACGGGCGCGTCCGCCACGAGTACGGCCCCGGCCTGCGCCAGGCGGTCGACAACGAGGCCGGCGACTTCATCTTCATCGAGCCCGGCGTGCCGCACGAGGTCTTGAACCTCAGCGACACCGAGCCGGTCATCGCCGTGGTCGCCCGCTCCGACGCCTCCGAATGGGAGAACATCGTCCCCTACGACCGCGATAGCGCCACCTGAGGCTTAGCCGCTCCTCCTGCTCCTCAATATCGCCCGCGCTCGCGGTCCCGTAGAGAGAACCAGCAGCCGTGGGGGCGGCCGAGGCTCGAGCCGCCGCCGGGCCGGCCGATCTCAGGCGGTGGCGCCAGGCTCCGGGCCGGAAGGGACGGAAGGCGGCGGCTCGGCTGCCTCGGCTGGGGACGGCGTGCCGGAGTCGCCGGCGCCCGCAAACAGCGACAGGCCGCCGGCATGCCGCCGCCGGTAGGACGCCGAGCCGATCGGCGGCACCGCCAGGGCGCGGGCGGGAAGGGTGTGCCGCCGCGGCGTGCCTCGTTTCTCGACCCTGGCGCAGGCCGGACACTCCCAGACGTCGTAATGGACGTCTCCCACCAGCTGCTCGGTCCTCTCCCCGAGGTCGAGGTGAGTAAACGCCGCCGCGCGTTCGAGCAGGGTCATCCGCGCGCCGCAGCGCGCACAGCGCCGCCGTCGCGCGAGCCAGGCGCGGGCGCGCAGCCCCAGGAGGACCAGGAGGGCGGCGGCGCAGGCGGGGAGCAAGACCTCCAGGCCGTTGGACCGGCCGCGACGGCGCGCGGCAGTTGCCGCCGGCTGACTCTTCGGCAGCACGACGACCTCGAGAACTCGCGGCGGCGGGGCGGCCTGCTGCCCGGCAACGGCCTGGGCGGCGGCCCGGGCGGCAGCCCCCGAGCCCATCGTCGCGAGCGTGGAGGCGGCCACGATTAGGACGGCTCGGATGGCGGACCGGCGTTCGCTCGGGGCGCGGTGCGGCAGTGGCTGGGATCGGGTCATCGCTGCGATCTGGCCGGCAGGAGAGCCCCGACTCGGCCAGGCGGCCCATCTTACGCCTCGCCGCGGATCTCCGCCACGCCTCGGGCGAACCTCGGCCGGGCTTCGGCCCGAAGCGCGGCGACTCCAGGTAAGGTGGAACTGCCGCCGCGCCCCGCAGCGCTGTCTCATGCCCCGGCGCCGACCACCGGCTCCAACTAGAAAGGACCACGCCATGTCGCTGACGCGAGCCGAGTTCCTCAAGTGGATGTCCGCCGCTGCCGGGCTGGGGGCCGCGGGACTGGCGGGCGGAACGGCTGCCGCGGCAGGGGGTGGACCAGGGGCGGGCGACCGCACGCAAACGGAAGATGCCCCGCGCCGCGGCGATGAGATGAGCGCGTCGCTGCCGTTGACCGCGGACTCGCGGCGCTTCCGGCGGGCGGTCGAGAAAGGCGATCTGCCGGCGGTCGAGTCCATGCTGCGGGACGATCCGGCGCTGGCCTGGAGCCGCGACGCGCGCGGGCGCTCGATGCTGGTGCTGGCCTGGCTGGCGGGCCATCGCGAGGTGGCGGAGCGCCTGCGCCGCGATCTGACCGGCCTCGACCTCGTCGAGGCCGCCCTCTGCGGCGACGGCGAGCGGGTCGGCGAGCTGCTGCGCAAGTTTCCCGGCCTGGTCAACGAGCCGCACCCGTCGGGCGGCACCGCGGTGCACGCCGCGGCTCGGCTCGGCCGGGCCGGCCTGCTCGGCAGCATGGTCGTGGCCGGGGCCGACTTCAATGTTGCCGGCGCCGAGCCGCCCGGTCTGACGCCCCTGCGCCTGGCCGTCGAGTACCCGGACCTCGCGGTCGCCGAGGAGATGGCCGACATGATGCTGGGCAATGCCGCCGACCCCCGGGTTCCGCAGGGCGACGGATTGACGCCGTTGCACGCGGCGGCGGTCGCGGGCAGCGGCGAGATGATCCGGCTGCTCGTCCTCGACGGGGCGGACGTGACGGCGCGCGCCCCCGATGGCGCGACGCCTCTCGACCTGGCCGTGCGCCACCGGCGGGCGCAGGCGGCCGACTTGCTGCGCGGCGAGCGCCGGCTGCCGCGCAGCCATCGGACCTCGCGCTTCGCCTATACCGCGGGCGGAGCGGCCTTCACGCCGCAACCGCAGCCGCTCTTGGCGCAGCCCGTCATCAACGAGTACGTGGTCGTCTCCCATGGCAACCTGGCGCGCGTACGCGAGCTGCTGGCGCTCTACCCCAGCCTGCTCCTCGCCAACGCGCCCTGGAACGAGCTCGCGGTCGAGGCCGGCGCCCACACCGGCTTCAAGGACGGCGTGCGCCTGCAACTCGACCGCGGCGCGCCGCTGTCGATCTGCACCGCCGCCATGATGGGGCTCGGCGCGCACGTCCGCCGGCTGCTCGACGAGGACCCTCTCCGCGTCTGGGAGGCGGGCGCCCACAACATGCCGCTGATGTGGTTTCCCGCCATCGGCGCCGGCGGCCGCCCGGCCGGCGGCGACCACCTGGAGATCGTCAGCCTGCTTCTCGACCGCGGCGCCGACGTCAACGCCCACAAACGCGGGTACACCGCCTTGCATTGGGCGGCGCGCGGCGGCGCGGTCGAGCTGGCCGATCTCCTCCTCGCCCGCGGCGCCGACGTCAATGCCCGCCACAAGACCAGCGGCAAGGACGAGACCCCTCTCGCCCAGGCCCTCCAGGCCAAGCAGTCCGCCGTCGCCGAGCTGCTGCGGCGCAAGGGCGGGGTCTAGTTCCTCGCCCAACCTGGCCTCGCGACGGCCCTATGGCGACGATCCGTTATGCTTCGAGCCTGCGGATTCGGCCGAGATATGGCACTCGTGGTTCTTCTGAGAGGGGTCAACGTCGGCGGTCACCGGACCTTCCGACCGACCACGCTCGCCGAAGAGCTGAAGCACTTCGATGCCGTCAACATCGGCGCGGCGGGCACCTTCGTGATCCGGGGGCCGGTCACCCGGGCGCAACTCCGCGCCGAATTGGCTCGCAGGCTTCCCTTTGATACCGAGATCATGATCTGCCAGGGCCGCGAGATTGTCAGGCTGATGTCTCAGAATCATTTCGCGGACCAGCCCGTGCGACCCGACATCGTCCGCTTCATGAGCGTCCTGTCCCAACGCCCCCGCTCGGCGCCGTCGACGCCCATGAGCTTTCCTTCCAGCGGCGAGTGGCTGCTGAAGATTCTCGCGAGGGACAACCGGTTCGTCTTCGGCGTGTACCGGCGCCACATGAAGGTCATCAGCTACCTCGGCACGTTCGACCGGCTCTTCGGGGTCCCGGCCACCACGCGCAACTGGAATACCATCACCGCGATCGCCAGGGTGCTGGGTCACGGAGGGACCTGATCGACCGGGCTACGGGGACGGCAGGACGGGCAGGCCGATGCGGCCGAGCAAGCGGCGCAGCCGCGGGTCGGCGCGCAGCGGATCGAACTCGGGATCGACCGCGAGCGTGACCAGGGACGCGTCGCGCTGGTCGAAGGCCCGTTCCAGCCAGGCGAAGGCGGCCTCGCGGCGGCCCGTTTCGAGGCTCAGCGCGGCCAGGTTGTAGGGCGAGGCGAAGCGCTCCGGCGCCTTTCCGAGCAGGCGCTCGAAGCGCCAGGCGGCGACCCGGCGGCGGGCGGTGGCGGCGTCCCCGGCGGTCAGCGCCGCGACCTCGCGGGCGGTCGCTCCCTGGAACGGCAGGGCAGCGCGCGCCGCGGCGCGCGCCTCCTCCAGCCGCCCGGCGTGCGCCAGGGCCCGCACCAGGCACTCACGGGCCGAGGCAAGATCCGGCGCGCGTTCGATGATCCCGCGCATCTCGGCGATCGCCTCCGGATAGCGCCGCGCTCGGTACTCGACCCAGCCGACGTCGGCGGCGGCGCGCATCGACAGGGGCTCGAGGGCCTTGGCCTCGCCGATCTCGGCGAGCGCCTGATCGAACCTGCCCAGCGAGACCAGGAGCCAGGCGTAGTCGTGGTGCGCGGCGGCGGAGCTGGGATTGAGCGCCAGGGCGCTGCGCAGCTCCTCTTCGGCCTCCCCCCACCGCCAGCGGTAGCGGAAGAGGATGGTGCCGAGCACGGTGTGGGCCTCGGCCAGCGCGGGGTCGAGCTCGAGGGCGCGCAGCGCGGCGCGCTCGGCCCTGGGATAGGCCTCGCGCGGCGGCGAGAGGCCGAACAGCGCGAAGAGGTTGAGGGAGTCGGCGAGGCCCGCCAACGCCGGCGCCGCGCCGGGATCGAGCGCCACCGCCTGGTCGAAGGCGGCGACGCTGCCGCGGAGACCCTCGGGCGTTCCCTGGTTGAGCAGGTATCGCCCGCGCAGGTAGGCGTCGTGCGCCCGCGGGTTGGCCGCCGCGGCGCGCTGCAGCCGCTCCCGCTCGCCGGGCAGCAGGCGCACGGCCAGCGCGCTCGCCACGCGCTCGGCGACCGCGCTCTGCAGGTGGATCGTCCCCCAGAGGTTGAGGTCCATGCGCTCGCTCCACAGCGTGGTCCGATCGGCGGCGGAGACCAGCTGGGCAGTGATCCGCACGCGCTCCCCCTCGCGGCGCACCCCGCCTTCGAGCAGGTAGTCGACTCCCAGACTGCGGCCGATCTCGCGCGCATCGCCGCCGCGGCCTTTGAACGCCATCACCGAGGTGCGGCCGATCACCCCGAGCTCGGCCGGTTTCAGGCTGCCCAACCGCGAGATCAGCTCCTCGGTCAGGCCGTCGCTGAAGAAATCCTGGGCCTTGTCGCCGCTCAGGTTGGCGAAGGGCAGCACGGCCAGCCGCACGCGCACCGCGCCGGAGCCGGGCCGCCCGCCGCGCGGCCCTGCCGGCCCGAGCACGAGGCGGGCGGCGGCCAGCGCGCCGATCAGGGCCACGACGACGCCGAGGGCGGCCCGGGCCCGGCGGGAGGCGCGACGTCTGCTGGCATCGTGGGCGGCGTTGGCACTGTTGGCATCGTTGGCATCGTGGACGACGTTGGCGTCGTGGGCATCGTTGGCGCTGGCCGGCGACCCGGCGGAGCCCGCCGGGCTTGCCGCGGCCGCGCTCGCCCGCTCCGCCCCCACCGGCGCCACCAGGCGGTAACCGCGCTTGGCGATGGTCTGGATGAAGACGGAGTTGCGGGCGTCGTCGCCGAGGGCGCGGCGCAGCTCGCGCACGCTGCGCCAGACTACGTCGTCGCTGACGAATCTGCCGCCCCAGACCTCGCGCACCAGCTCTTCTTTCGACACCACCCGGCCGCCATGCCCGGCCAGGCTGAGCAGCACCTCCATGACCTTCGGTTCGACCTGGACGACGCCGTCCGGGCCCTCGACGAGATTGAGCGAAGGACGCACCCGGCGCTCACCCAGCCAGAAGTCGGCGGCGGCGGACGAAGCCCGGGCGGAAGCCGCCTGGGCGGCGCCGTCCCGTGCGGCGGCTGCCTCCTCGGGATCCACCCTCCCAGTCTAGACCGCCAGGGCGAAAGCGGCCAGGAGGGCCACCGTGGCGATAGACTTGGGCAGGCAGGGAAGGAGGGGAGAACGATGCCTCACTTCGAGTCCGGACCCTACGCTCCGCTGCTCGCCTTCCTGGTCGGCGGCTTGCTGCTGCTGCTCGGCCGGCGGCTGTTCTGGCTCTTCGTTGGCGTGGCCGGCTTCCTGGTGATGTCGTCGCTGGTGCTGCGCTACTTCCATCTCGAGCCGTATCTGCTGCGCTTGCTTCTGGCCCTGGCCGGCGGCTGCATCGGCATCCTGCTCGCCATCTTCGCCCAGAAGCTGGCGGTCGCCTTGGCTGGTTTCGTGGTCGGCGGCCATACGCTGGCCGGCCTGCTGGGCTTCGACCTCGCTCATCTGCGCCCGGGGCAGGGACTCATCCTGCTGCTCGGCGCCATCGTCGCCGCCCTCCTCGCCCTGTGGCTGTTCGATCTCGCCCTCATCTTCTTTTCCTCGCTGGCCGGCGCCGGCCTGATCCTCGACGCCGCGGGACTCCATGGTCAGACCCGCCTGCTCCTCCTCGTCGTTCTGGTCGTGGTCGGGTTTATCGCCCAGAGCAGGCTGACCGAGCCGCGGCGTGTCCGGGCGTAGCTAGATCCTGTCGAGCTTGCGGACGAAGCCGGCCAGGACGTCGAGCAGCTCGGTCATGCGCTCGCGGACGGCGTCGTCGGTGGGCCGGCTGTCGTTCCGCCGCAGCTCGGCCAGGCGCGCGAGCGGCGCGGGGTCGGCGCCCAGCTCGGGACCGGCGAGGCGGAAGAGCTCGGCGCGCTCGCTCGGCACCGCGATGCCGCGGGCGCGCAAGATCATCTCCGACGCGGCCGCGAGCTTGGGCAGGCCCTGCAGCAGGGCGGCCCACAGCACGTCGGGGTCGGCGCCGTGCTCGAGAATGCGCCGGCGCAGGCGCATCTCCAGGCCCTTGAGCTCTTGCAGCGCCCAGTGGCTCAGCCCAGCGGGATCGATCCGCAGGCCAGCCAGGTGTACGTCGCCGTAGAGCAGGTGATGATGGAGCTGGATGTCGAGGATCATGACTGGGAAGAGCCGTGCCGCGTCGCGCAGCTCGGCCGGGGTCGCCACGAAGGCGGCGATTTGCGACTGGCGCACCGCCGCGGTGAGGGCGGGAGCGAGCGGCGCCAGGTCCGGCAGCCGGGCCTGGTCGACCACGATGAGGACGTTGAGGTCGGAGGCGCCGGGAGCGTAGCGGCCTTTGGCCAGGCTGCCGTACACCGCGACGCCGAGGAGGTTGGTCCCCCCGGCCTGGCGCAGCCGTTGCACCAGCCGGGTGAGGGTCCGCTGGACGGTGGCATCTGCGGCAAGGCGTGGCTTGGCGATAACCGGGCTCCCGAGGTTGGCCTGGACTTCTGCTTCCGGCAATTTTATCAGTCCCGAGGGGAAGGCAGCGCGCACGACGGTTCGGGCCGCCTGCCCCGGTGCCGGGGATGGGCTACACTGGAACCGCATGCAGGGCTTCCGACGTCCCCTCCGCCTGCTCGCTCTGCTGGGCCTGGTCGCCGCCCGGCTGCCCGGCCAGCCCGGGGCGGCCCTGCCGGGCCCGCTGCCCCTTTTCCCCGCCGACAACTGGTGGAACGTCGCGGTCGACGCGGCGCCGGTCGATCCCCGGAGCGCGTCCTTCATCGACTGGATCGGAGCTGGCACGAGGCTGCACCCCGACTTCGGCGGCGACGCCGACCCGGCGCCGGAGATCTACGGCATGGTCTACGTGGTCGTGCCCGGAGCGCAGCCGCTCGTGCCCGTCACCTTCGTCGAATTTGGAGACGAGAGCGATGCCGGCGCGCCGGGCCGCCCGCCCGGATATCCGCTGCCGGCCGAGGCGAAGTCGCAGCCCAGATGGATCGAAGGAGGATATCCTGCCGGCTCGGGCGCGGGCGGCGACCGCCACATGCTCGTGGTCGACCGCGACAACCGCATCCTTTTCGAGCTCTATCACACCCATTGGAACGCCGCCGCCGGCCGCTGGGAGGCCGGCTCGGGCGCGGTCTTCCCCCTCGACTCGAATGCCCGCCGGCCGGCCGGGTGGACCAGCGCCGATGCCGCGGGACTCGCCATCCTGCCCGGGTTGGTGCGCTATGACGAGGTTTTCGCATCCGCACCGATCCGCCATGCCTTCCGCTGCACCGTGCGCGACACCAATGGCTACGTCTTCCCCGCCTCGCACAGCGCCGGCGCGAGCTCGGCGGCGCCGCCGATGGGCACGCGCCTGCGCCTCCAGGCCGGCAAGGACATCTCGGGCTACCCGCCGGAGATCCGGCGGATCTTCCAGGCGATGAAGACCTACGGGCTGATCGTCGCAGACAATGGCAGCGACCTGTACGTGCAAGGCACCTACGATACGCGCTGGAACAACGACGTGCTCAACCCCGCCTTCGCGAGCTTGCGGGCTGGCGACTTCGAGGTCGTCCAGCTCGGCTGGCAGCCTGCCACGCCGCCGAGCGGCCCCTGCCTGGCGGGCGAGGCGCGCTTGTGCCTTGGCGGCTCGCGCTTCGCGGTGGAGGTGACCTGGACGACGCGCGACGGAGCTTCCGGTGCTGGACACGCACGGCCCCTGACCGCCGACACCGGCGCCTTCTGGTTCTTCGCCGACGCGAACGTCGAGCTCGTCGTCAAGGTGCTCGACGGTTGCGGCGTCAACCATCATCACTGGGTGTTCGCGGGAGGGCTGACCGACGTGGACACGACGATCACGGTCACCGACACGGTGAGCGGGGCGGTGCAGCGCTACCACAACCCCCAGGCAACCCCCTTCCAGCCCATTCAGGACATCGGCGCCTTCGTGACCTGCCCCTGAAGGAGCCGGTCGAGAGGATGCGGCGGTGAGCGAGCCTGAGATCGCTTTCCTGCGCGATGGGCCGGAAGTCGCGCTGCTGCGCGACGGGCCGGACGACGCGAGCGACACCTTCGTTCTCGCGCACGGGGCCGGCGGGCCGATGGATTCGCCGTTCCTCGACGCTGTGGCCGGCGGGCTCGCCGCGCGCGGCATCCAGGTGGTGCGCTTCGAGTTCGCCTACATGCGGCAGCGGCGCCATGGCGGCGCCCGCCGTGCGCCCGACCGCGAGCCGCGGCTGCGCGGCGAATGGCTGGCGGTGATCGACGCCCTGGGCGGCGGCCGCCGCCTGGTCATCGGCGGCAAGTCGATGGGCGGGCGCATGGCCAGCATGGTCGCCGACGAGGCCGGGGCACGCGGCCTGGTCTGCCTGGGATATCCCTTCCATCCTCCCGGCAGCCCGCAGCGCCTGCGCACCGCCCATCTGCGCGAGCTGGCGACGCCCACCCTCATCGTCCAAGGCACCCGCGATCCCTTCGGCCAGCCCGCCGAGGTGGAAGACTACGCGCTGTCGCCACGCATCCGCATCGCCTGGATCGAGGACGGCGACCACTCGCTCGTGCCGCGCAAGAGCTCCGGCCGCACCGCGCAGCAGAACCTCGCAGAGGCAATAGACGTAATCGGCGGGTTTACAGAGGGTTTGCCGGGCTAGCGCCGCGATCTTCTTAGTTGGCGCCGCCGGTGGGCGGCCCCGAGGTATGAAACAGCGCTCGCTAACAGGGGATGGTGGACTCAGATCTACTGGATCGCCCCCCGCAACCCCTCGATCCCCTTCCCTCCC
This sequence comes from Thermoanaerobaculia bacterium, assembly GCA_035544895.1. Taxonomy (GTDB): domain Bacteria; phylum Acidobacteriota; class Thermoanaerobaculia; order Multivoradales; family UBA5704; genus JASLEW01. The sequence continues at coordinate 166,669 of DASZZM010000009.1, forward strand.
CTCCGGGGGGGAAGGGGACGCCCCCGCCCTCTCGCGCACTAGCGAATTTCTTTCTAGGGGGCGGCGGGCAGCGCGGGCTGGACGGGCTCCGTGGCATCCAGGCGGCCGACGTCGATGCTGACGATGCCGCTCTCGCTGATCGGATTGAACAGGTTGGCGAACTTCACCCCCCAGACGACCTCCTCGGCCCTGTAGGACGAGCGGGCGTGCACCATCTGGGAGAACGTCTCGTCGAAGCCCGTCACCAGGATGAGGAACTCGCCCTCGGAGGCGAGGAGCGTCTCGCGCGTCATGCCGAAGAGCGGGCTCGACTCGTCGATCGCATGCACGACCGTCAGCGACAGCGGAAAGAAGTGCACTTTCGGACGCTCCAGCTTGAGCGGTTGGAAGTCGCGGTAGCGCTTGGCGCCGTCGCGGAACCAGCTGAACGTCACAGTGGTCTCGATCTCGACGAGCTGGCTGCTGCGCGCGTTGACCATGCGGAACTCGAACGCGGTCCGGCCCTGGTAGGGCGCGATGATCGCGTTCTTGCTGAACACGATCTTGGCGGTGGGGCGGGAGAAGCGGGCGAACAGCAGGCCGGTGGCGAGCGCGAAGCCGAGCAGGCCGAACAGCGACTCGGCGGTGACCAGCAGGTTGGCGGCCAGTCCGGCCGGGCTCAGATGCCCGTAGCCGATGGTGGCGAAAGTCTGCACGCTGAAGAAGAAAGCGCGCAGGAATTCGTTGCCGCCCATGGAGGAAGCAGGGGGCCCCATGATGGCGCCGGGGCCGCAGGCCAGGAACCCGAACGCGAACAGCGTATTGAATGCCAGGTAGAGCAGCCCGACCAGCGCGAGGAAGTGCGGCCAGGAGATGGTCAGCAGCTTGTGGTAAAGGCTGAGCGAGGCGAGGAAATCCAGGCCGTCGCGCCGGACGTTGAAGCTGCCGTCGCGGTTGAGCAGCCGGCGGCGGCTCTCGCGCGCCACCACGCTGCCGAAGCCGAGGTCGCGGTTGGGGTCGTCGAGCGGGGTCGGCTGGGTCGGGACGGGTTGCTCGATCGCTGTCATATGGCGCGCGCGCCAGTCTATCCGAGAGCCGCCGTGTGTTACGATAAAAGCCGGATGGGCCCTGCCGTACGCTCCGCTCGCGCCGCCTGATCGTGCGTCTCTTCACCGCCGAGGCGCTGCTGCTGGATGTTTTCGATCTGCACGACCGCGACCGGATCGTCACTTTCCTGACCCGGGAGCAGGGCAAGAAGAAAGGCGTCGCACGCGGCGCGCGGACGCGGCACAGCCGCTTTGCCGGTCAGCTTCAGCCCCTCGCCCGCGCGCAGGTGACCTGGTTCGAAAAGGAAGGGCGCGAGCTGGCGCGCATCTCGGCCGTCGACCTGCTGCGGCCAGCCCACCGCCTGCAAGCCGACCTCGAAGGCATCCTGCTCGGTAGCTACCTGGCCGATCACGTGCTCGAGTTCGCGCAGGAGAACGAGGGCTCCGATCATCTCTTCCGGCTGCTCGATTCGACGCTGGAAGGGCTGTTGGAAGGAGTGGACCGCGACCTCGCGGCGCGGTATTTCGAGGCCTGGGTGTTGCGGCTCGCGGGCATCTTTCCGGCGCCGCATGCCTGCCCGGAGTGCGGCGAGCCGCTCGCCGGCGGCGCGCTGCTGCCGGGGAGGGGAGAGACCCTGCTGTGCCGCGATTGCGGCGGTCACGGCGGCCTGCCGGTGGGCGCGGAGGCGCTCGACTTCCTGTGCCGCATCGGACGCCTGAGCCTGCCGCAGGCGGCCCGCTCGGCTCCCTCCGTACCGGCGCTGCGCCAGGTCGAAGACGTCTGCGCGCGAGTGCGGCGGCACTTCCTCCAGCGCGAGCTGCGCAGCTACGACGTCATTCAGCGGACGCGCGCGGCGTTGTAAGGTCGTCGGCGGACGCGCGCGGACCCGCGGGGGCACTCCGCATTGATCCCTAGAATGAGACTCCTGCCGCGAGGGGGGCGTCCCCGTGGAGGCTTGAATCGCATGCAGACATTTCAGGAGCTGGTCTTGCGGTTGTCGGAATTCTGGGCGCGCCAGGGGTGCGTCCTGCAGCAGCCGCTCGATCTCGAGGTCGGCGCCGGCACCATGCATCCGGACACCTTCCTCCGCGTGCTCGGGCCGGAGCCCTGGCGCGTGGCCTACGTGCAGCCCTCGCGCCGGCCGGCCGACGGCCGCTATGGCGACAATCCCTTCCGCCTGGGCAAGCACCACCAGTTCCAGGTCATCCTCAAGCCCTCGCCGGCCGACGTGCAGCGCCTCTTCATCCGCAGCCTGGAGGCAATCGGGCTCGATCTCGCCCTGCACGACCTGCGCTTCGAAGAAGACAACTGGGAGGCTCCGACCCTCGGCGCCTGGGGCGTCGGCTGGCAGGTGATGCTCGACGGCATGGAGATCACTCAGTTCACCTACTTCCAGCAGGCCGGAGGGCTCGAGCTCAAGCCGATCAGCGCCGAGCTCACCTACGGCCTCGAGCGCCTGACCATGTTCCTCGGCCTGTCGCGCAGCATCTACGAGATCGAGTGGGTCGAAGGCCTCTCCTACGGGCAGGTGCGGCGGCAGGAGGAGGTCGAGCTCTCGCGCTACTACTTCGAGCTTGCCGACGTGGCGTTCCTGCAACAACAGTTCGAGGGCCATGAGCGCGAGGCTGGGCGCTGCCTTGCCGCGGGCCTGGTCCTGCCGGCCTACGAATGCACCCTCAAGTGCTCGCACGTGTTCAACATCCTCGACGCCCGTGGCGCGGTCTCGGCGACCGAGCGCGTCGGCTTGATGAAACGGGTGCGCGATCTCGCGGTGGCCTGCGCCAAGGCTTATCTCGCCAGCCGCGAGCGCCTGGGATTTCCGCTGCTCGGCGCCGGCCCGTCCCCGGGCGCCCCCGCCCCCCCTGCCATTGAGGTGCCGCATGCCTCGCGGCGGTGAGTACCTGCTCGAAGTGCGCAGCGAAGAGATCCCGGCGCGGATGCTGGAGCCGGGAGTGCGCGAGCTGGCCACGCGCGTCTTCGAGGAGCTGATGGCGCGCGGCATCGGCCCGCGCGAGGTGGAGACCGGCTACACTCCGCGCCGCCTGGTGGTGCGCCTGCGCGGGCTGCCCGAGCGCGAGCCGGACCGCGAAGAGCGGGTCCTGGGCCCGCCGGTGCGCGCCGCCTTCACCGCCTCCGGGGCGCCGACTCCGGCGCTCGAGGGTTTCGCCAGGCGCTGCGGCGTCGCGCCCGAGCAGCTCGCCCGTGTCGCCACCGACAAGGGGGAGTACCTGGCGGCCAGCAAACGCACCGCCGGCCGGCCGGTGGCCGAGGTGCTGTCCGAGGTGGTGCCGCGGGTGCTCGCCGCTCTCTCCTGGCCCAAGACCATGCGCTGGGGCGGCGGCGAAGGCCCCTGGGTGCGGCCCGTGCATGGCATCGTCTCGCTGCTCGACGGCGAGGTGGCGGCCTTCACCCTCCATGGCGTCGCCGCCGACCGCGAGAGCGCGGGGCACCCGGTCCTCTCGCCCAAGCCGTTTCGCGTGCGCGGCGCCGCCGACTATCGCCGCAAGCTCGCCGCCCGTGCCATCGAGATCGACCCCAAGGCGCGCCGGCAGGCCCTGCACGGCGCCATGCAGGCGCGCGCCGAGGAGCTCGGCGGGGTGCTGGTCGAGGACGAGCCGCTGCTCGACAAGCTGACCGCCTTGTGCGAGATCCCGGGCGTCGTCGCGGGGAGCTTCGACCGCGAGTTCCTGGACCTGCCAACCGAGGTCCTGGCGACCAGCCTGCGCGACCACCAGAGCGCGCTGACCGTGGCCGCTCCGGACGGCGCCCTGCTGCCGCATTTCCTCACCGTCATGGACCGGCCCGACGATCCGGCCGGCCGCGCCCGGTCGGGCAACGAATGGGTGGTGGCGGCGCGCCTGGCCGACGCGCGCTTCTTCTACGGCGAGGACCGCAAGGCGGGCCTCGAGCGGCGCGCCGCCGAGCTGGGGCGCCTGGCTTTCCATGAGCGGCTGGGCAGCTATGCCGAGAAAACCGAGCGCCTCGCCGCGCTGGCGGCCACCCTGTGCGCCGAGCTCGGCTGGGAGGCCGAGGTGGCGCGGGCGGTCGCGGCGGCGCGGCTGCTCAAGGCCGACCTGGCGACCGAGATGGTCAAGGAATTCACCTCGTTGCAGGGCGTCATGGGCGGCCTCTACGCCCGCGAGGAGGGCCATCCGCAGGAGATCTGGCAGGCGATCTACGACCAGTACCTGCCGGCTTCGACCGACGACGCCATCCCGCGCGGCCGCGCCGGCCGAGTGGCCAGCCTGGCCGACCGCATCGACACCCTGGTCGGTTTCTTCGGGCTCGGCTTGATCCCCACGGGCAGCCGCGATCCCTTCGGCCTGCGCCGCGCCGCCCAGGGCGCGGTGCGCATCGCTCTCGAGGGCGGCCTGGCGCTCGACCTCGACCGCGCGGCCGCCGCCGCCGCGGCTCTCTACGGCAACCGTCTCGCCCGCGGTGCGGCGGAGATCCAGGCCAGCCTGCGCCCCTTCATCGACGACCGCGTGCGCTACCTGCTGGCCCTGGCCGGCTACGCCTACGACGAGATCGAGGCCGCCCTGGCCGCCGGCTCCGCCAACCTGCCGGACCTGCGCGCCCGCGTCGACGCCCTGCACCGCGTCCGCGGCGAGCCCGGCTTCCTCTCGGTCGTCCTCGCGGCCAAGCGCATCGCCAATATCCTGAAGGACGTCCCTCCTTACGCGCTCGACGAGACCCGCCTCGTCGCTGCGGCCGAGCAAGACCTCGCCCGCGCCTTCGCCCCCCTGCGCACGGAAGTCGAAGACGCCGCCGGCACCGCCGACTACGAGCGCTGCCTGCGCCGCATCGCCGACCTCGCCCCGGTCCTCGACCGCTTCTTCGTCGAAGTCCTGGTCATGGATCCCGACCTCGCCCTGAGGCACAATCGTCTCGCGCTGCTGCAAGCCATCCAAGCCACCCTGTCGCGGACCGCGCGGCTGACCGAAGTGGTGGTCGATCGCGCGGAGCTCAGGGCGAAGGGCAGCGGGGCCTGATCGCCGGCGCCGATCGGCCAGACCGCTACTGGAAGCTGTAGCCCAGGCCGACGAAGAGCTTGCCGAAGAAACCGATTCTCGTGTGCAACGCTTTGCCAGTGGCGGGGTCGGAGAATTTTGCGCCCGGTGGCAGCACGTTGCCGAGCAGGAGGGCGCCGCCGCCTTCGAACGAGAGGCCCCGGATGAGCTCGTAGCCGCCGCCCAGAACGATCCCCGCATTGGGGGTGATCGCGGCCCCTATCATGACGCGCCAGCGCTCGGCCCTGGTCGGAGAGAACGTGGTTTCGTCGTACAGCTTGGGATGGAAGTCCGCGGTCACGAAAGTCAAGGCCGGCGAGGGTGGGTCGGGGACGAACATATTCATGTTGTTGCTGCTGGTCACTTTTGCCCGCGCGCCGAAGGCCGAGGCGAACATGCCGCTGACGCCCAGGGAGAAGGACCAGCGCGTCAGCTTGCCGAAGGAGTACTGCGTCGAGGCCATGGCGCTCTGCGGTGGGCTCTGTCCTGCCCCCCGGAGGCCCCCCGCCGGACGGAGGGCCGGCAGCCAGCCCGCGCCATCGAGACCGACCCCAAGGAGCGCCGGCGGACCCGCGGCAGGGGGCGGGACGCCTTGACGCCAGGCAGGGAGGGCGGGCCTCAGGGTGTATCCTGCTTGACGTGACATGCATCGCGTAATAGCCTAGGTGGGTGATCAGGAGCTTCCGGCGCAGAGACACGCAGAGGCTCTTCGAGGACAAGTTCGTACGCCGTTTTAGGGCCATCGAGAGATCTGCTCGCCGGAAGCTGGAAGCCCTGAACGCGGCGACGAGCCTCGCGGATCTTGGCCTTATCCCAGGCAACCGGCTGGAGACCCTACGGGGCGACCGAGAAGGCCAACACAGCATTCGGATCAACGATCAGTGGCGGCTCTGCTTCGAGTGGCGGGAGGGAGATAGCTTCAACGTCGAGATCGTGGACTGCCACTGACCTCCAAAGGAAGGCCTACCATGTCCGAGCAACAGCACCTGGACCCCATCCCACCTGGCGAGATCCTCAAGTTAGAGTTCATGGAGCCACTCGACATCAGCCAGAACCAGCTCGCCCGCGACCTCGACGTTCCCGCGGGGAGGATCAACGAGATCATCCGCGGCAAGCGCTCGCTGACCGCGGACACGGCCTTGCGCCTGGAGCGCTATTTCGGCGTCTCCGCGCAGTTCTGGATGAATCTGCAAGCCCGCTATGACCTGAAGGTCGCCCGCCGCGACCTCTGGCCCGCCATTGAGCCGCGAGTGAGGTCGCGGCGCTCGGCCTGAGGGCGTGCGTGGGTGCCACCGGATTCGGGGCTACGGACAGACCCCCAAGACCAAGGCCGGGAGTGCTTGCGCTACGTGCATGCTTCGCCTACTCTAGGTGCATGCAATACACGCTTAGAGATATCCCGCCCCTGCTGGACTCAGAGCTGCGCCGGCGCGCGAAGGCGGAAGGAAAGAGCCTCAACGCGGTCGCCATCGAAGCGCTGGTGCGGGGAGCGGGCCTGCGCGAGAGGCCGCCCAGGCAGCGCGATCTGGGCGATGTCGCCGGGACCTGGCAGGAGGACCCCGATTTCGACCAGGCGATCGCCGATCAGGATCGGATTGACGATCGTCTGTGGCGATGAGGCTTGCCCTCGATACCAAGCGCTACAGAGACCTGTGCCGAGGCGCGGCAGAGGTCATCGCGGTCGTCGAGCACGCGGAGGCCGTCTTGCTCCCGTTCGTCGTTCTCGCCGAGTTGCGGGCCGGCTTCGCGGTCGGGACCAAGGGCGCCGAGAATGAGCGCGTGTTGCGTCGTTTTCTGATGAAGTCAGGGGTAAGGGTGCTGTTCGCGGATGAGCAGACCATCCACCATTACGCCGTCGTCTTTCGCCAGCTGCGACGGCAGGGCACGCCGATCCCGACCAACGACATGTGGATCGGTGCGCTGGTGCTGCAGCACGACGTCGTTCTTTGCGCTCGTGACCCGCACTTCGACCATCTCCCCCAGATCGTACGACTGTGAGGCCAGGCCTCATTCCCAGATGGCTCCGTCGTTGGTGTCAGGGCCCGGCGAGAGATCCAGCCATGACCAGCCAATCAGGTCTCGCGCCTGGACCGGATCGATCCCGGCGCGTTCGAGCGCCTGCCGGAGGCTCTTGAGGCAGCGCTCACGCCGCGCGTAGAGCACGCGCTGCGGGCGCTGCAGGAGTAAGGCAATCGCGGCCACGGTGAAGTTGTCGCGGTAGTGGAGCCGGAGCAACAGGCGGTCTTCGGCAGGCAAGGCAAGGAAGAGCGGGATCAGCACCTCGCGGAGCCGTGCCGCGGTAGCGTGGCGCTCGCGATTTTCGATGCGAGATTCCACTTCTCCGTTGACCGGGATACGCTCGAGCTCGGCCTCGCCGACCGTCCGGTGCCCGGTGCGGCGCGGGAGCCGGGCGGCGATCTGCTCCAGTTGCTCGCGGGCGAGAGAGATCCCGTGCTCGGCGCGCAGCCGCTCGACAGCCTCGTCGAGCGATAGCCCGTCGCGCAGCCAGAGCCGTTCGAGCAACACGGCTTCGCGGCCCTGGCGGCGGGCCGCGGCCGACGGCCGCCACTTGCCCCAGATGCGGACGCGGTAGTCGCGCATCAGGTTGACCAGAACGACGGTCAGGTAGGTGGAGAAAGAGCTGCGGCCCTGCCAGCCGGCGAGGATCCGGTAGTCGTTCTCGACCAGCTTGAACAGCGCCCAGGAGCGGAGCTCCTCGGCCTGGTGGTCGAGCATGCCGCCGCGCCGGCCCAGGAGGGCGAGCCTCGCCTGGATGAGGTCGAAGTGGCTTTCGAGCAGCGCCCGCCCGCGCGCGGCGGCGCCGGCCTTCTGTTGACGCGCGTCTGTGCGGGCGAGGGAACCGGCCGGGTCGGGCGCCGGCGGCCGTGGCGAGGGCGGCGCCGGGCTGGGACGATGGAGCTTCGACTCGCGATCCAGCACCGTAGACTGCGCAATGGGCTTGGCCGCCATCTCAGACCTCCTGGCGAGGGGGAGCGTGGTGTTGACCGCAGCCTCGCTTTCGAGCCAAGCCTGGTCCCGCCGGCCGTGCGCGTCTTTTGGAAAGGCTTGAGAAATCCTCAGGATCGGCTTAGGGAGAGGTTTACAATAGAGGAGCCGCCCTTCCCCAGTGCCGCGGCTCTCCGGAGGCTTCACGTCCGCGTGCGATGAGCCAATCCACAGAGGCAGCGAAGCCGCCACCGGGACCCGTCCGGTTCCGAGTGGGCGAATGGTTGGTCGATCGAGCCGAGGGCAGCCTGAGCTCGGCCCACGGGTCGGTGCGCCTCGAGCCCCGCGTCATGGACGTGCTCGCCTACCTGGCGGCGCGGCCCGGCAAGGTAGTAGCCAAGGAGGAGCTCCTCGATGCGGTCTGGGGCGGCACGTTCGTCGAAGAGGGCGCGCTCTCCCAGGCGGTCCATAGCCTGCGCAAGGCAATCGGGGACGATGCCCACCAGTCGCGGTACATCCAGACGATCCCCAAGCGGGGATACCGTCTGGTCGCGCCGGTCGTGCTGGAGCCGGAGGCGGCGGCCGGAGACGCGGAGGCTCCCGGGCGGCCGTCGCAAGCTCGTTCCGAGCCCGCGCCTCCGGCCCCCGCCCGCCGCCCGAGGCGGGCCTGGCTCTGGGCGGCACTTGCGGTCTTGTTGGTGGCAGGCGTCCTCTGGGTTGTGCGAACCCGGCTGAGAGCGGGGTCTGGAGAGGGGGCTGTCCCAGGAGCGGCCGACGGCGCCCGGATCGTGGTGCTTCCCTTCGAGAATCTGGGCAAGCCGGAGAATGCCTATTTCGCCGCGGGGATGACCGAGGAGATCACCAAGGACCTCGCCTCGCTCCCTTCCCTCCAGGTCATCTCGCGGACCAGCGCCATGCAGTACGCGGGCGTGCGCAAATCGCTGCCTGAGATCGGCCGCGAGCTCGGGGTCGCCTACGTGCTGGAGGGCACGGTGCGCTGGGCCGAGGGGACTGGGGGACAGGCTCGCGTGCGCATCACGCCCCAGCTCATCCGCGTGGCCGACGACGCTCATGTCTGGGCCGACGCGTTCGAGCGCGATGCCAAGGACATCTTCGAAGTCCAGGCCGAGATCTCGCGGCGGGTGATCGACCGGCTCGGAATGACTCTGATGCCGCAACAGGGGCGCGCGATGAGGGTTCCGCCGACCAGCAATCTCGAAGCCTACCAGGCTTACCTGCGCGGCCTGGAGCTGCGGCGCCAACCCTATTACTCCGAGAAAGATCTTCGTACGGCGGTAGCGATGTTCGAGCGGGCCGTCGAGTTGGACCCGGGGTTCGCCGCCGCCTGGGCCGAGCTCTCGCAGACCCATTCCTACCTGGCGTTCAACACGGACCGCTCGCCGGACCGGATCGAGAAGGCGCGCAACGCTCTCGTGCGCGCCGAAGCTCTCGCTCCCGACCTGCTGGCCGCGCGCCTCGCCCAGGCGCACTTTTCCTATCGCAGTCTGGAGGACTTCGATGTGGCCTTCCGCCAGCTCAGCGCTGCCCGCGAGAGCTTCCCCAACAATGCCGAGGTACTCCAGATGCTCGGGCTCGTGCTCCGTCGCCGGGGCGAGTGGGCCGAAGCGATCGAGCTGCTTCAGCGGTCCTTCACGCTCGACCCGCGGCAGGTTGAGCTGGTCTGGTCTATAGGCGAGACCCATCGGGCCCTGCGCAATTACGCGGCAGCGGACCGCTATTTCACTCAGGCGATCTCTCTGGCGCCGGACCAACCCTACTTCTGGGAAGAGAAGGCGCTCAATCGGCTGGCCTGGACAGGCGATCCGAGAAAAGCTCGGGCTGTCATCGACGCAGCGCCTGTCAGGGGCCGACCGGAGCTGATCCCAGTCGCCTTTCAGCTCGATCTGTACGAGCGAAAATTCGCCCAGGCGATCGCGCATCTCATGCCGGACCGTGTGCGCGAGATCGCACCAGTGGAGCAATGCCGCCTCTCCAACCAGGTCGTGCTTGCCCATGAACGGCTCGGCGATCACAGCGGAGCCCTCGCGACCGCCGAGGCCACCCGTGCCGAGCTGGAGAACTGGTTGGCGCGCTCGCCCGACACTCTGTTCTTACGCGGCTGTCTGGCGATCGCCCTCGCCCAGCTGGGGCGGCAGCGCGAAGCTCTTACAACCGCGGAGCGAGTTGTCCACGACGGCCGACACGACAGCTTCAGCGGACCTCGCATGCTCGAGGTCCAGGCGAGGATCGATGCGATCCTGGGTCGCCGCCAGCAGGCCGTCGGACGCCTGGCACGGCTGCTTTCCATGACCTATCAATCCTCGATCAGCGCCGCCGATCTGCGGCTCGACCCGGTCTGGGATCCCTTACGGGGTTCCCCTGCATTCGGCGATCTCATGCGCCGATTGACAGAGATTCCCGGTTCTGTTAGGGACATGAATACTGGCGTTACGCTAAAATGAAGGTAAGAGCCTGGTTCGCTCAGAGGGAGGCGAGATGTCCTTCAATTTCAAGGATCTGGCGGTTTCGTTCGAAGATGGACCCTATAACGATGACGGCTGCGCGCCGACTGCAGGGTGCAAACAAGGCAGCCAGAAGTGTGAAGGGAACAGCCAACAGTGTAAGCAGTCACAAATCGTCGAGTACTGGCGCGAGAGCCAGACTCGGAGAAGGTCTCGAGAGCTTGAAGCGCTGCAGCAGGCGCTGACAGAGCTGCTGGCGAGGGGCTCCTCAGACCTGGAAGCCGCGAAGCTCCAGGGATCGTCCGGCCGAGTCCCCGGCGAACTGGGCTGATCCGCAACCTACTCATTCCTCCAGGGGCCGCGTCCACAAGCCGCGGGCGATGGCGGCGTTTCCTCGCATTCCCACTTCCTCGCTCTCCGATACCCCAGACTCGCCTGAGATAGACTCCGGCTGAATTCGCGCGGGACGACCCTGCGCCGCATCGCGCAGACCGCTTTCGGAGGACCCAATGGCAGCTAAGTACATCTACGCCTTCGGCGGCGGTTCGGCCGATGGGAGGGGAGAGCAGAAGAGCTTGCTGGGCGGCAAGGGGGCGGGGCTGGCGGAGATGAGCCGGCTGGGGATCCCGGTGCCGCCGGGCTTCACCCTGACGACCGAGGTCTGCACCTGGTACCAGGAGCACGGCGGCGCTTACCCCCCCGGGCTAGAAGAGGAGTTCGAGCGCCACCTGCGCCAGCTCGAGGAGCGCACCGGGCAGCGCTTCGGCGACGCCGCCAACCCGCTGCTGGTGTCGGTGCGCTCCGGGGCCGCGAGCTCGATGCCGGGGATGATGGACACGGTCCTCAACCTCGGGCTCTCGGGCGCCATCGTCGAGGCGTGGATCGCCCACGGCATCGACGCCCGCTTCGTTCTCGACGCCTGGCGCCGGCTGCTCTCAATGTACGGCGACGTGGTGCTCGAGGTCCCGCACCACCATTTCGAAGAGGTGCTGACGGAGGCGCGCAAGCAGCATGGCGCGGCCAGCGACAACGAGCTGCCGCCGGCGGCGTTGCGCTCGGTCGCCGAGTCTTTCGAGAACATCATCGCCGAGCACGGACGTCCCTTCCCGCAGGAGCCCCGCGAGCAGCTCTGGGGGGCGGTGGGCGCCGTCTTCGCGAGCTGGAACAACCGCCGGGCGCGCGAGTACCGGCGCTTGCACGGCATCTCCGATCGGCTGGGCACCGCGGTCAACGTGCAGGCCATGGTGTTCGGCAACCGCGGAGCCGACTGCGCAACCGGTGTCGCCTTCACCCGCAATCCGGCCAACGGCGAGCGCCGCGTCTACGGAGAGTACCTGGTCAACGCCCAGGGGGAGGACGTGGTGGCGGGCATCCGCACGCCGCGCCCTATCTCAGACGGCATCGTGGGCGCGGCGGGCGCCTCCGGCCTGGCCGAGGACTTCCCGCAGGCGGCGGGCGAGCTGATGGCGGTGTGCGAGCGGCTGGAGCGCCACTACCGCGACATGCAGGACGTCGAATTCACCATCCAGCACGACCGCCTGTACATGCTGCAGACGCGCGGCGGCAAGCGCACCGGCCCGGCCGCGGTGCGGATCGCCGCGGAGATGGTGGAGGAGGGGCTCATCCAGCCGCACGAGGCGCTGGCCCGGGTCGAGCCGCAGCACCTGGTGCAGATGCTCGCTCCCGAGTTCGACGCCGAGGAGAAGGCGCGGGCGATCGCCGCCGGGCGGCTGCTCGCCCACGGCCTGCCGGCCGGTCCGGGAGCGGCTTCCGGGCGCATGGTGCTGTCGGCCGACCGCGCGGCGCAGCTCGCCGCCTCAGGGCCGGTGCTGCTGGTGCGCGCCGAGACCTCGCCCGAGGACATCGTCGGCATGCACGCGGCGGTGGGCATCCTGACCTCGCGGGGGGGTATGACCTCGCATGCGGCGGTGGTCGCGCGCGGGCTGGGCAAGCCCTGCCTGGTGGGGGCGGGCGAGCTGGAGGTCGACGAGCAGGCGCGGGTGGTGCGGGCCGGAGATCGAGTGATCAAGGAGGACGAGGACATCTCGATCGACGGCACCTCCGGGGAGGTCATCGCCGGGAGCCTGAAGACCAGTCCCTCCGCGGTGCTGCGCACCTTGGTCGAGGGGCTGGAGAGCACCTCGCCGGCGGTCGTCACCTTCCGCAAGATCCTCGGCTGGTCCGACGAGGTGCGCCGGCTGCGCATCCGCGCCAATGCCGACACGCCGCACGACGCGAGGGTGGCACGCGCCCTGGGGGCCGAGGGGATCGGCCTGTGCCGCACCGAGCACATGTTTTTCGAGGAGGACCGCCTCCCTTGGGTGCGGCGGATGATCCTGGCCGACAGCGCCGGCGAGCGCGCCGAGGCCCTCACCCACCTGCTGCCCATGCAGCAGAAGGACTTCGAGGGGATCTTCGCCGCCCTCTCCGGCCTGCCGGTGACCGTGCGGCTGCTCGATCCGCCGCTGCACGAGTTCCTGCCGCACGGCGAGAAGGCGCTGGCCGGCCTGGCTCAACAGATGGGGGTCGAGCCGGCCAAGGTCGCGGCGCGGGCGGCGGCCCTCGCCGAGGCCAATCCGATGCTCGGCCACCGCGGCTGCCGCCTGGGCATGACCGCGCCCGAGATCTACGAGATGCAGGTCGAGGCCATCGCCCGCGCCGCCTGCGTGCGCCAGCGCGCCGGCGACGAGGTGGTGGCCGAGATCATGGTGCCGCTGGTGGGGGCGGAGGAGGAGATCATCCGGCTGCGCGCCCGCATCGCCGAGACTATCGCTCGGGTGTTCGGCGAGGAGGGGGTCGAGCTGCCGGTCGCGATCGGCACCATGATCGAGGTGCCGCGGGCGGCGTTGATCGCCGACCGCATCGGCCGGCATTGCGATTTCTTCTCCTTCGGCACCAATGACCTTACCCAGATGACCTACGGCTACTCGCGCGACGACATCGGCCGCTTCTTGCCGCAGTACCTGGAGTCGGGCGTGCTGCCCTTCGATCCCTTCGCACGGCTCGACGAGGAGGGCGTCGGGCAGCTGGTGCGCATGGCCTGCGAGCGCGGCCGCGCGGCGCGGCCCCACCTGCACCTGGGAGTCTGCGGCGAGCACGGCGGCGACCCGGACTCGGTCGACTTCTTCGACCGGGTGGGACTCGACTACGTGTCCTGCTCTCCGTACCGCGTGCCGATCGCGCGCCTGGCGGCGGCGCGGGCCACCCTCGCCCGCCGGCGCGAGCAGGCCGCCCACCCGGCCCTCGTCCAGCCGCAGCCTGCCGCGGCGCCCGAAATAGACCCGGCCGACAGCGGCACGGTCGCCGCTCCCGTCGCCGTCAAGAGCTGACGTGGGGCGAGGTGGGCGGGTGGGGGCATGCTTTCGTCGCGTGTCGCGGGGGACCGTGAAGGCGCCTCACGAGTAGGAGGTCGCGACCGGAGACGCGCAAGCCTTGGCGATAGGCTTCTGATGAGCCGCGGGCAAGGTCCAGCCGCAGACAGCAAGCGCCGGCTCGACGCTTTCTGGGACGGCTGCCGCGACTACTATGCCCAGGCGGCGGCGGCCAATCCCGAGGCGTCGCCCGAGCGCCGGCTGCTCCTCGGGCACCTTCATGCCGGCCAGCGGGTGTTCGACCTCGGGTGCGGCTCGTGCGAGAACGCGCTCTGGCTGCCGGAAGGTTGCCGCTACGTTGGGTTCGACGTCTCAACCTCGGCCCTGGCCCTGGCGCGCGAGTGGGGGAGACCCGGCCTGCGCGTGCGCGGCGACGGCGAGACCCTGCCGGTCGCTTCCGCCAGCGTCGACGCAGTCCTCTCGACCTACGCCCTCGAGCACTTCCACGACCCCGCGCGCACCCTGCTCGAAGCCGCCCGCATCCTGCGCCCCGGCGGCCTCCTGCTCCTCGTCGGCGCAGCCTGGGACCTCCCCTACGAGATGCCCCCCAGCCTTGCCCCCGCGCGCCGCCTCGAAGTCTCCCTCCGCCGCCTCCGCCGCCAGCTCCTGAGCGCCCTGGACGGCCGCCACCGCTTCGACCTGGTCGCCCACCCCCGCGTTCTCACCGAACGCTACGTCCCCGACGCCGACGCCGTCCACGTCACCCAGTCCCACCTCCTCGTCCGCTTCCTCCGCGCCGCCGGTCTCGAAATCCTCGACCACCGCACCCTCCCCCACCACCCCGGCTCCCCCCACCCCCGCGCCCTCTTCCGCCGCCTTCTCCGCTCTTTCCCTCTCTGGCGCCACGCCTGGGGCAACACCCTCATCATCGCTCGCCGCACCGCCACCCTCCGCGAGCCTCCTTACTCCCTTCTTCCCCTGTAGGAAGCGGCCCTCGCCGAGATCGACTCGTTACCCGCATCCCAGAGCACGCGACCCAAGGCCTAGGGTGGGTGGGCGAACCGCGCCTCCTGCCAACGGTCCAGCAGCCCCGGATGGCCGTGCGGCAGTCCTCTTTGGCGCGATGCCGCCATTCACATCCACCCATCCTCTACCGACGAGCGCCAAAGGACTGCCGCACGGCCATCCGGGGCGTGCACGCTCCACCTCTTGCAGGCCCCGGTTCGGGGGAGGGGGCAATACAATGCGGATTGCATGGTCCGCATCCGTCTCCTTCCCGACGCGCTGGTGAGCCAGATCGCCGCCGGCGAGGTGGTCGAACGGCCGGCCTCGGTGGTCAAGGAGCTGGTCGAGAACGCGCTCGACGCCGGCGCCAGCCAGGTCGAGGTGCAGCTCGAGGCGGGTGGCAGGGGCCGGATCGCGGTCGGCGACGACGGCTGCGGCATGGGCAGGGATGACGCGCTGCTCGCCTTCGACCGCCACGCCACCAGCAAAATCGCCAGTTTCGCGGACCTCGAGCGCGTGGCGACGCTCGGCTTCCGCGGCGAGGCGCTGTCCTCGATCGCCGCGGTGGCGCGGCTCGAGTTGACCACCGCCGAGCAGCCGGGCGAGGGCTGCCGCGTGCTCATCGAGGGCGGCCGGGTGCGGGCCGCCGAGCCGTGCACGCGCCCGCGCGGCACCACCCTTGAGGTGCGCTCGCTGTTCTTCAACGTCCCGGCGCGCCGCAAGTTCCTGAAATCGCAGGAGACCGAGCTGCGCCGCGCGCTCGAAGTGGTGCAGGGCTACGCGCTGGCGCGCCCGGACGTGCGCTTCCGCCTCGTCCACGAGGACAAGACGCTCCTCGACGCCCTGCCGGCATCCGGCGCAGCAAGTCAGATTGCCGAGCAGACCACTGATCAGACTGCTGGTGGCGCCCGCGAGCGCATCGGCCAGATCTTCGGCCGCGATTTCGCGGCGCGGCTGGCCGCCATTCCCCAGGCGGCGGGGCGCGACGGCGAGCGCATCGGCGGTTTCGTGGGCGCTCCCGAGACCGCCCGCTCGCGCCGCCAGTTCGTGTTCGTCAACCGGCGGCTGGTGCGCGACCGCGCGGTGCTCGCCGCCTTCCACCGCGCGGTGCGCGAGGAGTGGAAGAGCGAAGACATACCGGCCCTCTTCCTCTTCCT
The DNA here is from genome assembly GCA_035544895.1 of Thermoanaerobaculia bacterium. GTDB lineage: Bacteria > Acidobacteriota > Thermoanaerobaculia > Multivoradales > UBA5704 > JASLEW01. The sequence continues at coordinate 182,586 of DASZZM010000009.1, forward strand.
GGACTTGCCGCCCGAAGAGGTGGACGTCAACGTCCACCCGCAGAAGGCCGAGGTCCGCTTCCGCGACCCCGGTCTGCTCGCCCGGCTGGCGGCCGCGCTGCGCGCCGGCCTGGAGCGGGCGCGCGGCGAGGTCGCGGCCCCGCTGCGCTCACCCGCCGGGGAGCCCGCGGTCCCCTTCGCCTGGCAAGGCCTGGGCGGGCATGGCCGCTTCGCTTCCGGCCCTGAGGCCGGCGCCCGCGGAGCGGACCTGCCGATCGAGGTCACGGAGGGACCGGCGCCGCCCTGGAGCGTGGCCACGCCCTGGAACGCGCCGGGCGGCCGGTTCGCCGCCCCAAGCTATCTGCCGCCAGTCCGTCCGGCCGTGCCGCTGTCCGGCCGGCGCGGCGAGGCGCGACCCTTCCGGCTGCTCGGCCAGTACAAGGCGACCCTGATCCTGCTCGAAGGGCCGGACGGCCTCTACCTGATCGACCAGCACGTGGCGCACGAGCGCATCTTGTTCGAACGCCTGCGCCGCGCGCTGGCCGCCGAGCGCGTGCCCTTGCAGCACCTGCTGACGCCGCTCCTGCTCGACCTCGCACCCGCCGAGCGCCTGCGCCTGCTCGAGCTCGCCCCGGGCCTCGAGGGCTGCGGATTCACGGTCGCCGAGCTTTCGGGTGGCACCCTGGCGCTCACCGCCGTCCCCGCCGTCCTGTCGGCGGGCGAGGCCGAGGCGCTCCTCCTGGCCCTCCCCGCGGACGGCGCGGACACCGATGGCGCCGCCGTCGGCGACCTGCGCCGCCGCATCCTCGACGCCCTCGCCGCCGGCCTGGCCTGCAAGGCAGCGGTCAAGATGCACCACCCACTGGCCGTCCAGGAGATGGAGGCCCTGGTCGCCGAGCTCTTTGCCGCCGAGCAACCCTATGCCTGTCCGCACGGCCGCCCGATCGTCCTGCAGATGACCGACTCCGACCTCGAGCGACGCTTCGGCCGCCGCTAACGCGTTCACAGGCCGGCCGGCTCCGCGCCAGAGGGGCCGGGGGCGATCTGCTAGACTTTCGCGCCTATGACTGGCCGGCGCGTGGGGATGATCAGCCTTGGCTGCCCGAAAAACCTGGTCGACAGCGAGGTGATGCTGGGCGAGCTGGCGCGGCGCGGCTACGAGGTGGTCAACGACCTCGCGGCCGCCGACACCGTGGTGATCAACACCTGCGCCTTCATCGAGGAAGCCAAACAAGAGTCGATCGACACCATTCTCGAAGTGGTCGGCCGCAAGGGCCGCGGCGAGGGCCAGGGCGTCGAGCGGGTGCTGGTGGCCGGCTGCATGGTCAACCGCTTCGGCGACGAGCTGGCGCGCGAGATCCCCGAGATCGACGGTTTCATCGGCCTCGACCAGTTGCGCGACGTCGCCGCGGTCGTGCAGCTCGGCGGCGGCCCGCCGCTGCCCGCCCCGTCGCACCTGGTGTTCGATCACACCGCGCCGCGGCTGTTGACCACGCGCGGCTACGCCTATCTCAAGGTCGCCGAGGGCTGCAACAATCCCTGCACCTTCTGCGCGATCCCGCTGTGGCGCGGCCGTTTCCGCAGCCGCACCATCGACAGCCTGGTCGCCGAGGCCAAGAGCCTCGCCGCCGCCGGCATCGTCGAGCTCGATCTCATCGCCCAGGACACCACGCGCTATGGCGAGGACCTGGGGCTGCGCCGCCACGGCCTGCTGCGGCTGGTCGAGGCGCTGCTGCGCGAGACCTCGATCCCCTGGCTGCGCTTCCTCTACGCCTATCCGACCACCCTCGACGAGGACCTGCTGCGCTTGATGGGCAGCGAGCCGCGCCTCTGCTCCTATCTCGACATGCCCCTGCAGCACAGCCACGGCGACGTCCTGCGGGCGATGCGGCGCGGAGGCGATGCCGGGAGGTACCTCAGGCTGCTCGACAGGGCGCGGGAGCTGGTGCCCGACGTCGCGCTGCGCTCCACCTTCATCGTCGGCTTTCCGGGCGAGACCGAGGAGCACTTCCGCGACCTCCTGGCCTTCATCGAACGCGCCCGCTTCGATCACCTCGGCGCCTTCGCCTTCAGCCCGGAGCCGGGCATCCCGGCCTCGGCGCTCGCCGGCCGGGTGCCGCGGCAGGTGGCCCGCCGACGGCTGCGGCAGCTCCTTGCCGCGCAACGGCCGATCGCCCTGGCCAGCCGCCGGCGACTGCTCGGACGCCGCCTCCAGGTGCTGGTCGAAGGGGTCTGCGACGAGAGCGAGCACCTGCTCCAGGGCCGCCACCAGGGCATGGCTCCGGAGATCGACGGCCGGGTGCTGATCAACGATGGTGCGGCACCGGCTGGAACGCTGGCCGAGGTCGAAATCACCGCCGCCCATGCCGACGACCTGGTCGGCGGAATCCTCTCAGAGTGGAAGGGGGACGCTCCCGCTCACCCCCTCGCGACAGAGAGTTTCGTTCTAGCCGGGGAGCCCGCCGCCACCGTACCGTAGCCGCAACGATCAATTTTCCCATGCTCGTGGTTCTCGATGCCTACGACAGCAGCGACCTGCCGCAGGGCGGGGTTGCGGCCATCGGCAACTTCGATGGAGTCCACCGCGGCCAGCGCGCGATCCTCGGTCGGGTGGTGGAGCGCGCCGGCGAGCTCGCCGTGCCGGCCCTGGTGATTACCTTCGACCCGCATCCGCTTTCCATCCTGCGGCCCGAGCAGGCGCCCCTGGCCATCACCACGCCGCAGCAGAAGGAGCGGCTGCTCGCGGAGACCGGCATCGCGGCGCTGCTCAGCGTCAGCTTCACCCGTGAGCTCGCCAAGACGCCGGCTCGCCAGTTCGTGCGCGAATTCCTCCACGAGCGGCTGCGCCTGCGCGAGGTCTACGTGGGGGAAGGCTTCAGCTTCGGCTACCGGCGCGAAGGGGACCTGGCGCTGCTGCGCAGCATGGGCGAGAGCCTGGGATTTGCCGCCGGAGCCGTGCCGGAGGTCATCTTGCGCGGCGAGCGCATCTCGAGCACCCGCATCCGCCGAGCGATCGGCGAAGGGCGGGTCGAGGCCGCCTCCGAGATGCTGGGGCGGCCCTACTCGGTCTCCGGCACGGTTGCGCGCGGCGACCGCATGGGACAGCGCCTGGGCTGGCCCACCCTCAACCTGACACCGGACCACAAGCTGCTGCCCGCCGACGGGGTCTACGCTGGCAGGGTCCTTTTTCCGAGCTTCCCGGCCACTTTCGATTGCGCGACCAACATCGGCAACCGGCCGACCGTCTATGAGAACTACCAGCGGGTGGTGGAGAGCCACGTCCTCGACTTCAAGGCCGACGTCTACGGCGAGCGGGTCGAGCTCTCTTTCTACAAGCGATTGCGCGAAGAGCGGATCTTCCCCACGGTGATGGACCTGTCCACCCAGATCGGGCGCGACGTCGAGGCCACCCGCGAGTTCTTCGCGCGGCGGCGGATGGAGCAGGACGCGGCGGCGGCCGGGGCCTGAGACGAACTGTGCGAGTGGGGGAGGGGGCCTCGGCATAGTCAGCCTGGAACAAGTAGTGACTGTCGCGCGGTTATAGGAGAGGATGCGGCCGCGGTTGCGGCCGCCGCGCTTTCACGGAGGCCGGGGCGCCTGAAGGCCCCCGGCAAGGGAGACAAGCCAATGGTTAGTGAAAAAGTCGTGGTCATCGAGGACGGAAGTTTCGAGCAGGAGGTCTTGAAGTCCGAGACGCCCGTCCTGGTGGATTTCTGGGCCCCCTGGTGCGGTCCCTGCCGCATGGTTGGCCCGCTGCTCGCCGAGCTCGCCGAAGAGATGGACGGCAAGATCCGCATCGCCAAGCTCAACATCGACGAGAACCAGCAGATCGCCTTCCAGTACCAGGTCTCGAGCATTCCCACCTTCATCCTGTTCAAGGACGGGAAGATGGCGGACCGCATGCTGGGCGCCATGCCCAAGGCTGCCTTCCAGAACTTCATCAACAAGAATCTCTAGGGCTCCGATCAACGCCGATCGACACCGCTTGACGCCGCTCGAATCGTGGCCATGCCGGTCCCGACGATGGTCCTCGCGGGACGCGGGCTGAGATCGCCCCGCCGGAAGGGCGAGTCCACCCCCCGCCAGGGTCCTCTCGCCGCCGCGCTTGCCGATCTCGGCTGCGCGGCGCTCTTGATCGTCTCTCAGTCGGCTGACGACCCGGACCTCGCGGCCTTCCTCGCCTCCGAGGTCCATCTTGGACAGTCGCTCCTCGTCGCCCCGCGCGGTGCGCCGGCCCGGCTCGCCTACCTCGTGGCGATGGAGCGCGACGAGGCCGCGGGGACCGGCCTGCCGCTGGTCACTCCCGCAGAGCTCGAGGTCTTGCGCGCCGCCGCCGAAGCCGCCGAGCCACCGGCCTTCCTCGCCTGGGTCGTCGAGCGGGCGCTGGACCGCTGCGGCGTGCCGCCCGGGCGCGTGGCGCTGGCCGGCCACGGTCCGGCCGGAGTGGTCCACGCCGCCTGCTCGGCGCTGGCCCGCGCCGGCTGGACCTGGGTGCCCGGCAACGACCTCGTGCTGCTCTTGCGCAAGCGCAAGACCGCCGCGGAGCTCGCCGCCATCCGCCACTCCGCGGCGGCGACCTGCGACGCCTTGCTGGCTACCGCCCGGCTGCTGGCCGTCGCCGTGTCGCGAGACGGCGAGCTCTGGCTGGAGGGTGAGCGGCTCACCGTCGGCCGCCTGCGGACCGCGATGGCGGGGCTGCTCGCCGCCAGGGGCTGCGAGCAGCCGCGCGGCAATATCGTGGCGCCGGGCGAGCAAGGCGGGGTGCCGCATTCGGCCGGCACGCCGGAGCGGGTACTGCGCCCCGGCGAATCGCTGGTGGTGGACCTCTTTCCGCGAAGCAGGATGTTCGCCGACTGTACGCGGACCTTTTGCGTCGGCCGTCCGTCCGAGCCGCTGGTGCGCGCTCATGCCGCGGTGACGGCCGCCCTGGCGGGCGCCCGGAAGGGTGCGGTTGCGGGCGCCCGCGGCTGGGACCTCCAGGAGGCGGTGTGCGGGCTTTTCGCCGCGCGCGGCTATCCCACTCCGATCTCCCACCCCGGCGGCACCAGCGGTTACGTCCACAACCTGGGCCATGGCGTCGGCTTCGAGCTCCACGAGCTGCCGCTCTTCCGCAAGGCCGCAGGCGCCGAAGGGGTGCTCGCGGCGGGCGACGTCTTCACGCTGGAGCCGGGCCTCTACGACCCCGCGGCCGGCTTCGGCGTGCGCCTGGAAGACCTGGTCCACCTCGGTCCCGGCGGACTCGAGACCCTGACCCCCTTGCCCTACGCCCTCGACCCCCGAGAGTGGGAGGGGTAGAACGGTCGGCACACCCGGTGGGACTTTGCGTTAAAATGGTCCGCAGGAGCCCGGCATGGTTATCGTCACCAGCATCCTGGTCGGCTTGGCGCTGGCGGCGGCGTGCGGCTTCCGGATCTTCGTTCCTTTCCTGACCGCCGGCCTGGCCGCGCGCTTCGCCGGCCTGCCGGTCACGCCCGGGTTCTCCTGGATCGCATCGACTCCCGCCCTGGTGGCTTTCTCGGTCGCCACCGGCGTCGAGATCATCGGCTACTACATACCCTGGGTCGACAACCTGCTCGACGCGGTCGCCACGCCGACGGCGATCGTCGCCGGCATGCTGCTGATGGCTTCGGCCCTGGTCGACTTCGGCCCCTTCCTCCGCTGGACGCTGGCGATCGTGGCCGGCGGCGGCACCGCGGCGGTGTTCCAGGGCTTGACCGCCATGCTGCGCCAGGTCTCCTCGATCAGCACCGGCGGCCTCGGCAACCCGATCCTCGCCACCGCCGAAGCGGGAGGGTCGGCGCTGCTCTCTGTGCTCGCGATTACAGTACCCGTGCTCGGCCTCGTGCTGATGGCGCTCCTGCTCTTCCTGGTCATCAAGCTCGTGGCCTTGAGGCGGCCGGCGCCACGGCCGACCTGAACGCCCGCCTCTGCGGTGGACCGGTCGCCGGAGCGGCCCGGAAGCGTAGACTGAGGACGGTGAAAACAACTGCATCGTACGCCCGGCTGAAGGCTCCGGCGCTGGCGGGCGCCCTGTGGGCCCTGCTGGCAGGCGGGCTGGGCTGCCGCACGACCGCCCCGGCGGGCGTGCTCAACGGCCCCGAGCTCGCCCGCGCGCTGCGCTCGCGCGGCCTCGACCCTGCCAAGGTGGTCGTTCCCTTCGAGCTCAACGCCGAGATGCGGGCCTGGGCCCACAAGGTGGTGCCCGACCACACGCCGGTCGACAAGCGCCTGGATCTGATCCTCGCCGGCCTGCTCGACCCCGAGTGGCTGAGGCTCGAGTATCGGGCCGGGACGACCGAGACCGCCCAGGGGGTTTTCGCTTCCCATCACGCCAACTGCCTGGGCTTCACCAACTTGTTCGTCGGGATGGGTCGCGAAGTCGGAGTGCCGGTCTTCTATCTCGACGTCGACGACCTGGAGAAATACGAGAAGGAAGGCGACCTGGTCGTCGAGTCCGGCCACATCAGCGCCGGCTACGATCGCGGCGGAGCACCGCGCGTCCTCGAATTCGCGCGCGCCGCGAGCACCGGCTACCGGCGGGTGCACCCGATCTCCGACCTGACGGCGACCGCCCTCTTCTACTCCAACCGCGGCGCCGAGCTGCTGCGCGGGGGGCGCCAGGCAGAAGCCCTGGGCTGGCTGCGCGATGCCGTGATCCTCGATCCCGAGCTCGCCCGCGCCTGGGTCAACCTCGGAGTCGCCAGGCGCCGCAACGGCGACCTGGCCGGGGCCGAGGCCGCCTATCGCAAGTCCCTCGAGCTCGACCCCGGCGCGTCCGCGGCCTACCGCAACCTGGCGGCGCTGCTGCGCTACAGGGGGCAGACGCGCGAAGCCGACGAGCTGGTCGGCTTGATGGGCCGGCTGGACAGCCGCAACCCCTACAACTATCTCGCTCTCGGCGATCTCGCGCTGGCGCACAAGCGCCTCGACGAGGCGCGGCGCTTCTACCGCACGGCCCGGCGTCTGGGCGCCGACGGCGCCGAGACCTGCGCGGCGCTCGGCGAGCTGTCGCTGGCCTCCGGCGACCGCCGCGCGGCGAAGAGCTGGCTGCGCAAGGCTTCGGCGCGCGATGCCGCCAACGAGCGCGTCAAGCGCCTGGCCGCCCACCTGCTCGGGCTGGAGGAGGCGGCCAAGACGAAGTCCGGGTAAGCTCCCTGCCGCAATGGCGAGAGAAGACGGCTTCGCGGGTGAGGCCGCCGGCCGAGCCGCGGTCTGGCGCCTCGCGGTCGACACCGGCGGGACGTTCACCGACTGCCTGGCCGTCGACCCGGCGGGGCGGACGCACCGGGCGAAAGTCCTGTCGACCGCGGCATTGCGCGGCAGGGTGACGGAGCGTCTCGGTCCCGCCGAGGTTCGCCTGGCCGGCGGCTGGCGGGTGCCGGCGGGCTTCTTCCGCGGCTTCGCCTTCCGCCTGCTCGAGCGCGACCATCCCGCGGTCGCGGTCGCGGCCAGCGGCCCCGGCGGCACGGTCTTGACTCTCCAGGATCCTCTGGCGCCGGACTTCGATCCGGCCGGTGCCGCCGTCGAGCTGCGCTCGCCGGAGGAGGCGCCGGTCCTGGCCGCACGGCTGGTCACCGCGGTCAAGCCGGGCGATCGATTGCCGCCGCTGTCCATGCGCCTCGCCACCACGCGCGGCACCAACGCCCTGCTGGAGCGCAAAGGCGCCCCGACCGCGCTGTTCGTGACCCGCGGCTTCGCCGACCTCTTGCGCATCGGCACGCAGCAGCGGCCGGACCTCTTCGCCCTGGCGATCGAGAAGCCGGAGCCGCTCTACCGCGCGGTGGCCGAGGTGGCCGAGCGCCTGGCCGCCGACGGCTCCGTCCTGGCGCCGCTCGACCTCGAGGCGCTGCGCGAGACGGCCATGGGGCTCCTTGCCGGCGGGATCGAGACCGCGGCGGTGGCGTTGCTGCATGGCTATCGCAATCCACGCCACGAGGAGGCGCTGGGGGACTTCTTGCGCCGCCTGGGCTTTCGCCACGTGTCGCTTTCCTCGCGGCTCGCGCCGCTCATCAAGCTGCTGCCGCGCGCCGAGACCGCAGTGGTGGACGCCTATCTGTCGCCGGTGCTCGAGGGCTACCTGGCGGCGGTCGCCGCGGCCCTGCCCGAAGGCTCGCTGCACGTCATGACCAGCGCCGGCGGGCTGGTGCGGGCGGGCGCCTTCCGCGCCAAGGACAGCTTGCTCTCCGGTCCGGCCGGGGGAGTGGTCGGGGCGACTCTCGCCGGCAGGCGTTCCGGCTGTCGCCGCGTGATCAGCTTCGACATGGGAGGCACCAGCACCGACGTCGCGCGCAGCGACGGCGACTACGAGTACGTCTTCGAGCACCGCGTGGGCGCGGCGCACCTGCTGGCACCGGCGCTGGCGGTCGAGAGCGTCGCCGCCGGCGGCGGGTCGCTCTGCACGTTCGACGGCAGGCAGCTCCGCGTCGGGCCGGAGAGCGCCGGCGCACGCCCCGGCCCGGCCTGCTATGGAGCGGGGGGACCGCTCACCATCACCGACGTCAACCTGATTCTCGGCCGCATCGCTCCCGAGCGCTTCGAGATCCCGCTCGAGGTGGCGGCCGCCGGCCGGGCGCTGGCCGGGCTGCTGGCCGGCATGGCCTCCGGAGGCCGGCCCGCCCCCGGCGGCGAAGAGGTGCTCGGCGGGCTTCTCGACATCGCCAACGAGCGCATGGCGGAAGCGATCCGCGGGATCTCCCTGCGCCGCGGCTACGACCCGGGTGACTATGTCCTGGTCGCCTTTGGCGGCGCCGGCGCCCAGCATGCCTGTGCGGTTGCCGCGCTGCTCGCCATCTCGACCGTACTGGTGCCGGCCGACGCCAGCTTGCTCTCCGCCCACGGCCTGAGCGCCGCGGTGGTCGAGCGCTTCGCGTCCCGCCAGGTGCTCGAGCCTCTGGGCGCGGCGCGAGAGCGGCTGCGCGGCTGGCTCGACGAGCTGGGAAGCGAAGCGGTCGAGGCCGTGGCGGCCGAAGGCATCCCGGCAGACGAGATCCGCATCCGCCGCCGCCTCCTGCATCTGCGCTTCGCCGGCCAGGAGGCAACGCTCGCGGTCGAGCTGCCGGCGGAAGACGAGGCGGCCGGCGGGGCCGGCAAGGCTGGCGAGGCCGGCGAGGTCGGAGCCAATGACGCGATCGAGCGCGCCTTCGGCGCGGCCTACCGTGACACCTATGGCTATGCCCCCGAAGGCCGCTCGATCGAGCTCGAGTCCATCCGGGTCGTCGCCTCCTCCGAGCCGGCGAAGGCGGGGCCGTGGCCGGCGGGGGAGCCGGCTGCCGCGCCAGACCCCTCGACGGCGGCGCCGGCCGGAAGGCGCCGCGCCTTCTTCGGCGGCGCCTGGCTGGACGTCCCCTTCTTCAACCGCGAGAGCCTCGCTCCCGGGGCCACCCTGCGCGGCCCCGCCCTGGTGCTGGAAACCTACACGGCGACCGTGGTGGAGGAGGGGTGGCAGGGCCGCATGGACGAAGCGGGGAACCTCGTCCTGCAACACGATCCTGGCGGCGGCCGCCCCTAGTGGCTGCCGCCGGGCGTTGGAGTATCATCCGTGAGCCGGCGATCGACCCGCGGGCGGTTGCGCTCGCTGCCTGGCTCCGGCCGGCGCCCGCGCGCTGGCAAAGATCTTCCCCGATGCTCCCTCTCCGCAGCGATGACGTCCGGCCGAGCGGTGACCTCGTCGCAGGCCGCCTGCAGGGGCTCGCCAACGTCTGTGCCGCCCTGCTCGCGGGCGTCGTCCTCGATTTCGCGCTGCTCGTCTGGCAGGCGGGCCGCGGCGGAGCCGGCGATTGGATGGCGTCGCCGGAGACGCTGCCCTTTTCCCTGGCCCTGGGAGCCATGATCCTCATCCTGCTGTCGTCGGGAGTGCGCAGCAAGATCCTGCGCCAGGCACTCGCCTCCGGCGACGAAGGCGAGGAAGAGGAGCCGCGGACGCGGCAGGAGGAGCGCCTTGCCCGGCCTGGGGCCGGGCCGCTGCTCGCCGCCTACACTCGGGCCACCCTGGCGAGCTTCGCGATCCTCGAACTGGCGGCGGCGATCGGCCTGGGAGCGGCCCTCGCCAACGGCTCGGTGTTCTACGGGCTGATCATCTGCGCCACCAGCGCCGCCGGCATGTTCGCGCGCTGGCCGCGCCGCGCCGTCCTCGAAACGATGATCTCAACGCAGAGGCTGCCCTAGCCCTGTGTCGGCCCTGCCAGCAAGCTCGCGGCATGCGATGGACGGCGACGCCGACCCGGACGTCCTGCTGGCGCGCCGCCTGCGCGGCATGCGAGCGGTGTGCGCGGCGCTGCTTTCCTGCGTCGCCGCCGGTGCCGGGTTTGGCGGCTGGTGGTTGACGGCGGGCGCCGCTCCCCGGCGGGCGGGCGCGACCGACCTGTCGCTGACGCTCAGCTTCCTGGCCATGGTCCTCATCCTGGTTGCCTCGCGGCTGCAGTCCGTGATCCTGCGGCGGGCCGGCGGCGGCCCCTTCGCCGTGTCGGCCGCGGGTGCGCTCGACTCCTACCGGCACGCGACCCTGCTCGCCTTCGCGCTGCTGGCCGCCGCGGCGCTGCTCGGCCTGCCCATCGCATGGATCACCGGCTCGCCGCGCTACGCCTGGGTGCTGGGCGCGGCCGGCGTTCTCGGCATGCTGGTGCGCTGGCCGCGGCGCTCCGCCGCCGCGCGCCTGGCCGGTCTGCGCGCCCGCCCGCCCAGCCAACTAGAATGAGATTCCGGCCCGAAGCGGTTCAGCTCGAGCTGTTCACCCATCGCTTCGCGGCGGTCGCCCGCCAGATGGGCGAGCGGCTGCAGCGCACGGCGGTTTCCACCAACGTCAAGGAGCGGCTCGACTTCTCGTGCGCGCTGCTCGACGCGGCCGGCGAGCTGGTGGTCAACGCGCCGCACATCCCGGTCCATCTCGGGGCCCTCGGGCTCTGCGTGCGCAAGCTCGCCGATGCCGTCCGCATGGAGCCGGGCGACGTGTGGGTGACCAATCACCCGGCCTTCGGCGGCTCCCACCTGCCCGACGTCACGGTGGTGACCCCGGTCTTCGCCGATCCTCGGGACGGGGGGGCGCCGCCGCCGCTGCTCGGCTATGTCGCCAGCCGCGCCCACCATGCCGAGCTGGGCGGTATCCGGCCGGGCTCGATGCCGCCGCGGGCGCGCCGCCTGGCCGAGGAAGGCGTGGTCATCCCGCCCATGCGCCTGGTGCGGCGCGGCGAGCCGCGGTGGGCGGCCATCCGCCGGCTCCTGCTCGCGCCGCCCTTTCCCACCCGGGCGGTCGAGGAAAACCTCGCCGACCTGCGCGCGGCGGCGGCCGCCAGCCACGGCGGGGCCGAGGCCCTGCGCGGCCTGGCGCGCCAGCATGGCGAGGCCGCGGTCGCTCACTACATGAATGCCCTGGAGACCCAGGCCGAGGAGCGGCTGCGCGCCGCGCTCGCCCGCCTGCCGGAGCGCGAGCTGACGGCCACCGAGCGCCTCGACGACGGCTCGCCCCTCACGGTGCGCATCGAGATTGCGGCCGCCGCGCCCAAGGCGGCGGTCTTCGACTTCTCCGGCTCGGCGCCGGTTCATCCCGGCAACCTCAACGCGCCGCCCGCGGTGGTGAGGGCAGCCGTCATCTACGTCCTGCGCCTGCTCGTCGCCGAACCGCTGCCGCTCAACGAAGGGCTGCTCCGCCCGGTCGAGATCCGCCTGCCGCCCGGCATGCTCAATCCGCCCTTCCCGCCCGATCCCTGGCAGGCGCCGGCGGTGGTCGGAGGCAACGTCGAGACCAGCCAGCGGCTGGTGGACACCCTGCTCAAGGCGCTCGGCCTGGCCGCTTGCAGCCAGGGAACGATGAACAACCTGCTCTTCGGCAACGAGCGCTTCGGCTTCTATGAAACGGTTTGCGGCGGCGCTGGCGCGGGGCCTGGCTTTGCCGGGGCGAGCGCCGTCCATACCCACATGACCAACACGCGCATCACCGACCCCGAGCTGCTCGAGCACCGCTACCCCGTGCGCCTGGAGCGCTTCGCCGTGCGCACCGGTTCCGGCGGCGCCGGGCGCTTCCACGGCGGCGACGGCACGGTGCGCGAGCTGACCTTTCTCGCCGGCATGTCGCTCTCCCTGCTCACCCAGCATCGCGTCGAGGCCCCTTACGGCGTGGCCGGGGGCCATCCCGGGTTGCCGGGTCGGCAGCGCCTGGTGCGCGCCGGAGGCGAGGTCGAGGAGCTCTCGCCCATCGACGGCCGCGAGGTCGAGCCCGGCGACCGCCTGATCCTCGAGACCCCCGGCGGCGGCGGTTGGGGGGAGCCCGGCGGGCCGGCTTGAAGGCCGGCGGCGGCCGGGGTATTCTCGCGCTTCCTGATCTACCGCCCCCCAACTTGCAGAGCGGAGCCCGGCTCCGAGCGAGGCCCAGACCGCATGGACTCCCAGTTCCTCGATCCCTCGATTTCTCGTGTCGTCGAAGGCTGGAACAGCCCGAGCCTCGGCCAGCCAATGCCGATCGTCTCCTACGGGCACTGGGGGCACCCGCTGCTGCTGTTTCCGACCGCGAGCGCGGACTTCCTCGAAAACGAGCGTTTCTTCCTCATCAAGGCGATCGAGCCCGCCCTGCGGGCCGGACGGGTGCGGGTCTTCTCGATCGACAGCATCAACCGCCAGGCATGGATGGACCAGGGCCTGCCGGTCGCCGAGAAAGCGCGGCGCCAGGCGCTCTATTCCCGCTACGTCGAAGAAGAGGTGGCACCTTACATCCGCGGCGTCTGCCGCACTTCCGACGTCCGGATCGGGGTCTCCGGCGCGAGCTTCGGCGCCTTCCATGCCGCCAACACCCTTTTCCGCCGGCCCGAGATCTTCGACGCGCTGATCGCGATGAGCGGCTTCTACGACCTGGCGCCGAGCTACCTGCACGGTTACAGCGACGACAATTGCTACTTCAACAACCCGGCCTGGTATGTGCCCAACCTGGAAGGGCAGCGGCTCGACTTGCTGCGCAGCGCGTGCAAGATCCTGATCCTCACCGGCCAGGGAGCCTGGGAAGCGCCTGAGGCCTCGCGCCGCTTCTCCGCGCTGCTGCACCGCAAGGGGATTCCGCACCGGCTCGACGTCTGGGGCCACGACGTCGAGCACGACTGGCCCTGGTGGCGCAAGATGCTGCCGCACGCCATCGACGTCATGGGCTGGTAGCGCCCGGGCAAGGACCGGGCGGCGTCGGAGAGCCGGGAAGGGGATCCGAGAGGGGTTGCGGGGGGAGATCCAATAACATGCTGAGTTTCCTCTCGGTCTTGCTCATCGGACTGCTCGCCCTACTGCTTTTCCGTTACGCGGTGTGGATCGACGTGCGGGAGCCGCGCTCCGGCGAGCCGCCGGAGGAGCCGTCTTCCCGAGGCGAGGCGCGACGATTCCCGCGCCAGCCCAGGAGCACGCTCGACCTCCTGCCCGCGGCGGCGCTGGTCCTGGCGGTCGCGCAAGGATGGGCCGCCCTGCGGGTCTCGGCCTTCTACGCCCTTTTCTCCTTTCCCGCCTACCTGGTGGCCGCCGCTCTCTTCGTCGTGACCGTGCCGCGCCTGGCCGCCGGAGCGGCGGCGCCGCCACGCTGGCGCGCCGCCAGGCAGGTGGGAGGCCTGGCTGGCCTGGCGCTTGTCGCCTTCTCCGCGCTGCGGCTCGTCCAGCTCCATGCGCTGCGCGCCGCGGTCCCGGCGATGTCGCGGTTACGCACCGAGCCGACCCATGCCGACTATGCGGCCACGAGCTGGCCGGACGCCTTCACGGCGCTCTGCGGCAAGCTCGCGGCCGAATACCCGTTCACCGAGTGGAAGCGAATCGACTGGCGGCGCCAGTGCTCCGAGCTCGCCCCGCGCGTCACGGAGGCCGCTCGCCGTGGCGACCGGAAGGGCTATTATCGCGCCCTGCGTGAGCTCGCCTGGAGCGTCCCGGATGGACATGTCGGGCTGGAGGGTGACGACGGCGGCCTCGAACGCCAAGAAACTGGCGGCAGCTTCGGCCTGACACTGGTCGAGCTGGACCCCAGGCCGGGCGAAGGGCGGGGAAGGGTGGTGGCGAGCCGGATCGAGCCAGGCGGTCCCGCGGCGCGGGCAGGCATGCTCTATGGCGCCGAGCTCCTGGCCTGGTCCAGTACGGCCCCCCTGGCGCAGGGTAGGGACTCGGCGCCTGAGATCAAGTCGCCAGGCAGGGACCCGGCGCTTCCAATCAGATCGCCGGGCAGGGACCCGGCGAGTCCAATTAAACCGCCGGCCTCTTTAGACGCCGCGCTATCCCGGGTGCCTCTGCTCTGGACCGAGTCGCCGCCGGCAACCGCCGAGGCCCGGCGCCTGGCGCAGCTGCGCTTCCTGGTACGAGCGCCGGTGGGCAGCCGCGTCACGGTCACTTTCCGCAACCGCGGCAGCGCGGCTCCGGCCGAGCGCACGCTGGCGGCCTCCCCGGCCGGGGAGGAGCCGCGCCAATTCAGCCCCATCCGCAAGCTCGTCTTCGGCTGCCTGGTGACGAGCCGGACGCTGCCCGGCGGCGAGGGTTACCTGCGGGTCGAGCTCGAGCTGCCGACCCTGCCCTGCCCCTTTCCGGAGCGCGCCGTGCGCAGCGCTCTCGACGGCTTTGCCGAGAGCGGCGCGGCCGGTGTGGTCCTCGACGTCCGCGGCAACGGCGGCGGGATGGACACGATGGTGCCCAGGATCGTCGCCTTCTTCATCCCCGCCAGGCGCATCTACGAGATCCCCGGCGCGTACGACCGGTCGCCGCGGCGCTTCGTCACACTGCGCGACGCCGCCATCTGGCTGGTGCCGCGGCCGCCGCGCTACGGCGGCCGGGTGGCGGTACTGGTCGACGAGGCGACGGTCAGCTCGGGGGAGGGCTTTCCGCTGGTCTTGCAGGGACTGCCCAACGTCGCGATCTTCGGATATCGCGCCACCGCCGGGTTCTTCGCCATCGGCCAGAAGACGGTCCGGCTCCCGGGCGATCTCACCATGCGGTTCCCCCAGGCGCAGTCGCTCGACGCGGCCGGCCGCATCCAGGTCGACAGCGATGCCTCGGGCCGCGGCGGCGTCGCGCCCGATCACCGTGTCCCGTTCGACGAGCGCGCGCTCGACGCCTCTTTGCGCGGCGGGCACGACGTCGTGCTCGAGGCCGCGGTCCGCTGGATTCACGGCGGGCGAGCCAGCGCCGCGATCAGCGCCTCGACCAGCTCGCGATCGCCCGGCCGCGCGGCCTCCGCGGCGGGCTCGACGCCGAGCCGCCGCAGCTCGGCGCTGGTCACCGCTCCGATCGAGGCCGCGCGCACTTCGGCCCGGCGGCGCTCCCAGTCCGCCGCGAACAGGGAGGCGAAATGGCGGGCCACGCGCGGGCTCGTGAAGGTGACCCAACCGATCGGCGGCACTGCGAAGAGCTCGGCGGCGCGGCATGCCGCATCGGCGGGCAGGCGCTTGTCGTAGGCCACGACGCCCACCGGCTTCGCCCCCGCGGCGACCAGTCCATCGACCAGGAAGGGCCTGGCGTCGGCGGCCTGGGGGAGCAGGACCTTGCGGGCGCCGCCCACCAGCGGGGTGAGCGCCGCGAGCAGTCCCATGGCGCCGACCTCATCGCCCTCCGCTCCGGCTCCCGTGGCTCCGATGGCTCCCATGGCTCCCATGGCTCCAATCGCCGCCGGCCCTCCGGTCATCAGATCCGGCTCGACCCCATGGCGGCGCAAAGCCGCGGCCGTGGCCGCGCCCACCGCGGCGACTCGCAACCGCCGTGGAAGGGCGCCCGCGACCAGCGGCATGAAGGCCTCGACCGCGTTGACGGAAGTAAACACCAGCCAGTCATAGCTCTCGATCTCGCCGGCGGCGCGCTCGAGCGGCCCGCGGTCCGCCGGGGGAACGACCTCGAGCAGCGGCAGGGCCGCGACGGCCGCGCCCGCGGCCGACAGCGCGGCGGTCAGCCGCGCGGCCTGGTGCGCCGCGCGAGTGACCACGACGCGCACGCCGCCGAGTTGTCCGTTCACCGCCATGATCGGCCCAGGCATGTGTCAGGCGGACATCCGTGGCTCGGGATCGACTGGCGGTCGATCCGACGCCCCGCGGCCGGGAGGTGGTAGGGCAGCCTCACCCGCGGATCCTGGCCAGCACCTCGGCGGCGCCATTCTCCCGCATGGCGGCCACGCACGCGGCGGCCACCTCCTCGGGCTCCGCCGCGATCGCTTCGCCGCGCGCCGCCAGGCGGCCGTCCGGCGTGGCGAGAATCGCGCTCAGCTTCAGCAGCTCGCCGCGGCCTCCTGCCGGCCGCGCCCAGGCGGCGAGCGGCAGGGTGCAATCGCCGCCGAATGCGGCCACCACCCGCCGCTCCGCGGCGGCGGCGCGGGCACTCGACGGGTGGTCGAGCACGCGGCATAGGCCTTCGGCGCGGCTGCCCGCCCGCACCTCGATGGCGAGGATGCCCTGGCCCGGCGCCGGCAGCAGCACGTCGGCCGGCAGAGGGTGGACGGGCAGCCCGTGGCCGTCCAGCAGCCCCAGGCGGGCCAGGCCGGCGGCGGCCAGGATCACCGCGGCCGCGCCGCTGTCGCGCCATTTCCTGAGGCGGGTGTCGACGTTGCCGCGGACCGGCTCGACTCGCAGTCCCGGCCGGCGCAGCAGGATCTGCGCCCGGCGCCGCAGAGCCCCGGTGAGCACCACCGCTCCTTCCGGCAGCCCGTCGAGGTCGGACGCGCTCTCGCTCACCAGGACGTCGCGCGCGTCGGCACGCTCCGGGAAAGCGGCGAGGTGCAGCCCCTCGGGAAGGAGGACCGGCAGGTCCTTCAAGCTGTGCACGGCGAGATCGAGCGTGCCGTCGAGGAGCCCCTGTTCGAGCTCGCGGGTGAACAGACCCTTGCCACCCGCCCGTGCCAGGTCGCCCGGCGTCACGTCGCCCTCGGTCACCCGCGGCACAAGCTCGACGGCGAGTCCCGGATGCCGCGCCACGAGCTGCCGGGCCACCGCGCCCGACTGGGCGAGGGCGAGAGCGCTGCGCCGCGTGCCGAGCCGCAAGGCAGGGAGGGAAGAATCCGCACCCATATGAAAGAGACAGAAGCCGGCGGGAGGGCGGCGGCGCTGCCCGGGGGCTATCCCTCGCCCTCGTCGTCGAGCCGGAACAGCTCCCGCACCAGGTCGAGGCGAGGCAGATCGCCGGCGCCCCCGCGGCCGCGCAGCCTGGAGCTCGGGTGATGGAGGATCTTGCGCACCAGCGCGCGGGTGAGGCGGTCGAGCTCCTCATGGGTCGCCTCGGGGAAGCGCGACAGGACCAGCTCGAGCTCCTGGCGGCGGATGCGTTCCGCCTGCTTTTGCAGCCGCGCGATCAGCGGCTCGGCCTGGAGGCCGCGATACCAGGCACGGAAGAGGGCGAGCTCCTGGTCGAGGATTTCCTCGACGCGCCGCACCTCGTCGCGCCGGCGCTTGAGGTTGCGCTCGATGAGATGGTCGAGAGAATCGAGCGAATGGAGGAAGACGTTCTCGATCCGTCCCGCCTCGGCCTCGACGTTGCGCGGCACGCCGAGGTCGACGACCAGCAGAGGCCGGCTGGCGCGCCGCTCCATCGCCGCCTGGATCTGCTGCCGCGTCATCACCGGCTCGTCGGCGCCGGTCGAAGCGATCACCAGATCGGCTTCGGGCAGCGCCGCGAAACGTTCCTCGAAGGACAGCATCTCGGCCGTGGGGAACTCCTCCTGGAACTGGCGCGCCCGCTCGGCGCCCCGGTTGGCCACCCGCAGATCGCGCGCCCCGCGCTCGGTCAGATTGCGCGCCACCGCGCGGGCGATCTCGCCGGCCCCGACGAGCAGCACGCGGCAGTCGGTCAGCCCGCTGAAGATGTTTTTCGCGAGCTCGACCACCGCGTAGCCAAGCGACACCGCGCCGCTCGCGATCGCGGTTTCCTGGCGCGCCCGCTTGCCGGCGGCCAGCGCGCTGCGCGCCAGCCGGCGCAGGACCGGCCCCGCCGCGCCTACCGCTTCGGCCAGCGCCGCCGCGTGCTTGACCTGGCCGAGGATCTCCGGTTCGCCGAGAACCATCGACTCGAGGCCGCTCGCCACTGCCAGCAGGTGGCGCATCGCATCTCCGTTGCGCTTGACGTAGAGGCAGCCCGGCCGCTCGAGCTCGGGAGCCCGCTGTAAGAAGGCCAGCTCCAAAGCGGCGCGGTACGCCTCGTTCTCGTCGCTCGGCTGCAGCACCACCTCCGTGCGGTTGCACGTCGACAGCGCCAGCGCCTCGGCAACCCCGGAAGAGGCCAGGAGATGCACCAGCAGGGCCTCGGCCTCCTCGTCGCGGTAGGCGACCCGCTCGCGCAGCTCGATCGGCGAGCAGCGGTAGTCGGTGCCGACCAGCAGGAGCAAGGGATCGGGGCCGCGGGCGGGAAGCGGATCGCGTGGGTCGGAATTCTGCGACGACATGGCCGGCGTCAGAGGAAGTCGTGGAAGTTGCTCAGGAAGAAGTTGACCGCCACCCAGGAGAAGAGGATCGACGCCAGGCCCGCCAGGCTGGCGAGAGCGGTCTGCCGCCCTTGCCAGCGGCGCAACCGCCGCAGCAGCAGGGCGCCGGCGTACAGCGCCCAGGTGATCAAGGTGAAGACGATCTTGGGGTCGAGCAGCCAGCCGGCATAGATCCGCTCGGCCCAGAAGGCCCCGGTCACGACGGCCCCGGTGAGGGCGACGAAGCCGGCGTAAAGCGCCCCCAGCATCATGCGCTCGAGGACGGCGAGCGGCGGCAGCTTGCCGTAGAAGGTGGAGAAGCGCCCGCCTTTGAGGTCGCGGTACAGCTGCAAGAACAGGAAAGCGTAGCCGGCCGACACCACGAAAGCGGCATAGCCGAGCAGCGCGAGCGAGACATGGACGGCGAAGAACGGGTCATGGAAGATGGCGCGGTCGGGCGGGTTGGGCCGCGCCAGAATCGACGAGAGGAGCTGGAAGAAAAACACCAGCGACACCATCCAGAAGCCGGTCGAGCGCTCGCGGCCGTGCCACTCGACGAAGACGTAGACCACCGCCACCGCGCAGGCCACGATCGACAACGCCTGCGATACGGTGGCAGCCGGGAACTGGCGCCAGTGGATCGCCGCGCCCAGCAGGCAAGCCAGGTGCAGGAGCACCGTGCCGCGCAGCGCCGGAGTCGCCGCACGCCACCACCAGACAGCCGTCTCCGGCTTGGCCGCGAAGAAGACCAGGCCGTAGTCGACCGCCACCAGCAGATAGGCCAGTGGCAGCAGGATGTTGGCGGCTCCGAGCAAGGTGGGCAGCAAGGGGGGCCTATCGCGCTTTCGCGCTTTTCGCAGTGTGGCGCGGCGAGTCGTCCTTTTCGATGGTAGCACCTTCTTGCCCGGTCTCCCACCATCTGCTACTGTGCCTCCCTGCCGCCGGCCGCCGGGCCGCAGCTGTTTTCCACTCCGCCGCCGGGGAACGTCCCGCCGACTTCAGCGCCATCGATTCGATCGGGTTCGTCGACTGGGCCCGGCCTCCAGGGTAAGCTTTTCGACCGGGAACCAAAATGGCCAACGCCGTCATCGTCGGCATGCAATGGGGGGACGAAGGCAAGGGGAAGATCGTCGATCTGCTCTGTCCGGCCTTCGACGTGGTCGTGCGCTACCAGGGAGGCGACAACGCGGGTCACACCGTCAAGTTCGGCGACCGCCACTTCGCCCTGCGCCTGATCCCGTCGGGCATCCTCCATGCCGGCATGCTTTGCGTGATGGGCAATGGCATGGTCATCGCGCCGGACTCTTTCCTCGCGGAGCTCGACCAGCTCGCCGCTTCGGGGGTCGAAGTCGGCAACCGGCTCTTCGTTTCCAACCGCGCCCACGTCTTGCTGCCTTTCCATGCCGCGCTCGACCGGGCGCGGGAGGAAGCGCGCGGCCAGCAGCGGATCGGCACCACCTCGCGCGGCATCGGTCCAGCCTATGAGGGCAAGGCGACGCGCTACGGCCTGCGCATCTGCGACCTCTCCGCCCCGGACCTCGAGGAGCGGCTGCGCCTCCTGGTCTCGCGTGTCGAGGTGGAGCTGGCGAGCCTGGGCGCCGAGGCGCTGCCGCCCGTCGCGGCCTATATCGAAGCTTGCCGCGGCTGGGCCCAGCGGCTGGATCCACTCTCGCGGGACACCGCACAGCTCCTCAACCGCTGGATCGCCGAGGGCAAGAGCCTGCTCTTCGAGGGCGCTCAGGGGACGCTGCTCGACATCGACCACGGCACCTATCCGTACGTCACCAGCTCCAACTCGACCGCCGGCGGCGCCTGCACCGGCACGGGGGTGCCGCCGAGCCGCATCGACGGCGCCATCGGCGTTCTCAAGGCCTATACCACCCGGGTCGGCGGCGGACCCTTCCCGTGCGAGCTGACCGATGCCAGGGGAGAGTTCCTGCGCCGGCGCGGCAACGAGTTCGGCACAGTCACCGGCCGCCCCCGCCGCTGCGGCTGGCTGGATACCGTGGTGGCGCGGTACTCGCGCCTGCTCAACGGCATCGACACCATCGCTCTGACCAAGCTCGACGTCCTCGACGATTTCGACGAGATCCCGGTCTGCGTGGCCTACCGCCGCAACGGCGAAACCATCCGCGACCTGCCCCCCCGGCGCACGGATCTGGAGACCGCCGAGCCCATCCTCCGCACCTTTCGCGGCTGGAAGCGCCCGACCGCCGGCACCCTCGACCAGGACGACCTCCCCCAGGCCGCCCGCGACTACATCGACTTCATCGAGCAGGACCTCGGCGCCCCCGTCACCCTCCTCTCGACCGGCCCCCGCCGCGAAGAGACCCTCGTCCGCGACCATCCCACCCTTGCCCGCCTCACCTCCAACCACCTCGGCCGCGTCCTCGAGCAACGCGCCTCCCCGCCCGCCTCCCCCCAGCGCTAGCCCCCAGGGCAACCGCCCATTCGGTCTATACTTTCCGCCCAACGGGCCGTTAGCTCAGCTGGTAGAGCAGCGGACTTTTAATCCGAAGGTCCGGGGTTCGATCCCCCGACGGCCCACTAGTAGAATCAATAAGTTAACTACCTCCACTTGCATTCAGGCCTCTTCTGTGGAACACTTCTGTACCAGTTTTGTACCACTTGGGTCCAAGGGGGAGAAAAGGTATGGCTACGATCCTGGAGAGGCGGACCAAGAAGGGGGTGCATTACCGCGTGCAGATACGCCTCAGGGGCCATCCGGCTCAGGTGGCGACCTTCGAGCGGAAGACCGACGCGAAGAGGTGGGCGCAGGAGGTCGAGACCGAGATGCGCCAGGGGCGATTCTTCGCGTCGATTGAGGCGAGGCAGCGGACCGTCGCGGAGCTGATCGACCGGTATATCGCTGAGGTGCTCGGCTCGCGGTCTGGCGGGGATGTGCGGGACCGTACGGCCCAGCTGGACTGGTGGCGGGCCAAGGTTGGCGAGCGCTATTTGGTGGACCTCACGCCCCGGCTGATCGCCGAGCTGAGGGAGAGCCTGGGGCGTGGCGATACGCCGACCGGGAGGCCGGTTAAGGCAGCCACTCAGGCTCGCTATATCGCGGCTCTCTCACATGCCCTCTCCATCGCGGTCAAGGAATGGCAGTGGCTCGATGACAACCCCTGCCGGAAGGTGCGCCGTCCGTCCGAGCCGCGCGGAAGGATGCGGTACCTCAGCGAGGACGAGCGCCGGAGACTCCTGGCTGCTTGCCTAGGGAGTTCGGATTCCCGCCTCTACCCGTTGGTCGTGCTGGCGGTGAGCACCGGGGGCCGGCGGGGTGAGCTCATGGGGTTGCGGTGGCGAGACCTCGATCTGGTAGGGGGCGCCGCCATCCTTGACCAGACGAAGAATGGAGATCGGCGCCGTCTACCTCTCACGGGCCTGGTCCTGGAGATGCTGTCGGAGCGCTCTAAGGTGCGACGCTTGGACGACGACTTCGTGTTTGCCGATCAGGAGGGCCGCGCAGAGTTCCCTCGTTACGCGTGGAAGGCAGCCGTCGCCGAGGCCGGGCTGTCGGACTTCCGATTTCATGACCTGCGGCACAGCGCCGCCTCTTACCTGGCGATGAACGGCGCGACCTTGGCGGAGATCGCTGAGGTGCTGGGACATCGGACTCTCCAGATGGTCAAGCGGTATGCCCATCTCTCCCCTCAGCACACGACGGCCGTGGTGGCGCGGATGAACGAAGCGATCTTCGGATAATTGTGAGTCAGGGATCAGGCTCAGAACCTCGGCGCCAGTGAGGGCGAGTAAGCAGGTGCCAGAGGGGTGATGGGCGAAAGTGTTCGAGCGCGGCGCCGTTTCCCGCTTCGAGAGGTCGAAATGCACCTGGCCGCGAAGCGCGTCGGGCGCGGCCTCTTGCCAGGTGCCTCGGGCCAGGGCTGCGATGACCTTCTTCTCGTTGTCCACCAGCATGCCGCCGGTGAGCACCCGCGTCTCCCAGGCGACTCCACTGACGCGCGTGCCGTCCTCGGTAGCACGGACGTTGGCTTGGTAGGCCGGCGAGCACAGCACCAGGACCCAATCGGCATTGCGGATCTCGCGGTTCATGAACTCCGCGATTGATCAGCTCAGCGATGACTCGGAGGCGCCGCCGGGGCCTTCCATCAAGCTGGGAAGCGCCGCCTGTTCCCCCCACCGCCTGTCGAGGTCGATGCCGTGCTCGAAAATGATTTGCCGCCGCTCGCGCGGGAGTGGGTGAAGACCTCATCGCGCAATATGGCGTTGAACGGATGCTCGGTCATGCGGTGGTAGATGGTCTGGCGATGGCGCCGCTTGGCGACGAGCCGAGAGGCCCTGAGCCTGGCCAGGTGCTGTGAGACGGTCGAGGCCGAGACACCGAGCACGTCGGCGAGATTGCCGACGCTAATCTCCTGTACCTGGTCGAGCAGGTAGAGGATCTTCAGCCGCGTGGCGTTGCCGGCCAGGTGGAAAAGCTGGGCGGTCTTGTCGATGGCAGGAGTGCCGTCCAGCATCCGGCGGATCTGAGCGATCTGCGGATCTGAGATGTTGACCAGGTGGAATTTCATACCCCTCCTTCGGATCTCGTAGCCGGAGAGTACTCGATTCTGAAGGCTCCAGATCCCGGTCGGTCTTTATGGAGAAGGCGATCTGCTTTACCTACTCACGAGACAGCCCGAGGCACGGTCAGCCGCCGGGCGCGGGCACCATCGGCTGGAGCGGGGAGCGGTCCGCCGATCTCCGTCCGCGGCCGGCGAGGACGCTCGGCGAGGCCACGACGACCCGGTTGCGGCCGGCCGCCTTGGCCGCATAAAGAGCCTGGTCGGCGGCGGCGCGCCACTGGTCCAGGTCCATGGCCGGAGCGAGCATGGCGATGCCGGCGCTCAGGGTGATACGGAAAGAGCCCCGGTTGCCGTCCGAGTGTGTGGCGGCCGCGAGCTCCTGGCGTAGGCCCTCGACCAGCCGCAACGCTGCGGCCTCGTCGAGGCCGTCGAGCAGGAGAGCGAACTCCTCGCCGCCGTAGCGGCCAACGGTGTCGCGCCGGCGCAGGTTGCGCCGCAGTAGGGCCGCGGCGGAGATCAGAACCTGGTCGCCCACCGGATGACCGTGGCGATCGTTGACCAACTTGAAATGATCGAGATCGATCATGACCCACACCGCAGGCTGCCAGGGCTTGCGGCGCTGCGCGTCGACGAGGTCCCGGGCGCGATCGAGCAACGCGTTGCGGTTGAGAATGCCGGTGAGCCCGTCGAGGCGGAGCAGCTCGTTGACCCGCCGGCTCCTTTCGAGGCGCGCCCGCACGGCGGCGAGGAACAACTCTCGGGCCACCGGCTTGACCAGGTGATCGTCGCCGCCAGCCATGATCGTGGCGATGCGCGTGCGCGCCTCGCCTTCCGAGGTCAGGAAGAGCACGGGAAGCGCGGCGTAGCGTTCTTGTCGGCGCAGCCATCGAACCAGCTCGTGGCCGCTCGTGCCAGGCAACAAGAGATCCATGACCAGGAGGTCCGGCGCGAATTCGTGCAGCTCGGCCGCGAAGAGCCCTGGGTCCGGGCAGCAGCGCACTTCGTACCCGGCGCGTTCCAGCACGGACCGGACGTAGGCCGCCTGCAGGGCGCTGTCCTCGACGTGCAGGATACGAGCCCGCTCCGCAAGCGGGCCGCCGGGCAGACCAAGCGGCGGAGCGCTCACGGGCGCCTCTGGGGAGTGGGCGACCGGGTCGAGCTCCTCGCCGCGCCGCCGGTCTTCCGCAGCAAGAAAACGACGGCTTCCTTGAACTGGGTGTCGGTCGTGACGGACTTGTTGAGATATCGCGTCGGCCCGAGGCTGAGGCGCTGGCATTGCTGCGCGCTCAGCTCGAGACCGGTGTAGACCAGGAGAGGGACGGCGTCGAGGCCCGGCTGCCGGCGCAAGGCGCCCACGACCTCGAAGCCGTTGCCGTCCGGCAGCTCGATCTCGAGCACCAGCAGAGCCGGGGACTGTTGCAGCGCCAGGCGTACAGCCTCGCGGCCCGTGGCGGCCATGCGCAGCGGGATCCCCTCTTGCCGCAGCTGCCCGGCCATGACCGAGAGCAGCTCGGCATCGCCGTCGACCAGGAGCACTCCATGCGGCGGACACATGGCGCCGGCCCTCATGGCCTGTGGGGCTGTAGAGGCGCCGGCGCGAGCGTGTCGAGCCAGGGTTCCAGTCCGCGATCCTCGAGCTGCGCGTCGTCGAGCAGCTGCACTCCCACCCCTTTCCGCTCCGGCCCCGCCGCGCGCCAGCGGACCACCGCCTGGGCGTCGAGCGCGGAGCTGCCGGCGGGGCCGGACTGGCTGTAGAGATGGAGCCGCAGGACCGTGCCAACCGCCGGCGGGTGGCGGGTGGCGATGAAGAGACCCGAAGGTCCGATGTCCTCGACGATTCCCAGGCGCTCGTCTTCCGCGGGAGCGGCCTCGCACCGGAAGAACACCAGGGTGCCCCAGATGTTGGAACGGTATTCGCTGCGCTGGTCTTGTTGCACGGTCCCACCTCCAGGAGTCCGCGGTTGCCGATCTCTCGCTCTTGCCTCTGCGCGAGAGTCTTTGCGCAGCGATGTCCCGAAAACCATCGAACCGCCGCGGAATCTCCTGTCATAGGCCACTGAAGCGCTGTAGTAAGCGCTCTACAGGCAGCGCGCGCCGCCGGCCCCGGCGAGAAGGGAGACTGGCTGAGACAGGGGCTATCCAGGCTAGACACACATGCTAATCTCTCAACAGTTTCATGCGCTGCATCACGGAGATTCGCCGGCGGCCGGCGAGCCGACGGGCGGCGCGGGAGGGCACCATGATCCGAGTCCTGCTGGCTGACGACCATCCGTTGTTTCGCGAGGGTGTCAAGGGGATCCTGGAAGCGCGCGGGGGCTTCAGCGTGGTCGCCGAGGCGAGCCATGGGGAAGAGGCGGTGCAGCTGGCAGCCGACACGCGGCCCGATGTGGCCGTGCTCGACATCGTCATGCCGGGATGGGGAGCCCTCGAGGCGACCCGGGAGATCAAGCGCCGCTGCAGGAGGACGCGAGTACTGATCCTCACCGCCCACCGGGAGGATCATCTGGCGGTGCGCTGCCTCAAGGCAGGGGCCGACGGCTACCTGACGAAGCAAGCGGGGGCGGACCAGCTGGTCGCGGTCCTGCACCAGATCCATGGCGGCGGCCGGTACGCGAGCTCGGAGCTGGCGGCGAGAGTCGTCGACGCTCTGGTGGCGCCGGGGGAGCAGCCGCTGACAGCGAGGTTGTCCGACAGGGAGTACCAGGTGATGTGCCGGATGGCCTCCGGTCAGGCGGTCAGCACGATCGCCGCCGAGCTTCACCTGAGCGTGCAAACGATCGGCACCTACCGCGGCCGGGTCCTGCAGAAACTCGGGCTGAAGAACAACCTGGAATTGATTGCCTATGCCCTGGAAGCCGGGTTGGGAGGGGACGAGCAGGCGCGGGTGGAGGGCTGCCGGGATCAGACCTGAGCGCGGTGTCCGCGTTGCTCTGGGACGGGAAGCGAGAACGTGAACGTGCTGCCGCACCCTTCGCCCGCGCTGTCGACCTGGAGCGAGCCGCCATGGAGCTCGACGAGCCGGCGGGAAAGCGCCAGTCCAAGGCCGGTGCCCTGCTGCTTGCGTCCATAGCTCGAGTCCACCTGCTCGAAGGGAAGGAACAGGCGCTGCCGATCGGCGGCAGCGATGCCGATACCGGTGTCCTTGACCGCCACCCGGACATCGCCGGAGGCGAGGTTCTGCCGGTAGGCCTTCAGCTCGATGGTGCCGCCCGCGGGCGTGAACTTGAGGGCGTTGGCAAGGAGGTTGAGAACGACCTGCTTGATGCGACGGGCGTCGCCCCAGAGCAGCGGCAGCCCCGCGTCGATACTCAGGACGAAGGCGAGCCCAGCCCGCTCCACCCGGCCGGCCATCAGAGCGGCCAGATCGAGCAGCAGCGGCTCGAGCGCGATCTCGCCTTGGTCCAGTTCCAGCCGGTCGGCGTCGATCTTGGCGAGGTCGAGGACGTCGTTGATCTCGTCGAGCAGCAGACGGCCGCTCGCGAGGATGTTCTCGACGTATTGCGCTTGCTTGGCGTTGAGCTCGCCGAAGGCGCGGTCGGCGAGGATCTCGGCAAAGCCGATGATGGAGTTGAGCGGGGTCCGGAGCTCATGGCTCATGTTGGCGAGAAACGCGCTTTTGGCGCGGTTCGCCCGCTCCGCGGTCTCCTTGGCTTGCAATGCCCTGGCTTCGGCCGCCTTGCGTTCGCCGATGTCGGACAACGCGCCGACGATCTCGATCGCCCGGTCGGCCTCGTCGTAGACCAGGCGCGCCTCGTCGCGTATCCAGCAATAGGTGCCGTCGTTGCGCCGGAAACGGTACTCGTCGACCAGGTGGCCCGCGGCGTGCAGTTCGGACCGGCGGGCCAGCGCGGCGGCTCGGTCGTCTGGATGCAGTCGCTCCGCCCACCAGTCGCGGTGCAGGGTCTCGGCGGCCTGGTAGCCGAGGAGGCCGAGGATATTGTCGCTGACCCAGCTGGGAACGGAGCCTGCGGGCTCGACCCGCATGGTGTAGGTCACCGCCGGGCTCGAAGCGATGATGTGCCGCAGCCGCTCCGTGGTCGAGCACGGCTCGCTCGGTCGCTGCTCGTGCCCGGTGACGTCTCCCGTGGTGCCGTTTAGATAGTAGTCGCCGCCAGGACCGCGCACGACCCGGGCTCTGTCGCGCAGCCAGCGGACCGAGCCGTCCGGATGCTCGACGCGGTACGCGACGCCGTTGCCCCTCGTGTGGGAGCGGGTGAGGATGGCACGAACGACGCGGGAGCGATCCTCGGGATGTGGCCGCGCCAGCTTGCGGGACCATGCCGGCCGGCCGCGGTCGGCGACCTGCCGGACCGCGTTCTCGCCGGGGACCTCAGCGCTTTCGGCGCCGTGAAGCGGCCTCCCGCCGCCGGGAAGTCCAAGTCTCTCCATCAGCCGCCAGATCATCATGGCCCGGCCGGCGCGGCAAGTCAGAGGCGCTCTTGAAGGCTCGTCGTGGTTTTACTACACGACGCAGTGGTGCGGCGGGCCTTCGGCCGGTTGTTCAATCAGAGTAGGTTTCCGCTGGACCCCTCCCCGAGACACTTTCGGGTTGCCACACGCGTCGTCAGAAGCGGACGACGCGTAAGAGAGCTACCTACAGGGCGGCTGGCGATGAGCGCACCCGAAGTTCATCGCTCGGCCGATATGGCGGGCAACGGGCGATTGCCAGACTGCGATCACTGCAAACGAGTGATCGAAAGGAAAGCAAATGCCCGCCCACGCCAGACTCTCCGCTTCGTTCTTGAGCTCTTCTCTTCGTGGGTGTCGCGGCCGCAGCGCCGGGCTCGCGGTGCTGGCGGTCATCACGCTGTCGGCGATCGCTGCCCAGCCGGCCCAAGCGGCGGCCGGCCGCACGGTCAAGGTTTCCGATCGCACCTTTCAGGACCAGGTCCTGCGCGCCGGCATGCCGGTGCTCGTCGCCTTCGGGGCGCCCTGGTGCCAGCCCTGCCGCAAGCTCGAGGGCTCCCTGGGAACCGTTGCCGCCGAGCTCGCCGGCCGGGTGCGCATCGTTGAGCTCGATGCCAGCTCGAGCCGCCGAGTCGCGCAGCGCTACGGCGTCGAGGCTCTGCCCACCCTGATCCTCTTCGTCAACGGACAGCCGTTGGAGCACGCGACCGGCGCTCTCTCGGTCGACGAGATCAAAGACCTCCTCACCGTTCTCGCGCCCGCCGCCCAGCGGCCGGTCGCCACGGTCGCCGAGGCCGGCGCCGCGGCAGCCAGCGCCACCCGCTAGAAGTTTACCCACTCGATCTCATCTGGCTCGACCAGTTCCGCCGGCGGCGACGGCTCCATTCATCAGAGAGGTGGTCTTCAGGTCGACGACAGGTCAGCGGTCTTGGCGTCTTCGTGCGCCTCAAACGCGAGTGCTGTGGCGGGAAGGAAATTTTGCGGCCGAGATGGGCCGGGTTGCGGACCGCGTCGTTCGCGTCTGGGTTTGGTCCCGTACCCACTGAAAGAAAAGCCCCTCGTCGATGAGGACTCAGACTTAATGCCGTCTAGGCGTCTGAATTGTAGCCACTAAATTGATCGCGAAGAGGGCTTGATTTTCTGCTCCTGCACTCTATAATCATGCCATGGCACGACGCGGCGAAGCCGTTCACGTAGCCACCACCTCTCGCACCTATAAGGGCAAGACCTACCAGACCCACCTCCTGCGCCGCACTTATCGCGAGGGTGGCAAGGTCAAGCATCAGACCCTCGGCAATCTCTCCCA
>DASZZM010000010.1:0-98557 GCA_035544895.1 Thermoanaerobaculia bacterium
TTCTCCAACTCCTCGAGCGCTGGTCGCTTTGGCATCGGGTTCTCCTTATCTGACAGCTTCTAAGGCTGTCAGATAGTACCCGATCTCCTCCCCTGCCGTAACGTTACGCCCCCACCCAGCAGATCTATGTCGTGCACCCCCGCTGTCCTTTGCGCTTCGGCGGGGCGCATTCCGTCTGTTACAATAGGGGAGCCTGGGTGCCGAGCCGCTTCGAGCCCACCGCCAGCCTCACCCATGTACAGTGACGGGGTTCCGGCCGCCCGCTGACGATGCGGCGCTGGCTGCGGCTCGACTGCGGCGCCCGGCGCGAGAACAACGCCCGGCGCGAAAACAACCCCTGGAGGACCGATTGCATGCCCCCGCGACGCCTGATGAGCCGGCTCTACTACTTCACCATCGAGGATGAGAGCATTCTCGCCGAGACCTTCTCCCAGCTCGAGAAGGACGTCTACGCCATCACCTACAAGGTCACCGGCACTGAGGACGTCTTCGTCACCACCGGCGAGACCAAGGATGCGATGGACCGTAACGACATTCCCTACAACCTGCTGGCCGAGGAGGACTGCTCGCGCATCGCCCTCTACCACTCCCCGCTCTCGCGCGAGGAGCTGGGCGACTACGAAGATGCCATCAAGGCCCTTGCCCTGGCCTGCCGCGCCATCGCGCTGGCCTGCGTCGGGGTCAACGGCGAGACCAACCTCGGCTTCGATCTCTCCAATGGCGCCAAGCAGTACACCTACTTCACGGCCCCGGCCGGCCACACCTTCATCTGGCGCCTGTTCCGCGAGCGCGACGAGGCGGTCGACTTCCTGCACAAGCTGACCGCCGGAGACAAGAAAGCCGTCGAATGGGCGGAAGCGATCCCGCTCGGTTCTTCCAAGGAGCTGAAGTCATACCATTGAGCCGCGCCCGCGAGGATCTCGGCCTGAACCTCCCTCTCTTCGAGCCCACCTACAGCGTCTCGCAGCTCTGTGGTGAGATCCACGAGTGCCTGGCCGAGGCGTTCCCGGCGGTCTGGGTGGCCGGCGAGGTGGGGCGAGTCTCCGAGCATCGCCAGAGCGGCCACGTCTACTTCGAGCTCGTCGAGAAAGGCGAGAGCGATCAGATCGTCGGCAAGCTGGAGGCGGTGATCTGGAGGTCCGACTACCTGAAAGTGAAGCGTCTGCTCGCGGCTTCCGACCAGCGGCTGGTCGAAGGGGTGCAGATCCGCTGCCGTGCCAGCCTGGATCTCTACGCCCCCACCGGACGCCTCAAGGTCTGCGTGCGCGAGGTGGACCCCAACTTCAGCCTCGGCCTGCTCGAGCGCCGCCGCCGCGAGACCCTGGCCGCGCTGGGCGCCGCCGGCCTGCTGGAGCGCAACCGAGCCCTGGCCTTTCCGGAGCTGCCGCTGTCCATAGCCCTGATCACCTCGCACGGCAGCGCCGCCTATCACGACTTCCTTTCCGGGCTGGCCGAGAGCGGCTACGGCTTCCGCGTGCTCTTCGTCCATGCCGCGGTGCAGGGACGCGAAGCCGAGCGGGAGGTGGTCTCCGCCATTGCCGCCCTGGCCACACCGGCCACGGCGGCGCGGATCGACTGCGTGGTGCTCATCCGCGGCGGCGGCTCGCGCAGCGACCTCGCCGTCTTCGACAGCCGGGCGATCGCCGAGGCCATCGCGCGGGCGCCGTTTCCGGTGGTGACCGGGCTGGGCCACGAGATCGACCGCTCGATCGCCGACCTGGTGGCACACACCGCCCTCAAGACACCCAGCAAGGTCGCCGAGTTCCTGGTCGAGCGCGTGGCGCGCCTCGACTTCGCCGTGATGGAGGTGGAGAAGGCCTTGCGGCGCGAAGCCCTGGCGCCGCTGCGCCGCGGCCGTGAGGCCCTGGGCAGGGCGGAGCGGGGGGTCAGCCTGGCGCGGCACCGCCTGACGGCGGCAGGATCGCGAATCGACGAGCACGCCCGCGCCCTGGCGCGGCTCGGGCGGAGCGTCCTGCGCCAGGCGCTGCGCCGCCGTGAAGAGGTGCGCGGCGGGTTGTCGGCCGCGGCGCCGCGGCGGCTGGCGCGCGGCGAGCGCGCGCGCGTGGCCCTCGGCGACAGGCTGGCCGGGACGGCCCGCGCCCATCTGCGCACAACGCGGGCGATGATCTCGGGAGTCGAGCGCCTGGCGGCCCAACTCGACCCGCAGCGCACGCTGGAGCGCGGCTTCAGCATCACACGCGACCCGGCCGGGCGGCTCCTGCGCGAGCCGCGCCAGGTCGGCGCCGGCGATCTCATCAAGACCCGCCTGGCCGGTGGAAACCTGGGCAGCAGGGTGGAGATCATCGAGATCAGCGAGATCAGCGAGGAGAGACCATGAGCGAGGCAGCCACCGTAGAGCCCTCCACCCCGAGCTTCCGCCAGGCAATGGACGAGCTCGAGGGCATCCTCAAGCGCATCGAAGGCGAGGAGATCGACATCGACCAGCTCGCCGAAGAGCTGCGCCGCGCCGCCCAGCTCCTCGACCTCTGCCGCAGCAAGATCCGCAAGGCAGAAGTGGAGGTCACCCAGATCGTCCAGACCCTCGAAGAGGGCGGTGGCGATGGGCGCGAAGGGGGATAGCCCGGCAGGCGCGCCGGTCCCGCCGGCGCACACGCCGCCCGGCTCCCTGGCGATCGACCACGACATCGCCTGGCTGCGGCTGGACGAGGCCGGCAAGAAGGTCAATACCCTTTCCTGGCACCTCCTGGATTGGCTCGAAGGGCAGATCGTGCGCCTCGAGCGGGATCGCCCGGCGGGAGTGGTGGTGTTCTCGGGCAAGCCCGACGGTTTCGTGGCGGGCGCCGATCTGGGCGAGCTGGCGCGCCTGGCTCAGAACGCCCAGAACGCCCAGAGGGCCCAGAGCGGCCAGAGCGGCCAGAGCGGCCAGAGCGGCGAAAGTAGCGAGGGCGGCGAGCACCGCGGTCGCGCCGAGCTGCTCGGACACCTGCGCCGGGGCCATGAGCTGCTGATCCGACTCTCGGCCCTCCCCTTCCCCAGCGTCGCCGCCATCCACGGCGCCTGCCTCGGGGGCGGGCTCGAGCTTGCCCTGGCGTGCCGCTGCCGCGTGGCGACCAGCGATCGGCGCACCCTGCTCGGCCTTCCCGAAGTGCGGCTCGGGTTGATCCCGGGGCTTGGCGGCACGCAGCGGCTGCCGCGCCTGATCGGCGTCGTGCCGGCTCTCGACCTGATTCTCACCGGCAAGCGGATCGATGCCCGGCAGGCCCGCCGCCTCGGCCTGATCGACGACGTCTGCCCTCCCGCCGACCTGGCACGGGCCGCCGAGCTGCTGCTGCGGCGCGTCGCGGCCCACGCCGGCGTCCTGCCGCGGGCGCGGCGGCTCGCGGTGCGCGCCGGCGATCTCATCGCGCGCACCCCGTTCGTAGGGGAGCTGGTGTGGACCAGGGCGCGCCGGTCGGTCCAGGCCAGGACCGGCGGCCACTATCCCGCGCCGCGCGTGGCGCTCGCCGTCGTCCGGGAGGGGATTCGCCTGCCGCTCGCCCGCGCCCTCGACCTCGAGGCCGGCGCTTTTGTCGAGCTCGTGGTCTCCCCGGTGGCGCGCAACTTGATCTCGGTCTTTCTCGCCCAGAACCAGGCGGAGGGAAGGGCCGCCGCCATCCATCGCAAGACGCCGACGGAAGGCCCCCGTGCCGCCGCGGTGCTCGGCGCCGGGCTGATGGGCGCCGGCATCGCGCAGGCGCTGGCGGCCCGCGGAATCGCGGTCGTGCTCAAGGAGAAGGACGAAGCCGCGCTCGCGCGCGGGTTGCGGGCGAGCGCCGCCCGCTTCGCCGAGATGGTGGCGCGGCGCCAGGCGAGCGCCGCCGAGGCTGAGCTCGGCATGGCGCGCATCCGGCCGACTCTCGACTGCCGCGCGCTGAGCCGGGCGGAGCTGGTGATCGAGGCGGTCTTCGAGGATCTCGCCGTCAAGCACGCCGTGCTGCGCGAGACCGAGGAGGTGGCGCCCGAAGGCCTGATCTTCGCCTCCAACACCTCTTCCATCCCGATCGCCAGCATCGCCGAGGCCAGCCGGCGGCCGGAGAGCGTCGTCGGCATGCACTTCTTCAGCCCGGTCCACAAGATGCCGCTGCTGGAGGTCGTCCGCCACGCGCGCACCTCGCCGCGGGCGCTGGCGACCGCCGTCCAGGTCGGCCGCACCCTGGGCAAGACGGTCATCGTGGTTTCCGACGGACCCGGGTTCTTCACCACGCGCGTGCTCGTGCCCTTTCTCAACGAGGCGGCCTGGCTGCTCGGCGAAGGCGCCTCGATCGATCGGATCGACCGCGTCTTGACCCGCTGGGGCTGGCCGGTCGGCCCGTTCACCCTGCTCGACGAGGTGGGCCTCGACGTCGGCGCGCACGTCGCACAGCTGCTCCACGCAACCTTCGGCGACCGCCTGGCCCCGCCGCCGGCCTTCAGCCGTCTGCTCGCCGCGGGCCGGCTTGGCAGAAAGGCCGGGCGCGGTTTCTACCGCTACCGCGAAGGAGGGCGCAGCCGCGAGGGCGGGAGGTCCTCTGCCGGCGGCGTCAGCGGAGGCGGACGCGGCGGCCCCGAGGGAGGTGGCGGGCGGCGAAGGCGCCAGGTCGATGCGGCCACCTACGCGCTGCTCGACTGGCGTCCGGCGCCGCTCGCGTCCGCCGCGGACGGCGAGGGCGGCGAGAGGAGCGCCGGCGCCGCGATCGCCGACCGCTGCTGGCTGCAGATGCTCAACGAGGCGGCGCGCTGCCTGGCGGACGGCATCGTCGAGAGACCGGCCGACGCCGACGTCGGCGTGATCTTCGGCCTGGGCTTCCCGGCCTTCCGTGGCGGCCTGCTGCGTCATGCCGACCAGGTCGGCCTGGCGAATGTGGTCGACCGGCTCGACACGCTCGCCGAGCGGCACGGTGTGCGTTTCACCCCGGCGCCGCTGTTGCGCGACATGGCCAAGCGCGGCGAGAGTTTCTATCCGCGAAGCGCGTGAGGGGAGTGCTCGGACGGGAGTAAGATCCCGGCAATGCTGCTGGGCACCATCTTGTTCGGGGCTTTCACGCTGCTGAGCACGGTGGGTGGTTACCTGATCGTGGCCCACCAGCGCGGGCGGGCCGCGGGGCTGGCGGGGGCGGCAGCCATCCTGCTATTCTTCGCCGCCCTGTTCTGGGGGTTGTTGCTGCTGCTGCGCGGCGGCGGCGCACTCTGAGCCACGCCCACCGAGAAAGCGCGCACCGATGTCCGAATCCCGCTACGAGCTCCGCAAGCTGGTCACCGTGGCCGTCTACACTTTCTCCTGGGAGGCGCAGGTCGCCAAGGCGCGGCTGGCGTCCGAAGGCATCCACTCGATCATCGCCGACGAGAACGTGATCCGGATGGTGGCGCTGTCGAACGCGATCGGCGGCGTCCAGGTGCAGGTCCGCGAGCAGGACGCCGCCGCCGCCGCCGAGGTGCTGCAACGCCGCGCGCCTCTGCCGGAGATCTTCCTGGTCGGCAAGGATGAGCCGGCGTCCCGGCGCTGCCCGGGATGTGGCGCGGCCGAGCTGCTCGCCGAGCGCGGCGCCCGCCGGGTGCTCGGCCTTCTATCGATCCCGTTGCAACGCTTCCGCTGCGGCGCCTGCGGCGCGGTTTTGAAACCTGACGAGCTGCAAGAAGACAGGCCGGACGATGGCGTGCCGGCGGAAGGGGTGCCATGGCCGGCTGCCCAGCGGACAGCGGACGACGAGGAGGAGGCCATGGGCCACGACGCGCCGCTGGTCACGGTGGCGCGCTTCCATACTCCCTGGGAGGCGCATCTCGCCAAGACGCTGCTGGAATCCGAAGGGGTCGAGGCCTGCGTGCTCGAAGAGCGCCTGCCCGCCGTCAACCTCCTCTCCAGCGAGCCCCTTGCCCTCAACCGGCTGGAGGTGCGCCGCGCCGACGCCGCCCTCGCGGCCGAGCTCCTCTCGCGCGCCTGGAGCCCCGCCCGCCCCCAACCGGTTCCCGATCCGGACGACTAGCCCTGGACGAGGTCCGGCCCCGGCGGCCGGGCTTCATCCTTTTCGAGCACCCGCTCCTTGCGCTTCGCTTCCAGCCCTTCGGACTTGACCTCCTGGCGCAAGCGGGCGAAGGAGCTCATGTAGAGGTTGGCGACGGCGACCAGCGCGAAGAAGGCAATGAGATAGCCCCGCCAGTCGTCGAGCAGCAGGCGGTAGCGGGTCACGGCCAGGAAGAACAGCGCCACGTAGTGGCTCAAGCAGTATTCGCAGGTCAACAGGTAGAAGAACTTGCGCACCCACAGCCGGCGGGCGGCCTGCGCGCGGCGCACGCAGATCTCGCGAGGCTCCCGGAACAGCTCCTCGTGCGTGACCGTCCAGGAGATGGAGGCGATCGGCAGCGCCAGGACGAACAGCCAGACGAGCTGCAGCCACCATTCCGATCGTGTTGGCGCGTCCACCATCCGCGAGCGCTCCTCCCCGCGGAGGATGCTGCAAGATCGACGCCGAATTGGCCCCGCGCGCCGGGTCCCTGCCCGGCTATGGTCGGATGCGCCGGGTCCCTGCCCGGCGTTTGATCCGATGCGCCGGGTCCCTGCCCGGCTATTGATCCGATGCGCCGGGTCCCTGCCCGGCGCAGAGGGCCCTCACTTGTAGCGCACGCCGTGACGGATCACCAGGTCGACGTTGGAGAGCAGGTCGACATGGTGGAGGACGTCGCCGCGGACGGCGATGACGTCCGCGAGCTTTCCGGCGGCGAGGGTGCCGACGTCCTTGTCCACCTTCATGAAGACCGCCGGCCAGAAGGTGGCGGCGCGAATCGCGTCCATGGGCGGCACGCCGAATTCTTTGACCCAGGTGTCGATCTCGCGCCACGTCGAGTCGCTGTGGAAGTTGATCGGCACCCCGCTGTCGGTGCCGACGAGGAGCACCACGCCGGAGTCGCGAAGCTGCTGGAACTTCCTATGCAGCGTCGGCAGGCGCTTGCCGACATACTGGAAGTAGGCGAGGCGATCGAGGTGCGCGAGCGAGCCGCGGATGTCGTCGACCACCTCTTTGGGCAATCCCGCTTGCCAGCGCGGGTCTTCGATGCGCTCAGGGAACTCGTCGCGAGTGTACTGGTAGAGGAGGAGCGGAGCGATGGTCGGAGTCCAGAAGAGGGTATTGGCGCGGCCCTTCATCAGGTCGTAGACGTCGGCCGGATACTCGGGGGAGCTGCCCAGGCCGGTGTGCTCGAAGCAGTCGACCCCCGCCTGGATGCCGCGGCGGATCTCCTCGGGCCGGTGGGAATGGGCGACGACCGGCAGGTGGTGCTTGTGCGCCTCGTCGACCACCGCCCGCACCTCGTCCATCGCCATCTGGTCCTGGTCGATCATCTTGATGACGTCGACCCTTGCCTGCGCGAGCTTGCGCACCTTGGCGCGGGCATCCTCGGCGCCGTGGATGCCCCAGCGGTAGGCTTCGGTGCCGGGGTAGGGCTCGTGTTGCAGGAAGGGCCCCGAGACGTAGAGCGTGGGCCCCGGGATGTCGCCGCGGCGGAGCGCCTCCCGCACGGCGAGAATGTCGTCGAGCGGGGCGCCGAGGTCGCGGGCGCTGGTCACTCCGGCGAGCAGGAGCTGTCTCGCCGCAGCCGGCATGATGGTGCCGCGGAACAGAGGCGGGTAGGTCTTGTCCCAGTGGTCGTAGTCGGCATGGCCGACGATCATCAGGTGGACGTGCATGTCCCACAGGCCGGGCAGCACGCTCATGCCCGCCGTGGAGATCACCTCCGCGCCGGCCGGCACCTGCACCTCGCCGGCGCGGCCGACGGCCTCGATGCGGTCGCCGGCGATCACCACCACGCCGCCGTCGAGCGGCCGCCCGCCATAGCCGTCGATCAGCCGGCCGCCCACCAGTGCAATCACCCTCTGCCGCGTCGCGGCGGCCTCCGGCGGCGCGGGAGCCGCCGCCAGACAAACCACGGCCAGCAGGCTCGTCAGGCCCATTGCCTTCCGTCTCATGGTTCGACCCTCCTAGTGGCCTGTACCAGCTGAATCGCTAGCGGATGGCGCCACAATCGGCGCCGGGAGCAAGGCGCGCCGACGCAGGCATAGCGGGGACTATGTCGAGGAGGCGCAACGCCGCTCCAGGAGTCGAGGGCAAGCCAGCCACTAGCGATTCAGCTGGTACAGGCCACTAATAGCAGGCTGCTGGGCGCGGAGTATGTCAGACGACCGGACCCGGGTCGAAGGCGGGCCGAGACCGCAAAAATAGGGCCGCCAGCGTGCGGCGGCCAGGCGCGACTCTTGCGACCCTGCGGACGAACGGCCGCCCCTGAGGACGAGGACGGGCGGCGCGGAAGGAGGAAAAGAGATGGAACCGAATCGTGAGATCGACCCTGCAGGACTGCAGTTCGTGCCGCTGGATGCGCGAACGCCCGACATCCGGCGGGACAGGGACCCGCGAGAGCCGGTCGAACAGCCGGCACGGCGCGAGCCGGCCGACGATCCGAACGAGCCGCCGCTCCAGCCCCCGGCCGGCGATCCGGTCGACGCTCCCGGCGCCGACGAACCCCTGCGCCGCGAGCCCGACCCGAAGGAGCCGGCCCGCCGCGACCCTCCCCGCCGCCTTCCCGAGCCTCCCAACCCTGACTCCGACCCCGCGATGGTAGGTAGTCATCCAGGATCCGTCGCGGCTCGACCGGCGCGGGCTCCCGCGGCTTCCGGGATAGAGTACGCGCCATGTTCCAGCGCCAGCGCAGCGGCTCGGTCCTCTGCCCGTCGTGCGGCAAGTTGGTCGGCGTCAACGACGAGAAGTGCCTCAACTGTGGGCGGCGCAATCCGGGGATGTGGGGACTCACCGCGGCGATCGGCCGGCTGGGGCGGGACGTAGGATTCGTCCAGGCGGTCATCGGCGGCTGCGTGCTGCTCTACGTCCTCATGCTGGTCGTCGACCCGCAAGGCATTCGCATGGGCGGCCTGTTCTCGCTTCTGGCGCCGAGCCAGGAGAGTCTGCTGCGCTTCGGCGCCAGCGGCGCCATCCCGGTCTTCTATCTCGGCAGGTGGTGGACCGTGCTCTCCGCCGGCTGGCTCCATGGCGGCCTGCTGCACATCGGCTTGAACCTCTATTGGGTGCGCTTCCTGGCGCCCCAGGTCGCGGAGTTCTACGGCCCGGGCCGCATGGTGATCATCTACAGTGTCTCCTCGGTCACCGGATTCCTGCTGAGCAGCACCATGGGCGTCTTCGTCCATCTGCCCGTCCTGGGCGGCAGCCAGCTCACCGTCGGCGCCTCGGCGCCGCTGCTCGGCTTCCTCGGCGCCCTGGTCTACTACGGCCGCCGCACCGGCAGCCGCGCCGTCGGCGCGCAGGCCTGGAGCTATGCCCTCTACATGGTCATCTTCGGCTTCCTCATGTCGAGAGTGGACAACTGGGCGCACATCGGCGGCTACGCCGGCGGCTACCTCACCGGCCGGCTGCTCGATCCGCTGCGGCCGGAGCGCGGCGACCACCTGGTGGCGGCGATCGTCTGCCTGGTGCTGACCGCGCTGTCGATCATCGCCTCCCTGGTCATCCCGGTCCCCCTGCGGTAGCCCGTCCGGCGGGCGCCAAGCGCCGCGCTGCGCGATCCCGCGCGCGAACTTCACCCGGCAGCGCGCGTATAGGCTCATGAAGGACAGCGAGATGCCCGCTCCGCCGACCGTGTCCAGCTCGAGCCCCTCGCCCTGGAGGCCCACCGGGATCGTTCGCAGCGGCTTCCTGGTGCTGGCCATCTCGGCGGGGATCGCCCTGCTCACCGGCGCCGACAACCCGAGAGACCTGCCGGCAGCGATGACGGTGAGCGGGGTCTGCGGGCTCGCGATCTATGCGACGGCCTGGTTGCTCTTGCTGCGGCTTCACCGCCGGATCGAATCCCTTGCCGAGCTGCCCCGGTTCCTCGCCTACTCCGCCGTCTTCCTCACCAGCGGCGCCGTCGCCTGGGCGCTGGCGGCCGCGGTCGCGCGCCTCGTCTTCGGCCAGCGCACCGGCGGGACCAGCCTCGCCATCGTCGTCGGCCTGGCGCTCGCCTTCGGCTTCACCTTCCGCGGCTTCCACAGGCTTCGCGAGCGGCTCGAGACGAGCGTCGCCCGTCTCAAGGAAGTCGAGTTCGCGGAAAAGGAGCTGCAGCTTGCGCGCGCCCTGCAGAGCCGCCTGCTGCCGCCGCCCGAGATCGCCGGCGAGGGCTACCGGGTGGGGGCGCGCAACCTGGCGGCACGGGTGGTGGCGGGCGACTTCTACGACGTCTTCCCCCTGGCCGACGGCGCCATCGGCCTGGTGGTCGCGGACGTCGCCGGCAAAGGCATGGCAGCCGCCCTGGTGATGGCTTCCGTCAAGGCGATGCTGCCGCTCATCGCCGCCGGCAGGACCGCCGAAGAGACCCTGCGCGAGCTCAACCGCAGGCTCGCCGCCGAGCTCTCCGCCCGCGAGTTCGTGGCCCTCGCCTATGCCCGCTACGAGCCCCTCCGCGGCCGGCTCACCCTGGCCAACGCCGGCCTTCCCGATCCCTACCTGCTCGCCGCGACAGGCAGCCCAACCGCCCTCGCCGTCCCCGGCCCCCGCCTGCCTCTCGGCGTGCGCAAGGAGGTTGACTACCGCGCTCTCGACGTGCCGCTCGCCGCCGGCGACCGGCTGCTGCTGCTGACCGACGGGCTGGCCGAAGCGCCGGTCCCTGGCGGCGAGCCCCTCGGCTACGCCCGCCTGGCCGAGCTGCTGAGCGACGGCGCCTCCGGGACCTCTCCCCTGGCCTGGATCGACGGCCTGCTCGAGCGCGTGCGCCAGGCCACCGGCCCCTGGCTGGAAGACGACTGGACCGCTCTGGTCGTCGAGCGCACCGCCGAATGATCTCGGAATAAGTAAGCTGTTTGCTCACCTTTACACTACACAGGCCCTCTGGTAGCTTCTCCCGGCGGACCTCCGGCCATGCGGACGACCTCGCTTGCTCCCGAAGCTTTCGCCACTCCGACCCTCGCCGGCCCGCGGCGGGTGCTCGACCTCATCGGCAACACGCCGATGATCGACCTGTCGGAGCTGACCGGGCGGCCCGAGGTCAAGCTGTTCGCCAAAGCTGAGCTCGCCAACCCCGGCGGCTCGGTCAAAGACCGGCCCGCGCTCGCCATCGTACTCGACGCCGAGCGCCGCGGCCTGCTCGCCGGCAGCCGGCGCATCCTCGACGCCACCTCCGGCAATACCGGGATCGCCTACGCCATGATCGGCGCGGCGCGGCACCTCCCGGTGACCCTGTGCATGCCGGAGAACGCCAGCCCCGAGCGGCGCAAGATCCTCGCCGCATATGGCGCCGAGGTGCGGCTGACCGACCCGCTCGCCGGCAGCGACGGGGCGATCCTCGAAGCGCGCCGCCTGGCGGCCGCGGAGCCCGGCCGCTACGCCTACCTCGACCAGTACGGCAACCCGGAGAACTGGCGCGCCCATTACCGCACCACCGGCCCGGAGATCTGGGCGCAAACCGCGGGTACCCTCAGCCACTTCGTCACCGGCCTCGGAACCAGCGGCACATTCATGGGCGTGGGGCGCTACCTGCGCGAGGTGGCGCCCGAGGTCAAGCTGATCTCGTTCGAGCCCGACTCGCCGTTTCACGGGCTGGAGGGGATGAAGCACATGGCCACCGCCATCGTGCCGCCCATCTACGACCCCGCTCTGGCCGACGAGGCGCGGGAGATCTCGACCGAGCGAGCCTACGCGATGGTCCACCGCCTGGCGCGCGAGCAGGGCCTGCGGCTCGGCGTCTCCGCCGCCGCCAACGTTGCCGCCGCGCTCGAGGTCGCCGGCGAGCTGGCCCGCGGCACCGTGGTAACGGTGCTATGCGACGGCGCCGACAAGTACCTCTCCGAGCGCTTCTGGGAGGAGTCATCATGAGCCTGCTGCTCGGCGCCGCCGACCTCGCGGCGGTCCGCAGCCACGGCGCCCGGACCTATCCGGAGGAGTGCTGCGGCTTTCTGCTCGGCCGCGTGGAGGGCGGCGACACCCGCGTCACGCGCGTCCTGCCGGCCGACAACGAGCGGGGGGACAGCCGGCACAACCGCTTCGTGATCGGCCCGGAGATCGTTCTCGCGGCGCACAAGGCGGCGCGCGCCGCGGGCCTTTCGGTGGTGGGCTACTACCATTCACACCCCGACCACCCGGCCGAGCCCAGCGAGTTCGACCGCGAGCATGCCTGGCCGGGAGTGTCTTATCTGATCGTCGCGGTCCGCGGCGGGGCGGCCGCGGAGGCGCGCAGCTGGCGCCTGCGCGACGACCGCGAGCGCTTCACCGAGGAAGCGGTCGACACCGCTGCCGAGGCAGAGAAGGAGGCAGTCTGATGGGCGTCATGATCCAGATCCCGACACCGCTGCGGCGCTTCACCGGCGAGCTCGGCGAGGTGGAGGTCGAAGGCGCAACGGTCGCCGAGGCGCTCGGCAACCTGACCCGGCGCTACCCGGCGCTGCAACCTCATCTCTACACCGAGAACGGCGCGCTGCGCAGCTTCGTAAACGTCTTCCTCAACGACGACGACGTGCGCCACATGCAGCGCGAGGGCACCAGGGTGACGGCGGGCGACACGCTGACCATCATCCCGTCGATCGCCGGGGGGTGCGCGGTGGCCGCGGTCGACGAAAGGGATCAGGGGCAAGAGCTGCCCGGCCTTTCGCCCGAGGAGATCCGCCAGTATAGCCGCCACCTGATCATGCCCGAGGTGGGCCTCGAGGGCCAGCGGCGGCTCAAGGCCGCGAAGGTGCTGTTGATCGGCGCCGGCGGCCTGGGATCGCCTCTCGGGCTCTACCTGGCCGCGGCCGGGGTCGGCACACTGGGGCTGGTCGACTTCGACGTGGTCGACGAGAGCAACCTGCACCGCCAGGTGCTGTTCAGCCATGGCGATGTGGGCAGGCCCAAGATCACCGCCGCGGTATCGCGCCTGCAGGGGATCAACCCGTACATCCGGCTGGTCCCGCACGAGGTCCGTCTCGATTCGAGCAACGCTCTCGAGCTGTTCGCCCCTTATGACGTCATCGTCGACGGCACCGACAACTTTCAGACCCGCTACCTGGTCAACGACGCCTGCGTGCTCGCCGGCAAGCCCAACGTCTACGGCTCGATCTTCCGCTTCGAGGGACAGGTGGCGATCTTCT
Organism: Thermoanaerobaculia bacterium; assembly: GCA_035544895.1. Lineage (GTDB taxonomy): Bacteria > Acidobacteriota > Thermoanaerobaculia > Multivoradales > UBA5704 > JASLEW01. The sequence goes on from DASZZM010000010.1 coordinate 13,076, forward strand.
GGGGAGCGCGCGGGCCGTGCTATCGCTGCCTGTTCCCGGAACCGCCTCCGCCCGGCCTGGTGCCGTCGTGCGCGGAGGGCGGCGTTCTCGGCGTCCTGCCGGGAATCATCGGCGCGCTGCAGGCCAACGAGGTGATCAAGCTGGTCATCGGCGCCGGCGATCCACTGATCGGCCGCCTGCTGCTGTTCGACGCCTTGAAGATGAAATTCCGCGAGCTGCGGCTGCGCAAGGATCCGGCCTGCCCGATCTGCTCGGAGCACCCCACCCAGCACGAGCTGATCGATTACGATCAGTTCTGCGGCATCGCGCCGCCGAGCCAGGAGACGGCGGGCGCCGGGGCGGCGGCCTCCGGCGATGCGGACAACGGGTTCGACATCACCGCCGCCGAGCTCAAGCGCTGGCTGGACGAGGGGCGCCCGGTCACGATTCTCGACGTCCGCTCGCCCCAGGAGCACGCCATCGCGCACATTCGGGGGGCGAAGCTGATCCCGCTCCAGGATTTGCCCGGACGCCTGGGCGAGCTCGATCCGGCCGGCGTCTACGCCGTCCACTGCCACCACGGCCCGCGGTCGACCAACGCCGTCGAGCTGATGCAGCGGGAGGGCTTCGGCGGTGCCCGCAACGTGCTCGGCGGCCTCAACGCCTGGAGCCTGGAAATCGACCCCTCGGTGCCGCGGTACTGACCTGGTGGGAGAAGAGGAGCGAGAGAGCGTCCCCTCACCTGCGGCGCCTTAAAAGGAGATTCCTGATGCCGAGCAGGATCGCAGCAGCAGCATGGTGCTTTACCGCGCTGGGCCTGGGAGCCGGGCTCGCCGCCCGCGCGCAGCCCGATGAGCCACGCGCAGAGGCCAGGTCGACACGGCCGCAGCCGCGCGAAGCCGCCAAGGTCGAGGCCGGCGCCAAGCCCGCCATGCCCGAGATTCCGCAGGAAAAGCTGGTCACCACCCATCACCGCATGACGATCGGCGGCCGCGAGATCGCCTACACCGCGACCGCCGGCACCCTGTTGCAGAAGGAAGAAGAGGGCAAGGTCAAGGCCTCGATGTTCTTCGTCGCCTACACCCGCGACGGCGTGCGCGACCTGGGGCGGCGGCCGATCACCTTCACCTACAACGGCGGTCCGGGCGCCGCCTCGGTCTGGCTGCACATGGGCGCCTTCGGGCCGCGGCGGGTGGCATTCGACGACGAGGGAATAGCTTCGGCACCCCCCTACCACTTGGCCGACAACGGCGACTCGCTGCTCGACGTGACCGACCTCGTCTTCATCGACCCGGTGACCACCGGCTACAGCCGCCCGGCGCCGGGCGAGGACCCGCGGCAGTTTCATGGCGTGAGGGAGGACGTGACCTCGGTCGGCGAGTTCATCCGCCTGTACACGACGCGCTTCGGGCGCTGGCCGTCGCCGAAATTTCTCGCCGGCGAGAGCTACGGCACCACGCGCTCGGCGGGCCTCGCCCGCTATCTGCAGCAGCGGCTGGGCATGTACCTCAACGGCGTCGTCCTGGTCAGCTCCATCCTCAACTTCGCGACCGCCAGCTTCGACGTCGGCAACGACCTCCCCTATCCCCTTTTCCTGCCCACCTATACCGCGGCCGCCTGGTACCACAAGCGTCTGCCGGCCGACCTGCAAGGCAACTTCCACCACGCCCTCGAGGAAGCCGAGCGTTTCGCCCTGGGCGAGTACACCCTGGCGCTGGCCCGCGGCAGCGAGCTGCCGGAAGGCGAGCACAAGGAGGTAGCGGCCAAGCTCGCGCGCCTGACGGGCCTGTCGCCCGCCTACGTGGAGCAGGTCAACCTGCGCCCGGAGATCGGCGCTTTCGTCAAGGAGCTGCTGCGCTCAGAGCGGTTGACGATCGGCCGCCTCGACACCCGCTTTACCGGCCGCGACCGCACCGCGAGAGGCGAAAGATTCGAGTACGACCCCGCCCAGGCCGCCATCGCCGGTCCGTTCACCGCAACCTTCAACGCCTACGTGAGCGGCGAGCTCGGCTGGAAGAGCGATCTCAACTACGAGACTCTGACCGACCGCGTCCGGCCGTGGAGCTTCGACGAGTACAGCAACCGTTACCTCAACGTGGCCGAGGACCTGCGCTTCGCCATGGCGCAGAATCCCGCATTGCGGATCTTCGTGGCCAACGGCTACTACGACCTGGCGACCCCTTTCTTCGCCACGCGCTACACTTTCGACCACCTGGGCTTCGAGCCCGGCTACGGCGCGAGGGTGACCCTCGCCTACTACGACGCCGGCCACATGATGTACATCCGGCGCGCCGACCGCGAGCAGCTCAAGGCGGACGTCGCGCGCTTCATCACCACCAACAGCGGAGCGGGCGCGGCCGAACCCTAGCCCCCATGAGAGGCGTGGCCGGCATCCCACTGCTGTTGCTGGCGGCCGCCGCCGGCCCGCCGCCGCTCCTCGCGACGAACCCCCACGAGAAGTCCGCGGCAGTCGCGCGAGCCCACCAGCCGCCCGCCGCCGCGGAGCCGGCCGGACCGGAGAGCGACGCCGAGGCGGTGCACGCCCTCCCCGCGCGGCCACCGGATCCGGTGCGCCTGGAGCGTGCCAGAATGCGCCTCTCCGGCACGGTGGCCTCCGGCCGCGCCGGTCCCTACCGGCTGTTTACCGACCTCCGCAACCCGGAGCGGCTGCGCGATCTCGACCACGTTGCCGCCCAGCTCGAACAGATCTATACCGGCCGCTACGGACGCAAGCCCATCGGCGAGGCGGCCGAGGTCGTCGTCCTCTATGCGCGCGAGAGCGACTACCTGGCGTTCCAGGACCAGGACGCGAAGCTCGCCAACCTGCGGTCGAGCGGGCACTATGGCTACGGCATCGTCGCCCTCTTCGACGGCGGGCGCCCCGGCGGCGAGGTGATCTCGACCTTCGTCCACGAGCTGGCCCACCTACTCAACCGCCGGGCGTTGGGCCCGATGCTGCCCAGCTGGCTCGACGAAGGGATCGCCGAAGAGCTCGGCCTGTCGCGCGTCGACGGCGCGGGCAACCTGCTGCCAGGCACTCTCGGCGGCATCGCCGTCCGCGGCGGCCAGCGGATCCAGATGTTCGGCGGTCGCGCCCAGCTCTACACGCTGGCCCGCGGCATCGCGGAAGGCCGCACCCGCCGGCTGCGCGAGTTGCTGGACCTGGACTGGGACGCCTTCGTCAAGGCCGAGGGCAACCTCGACTATCCGCAGTCCGCTTTCTGGATCCGGTACTTGCTGACCGGCGAAGGCGGCGCTCTGGCGCCCGGCTTTCGCGCCTTCCTCGACGCCGTCTCCGTCGGCTCCCCGCCTTCCCCGGAAGCGCTGCGTGAGCGCCTCGGCCGATCCTGGGACGAGCTCGAGAAGGGCTACGCCGCCTGGGTGACCGCGCTGGCCGCCGACAGCGCGCCCGAGCTGGTGACGGCCACCCCCGACGGGGTCTGAGCACTCAAGACGGAGCTCGTGGGTGAGGAGTCCTCCACACCCACCTCGCGGGACTGTTGCATCTCCCGGGATCGCCCGAATCATAATCCCAGCCCGATGGTAGAGAACCGCAGGCTTCTGCTGACCGTGGCCTTGGTGCTGCTGAGCGCCTATAGCCTGGCGATCCGCATCTGGGCCGGCGCGCGCGGCCTCGACGACAGACGCTACTGGGACGAGCACTACTCGCTCGACAACGTCGCCGCCCTGCTCGACGGCTCGCCGCACCCCGCGAACGCCTTCTATCCCGGCCTCTCCTACCTCCCCGAGGCGGCGCTTCTGGCGGCGGTGGACGGGGTGCAGCGGGCCACCGGATTGCCGGCTCTGCGTATACGGTCGGCGGACGTCCCCTCCCCACACCACTTCACCCCGCTGGCGTTCTTTCTCTGCCGGCTGCTCCAGGCGTGCTTCGGGACGGCCTCGCTCGTCGTGCTGTACCGGCTCGCGCGGCGCCATTTCGGGGCAGCCGTAGGACTGGCCGCGGCGCTGATCATGTCGGCAATGCCCTGGCACATCCGGCAGTCGGCGATCTTCAAGCCGGACATCCTGCTCGTGCTGGCGACGGTGCTCGCGCTCGACTGGAGCATCCGCGCCTTGCGACGCCTCGGCTATCGCGATTTCGCCTGGGCCGGGACATGGATCGGTGCGTGCGGCGCGACCAAGTACAACGGCGTTGCCGTTGCCGTGCCGCTCACCTTGGTGGCGGCGGCCGCGGCCGGCTCGAGCCGGAGGTGGGGCTTCTACGGCAAGCGCCTGGCCCTGGCCGCTGGCTTGGCGGCCGCCATCTTCGTGGCCACCAATCCCTATGCCCTCTTGGACCCGGCCTGGGTGCGCCGCGATTTCGGCGTCACGATGAAGAACTACGAGGACAAGGGAGGAGAGATCCAGACCTCACATTGGGACATGCCCGCAAGCGCCGTGACCGCTCTGCTTTCGCAGTCGTCTCACGGGCCCGCGCTCGGCGTCGTTGCGCTGTGCGGAATCGCGGCCTGGGTCTGGCGCCTCCTGCCGCTCGCCCCCATTTCTCATAGGACCCGCGGGAATCGCGGCGCCGCGGCGGCAAGCGCCGAGATCCTGCCGCTGGCCGTCCTCGCATCGTTTCCGCTTGCCTACGTGGCCATGTACGCGCTGATCACCAACAATCCGAGCGAGCACAACTGGCTGCCGCTCGCGCCCGTCACCTCACTGGCGGCGGCAGACCTGCTCGTGCGCGGCGCTCGCCTCGCGCGAGCCCGCCTCCACTCGCCGCCGCATTTCGCCGGCGCCTGGAAAATCGCGGCAGGAGCCTTCGTCGTCTATCTGAGCTATACGAGCTTCTCGTACGCCCGGACCCTTGCGACCCCGACGACCTGGTCCCTGACCGAAGACTACCTGCGTGAGGCCTTGCAGCCGCGCCTCGCCGACCGCGTCGTCTACGTCGAGGACTCCGACGAGGCGGGACTGGTGCTCGGAGACGGAAGGCGGCGTACCGCGCTCGCCTTCTTCCCGGCCGCCGAAAAGCCGGCGGACGGAACGCTGGAGACCGGCGACGCCGAAGTCCTCGTGGGCGGCAGGCAGGCCCATGCCGCGCGCTGCCGTCCCGGAGCGGAAGGAGGGGCCGCGCTCAACCGTTGCGCCGACTTCGCGCCAACCCTGCTGCGCTCGCGCGGCGAGGCGCTGACGGTCGTCCTCCATCCCCGGAAGCCCGTGGGGGAACCGTCCACGCTGGCGCCCGCGGGTCCCAGATGCGCGTTTCGGCTCGCCGGAGCGCTTTCGCCGGCGGCACTCTTGGGATCGCTCCAGGTCGTCGTGGACAAGGACCAGGCCGCCGTCCCCGAGAGCGTCGACGTCGGCCCGCTCTCCCTGCCGCTGCTTCCGGCCGGGCTCGCGCACGGCTCGCGGTTCTTCTCCTCGCCGCGCTTTCCACTGCGGCAGCTCGGCCCGGCCACCGTCAGAGTGCGCCAGCGCCCCTGCCAGCTCCAGGAAGTTCTCCTCCTGGAGTGGCAGTGAGGGGGCGACAGGGGAAGGACCGAGTTGCAAAATCTACGCAGCATCAACGGCTACTCCTACGAGGATGGCGAATCAGCGCTCTTTGGGTGGCGGGAGCCGGGTTGTAAAGTCTACCTGAATCGGCTAACTCCAACGGAGGCCGCATGTCCTACGATTTCTTGGTCGAAACCTACGAAACCGAGCGGCTGAAGACCCTTTCGGTCTGGTCCCTGTTCAAGGACCAGGACCTCGCCGCGAGGCCGCATCCCACGGACCGGCGCGGGCGGAGCGTGGGCGAGCAGATGGTCCATCAGTGCATGAGCGAGAATGCCTGGTTCAAAGGAATGCTGGGGATCGACGTCACCGCGCAGCCGCTGCCCGAGCGCGAGGACCGGGCCTCCTTCCTCCGCCGTTTTGCGGAGGACTCCGGCAAGCGCCTCGCGGCGCTCCGCGACCGCTCCGGCGATCGCGCCTGGTGGGAAGGGGAGGTCGCCTTTTTCGACGTCGCGCGCCCGCGGGCTTGGGTGATGGTGCGCCGGATCGCCCACTCGGCCCACCACCGGGGACAGCTCACCACCATGCTCCGCCAGCTTGGCCGCGACCTCTACAGCACCTACGGCCCCACCGCCGACACCGGCGGCTTGCCGGCGAGCCATGCGCCCACCATCTACGCCTATCGCGGCCTGGACGACCTTCTAGCGGATGCGGAGCAGGCCGCCGCGCGGGCACCGCTTCCCGGCCCCGGCACCGCCACGGTCACCGAGCGGCCCGAAAGCTGACCGGCAGCCCGGCGGCCCAAGCACACCGCCGCAGGTGGAGCTCGATATCGAGAGGTGATCAGGAACCGCTGCGCTGGCCCAGCGGCTCTTCTTCCCGCCAGGCGGACTCGCCGCCGGTGTAGTGCTCGCGCTTCCAGATGGGGATCTCGGCCTTGAGGCGTTCGAGGGCGGTGCGGCTGGCGGCGTAGGCGGCGCCGCGGTGGGGGGCGGCGGCGGCGATGACGACGCTGGCTTCGCCGACAGGAACCTCGCCAAGGCGATGAACCACGGCTACCCGGAGGTTCTCGCCCTCACGCTCCAGGTCGGCGACGATGCGCGCCAGGCCTTGCAGCGCCATTAGCCGGTAGGCGGCGTAGGTGAGCTTCTCGACGGCGCGTCCGGCGTGGCGGTCGCGCACGGTGCCCAGGAAAACCACCACTGCTCCGCGGCCCGGCCCCGCGACGCGCGCGATGACGGGCGCGGCGTCGATGGGGCCGTCGGCGAGCTCTACCTTCTCCACCGCCGTCGCCAGGACCGCCGCCGGCACCGGACCTGTCGTGAGATCCGATGCCGCGCCGCCAGAGACAGGGGGCAGCAGCGCCACCTCGCAGCCGTCGGCGAGCGGCTGGTCGGGGGCGGCGAGGCGCCCGTCCACCGCGACCGCGAGCTGTGGCCAGTGCGGCGCCAGGCGCGGAAAGTCGCGGTCGAGGCGCGCCCGCAGGTCGGCCACGCGGCTGCCCGGCGGCAGCTCCAGCTCGAGCTCGCCGGCGCCCAGCGCGTCGCCGGCGCTGGCAAAGGCCAGGAGGCGGATCTTCATCGGCAGACTGAGGCCGCACCGCCCGCGGCCAGCACGGTTCCGCACCCCGCCCGCGGTTGCCGGCCGGATGCGCGACAGATCGACGGATCCATGGGGAGGATGGTAGCAAACCGGGCCAGCTCACGGCCGCCGCGCGGCCTCAGCGCCACCCGCGCCTATAATGCCCGCGGCGTAGGGAGGGGCAAAGGCAACCGTGGCGATCCTGGAGAGCAAGCTCAACCGCGGGGACGCGTTCCAGCGCCGGGCGGAGCACTGGCGGCGGGAGGCCGAGAGGCTGCGCGCCGAGGAGGCGCAGATACGCCTGGGCGGCGGTCCCAAGGCGCAGGAGCGTCAGCGTGCGCAGGGCAAGATGACCGCGCGCGAGCGGGTCGCCGCGCTGTGCGATCCCGGAGCCGACTTCCTCGAGCTGGGCCTGTGGGCGGCCCACGGTTTCTACCAGGAGTTCGGCGGCGCGCCGGCCGCGGGAGTGGTGGTCGGAGTCGGCCGCATCCACGGGCGCGACACGGTCGTGGTGGCCAACGACGCGACCGTGAAGGCGGGGGCCTGGTTTCCGCTGACCTGCAAGAAGGTGCTGCGCGCGCAGGAGATCGCGCTCGAGAACCGGCTGCCGATCGTCTACCTGGTCGACTCGGCCGGCGTCTTCTTGCCGCTGCAGGACGAGATCTTCCCCGACCGCGACCACTTCGGCCGCGCCTTCTACAACAATGCCCGGCTCTCCGCCGCGGGCGTGTTCCAGATGGCCGCGATCCTGGGCTCCTGCGTGGCCGGCGGCGCCTACCTGCCGATCATGAGCGACGAGTCGCACATCGTCGAGGGGACGGGGTCGATCTTCCTGGCCGGCGCCCACCTGGTCAAGGCAGCCATCGGCGAAGAGATCGACAACGAGGAGCTGGGGGGCGCGGTGGTGCAGTGCGACATCTCGGGGGTGGTGGATCACCGCCATCCCGACGAGGCGTCCTGCCTGGCCGCGATCCGCCGCCAGTTCGCGCAGCTTGCGCGCGCCGAGCAGGCCCCGTTCGCCCGCCGCCAGCCGGCCGCCCCGCTCTACCCCGCCGAGGAGCTCTACGGCGTCGTGCCGGTCGACCGCACTCGCCCTTACGATACCTACGAAGTGCTGGCGCGCCTGCTCGACGGCAGCGAGCTCGACGAGTTCAAGGCGACCTACGGCAGGACCTTGGTGTGCGGGACCGGCTGGATCGACGGCTGGGCGGTAGGCGTGGTCGCCAACCAGCGCTCGATCGTGCCGCGAGCGACCGGCACGCGGCCGGGAGACAAAGAGCTGCAGATCGGCGGCGTCCTCTACTCGGACTCCGCCGACAAGGGGGCACGCTTCGTCGAGCTGTGCAACCAGAAGAAGATCCCGCTGCTGTTCGTCCAGGACGTCACCGGCTTCATGGTCGGCAGCCGCGCCGAGCGCGGCGGGATCATCAAGGACGGCGCCAAGATGGTCAACGTGGTCGCCAACTCGACCGTGCCCAAGCTCACGCTCTTCATCGGCAACTCCTACGGCGCCGGCAACTACGCGATGTGCGGCAAGGCCTACGGCCCTCGCTTCCTCTATGCCTGGCCCTCGGCCGCCATCGCCGTGATGGGCGGCGACCAGGCCAGCCAGACCCTGCTCGGCATCCAGCTCAAGAACCGCGGCGAGGGCGTCTCGGAAGAGGAGAAGACGCGCCGGCTGTCGGAGATCAAGGCGCGTTACGCGGCGGCCATGGACCCGCGCTATGCCGGCGCGCGCCTCTGGGTGGACGCCCTGATCGATCCCGCATCGACCCGACCAGTCCTCGCCCGCTCGCTCGCCTGCGCCGCTATGAACCCGCACCTCGAGGAGCTCCGCACCGGCGTCCTGCAGACCTGACCAGACGAGGCGCCCCGCACGCTTTTCCTCCGCCACCGCCAGGCAGGGGCCCTCGGCTTCCGAAAACCGCGAAGGGGCCGCTAGGGGTTGCCGCGGCAGTGTTAACCTTGGACCCCTGATGAAGACGATCCGCATCGGCAATGGACAGGGCTTCTGGGGCGACAGCGTGGATGCGCCGGTCGAGCTCCTGCGCGGCGGACCGATCGATTACGTCGGCATGGATTACCTGGCCGAGGTGACCCTGTCGATCATGATGCGGCAGAAGCTCAAGAACCCTGAGCTGGGCTACGCCACCGACTTCATCGACTTCGTGCGCCAGGTGCTGGCCGAGGCCCAGCGCCGCAACGTGCGCATCCTCACCAACGCCGGCGGGCTCAACCCGCGCGCCTGCCGCGCCAAGATCTTCGAGGTGGCGCGCGAGCTGGGGCTGCCCGGCATCCGGGTCGGCGTCGTCGAAGGCGACGACGTGCTGGCGCGCCTTCCGGGACTGGTCGCCGCGGGCCATCCGCTGCGCAACATGGACACCGGCGAGCTCCTGGCGCCGCACGTCGACCGGCTGATGAGCGCCAACGCCTACCTGGGGGCGCGGCCGGTGGTGTCGGCGCTCGCCCAGGGCGCCCTGATCGTGCTGTGCGGGCGCATCACCGACACGGCGCTCGCCTTGGCGCCGCTGATCCACGAGTTCGGCTGGGGCGAGCGGGACTGGGACCGCCTGGCCGCCGGCACCATCGCCGGCCACATCCTCGAGTGCGGCGCGCAGTGCACGGGCGGCAACTACAGCCGCTGGTGGGAGGTGCCCGACCTGTGGAAGGTCGGCTACCCCATCGTCGAGGCGCGCGAGGATGGCGGCTTCGTGGTCACCAAGCACGAGGGGACGGGCGGCATGGTCACCGAGGGCACGGTCGCCGAGCAGCTCCTCTACGAGATGAACAAGCCTGCCGAGTACATCACGCCCGACTGCACGGCCGACTTCACTTCGATCCGGCTGCGCCAGGAGGGGCGGGACCGCGTGGCCGTCTCCGCCATCCGCGGCGGGCCGAAGACCCCGACGCTCAAGATCTCGGCCTCCTACCTGGCCGGCTACAAGGCGTCGGGACAGGTCACGGTCTCCGGGCCGCGCGCCATCGCCAAGGCGGAGCTGGCTGCCGAGATCGTCTGGCGCCGCCTGGAGCGCGCCGGGGTGACCTTCGAGCCCGAGAACCGGCTCGCCGAGCTGCTCGGCACCGGCGCCTGCTTGCCCGGCATCTTCCCGCCGGTGACCGACCCGCCGGAGGTGGTGCTGCGCCTCAGTGTGCGCGACTCCGACCCGGCCAAGGTGGAGCGTTTCGGCAAGGAGATCGCGCCCCTGGTGACCGCGGGGCCGCCCGGGGTGACCGGGTTTGCCGGCGGCCGCCCAAAGCCCCAGGAAGTGGTGGCCTACTGGCCCGCGCTGCTCGCCCGCGAAGAGGTGGAGAGGCACATCGAGGTCACGGTGGAGGCAGCATGACCGGGCAGGCGAGCCGCACGGCCGCGCCCGCGGCCGCGGCCGGAGAGCAACCGCACGATGCCCGGCTCGGCGAGGCCGCGGCGCACCGGTCGCTGCTGCGCGCCTGGTACGGCGGGCTGCTCGCCGGCATCCTGCCGGTTCTGCTCGCCGGGTTTCTCTACAGCGCCCTTGCCAACCGGCTGGCTTTCGCGGGCTGGGCGCTGGTCTTCGCGGCGCTGTACACCGTGCTCCTGCGCCATGGGCTGTCGGCCGGGTGGCCGCCACTGGCGCTGGCGGGCGCGCTGACGCTGCTGCTGGCCGCCGGGGCTGCCGCCTTCGCGGCGCTGGAATCGGTCCACCACGAGATCCTGGACCTCGGCTTCCGCGCTGTCTTGCCGGCCCTCTATCACCCTCTCCTGACCCGACCCGCAACCGCCAGCGCACTAGCCGCGGTCCTGGCTCTCGCCGGCGTGGGCGCCTTCACGCTCGCCCTGCTTCACCGCCCGGAGCCGCGAGCTTGATCCTGACCTGGAGCTCCAGAACGAAACTGAGTGCGCCAGGGGAAGGGGCGTCCCCTTCGAGGAGCTCATCATGAGAGTGCCGCTCTACCGCGTGGCCCATGCCCGCTCGGGCGACAAGGGCGCCGCGAGCAACGTGGGGCTGATTGCCGATAGGCCGGAGATCTACGAGCTGATCGCCGTGCAGGCGACGGCCGAGCGGGTCAAGGAGCACTTCAAACTGGTCTGCCGGGGACCCGTCGAGCGCTTCGCCGTGCCCAACCTCCTCGCCTTCAACTTCATCCTCCACGACTCGCTGGGCGGGGGCGGCACCGAAAGCCTGAAAACCGACGCCCAGGGCAAGACCCACGCCCAGGGGCTGCTGGCAATGGAGATCGAAGTCCCCGACGACTTGCTGGGCGACCCCGCTCTGAGTACGGACCCGGCGCATCCCATCGAGCGATGAGCGACGCCCGGGTCGACCTGCGCCGCGACGGCGACCTCCTATGGATCACGCTCGCCGATCCGGAGCGAGCCAATGCGCTGTCCCCGGCCATGATCGCCGAGCTGACCGAGCTCTACCGCCGTCCGCTGCGCGCCCAAGGCATCCGCGCCGTCTTGCTCGCGGCCAAGGGCAAGAACTTCTCGGCCGGAGCGGACCTCGAGCACCTGGCGGCGCTCGCCGAGTCCGGGCAAGAGGAGACCCGGCAGGACTCGTTACGCTTGCGCGACCTCTTTGCGGCCGTCCTGCACCAGGAGGCTTTGACGATCGCCCTGGTCCACGGCGCCTGTGTCGCCGGGGGGTGCGGACTGGCGACCGCTCACGATTTCGTGGTCGCCGCGGACGACGCGCGATTCCTTTACAGCGAGGTGCGGATCGGCTTCGTCGCGGCCCTGGTCGCCACCTTCCTGCCGCTGCGCCTGCGCGGCACCGACATCCGCGAGCTGCTCCTCTTCCCGCGCTTCCTCGACGCCCATCGGGCGCTCGAGATCGGGCTGGCCAATCGCATGGTGCCGGCCGAGGACCTGCGCGCGGTAGGCGAGAAGCTGGCCATCGAGATCCTGGAAACCGCCAGCTCGGAATCGATCGCGCGCACCAAGCGGCTGCTCCTCGACCTCCTCGGCCGCCCGCTCGACGATGCCCTGGCCCGCGCCGCCGAAGCCAACGCCCAGGCCCGCGCCACGGCAGACTGCAAGCGCGGCATCGCCGCCTTCCTCGCCACCAAGAAACCGCCGCGCTGGCGGGACTGAGCGCATGACGCGGGACGCCGCCCGGGGCCGGCCGTGAGCGCGCTGCGCCTTCTGCTCTTCGACATCGACGGCACGCTGGTCAATTGCGGCGCGCAAATCCGGCCGCTGTTCGCCGCGGCCCTGCGCGAGGTCTATGGCACCGCGGGCGGCTGCGACACCTACAGTTTCGTGGGGCGCACCGATCCCGAGATCGTGCTCGAGCTGATGACCGCGGCGGGCGTGGCGGCCGAGGAGGTGGCAGCCCGGCTGCCGCGCATGCGCGACCTCTACCTCGGCAGGCTCGCCGCGGCGCTCGACCGCGATGCCATGTGCCTGCTGCCCGGCGTGGCGGAGATCCTCGCGGACCTGTCGAACCGCCGCGACCTCGCCCTGGCCCTGCTCACCGGCAACTGGGAGGGCGGCGCGCGCGCCAAGCTCGCGCCCTTCGACCTCAACCGCTTCTTCGCCTTCGGCGCTTTCGGCGGCGACGCCGGGCGGCGCTCCGACCTGCTGCCGATCGCCCTCTCGCGCGCCGAGCAAAGTCTCGGCAAGCTCTTCCAGCCTGCCGAGACGCTGATCATCGGCGACAGCATCCACGACGTCGCCTGCGGTCACGACCACGGCATCGCCGTCCTCGCCGTCGCCACCGGCAGGACCCCCGCCGCCGCGCTGCGCGCCGCCGGCGCCGACTGGGTAGTGCCGGACCTCCTTGCCGCCCGCGAGGCGCATCCCTGGCTCGCCGGTCGCCTGCAGGGGAACGCAGGCGAGTGACCCAGATGCGCAAGAGAATCGCGCCTCTCGCCGAGTTCACGCGTACACCGTAAAGGAGGGACCCGAACTAGCCGTCCTGGTCGGCGCGGCCCTCCTCGATCCGACGGACTGCCTCGGCAAATACCTCGATCGGCTGCAGGCTGTTCAAGATTTCCACCACCCGCTGGTAGTCCAGGCTCACATACTCATGGATCAGGACGTTGCGAAACCCGGGAAGCCGCTCGAGCTCGCGGACCAGTGGCGTGGGAAACTCGGGAAAGGAAGCGAGGTTGCGGACCGCCTCGGTGTAGTCCTCGAAACGCAGCCCGCGCCGGGCCGAAAGCTCGCCGGCGAGATCGATCACGAGCTGGCTGATCGTCAGCAGCGAGAAGAGCACGTCGTTGTGCAGCGACAGATCGCGCCGGAGGACCTCGGCCCCGGTTACCCGCGGGCGAAGCTCGCGCAGATGGTCGAGGTGGCGGCGCAGCTCGGCGAGACGCTCCGGCAGGCGGGTCATCGCGCGAGGGCGGCGAGCTTGATCTTGGCCATGCGGCGCAGGAACGGCGCGAGGTCGGCGGCGCGCAGCTGCACGTCGCGGACGAAGGCATGATCCGCGGCGGAGTCGCCGAGAAAAATGCGCTCGCCGGTGGTAACGATGCTGCGGCCGAACAGGGGCGGCACGTCGTTGAGAATGACGAGATCGACCGCGTTGAAACGGAGGACGTGGATCAGCTCGGACCCCAGGCGCACGCGTGCCTCGAAGCGGTCTCGCCGCGTCGGATGGCGCTCCCATCGCAGGAGTGCTGCCAGATCGATGTCGCTTTCGCGGTGAGGTCTGCCGGCGGCGCGGCTGCCGAAAAGATAGACCGACGCGATCCCGAGATCCGGCCTGGCCGCCAGGTAGGTCTGCAGGTCCTCGATCCTGTCGCGGTCCATGCCGTGGCAGTCCTCCGCCGCCCCTCCCCCGTCCCCGGCGTGCACCGGATGGGGGACTCGGTTCTTCCCAGTATACCGGCGCGGCGCACTGCACGGCATCTCCGGCGGATGCCGGTGGTTGCCAGCGCCGGGAAGCGTGAGCCATCGAACAAGGGCGGGGAGTTAAGATTTACTTGCCAGAAGGCCGGCCCGCTGATAGAAGGCGGCCGCGGAACGAGGGAATCGGATTGCCGATCGCGGAGCAACGGCGGTGAGCCAGGCGAGCGTCGAGGTCATGGCGGTGACCCGGCGCTTTGGCGACGTTGCCGCGGTCGACGGCATCAGCCTCTCGATCGAGCGCGGCGAGCTCTTCTCGCTGCTGGGGCCGAGCGGCTGCGGCAAGACGACCCTGCTGCGGCTGATCGCCGGCCTGGAGCAGCCGACGGCCGGGGCGATCCGCGTCGGCGGCGCCGACATGGCCGGGGTGCCGCCGCACAAGCGGCCGGTCAACATGGTCTTCCAGCAGTACTCGCTGTTTCCTCATCTGACGGTGGCCGACAACGTCGGCTTCGGCCTGCGCTACCACCAGGTGCCGCGGCAGGCGCGGGCGGCGCGGGTGGGCGAGGCGCTCGACCTGGTGCGACTCCAGGGCCTCGGGGGCCGCTACCCGCACCAGCTCTCCGGCGGCCAGCGCCAGCGGGTCGCGCTGGCTCGCGCCCTCGTTCTGCGGCCCCAGGTGCTGCTGCTCGACGAGCCGCTGGGGGCGCTCGACAAGAAGCTGCGCGAAGAGATGCAGATCGAGCTCAAGAGCCTGCAGCGTGCCGTCGGCATCACCTTCGTCTTCGTCACCCACGACCAGGAGGAGGCGCTGGCGCTGAGCGACACCATCGCCGTGATGAACCGCGGCCGCATCGAGCAGGTCGGCACGCCAGCGCAGGTCTTCGAGGCGCCCGAGACGGTCTTCGTCGCCGACTTCATGGGCGCCGCGAACTTCTGGGCGGCCGAGGTGCTCCGCCGCGACGGCGGCGGCCGTATCGCCGTGCGCCTGGAGTGCGGCCTCGCCCTGCAGGTGCCCGCGCCTCAGGCGCCCGGCGTCACCTGGGCGGCCGGCGAGAGGGTAAGCCTGGTCGTCCGGCCCGAGAAGATCGCGCTCCGCCCCGCCCGGCCAACGGCTTCCGGCGCCGCGGGTCCGGCCGATGCCGACAACGCCGCGGCCGCTGCGCGGCCCGGCGCCGGCAGCGACGCCGAAGCGGTCGTTCCCGTCACCGTCGAGGAGCGCGTCTACCAGGGGGCGAGCACCCAGTGGCGGGTGCGCGACGCGGCCGGCGGGCGCTTCGTCGTCTCTGAGCCGAACGGCGCCTCGCGCCGCGACAGCTCGGCCTTCCGGCCCGGCAGCGCGGCCTGCCTGTGCTGGGATCCGCGGCACGCCGTGCTGCTCCGCGATCTCCCGATGGCCGCCGGTGCCTCGTCATCAACCTCCGCGACCTCCTTGCCTCCGGCCGCCAGCTCCGGCGACGACGACCCGCGAGGAATCTCCTCGGCGTGACGCCTCCATCCCTGCCATCACCGCCGGCGCAAGCCCGCGAAACCCGCCGAGGCAGCGACAAGGCTGCCTGGCTCTTGCTGCTTCCCTCCTGGCTGGTGCTGGGAGTCTTCTTCCTGCTGCCGCTTGGCATCATGCTGGTGGTGAGCGCCGGCGAGCGCGGCCTCTACGGCGGCGTCAAGCCGGTCGCGGACCTCGGCGCCTACCTGCGCTCCGGGGCCCCCCTGGCCAACTACGCGCGGTCATGCGAGAGCCTCTTCCTCGCGATCGGCTGGCGGTCGCTGTGGATGGCGGCGCTGACCACCGTGATCTGTCTGGCGGTCAGCTTCCCGATGGCCTGTTTCATCGCCCTGGCCGCGCCGCGGCGGTGGAAGGGCCTGCTGCTCGGCCTGGTGGTGGTCCCTTTCTGGACCAGCTTCCTCGTTCGCACCTATGCCTGGATGTTCATTCTGCGCAGCGAGGGTTTGCTCAACCAGGTCCTGCTCGGCCTCGGGTTGATCGACCGGCCGCTTGCGCTGCTCTACACCCCGCTTGCGGTCGGGATCGGACTGGTGTACGGCGAGCTGCCTTTCATGGTCCTGCCCCTCTACGCCGCGCTCGAGAAGCTCGACCGCTCCCTGCTCGAGGCCGCGGCCGATCTCGGGGCCGGACGCGCCGCGCGGCTGCTGCGGGTGACCGTGCCGCTGGCCCTGCCCGGCATCGCCGCCGGAGTGGTGCTGGTCTTCATCCCCAGCCTCGGACAATTCATCGTCTCCGACCTCCTCGGCGGCGCCCGCACCATGCTGATCGGCAACCTCATCCAGAACCAGTTCGCGGTGGCGCGCGACCAGCCCTTCGGCGCGGCGCTCGCCTTCGAGCTGATTGCCGCCGTTCTCCTGCCGCTGCTCGCCTACGCTCTCTACCTACGGCGCCGCGGCGGAGAGGAGCTGTCGTGAGGTCTGGCCCCCGGCACGCCGGCCATGTCCTCGCGGCCTACACCGTCCTGGTCTACCTGTTCCTTTACCTGCCGATCGCCGTCCTGGTCGTCTTCTCGTTCAACGCGTCGCGGCAGACGGCAGCCTGGCAAGGCTTCACTCTCGAATGGTATCGCCGGCTGGCGCAGGACGCCGGTCTCCAGCAGGCGGTGCGCAACAGCCTGGCGGTCGGCGGGCTCGCCACCCTGGTCGCCACCGTGCTCGGCACCCTGGCCGCCCTGGGCATCGGACGCGGCCGCTTCCGCGGCCGGCGCGCCACGCAGGTCCTGCTCATCCTGCCGGTCGTCCTCCCGGAGGTCGTGCTCGGAGCCGCGCTCCTGAGCTTCTTCGGCGCCATCGCGCTTCGCCTGTCGCTGGCCACGGTGGTCATCGCCCACGTCGTGTTCAGCGTCTCCTACGCGGCGATCGTGGTGCGCGCGCGCCTCGCCGGGCTCGATCCCTCCCTGGAGGAGGCCGCCCGCGACCTCGGCGCCGGCCCGTGGGAGACCTTCCGACGCGTCACGCTGCCGCTCGCCCTCCCCGGCATCCTGGCGAGCGCGCTGCTCGTCTTCACCCTGTCGATCGACGACTACGTGATCACTTCGTTCGTGGCCGGGGTCGGCGCGACCACGCTGCCGCTGCACATCTACTCGCTGCTCAAAGTCGGCGTCACCCCGGAGGTCAATGCGGTCTCGACCCTGCTTCTCGCCCTCACCATCTCCCTGATCGTCGTGGCTCAGGCACTGCTGCGGCGGCCGGCCGCGAGCTCGGCGGGTTAGCTCGCGATGAGGCGGACGAGAGAGCTGCGCAGCCTGGCCCTGGCCTTCCTGGTCCTGTTGGCCCCGGGCGGCTGCCGGGAAGCGAAGCACGGGCAGGGGGACCGCCGGCTAAACGTCTACATCTGGACCAACTACCTGCCCGACGAGGTGGTGGCGGAGTTCCGGCGCCGGACCGGCATCGAGGTCACGGTCGACACCTACTCGGCCAACGAGGCGCTGCTGGCCAAGCTGCAGTCCGGCGTGGCCGACTACGACGTCGTGGTGCCGTCGGATTACATGCTGAAGGGGCTCATCCCCCAGGGCCTGCTGGCCGAGCTCGACCACGCCCGGCTGCCGCGCCTCGGCAATCTCGACCGGCGCTTCCTCGGCCAGCGATTCGATCCCGGCAACCGCTACTCGCTGCCCTATCTCTGGGGCACCACCGGCCTCGGCTACGACCGGCGGAAGGTCGCGGCGCCGATCGAGAGCTGGCAGGCGGCCTTCGACCCGCGCTACGCCGGCCGCATCCTGATGCTCGACGACATGCGCGAGGTCTTCGGCGCGGCCCTCAAGCTCATGGGCCGCTCGCTCAACGAGCGCGATCCCGCCGTGCTGCGCCGCGCCGCCGAGATGCTCAAAGCGCAAAAGCGCCTGGTGCGCACCTACAACAGCAGCGACTTCGCCAACCTCCTCGCCGCCGGCGACGTGGACGTCGCCCAGGGCTACAACGGCGAGCTCGCCAAGGTCGCCACCCGCGACCCTGCCCGGCTCGCCTACGTGGTGCCCAAGGAAGGCAGCACGCTTTGGATCGACAACCTCGTCATCCCCCGCTCCGCCCGCCACCGCGACGCCGCCTACGCCTTCCTCGACTACCTCCTCGAGCCCGCGGTCGCCGCCCGCATCGTCAACTCCGTTCACTACGCCAGCGCCAACCGGGCCGCTCTGCCTCTCGTCGCTCCCGCGATTCGCGCCAATTCGGCAATCTACCCTCCGCCCTCCGTCCTCGACCGCTGCGAGCTCATCGAAGATCTCGGTCCCGTCACCACCCTGCTAGACCGCCTGTGGACCGAGATCAAGGCGCAGTGACCTGTCCCAGCCTGGCCCTCGCGGCCCCCGGACTGCGGCTCCGGTCCCAGAGGTAGAATCCTGTGCGTGGTTGACGACGTCAGCCGGACCCGAGCGTCCGCCGAGATCAGCGCCATCGATGCGCTCTACCGGGGCCTCCCGGACTTCGCGGCCTGGGGCCGCCTCGGCCCGGCTCTCCGCGAGCTGTGGGAGCGCTTCTCCGCGGAGCTGATCGAGTCAAGCGAGGGGAAGGGCAAGGAACAGTTCGACAGAGCAGTCAACGTTGCCGTGCGTGCCGCCGCCATGGATACGGGGGCGCTCGAAGGGCTCTATGAAGTCGATCGCGGCTTTACGATGAGCGTGGCGCTGCAAGCCTTCGCCTGGCAGCAAGCCCTCGCCGAGCGCGGGGAAGAGGTTCGTGCGCTGTTCGAGGCCCACCTCGCCGGATACGAGATGGCGATCGACGCGGTGACAGGACAGACGCCGCCGAGCGAGGCGTGGCTGCGCGTCCTCCACGAGCGCCTCTGCGCGCCCCAGGAGACGTACCGCGTGCTCACCGAGGTGGGTTGGCAGGAGCAGCCTCTGCCCAAGGGACGCTACAAGGAGCACCCGAACCACGTGAAGCTGCCGGACGGCTCGTATCATCCGTACGCACCGGTCGCCGCCACCGCGCCCGAGATGCAGCGCCTCCTCGAGCAGCTCCGCACCGAGGCCTTCGAGCAGGCTCATCCGGCCGAGCAGGCCGCGTACGCCCACTACGCCCTGACCGTCGTCCATCCCTTCGCCGACGGCAACGGCCGGGTGGCCCGCGCGCTGGCCTCGGTCTACCTGTATAGAGGCCTCTCGATCCCCCTGGTGGTCTTTGCCAATCAGCGTGTCGCGTACCTGGACGCCCTTGCCCAAGCCGATCGAGGAAATCACGGACCGTGGCTGGAGTTCGTGGCCGACCGCGGCATCGACACGATGCAGTTGATCGTCGAGACCATGCGCTCCGCCGCAGTACCACAGGCGGACGAGATTGCCGAGCGCCTCGCCTCCCTGTTGTCCTCGCGAGGCCGTACCTATGCCGAGCTCGATAACCTCGCTCGCCGCCTACTAGAAGAGGTTCAGGCGCGATGGGGCAGGGAGGTTGGCAAGATGCGTCCCCAGCTCGTCGACGTCGAGTTCCGCTCAGGAGAGAGGACGCAGCCCGCACCTCCTAGCTACCGTCTAATCGGCGGTCCCAACCCCCCGGTTTATACAGTAATACTCGGGATTCCACCTCCGGCCGCTCTCAAGGTTCCCCTCAACTTCAGGGTCACCATCGCCCTGGATGACGCCAACCCTTTCGGGTTTCGGCTGGAAGCTCTCGAGAGTCAGGACTACCTGGACATTCGAGAAGCTGACGTCGCGCCCGAGCTGAGCGAGAGCCTGAAGCTACGCATGGACGCCTGGATCCGGCGTCACCTCGCAGCCGTGCTCCGCCAGCTCGAGGAGAAGGCGAAGGATGCGCTCAAGGCCTCGCGCTAATTAACCCGCATTCTTCACCCGCGCCCGTCGCGAGTATCTGGCCCCCCCGCTCGCCAGCCTTGCGAGCGCCGCCCGATTTCGCGCCGCCCCTCACTCCTCGCGCAGCGCGTCCATCGGGTCGCTGCGCACCGCCTGGCTGGCCGGCAGGGAGCTGGCGGCGATCGCCACGGCGAGCAGCAGCGCGGCCATCGCCCCGTAGGTGCCCGGATCGGTCGGCTGAACTTCGTAGAGCTGGCTGGCCAGCGCCCGCGTGAGCGCCACGGCAAAGACGCCGCCCACGGCCAGCCCGGCGAGCGAGAGACGCAGCGCCTGCCCTAGCACCAGCCCGCGCAGGACGCCGGGGCTGGCTCCCAAGGCCGCGCGCAGGCCGAGCTCGCGCCGCCGCCGCGACACGGCATAGGACATGACGCCATACAGACCAACCGCGGCGAGCAACAGGGCGAGTGCCGCAAACGCCACGAAGAGGGCGGCGAAGAATCTCGGCTGCCAGATGGCGCCCTCCACGACCTGCTCCAGGCTGCGCACTTCGCTGACTGCCAGGTCGCGGTCGACCCGCGCGATTCGGTTGCGCACCGCCGCGGCGGAGTGCAAGGGGTCGCCGGCGGTGCGCAGGATCAAGCTCACGCTCTGGAACGAAATCTCGCCGTGCGCCAGATAGACGGTCGCGCGTCCGGGCAGCTGCAGGGTCTGGTTGCGCACCGCCCCGGCGACACCCACGACGGTGTGCCAGGGCTCGTCGTCCTCTGGCGGACCGAAACGGACGTGCTTGCCGAGCGGGCTGGCGTTGGGCCAGTAGCGGCGGGCGAGGTCTTGATCCACGATCGTCACCAGCGCGGCCGTGCCATCGGCTTCGGTGAAGTCGCGCCCGGCGACGAGAGGAACGCCCAGCGTCTTGAAATAGCCGGGGGTCGCGACGACGTGGTTGATCATCGGCGCCTCGCGCAGGCTGAGCAGGGGGCTGCCCTCGACCGTCAAGCTGCGCCCCCAGGCGTCCGCCAGGGGGATGCCGGAGACTGCCGCCGCCACCGAGACCACACCCGGCAGGCCGGCTACCTCCGCGCGCTCGCGGCGGACGAGGTCGCGTCTCTTTTCGGGGTTGTCGTACTTGACCCGCGGCGCCCACACCCGCAGGGTGAGAACGTGCCGCGCGTCGAAACCGGCCGGAGCCTGGTGCAGGGCCAGGAAGCTGCGCGCCATCAGCCCACCGGCGACGAGCAGGGACACCGAGAGGGCAACCTCGCCGACGACCAGAGCATGGCGGATTCTCTCGCTCCGCCGTCCCGTCATGCCGCCGCGGCCCCCTTCCTTGAGCGTCTCGGTCAGGCTCAGCCGCGAGCACAGGTGCGCCGGCGCCAGGCTCACCAGCAGGCTGGTCGCCATCGAGATTCCGGCGGTGAACAGCAGCACGCGCAGGTCGACCCCGAAGTGCATCCAGCGCGGCAGCTCGATTGGAATGAGGGCGAGCAGCAATGGCGTCCCGGCCGCCGCCAGCGCCAGGCCGGCGGCCGCGCCGACCCCGCCGAGCAGCAGGCTCTCGATCACGAGCTGGCGCGCCACCCTGCCGCGCGAGGCGCCGAGTGCGCCGCGCACGGCGATCTCGCGGCTGCGGTCGGCCGCCTGCACCAGCAGCAGGTTGGCGATGTTGGCGCAGGCGATCAGCAGCACGCAGAGCACGGCGCCGAGCAGGGTGAGCACCGCCGTGCGGTACGAGCTCGTGATCTGCAGCCTGAACGGCAGCACGTTGACCGTCTGTCCCTCGTAGGTCAGCGGGTTCTCGCGGGCGATCTGGCGCATGGTCGCTTTGAGCTCCTGGTCGGCCTGCGCCACTTCGACCCCCGGCCTCAGCCGCCCGATCCCCAGATAGTTGTGGTCGGTGCGCGGCGACAGCTTCGCGTCCATGCGGAGGGGAAGCCAGACCTCGGCCTGGTCCGGGAAGTGGAACCCGGCGGGCATCACCCCGACGACGGTCTTGGCCGCGCCGTTGACCCGGATGCTCCTGCCGACCAGCGACGAATCGGCCGCGAAGCGCTCCCGCCACACCCGCTCGCCGAGCAGGACGGCCGCGGGTCCGCGGGGAGTGTCTTCTTCCGGCAGGAAGGTGCGCCCGAGGAGCGGCCGCACGCCGAGCACCGGGAAGAGGCCGGCGCTGACGTCCGCCGACGGGATGCGCACGGCATCCGCGGAGCCGGCCAGCGTGGCCCGGTCCGAGTCATAGAGCGCGATGCCGGCCAGGGTGTGATTGCGGGCCCGGAAGTCCTCGTAATTGGGAAACGCGACACCCTTGGAGGGATCGTTGCGCTGCGGCGCGGACTCGTCCACGGCGACGAGCGATTCGGGGTGCGGGTAGGGCAGCGGGCGCAGCAGCAGGCCGTTGGCCAGGCTGAACGCGACCGTGGTCGCGCCGATGCCCAGCGCCAGCACCGCCACGGTGACCGCGGCCGTCACGGGGGACTTGCGCAGCATGCGGCAGGCGTACCGGAGATCCTGGACGATCATGTGGTAGTGCTCCTGTGGCGCCGCCAGGGCGAGCCCGCCAAGGGCCTGCAGCCAGACGGCAACGAGTCCCGGCCACGTCGTCCGCTCGCGGCAGCGGTCGGCGAACACCAGGCAGAGCTCGCGCCCGTAGGCGGCGCGAAACTCGGGTGGATAGGCGAGCAGCAGCGAGCGGAACGCCCGCACGCACCACCGCTCCATGCGCCCGAGATAGGCCGGCCGGCGAGCCGGGACCCGCGGCCGGACGACGCTCCCAGCCTCGCCGGTCTTTCCGCCAGGCCGGCGGCTCTCGCCGCGCAGCGTCATCGGCTCGCGTCCGGCAGCAGGCCTGAGGCCCGGGCGTCGGCCAGCAGGCGCTCGAGCCGCCGCGCCTCGGCCATCGCCACGCCGCGGCCGAGCGGCGTCAAGCGGTAGTAGCGGCGGCGCTCGTCGTCGTGCTCCGGGTCCGGCCGCTCCGCCAGCTCCGCGATCAGGCCGCTCTCGAGCAGACGCCGGATCGAGGCGTAGAGCGTGCTGGGACTGAGCCGCACCCGGCCCTCCGTCCGCGCCTCCACGTCGCGCAGGATCGAATAGCCATGGCGGTCCCGGTCGGCCAGGGCAACCAGGATCTGGAACGTGTCCCGGTGGAGAGGAAGGAAGTCCTCGGGCTGGGGATCGTCGACGTCTACCATGACTCGACTATAGCAGATTCTGCCATAGCAGAAACCGCAATAGTGAGCTCGCGAGTTGCCGGCCAGCCCGCATTTCTCACACGCGTCCGTCGCGAGGGGCCGCAAACGGGCCTGGGTGCAAGGCGCGCGACGGTCGGACGACCGAGGCGTACTCGAAGTACGTTGAGAGAGTCCGAACGAGCGCAACGCAGCAGACAGGCTCGTTTCCGGCGCCGCAGCAGGAGGCGCGTGAGAAATGCGGGCGTGGTCTCGGGCTCTCTTGCGGCCCGCGGGCTACTTGCCGGGCGGGCCCGGCTTCTCTCTCTCCTCCAGGTGGATGCCACGGCGGGCGAGGAGGTTGCGGAGGCGGTGGTAGAGGTTGTGGCCGAGCAGGCGGTGGGCGGCGCCGGTGACGTCGTGGAGGGCCTGGCGGAAGTCCTGGGGGCCGCTCCAATGCTTGCGCGCGAAGGGCTCGAGGTCGCCGGTGAAGACCTGGGTGAGGACGGCGACGGCAAGGACGAGATCGTCGAGGTAGCCGATGCCGCCGAGCAGGGCTTCGGGTAGCAGGTCGAAGGGACTGATGAAGTAGGCGAGCGCGCCGCCGATGAGGACGCGAGCCTTGGTCGGCACCTCCTTATCGAGCATCAGGCGAACGAGCAGGATGAAGACGTCGGGCACCAGCAGCAGCGCCTTGACGGCGTCCTCCGGCAGCCTGCCGGCATGCCGCTCGACCGTCTCCAGCATCTTCTCGCGCAGGCGGTCGTAGAAGCGGAGAAGGTCGCTGTGCGGCAGGGTGGTTCCGCTTGCGAGGACCTCCTCCGCCCGCCGCTCGGCCGCCTCCAGGTCGAAAGCAGCCAGCTCCCCCTCCGTCTCCGACAACCCGGCCTTGAGGTGCGCCGGCAGCTCCGCCGCCGCACCGGACTCCGCTGTGCTCGGCGGATCGGGTCGCTGGTCGCTGTCCATGTCGTTTGCCGCCTGGAGCGTGAGCTTGGCGCTCTCGCTTTCAAGCTACCACGAACCGCGCGGTCCCCGGCCGTTTCCGCTGACCCCGCGATGCCTCCTTCATCTCATGGAGTCACGGGGCGGTGGCCCACCGTGCAGCGCCGTTCATTCCTCGGGCTCGGCACAGCCGGTGAGGACTCAGAAGATATAGGCCAGCGCCAGGCCGATCTGGGCGGCCATCAGCATCAGGTACATGTGGCGCCAGGAGGGGTGATTCTCGGTCGCGGTCAGGGAGTCGGGATCGCGCACCAGGAGGTAGACGGTGTAGACGCCCCAGACCGTGAGCACCGCGCCGAGCAGGGTGAGCAACCAGGGGTTGCCGGTGAGGATGGGGTGGGCGGGATTCTGAGGGTCGGGCACGAGGGCGCCCGCGGGGAGCAGCAGCCAGGGGAGCACGAAGAAGGGGCTGATGATCCAGGCGGCCCGGCGCACGCCGTAGAGGATGGGCAGGGTCTTGCAGCCGCCGGCGCGGTCGCCTGCGACGTCGGCGAAGTCCTTGGTCGAGGATGCGCCGACCAGGAAGAGGCCGATGATCGCGCCGAGGAACCAGGGCTCGGTGTATCCCACCCGCGCCACCATCGCCCAGCCCGCCACCTTGAGCAGCATGCCGCGCGGGATCGCGATCGTGACGTTCGCGGTCATGCCCCGGGTCTTGGTGCGCCCCAGGGCCGGCGCCGAATAGATGAAGGTGAAGAGCAGTCCGGCAAGGTAGATGAAAAACGTCTCGTGCAGGGCCACCGGCGCCGCCAGCTTGGCGCCCAGCATCTCGTACGGGTAGGGCACCACTAGCCAGGTCGGGATCAGCGCCAGGGCGTAGAACAGCCAGCTGAACACCCACGCCTCGCGGACGCCGAGCTCGCCGGTCACCAGCGGCCGCCCCGGCTTGTTGAGCCGGTCGATCTCCAGGTCGTAGATCTGGTTGATGGCGTTCGAGGCGGCGTTCATCAAGCTGGCGCACAGCGAGCCCAGGGCCACCGTCGCCAGCACCGACAGGGTGAGGCGGCCGCGCGGGTCCGGGTTGTGCACCGAGCCGAAGGCGCAGACGGACCCGGAGACGATGCCCAGCAGAGGCGGCAGCAGGGTGAACGGCCGCGCCAGCCGGAGGTAGAGGCGGAGCTTTTCCTTCAGCGGTCTCGGGGGTCGCGGGCCGGAGGCACCGCCTTGCTGGCCGGCGTGCGGGGCACGCCGCGGATCCGGGCTCAGAAGACCCACGCCGAAGAGGCCGCGCCGAGCAGCGCGCCGACCAGGGTGTTGAGGAAGTTGAGCGCCTCGTTGTCGAGCAGGCGCCGCCTCTCGAGCCCGGCGCCCACCAGGCTCTCGAACGTCGTGCCCGCGAAGGCGGCGACGGCGACGGCGAGGGCCCCCACCCAGGGATAGAGGCCCACCCAGGCGCCCAGGACGGCGACGATCGCGGCGGCGGCGATGCCGGCCAGCGTGCCTTCGAGCGAGACCGCGCCTTCCGTGCCGCGCGGCACCGGCCGGAAGGTGGTGATGAGAAAGGTACGGCGGCCGAGGAGCTGGCCGATCTCGCTCGACGCCGTATCGGACGCGGCGGTGGCGAAAGCGGCGGCGAAAGCCAGGCCGAAGAGACCAGGATAGGGGGTGAGCGCGGCGAACATGGCGCACGCCGCCGCCACCCCGGCGTTGGCCAGGGCATGCCGTGCTCCGCGCCGCCCGCCCGCCTCCTGGGCGAGTTTGGCCGCCGCCTTGGCGCGATAGCCGAACTTGGTGCAGCCGCTGCCGATGGCGAAGAAGGCGAGCAGCAACAGGTAGCCGCGCCAGCCGAGGAAGACATAGATCGCGGTCCCCAAGGCGAAGCCGGCCACGACCCCGGAGAGATCGACCGTGCGCAGCGCGTACGCCGCCGCCGCAAGCGCCGCGTTGACGCCGGCCGCGAGCAGCAGCCGCGGCACGAGGCCCGTGCCGAAGAAGGCCGCCCACCTCCCCTGGGTGAGCACCAGGCCGAGCAGGAAAAGCCCGGCCACGAGCGGCACCCCGATATTGTCGTCGAGCCCCTGCGGCAGCGACTCGAGGGCGGCGGCGAGCAGCGCCGCGCCGGCGGCCACCGCCAGGGCGAAGGTCCAGCCGTATCCGCGCTGGGGCGCCGTCCACAGCAGCAGGACGGCGGCGGCAGCGGTCCCGAACAGCACGTAGGCGATGCTCCCCGCCCAGCTCTTGTTGCGGTTCCACGGCAGCTTGCGCCTGCCCAAGGCCATGCCGGCCACCGTGGCCATGCCGTCGCCGAAGGCCAGCAGGCCCCAGGCCGCCGCGGCGATCTCGAGCCGGCGGTAGAAGACCAGGATGAGCAGCAGGACGGCAAGCGGGTAGAGGATGATGCCGGCGGCGGACCCCGAGGCGTGCTCGGCTTGCCGCCACATCCGCCGCCCGCCGATGCGCGGCAGCAGGAAGAGATTGAAGACCAGGGCGGCCGCGGCGAGGATGGCCGAGCGCAGCGGCCCGAGGTCGCGCAGCGCGAAGGCGATCAGGCCCATCCCGACGTGGGTGGCCTTGCGCAGCAGCTCGCTGCCTTCGAGCCCGGCGGCGCCGGCCGGCCGCGCGCTCGCCCGCTGGGGCACGCTCATCGGGGCCGCGCTCTCGCCGGCCCCGCGCCAGGATTCCGCGCGGTCCATCCGCCGACTGGGCGCCGTCCGCTCATGCCTTCCATTGCCCGGTCTCCTTCAGCCATTCGAGGGTGCCGGCGAGCCCCTCCTCGAAGGGCCGGAAGCGATAGCCGAGCTCCGCTTCGGCGCGCGCCGAGCTGTAGGCCCAGTCGTGACGGTAGACCTCGACGAGGTCGGGAGTGAGCTGGGGCGTGGTATGGCGCAGCCGGGCCCAGGCCTTCTGCGCCGCGCCCGCCGCCTTGGCCACCGTGTCCGGCAGGCGGCGCCGCGGCACGGCGACGCCGGAGAGGCGCTCGACCGCGCGGTAGAAATCGCCCAGCGCGACGTTCTCGCCGCCCAGGACGTAGCGCGCTCCGGGCGCGGCGTTTTCCAGCACCTGACCGATGCCGTGCGCCACGTCCTCCACGTGCGCATAGTTCCAGCGCCGCAGCGGCGTGCCGATCAGGGCCGGCAGCCGGTGATGCAGCAGGTCGAGCACGTGACGGACCACCAGGTTGCCCTCGGTCATCTCGCCCGGCCCGTAGATGACGCCGGGATAGACGACGTTGAGCGGCACACCCGCCGCGATGGCGCGCCGGGCGCGGCGGTCGGCCAGCGTCTTGGTGCGCTCGTAATCGTTGATCCATTTGCGGTCGCGCGCCGGCACCGACTCGTCGAGCACGCCTTGCAGGCCGCCCTCGCTCGGACCCAGGGCGATGAAGCTCGAGACGTAGACGACCTTGCGTACCCCCGCCTCTTCCGCCGCCTCCAGGACGTTGTCGAGCCCTCCCACGTTGACGCGATCGAATTCGGCCGCCGGGGCCAGGATCTTGACCAGGGCCGCCGCGTGCACCACCGCATCGCATCCTCCCACCGCCTGGGCCACGCTCGCCGGATCGGTGACGTCGCCGGCCACCATCTCGACACCGCGCGGAAAACGCTCGCGCGAGGAGCCGGGTCGCACGAGCAGGCGCAGGAGATGCCGCCCCGCCAGCTCGGAGACGAGGCTGCGCCCGAGAAACCCGGTGCCGCCGGTGACGAGGACCTTCATGGCAGAGGCAGGCACTATATCAAGGGCGCTCGGGCCACGGTTCCGGCCACCGGCGATGCCACAAAGACGAAACTCCTCTTGCCGCGAGAGGGCGAGGGCGGGGGCAGCTAGACTGAAGTGGTATCGATCGGTGCTGGGAATCGCGCTGGAGCATCGCTTGAGCGCCTATGACGCCCAGTACATAGCGGTTGCCCGCGATCTGAAGACCGTCCTGGTCACGGAGGACCTCCAGCTGGGTCGCGCACTGCCGAACGAGACACGCTCGCTGGAAGCCTGGCTGAGCGACTCCGGGCAGAATTGAGCGTGTGCGGTTTCCGCGCCGTCTGCCTCAACTGATCGTATGACCTGACTGACTGACTCGACTAGCGTTGGTGCGGGGCCTGCGGGGGCTGGCCGGCGGCGCGCAGGAACCTGGCGTACTCCGCCCGCACTTCCGTCAGGTTGGGATGGGCGGGCGGGAGCTTGGCCGCGAGGACGGCGAGGGCGCTCTGATACAGGTGGTCTGCCTCCTTCGCCTGGCCCAGCGTGGCGAGCGCGCTGGCGAGCGAGGCCCGCGTGTAGGCGGCGGGCAGGTAGTCCGCCGCCTGCGTGCGCTCCCAGAAGCCGAGCGCCTCGCGGTAGCGCGCCACGGCGGTCGCCAGGTCCCCGCGCCTCGAGGCGACGTCACCGAGGTTGAGCAGGCTGATGCCGATCTCGGGGTGGTCGGCCGGCAGCGCCTGGCGCTTGATCTTCAGAGCCCTCGCATGGAGCCCTTGCGCGTCGTCGAAGCGACCCATCGCGCTGTACACGTTGGCGAGATTGTTGAGACTTTGGGCCAGGTACAGGTGGTTCGGGCCGAGCGTCTTTTCCTTGATCGCGATGGCGCGCAGATGGCACTTCTCCGCTTCCGGGAACCTGCGCTCGTCGTAGTACAGATTGCCCAGGTTGTTGAGCGCGGCCGAGACGCGCTCGCTGTCCGGGCCGAGCGCTCGCTCGAACAGCCCGAGCGCGCTCTGCAGATTCTTCTCCGCCTCGTCTCGCCGGCCGCGGCGGCCGGCGATCGTCGCCAGTTCCACCAGGCATCCCGCTCGTGTCCGCAGGTTGCCGGAGCGTTCCGCAATGGCGTTGGCGCGCCGGGCGAAGGGCTCGGCCTCGGCATAGCGCCCGAGCTCGCGATAAGAGGTCGCCAGATGGTACTCGGTCTCGCCGACGTCGGGGTGGTCGGGCCCCAGAAGCCGCCGGCGCTCGGCGAGCGCTTGCGAGAGCAGGTCGATCGCCGAGGGGTAGAGGCCGAGCGAGCGGTAGACGTTGCCGATGGTGTCGAGCAAGCGGGCACGGGTGAGAGGCTGACCGGCGAGCTCGCCGCGAATGCGCCTGGCGCCGCGGTCGAGGATCTCCCGAGCGGTGGCGTCGGGGCGGAGACCGCCGCCGGGATCCGGCGTCTGAAAGAGACCGACCATGAAGTCCGTCACTTCGCGCGCCGCCGCGGCTTCCTGGCCGGCGCGCCTGGCCTCCAGGCTGCGCGCCACGAACCCGGCGACCAGGGCAATCGCGGTCAGGGTCGCGCCGGCGACCGCGGCGCGGTGGCGGCGGACGAATTTGCGGACGCGATAGGCCATGCCGGCGGGCGTGGCGAGGACCGGCTGCTCGTCGAGATGGCGCCGCAGATCGGCGGCGAGCTCCGCGGCTGACGCGTAACGCGCGTCGCGGTCGCGCGCCATCGCGCGCAGGACGATCGCGTCGAGGTCGCCGCGCAGCGCCCGGGCGAGGGACCGCGCGTCGACACGCCGCAGACCGGCCAGCCGGGCTCGCTCGGCCGGAGCCAGCTTGGCGACCGCGGCGCTCGGGGGTTCGAAGTCGCCTGCCGCCACGCGCTGCAGCACTTCGACGCCGCTGCCGCCGAACGGCTGCACGCCGGTAAGCAGCTCGTAGAGCACGACGCCGAGCGCGTAGACGTCGGCACGGGTGTCGAGGCCCCTGGTCTCGCCGCTCGTCAGGGCCTCCGGGCAGATGTAAGACGGCGTGCCGAGGACGCCTGGATCCAGGGTCGTGCCGGGGGCGAGTGGCTCGTCGAGCCCCCTGGCAATGCCGAAGTCGATGATCTTCGGAACAGCCCGGCCGTCGATCTCGGTGACCAGGACGTTCGACGGCTTGAGGTCGCCGTGGAGGACCGCCTTCTGGTGGGCGTGCTGGACGCCTTGGCAGACCGCGATCACCAGTTCGATGCGCTCGGAGAGCGGAAGCCGATGGCCGTCGCAGTAGCGGGTCAGCGGCTCACCGGCGATCAACTCCATTGCCAGATAGGGCTGGCCATCCGCGCTCGTGCCGGCGGCGTAGACCTGTGCGATATAGGGGTGGCTCATGCGCGCCAGCGCCTGGCGCTCGGCCTCGAACCTCCGGAGCCGGGCCTCGTCGAAGCGGTGGGCCAGGATGAGCTTCACCGCCACTTGCCGGCGCGGCAGATCCTGTTCGGCCCGGTACACGCTGCCCATCCCGCCCTCGCCGAGCAGCTCGACCAGCCGGAAGGGGCCGACCTCGAGTGGCACCCGCCGCCGGGAGCCAAACCTCGTGGGCTCCGCGACGGTCGGCGCCTCGGGGGGTGAGTTGCTTGTCTGGTCTTCCGGGCTCGGCACGGCCGTCTTAGCTTCCACCGGCTGTGCCGACCCCGAAGGATGAAACGGCACTGCGAAGTGGCGGTTATGGACTACTCAATGCATCTATTGGATCGCCCCCCGCAACCCCTCGATCCCCTTCCCTCCCCTCCGGGGGGGAAGGGGACGCCCCCTCCCCTGACGCACGGACGAGTCTCTTTCTAGTGTCGGCCCAGGACGTCCTGCCAGAGGTCGGTCAGGGCGTGGCCGAGATCCTTGCAGGGACGCCAGCCCAGCCCGTGCAGCCGCCGGGCGTCGCCGCGCAGCAGGGGCAGGTCGACCGGCCGCATCCGCTCCGGGTCCTCCTCCACCGCGGTCCGTACACCGGAGATCGCGATCAACCTGTCGAGCGCCGCCGCGAGCGAGAAGGCGCTGCCGCTGGCCACGTTGTAGATGCCGCCCGCCTCGCCGCTCTCGACCAGCAGCCGGAGCGCGGCGGCCCCGTCGTCGACGTGCACGAAGTCGCGGCGGGCAGAGAGGTTGCCGACCCGCAGCAAGGGCGGGCGCTCGCCCCGGCCGATGGCGGCGAGCTGCGCGGCAAAAGCCGGCAGGGCGAAACGAGGCGACTGGCCCGCGCCGACGAAGTTGAAGCAGCGCGCCACCACCGCTCCTTGCGCCATGGCGATCCGCTCGGCCGCCGCCTTGGTCAGCGCATACGGAGTCTGCGGGGCAGCCTGCCGGTCCTCGGCGATCGGCTGCTCCGCCTCCGGCACCGCGCCGTAGACCTCGGCGGAAGAGGCCACCACCACTCGCCGCCCCGCCGCCGCGGCGAGAATCTTCTCTGTCCCCACCACGTTGATCTGGAAATAGTGGGCCATCCTCGTCCACGACTCGCCCACGTGCGACAAGCCCGCCAGGTGAACGATCGCGTCCGGCGCCGCGGCGCGCACCACCCGCGCGAGGGCCGCCTCGTCGAGGATGTTGGCCTCGTAGACGTCGACCCCGGTCAGCTCGGGCAGCTCCTCGAACCAGGTGCCGCTCACGCGCTCGCCTCGCGCCAGCATCTGGCGGGCGAGGCGCGAGCCGACGAAGCCGCCGATGCCGGTGACGAGGAGATGCATGAGCTGGGAGCGGTGGGATGTCAGCCGGGCGAGGCTCCGGAAAGGGACGGGCTGGCTCCGGCATTGTGCCTTGCCCGCTGTCCGAGCCTCTCCCGCCAGTAAGCCAGCAGATCGCGCAGCGTCTGGTCGAACGGGATGCGCGGCTCCCAGCCCGTATCGGCGCGGAATTTCGCGCTGTCGCCGATGAGGATCGTGACGTCGGAGGGGCGCAGGCGCTTGGGGTCGATCTCGATCCTGACCTCCACCTTGGAAAGCGCGAGGACGCGGTTGAGCATCTCGCGGATGCTGATGCCTTGGCCGGAAGCGATGTTGTAGACGTCTCCCGGATGCGCACGGGTCACGGCCAGCCAGTAGGCGCGCACCATGTCCCGCACGTCGGTGAAGTCGCGGATGGCGTCGAGGTTGCCCACCCGGATCACCGGCTCCTGCTGCCCGAGCTCGATGGCGGCGACCTGGCTGCAGAAATTCGAGGTGACGAAAACCTGGCCGCGCCGCGGCCCGGTGTGGTTGAAGCCGCGGGTGCGGACCACTTTCAGCCCGTAGCTCTGAAAGTACTGATACCCGAGGAAATCCTGCGCCACCTTGGAGACCGCGTACGGGGAGAGCGGGCGCAGGGGATTGGTCTCCTTGATCGGCGTCTCCTCGGGCAGCACCAGCCCGTACTGCTCGCTCGAACAGGCGATCTGCACCACCGGGTCGAGCCGCAGGGCGCGGATGGCTTCGAAGAGGTTGCATTGGCCGGCAATGTTGGTGGTCAGGGTCTCGTTGGGCACGGTCCAGCTCGCCGGCACGTAGCTCTGCGCCGCCAGATGGAACACGTAGTCGGGGCGCGCGCGGTCGAGCGCGGCGTACAGCGACGTGGAGTCCCGCAGGTCCGCCTCCAGGAGCTGGATCTTGCTGCCCAGGTGCTCCACGTTGTCCATCCGGCTGCGCCAGCGGCAGGTGCCGAATACCTCGACGTCCGGATGCTCGCTGACCAGGTACTCGGCCAGATGGGATCCGGCAAAGCCGGTGATTCCAGTGATCAAAGCCCTCATCGACTCCTCCCTCCGCGGATCCAGGAAAGGTACTCGGCGAGCCCCCACTCCCACAGCTCCACCCGGCGGCCAAGGTTGGCTTCGCAGCGCGCGACGTCGAGCACCGAGAAGACCGGCCGCGGCGCCGGGCGCGAGAGCTCCGCCGTGGTGACCGGCGCCACCTCCACGGTCCCGTGCGGGCCCGGCCAGAGGCGGGCGATGGCGGTGGCGAAAGAGTACCAGGAGACAGGCTCGCGGTTGCGGTAATGGACGATTCTTGCGTTGCCCCCCGCATCCCCGGAGACGGCGAGCGGAGCCAGGTCGAGCAGCGCCCTGGCCAGGAAGGGCGCGTAGGTGGGGGCCCCGTGCTGGTCCTCGACGATGCGCAGCTGCCTCTGCCCGCGGTC
This sequence comes from Thermoanaerobaculia bacterium, assembly GCA_035544895.1. Taxonomy (GTDB): domain Bacteria; phylum Acidobacteriota; class Thermoanaerobaculia; order Multivoradales; family UBA5704; genus JASLEW01. The sequence continues at coordinate 45,531 of DASZZM010000010.1, forward strand.
GATCGCGGCGGCGATGGTGGCCACGAAGTTGGGGCCGCCGGGGCCGAAGAGCCAGCTCGTGCGCACCACCAGGGCGCGCGCGTAGGCCAGGGCGTGCCCTTCCCCGGCGAGCTTGCTGCGCCCATAGATGGAGAGAGGCCGGGTCTCGGCATCCTCGCGGTAAGGCCGGCTGGCCGCGCCGTCGAAGACGTAATCGGTCGAGAGGTGAAGCAGCCGCGCGCCGCCGCGCTCGGCGGCGGCCGCAACGTTGGCCACCGCGGCGCCATTGACGGCGAAGGCCTGGCCCTCCTCCGTCTCGCAGGCGTCGACCCGGGTGAACGCCGCGCAGTTGACCACCAGGTCGGGACGGAAGACGTCCACCCAGTAGTCCAGCCGGCCGCGGTCCGCCACGTCGGCCTGGCCGCGCGGCAGCGCGAGCACGGGCCAGCCGCGAGCCCGCGCCTCGGCGGCGACGGCCTGCCCCAATAAGCCGGCACCGCCGAAGATCAGGGTTCGCATCGGTTGGGTCAGGTGATCCCGACCTCCGAGTTGTCTCCGACCATGAAACGGTAGGCCTTGGGTTTGAAGTCGGTCTTGGTGATGCGCACGTTCCGGCCGATGAGCGATCCGTCGATGCGCAGCGGGATGTCGCGGATCTCGCTGTCGGCCAGGACGATCGAGTTCTCCACCTCGCAGCAGACCAGGGTGCAGCGCTCGCCGATCGAGGTGTAGGGGCCGACGAAGGCGTTCTCCAGCCGCGTGCCGTCGCCGATCACCACCGGTCCGCGGACCAGCGAATCGATCAGCTCGACGCCGGACCCGATGCGCACGCGGCCCTCGATCCGGCTGCCGCGCCCGACCTCTGCCGCGCGCTTGACGTCGAGGCCTTCGAGCACGATGCGGTTGGCCTCGAGCATGTCGTCGAGCTTGCCGGTGTCCTTCCACCAGCCGCGCACCAGGTGGGGGTGGACGTCGAGACCGCGGTCGATCAGGTCCTGGATGGCGTCGGTGATCTCGAGCTCGCCGCGCGCCGAGGGCTTGATGCGCCGCACCGACTCGAAGATCGTCGAGTCGAACATGTAGACGCCGACCAGCGCGAGGTTGCTTTTCGGTTCGGCGGGCTTTTCGCTCAACCGCCGCACTTTGCCGTCGGCCGTCAGCTCGGCCACTCCGAACTGCTGCGGGTTGGGGACCTCGGCGAGCAGGATCTCGGAGTTGCAGGCCAGGCTGCGGAACTCGTCGACCAGCCCGGTGATGCCGCCGGCAATCAGGTTGTCGCCCAGGTACATCACGAAGGACGAGCCGGCGAGGAAGGGCTCGGCGATCAGCACGGCGTGCGCCAGGCCGCGCGGCGCGTCCTGCTCGATGTAGGTGACGGCGGCGCCGAAGCGCGAGCCGTCGCCCACCGCGGCGCGGATCTCGTCGCGCGTCTCGCCGACGATGAGGCCGATCTCGGTGATGCCCGCCGCCACCACCGACTCGATGGCGTAGAACAGCACCGGCTTGTTGGCCACCGGCACGAGCTGCTTGGCCGAGGTGTAGGTGAGCGGCCGCAAGCGGGTCCCCTTGCCGCCGGAAAGGATCAGGCCTTTCATGGAGGAGGGCGCCGGGGGGAAGGGGACGCCCCCACCCTCTCAAGGCATAGGAGCTCTGGCCTACGGCGCATAGGTGACGCTGCGGCTGTTGTAGTCGATCAGGGTGCCGATGTTTTTCAGCGATAGGGACAGCCGGATGTCGCGGTCGTGCAGGCGCGGTCCGACGAGGGCCCGGAAGTCGCGCAGCTCGAGGCGCAGCCCGTAGCATTGGGCCGTGTAGTTGATGGCGTAGAACTGCTGTTGCAGCAGGTGGTTGGCGACGTCGTAGTTGACCTGGGCCTGGACCTGCAGCATCTGCGGCAGCACGTCGATCAAGGTGTTGAGCCGCAGCTGGTTGCCCAGCGTCATCCCGGTGTCGGGAATGTAGTTGACGAACCAGGTCAGGCCGACGAAGTCGGCGGCGGCGAACCCGACGTTGCCGGAGAACGAAGTCGAGGCCAGGCGGTTGAACAGCGTGCTGTAGGCCGCGTCCGCCTTGAGGCTGATCTTCTGCGTGGGGTTGATGCGCAGAAGGGCCTCGATCGGCCCTCGGCTCGTGCTGCGCGTCTGGTCGAACGAGGTCTGGAGCGGCTGTGTCTTGTCGAAGCTGTAGCTGGTGGCGAACTCGAGCAGCAAGACCTCTCGCGCGCTCGCGTTCTCGCCTCCCGGCTTGCCGAGGACGCGGTTGTCGAGCGCCACGCGCACCGCGTTGGTCGAGGTGATGGCGTCCACCTCGTCGAACAGGGGCACGTTCTGGAACTGGTTGAACGGCCCCAGGTAGGTGTAGGTGATGCGCGGCTCGATCACGTGCTTGAACTTGACGAAGTCGGCCAGGCCGAGGTCGAAAATGCGCGAGACGGAGGGTCCCACGACCTCGGCGCTGCCAAACGGGAAGAAGCGGGACAGGCTGCCGCCGGTGAGCTGCCCCGTTGCGCTGTCCAGGCTCTTGGCGTACCAGGTCATCCGCTCGCCGCCGGTGACCGAGAGCGATAGCCAGGGAACGGTGCGGATGGGCAGGGTGAGCTGCGGGAAGAGGTCGAAGCGCCCGTAGTTGCCCGAGTAGCTGTCCGGACGGTTGACCTCCAGGAAGTCGCCCGAGCTCGTGACTTGCAGGTAAAGCGGCGTCGGGCCGAGCTTGGTCGAGCGCAGCTGGTACTGGAGCTCGGGAAGCTTGCGCTGGTCGACTGAAGTAATGAAATCGGTGCCGGTGTTGACCAGCACCCGCCGGTCGTCGACCAGGAAGTTGAACAGGTGAGGGCCCCAGTTGCCGGTGACGAAACCGCGGCTGTCGATGATGCGCAGGCTGCTGCGGTCGAAGTCGCGCTCGAAGTCGCGGCTGAAGTTGAAATCCGAATAGCTCAGGTAGTGCAGGACGCCGCGCATCCCCCACGGCAGGTCCTCGGTGTCGTGCCTGGCCTCTACCTTCCAGCGCGTCAGGTTGCCTCGCGTGGGGTCTTTCACCAGATAGCCGCCGATGTCGCCCAGGGTGCCCTCGGTCGGGTGGTAGCGGAACTCGTCGCCGACCCCAAGGTAGCCGCGGAAGTAGGGGTCGAGATGAAACGTCGTGTCGTAGCTCTGGCCGAGAGTCTGGAAATAGGCCAGGCCGATCGAGGCGCCGCGCCGCTGCGAGTAGCGCACGGCCGGCACCAGGAAGCCGGAGGCGCGGTCGCGCTTGACCGGCCAGAGCAGATAGGGAGTGTAGAAGAGCGGCAGCTTCTTGGCCTGGAGCCTGGCGTGATGAATGTGCGCGTAGCCCTCGACCTGGACCTCCGCCCTGCCCAGGTGGAAGCTCCAGTCCGGCACCTTCTGCGCGCACGATGTGAAGAGCCCGTCGATCACCGTGTAGGTGTCCTCTCCGGTCTTGTCGATCTCGACGCCGCTGAAGTAGTAGTCGGGCGCCACGAAGGCGGTCGCCTCCAGGAGCTTGCCGGTCTTGGTGTTGAGGTCGAAGTTGAGCGTGTTGCCGGTCATCCGCTTCGGCCCCTGGTCGAGGATGACGTTGCCCTGGGCGCTGACCTGCTTGGTCTTGAGATCGATCTCGGCCCGGTCGGCCTGCATCTCCAGGTCCTGGTAGCGGATGCGGACCTTGCCCGCGAGGACCGCGTAGTCCTCCCGTTTGTACTCGAGCGTGGCGGCGCTGCCGGCCGCGCTGCCGCCTCCCTGGTCTTCGGGGAACTTGAGCTCGAAATTGATCCGGTCCGGCCCGGCGCCGGGCGGCTGCTCGGGCGCCGCGGGGGCGGCCGGGCCGGGGGCCGCCGGCTTGGCGGCCGGGCCGGCAGGCGCCGCCTTCTTGCCGGCGGCCGGGGCCGGGGAGGCGGCAAGTCCCTGGCCGGGAGGTGTGGCCGGTGTCGCAGGGGTTGCCGCGGGCGGCGGCATGGCCGGAGAGGGTCCGAGAGTTCCCTGGGTCGCTGCCTCCGGCGGAGTGGCCGCCGGAGGCGCGGGCTGTGCGGCCGGCGGCGTCTGCGGTGTCTGCGGGGGGGGCTGCTCGGCAGACCCGGGCGGCGCGGGCAGTGCCAGGCACAGGCCCAGAACGAAGCCGGAGGCGAGACGGCGCGCCTTGAGCATTAGCCGGGCCATGAGCCGGGCTAGTCTATGCGTTCGATCACCATCGCGGTAGCCTCGCCGCCGCCGATGCAGATGGCGGCGCACCCCAGGCGGCCGCCGGTCTCGCGCAAGGCGTGCAGGAGGGTCACCAGGATGCGGGCGCCGGAAGCTCCGATCGGGTGACCGAGCGCCACCGCGCCGCCATGGATGTTGACCCGGTCGGGCGCCAGGCCGAGGTCGCGCAGGAAGGCGAGCGCAACTGCCGCGAAGGCCTCGTTGACCTCCCACAGGTCGATATCTGCGGCCTTCAGACCGGCCCTCTCCAGCACGTTGCGCGCCGCTCCAACCGGCGCGGTGGTGAACCATTCCGGCTTTTGCGCCAGCGAGAAGTGGGCGACGATGCGGGCCAGCGGCTTGGCCCCCAGGCGCGCGGCGTGCGCCGCGGTCGAGAGCAGCAGCGCCGCGGCGCCGTCGTTGATCTTGCTGGCGTTGCCGGCGGTCACCGTCCCGTCCTTCTGGAAGGCGGGCCGGAGAGACCCCAGCCGGGAGAGATCGGCCTTGAAAGGCTCTTCGTCGCGGGAGACGAGGCGCGGCTCGCCTTTCTTCTGCGGCACCGCGACGGGCACGATCTCGGCGGCGAAGCGGCCCTGCTCGGTCGCCTCGCGGGCGCGCCGGTAGCTCTCGAGGGCGAAGGCATCCTGCGCGGCGCGGTCGAATTTGTATTCGGCGGCGCAGAGCTCGGCGCAGCTACCCATGTGGACGTCGTTGTAAGGGTCCCAGAGGCCGTCGTGGATGGTCGAGTCGATCAGCTTGCCGTGCCCGAGGCGCAGGCCGTCGCGCACGCCGGGCGCGAGGTAGGGCGCCTGGCTCATGCTCTCCATACCGCCGGCCGCCACCACCTGGTAGTCGCCGCAGCGCAGGTCGTTGGCGGCGATCATGGCGGCGCGCATCGCCGAGCCGCAGACCTTGTTGAGGGTGATCGCGCCGGTCCCAACCGGGCAGCCGGCGCCGATCGCCGCCTGGCGGGCGGGAGCCTGCCCCTGGCCGGCGGTCAGCACGCAGCCCATGTTGACCTGCTCGATCGCCTCGGGCGTCACACCCGCGCGCTCGATGGCGGCGGCGAGGACGCGCGCCCCCAGGGCGTGCGCCGGCAGGGCCGCGAGCTCGCCCTGAAAAGCCCCGATGGGCGTGCGCACCGCGCTCAAGATCACGACGTCGTCCATGTCATCTCCCGGTTGATCGGCTCTCGACGGGATACGAGCGGCCTCGCCTGGCTGGCCGCGCGGCCATCCAGCGAAGAGCCGAATGCTAGCACGGTCCTCCGCCCCACCCGGCCGGTCAATTAGACAAGGCTGAGTGCGCCAGGGGAGGGGGCGTCCCCTTCCCCCCCGGAGGGGAGGGAAGGGGATAGAGGGGTTGCGGGGGGAGATCCAATAGATGCTTTGAGTAGGTCTCCTCTGCCACGTCGTAGCGCCGCCTTGTCTTGGGCCGTCTTGGCTGGGCGCTACAATGCGCCTCGGAGAAAATGGCCATGCGCGCCCTGGGCATCGATTTCGGCGAGAAGCGGATCGGGCTCGCGGTCTCGGACCCGGAAGGACGGGTGGCGGTGCCGCTGTCGACGCTGGAGCGGCGCAACGACCGGTCGGCGGTGCGGCAGATCGCGGAGATCGCCCGCCGCGAGCAGGTGGGGCGGCTGGTCGTCGGCGAACCGCTGGGACTGGACGGGCAGCGCGGTCCGGCAGCCTTGCGGGCGCGGCGCTTCGGCGAGCGGCTGGCAGCGGCGACCGGGCTGCCTCTCACCCTGGTGGACGAATCGCTGACCAGCGTCGAGGCTCGCGAGCGGCTGCTGCAGGCCGGGGCGAACCTGCGGCGCGACGCCGCCCGCATCGACTCCGTGGCGGCCCAGATCTTGCTCCAGGAGGTTCTCGACCGGACGATGGGAAGGGGAGGGGCGGACTGACCATGGCTCGCGGGGCGGGGCACAAGGGGAGCGGCGGCAAGAAGCCCTGGCGGCGGCGCCTGGGCTGCCTGCTGTTCGTCGTGCTGGTGCTCGGGGTGCCGGCGGCGGGGGGCGGGTGGCTGTGGTGGCAGGTAACGCGGCCTTACCAGGGCTATCCGGGCAGCGAGCGCTTCGTCACCGTGGCTCCGGGTACGGGGGCGGTGCACATTCTCGAGCAACTCCAGCACGAGGGCGTCCTTGCCGACGCCGCGGTGGCCCGCGCCTACCTGGTCTTCGTCTCGAGGAACCCGCCCATACAGGCCGGCGACTACCGCTTCGCCGGGCCGCTCACTCTGCCGCAGGTGCTGCGCAAGCTGATCCGCGGCGAGGTCGTCACCAAGACCGCGACCGTCGTGCCCGGCTGGGCCATGGAGGAGATCGCCGACCAGCTCGCGGCGGCGGGACTGGGCCGGCGCGAGGTCTTCCTCCGGCTCATGCACTCACCCGAGCTCGTCTCCGACCTCGATCCGGCGGCGCGCGACCTCGAGGGCTACCTCTTTCCCGAGACCTACAAGTTCCGCCTGGGCACGAGCGAGCGGGAGGTGGTCGCGACGCTGGTGAAGACCTTCCGCCAGCGTTTCGCCAAGCAGGTCAGGCCGCTCCTCGACGGCAATCCGCCGCCGTTGCATGCCCTGGTCACGCTCGCCAGCATCGTCGAGAAAGAGGCCAAGGCGAGCGCCGAGCGGCCGGTCATCGCCGGGGTCTATCACAACCGCCTGGAGCGCCGGATCGCGCTGGCCGCCGATCCGACCGTCATCTACGCCCTGAAGAAGCTCGGCCGCTGGGACGGCAACATCCACCACGACGACCTGCGCGTCGACTCCCCCTACAACACCTACCGCTACGCCGGCCTGCCGCCCGGTCCGATCTGCTCGCCCGGCGCCGCGAGCCTCCAGGCCGCCGCGCAGCCGGCGGACGTGCCGTATCTCTACTTCGTCAGCCGCAACGACGGCACCCACGTCTTCGCCACCACCCTCGAGGAGCACAGCCGCAACGTCCAGCAGTGGCAGGTGCGCTACTGGCGCGAGAAGCGCGCCTCCGGCGGCGGCGGCGCGAAGAACTAGCCCCTCGGCGGCCGCCCGCCGGGGGCGCCGGGCGGCTAAACCGGCGTCTTGATTGACAGTTCACCAGCGGTGGTGTATCAAGGACCAAAGCTCGCGCACACGCCGCACTCCGCTGGACTTTCGTCCAGGCGGCGTGGGGTCCGAGAGGAGGCCGCATGAACATCCCGGAAGAATTTGGGAAGTACCTGCTTCTCAAAAAACTCAGAGAGGACTCGCTCGGAGAGACGTTTCGCGCCGGCAGGGCGGGCAAAGAGGGCATCGAGCAGGTGGTGCTGCTGCGCGTCTTCAACGGCCTGGGCCTGGACGGCGAGAAGCTGTGGCAGAAGATGTCGGGCCGCGCCGCGGTCCAGCAAGGGCTGCGCAGTCCCAACATCGGCAGCGGCCTCGACCTGGGGAAGGTGCGCAGCTTCCCCTATACCGCCTACGACTACATCTCGGGCAAGAACCTCGAGACTTTGATTGCGCAGGCGTCCCGCCAGCGCCTGCCGATCCCGGTCGATCATGCCCTGCTCATCACCGAGCGCCTGGCCCTCGCCCTGGCGGCGGCCTACGAGACGCGGCTGCAGGACGAGCGGATCTTGCACGGCTTCGTGGTCCCGCAGCTGGTGATGGTCTCGAATGAGGGGGAGACCCGCCTGCTTGGCTTCGAGGTCGCGCCCGGCCTGCTGGCGCAGTTCGCCGCCGGCTGGCAGCCCGACGAAGTCCAGTCGTACGTGGCGCCCGAGGCGGCCGCCGGCGCGCCGCTGGTCAAGACCGACGACCTCTACTCGCTGGGGGTCATCCTCTACGAGCTGCTGACCGGCGAGCGGCTGCCGGCGCCGCAAAGCGCTCCCCCCGGCGGTTACGCGGCGCTGATCGACGCCGCCGTCCTGCCGGCCGAAGGGACGCCGCTGCCCCCCCCGGTCGTCGCCCTGCTCAAGAAGAGCCTGGTGCCGCGCGAGCAGCGCATCGCCGACGCCACCACCTGGCACAAGGCGATCTCCAAGCTGATGATCGAAGGGCATTACGGATCGACGACGTTCAACCTCGCCTTCTTCATGCACAACCTCTTCCGCGACGAGATCGACCGCGAGACCCAGGAGCTCCAGGCGGAAAAGCGGCTCGAGCTGCCGGCGTGGACGGCGACTCCGCCGCCCGCCGCGGTGCCGGCGGCATTCGCCGCGGCGCCGGCCGAGGCGCGACCCGACATGCGCGAGTCCACGGGCGTGCGCGCCGCCGCCTGGGCGAGCTCGCCGCCGCCCGCCGCCGCCGGAAACCTGGCCGGCAGGAAGACGCTCTGGATCGGGCTCGCCGCCGGCATTGCCGCGCTGGCGCTCGGCAGCTGGTTCGTCTTCGGCCGCTCCGCTCCTGCGGCCAAGAAGGCGCCGGCGCCCACCGCCGCGGCGGCCGCCCAAGCTGGCGCAGTGCCTCCAGGGGCGGCCACGGCGGCCGCCGCCAAAGAGGCGGCGTTGCAGGCCCAGATCCAGCAGATGATCGAATCCGGCAGCAAGGCCATGGAGGCCAAGCTCAAGACCCAGTACGACGATCAGATCAAGCAGCTGCAGCGGAAGCTCGAAGAGAGCAAGCGAGCCAGTGCCGACCAGGAGCGCGGACGCGGCGAGCGGGTCTCTGCCTCCGCGCGGGAAACCGAGTCTGTCGCAACCTCCGCGGAAGGCAAAGGCGCCGCGAAATCCGACCCGGCGGCCTCCACGGCCGAGCTCGGCGCCGCGGCCCAGCAGCAATCCGCCGGCAGCCGGGCGGCGGCGCCTGCCGGGTCGGCCGCGAAGGGCGCAGCCACGGCGGCGGCTTCGTCCGGCGCGGGCACCGGCGGCGGCGCGCCGGGCTCGCCGGCCGGCGGCAGCCCGGCAGTTCCCGCCGCCAACGTGGCGCAGACCGCCGGCCGCGACGAGGCCGAGGCCGCGCGGCGCCAACCCCAGGTCCAGGTCGGCGACCTGGTGCAGCCCGGTCCCGGAGTGCTGGGGCCCAAGGTCGTCATCCAACCCGACGCCCGCTACCCTGTTGCGGCGCGAACCTTGAACAGGTCCGCGCAGGTCGGCATCAAGGTCCTGGTCGACGAGCGCGGGCGCGTGATGGAGGCCCAGATGACCGGGACTCCCTCCGGATTCGGCTTCGACGAGGCGGCGCTCGACGCGGCCCGCCGCACCACCTTTCAGCCGGCGACCAAGGACGGCGTGCGCGTGCGGATGTGGACGACCCTGCGCGTGAACTTCAAGCCCCGGGAGTAATCAGAGGCGTCTGAGACCGAAGACGGCGCTGCGATGTGAGGGCGGAGGACTACTCAAAGCATCTATTGGATCGCCCCCCGCAACCCCTCGATCCCCTTCCCTCCCCTCCGGGGGGGGAAGGGGACGCCCCCTCCCTCTCTCGCACTCCAGTCAGCAACCTCCTACAGGTCGGCGGCTTTCAGACTGGCAGTCAGCTCCTGGATGCACGGCTTCATGACCTTGTCGAACATCCGCTGATCGTCCACCCCGCCGCCGAAGCCGCCGACCGACACCTTGACGCTGCTGTCCTCCTTGCGCGCCTCTTCGGCCCACACGATCTCGCCGGTCGAGATGTTGATCAGGCGGGCGTTCATCGCCGCCACGAAGGTCCGCTTGCCGGCCGAAAACCCCGGCAGCCTGCCGATGCCCGAGCCGTGGGCACCCTTGTCGGTATTGCCGTACTCGGTGACGGCGCCGGTGAGCAGGTAGTTGACCCCGAGCAGCTTGCCGATCTGCATTGCGGTCGACGCGCTGATGTCGCCGGACTGGACGAGGCCCTTCTCCTGCATGATGGCTTGGATCTTCTCGCGCTCGACGACGATGAACTTGCGGCTCTTGACCAGCTCGGTGACGAACACGTCCTGCGCCGCCGTGGCGCCGCCATGCCACCACCACTGGTTGTCGGCCTTGTTGGTGAACTCGAGGACCGCGATGCGGGGCTTGCCGCCAGCCTTCGGCTCCGCCGCGAAAGCCAGCGGGGCCGCCAGGGCGAGGAGCAGGGCGGCGCAGGTGAGAAGAGACGAGGCGCGCTTCATGGGCTGATCTCCTTGCTGCGATTGGGGCCGTAGAGACCCTGTTGTTTTCCGGTTTACCCGGCCCGCGCTCGCGCGCGGGCGACGAGCCTCGCCGTCCTGCCCGTGGATGCCGGGCCAACGCCGGCCACTGGCCGCAGGGGGGGCAGGCGCGAGGCTGCTGTCATGTCATGGCGGCCCATTCTAGCGCGAAGCCCGCTCCAGGGGATATGCGACGGGCGGCCGTCGTCCGCAGCTCCGTGGCGTGACCGGAGCTCGTCCCGGGCTCCCACCCAGCACGCCCAGGGTCAGGGTGTGCCGGAGCTGGTCCTGGAGAAGGCCTACAGACCCATGGCCAGGGTATGCCGGAGCTGGTCCTGGAGAAGCGCGAGCTCCGCCGCTTGCCGCCTCCCGCGGGGCCGTGCTTGCAGGGAGAGGCCGCTGTCGGGAAGAGGGCAGACGGTAGGGTCAGGGCACACCGGCTGGCTTTTTTCCTCGCACTAACACCGGCTTTGCCAGGCCGAAATCCAGGATCTTGACCCGCCCCGAGCCGGTCACCATGACGTTGTCGCTCTTGAGGTCGCGGTGCACGAACCCGGCGGCGTGGGCCGCCCCGAGGCCGAGCGCGATCTCCCTGGCGACACGCACGGCCATGGCCGGATCGAGCTGCCCCCGCGCCCTCACCTCGGCGAGGCTCTCGCCCTCGACGTACTCCATGACCAGGGCGTCGCCCGCCTCGCCGGCCTCATCGGCGACGAGATCGAAGATCTTCACGATGGCCGGATGGTTGAGCCGCGCCGCCGCTTGCGCCTCGCGCCGGAAGCGCCGGCGCTGCGCGGCCGATAGCGGTCCTTGGTGACGGATGCGCTTGATCGCCATCTGCCTGCGCAGGCGGTCGTCGTAAGCCAGGAACACCTCTCCCATGCCGCCGCGCCCGAGCCGCCGCTCCACGCGATAGGCGCCGATCCGCTCGCCCGGCCGCGGCGCTCGTTCGGAAAGCCGCGGCGATGGACGGGACGCGGTCTCTTCCGCGGTGGTCGCCTGTGCCGAAGGGGCGGCGGAGTCAGGCCGGTTCGAGCAGCGACTCGACCACCGCGGTGTCCGCCTGCATCTCGCCGTCGACCTCGAGCCCGGGGTCGAGCTCGCGCACCAGCTCGACGGCGCGGCGTACCTTTCGGCACGCCGGGTGCGAGTTGGAGCCGAAGTTGGAGAAGGAGAGCATGGCTACCCGCGGCGTCATCCCGAAGCGGCGCACGAACTCCACGGTGAGCAAGGTGATCTCGGCCAGCTCGCGCGGCGAGGGCTCGATGTTGACCGTGGTGTCGGCGAGGAAGAAGAGGCGGTCCTGCAAGATCAGGATGTAGGCGCCCGAGACCCGCTCGACTCCGGGCCGCAGGGCGATGGTCTGCAACGCCGGCCGGATGGTCTCCGGGTAGGACTGGGTGAGTCCCGAGATCAGTCCGTCGGCGTCGCCCTGTTCGACCATCATGCTGCCGAAATAGTTGCGCAGCCGCATGCGCTTGCGCGCATCGACCAGGGTGATCCCGTCGCGCCGCCGCAGCTCGTGCAGCCGCCGCGCGTACGGCTCGAACTTCTCCGAGCTCTCGGCATGGATGATGGTCAGGCGCTCTTCCGGCAGGTCCAGGGCGGCGAGCTTGTCGGCAATCACCTCGCGGCGCGCCAGCAGGATCGGACGGGCGATGCCCTCGTCGACCAGGATCTTGGCCGCGCGCAGGACCTTGTCGTGCTCCCCTTCGGGAAAGACCACGCGCTTGGGGTCGCGCCTGGCGCGGTCGATGATGCCGCGCATCAGCTCGAGGCGGCGGGAGATCAGGGTCTCCAGCCGCCGCTGGTAGCGCTCGAAGTCGGTGATCGGGATGCGCGCCACGCCGCTGTCCATGGCCGCCCGCGCCACCGCCGGCGGCACGCGCAGCAGCACCCGGTGATCGATCGGCTTGGGAATCAGGTACTCGCGGCCGAAGCGCAAGGACTCCAGGCCGTAGGCGCGCAGCACCGAGTCCGGCACGTCGTCGCGCGCCAGGGCGGCGAGGGCCTGGACCGCCGCGAGCTCCATGGCATCGTTGATGTCGGTCGCCCGCACGTCGAGGGCGCCGCGAAAGATGAACGGGAAGCCGAGCACGTTGTTGACCTGGTTGGGGTAGTCGCTGCGCCCGGTGGCGACGATGGCGTCGGGGCGCGCGGCGCGCGCGGCTTCGTAGGCGATCTCGGGGTCGGGGTTGGCCATGGCGAAGACGATGGGATCGCGCGCCATGGAGCGCACCATCTCGGGCGTGAGGACGCCGGCGGCCGACAGTCCGATGAAGACGTCGGCGCCGGCGATGACTTCGGCCAGGGTGCGCGCCGGGGTGTCGACCGCGAACTCGGCTTTGTAGGGGTCCATGAGCTCGCGCCGCCCGCGGTAGACGACGCCGAGGATGTCGCAGAAGACGAAGTTCTCGCGGCGGGCGCCGAGCTTCAGGTAGAGCTTGGCGCAGGAGAGGCCGGCGGCCCCGGCCCCTGAGAAGACGATGCGCACGTCGGCGATGTCTTTGCCCGCGAGCTCGAGGGCGTTGAGCAGGGCTGCCCCCGAGATGATGGCGGTGCCGTGCTGGTCGTCATGGAAGACGGGGATGCTCATCTCGGCCTTGAGCCGGCGCTCGATTTCGAAGCAGTCGGGAGCGCGGATGTCTTCGAGGTTGATGCCGCCGAAGGTCGGCTCGAGGAGCTTGACGGCGCGGATGAATTCCTCCGGGTCTTCGGTGGCGATCTCGAGGTCGAAGACGTCGATGTCGGCGAATCTCTTGAAGAGGACGGCTTTGCCTTCCATGACGGGCTTGCCGGCAAGGGCGCCGATGTTGCCGAGGCCGAGTACGGCGGTGCCGTTGGTGATGACGGCGACGAGGTTGCCGCGGGCGGTGTATTCGTACGAGAGGAGGGGGTCGCGCTGGATCTCTTTGCAGGGGTAGGCGACTCCGGGGGTGTAGGCGAGGGAGAGGTCGCGCTGGGTCAGGGTCGGCTTGGTGGGGACGACCTGGATCTTTCCCTTGCGCCCTCGCGCATGGTAGGCGAGCGCGTCTTCCGGACTGATGGTCTTCACGGGTTGCACCTCGGGGCGGGGCGAGTCTACAAGACCACAAGCAGAAACCGTCCCAACTGTGTCGTGAGCGAGGGCTTCGGGCGATCGGTCTCAGCTCCCCTTGGCTGGCGGCTGGGGGGTGGCTGGTTGGGGGGTGAAGGAGATACCTCGCCGCCGCCAAAGGGGAGCTGAGACCGACCGCCCGAAGCCCGGCCACCGTCAGATGATTCAGATCGGAAAAGCAAAGCGAAGGCGGGAAGCCAAGGATGCGAGAGGCGGTCTTGTATCCTGGAAGCCATGATCGTGGTGGCGGAAGGGGACAGGTGGCGGTTGATTACGCAGCCGGACCATGCGTTCTTTGCAGGCGAGATTCTAGGGTTGTGGCGGGAGGCGGAGGTGGCGGAGAACGTGCGGCGGGGGGAGTTGATCTTCGCGGGGCGGGAGCATGACAACGGGTGGAGGGAGGCGGATGCGGCGCCGCGGTGGGATGAGGGGCGGGCGAGGCCGGTCGATTTCATGGCGATGCCTGGGCGGGAGCGCAGGGAGCTGTGGGAGCGCGGGACGGCGCGGTATGCGGCCGAGCGGCCTTATGCGGCGCTGCTGATCACTCGCCACGCCTGCGAGCTGCATGCGGACAGGCGCGGGAAGGAAGACTGGAGGGAGTTCCTGGAGATCATGGACGAGCGCGAGGAGGAGCTGCGCGAGGTGACGGGCGCCAGCGAGGAGACGGCTGCGGCCGACTACCGTTTCCTCGACCTCGCCGACCGCATCTCCCTTGCCGCCTGCAACGCGTCATCCCGCCCCTTTGACTACCGCGGCTTCCGCATCCACTTCCACAACCCCACCGTCCATCTCGATCCCCTCCCTCTCGCCGGCGCCACCACCTTCCGTGTCCCCTGCCGCTACATCCCCAACCGCCCCTACCGCGGCGACGCCGACCTCGTTTCCGAGCTCGCCGCCGCCCGCTGGCAAGACCTCACCGTGAAGATAGCGGGACCTTGAGGGTACCGACCTTCCGCCTTCCTCCATCGCCCCTTCGCAGCCGAGAGGCACCGACCAGCTCCTGAGCACCGGGACCGTGCTGGAGCCTCCGGGGGTGCTGCGCGGGTCTCCTTTTGGCGGCGGCGATGCACTCGACGCACCTCGCGACGGACGAAAACGATAGCCGCCAGACAAAGGAGACCCGCGCAGCACCCCCGGAGGCTCTGGGCACTCCCATCCCAGAGCAAGAACTTTCTTGGCTCAGGAAGCTCAGCCCGCCTTTGCGTCAGTGCGCGACGAGCCGCGGGTGAAGACGATCTGCTCGAAGATGCGGCGATAGAGGATGAGGAGGTCGGCGAAGACCTTGGCGAAGGCCTGGTCGGTGGTATCGGACCCCATGGGGTGACCCTTGGGAAGGGGCGGCAGGTAGGCGGCCGGATCGGGGCCGGCCGACTCCGCGGCGGCGGGCCCGGCAGTACCGTGAGAGAGCTGATCGGCGCGCCGATCTACCAGGTGAAGCGTGTAGAAGAATTCGAAGTGGCCCACCTCGAGCACGGCGAGGACCTTCTCCAGCGAGTCGAGCTTCGGCAGCTCCTTGCCGTTCTCGTACTTCGAGAGCTGGCTCTTGCCGATTCCGGCCTCACGGGCGACCAGACTCTGGCTCTTGCCCCTCAGCTCACGCAACAAGCTCAGGGTATGGCCCACGTTGGTAAACATGCCCATGCGAGAAATGTAGCGGCTTCAACATACCAGGCGCAAGATAAGTCTCGATGCAAGAAACACTTACGCGAAAAGGTGGAGTAATTGAAATAGATTCTTTATACTCGAAACAGAGCACCAGCGGAGGCCTGTGGCGCCGCTATCGACATCTTGATGTCGATGCAAGACATCACTGGGGCGCGAGAAATCGACGAGAGGTTCGGCTGCGGCAACATTGGCCGGCGGTTGGTGCCGGCTTCGACGCAAAGATCGCTAAAGGGGCGCCCGCGGCTCAGGAAGGAGAACGCCTCTTGCGGCGGCGACTTGGTGGAGGACCCCCCGGCGGCTTGTCCTGGACCGACTCCGGCGGGGCCGGCGGCGGCTCATGGCTGAATCCCGGGTCCAAGGCCGCCTTCTGGCGCGGCAAGACGCGGAACATCACGACGAGGTCCCCGATCTGGATGGCTCCCTGCGCCACCGGGCTCGGCTGGTCAAAGGAGGTGTGGACGAAAGTCTCTACCTTTTCGAGCACCTCCTTGATCTCGTCGGGCCAGTGGCTCGAACGGCCGGTGGGGTATGCGGCGCCGCGATCCTCGTTCGCATGCTGCTGCGCCACCTTCGAGGCCTCGTCCTCGACGAGGTCGTAGCGCCGGAAGAACTCCCGCCGGCTGACCTTCTGTGACGCGAGGATCTTGGCGAGAGTCGAAAGCGTCGCTTCCTGCTTGGCGTTCTCGATCCTCGAGAGTTGCCCGCGGCCGAGCTCCGCCTCCTTGCCGAGCTGCTCGAGCGTCTTGCCCCACTCCTTGCGCAGCCGGCGGAGGGTCTCGCCGACGAATCGGAACATCTCCGGTTGACCCACTTGCGCAATCTATCCGTCGCACGCCGGCTTGGCAAGCGTAAGTCGTTATATTAGAGATACTTAGCGACTCTGCCGAGTTGCCTTTAACGACAACTTTTGGGCCTGACAACGGCTTCGTGCCGCCGCCGCCATGCGCCAGAGCGCAAAAATGTGGCGCTTCAATCAACGCCACCCGTTCCGCCTGGCCGGTCCCCGGGCGTGCCGGATATGCGCGAGGCTCACTCCCGCCTGATCGCGGCAACCGGAGACCTGGACCGCGGGCGCGTCAGGCCGCCTTGCGCACGACTTCGGCGCCCTGGGGCCAGGCGCCCGAGAGAAAGGAATCAGCGGCCGGGAAGAATTCCTGCGGGCGCTCGAAGTAGGGATGGTGGCCGGAGCCTTCGATGGGCAGAAAGCGCGCGTTGCCGCCGTGCGCGGCCCAGTCCCGCGACGCTTCGATGGGCACCACGTCGTCGGTCCCCTGCATGACCAGCAGCGGGAGCTCCAGGGCCGCCAGGCGGGGGCGGAAGTCCCACGCCTTCATCTTCGGCACGATGTGCTCGAAATAGAGCGTCATCGTATGGCGCGGCCACTCGTTGGGGAAGCCGCAGACATCGTCGAGCGGAAAGCGGGCTGCCGCGGCGGGCTCGCTCATCAGCGCCGGCAGCAAGAAGTATGAGAACCAGGCGCGGCAATAGGCCACCGGATCGTCGCGGTCCACCCCCTCGCGCCGCAGCTCCTCCAGCCGCGGGACTCCGGGAGGGTAGATGAGGATCTCGGCCGAGGGCGTCTCCTGCGCCCACTCACCGGGCACCCGTGGAGTGATCGGGCAGACCAGCAGCATGCGCTCGACGCGCTGCGGATGCTCCATGGCGTGGAGGGCGGTGATGGCGGCGTGGTAAGAGGTGCCGATCAGCGCCATCCGATCCAGGCCGAAATAGCGCCGGACGGCTTCCAGGTCGCGTACGTCCTGCTCGAGACCGAGGTGGCGGCGGTCGGTGATGGTGCTCGACCGGCCGCGGCTGCGCGGGTCGTACAGGATCATCCGCCGGCCCTCGGCCAGAGGCTGCAGCGCGTCGGCCAGCCAGCTGGCATTGGGCACGAGCACCGTCTCCGGTCCCTCGCCCAGCATCCGGTAGTAGAGGTGAAGCCCGCGCCGCACGAAAACGAAGCCTTCGCTGCTCTTCATGAGGCGTGCTCGTGTAGGAGTGGGGCGACGGTCGGAACCGATTCTCCCTTCGGGCCGCGGCCGCGGCGCCGCGCGGAGAGGCCGAGTCTACTACAGGGCATTGGATCACTAGAGTTTGAGCGAAGGGGAGGCCACTAGTACGCCAGGGGAGGGGGCGTCCCGTTCCCCCCCGGCCACCGCCGGGCAGGGACCCGGCGGCTCCGGAAAACCGGGAAGGGGATCCGCGCCAATCAAGTCCGATTTGTCCTCAGCTCGAGCGGCGCGCGCGCGGGTTGTCCGGTCTGGACCTCGACGATGCGAAAGGGCGGCCGATCCGGGTAGGTCCGCCGCAGCAGCGACAGGCTCACGTTGTAGACCGGCACCCCCGCCGCGGTCTTCCCCTCGGGGCGCCCGCGGTGGGCATGGCCGTGGAACACGGCGTCGACGGGATAGCGGGTGAGCGGCTCTTCCAGCCGGCTCGAGCCGAGAAAAGGGTAGATCTCGCGGGGCTCGCCGGAAACCGTCTCCTCGACGGGCGAGTAGTGCAGAACCGCGATGCGCGGCGGGTGGCGCAGCCGGGCCAGGGCTGACTCGAGCTTCAGTGCCTCGCCGACCGCCTCGTGCACGAACTGCTTGATGATCTCCTCGCCCCAGGGGCCGAGCGCACGCTTGCCGAAGCCGCCCGCAAAGCCCTTGACGCCGGCGAAGCCGACCCCTTCGGCCTCGAACGCCTCGCCGTCCAGGATGCGGATTCCGCTCTCGGAGAAGACCTGGCGCACCTCGGTCGGCTTTCCCGCCTCGAAGTCGTGATTGCCGAGCACCGCGACGATGGGGATGGCGACCGCCTTCTGCAGCTCGCGGGCGAGTCCCTGCGCCTCCTCCGGCAAGCCGTGATCCGTCAGGTCGCCGCACAGCAGCAGCACGTCGCAGTCACGGCCGGCAAGGACCAGGGCGTCGCGCACCGCCGGCTCCAGCCCCTCCGCGAAGTGGAGGTCGGCCATCGCGCCAATGCGCACCGTCCCGTTGCCGCCAGCCGTCTTCTCCGCCATCTCCCCAAAGAGAAGGCAAGCCCCATGCCACGGCTATTAGAACGAACCTCGTTGGTGCGCGAGAGGGAGGGAGCGTCCCCTTCCCCCCCGGAGGGGAGGGAAGGGGATTGAGGGGTTGCGGGGGGCGATCCAATAGATGCTTTGAGTAGTCCTTCATCGCCGCATCGCAGAGCCGACTCGTCCTTGATGGTACGCCTCTTGCTGCTCTGAGCTTCCCGTGGCGGAGCACGACCGATTCAACGATCTTTCCCCGCAGGCGCGGGACTTTTATTGCCGGACGATGCGCATCCTGGCGGAAGCTGGAGTGCCCTTCCTGGTCGGAGGCGCCTATGCCTACGGGTACTACACCGGGATCGTTCGCAATACCAAGGACTTCGATCTCTTCCTCAGCGCGGAAGGCTACGCGCGCTCCCTCGACGAGCTTGCCGCCGCGGGATCTCAGGTCGAGCGCTGCTTCCCCCACTGGCTGGGCAAGGCCTGCCAGGGCGAAGACGTCGTGGATCTCATCTTCAGCTCCGGCAACGGCTTGACGCCGGTGGACGACCTGTGGTTTCAGCACGCCCCTGAAGGCAAGGTGCTGGGGATGGCCGTGCGCCTCTGCCCGGTCGAGGAGATGATCTGGTCGAAGTCTTTCATCATGGAACGCGAGCGCTTCGACGGCGCCGACGTCGCCCACCTGCTGCACTGCTGTGCCGAGCGCCTCGACTGGGCACGCCTGGTCGCCCGCTTCGGATCGCACTGGCGGGTGCTGCTCAGCCATCTGATCCTGTTCGGCTACATCTACCCTTCCGACGCCGACCGCATCCCGCGCCACGTCTCCGAGGAGCTGCTCGCCAGGCTCGCAAGCGAGATCCGCAACCCCGAGCCCGCCGATCCCATCTGCCGCGGCACCGTGCTCTCGCGTGCGCAATACCTTTTCGATCTCGAGGCGTCCGGCTACAGCGACGCGCGCCTGCCTCCTGATGGCAACATGAGCGAGAAAGAGGTCGAGCTGTGGACCGCCGCAATCGCCGACGACGGCCCGGACGCAAAGCGGTAATAGGAGAAGCGGATCGTGCCGACGCCCGAGGGATGAAACGGCACTACGATCTGGACATAGTGGACTTCTCAAAGCATCTATTGGATCTCCCCCCACAACCCCTCGATCCCCTTCCCTCCCCTCCGGGGGGGAAGGGGACGCCCCCTCCCCTGACGTACTAACGAGCTTCTTTCTAGTTACAAGGTCCCTGGGCCGGGCACGGAGCGATGCGATAGCGGACGGTGACCGCCGCGGTGACGGTGATCTGGCCGGAGGAGACCGGTGTCGGCGCAACCGCCCCGGCCGCCATCGCCATGGTCATCCTGTAGCGGGGAGAGACCACCTGGGTTCCCTGCTCGCTCACCTCGAGCACCTCGTCCAGCCGGACCCGCAGGGCGGCGGCCAGCACGGCGGCCTTCCGGCGAGCGTTGGCGGCCGCCTGGGCGAGCGCGGCGGCGCGCGCCGGCTCTTCGTCGCGCAACGCGAAAACCACTCCCTCCACCCGGTTCGCCCCGGCGGCGAGGCCCGCGTCGATCACCGGTCCCACCCGGTCCAGCCCTCGATCGGGCAGATCGAGCTCGACCGACACGACGTTGGTAGCCTGGTAGCCGGTGATCCGCGGCTCATCGTTACCGTTGCCGGAGCCCGGCCGGGAAGGGGCGTAGAGCGGGTTGAGGGACAGTTCCGAGGTCTTGATCTGGGCGGCCGCGACTCCGAGCTTGCGGATCGCCGCGAGGATGGCCGCCGCCGTCCGGCTCACCTGCTGCTGGGCGGCCCCGGCGTCGGGCGCCCGCGCCGACACGCCTAACCGCACCGTCGCCTGGTCGGGGGCCACCCGCGCTTCGCCGCTGCCGCTGACCGCCAGAGCGGGTATCGGCTGGCGGCGCTCCGCGCCATCCGGCAGGGTAACCTGCCCGCGCAGCGGCGCGCCGCTGGCCAGGGTCGCGGTCGCGGCCGCCGTGCACGCCACCACGGCTCGTCGCCAAGAGCTCATCCGCATTGCAGCCTCCTCTCCGGCTCAGCGGCGGCATGCCGCCGCCGCGGATCGCGGGCGTCTCCAGCATAACCGCTGCCGCCCCCGATACAATGAGCCTGCCTGCCCCCGGGAAGCTCGCTGCTATGAGAAATCGAGCGGCTCGTCCGTCTAACCGTCCAGGCGACTGCTTTCGGCTGCCCGATCCGATGTGTCCGCTGCGCCGCCAAGCTCGCGTTTCTCACTTGCCTCTGTCGGGACCAGACCCGCCCATGCGCCGCGGCCTCCGTGCGCTCTTGCCGTACGGAATCCTGGCGCTCTCCTGCCTGGCATTATTTTGCCGCGCCCGCCCCGCCCCGCCCGCCTCGCCCCAGCCCGCTTCGCCGCCAGCCTCACCCGCAGGGCAGTCACCGGCCGCCGCCAGCGCCCGGCTCGCCTGCTCTCCCGCCGCCTGGCTCAGGATGGTCGCGGCCGAAAGCGGAGCCTCTGCCCGCCTCGATGGCACCGGCAGAGAGCCGGCTGCCCGGGGCGGAGGCGAGCCACGGCTCGTGGGCGAGGTCGGCGCGAACGAGCGGCGCGTGTATTCGTTCGAGATGCCCGCGGGCTGCTATCTCCGGCTCCGGGCGGAGGAGCTGGACGTCGAGCTGGCGGTCGAGCTGCTCGATCTCAAGGGCAGGAGGCTGGCCGCGTCCGGCGGCCCCCCCGGCTCGGGTTCAACCCTCCGGCTTTCAGCGATCACCGCCAGCGCGGGTATTCAGCGGCTGGTGGTCGCACGGCCCGGCCCGCCGGCGCGCCCGGTACCGCGGCCGGAGCCGGGCGCGCCGCGGCTGCCGGGCCGCCACCGCATCGTCCTGGAGGCCCTGCGGCCCGCCTCCTCCGGCGACGCAGACCTGGTGGCGGCGCAACGCCTCGCGGCGGAGGGGATCCGCCGCGGGGCCCTCGTGGGTTTGCGCAAGGATGACCGTCCACGAGTGGAACGGTGGCTATCCCGCTTCCGGGCGGCCGGCGACGCGCGGGCCGAGGTCGACGCCCGCAACGGCTTCGTGCCCCTCTTCATCAGGGGGGGTGACTTGGAGGAGGCCGAGGCGCTCGCGAGGCAGGCCCGTGCCCGTGCCAGGGAGGTGCGCTACCTTGCCGGCGAAGCCGCGTCCCTGGACCTCCTTGGCAGCGTCGAGCACACCCGCGGGGGCCGCGAGGACCTGCCGCGGGCGCGCGCCGACCTGGAGCAGGCCCTCGTCCTCTGGCGGCGGCTGGGCAGGCGGTCCGAGGAGGGGAAGACGCTCTACCGCGTGGGACACCTCGACCACGACCTGGCAGATCCGGAGCGGGCGCGACAGGCCTACGCGCAGGCCCAGGACATTGCCCGCGAGGAGAAGGACAAGGTGCTGCTGCGCGACAGCTTGAGCGGCCTCGGCGCCATCCATTACCAGACGGGGAATTACGGCGCCGCCGAGAGGTGCTGGAAGGAGACCTTCAGCCTCAGCAAGGGCCTGCACGACGTGGAGGACGAGGCGGTCAATGCTGCCAACCTGGCGGCCATCTGGCAGTCGCGCGGGAAGATCGGTCAGGCCAGAGAGATCCTCGCCGACGCCCTCGCCGACGCCCTCGAGCGCAACTCGGATCGAGAGCAACGGGCCCTCCTGCTGTACCGCCTGGCGAGCGTCGATATCTTGCTGGGAGATCCCGACCACCGAGCCTTGGGCCGTTACCAGAAGAGTCAGGAGATCTGGCATGAGCTCGGGAACCGCGCCTGGGAGGCCAACGCCTGGAGCGGGATCGGCTGGATCGATTTTCTGCAGCAGCGGTACGAGGCGGCTCTCACGCATTTCGCCAGGGCGGCCGACGGCGTGGTGCCCAATGGGCTTCCGGTAGTGCAGATAGAGATGGGGATGGCGCACCTGGCGCTCCGGCAGCCCGCCGTCGCGCTGCACGATTTCGCGGCAGCGCGTGACGCGGCCCGCAAGGGCGGCAGCCGGACCCTAGAGGGACTGGCTCTGCTGCACCTGGGGGAGGCTCTGCGGGTGCTGCGGCGGACCACCGAAGCCCTCGGGGTCTACCAGCAGGCGATCGCCTTCGGCAAGGAGTTGAACTACCCCGATCTCCACGCCGCGGGGCTCCTGCGCCGCGCCGAGCTGCGCAGCGACGCCGGCAGGCTGAAGGAGGCGCTGGCGGATGGCGCGGAGGCTCTCCACATCGTGGAGTCTGCGCGCAGCCTGGCGGCCAGCTCGCAGGTGAAGCAAGGTTTTCTCACCGCCCGGCGCAAGTATTACGACTTCGCGCTCGACGTGCTGATGCGCCTCGAGCGGCTTCACCCCGGGCAGTACAGAACCGCGGCCCTCGACGTTTCGGAACGCGCTCGCGCCCGCGTGCTGCTCGATCTCCTGGCCGAAGGCCGGATCGATCCTGGTCAGGATCTGCCGCCCGACCTCAAGCGGCGCCAGGACGAGGCTCAGGACAGACTCTCCGATATCCAGGCCCAGATCGCCTTCGAGCGTGGAGCACATCCCACCGGTAAGTCTGGCCGATTGGCACAGCTCGAGGGCGAGCTGGAGGCGCAAGAGGACGGTCTCCAGCGGATCGAGGAGGAGACCCGCCGCCGGCTGCCGAAGTACGCCGCGATCCGCTATCCCGTGCCACTCGGGCTGCACGCGATCCAGCGCCTCCTCGACCCCGAGACGGCGCTCCTCGAGTACGCGCTTGGCGAGAAGAGCGGCGCCCTCTTCGTCATCACCCACGATGGCTTCCAGAGCTTCCCCCTGCCTGCCGCCGGAGAGATCGAACGGTACGTCCACCGGTTGCGCGAGAGGCTCAACAAATCTGGGTCCCGCGAGCTGGGCGACTACGCCTACCAGGCTCACCAGATGTACCGCACGCTCGTGGCCCCGGCCGCCGCAATACTGGCCGGCAAACCGCGGCTGATCATTGCCCCGGACCGGTCCCTCTACTACCTTCCCTTCGAAGCGCTGCTCACCAGCCACCAATCGCCTCGGCGTTACAGCGACCTTCCCTATCTGCTGAAGGAGCATTCGATCGCCTACGTGCCGTCGGCGAGCGTGCTCGCCAACTTGCGCTCCCGCCGGCCGCGGCGGGAGGATGCGAGCCGGGCCAAGAGCTTCGTCGCCTTCGCCTATCCGGTCACGCCCCGGGCGGTGCTGCCTCCGGGCGCATCCAGGACGGCGATCTCGCCTGCCCCGGCCGAGGTGCAGTGGCTGCCCGAGGCCCGCAACGAGGTGGAGGGCATCGCCAAGCTCTACCGCCCGGACCAGGTGAAGCTCTACCTGGACGACGAGGCTCGCGAGGACCGTGTGCAATCCCAGGAGGTTGCGGGAGCCATGCGGGTCCATTTCGCCACGCACGCCCAGATCGACGAAGAGCACCCGGAGCTTTCCTCTCTCCAGCTCGCCCCCAGCCAAGGTCCGCGGCAGGCGGGCCGCGGGTTGCTGCTGGCGCAGAGGATCTTCCAGCTCAAGCTCGATGCGGAGCTGGTCGTGCTCTCGGCGTGCAGCACGGCGCTGGGCAAGGAAGTGACCGGCGAAGGCCTGGTGGGCCTCACCCGGGCCTTCCTCTATGCAGGCGCCCCCAGCGTCGTAGTCACCCTGCGGAACGTCTCCGACGCCGCCGCCCGCGATCTCATGATCAGCTTCTACCGGCATCTGGACTCCGGCGCCTGGAAGGCGGAGGCCCTCCGCCAGGCGAAGCTGGAGGCCCTCCAACGAGGGGGGCTCGATGCCCAACCCGCGAGCTGGGCGCCCTTCATCCTGATCGGAGATCCACGCTGACCCCCAGGGGATTGAGCACCGGCTCCCCGCCCTGTAACCTAGAAGAAGCACACCGCGCCTGACTATTCAGGGAACCGAGCGGCTATAGAGGCCGCCACCGGTACTCGTATCCAAAAGGAGGGATCCCATGAGCTATCCCGTCAATCCCCCACCGCCCCCGGACATTGCATCGGTCATAGGCGGCACACAATTGGCCATGGCGGCCGCCGCCGCCGGGCTCGGCGGCGTTGCAACCACGTCCGCGAGCCTCACCATGCCCCACTTCGGCCAGGTGGTGCCCGCATCGCGGGTCCTCTTCGGGATGCAGCGCTTGTCCGAAGGTGCCGCGGCAGGGATTTCGGCGCTCCCGCTGATCGACCTGCTGGCGATCGTCTTCCTGGCAGGGGGCGTCATCTCCGTGCTCCTCGCGCTGCTTCCGCGGATGTACAAGCAGCCGTCTGCGCCGGCAGGCAAACGGCCGCTGCCGAAGCTGAAGCCGTGGTTGCTCGCCTTCGCTCTGGTCGTGGCGATCCTGGCGCTCACGCTGGCGTTCTACCGCTCCGCCGCGCCGAGCTTGACCCTCATCCTGGTGAGCCTGGTGGCGGTGATCGTGGATTACGCGTGGGTGCTGCGGGACGTCTGCGAGTACGCGGCGCTTCCAGATTCCCAGAGTTGAGGTCGAGGGAGCCCGGCGCCGGACACTGGCCCGCATCTCCCGACAGCCTTGGCCAAGAGATGGGAGATGCGGGCCGGCGGCGCACAGGCCTCGGACGCGCGGGCGTTCTTGTGCCAGGATAGTTGCTGGCGATGGCGACCAGCGACCAGGAGATCGTCTCGCGTTTCCTTGCCGGCGACGCGGCGGTGGTTGAGACGGTGGACCGCTGGATCGCGCGCGCCGCCTGGCCATACCAGCGCCGGCTCTCCCATCGCTGGGAGGACGTGCTGCAGGATGTGCGGCTGGAGGTGACCCGCCTCCTCGAGCAGGGGAAGTTCCGCGGCGAATCGTCCCTGCGCACCTACCTGTGGCGCGTGGTCAGCCACACCTGTCTCGACCAGTTGCGGGCGCAAGGCAAATGGCAGTGGGTGGACCTCGAGGCTGTGGACGAGGCAGGCGCCGCGGGACGGCTCGCCGCCCAGCGGCAAAGCCAAAGCCATGAGATGCACGACCTGCTGCTCCGCGTCCTCGACCGGGTGCCCCGGGACTGCCGGGAGATGTGGCGCCTGATCGCGATCGGCCTCTCCTACCGCGAGATGAGCAAGCGCCTGGATGTCGCCGAGGGGACTCTGCGCGTGCGCGTGCTGCGCTGCCGCGAGAAGGCGGTGGCGCTGCGCGCCGAGCTGCTCACCCCTCCGCCGCGCCCGGCAAAGAGCCTTCCGTAACGTCCGGGGCAGCCAGGGCGCCTGATTTGAGTGGAGGGAGAAACGCTGATGAACTGTGATCCGACCCTCGAACGCCTCCCCTGGCTGCTCAACGGGACCCTCTCTGAAGGGGAACGACGCGAAGTCCTCGATCACCTCGCCGGATGCGCCGGCTGCCGCCAGGCACTCGACGAGAACCGCCTGGCCTGGGAGGTGTTCGACCAGCACCTCTCGCCCGCCGTTCTCGTCGTCTATGCCGCCGCCGATGAAACCGCCGATGAAACCGCCAGCGAGACCGCCGGTGAGGATGGCGGCGACGACGGCGTCCGGTTCGACCGCGGGCTCGTCGAGCGCCACCTTGCCACCTGTCCGCAGTGCGCCGCCGAGCTGGAGCTGGCGCGCATGAGCCGGCGGCTGGTGGAAGACGAGAATATTGCCGTGCTGCCGGCCCAACGCCCGCGGCAGCGCCCCGGCCGGCAGGTCCACGCCCCGGCAGCGGCGGGCTGGCGGACCTGGCGCGGCTCCGCGGTGGCAGCGGGGCTGGCCGCGGTTGTTGCCGTCTCCGGCTGGATCTACGCCTCTCGCCGCGTCCACTCGCTCGAAGAGCTGGCCGCCCGGGGCGCTGTCGCGGCCGCCTCGGGGCCGCAGGCCGCCGCCGCGGTCGAGATCAACGCGGTCGCCTTGAGCCTGCAGCCGCGCGACGCGGTCGAGCGCGGCGCGCGCTCCAGCCAGGTCGAGGAGATTCCGGCGAGCGCGTCCCTGGCCACCCTCATGCTGACCCTCCCCGGGGACAAAGGCGCCGGCGGCGCCGCCAGCGCCGCCTACGAATTCGGCATCCGCGACGAACACGGCCGCACCGTCTATCGCGGCAGCGGCCTGCGGCGCGACCCTCAGCTCGGCGACCTGGTCATCAGCCTGCGCCCACGGAGCCTCGCCAAGGGCACCTACGATCTCGAGGTCAAGGCACCAGGCCGGCAGGCCCGTGTGGCGACCTACTCCTTCCGCATCGTCTGAGCGGCAGACCGACTTCCGCCGTTCACCGTTACTCCTTCTCCCGCAGGTCGTACCATGATTCGATCCGGCCGGGCTGCGCAGGATCGTGGGGATGCCTGTAAAGCTTGGCGATCCATGGTCCAGGGCGCTGCGCGATGAAGCGGCGGATCGCAGGGTAAGTGCGGAGGAAGTGAAGCGGTTCCCGAGGTCCCGATCCACGAAAAAGACTGGCTCAGGCGGCGGCTCGCTCGAAGGCCAGGGCGTCCTCGATTGCCTCCGGCGAGAGCTCATAGTCGTCCGCAAGCTCCTCGATCGAAGCGCCTGCATCGAATTGGTCGGCAAGCACGACGGTAGTAATCCCTCGCAGGCTCGTCACCGGACGGCCGAAGGACACCTCCGGGTCGATGAGAATGCTCCGCCTCGGCCCTACCCTCGGGTCGGGTATCCAGGGGTATAACTTGACTGGAACGCCGACCGGGCTGTGGCGCCGGCTATCCGGGCAGCTCTTCTTCCCAGGCGCGGATCGCGGCGAGGGCTTGCTCGGGGTTGGTGGCGCGGCGGAGCTCGCCGCGGATCTGGGGATCGCGGAACATGCGGGCGGCGCGGGCGAGGAGCTGGAGGCAGCCCTCGGGGCGGCGGTCGGGGCAGAGGATGAGGAAGACCTGCTCGATGTTGGAGCCATGGGAGCCATGGGAGCCATGGGAGCCATGGGAGCCAAGGGAGCCCTGAGAGCCGGCGGAGCCCTGGGAGCCCTGGGATGCGGGGGGGGCGGGAGCGGCGGCGGAAGCCGGGGGAGTGGAGGCCCGGCGGCCGGCGGCCGCTTCGGGAACGAGGCCGGCGCGCGGCAGGCCGAGGGCGACGAGGGGCTCCGCCAGCTCCGGCACCCGCACGTGCGGCAGCGCGATCCCTTCGCTGAGGAACGTCGACCCTTCCTGCTCCCGCCTGCGCAACAGGCGCAGGACGTCGTCGGCGCTCAGCCGGCTCACCTTGCCGGCCAGAGTGTCCACCAGCGCCCGCAGCAGATCCTCCTTGCTCACCGGCTCGGGAAAGAAGGCGATGCCGGCCGGTGCGAGCAGCTCGGAGAAACGGCGGGACCGGGCAACGGCGGCGTCGGCACGCGTCGATCCCGCGGACGGAGAAGCGGGCGCGGACTCAGCGGTCCCGGCGGTCTCAGCGGTGCCGCCTGTCTCCGCGGATCCGGCCGTCGCTGCCGCAACCCCGGCAGCAGGAGCGGAGGCCGGCGGCGTTTCCCCAACCTGTTCGCTCGCCGGAAGCGGCAGCGTTGCGACGGGCCGCGAGGCGGCCCCATTCTCCAGGGCGGTCAAAGTCCGCGGAGCCAGGCTCTCCGCACCCGCAACCCTCTCCGCGGCGGCCTGATCCCGGGCGGCTGCCGCGCCCTGCGGCTCCGCCGGCGAAATCGCGCTCGGGCGGGAGGCTGCCGGGCCGGCGGGAATTTCCGGAACGATCGGAGCCAGCGGAGCCGCCAGGGCGGGCACCGCCGCGGCCGCGGACATCCGCTCGCGCACGCCCAGCTCGTCGACGACCACCACCGCCATGCCGTTGGCGCCGGCGATCAGTCGCTCGACCGGTGTGCGGCGGCCGAGCAGGCGTTGCCAGGCCGGCAGCTCGCCGGGCCGGCCCACGACGAGATGGCCCACGTGGTACTCGCGGGCGAAGCGCAGGATGGTGTCGGCGATGTCTTCGCCCTTGAAGGTAAAGACCATCGCCCCGAGCTGCTGGGCGAGGGCCAGCGCTTCGGTCAGGCGCCGCCTGGTCTCGGCGTCGAGGCGTTCCGGCTCCTCGTGCGGGGTCTGGACGTAGAGCGCGTACCAGTTGCGGTTGAGCTTGCCGGCAAGCCGCGAGCCGAAGCGCAGCAGGGCCGCGGCATCGGGACTGCCGGAGGAGAGGCAGACGACGACCTGGTCGGGAGCCTGCACCTGCTCTTCGCCGGCGGCGATCCGCGACTTGCGTTCGATCGCCGAGGCGATCTCGCGCATGGTGAGCTCGCGGAGCTGCTCCAGGTTGGATTTGCGGAAGAAGTGGTCCAGGGCGGAGGCGACCCGTTCCTGCGCGTAGACCCTTCCCTCCTCCAGGCGCTTGCGCAGGTCTTCGGTGGACAGGTCGACGTTGACGATCTGGTCGGCGTCGGCGATCACCCAGTCGGGCAGCCGCTCCTTGACCTTGACCCCGATCAGCCGCTCGACCGTGTCGTAGAGGCTCTCGAGGTGCTGCACGTTGAGCGTGGTGATGACGTGGATGCCCGCCGCGAGCACCTCCAGCACGTCCTGGTAGCGCTTGGTGTTGGGGCTGCCGGGAACGTTGGTGTGCGCCAGCTCGTCGATCAGCACAACCTCGGGCTTGCGCTTGAGGACGGCCTCGAGGTCGAGCTCGCGCAGGCGAACGCCGCGGTAAACCACCTCGCGGGGCGGGATCACGGGAAGCCCCAGGCAGAGCGATTCCGTGTCGGCCCTCCCATGCGTCTCGACGAATCCGACCACCACGTCGATCTCCTGGAGCTTGAGCCGGTGCCCTTCGAGCAACATCTGGTAGGTCTTGCCGACACCGGGACCGTAGCCCAGGTAGACCTTGAGCCTGCCGCGCCGGGAGCGATGGATCAGATTGAGGAAGCTCTCGGGGCTCGGCTGGGCATGCGTGCCCCCCGCGCCGCGGACCGTGAGCTGCGGGGGCGTGGCCATCCCGGTGATACTAGCCCCCTAGCCGTTACCCGGCCGGGCGCGCCGGGGGAGGGGGCGGATCGCGTCGAGCGCCAGGTTGAGCTCGAGCACGTTGACGCGCGGCTCGCCGAGCACGCCCCACTGCCGCCCGGCGGTGTGCTCGCGCACCAGCGTCCGCACCACGTCCTCCGCCATGCCGCGCTCGCGGGCGACGCGCGGCACCTGGAAGTCCGCCGCTGCCGGCGACAGGTGCGGATCGAGCCCCGAGCCGGACGAGGTGACGAGATCGACCGGCACCGGCGTGCCGGGACGGGTGGCACGCGCCGCCGCCGCGGCGGGGCCGACCTGCTCGGCCAGCAGCTTCTTGCTGGTCGGCCCGAGGTTGGTGCCACCCGAAGCCGTCGGGTCGTAGCCGCTGCCTGCCGCCGACGGGCGGGAGAAGAAGTAGCCGGGGCCGGCAAACGGCTGTCCGATGAGGCTCGAACCGAACACCTTGCCTCCCTGCTCGATCAGGCTGCCCCCCGCCTGCCGGGGGAAGACGAGCTGCGCCAGGCCGGTCACCGCAAGCGGATAAAGAACACCCAGGAGGACCGTCAATACCACGGTGATCGCGACCGCGGGGTAGATGTGCTTGCCAATGTTCATGTCTCGCTCCGCAGGCCTCGCGCCGAGCCTCACGCCAGTCCGAGCGCGGTGACCACGAGGTCGATTGCCTTGATGCCGACGAACGGGATGATGATGCCGCCCAGGCCGTAGATGAACAGGTTGCGCCGCAGGACGGCGGCGGCGCCGAGGGGGCGGTAGCGGATGCCGCGCAACGCCAGGGGGATGAGCGCGGCGATGATCAGGGCGTTGAAGATCACCGCCGAGAGGATCGCCGACTCGGGCGTGGCGAGCCGCATGACGTTGAGCGCCGACAGCGGACCGGCCTTGCCGGCAAGCGCATACAGGGTCGAGAACATCGCCGGGATGATGGCGAAGTACTTCGCCACGTCGTTAGCGATCGAGAAGGTGGTCAGGGCGCCGCGGGTCATCAGGAGCTGCTTGCCGATCTCGACGATCTCGATCAGCTTGGTGGGATTGGAGTCGAGGTCCACCATGTTACCGGCCTCCTTGGCCGCCATGGTGCCGGTGTTCATCGCCACTCCGACGTCGGCCTGCGCCAGGGCCGGCGCGTCATTGGTGCCGTCACCGGTCATTGCCACGAGCTTGCCCATGGCCTGCTCGCGGCGGATCAGATCCATCTTGTCTTCCGGCTTGGCCTCGGCCAGGAAGTCGTCGACTCCGGATTCGCGGGCGATCGCGGTGGCGGTCAGCGGGTTGTCGCCGGTGATCATGACTGTCTTGATGCCCATCTTGCGCAGCTGTGCGAAGCGCTCGTGGATGCCGCCCTTGACGATGTCCTTGAGGTGGATGACGCCGAGGACGCGGCGCCCTTCTGCGACGACCAGCGGCGTGCCGCCGCCGCTGGCGATGCGCGCCACCGCCGGCTGCAGATCGGCCGGCGCGTTCCCCCCCTGCTCCGCCACCCAGCGCAGGACGGAGTCAGCCGCGCCCTTGCGCACGGCGCGGCCGGCGAGGTCGACGCCGGACATGCGGGTGTGCGCCGAGAAGGGGATGAAGCTGGCTTCGCTCGCCGCGAGCTCCCGGCCACGCAGGCCGTAGCGGTCCTTGGCCAGCACCACGATCGAGCGCCCTTCGGGGGTCTCGTCCGCCAGGCTCGAGAGCTGGGCGGCGTCGGCCATCTCGCCCTCGGTGATGCCGGACAGCGGGATGAGCTCGACCGCCTGGCGGTTGCCGAGCGTGATCGTGCCGGTCTTGTCGAGAAGCAGGGTGTCGACGTCGCCGGCCGCCTCGACAGCGCGGCCGGACATGGCGAGCACGTTGTGCTGGATGAGGCGATCCATGCCGGCGATGCCGATCGCCGACAGCAGGCCGCCGATGGTGGTCGGGATCAGGCAGACCAGCAGCGCGACCAGCACGGTGATCGAGGGCGGCGCGGCGGGCACGAAACCGCCGGCCGCCGACGCGGCGCCGGCGCTGTACAAGGCATAGGGCAGCAACGTCGCCACCGCGAGCAGGAAGATAATCGTGAGCCCGGCGAGCAGGATGTTGAGCGCGATCTCGTTGGGGGTCTTCTGCCGCTCCGCTCCTTCCACCAGGGCGATCATGCGGTCGAGGAAGGTCTCGCCGGGGTTCGAGGTGATCCGCACCTTGATCCAATCCGAGAGCACCCTGGTGCCGCCGGTCACCGCCGAGCGGTCGCCGCCCGACTCGCGGATGACCGGCGCGCTCTCGCCGGTGATCGCCGCCTCGTCGACCGAGGCCACTCCCTCGATCACGTCGCCGTCGCCGGGGATGAGCTCGCCCGCCCGTACCAGCACCAGATCTCCCTTGCGCAGCCGTGGCGCCGGCACCGGCTCGGTGCTCATGCGCTCGACGGGAGCCGAGGCGTCGCCCACGATGCGGTTGGCCACCGTTTCCGTCTTGGCCCGGCGCAGGGTATCTGCCTGCGCCTTGCCGCGTCCCTCGGCCATGGCTTCGGCGAAGTTGGCGAACACCACGGTGAACCACAGCCACAGCGTCACCTGGATGGTGAACAGCAGGTGGCCGGTCTGCCCGGCGGCGACGTCGCGGAAGATGAGCAGCGTGGTGAACACGCTGCCGACCTCGACCACGAACATGACCGGGTTCTTGGCCACCTGCCGCGGGTCGAGCTTGACGAAGGCGTCGCGTGCGGCCCGCCTGACGATCGCGCGGTCGAACAGCGGCCGCTTCTGAGCTTTCTCTGCCATACCGCTCCTTTGCGCTGTCAGCCCCCAACTCCCCGTCCTGAGAGGGCGGGGGCGTCCCCTTCTCCCAACTAGAACAGACTGCCCGCGTGCATCAGGTAGTGCTCCACGATCGGCCCCAGCGAGAGCATCGGAAAGAAGGTCAGGGCGCCGACGATCAGGATGACGCCGATGAGCAGGGAGACGAACAGCGGCGTGTGGACCGGGAAGGTCCCTGCCGAAGTTGGGACGATCTTCTTGGCCGCCAGGTTGCCGGCGATCGCCATCATCGGGATGATCATCAGGAAGCGTCCGACCAGCATGACCAGGCCGCCCGAGACGTTGTACCAGGGCGTGTTGGCCGAGAGCCCGCCGAAGGCCGAGCCGTTGTTGCCGGTCATCGAGGTGAAGGCGTAGACGATCCCGGTCAGGCCGTGGGGACCGCCGTTGCCGAGCGGCGCGGTGCCATAGGGGACGACACTTGCCCAGGCCGACATGACCAGGATCGAGAAGGCGAAGATCAGCGCGTAGAGCATTGCCATCTTGACGTCCTTGGCCTCGATCTTCTTGCCCAGGTACTCGGGGGTGCGGCCGACCATCAGGCCGGCGATGAAGACGGTCAGGACGATCATCACCAGCATGCCGTACAGCCCGGCGCCGACACCGCCGAAGATCACCTCGCCGAGCATGATGTTGACCAGCGGGACCATGCCGCCGAGCGGCGTGAACGAGTCGTGCTGGCCGTTGATCGCGCCGCAGGAGGCATCGGTCGTCACGGTGGCGAAAAGCGCGCTGTGCAGGATGCCGAAGCGCACCTCCTTGCCCTCCATGTTGCCGCCCGCCTGCTCGAGCCCGGGCCTCGAGACCGCCGCCTGGCTGATCCCTTGCCGGTCGAAGAGGGGATTGCCCCGGGCCTCGAAGTAATAGATCGACAGGAAGCCCACCAGCATCACCGCCAGCATGGCCGCAAAGACCGCCCAGCCGTGCCTCTGGTTGCCGGTCATGCGCCCGAGGGTATAGGTCAGGCCTGCCGGGATCGCCAGGATGGCGAGCATCTCGAGGAAGTTCGACAGCGGGGTGGGGTTCTCGAAGGGATGCGCCGAGTTGGCGCCGAAGAAGCCGCCGCCGTTGGTGCCCAGCTCCTTGATGATCTCTTGCGAGGCGACCGGCCCTTGCGCGATGAGCTGCTCGGTGCGGGTCTCGACCTTGACCTTGCCGTCCGGCGTCTTGGTCTCGACGCGCTGCGGCTCGACCAGGGCCGCCTTGGTATACGGAGAGACGTTCTGGATCACGCCCTGGGAGACCAGCAGCGGCGCGCCGGCCAGGCAGAGCGGCAGCAGGAGATAGAGCGAGCAGCGGGTCAGGTCCACCCAGAAGTTGCCCAGCGTCCTGGCCTCGCGCCGCGCGATGCCGCGGATGAAGGCGATGGCGAGGACGATGCCGGTGGCGGCCGAGGCGAAGTTGTGGAAGGCGAGCCCCGCCATCTGGGTCAAGTAGCTCATCGTCGACTCGCCGGAGTAGTTCTGCCAGTTGGTGTTGGTGGTGAAGCTGGCGGCGGTGTTCCAGGCCAGGTCCGGAGCGACGCCGCCAAAGCGCTGCGGGTTCAACGGCAGGTGGGCTTGTAGCCGCTCGAACCCGTAGAGCAGGAGCATGCCGGCGGCGCTCCAGACGAGCATCGCGGCGGTGTACGCGGTCCAGTGCTGCTCTTCCTTGGGATCGATCCGGCAGAGCCGGTAGATCAGGCGCTCGAGCGGGCCGAGAACGGCTGCCGCGAAAGTGCGCTCGCCGGCAAAGACCCTGGCCATGTAGACGCCGAGCGGCCTGGTCACCGCGAGCAGCGCCAGCAGGTAGATGCCGAGCTGGAGAAAACCGTTGGCGGTCATTTCGGCCTCGATCTAAACTCCAAGTTGGCGTTGCAGGTGTTCAAGGCATGAAACCCTGGCGCACCTGGTTTCGTTCTATTCCGCATCTCTCGGCCCAGATCAGAACTTCACCAGCACGGCCCAGTTCAAGCGGGTCTCGGTCTTGCGCAGGTCGGGGGTGAAGCCGTCTACCAGGGACCCGGCCGGGCCCGTGTTGCCGCCCGGCGGCGTGACGCCCCCGGCGCCGGCGAAGTACGGCACGTTTGCCCCCCGGCGGTCGAGCTCGCCGCGAAAGGTGACGAACTGGCTGGGCATGTAGTCGAGGGTCAGCGAGAAGTCGTAGGCCCTGTAGGGGTTGCCGGGGTTCTCGGTGAAGTAGGGCGTTCCCGAGGCCGCGGTCGCGCCGTTGATCGGCGGCAGGAGCACCAGGTACCGTCCCGGGTTGTTGATCTGGCCGCCGCCGATGGTCAGACCGAAGAGGTCATGGTGGAACCAGAAGCGGTTGTAGAGCATGTAGCCCAAGAAGTACTGCGCCGGGCGGCCTGGGGAGCTCTTGGTGCAGTGGACGCCGCCGCCGCTCTCGCAGCCGGCGTCGAGGGTCAGCGAGAACGCGGCCTTGTCGAAGAACCTCCCGGGCTTGTCGTAGTACTTGACCTCGATGCTGTCGTCGCTGTGCCAGCGCGTGCGGTTCGGGATGCCCAGCGTGTCGGTGCCCACGCCGTAGCTGTTGGAGAGGACCGAGATCGAGCCGTTCGGGCGCCACAGGACCTGCAGCCCGAGGCCCGGCTTGCTGTTGAACTTGCCATACGACTGCCAGCCGTTGATGAACCAGGGCTCGATCTTCAGCTTGTCGGTCGGGAAGATCTGCACCCGGACGCCGTTGAAGAACCAGGGCGTGTTGGACGAGACGTAGGACGGCTGGTAGGCCCAGTTGTCGAAGTTGTAGTAGCTGAACAGGCCGACGTACGACATGAAGATCCCGGCCTCGAAGTTGACGCCGTTCCACTTGTCCCAGTGGTAGCCGCCGTAGGCCTCGGAGATGTAGCGGTAGGCGTTGTCGAGGTTCCACTGGCCGCGCGAGGGGCTGGCGTCGTTGCGCGGGGTCATCGTCGAGTACATGCCGAACTGCGTCATCAGCCGCCCGATCACGTGGTCGTAGTGGAAGTCGCCGCCGATGCCGAGCTGCTGAAGCTGGACTTCGTTCGTCCGCCCGCTCTCGCTGGAGCCCACCAGGGTGTTGTCCCGCGGATGGTTGAGGTCGGTGATGTAGCTGGCGTCGACCCTGAACTCGCCGGTGAAGACCTTGGTGTCGATGGGCGACTCCGAGGTGCGGCTGTTGCCGTTGAGCCAGGTGAAATCGGCGAACGCGAAGGGCTCCGGCGCCTTGGCCTTGGCAGGGGCTCCCGCCGCCGCGGGTTGCGCGGTCTGGACATCTGCCGCGGATTGCGCGGCCTGGGCGGCGGCCGGAGGCGCTCCGCTCTGGACGGCGGCCTGCGCGAGGGCCTCCCGCCGGACCGCGGACCCGGCGCCGCCTCCCCCCGCGGAGCGGTCGAGCTGAATGGGGAGAGTCGTCGCGTAGCGGGCCACGCCCTGCGCCGCCGCGGCTTTCTCCAGCCGCTCGAGCCGCGCCTCCTGCTCGTCGATCTGCGCCCGCTGCTTGGCCAGCTGGTCCTGCTGCTCGGCGATCCGCGCCCGCTGCCCGACGAGCTGGACCCGTTGCTCCGCGATCTGCGCCTGCAGCTCCGCGGAAGGATTCTGGGCCGGGTCCTGGCCGGTGGCGGCCGCGGCTCGCAGCGCATCGTTTCCGGGCTTCGCCGGCTCTTGTGCATGGACGCGGCCGGCGCCGACGCCGAGGGCCAGCATCGCCAGCGTCACGACCGCCGGCAGGGCCGGCACGGCGGCCCGCGGGCCGCTCTTTCGCTCGAAACGAGTTGTTCTCAACACGTTCAATCTCCTTTTTCAGGCTGGAGAGGTCAGAACTTTTCCGGCCGCAGCAGCGCGACGGCGAGGTAGACGAGCAACGCGAGCGAGATCAAGCCGCTGATCGCGTATTCCCAGTTCATGGCGACCTCCTCGCTGCTCAGACCTTCTCGCAGAACCGCACGTACCAGATGGCGAGGGCGAAGAAGGCAACGGTCAGCAGGACGAAGATGAAATCCGACATCGATCGGCTCTCCTAGATGGCTTCCGGCGTGGCCGCGGCGGCAGCGAGGACGGCGCTGCCGGCGCTCCGCGCGGCGGCGGCGCCGTTGGCGGCAGGTAGGGTGAACCAGAACGTCGAGCCCCGCCCCGGGTGGCTGTCGGCCCCGATCGCGCCGCCGTGCGCGCGCACGATCTCTTTGGCGATGGCCAGGCCGAGGCCGGCCATTCCCTGGCCTTCGGTGCCCGGGATCTGGAAGAACTGATCGAAGACCTTGTCGAGATACTGCGCCGGGATGCCGTCTCCGCTGTCGGCGACGGTGAAGCGGACCGCTCCCCCGGCCGGCGAGGCGGCGACGTCGACGGAGCCGCCGGCGGCGGTGTGCTTGAGCGCGTTCTGCAGCAGGTTCGAGAGCACGAGCTGCGCGCGCACCGGGTCGGCGAGGACGCGCGGCGTCTGCGGGTCGATGGTGACGGCGAGGCCGACCCCCCCGTCGGCGAAGGCGGTGCGCAGGCGCGAGGTGGCCAGCTCCACCAGGTCGCGTGGCGACGTTGGCTCGAAGCGCAGCTGCTGACGGCCCGACTCGAAGTGCGAGATCTCGAGCAGGTTGACCAGGATCTGGCGCAGCCGCTCGGCGTCGTCGCGCGCCGCCACCAGCAGCTCGGTCTGCTCCGGCGTGAGCGCGCCGAGCCGTTCCTCGAGCAGGATGTGGAGGGCCATCTGCAGCGAGGTCAGCGGGGTGCGCAGCTCGTGCGAGACGGTCGACAGCATCCCGCTCTTGAGCTCGTCGAGGCGGCGCAAGTCGGTGACGTCCGAGAGGATGAGAGTGACGCCCAGGAGATCCCCGCCGGCGCCGCGCACCGCGACCGCCTGCGGCAGGTAGAAGCGCTCTTTGCCCTCGTGGAAGATCTGCAGAGCGGCCTCGTAGCCACGGTCAGGGAGCCCCTCCTCGCTCACCGTCTCTTCGAGCAGGTGGGGCAGCCAGTCGGCGTGGCGGGCCGGCGCCGCCTCGCCGGGACGAAGGCCCAGGGCGGAGACGGCGGTGCGGTTGGCCAGCTCGACCTTGAAGTCGGGTGAGAAGACCGCCACGGCGTCGGGCAGGCTGTCGATGGCCTGCTGCGAGATCTGCTGCGCGCGCAGCAGGCGTGCCCGGTTGCTGCGCCGCAGCTCGCGCAGCCGTCCGGCCATGGCGTTGAAGGCGGCGGCGAGCTGGCCGAGCTCGTCGCGCGACTTGACCGGCACGACCAGGTCGAGGTTGCCGCGCTCGACGTCTTGCACCGATTGGGTCAAGCGGCGCAGGGGCACCAGGATGGCGCTGCCCAGGAACGCCACGAAGCCGACCGCGAGCGCGGCTCCCAGGACGAGCAGCACGACCATCCGCCGGCTGGCCAGGGTGGCGAGGCCGCGGGCGCGGGCGTTGGCGGCGACCATATTCTGCTGGTTCATCTGCAGGACCTGGTCGGCGGTCGCCTTGATCTGCTCGAAGAGCGGCAGCAGCCGGCCGAAGTAGATGGCGCGCCGCTCGGCGAGCGGCCGGCCGGTGTCGAGCACCTGGGCGAGCGCCGGCGAATAGCTGGTATAGAGGTCGCGGATCCGGTAGGCCAGCGGTCCCTCGCCGGGCAGCGTGATGTTGTGCAGCTCGGCATCCAGAGCGGCCAGGAAGCGCGGGCCGTGCACGGCCGCCAGGGCGCGCCCGCGCTGCGGGTCGCCGGCGAACGCGAAGAGCGCGCCGCTGTCCATGCGCTCGAGCGACTCCTTCATGTCCTGGCAGGCGACGACGCTGCGGTAGTTCTCGCGCAGAATCACGTCGATCGAGCCGCCGAGCCGCGACAGCCAGATCGTGCTCTGCACTCCCAGCGCGACGAGCAGGGCGAGCAGGCCGAGAAAGCCGACAGCGAGCTTGGTGCGCAGTCCGAACATGGCGGCTAGACCAATCTCAGCCCGCGATCGCCAGGGCTCTCAGGGCGGCTGGCGAGGCGCTCGCCGCCATTCAGGCGCGGTACGGTGGAGGAGGAGCGGGGCGGCCATGGCAAGGCATCGAGGTTCCAAGAGCGAAGCGCCGACCGCGCGCTGCGCAAAGTACAGGTACCCCACGCAACCCGCCATGGGGAAGATCCACCTGAAGTCCGCCGGAACGGCGGCCAGGCCGGTGAGGAGCAACGAGGCCGCCAGCGACAGAAGGCCAGCAACACGTTCCAGGCCACACGGCGACGCCGCGGGCCGTTCAGCCGCGAAGTCGGCTGCGAGCCGCGGGCGGGCCTGGAGTGGATCGCGGGCATGGCGGCGGCTTCTGGTAGCAGGCGCGATGCCATGCCCTGGGCGGCCGCGTCAAGCCTCTTTCTCCCAGACAGTTGCCTCGCGCAGGATCCCTACGGACGCGGGCGATTTCCTGACCGGCGTTGCGGAATGCAAGCGATGGAACCCGCCCGCCTGTTGCATTCTGCAATTCAAGCCACCACCGGCTGTGCCGACCCCGAGGGATGAAACGGAGTTGCGCTCCGCCCTCTCGCGGCAGGAGGAGTTTCGTCTAGGTGCCTTCC
Organism: Thermoanaerobaculia bacterium; assembly: GCA_035544895.1. Taxonomy (GTDB): domain Bacteria; phylum Acidobacteriota; class Thermoanaerobaculia; order Multivoradales; family UBA5704; genus JASLEW01. The sequence continues at coordinate 83,586 of DASZZM010000010.1, forward strand.
CGCTTGCGGCGGCGCCAGAGGGTTGCGGGATCGATCCCCAGGATGGCCGCGGCCTCCTTGCGCGAGCCGGCGCGGGCAAGGACGCGCTGGATGTGCTCCTGCTCGATCGCCGCCAGCGGCACGAGGTCGCCGACAGCGAGGCCGCCGGCAGCCGAAGTTTTCTCTCCCGGGACGGGCTCAGGCGGCGGCTCGAGCAGCAGCAGTCCAGGGCCGATCTCTTCGCCGCCCGCCAGTATGGTCGCGCGCTCGACGGAGTTGCGCAGCTCGCGCACATTGCCGGGCCAGGCATAGCGGCGCAGCAGACGCACCGTCTCCGCGGCGAGCCGGAGGCCCGGCCGGTGGTACTGCCGGCCGAAGAAGGACAGGAAATGTTCGGCGAGTGGAACGACGTCCTCCGGGCGTTCACGCAGCGGCGGGATGGCAAGCGTGAGGACGTTCAGGCGGTAGAGCAGGTCCTCGCGGAAGCGGCCCTCGCGCACGCTCTGCTCGAGATCGTGGTTGCTCGAGGCCAGGATGCGCACGTCGGCGCGCCGCGGGCTCGGGTCGCCGACCCGCTCGTACTCGCGGTCCTGGATGAAGCGCAGCAGCTTGGGCTGCAGCGCCAGCGGCAGGTCGCCGATCTCGTCGAGCAGCAGGGTGCCGCCCTCGGCCAGGGCCACCCGCCCGGGCGTATCGCGGCTGGCGCCGGTGAAGGCGCCGCGGGCGTGGCCGAACAGCTCGCTCTCCAGCAGCTCGGCGGGCAGCGCCGGCGTCGGCACGACGACGAACGGCTTGTCGCGGCGCGAGCTCCAGCCATGGATGGCGCGCGCCAGCACACCCTTGCCGGTGCCGCTTTCGCCGCGCAGCAGCACCCTGACATCGCTGTCGGCGACCTGGCGCGCCAGGCGGAGCACGGCCTGCATGGCCGAGTTGGCGCTTGCCAGCTCGGCGTCCGAGAAGGCCTCGGCCAGGCTGCCTTCCAGGATCCGGACCTTCCTCTCCAGGCGAGAGATCTCGGACATCTTCTCGATGGCGAGGTCGAGCTCGACCGGATTGAACGGCTTGGCCAGGTAGTCCCTGGCGCCGCGCTTCATGGCTTCGACCGCGGTCTCGACCGAGGCATAGGCGGTGATGACCAGGATCTTGAGCTCCGGCTCCTCGGCCAGGAGGCGGGGCAGCAGGTCGAGCCCCGAGCCGGTGCCCAGGCGCAGGTCGACCAGGGCCAGATCGAACCGTTCCTGGCGCACCTGGCGCATGGCCTCGTCGGCCGAGCCCGCCGTGCGCACCCGGTGGCCGCGCCCGGTGAGCTGCAAGGAAAGCGTGCGCCGCAGGTTCGGCTCGTCGTCGACGATCAGGATATCCAGGCTGAGAGGGCTGGACGTGGGAGGCGGCATGGCGGGTCTCGGGGGAGCTCGTCCGAAACGATAGCCGCTTTCGCGGCCGGGCGCGAGCAGCGCCCTGGCCTTGACCGCTTTGCCGCATGCTGCCGAGTCAGCGCAGCGAGGCGCTCATGCCGCCGTCGACGATGATGGAGTGGCCGGTGACGTAGGAAGCGGCGCCCGAGGCTTTGGTAGGATGAGAAGTGGAGGTCGTGTCAATGCGAAGGAGAGGCCACAGGCTGGCGCGGAGTGCCGCGGTCTTCATGGTGGGGGCGGCGTTGACCGTCTTGCCGGCATGGAGTGGCGGCAGGGGCGGCGAGCGCGGCAGGCCGCACGGCGCCCTGGAGCCCGGAGAGCTGGCGCCCGAGGTCTCGTTCGAGACTCTGGAGGGCGACCGGGTCTCCCTGGCGGACCTCAAGGGCAAGGTTGTCCTCCTCGACTTCTGGGCCACCTGGTGCGCGCCTTGCGTGGCGGCCATTCCCTCGCTGGAGAGGATCGCCCAGCAGATGGCCGACAAGCCGTTCACCCTGGTCAGCATCAGCGGCGACAGCAACGGCGCCAAGCTGCGGGAGTTCCTGGCCCGTCACGTCGCGCGCTGGACGCAGTGCTGGGACGGCAATGGCGACGCGCAGAGGGTGTTCGGGGTCCAGGGCTTTCCCACCTACTTCCTGGTCGGCGCGGACGGCAGGATCCTCCACATGAGCTTCGGCCTCCAGCGCGGGCTCGAGAAAGAGCTGACCCGCAAGATCGAGCAGGCCCTGGCGAGCGGCGAGGCAGGCAAAGTGGCCGCGAAGAGCGGCGACTCCTAAACTTCCGAAGCCGCCGCCGGGTCCCTGCCCAGCGCTACTAGAGCTAGCGCCGTCCGAGCGATGTGGCGGCGGCGCCGTGGATGGCCAGGGTGGCGGGATCCTGGAGGAAGGCGGCAACCGCGAGGTCGGCGAAGTCGGCCGGCTTCCAGCTCGGATCGAGGTCGAGGACGAGAGAGCCGGAGCGCTCCGACCCGGCGGCGGCTGGAATCGTGAAGGCCTTCTCCAGCCGGCGCACCACGTGATCGTTGCGCAGGGTGCGGGCCGCATTCTCGCCCGCCTTGACCGGTGTGGAAAGACCGTTCTGGGTGAGCGCCACCCACAGGTCGAGGTTGCCGCTGCCCGCCGGCCGCGAGAGGCGGGCGGACACCGACACACGTAAGTGCCTGGCGGCGGCCGAGCCGGGCGGGTCGACCGTGAGGCTCACTCGGCCCGCGGGCGCGGCGGCCAGCGCGGTCGCGATCCGCCGCGCCACCTGACCCTCCTGCGAGCCCACGCATTCGCTTCGCCCGTTGACGACGAGCTGTGGCGTGTAGATCCGGTCGCTGCGGAATGCGCGGGCGTACGCTTCCTGGCGCCGCGACCACCGCGGCGAGGAGAACGGATCGCTCCAGCCGATGCCGTTCCAGTAATCGACATGGAAGGCGAGCGCCACGACCGGACCCGGCAGCCCGGGGTCGGCGCCCAGGCGCGACATCAGGCGGTCCGCGGGTGGGCAGCTCGAACAGCCCTGCGAGGTGAACAGCTCGACCACCACCGGGTCGCCCTGTACGGCCACCGCGGCAGACCCGGCAGTCCCGGCGCCAGGGGTCTGCGCTCGACTCTTCTCGGCCTGGCCGGCGCCGCCGGCCGAAGCGAGGAGCACCAGGCACGACAGCAGCGGTGGAAGGGAATGAATGCGGATCATCGACGCCGTCCTTTCTGCGCGGCCCTGTTCGCGCACCGACTCTCTCACGGATCGCGGCGGCAGGGGACTTGGCGCGGCTCCGGTGTGCCGGTCCGGCCCGTTGAACTGTACGGCCAGCGCACGCCCGGCAGTTTGGTTTCAGCCCGGCGATCTCCAGGCGCCGAGCCCCTGGCCTCTTCCCGGCGCGGGCGGAGTGGTATCGTGATCAGGGAGGTTATTTACGTCTATGAATACGAGGAGAGCGACCCCGATCTTGACCGGGGAAGGGCTGCGCATCCCGGCGCGGTACAAGGACTTCGGCGAGTTTCGGAAATGGACGCACAGCCGCGGCTTTCCCGAGCGCGGCCGCATCGACTACCTCGCCGGCAGAGTGGAGGCCGACCTGAGCCCCGAGGAGATCTACACCCACGGAGTGGCCAAGACGGCGATCGGGGCGGAACTTCACGCGCTGATCGTCAAGCCCGGCCTGGGCAACGTCTTCATCGACCGCGCCCGCATCGTTTCGGTGCGCGCCCGGCTTTCCGTCGAGCCCGACATCGTGGTGGTCCTCTGGTCAACTTTGAAGAGCGGCGGTATCCGCGACATCGCCTCGACCCGCAAGCGGGCCGCGGCCGGCGCCCGGTCCACGACAGGCCCCGGGGCGGAGCGCATCATCGAGCTCGAAGGCGCCCCGGACCTCGTCGTCGAGATCATCAGCGACTCTTCCGTAACCAAGGACCGCAAGCGCCTGCCGCCCCTTTACGCCCAGGCCGGCGTCCCCGAGCTCTGGCTGGTGGACGCGCGCGGCGCCGAGCTGCGCTTCGAGGTCTTGCGCCTGGGGCCGGCCGGCTACGTGACCCAGCCCGCGGATGCGGAGGGCTGGATCAGGTCGCCTCTCCTCGGCCGCCCCTGCCGCCTGATCCGCCGCCCAACCGAGATGTCGCGCTGGGGCTACGAGCTGCAGCACGCGCCCGCGCCGGGCGAATGACTCCCCCTTGCGCTTCTACAAGAGAGGCCGTACACTGCGCCCTGTAGAAGCGAAAGGGGACGCCGCCATGGAAGGCGAAAGCGATCACATCGACCTGCCGCAGGGCACCCTGGACCTGCTGATCCTGAAGACCGTGGCCCTCGAGCCGCGGCACGGTTGGGCAATCTCAGAGCGCGTCCAGCAGATCTCCAGCGGCGTCCTCCAGATCCAGCAGGGCTCCCTGTATCCCGCTCTCCACCGGCTAGAGCGCCGCGGCTGGATCAAGGCGCGCTGGGGGAGGTCGGAGAACAACCGCCGCGCCAAGTACTACGAGCTGACCGCGCGCGGCCGCCAGCAGCTCGCGGCGGAGGAGAGCGCCTGGCTGCGGCTGACGGCTGCCATGGCGCAGGTGCTGGGAGCTTCGTAGCGGCCAGGACTCTCAGGGATTCCCCAGGGGAGGTGCGCCATGCTGAGTGATCTCGTCTATCGCCTTCGTGCCCTCTTCCGGCGCCGCGCCGTGGAGGCCGAGCTGGACGACGAGCTGCGCTTCCATTGCGAGCGGGCGATCGAAAAGCACATGCGGGCCGGCCGGACGCGCGAGGAAGCGGTTCGCCTCACGCGGCTGGAGTTCGGCGGCCTCGACCAGGTCAAGGACGCCTGCCGGGAGGCGCGCGGCATCGGCGCCATCGAGACCCTGTTGCGCGACGTCGCCTACGGCCTGCGGATGCTGCGCAACAACCCCGGGTTCAGCGCCGTCGCGGTGCTCACCCTGGCGATCGGCATCGGCGCCAACACGGCGCTCTTCTCGGTGATCGACGGCGTGCTCTTGAAACCGCTGCCCTTCACGCATCCGGACCAGCTGGTCAGGCTCCACGAGAGCAAGCCGAACTTCGCGGCCGGCTCCATCTCGTACCCGAACTTCCGCGACTGGCAGCGGCAGAATCACACTTTCTCCGCCATCGCCATCTCGCGGGGCTCCGGCTTCAGCCTCACCGGAAGGGGCGAGGCCGAGCAGGTCAGCGCCCTGGTGGTCTCGTCGGATTACTTCTCGCTGCTCGGGGTCAGGCCGCTGCTCGGCCGCACGTTCGGGCGCGGCGAGGACGAGATCGGCGCGGCTCCTCTCGTGCTCGTCAGCGAGGCCCTCTGGCGGCGCAAGCTCGGCGCCGCGCCGGACGCGCCAGGCAAGAGCCTGACCCTCGATGGGCGGGACTTTCAGATCGCCGGCGTGATACCGGCAAGCTTCGGCCTCCGGCCCAATGGCCCCGCCCACCCCGACGTGTGGGTGCCGGTCGGCCAATGGCAGAACCCGCTGCTGCGCAGCCGCGCGGCCGGCCTGGGTTTTCACGGCATCGGCCGCCTGCAGCCCGGGGTCACGCTCGCGCAGGCGCGGGCCGACATGGAACGCATCACGCGCAACCTTGCCGCCGCCTATCCCGAAGCCGACAAAGGCATCGGCGCGAAGCTCGCGCCGCTCAAGGACGAGCTGGTGGGCGACGTGCGGCCCTTCCTGCTCTTGCTGCTGGGTGCGGTCGGTTTCGTGCTGCTGATCGCCTGCGTCAACGTCGCGAATCTCCTGCTCGCCCGCTCGACCGGACGCGCCGGCGAGTTCGCCGTCCGCGCCGCGCTGGGCGCGAGCCAGGGGCGCCTCGTCCGCCAGATGTTGACCGAGTGCGGCCTGCTCGCGGCGGTGGGCGGCGGGCTCGGCGTGCTGATCGCGGCATGGGGCACGCGCGCCGCGCTCGGCGTGCTTCCTGCCGCTCTTCCGCGGGCGGAGGAGATCCGGCTCGACGCCCGCGTCCTCCTCTTCAGCCTGGCGGTCTCGCTGGCCGCGGCGGTGCTGTTCGGCCTCGTGCCGGCCCTCAAGATGTCGCGCACGAGCTGGCACCAAACGCTCAAGGAGGGGGGCCGCGGCGCGATGGGCGGGCGGCAACGCGCGCAGGACCTTTTCGTCATGGTCGAGGTGGCGCTGGCGCTCGTCCTGCTGGTCGGCGCGGGCTTGATGCTCCGCTGCCTCGGCAAGCTATGGAGCGTCGATCCGGGATTTCGGCCGGATCACGTCCTGACGGCGAACATCGCCCTGCCGCCGGCGCTGATGACGGCAAGCCCCGGCGCGGTCCGCGCCGCGTGGCGGGCGATCGACGAGCGGCTGGCCTCGCTTCCGGGCTTCGTCGCTTCATCGCTCGGCTGGGGAGCCGTGCCGCTCGGCACCGAAGACGAGGTGCTGTTCTGGCTCGACGGCCGCCCGCGGCCCGCGAGCGAGAACGAGTGGAGCTGGGCGGTGCGCTACGTCGTCGGGCCCGGGTATCTGCGGACCCTGCGCATTCCGCTCCTGCGCGGCCGCTTCTTCGACGCCCACGACGACGAGCGCTCGGCCCCCGTCGCCGTGATCGACGAGGTGTTCGCGAAGACGCTCTTCGGCGACCGGGACCCGCTTCACCAGCGCCTCAATCTAACGCCCGGCGCCAACTTCGCCGACCGCGCCGAGATCGTCGGGGTGGTCGGCCACGTCAAGCAGTGGGGGCTCGACCGCGACGGTCATCACCCGCTGCGAACCCAGATCTATCTGCCTTTCATGCAGATGCCGGATGCCGCGATGGTCCTGACGGCCCGCAACGCGGGTGTCATGGTGCGTTCCGCGCCGGGAGCGCCGGCGGTCTTCGCCAACCTCCGCCGCGTCCTCGCGGCGCTCAGTCCCGAGCACGAGGTCTACGGCGTGCAGACCATGGACGAGATCGTCAGTGCCTCTCTGGCCCCTCGCCAGTTCTCGATGATCTTGCTCGGCTGCTTCGCGCTGCTCGCGCTGGCGCTGGCCAGCATCGGCATCTACGGGGTGACCTCGTACCTGGTAGGCCAGAGAACGCACGAGATCGGCGTCCGCATCGCCCTCGGCGCGCGGCGGGGCAATCTGCTGCGCATGGTCTTCGGCCAGGGCTTGAGGACCGCGCTCCTCGGCGCCGCCATTGGACTCGTTGCCGCGCTGGGATTGACCCAACTGATGAGCCGCGTGCTCTACGGCGTGAGCGCGACCGATCCATGGACCTTCGCCGGGGTCGTCGCCGTCCTGATCTCCGCCACCCTCGCCGCGTGCTTTGTGCCGGCGAGCCGCGCGATGGGCATCGATCCGACCGTCGCGCTGCGCCGCGAATGAAGCCTCTCGCCGGGGCTGGAGTGTCCCGCTAGTGCAGGAACATGGGCAGGCCCATGACGCCGACGATGTTGGGGCGGTAGCGCTCGCGGTCGTAGAAGCGCTCGACGTCTACCTTCTTGCTGCCGGCTCCTACCGTCTCGATGGGCACGGCGCTGTAGCGTCCGCCGAGGATGGCAACCAGCCGTCCGGTCTTGTCCGCCAGGACGAGGTCGGCGGCCAGGTTGGCATAATTGCTGGCGACCAGCCGGTCGAGGGCGTCCGGAGGGCCGGAGCGCATCAGGTAGCCGAGGCGCTGATAGATCACGCGGTCGCCGGTCGTCCTCTGCAGCTGCCGGCGCAGCAGGCGGCCGACGCCGCCCAGCTCGCGGTTGCCCACCGCGTCGGGCTCGCCTGCCTCGACCGGCTGACCGCCCACCGGGTAGGCGCCTTCCGAGATCGCGACCACCGCGTAGTTGCTCGGATTGGAGCGCTTGTCCTCGGCCAGCATCTCGACGACGAGCTCGGGATCGAATGGGACCTCGGCGATCAGCGCGCGGTCGGTGCCGGCCAGGTACGACGACAGCAGGCAGGTCTCGCCCGAGTAGCGGCCGAAGAGCTCGACCACCAGGAAGCGTTCGTGCGAGCCCGCGGCCGTGCGCAGGTCGTGGATGAAGTTGACCGAACGGGTGACCGCGGTCGAAAAACCGATGCAGTACTCGGTGCCGAAGACGTCGTTGTCCATGGTCTTGGGAACGCCGATCACCTTCACGCCCTCGTGATGCAGCCGGCGCGCGAACGACAGCGTGCCGTCCCCGCCGACCGCGATCAGCACATCCAGACGAAGGAACTCGATCGCCTCCAGGGCAACGGCGGTGAGATCCATGCACCCGGTGGCATCGACTTCCGCCTTGCCGCGAAGATGCTCGGGCACGCTCGCGGCCTGGACGAGCTCGGGATTGATGCGCGAGGTGTGGAGGACCGTTCCGCCGCTCCTGTCGATGGTCCGCGTGTTGGCGCGGGTCAGCGGCGTCAGCCAGTCCGAGTTGTCGGCATCGGCCGCGGGGGTGACGTTGAGCAGCGCGGCCCACCCGCGGCGCAGGCCGATCACCTCGTAGCCGGACTCCTCCATGCGCCAGACGAAACCCTTGATGGCCATGTTGAGCCCGGGGACGTCGCCGCCGCCCGTCAGGATGCCGACTCGCTTGCTCATGGGAAAGTGTCCGGGCGGAAGGGAACGTCTCTTCTTCTCGGGACGGTCAGACTAGCTCTAGTTGGCGCCGCCGGTGGGCGGCCCCGAGGAATGAAACGGCGCTCGCTGACTGGCGATGGTGGCCTCCAATCTATCGGATCGCCCCCCGCAACCCCTCGATCCCCTTCCCACCCCTCCGGGAGGGAAGGGGACGCCCCCTCCCTCTCAGGGCAGGTTCGTTTCGTCTCGGCTGGCGGCCTCAGCCGACTTCCACCAGGCGCTCGATCAGGTCGACCACGCGGTTGGAGTACCCCCACTCGTTGTCGTACCACGAGATCACCTTGACATAACCGTCGCCGAGCGAGGAGGTGGACAGCGCGTCGAAGACGGAGGAGTGAGGATTGCCGATGATGTCCGAAGACACCAGCGGCACTTCGCTGTATTCGACGATCTTCCGGAGCGGGCCGTCGGCGGCGGCGCGGACGGCGGCGTTGACCTCGGCCGCCGTCGGCTTGCCGCGCAGGCGCGCGGAGAGATCGACGATCGAGCCGTCGGGCACCGGCACGCGCATCGCCATGCCGTCGAGCTTGCCCTCGAGGCGCGGCAGCACCTTGCCCACGGTGCGCGCGGCGCCGGTCGTGGTCGGGATGATGTTCTCGGCGGCGGCGCGGCTGCGCCGGAAATCCTTGTGCGGGACGTCGGCCAGCCGCTGGTCGTTGGTGTAGGCGTGCACGGTGGTCATGAAGCCTTCCTGGATCTCGAAGGCGTCGTCGAGGATCTTGGCGAGCGGCGCCAGGCAGTTGGTGGTGCAGGAAGCGTTGGAGACCAGCCTGTGCTCGGGGCGCAGCAGGTCGTCGTTGACCCCCATCACCACGGTGGCGTCGATCTCGTCGCTGGCCGGAACGGTCAGGATCACCTTGCCGGCGCCCGCGGCGAGGTGCTTGCCGAGCGCATCGCGCCGGGTGAAGACGCCGGTCGACTCGACGACGACCTCGACGCCCAGGTCCCCCCACGGGATCTTCGCCGGATCGCGCTCGGCGGTCAGGATCGTCCGCCTGCCGTCCACGTACAGAGCCGCCTCGCCGCTCCTCACCTCGCGGGGGAAGACCCCCATCACGGTGTCGTACTTGAGCAGGTAGGCAAGCTGCTCGCTCTCGAACAGGTCGTTGATCGCCGCCACCTCCAGGTCCTCGCGCTCGGCCAGGATGCGGAAGACGCTGCGGCCGATGCGGCCGAATCCGTTGATGCCGATCTTCACCGGGCCGCTCACGGCGCGTGCTCCTGGGCGGCCCGGTCGAGCTGCCGGAAGCGGCGGACGAGGTCGACGACGCGGTGCGCGTAGCCCCAGCCGTTGTCGAACCAGGTGAGGGTCTTCGACACGCGATCCGCCAGCGTCATGGTGGCCAGGCTGTCGAAGACTCCCGAGGCGGCGCTGCGCAGGATGTCGGAGGAGACGATGGGGTTGTCCTCGTACTCCAGGATCCCCCGGAAGCGCCGCGAAGACGCCGCCGCGCGCAGGATCTGGTTGACCGTCTCGACCGTCACTTTGTGCTCGTGCCAGCACACCAGGTCGACGACGGAGCCGTTGGCCACCGGCACGTTCATGGCGAGGCCGGTCAGCTTGCCGCGCAGCTCGGGCAGCAGCTCCACGATCACCTCGGCGGCGTGGGTGACCTGCGGGATGATGTTCTCCGCCGCGGCGCGGCCGCGGCGCGGGTCCGCGGCCGGCACGTCCGCCAGCCGCTGCTGGTTGGAGTAGGCGTGGACCGTGCTCAGGAAGGCGCGCTCGATGCCGAACGCGTCGTGCAGGACCTTGAGCACCGGCGCCGCGGAGTGGGCGGTCGAGGAGGCGTTCGAGACGATCCGCTGCTCGCGGCGCAGCTTGTCGTCGTTGACCCCCATCACCACGGTGATGTCGGGCGGATCGGCGGGCGGCGAGCAGAGGATCACCCGCCTGGCCCCGGCGGCGAGGTGGCGCTCGATCTCAGAGCGGGTGCGGAAGCGCGCCGTCGCCTCGATCACCGTCTCGACGCCGAGCTCCCCCCAGGGGATCTCTCCGGGCTCCTTGCCCTGCACCATGCGGACGCGGCGGCCCGCCACCACCAGGTCGTCGCCGTCGACCGTCACCGCGGCCGGGAAGCGGCCAAGGATGGTGTCGAAACGCAGCAGGTAGGCGAGAGCGGCGTGATCGGCGACGTCGCTGACCGCCTCGATGCGCAGGTCCTCGCTGGCATACAGGATGCGAAAGATGTTCCTGCCGATCCTCCCCAGCCCCATCAGCCCGATCCGCGTGGGCGCACCGCCCGGCTCGTCGCCGGCCTGTACGGCGGCCGCGGCCTGGACCTCGCTCCTGGCCGCCGCGCCGCTCGAGAGCTCGCTCACCATGTGAAATCGCCTTCCCGGCACGCCCGGCCGGGCATCGTGGCCCGCGGCACGCCGGCTCACGGCGGAACCCTAGCACGTTCCCCGAGCGGCGAGTGACAGGAACGTACTTTCAAACAGCGCTGCGATCTGGGTGTGGAGGACTGCTCAATGCGTCTATTGGATCTCCCCCCGCAACCCCTCGATCCCCTTCCCTCCCCTCCGGGGGGGAAGGGGACGCCCCCGCCCCTGACGCACGGACGAGTTTCTTTCTAGTTTCCCAGGATCTCGCGGGCGAGGGCGGCGATCGAGAGGGGGGCGCTGCCTTCGGCGTTGTTGTTGACCGTGGCGAGAAAGGGGCGCCCGGAGGCGAGGGACTGGCGGGCGAGCTCGGCCAGGCCGCGGCGCGCGGCGGGATCGGGCGCGGCGATACGGTTGAACGGAGCGTAGAGGCGGCCGGCGGCCTCGTAGGTCATGTCTCGGGCCAGCAGCCAGCGGACGACCGTCATGGGAGCTTCGGCGGCGCCGGCGAGCCGCGCCTGGATGGTCACGTCGGGCATGCGCGGGTGAACGTTGAGGCAGGGGCAGGCGCCGGCCGCGGCGAGCGCGGCGGCGTAGTCCGGCACCAGCAGCTCGCGGTTGCGCAGCTCCACCGCGTAGAGGGGCCCGCGCGGCAGGGCGGCGAGGAAGGCGTGGAGCCGCGCGGCAAAGCTCTTCGGGGGGCCAAGGTCCTGGGGCGCGAACTCGAAGAGGAGCGCTCCGCCTTTCGTTCCCAGGCCCTCCACGTACGGTGCCACCACCTCGTCCGCGGCATAGCCGGCATCGAGAAAGCGAGGGTTGGTCCGGCCGCGCTCGGCGCCGTAGCGCGGGCGGTCGGGGTAGCGCGCCAGGGTGCAGGCCTCATGGGCCTTGACCAGGAAGCGGAAATCGTCCGGTACCGCCGCCGCGTAGGGCGCGAGCTCGGCCGCGGGAAGGGGCCGGTAGTGGGTGCGGTCGATCCCGACCGCGCGCAGCAGGGGGTGGCGCGCATACGCCTCCAGCCCTTGGCGCGCCAGCTGGGACTGGCTGTAGCGCCCGGCGTAGACCAGGCCTTCCCAGCCCGGAAAGGACCAGGTGGAACCGCCGAGATAGAGGCCGCGCGGCAGCCGGAGGCCGAGCGCGGCGACCTCGGGCGCGGGCGGGGCGGCGCGCACCCCCGGCGTCGGGGGCGCGAACAGCGAGAGCTGGTCCTCGGGGGCCTTGCGCCGCGTCAAGTCAGTCGAGCCGCTCGACCTTGACGTCCGGGTCGCCGTAGCGGTCATGGGTGACGGTGAGCTGCCAGGGGCTGCAACACACCGCGCAGTCCTGGACCAGCGAGCCGTTGAGATCGTTCTCGATCATGATCTCGGTCCGTTCGCCGCAGTGGGGGCACTGCACCTCGAGCGGGACGCTCCAGTACCCGTCCGCGCTCATCGTCCGCTCGCCCCGCCCGCACGGCCGAGCCGCGCCACGATGTCGAACTCTTGCTTTGCAACCGGCTGGACCGAAAGCCGCGACCCTTTCCGCGTCACCATCATCTTCTCAAGGCCGGGCGTGGCCTTCAGGGTGGCGAGCGGCACGATCGCCGGGAAGCGCTCGACGAAGCGGAGATCGACCATGTACCAGGTCGGTTGCGCGGGGTCGCTCTTGGGATCGTAGTAGTGGTGGCCCTTGCGGAAGGCGGTCGGGTCGGGATACCCGGCGCGCGCAACCTCGGCGACTCCGGTGACGCCGGAAGGCTCGGCGCTCGAGGCATAGAAGAGGACGCCGTCGCCCGCCTGGATCTCGTCGCGCAGCAGGTTGCGCGCCTGGAAGTTCCGCACCCCTTCCCAGGTCGTCGTGCCGTCGCGCTCGAGGTCGTCGATCGAGTACGCGTCGGGCTCGCACTTCATCAGCCAGAACCGCTTGCCTCGCGCCATTTCCCCTCCACAGGCCATTTTATCCGGACGCCGGGATTATGTGACGTTTTTCACAGCCGCCCCGGCCGCGGCGCGCTAGTGTCCCTAAGCTGAGCGTCGCTCGCCGCAGGCCGTCGTCCGGATGTCTCGCCGCCTCCCATCGTCTCGCCCCCTCCCGCCGGCCGCGCTCCTTCTCCTGCTGCTGGCGGGAACGGCCGCCGCCGGCAGCCTGCCGGGAAAGGACGGCGCCGGCGCGCCGGCGCTGGCAGCCGCGGCGGCGGTTTCGGTGAGCGTCGATCCGGGCGCCAAGCGCCATCCGATCAGCCCGCTCATCTACGGCGTCAATTTCGGCGACGACGCCCAGGCCGCCGCCCTGCGCTGGCCGGTGCGGCGCTGGGGAGGCAACGCCACGACCCGCTACTCGTGGCAGGACGACATCGCCAACCGCGCCAGCGACTGGTTCTTCTACAACATCGAGAACGCCAACGCCAACCCCGGGGCGCTGCCGGACGGCTCGGCCTCGGACGTCTTCGTCGATCGGACGCGCGCCGCTGGAGGCGAGCCCCTGATCACCGTGCCGCTGATCGGCTGGACGCCGATCGACCGCACCCGCAGGTGGGGCTTTTCGGTCGCCCGATACGGTCCCCAGCAGCAGACCGAGTGCAGCGCGACCGGCAATCCTTCCTGGTGCAATCCCGACGCCGGCAACGGCCGCCACGCCGACGGCACGCCGATCGCCGGCAACGACCCGCACGACACGTCGCGCGCCATCGGGCCGAGCTTCGTGACCGGATGGATGGCCCACATCGCGGGGCGCACCGGCACGGCGGCGAGCCGGGGGGTCAGGTTCTACGCGCTCGACAACGAGCCGGCGCTCTGGAACAGCACGCACCGCGACGTGCATCCGAGCGCGGCGACCTACGATGAGCTCTGGCAGCAGACCTGGCAGTACGCCGCGGCGATCAAGTCCAAGGACCCCGACGCCCAGGTCCTCGGGCCATGCGACTGGGGCTGGTGCGCTTACTTCTTCTCGGCCGCCGACGGCTGCCAGCCCGGCCCCGATGCGCAGGCCCATGGCAATCTGGCGTTCATCGACTGGTACCTGCTCCAGGTCGCCAGCTACCAGGCGGCGCACGGGGTCAAGCTGCTCGACTACCTCGACGTCCACTACTACCCGCAGGCCGGCGGCGTCGCGCTGTCCGGCGACGAGTCGGCCGCGACCTCCGCTCTCCGCCTGCGCAGCCTCAAGGGCCTCTACGATCCGAGCTATGTCGACGAGTCATGGATCAACCAGCCGGTCCGCCTCATCCCGCGCCTGAAGGACTGGGTCGCGGCCCGGCTCCCCGGCACCAAGCTGGCGATCAGCGAATACAACTGGGGAAACGACTCCGGCGCGAGCAGCGCGCTGGCCCAGGCCGAAGCGCTCGCCATCTTCGGGCGGGAAGGGGTCGACCTCGCCGCGCGCTGGGTGGCGCCCGCGGCCAACACCCCGGTCGAAGATGCCTTCCTGTTCTACCTGAGCTACGACGGCCACGGCGCCCACGTGGCCGGAGACAGCATCCAGGCGCTGAGCTCCGACGCCGACGCCGTGGGCGCCTACGCCGTGCTGGGTGCGGCCTCCCGCCTGTACCTGCTCCTCTTCAACAAGGACACGGTCAGCCGGCAGGCCGACGTCCAGGTCGCGGGAGCGCCGTCTCGAGCGGTGACGCTGTTGCGCTTCGACGCCGGGCACCGCCTGGGCCCCGCGGGGACCGCGAACCTCGTCGCAGGCTCCCTTTCCTTGATGTTGCCGCCGCGTTCGGCCACCCTGGCCGTCTCCGATCCCGCGGCGGCGCCGGCGGCAAACTTCTACACGGTGGCGCCCTGCCGCGTCCTGGACACCCGTTGGGCAGGGGGCGCTTACGGCGGACCGCCGCTCGCCGCCGGCGCTCAACGCGCCTGGAGCCTGGCAGGCCAGTGCGGCGTCCCCGCCACCGCCCTGGCGGTCTCGGTGAACTTGACCGTCACCTCGCCAACCGGCGGCGGCTTCCTGCGCGCCTTTGCCGGCGATGCCACGGCACCGAACACCAGCGTGATCGACTTCTCCGCCGGCCAGACCCGCGCCAACAACGCCGTGCTGCCTCTCTCGCTCGACGGCACCGGCTCGCTCGCCATCCAGGCCCAGGGCGGCGGCACCGTCCACGTCATCCTCGACGTCAACGGCTACTTCGCCAGCCCCTAACTAATACTACTGTGTCATAAAATCACCCTGTCTCGAGGTGACCACACCACGGACAGTGCGGGAGGCAAACCACGAGAGTCCGTGCCTGGCGCCATCTCAAAGTCGCAATCGAAGCAGGGTTGTGGCGCTCAGGTCGCCGGC
>DASZZM010000011.1:0-23074 GCA_035544895.1 Thermoanaerobaculia bacterium
CAACGCGCGACGGATCACCTCGACGAGCTGTGGCGGGAGGTGGGAGAGATTGCCGAGGGTCTGATGCTTGACCTTGCCACCCTCGCGATAGGTGCGGCGCAGGAGGTGGGTCTGGTAGGTCTTGCCCTTATAGGTGCGAGACGTGGTGGCTACGTGAACGGCTTCGCCGCGTCGTGCCATGGCATGATTATAGAGTGCAGGAGCAGAAAATCAAGCCCTCTTCGCGATCAATTTAGTGGCTACAATTCAGACGCCTAGACGGCATTAAGTCTCAATTTCTCATGGGCTTACCTCAGATTTGCCCGAGGAACTTCGGACTAGACGGCGAGTCATCCGTGCTCCTGGCAAGGCGCGCCGACGCAGGCATAGCAGGGACTATGTCGAGGAGGCGCAACGCCGCCAGGGGCGCGGAGGGCCGCCGAATAAGGATGCGAACCTCTGGGACGGGACACTGGTTACTTGGCGACGCGGCGCTGCTTCAGCAGCCATTCCTACCCGCGTCCCCACCGCGACACACGGCGCAAGAGGCGGGGGCTGGACCTCCCGGGCAGGCTTTGTTACCGTGCCCGGCGGCATGCAGACCGTCGAGTCGGCGTTCGAAGAGCCGCTGGTCGAGATCCGCCGGCGGATCCAGGAGCTGGAGAGCTTTCCTGCGGGCAGCGGGCAGGAGAGGGAGCTCGAACGCCTGCGGGCGACGCTGAAGAAGACCACGGCCGAGGTCTACGGCAACCTGTCGCGCTGGCAGAAGACCCAGGTGGCGCGTCATCCCGAGCGCCCCTACACGCTCGACTACGTGGGCTACCTGATGAGCGATTGGGTGGAGCTTCACGGCGACCGCGCCTTCTCGGACGACCCCGCGATCGTCGCCGGCCTCGCCAGCTTCCGCGGCCGCACCGTCGCGGTCGTCGGCCACCAGAAGGGCCGCGACACCCGCGAGCGCATCTACCGCAATTTCGGCCAGCCGCGCCCCGAGGGCTACCGCAAGGCGCTGCGCATCATGAAGCTCGCCGAGCGCTTCAACCGCCCGGTGCTGACCTTCATCGATACCGCCGGCGCCTATCCCGGCATCGGCGCCGAAGAGCGCGGGCAGGCCGAAGCCATCGCGCGCAATCTGATCGAGATGGCCTCTCTGCGCGTGCCGATCGTGGTCACCATCACCGGCGAGGGGGGCAGCGGGGGCGCCCTGGCCCTGGGTGTCGGCGATCGGGTCTACATCCTGGAGTACGGAACCTACTCGGTCATCTCTCCGGAAGGCTGCGCGGCCATCTTGTGGAAAGACCAGGAGCGCAAGGCCGAGGCCGCCGAGGCGATGCGCCTCACCGCGCCGGACCTGCTCACTCTCGGCGTGGTGGACAGCATCATCCCGGAGCCCCTCGGCGGCGCCCACACCGATCCAGCCGCCACCTGCCGCCGCGTCGGGGACCAGATCGAAGTCGCCCTCGGCGAGCTCTCGCGGCTCGCCACCAACGACCTGCTCGCCCGCCGCTATCAGAAGTTCCGCGCGCTCGGCGTCTACGACGAGGTCTAGCGGATTGACCATCGGCCGCCTGGACGAGCCTGGCGGGCCGCCGCCTGCTCCCCGCGGCCTGGAGGAGCCCGGCGGGCCGCCAGTTGCTGCCGGCGGGGGAGAGATGGGCAGGAGTCTCCCCGAGTGGGTGGCGGCGCCGGTGCCCGCGGCTGCCGCCGAGCTTGTCAGCGGCGGGCTGCCGGGCTGGCTGGCCGCGCTGCTGGCGCGGCGCGGGATCGCCAGCCGGGCTGCGGCCGAGGGCTTCCTCATCCCTTCCCTCGAGCACCTTCACGATCCCTTCCTTCTCGCCGGCATGGCCGAGGCGGTCGAGCGGCTCCTGGCGGCGCGGCAGCACGGCGAGCTCGTCGCGGTCGTCGGCGACTATGACGTCGACGGCGTCACCGCCACGGCGATGCTGCTTGCCGTCTTCGGCGCCTGCCGCATCCAGGCGCGGGCGATCCTGCCTCATCGCCTGCGCGAGGGATACGGTTTCCAACCGGTTCATGTGGAGCAGGCGCGCGCTCTCGGCTGCAGCCTGGTGGTGACCGCCGACTGCGGCAGCTCCGCGGCCGCCGCCATCGCCGCGGCGCGCGCCAGCGGAATCGACGTCGTGATCACCGACCATCACCTGCCGGGCCCCGAGCTGCCGGCCGGGACGGTGCAGATCAACCCGCGCCAGGACGGCTGCCCATACCCTTTCCGCGACCTTGCCGCGGCCGGGCTCGCGCTCAAGCTCGCGGTCGCCCTGGCGCGGCGCTGCGAGCGCCCGCTCGACCTCCGTCCCCTGTTGCGCATTGCCTGCCTGGGCACCATCGCCGACCTGGTGCCGCTCCTGGGCGAAAACCGGGTCATCGCCGCCTTGGGGCTGCGCGCCCTGGGCGAAGTGCGCTCTCTGGGACTCAAGGCGCTGATCCAGCAGGCGGGCGTCAAGCCTCCATTCACCGCCGCCGATGTCGGCTTCCGGCTCGGCCCGCGCCTCAATGCGGCAGGGCGGCTGGACGCCGCCGACAAGGCGCTCGAGCTGTTGATGAGCCGCGACGGCCAGCGCGCCGCGGCCCTGGCGGCCGAGCTCGACGGCTGGAACCGCGAGCGTCAGGCCGAGGAGGCGCGGGTGGTCGAGGAGGCCAGGCAGGGTTTCGCCGTGCGCTCCCCGCTGCCGCCGATCCTCGTCGCCTGGAGCCCGGGGTGGCATCAAGGGGTCGTGGGAATCGCGGCCGGCCGCCTCGCCAAGGAGCTCAATCGTCCGGTCGTATTGCTCAACGTTGCCGGCGACTCGGCCACCGGGTCGGGGCGCAGCATCCCGGACCTCGAGCTGCACACCTTCCTCGCTCCCTGGCGGGATTCCATGCACCGCTTCGGCGGCCACGCCCAAGCCGTCGGCCTGACGATTCCCGCCGGCCGCCTGGAGACGCTGGCGCGCGAATGGGAAGAGGCAGGCGCCGCCTGGCCGCGCGACCTCCTCGCGCCCCGCCATCGTTACGAGCTTGCCCTGTCGCCGCGCCAGGTCACTGCCGAGCTGCTGGCCGACCTGGCCCGCCTCGAACCCTACGGCCAGGGCAACCCGCGCCCGCTCGCCCGCATCGGTCCCCTCCGCCTCTCCCGCCCGCCCCGCCCTTTCGGCAAGGGCCACCTCGCCGCGCAAGCCGCCGGCGACGACGGCGCCACCGTCGACCTCGTCGGCTGGGGCTGGGCCCACCGCGCCCCCTCCCTCGCCGGCTCCTTCGAAGTCCTCGCCCACCTCGAGATCGACTCCTACCTCCACACCCCCGTCCTGAGACTCGTCGACCTCCGTCCCGCGTAACCTCGTGCTGTGGTCCGCAGGAAGGTGTGTCGACGCCCTGGGCACCGTGGGTGCGCCGAAAAAAGCAGGGCCTTTGGAAGACCTGGGGCGAGAGAGCAGCTCTTTCGCCAGGTCCCGGTCCCGACGGGCGGTGCAGGCGAGGTTTTGACCCTGAGACCGGACGGAAAGGGAGGGCGACCGAGTGCTTTTTTCGTCCATGCCCGGGCGGGTGGGGCGAGCGCGCCTCACCGAACCGTCCGGCAGCCTGGGCGTGCCCCTAACTCTCCCGTTCCAGAGGCGCGCTCGCGGGAGGGGCATACAATGGTGGAGTGGCACGCCCGGTCTTCCGCTCCCACCTGGCCCGTTTCCGCATGGTGCTGCTGGCGGCGCTCTTCGTGCTGCTGGCCGCCCTGGTCGGGCTCTACCTGTTCGGCCGCGCCGGCAAGCCGCGGCAGCGCAGGGCGGCGGGAAGGGGCGCCGAGATCGAAGAGGGAACGAAGCTGATCGGCAAGGACTTCGACTACACCTTCTCGCAAGGCCGGAGGCCCATCTTCCGCATCCGCGGCGAGAGCATCCGCATGGACCAGGAAGAGACCGTATACCTGGACAAGGTCGGTCTGACCCTCTATGACAAGGAAGGGCACAAGTTCGAGGCGGAGAGCGAGCAGGCGAGCTTCAACCGCCAGACCAACGAAGGGCGGCTGTGGGGAGACGTCGAGCTGCGCGGCCCCTCGGAGCTCGAGCTGTACACGCCGCAGCTTCTGCTGCGTGAAAAAGGCAACCTGGTGATCACCCCGCGGCCGGTGCGCATCCTCTATGCAGGCAAGTATTTCGCCCGCGGCGACTCGCTGCAGGCCTGGCTGCCGGACGAGATCTACCAGCTCCTCGGCAACGTGCGGGTCGAAACCTTCCCCGACGTCCAGCCCCATGCCTCGCTGTCCGCCGCGCGTGCGGTCTACGAGCGCAAGCGGCGGCAGATCCGCGCCGAGGAAGATGCCGAGCTCCATCGCGGCCAGTCCGAGCTCAACGCCGACCGGATCAGCGGCCTGCTCTCCGACAACGAGACCGCGCTCACCTTCGTTCGCGCCCTCTACCACGTGACCGGTCGAACCGTGGCCGAGGCGCCGGCGCCGCCCGGGGGCCAGGCGGCCTCCCCACAGGCCAAGGCGGCCGGCGAGGGCGCGCCTTCCGCGGAGTCCGGCCTGCGGACAGCCCGGGCCTTGGCGAAGGCGGAGGCCAGGGCGGCCGGCGCCGGGAGCTCGGTCTCCGCCGGCCGCGCGGCGGGCGGGGCGGGCCTGCCTCCCGCCGCCGAAAGCGCTTCGCGAGAAGCGGCGGCCAGGGCGGGAGCTCCGGCCAAACCGGCCGCTCCCGGTGCTGGCCCGGCTCCGGGCAGCACGGTCGGCGCGGCCAGCGCGGGCGGCCCGGCAGGCGCGGGAGGCGCCAGCATCCGCGAGGCCGGCGCCGGGCCGACCGTCGTGCGCTTCAGCGGCAACGACCTCGCCGTCCTCATGGAGCCCGCGGGAAAACGGCCCCACCAGGTCAACCTGGAAGGCACGCCGGCAAAGCGCGCCATGCTGGAGTCGAGTGGCGGCGGCATCGTCCGCACGCTGACCGCGCCGCGCCTCGAGGGTGTGCTGATCAACAACGTGTTGAGCTCGGCCGATGCCTTCGAGGGCGTCGACATCCATGAAGTCGGCCCGCCCCGGCAGCCCGGCGGCGCCCCTGGAGCCGGCCGATCCCAGGGCGCGGCTCCTCCCGCGGCCTCGGGAGCCGCCAAACCCCGCCAGGCTACTCCGCTCGGGCCGCCGCGCCCCACCATCCGGGACGCGCACGGCCGCCGCGCCAAGGCCGCCTTCCACCCGGACGGCCAGCTCGCCACGGTGGCGCTGATCGAGCAGGTCAAGTACGGCGACGGCGAGATCACCGCCACCGGGGACCGCGCCAACATGGACCTCGACGCCGGCCGCGGCGAGTTCTTCGGCCAGCCGGTCGACGTCGCCAGCCCGCGCGGCGAGCTCAAGGCCCCGCACGTGATCTACACCAGCGCCGACCAGCTCGTCCACGCCGTGGAAGGGGTGCGGGCAACTCTCGAGCAGAGCGCCGACTCCTCGCTCGCCGGCACCCCCCTCGGTGAGGGCAAGGGCCCGATCTACGTGCAGGCGCAGGAAGCGTTCTGGCATCGCCTGCCCTCCTCGTTCGTCTTCCGCGGCGACGTCCGCGCCTGGCGCGGCGACAACCTGCTGATCACGCCGGAGCTGCGGGGCGAGAGGCAGGAGCCGGGCGGCGACGTGCTCCGGGCGGTGAGCGGGGTCAAGACGGTGTGGGTCCCCGGCGGCCCGGCGGCCGCCGGCCAGGCTGGCTCTATTGGCTCCGGGCGCTCGCCCTCGGGCCAGCCGGGGGCAAAGGGGGCGGCCACTGCACGGGGCGCGGCGACCGCACAGGGCGCGCAGGGCGCGCCTGGCGCGCCTGGCGCCGGCGCGAAGCAGCAAGGTCCGATCACCGTGCTCGCCACCGACATGCTGTACCGCGACGGCAGCAGCCTGCTCACCTACAGCGGCAACGTGCACGTCGACCAGGAAGGCAAGACCCTGACCTGCCAGCAGCTCGACGTCGAGCTGGACAAGGAGCACAGGGCCAAGACCATGACCTGTACCGGCCAGACCCGGCTCAACGATCCCGCGACCGGGCGCAGTATCCTGGGTCGGAAAGCGGTCTACCGCCTGGAGACGCGCAAGGTGGACGTCTTTGGCGAGCCGGCGACCATGCAGGACCACGACGGCAGCGTGGTGCGTGGCAAGCGGATGGTCTACTCGGTCGACGACGGCAAGGTGGAGGTGCTGGGCAAGGACGAGCCGCAAGACAAACCGGCGGCCGGAGCCAGCGGGGGCGCGCGATGAGCCTCGCTCCAATTACCCGGACCGGTGCCCGCGAGAACTCTGGGCTCGCCGGGCCGTCGGCGCAGACGGCTCGCGAACTAGGGGGGGACGGCAGGCCTGCTGCGGTGCCAGGAGAGACGCGGGCGGACGGCGGTGCCGCGATGAGCGAAGAGGCGCAGAAGCTCTTTACCGAGGGCCTGCGCAAGGTCTACCGCGGCCGTGCGGTGGTGCACGACGTCTCGATCGAGGTCGGCCCGGGCGAGATCGTCGGCCTGCTGGGGCCCAATGGCGCGGGCAAGACGACCACCTTCTACATGGTGGTTGGCCTGACCTCGCCCGATGCCGGTAAGGTCTTCCTGGGCGACGACGACATCACGGACTTGCCCATGTACCTGCGCGCCCAGCGCGGCATCAGCTACCTGCCCCAGGAGCCCTCGATCTTCCGCCGCATGTCGGTCGAGGACAACTTGCGCGCCATCTTCGAGACCCTCGACCTGCCGCACACCGAGCAGGAGCGCCGCATCGACCAGCTGATCACCGACTTCGGGCTGGCCACGGTGCGCAAGAGCCGCGGCTATGCGCTGTCGGGAGGCGAGCGGAGGCGCGTCGAGATCGCCCGCGCCCTGGTCATCAGCCCATGGTATATCCTTCTCGACGAGCCCTTCGCGGGGATCGATCCGATCGCCGTGCTGGAGATCCAGGGTATCGTCAAGCACCTCAAGGCGATGGGCATCGGCATCCTGATCACCGACCATAACGTGCGGGAAACATTGAAAATAACCGACCGAGCCTATATCATCAACAATGGCGGGATTTTGCGCTCGGGCACACCGCTCGAGCTGTCCACGGACCCGCAAGTTCGCAAGATCTACTTGGGCGCGGACTTCACACTGTAGAGCCGGCATGGCATTAGAGCAAAAACTCTCCCTCAGGCTGGCGCAGAAGCTGGTTATGACGCCTTCGCTGCAGCAGGCGATCAAGCTGCTGCAGATGACTCGCATGGAGCTCGACACCCTGCTCACCCAGGAGCTGGTGGAGAACCCGGTCCTGGAGGAGGCGGCAGAGACGCCGGAGACCCCCGAAGAGGAGGCGGAAACGACGCCGCGCGAGGAGCAGCGCGCCGAGACCAACGGCGACGAGCTCAACCATGGCGAGTCGATGGAAAACATCGACCTCGACGCCTACTTCGGCGACTACTGGGAGGGCTCCGGCTACTCGTCGATGGCGGAGGAACGCGATGAGCCGCCGATCGAGAACAGCCTCTCCCGCGAGCCCGACCTCTACGACCACCTGCTCTGGCAGCTGCACATGGCGGAGGTCGAGCCGCGGCAACGCGAGATCGCAGAGTTGATCATCGGCAACCTCGACCCTGACGGCTTCCTGGTGGCGACGCCCGAAGAGATCCGCGCCATGGGAGACCGCGACCCGGTTGATCCGCTGAACGGCGACCTGGCTCCGACATCGCCGCCGGCTCCGATATCACAGACGGCTCCACCGGCTCAGATGGCTCCTCTGGCTCAGATGGCTCGACTGGCGCCGCTGGCTCAGATGGCGCCGCTGGCTCAGATGGCGCCGATCACCGAGCCCGACCGGGTTGCCGAGGGCGGCAACGGACGCTTCCTCGATGAGGCCGGCCAGGAAGGCGGCTACACCCTCGAAGAGGTCGAGGCCGCCCTGGAGCTAGTCCGCAGCTTCGACCCGCCGGGCATCGCCTGCCGCAACCTGCGGGAGAGCTTGCTGCGGCAGATGGAGGGCCGCGGCGTGGCGGCGGATGCGCTTGCCCGCCGCATCGTGGAAGAAGCCTGGGATCCCTTCATCCGCCGGCAGTTCGCCGCGGTGGCGAAAAAGCTCGGCGTCGAGCTGTCGACCCTCGAAGAGGGGGTGGAGCTGATCCGTACCCTCGAGACCAACCCGGGGCGCAAGTTCAGCACCGAGCGGCCGCGCTACATCGAGCCCGACGTCTTCGTGCGGCGGGTCGGCGACGAGCACGTCATTCAGCTCAACGACGACGGCCTGCCGCGCCTGCGGGTCAGCCGTTCCTACCGCCGCATGCTGCAGAGCATGCGCAGCGAGGGACGGCAATCAGAAGCACAGCAATTCATCAAGGACAAGATCCGCTCCGCGGTGTGGCTGATCAAGAGCCTCGACCAGCGCCAGCGCACCATATACAAGGTGGCGGCCTCGATCATCCGCCAGCAGCGCGATTTCCTGGAGAAGGGCATCGACCACCTGCGCCCGATGGTGCTGCGCGACGTGGCCGAGGACATCGGCATGCACGAGTCCACGGTCAGCCGCGTCGTCTCTAACAAATACATCCACACTCCGCGCGGCCTGTTCCCGATGAAGTTCTTCTTTCACAGCGGAATCGACCGCGAGTACGGCGACAACATCTCGTCCTTGACCGTCAAGCGCAAGATCGAGCAGATGATCCAGTCCGAAGACCCGAAACGCCCGCTTTCCGACAGCGAGCTGATGCGCATCCTCAACCGCGAGGGGATCCAGATCGCCCGCCGGACGGTGGCCAAGTACCGCGACGAGCTGAGCATCCCTTCTTCGACCGACCGCAAGCAGATCTTCTAGAACGAAAATGATCCGAGCACCAGGGGCGGGGGCGTCCCCTTCCCCCCCGGAGGGGAGGGAAGGGGATCGAGGGGTTGCGGGGGGCGATCCGATAGATTGGAGTCCGCCATCGCCGGTCAGCGAGCTCTTTTTCATACCTCGGGGTCATCGCAGGCGGTGGCAGCTAAGAAAGGCAACTCTGGCGGCGACGCAGAGCCAACGGCCGAACCCCCAACGCCGCTTGGAGGGAGACAGCATGAAGATCGACTACACCTGCCGCAACTTTTCCCTCGACGACCGGCTGCGCTCCTATATCGAGAGCAAGACCAAGAAGGTCTGGAAGCTCCTCGAGGAACCCATAGAGGTGCGCGTCACGCTGGAAGTCGAGAAGCACCGCTTCCACGTCGAGTTGCACGCCACCCATCGCCTCGGCGTCCTGCACGTCAAGGCGCACACCGACAGCTCGATGCGGGAAGCCATCGACCTGGCCGTGGACAAGGCCGAGGCGCAGGCCGGGCGCACGCATCAGAAGCTCGTGGACCGGCGGCGCCACCCCGACCGCGTCGGCGGCGGAGTTGCCCGCGCCGCCCGGGCCGCCCGCAGCAACGGGAGGGGCCTGCGCTGGCCGGTCGCGGTGCTGGAGCGGGCGAGTGTCGGCGAGGGCCGCGAGCCGCGCATCATCCTTTCGACCCACCTCGAGATCAAGCCGATGACCATCGACGAGGCTGCTCTCGAGCTCGAAAGCAGCGACAACCTCTTCGTGGTCTTCCGCGACGCCGCGAGCGATCGTCTCAACGTGCTCTACCGACGGAAAGACAACAACTACGGCCTGATCGCCCCCGACGAGGGCTAGCCGCCTTGACCCTCGTGCGCCTGGGCTCGCTGGCTCGGCCGGAGCTGATCTTTCCCGACCTCGAGGCAGACGACGCCGAGCAGCTGTTGCGCGCTCTGGCCGAGAAGGTCGCGGCGGCGGGAGGGGTGAAGAGCGCCGAAGAGCTGTGCCAGAAGCTGCGCGAGCGCGAGAAGCTCGGCTCCACGGCGGTCGGCTCGGGGGTTGCCATTCCGCACTGCAAGATGCCGGGCCTGCGAGACGGGGTGGTCGCCCTCGGCGTTGCGCGCGCGGGAGTCGACTTCGGGGCAGCGGACGGCGTTCCGGTGCGCGTCTTCTTCCTGGTGGTGTCGCCCAGCGAAGCGCCCGCCGAGCACCTGCAGACTCTGGCGGCGCTTTCACGCTGGATCAAGACCGAGCAGAATCCGGCCAAGATCCTGGCCTCGCGCGGCCGTCAGGAGATCTACGAGCTGCTGCAGAGGGGGGACTGATGGAGTCGTCTCCCGCCGCCCGGGACCCCGCCGCGGTGCGCGTGCGCGAGCTGCTCAGCGAGGAGCTGGCCGACCTCGGGCTCAAGGTGCTGTCGGGGGAGTCGCACCTCGACAACCTGATCACCCATCCACGGGTGCAGAAGCCGGGGCTCGCCTTCGCCGGCTATTTCGCCTATATCAAGCCCGGCCGCGTCCAGATCATCGGCGAGAGCGAGACCGAGTACCTGAAGACATTGGACGAGGTCGAGCGTCACCGCCGCTTCGAGTGCATCACCAGCCTCCCGGTGCCGGTCTTCGTCCTGACCAAGGGCCTGGCGCCGCTGCCCGGCTTCCTCGCCGCCTGCCAGAGGTGGGAGCTCCCGGTCCTCTCGTCGACCGCCCTGTCCTCGACCGTCATCAAGGGCATCAGCTATTTTCTCGAGGACCATCTGGTGCCCTCGACCGGGGTCCACGGCGTTCTGCTCGAGATCTATGGCATCGGCGTGCTGCTGACCGGCGCGAGCGGGGTGGGCAAGAGCGAGTGCGCCCTTGATCTGATCGCGCGCGGTCACAGCCTGATCGCCGACGACCGGGTCACGGTCAAGCGCTATCCCAACGGCGAGCTGGTGGGCTACAGCGAGGGGCCGCTGCGCCACCACATGGAGCTGCGCGGCATCGGCATCATCAACGTGCAGGACCTCTTCGGCCTCGCCTCGGTGCGCGAGCGCAAGTCGATCGACCTGGTCATCGAGCTCGAGCACTGGCAGCACGGCCAGGTCTACGACCGGCTCGGCCTCGACGAAACGGTGTTCCACATCCTGGACGTGCCCTGTCCCTACATCCGGATGCCCGTGGCGCTGGGGCGCAACGTTGGCATCCTGGTCGAGATCGCGGCACGCAACCACGTCCTCAAGCTGCAAGGTCACCACTCCGCCCGCGAGTTCGCGCGCAAGCTCGAGGCCCAGATCGAGCGCAGCCGCAAAGTCCCAAGTTAGTGAGACCCAAGCTCAAGCTGGTCTTGATCACGGGCCTTTCGGGCTCGGGAAAGAGCGTCGTCGCCAAGTGCTTCGAGGACCTTGGCTATTACACCGTCGACAACCTGCCCCTGCCCCTGCTGCGCACCTTCCTCGACAAGCCGGCGGCGCTGGTCCCCGGGCACGAGCGGATCGCCGTGGTCGCCGACGTGCGCGCCCCCGGCTTCGCCGAGGAGTTCCCGCTCCTGATCGACGAGATCGACCGCGAGGGCAACGAGCTGAAGCTGCTGTTCCTCGAAGCCTCCGACGAGGCGCTGGTGCGGCGCTTCTCGGAGACGCGGCGACCGCATCCGCTGGCTCCGGATCAGCCGGCCATCGAGGGGATCCGCCGCGAGCGCGAGCTGCTGGCCAACCTGCGCGAGCGTGCCGACCTGCTGTTCGACACGAGCGGCTGGTCCATCCACGAGACCCGCAGCCAGGTCTACCGCGAGTTTGCCGA
This sequence comes from Thermoanaerobaculia bacterium, assembly GCA_035544895.1. Classification (GTDB taxonomy): domain Bacteria; phylum Acidobacteriota; class Thermoanaerobaculia; order Multivoradales; family UBA5704; genus JASLEW01. Next base: position 11,495 of record DASZZM010000011.1, read on the forward strand.
CGCCGGCGAAGAGCCGGGCATGGTGGTGTCCCTGGTGAGCTTCGGGTTCAAGCACGGCATCCCTTTCGGCACCGACCTGCTCTTCGACGTGCGCTTCCTGCCCAACCCGCACTTCGTTCCGGGCCTGCGCGAGCAGACCGGCCAGGACGCCGCGGTGCAGGAATACCTTCTGCGGCAGCCGGATTATGGCGAGCTCATCGACCGCCTGGTCGACCTCCTCGTCTTCCTGCTGCCGCGCTACCGGCGCGAGAACCGCAGCTACCTCTCGGTGGCGGTAGGATGTACCGGCGGCCGGCATCGCTCGGTCGCCGTCTGCGAGCTGCTCAAGGAGAGACTGGACAAGTGCGGCTGGCCGTCACGGATCATTCACCGCGATATCGCACGCTAGTGCAAACCCCGAGGGACGAACGGGCGCTGCGATATGGCGGCCGAGGACTGCTCAGAGCGTCTATCGGATCTCCCCCCGCGACCTGCCGGGAGTGCCGCCAATGGCGGGAGCGGCGGCCAACCCCGGCGGATCCCCTTCCCGGTTTTCCGGAGCCGCCGGGTCCCTGCCCGGCGGCAGCCGGGGGAGAAGGGGACGCTCCTGCCCTCTCGCGGCCGGGAGTTTCGTCTAGCTGGCAGCCAGCACCATGATCGGCATCCTGATTCTCACCCACGGCGGGCTGGGTAGAGAGCTGCTGGCGGCGGCCCTGAAGGTCAACGCCGGCCCGCTCGAGGCCTTCGAGGCCGTCTGCCTGGGCTGGAACGACCGCATCGAGGAGGCGCGCGCGAAGGTGGGCAGCGCTATCGGGAGACTCGATCAGGGCAGCGGCGTGCTTGTCCTGACCGACATGTTCGGCAGCACTCCATCCAATGTCGCGATGAGCTTTCTCGCGCCGGGGAAAGTCGAGGTGCTCACCGGAGTGAACCTGCCCGTGGTCATGCGCCTGGCCTGCCAGTCCCGGCAGGGCAGCGAGCTCGTGGAGTTCTCGCGCTGGCTGCAGGCCAAGGGACAGAAGAGCGTCTGCCTGGGCAGCGACATGGTCCCGGAGCGAAAATGCGAAAATGCGGCCGCTCGGCCCTCGTCCCGCAGGCAATGAGGGAAGGAGGGTGATGGAGCAGGAGGTGGAAATCGTGAATCGGCTCGGCCTGCATGCGCGCGCGGCGGCCAAGCTGGTGCACACCGCGGGGGCCTACCGCAGCCGCATCTCCCTGTTCAAGGACGGCGAGGAGGTCGACGCCAAGAGCATTCTCGGCGTTCTGCTGCTCGCCGCCTCGCAGGGCACGCGGGTGCGCATCCGCGCCGAGGGCGAGGACGAAGCCGAGGCGATGCAGGCGGTCAAGGCCTTGATCGCCAACCGTTTCGACGAGGAGAGTTGATGGCTCTGATAGCCGAGATGCAGGTGCTGCGAGGCCTCGGGGTCTCCGGCGGCGTTGCCATCGGCCGCGCCGTGGTGATCGAGACGCGAGTCTCCGACGTCTTCCGGCTGGCCCTGGAAGAGGACCAGGTCGAGGAGGAGGTGAAGCGCCTGGAGGAAGCCGTGGAGCACGCTCGCCGGGAGCTCGAGCGCAACCGCGACAGGGCCAGCGCAGTCCTCGGTGGGGACCTGGCGGCCATCTTCGACGCCCACTTGCTGCTGCTCACCGATGCCAAATTCATCGGCCGCGTCAAGGAGCGCATCCGGACGCAGCGGATCAACGCCGAGTGGGCGGTCCACAAGACGGCCGAGGAGCTGGACCAGCGGTTCTCGCGCATCGACGACGCCTACCTGCGCGAGCGCAGCGCCGACCTCGGAGACGTCAGCCGGGACCTGCTGCGCAGCCTGCAAGGCATCGACCACCACGACATCTCCACGCTGCCGGAGAACGTGGTGGTCGTGGCCGACGACCTCACTCCCTCCGACGCCATCCGCCTCGGGCGGCAGCACGTGATCGGCTTCGCCATCGAGTCCGGCGGCCGCACCTCGCACACCACCATAATCGCCCGCTCGCTCAACCTGCCCGCCGTGGCGGGGCTCAACGGGGTGACTGGGCTGGTGACCGACCAGACGCCGGTGATCGTCGACGGCGAGGAGGGGAGCGTGATCTTGCATCCCACCGATGAGGTCCTGCGACAGTACCGGGAGCGGCGGTCCGACTTCCAGCGCCGCGACCACGAGCTGCTGACCACCCGCGAGCTCGCCGCGGTGACCCGCGACGGTGTCGAGATCCAGCTGATGGCCAACATCGATCTACCCGAGGAGATCGAGGAAGCGGTGCGCTTCGGCGCCGCCGGGGTCGGGCTGTACCGCAGCGAGTTCTTGTACATCGAAAAGAGCCCCAAGCTGCCGACCGAAGAGGAGCACGTGGAGATCTACCGCCGGCTCATCGAGTCGGCCGCGCCGCATCCGGCGATCATTCGCACCTACGACCTGGGAGGGCGCAAGCTGGCACGCGAGGTATTGGAAACCCACGAGGACAACCCGGTGCTCGGCTTGCGCGGCATCCGCCTCACGCTGGCGCGCAAGGACGTGTTCCGCACCCAGGTGCGCGCGCTCCTGCGCGCGGGACAGTACGGCAGCCTGTGGGTGATGCTGCCGCTGGTCAGCTCGCTCGACGAGCTGCGCTGCTTCCGCGACTTTGCCGGGGAGGTCATGGAGGAGATGGAGCGCGAGGGCGTGCCGTTCCGGCGCGACGTGCCTCTGGGCGTGATGATCGAGGTTCCGGCCGCCGCGATGACCGCCGACGTCCTGGCCAGGGAGGCCAACTTCTTCTCGATCGGCACCAACGACCTCATCCAGTACTCGCTGGCGGTCGACCGCAACAACGAGCACGTGGCGAGCCTCTACCAGCCGTTTCACCCTGCCATCCTGCGCATGCTGCGCTTCGTCATCGACAGCGCGCGCGCCGCCGGCATCGACTTGAGCCTGTGCGGCGAGATGGCGGCGGACTCGCGCTGCGCCCTGCTGCTCATCGGCATGGGAATGCGCCGGCTGTCGATGAGCCCGCGCCGCATCCCGGAGGTCAAGACCTGGATCCGCAGGCACTCCGCGGCCGAGCTGGCCGATCTCGCCGAGCGCTGCCTCCGCCTGGGCACCGCCGGCGAGGTGCAGCAGCACGTCGATGCGGTCTTCAACGCCGACCTGGTGGCGGCGGACTAGAACGTTGGTGAGCCAGGGGCGGGGGCGTCCCCTTCTGCCCCCGGGTGCCGCTCGTACAGGGTCGAGGTCTGCCGTGGCTCGCCCGGTCGCCTCGATACTTTCCCGCCGCCGGGTCACTCGCTGGCAACGCCTTGAGCCGCCCGGATTTGCGCATCACCGGCACCTGTGGCACCTTATTCAGAGGCCCGGACAAGAGATCCGGGCGCCGAAGCGCTTAAATAGATACCTGCCGCGGCCTCCGGCCGCGGTCGCAAGAGGAGCCGATGATGCCTGAGGCGATGCGTCGAGCCGGTCCCCGCGGCCTGTCTTTCGCCGTTGCCTTGGCCACTCTGTCGGCTCTGGCGGTGGCCTCGGTCGGTTTCGGCGCCTGCACCCACACGCCGCAGCCCGTGGTGCACAAGAACAGCCGCGCGGAAGCGGAGCGTCCCGCTGCTGCCGGCACTGCCGCCGCGGGCGCGCCGGCGGGAGCGGCGGCGGCCGCCGCGGCGCCTGCGGCTGGGGCTGCGGCAGCGGAGCAGGGGAGCAAGGCCGGCGCGACGGCGACAGCGACGGTGCCCGCCGGCACCCCCGCGGCGGCGGCGATCTATGGCAACGCCGCCGCTGCCACGGCGATCGATCGCAACGCCGCCGCTGTCGCGCCGGCTAAGGAGGTAGGACCCAAGGAGAAAGACGGCACCCACGTGATCGTCGATTCGGCCGACCCCGCAACCGACACCAGGACCCTGGCCGAGGCGGGGAAGGCCGAAAAGGAGAGGCGGGCCAACGCGCCACGGCCGAAGGTCGTCATCACCAATAAGACGCTCAAGCATTATGCGACCGGACAGTTGACCGTGGCCGACTCCAAGAAGAAGAAGGGTGAAGGGGCCAAGGAGACGACCGCGCAGCGGACCGCCAATGGCGGCGGCGGGCCGCCCTCTGCCACCGACGCGGCGCGCGACGAGTGGTACTGGCGTCATCGCGTGCTCGAGATCCGGCAGCACTGGCGCCGCGCCGTGGACCGTGTCAAGGAGCTGGAGGAGTCCGCCGCGGACTGGCGCCGGCGCTTCTATTCCCAGGACGACCCCTATGTCCGCGACGGCCAGATCAAACCGTCCTGGGACCGCGCGCTCGACGAGCTGCGGCAGAGCAAGGCGGAGGTCGAGGCGAACAAGAGAGATCTCGCCGCGGCTCTCGAAGAAGGGCGGATGAAAGGCGCCTTGCCCGGCTGGTTGCGAGAAGGCATCGACCTCGAGCCCGCCGAGCCGAAGCCCGTCAGCCCAACCGAATCGATCGAGCCACCCATCGTCAAGGAGCCCCCCATCAACCTGCCCCCGCAGACCTGAGCCGACGATGAGCCATAGCACGCACACCTCGCGAGGGGCCGGCCGGCGCTCCCGCGATTGCCGGCACTCCTCGCAAGTCGCAAATGGGCCCGGATCCCCCCCCGATGCGCCGGGTCCCTACCCGGCGCCGAGCGCAACGCAGGAGACGGGTTCATTTCCGGCCCCTCGCCCACGCAGGGTGTTCATCGAGACCTGGGGCTGCCAGATGAACGAGCTTGACAGCCAACGAATGGCCGGCCTGCTCATGCAGCAAGGCGTCCTGCCGACTCGCCATGCGGCCGAGGCCGACATCATCCTGCTCAACTCATGTAGCGTACGCGAGAAAGCTGAACAAAAGGTCTACTCACGGCTCGGCGAATACCGCCTGCTCAAGCGCGCCCGGGCCGACCTGCTCATCGGCCTCTGCGGCTGCGTGGCCCAGCAGGAGGGCCAGCGGGCACTCGAGCGCGTGCCGGACCTCGATTTCGTGCTCGGCCCCGCCCGCCTCGGCGAGCTCAACGACGTGGTGGCGCTGCGCCGGGCCGGCCAGCGCAGCGTGGCGATCGGATTTCCCGAGCAGCGCCGCTACGATATCGATGCAGTTGCGCGTGACGGCCAGTACAAGGGGATGGTGACGATCATCGAAGGGTGCGACAAGCGCTGCACCTTCTGCATCGTGCCCCAGACCCGCGGCCCCGAGCGCAGCCGCCCGCTGGCGGAGATCGTGCGCGAGGTCGAGCACCTCGTCGACTACGGCTTCGTCGAGATCGAGCTGCTCGGCCAGACGGTCAATCACTGGCGAGAGCCCGGAGGCGGACTCGATTTCGCCGACCTGCTGAGCGCGGTGGCGGCGCTTCCCGGCGTCGAGAGGCTGCGCTTCATCACCTCCTACCCGCGCGACTTCACGCCGAGGATGGTGGAGCAGGTCGGCCTGCGCGAGAACATCTGTCCCTACCTCCATCTGCCGGTCCAGTCCGGGTCGGACCGCATCCTGCACCGCATGGGGCGCGGCTATACCGCCGGCGCCTACCGCCAGCTGGTTCGCGAGCTGCGGAATGCTCGCCCGGGCCTGGCCCTTTCCACCGATCTGATCGTAGGGTTCCCCGGCGAGACCGAGGAGGACCTCCAGAGCACCTTGGATCTGGTCGCCGAAGTCCGTTTCTCGACGGTCTATGCCTTCCTCTATTCGCCGCGTCCAGGAACCGCGGCGCCACGCCTCCCTGGCGCGGTCGACAAAGAGATCGCGGCCGAGCGCCTGCAGCGGCTCTTCGAGCTGCAGGACGGCATCCAGCGCGAGCTCAACGCCGGCCTGGTGGGGGAGGAGCTGGAAGTCGTGGTCACCGGCTGGGGCAAGCAGCCCGGCACCCAGACCGGCCGCACCCGCTGCCACCGCATCGTCCACTTCCCAATAGTCGGCGAGCCCATCCCCCTGGGCGCCACCACCCACGTCCGCATCAACTCGCCCCTCCCGCACAGCCTCCTCGGAGAGATCACCCCCCCCGCCACCGCGCCTCTCGCTTGAGTCTCGTGCACGCCCTCGGCTGGCCGCGCGCCAGTTGCTTGGCGCTCATTCGAAGATGTGGCGGGCGGTTTAAAGGAGCTGCCGCGCCAAATGCAACTGGCGCGCGGCCAGCCGGGGCTGCTGGACCGGTCGGGGAGAGGCGCGGATTCCTCCCACCCGCCCGGTGCTTAGCGGGCACCCAACCGCCACAGGCCTTGTTGTTCCCAGTTGAGGTCTCAGCCGGGCGGATGGCGGCGCATTCTTTCGACCGGCTCGGGCATGCCAGAGATCCCGCCATGCCCCGGTCGGTCGCAGCGTTCATGGTGCCTTGGGGTGCCGGCAGGGCGCACGCCAGCATATTTGGCGTAGGTCCAAGTGCTGGCGTGCGCCCTGCCGGCGCCCCGCCGCGACACACGGTCACACACGCGCTTGCACACCTCGTCGGAACAGCCGGTGGAAGCTGGTAAAGGCTCAGCGATTCTTGAGGCCAATGGAGTAGCGGCCGGTGGCATGCTCGAGCGCGAGCTCGACTTGCCAGGTGCCGGGCTTGCCGTCGATGTCGGCCTCGCCGACGAGCTTGCCCGGCTTGAAGTCTTGTCTCCAGACCTCGGCGCCGCTGCCGTCGCGTAGGGTCGCCGCCGCCTTGCCGCTAGTGAGCTTCAGTCCGACCCGCACGTGCGCTCCATGTTGGTCGATGTCGTGCTTGAACACCCGGGTAGACGTGGCATCCTTGAAGTCGTCGATCAATTTCATCGCCGAGTAAGCAGAGGCCGTCGCGGCAATGAGCAGCACCCAACCACCTATGGCGATCGATCGCGCAAGCTGAGCTCGCTTCGGCATCGTCTCTCCTCTCCTTGGCCCGCGAACGGTCCCTACGGCGGCGCGACGGCCGCGCGCGTCCTGATCTCGTCTATGTCATCTACGCCGGCGCCGCCGAATCCTTTCGCCGCGACCTGGCGGAGGAGGGAATTCCTGTCCTTGACCTCTCCGTGTTTGCAGCCCACAATAGCTTGCATGAGCAACCCAGCCGAGGAACTCCGGGTCGAAATCAAGGGCCTGATGTTGGACCCCTCGTCCAATGTCCCGATCGTCATCTTGCGCGACACTGACAGCCAGCTCTTCCTGCCCATCTGGATCGGAGTCTCCGAAGCTCACGCCATCGCCTCTCGCATCGAGGGAATCGACCCGCCGCGGCCGATGACCCACGATCTCTTGCGCTCCGTGCTCGAGCAGCTCGGCGGCAAGGTCGCCAAGGTCGTCATCTCCGACTTGAAAGAGAACACCTTCTTCGCGGTGATCCACGTCCAGCACCGAGGCGGGGTGGTGACGATCGACGCACGTCCGAGCGACGCGATCGCCCTCGCTCTGCGGACCGATGCTCCGATCTTCGTCCTGCAGGCGGTCCTCGACCAGGCGCAAGCAGTCGACCTCGCCACCAAGACCACCGATCAGGAGAAGCTCAAGAAGTGGCTCGAGGAGATGAGCCCCGAAGAGCTGGGCAAGTGGACCATGTAAGTGGGTCGACCGCGACCGCGTCTCTGCCCCAGGTCCAGCTGGCACGATAGCCTCATAAATCTACTGTTTTCAGTAATTTGCCTGGAATGTCGGCACGCCGACAAGGGGTATTTCATCAACCCTCGCGAACGCCGCGCAATCCTTGACCCTGTCCTGGCGTTCTCTTAGACTGCCCGCAACCGTGATCATCGCGATTGCCAATCAGAAGGGCGGAGTTGGGAAGACAACCACGGCGATCAATCTGGCCGCCGCGCTGGCAAGCAAGGGAAGGAAGACCTTGCTGCTCGACCTCGATCCCCAGGCGAACAGCTCCATGTCCTTCGTGGACACCCGCCAGCTCAAGAGCTCGATCTACGACGCGCTCACGGGGGACTCGGTCACACTTCCCGATATCGTCAGGCCCGCGGACAGAATCCCTAACCTCTTCATCGCGCCTTCAACCATTGCCTTGGCCAAGATCGAGGCCAAGCTGCTCGGCGAGCTCGACAGCCACTTCCGCCTCAAGGACGCGACGCAGAGCGTCCGGGACTCCTATGACTACATCATTGTCGACACCCCTCCCACCCTGGGCATCATCACGGTGAACGCGCTGGTGGCTGCGACCCACGTTCTGATCCCCATTCAGGCCAGCTACTTCGCCCTGGAGGGGACCGACGACCTGCTGGAGACGATCGACAAGATCAAGGTCCGGGCCAATCCCCAGCTGCAGATTCTGGGGGCCTTGATCACCATGTACGACAAGCGGACGCTGCTGGCCAAGGACATCTACGAGCAGATCCGCAACGTGTTCGGCATCAAAGTCTTCGAGACTGTGATCACCAAGAGTGTGCGTCTGGAAGAGAGTCCGGCCTACCGGGAATCGATCTTCACTTTTGCGCCGCGATCGTCCGGCGCCTACGAGTACTACAAGCTCTCGGAGGAGGTCCTGAGCCGTGTCTGAGGTATCCCGCAAGCGAGGTCTGCCGATGCAGGTCAAGATGCGCCACGACACTCACTTCGTCGAGGAGCTGGCCGCACGGCACGAGGCGGCGGTTGGGCGAATGATCCCGCTGTCGGCCATCGAGCCCGATCCGAACCAGCCGCGCACGTCCATGGGCGATCTCGACGACCTCGTCGCATCGATCCGCGCCAAGGGAGTCCTCGAGCCGATCCTGGTGCGGCCCCGTCCCCAGGCCTCTGAAGCCGCCGAGCACCCGGCCCAGCGGGTCTTGCCGGGAGGAGCCGGACCACAGTACCGCATCATCTCTGGAGAGCGGCGTTACCGTGCGGCACAGGAGGCCGGGCTCTACGAAGTGCCGGCGATCGAGATGGACGTGACCGAGGAGGAGGCGCTGGAGATTGCGCTGATCGAGAACCTGCAGAGAAAGGACCTGACTCCTTTCGAAGAGGCCGAAGGATACCGCCTGCTGTCGGCCCGTCATGAATACACCCAGGAGGAGATTGCGGAAGCGGTAGGGAAGTCGCGCACGGTGGTGACGGAGAGCCTGTCTCTGTTGCAGATGCCCTCGGCTGTGCGAGAGACGGTCCTGGCCCTGGGAATCACCGCGAAGTCACTGCTCTTGGAGGTGCTGAAGGCGGGGAGCGAAGCGGAGATGATCGCGCTGCTCGAGGAGGTGGCGCGGCTGGGGCTGAACCGCGACGATCTCCGCCGCAGGCTGCGCCAGGACAAGGGCAAGTCCGCACGCCGTAAGCCCTATACCTTCCGCTTCAGGTCGCCAGACAGGACTTTCAACCTGGCCCTAAGCTTCCGCCAGAGCGAAGTCGACAAGGCCGACCTCATCCGCGCGCTCGAGCAGATCCTCCAGCAGCTCCGCAAAGAATAGCCTTCCGCGGAAGTGGCGCGCTCCACAGCACCAGGGGAGGTGCGGTGCAGACGCGTGTATCGCCGTGTGTCGTGAGCGGGGGCGTTGGTGGGTCACGCGTCAGCACTTGGCTTCGCCAAAGGTGCTGACGCGTGACCCACCAACGCCCCCGATAGGACCGGGGGTGCGTGTCTGCTGACGGGTGCCGGGGCAGCCGGATGGGCACCACCAGGTACCAGGTCTCAGCCTGGGACGGGATGTCAGGGAAGCAGCCAGCGAGTCTCCTGCTGCAACGCCCGGGCGAAACGGGTGCCTTGCTGCTGGAGGCGTTCCCATTCCTGCCGGGTATAGACGAGGAGCTCGGCCGGGACGGGCAGGGCGCTGAGGTCCCAGGCGAGTGCGCGCCGCTCGAAGGGGTCCGGCGAAGTCTCGACGATGGCGATGAGATCGAGGTCGCTGCCGACTCCGGCGTCGCCACGGGCATAGGAGCCGAAATAGCCGAGGCGGAGGAGGCCGGAGTGGCGGGGTGCTTCGCGTGCGGCCCATTCGGAGACCCTGGAAACCACCTCGCGGCGGTCAGGCCATCTGAGCACGGACGAATGCAAGGATCTCACTGGCATGGTGAATCGCCTCCCGGCTCTGGATCTCCCCGTAGTGCTCGAACGGTGGGCCCTCCGGGTGTCCGTTCGGATAGCGCGTGCCCACGTAGAAGTTGTCGAGCACTTTCGCCTTCTCGATGAGAGAGCCGTCCACCTTCACCGGCAGCTCGCCGAGCAGGCGGGCAACCACGTGCCCCCAGGCCTCTTGGCCTAGGTGGAGGTGAAGGGCCTTGACAGCTTTCTCCGCCGCCTGCTGAGCCGCGAAGCAGGCCCATTCATGGCGCTGATCCTCACGCGAAGCACCGGCCTGCTCGAGGTCGCGTTCGGCCTGCTTCAACCAGTCTCGTGAGCGATCCAAGCCCGAAGTCCTCCTTGGTCAATGCCGATCGAGGCAGATCATACCTCGTTGGTCCGCGCCATCCGCGTCGATCTCACCAGAGATTTGACCTCGTCATCAACGTCCGATAAGACATATTATGTAAACCAACCGCCGTGGCCGGGCCGGGCGGCGGGCTCCCCCTCCCTCTAGGAAAGGCCACGGCGGTTGGTTTACATAATATTGGTGGGCTTACGGCAGCGTGCTCTTCTCCCTCCGCGGGTTGTCCACGCCGGATTCCCGAACAGCCCCGCGGTGTAAGAGTCCACCCGCCTCCATTTCGTCGACGGCCCAGACTTGCGGTCCGCCTGCTGGCTCCAGCTTCCGTTGCCGGCCGGCCGCGCCTCCACTCGCGACACACGGTCCTGCACGTGCATCCTCAAACGCGCCCTCTGCCTCGGATAGGGGCCACGCCGGAGACGCCAATCATGCACCTGCTCAGTGAAGACGACCTCAACTTGAAGGAGATGACCCCCGACGAGCTCGATCTCGCCTGGGATCTCTGGTTCGACCTCGCGCAGGCGACGAACGCCTACGATCCACCCTACACCCACGGCGTCTTCGTGCTCTGCCACGCTTCCCCACCGCCGGTAGAGCGCGGCGCGGGGACCGAAGCGTCCGCCACCTCCGATGGTCCGGTCTCGGACTAATTGGACCTCGACCGCCTTCTCGAACGGTGTCTCTTGGCAGGCGAGGCGCACGACGCCCACTGTTCCATGGGGGCTCACGACACACGGTCCTCCGGGCCGCGACCTTTGGCATCCAGGGGCATGATGACGATCCCCTCTTCTCTGAGCCGTACAACGCTGCTAACCTAGCCGTACGGAGGTAGAGGTCAATGGATACCGCCAAACTCACCGTGCGCCTGCCTAAGAGGGATCTCGAGTTCGCCAAGCAGTATGCCCAGGCGCATCGAATCACCGTGACCGAGCTGATCGACCGTTATCTCAGGTCTCTCCAGACAGGGATCGGTCCGATTCATCCGGAGGTCGAGAAGATCTCGGGCCTGATTCCCACAAACGTGGACGCCAGGGCCGAGTACCGCAAACACGTCCAGCGGAAGCACCGATGAGGGTGATGGTCGATCTCAACGTCCTCCTCGACGTGGTGCAGCGGCGCGAGCCCTTCTACGCGGCCTCTGCCGCCGTCCTGAGCCGGGTTATCGAGGGGCCGGATCTGGCCTGCCTGCCGAGCCATGCGTTGACCACTCTTCACTACATCGTGGGTGCAGGACAAATTTTTGGGATGGTCGGGGGTCATGAGGCGAGGGTGCGTGCGCGCCTATCCCAGAAATCGTGGAAGCGACCGCTGAGGATGGTGGTGCGCAGAGCGATGATGGCGTTGGCGCCGCGAACGGTCCAGTG
>DASZZM010000012.1:0-43539 GCA_035544895.1 Thermoanaerobaculia bacterium
GACCAACTTGCGCTCGGTTACCGTCAGCGGCTGCTCTCATTTCCCCCACGGAGTCGGGTTTCTCGCCTTGACGGCCGCGTCTCATCGGCAGCTCGCCACCGCTCAGCCAAAATCGGCCCGGGCTTGAGAAATGCGGGCTAACGCCGCGCGAGACTCTGGTCAAAGCTGTCGAATCATCGACAAGCATGAATCTCGTCCCCCCCGGTTGACATCGTGGTGTCTTTATTGACACCATCATGCCGTGCGGCCGGGGGTGGGGGAGGTGGTCGAGCGGCTGCGGCGCCAGCCGCAGGGCGTCGCCTTCCGGGAGCTGCGGAGAATCTGCGAGGAGTGCTTCGGATCTCCGCGCCAGCAGGGCGGCAGTCACCTTGTCTTCAGGACGGGCGTTCGGGAACCGGCGTTCGTCAACATCCAGCCCAAGGGCAAGATGGCGAAGCCCTACCAGTGCCGGCAGGTGGCGGATGCGATCGAGGCCAAGCTGAGAGGAAAGGGTTAGGAATGGAGCCGTGGGAACAGTACAGCTACCGCGTCTTCTGGTCGGCCGAGGACGGCGAGTACGTCGGGGTCTGCACTGAGCTGCTCGGCCTGAGCTGGCTCGCCAAGAAGCCGGAGGCGGCGTTGCGCGGCGTGCGGGGCGTGGCGCGGGAAGCGGTCGAGATCCTCCGGCAGGACGGCGATCGCGTGCCCGAGCCGATTGCCGCCCGCGCCTACAGCGGCGTGTTCAAGGTCCGCATTCCGCCGGAGGTACACCGAGGCCTGGTCCAAGAGGCGAGCGAGCAGGGGGTGTCCCTCAATCGACTGGTGACGGTGAAGCTCGCCGGCGGCGCGAAGCCCCGCGCGGCGAGGAAACCCGCGCGGCGAGTCTCGACCCACCCGCGATAGCCATCCGCCACCTCGGCCGCGATGTCCTTGCCGAGAGTGGCAGCCGTCGCCGCGACGACTGTCAAGACGAACTGAGCTCTCTCGCGGGGTACCGCCCCAGGATCTCGTGGACGTAACCGGCGGGGAAGAAGCGCACGTGGACCGGGCAAGATCGGCTTTCGCGCAGGGCCACCATCAAGGTGTTCACTCCGCCCATGGCATTGACCGACCGCACGCAACCCACGCGCGGCAGCGGCTTGCGCCCCAGCCCCAGCAGCCCGAGAAGGCCCGCCAGGCGCGGGGCCTGCGGGCGCCGCAGCTCACGCATGCACGTATCCCAGCACGAGCTTGACCACCACGTCGCTGACGTCCGGTACCAGGTACTCGGGGGGCGGCGGGTGCGCTCCGCCGGCCAGGGCAACGCGCACCGCCAGGGCCAGCTGCTCGGGGTCGGCGCCGGCCAGCACGTTGGCGCCGCGCTCGAGGGTTTCCGGCCGCTCGGTCACGTCGCGGGCGATCACGCTGGGCACCCCGGAGAGGGCGCACTCCTCCTGCACGGTCCCGCTGTCGGTGACCACGCAGCGGGCGTTGCGCGCCAGCGCCAGGAAGTCGCAGAAACCGAACGGCGGCAAGCCGCGCACGCCGCCGCCGTCGAGCTCGACGCCGAAACGGGCCAGGCGGTCGCGGGTGCGCGGGTGCACACTGCACACGACCGGCAGACCGTGCTCGCGGTGCAGGCGGCGCAGGCCGGCAACCAGCGAGCGCAGGCGCGGCTCGACGTCGACGCTCTCCTCGCGGTGGAGAGTCACCAGGAAGAAGCCCCCGGGTGCGAGCTCCAGCTCGGCCAGCGCCCGCGAAGCTTCGATGCGCTCCTCGTGATGGCGGATGACCTCGTAGATGGGGTTGCCGACGACGAAGATGCGCCGCCCTTCGATTCCCTCGCGCAGCAGGTTCATGCGGCTGCGCTCGCTGTACGGCAAGAGGACGTCGCTCGCGTGGTCGATGGCGCGGCGGTTGACTTCCTCGGGGACCCGGTCGTCGTAGCAGCGGTTGCCCGCCTCGAGGTGGAACACCCGGATGCCCAGGCGCTTGGCGACCAGCGCCGCGAGGCCGCTGTTGGTATCCCCGAGCACCAGCAGGCGGTCCGGCCGCTCGGCGCGGAAGATGGGCTCGATGCCCGCCATGATGGCGCCGATCTGGGCGCCGAAGCCTTCTGCCCGGACGCCCAGGTCGCGGTCCGGCGCGCGCAGTCCGAGCTCGGCGAAGAAGCGCTCCGACAGCGCCGGATCGTAGTTCTGGCCGGTGTGGACCACGAGGTGATCGCACAGGCTGTCCAGCCGCGGGATGATCAGGCTGAGCCGGATGATCTCGGGACGAGTGCCCAGGACGGTCGCAACCTTCAACCGACGGCCTCGTGCTCGAACCGCGGTGCGTCCTCGACCAGAAGTCCGTTGCGGGCTAGCAGCTCGCGCAGCTCGGCCAGAGTGAGCAGGTGATCGGCCGAGCTGTATTCGCCGTCGAGCGCCGGCTCTTCCTCGCCGCCGCCGCCCAGCAGCTCGGGGAGCAGGGGCCGGATCACCATGTATCCGTCGCGCCGTACCGAGCGCCGCACCTCGTCCTCGGCGATCAGCAGCTCGTGGATCTTCTCACCGGGGCGGATGCCGACGACCTGCACCTGAATCGGCCGGTCGCCGACTAGCGCCTTGGCCACGTCGAGCACGCGGGCGGTGGGGACGACGGGCACATAGATCTCGCCGGGGCGGGCGCTGCGCAGCGCGGCGTAGATGGCGTCGACCGCGTGGTCGAGGCTCATCAGGAAGCGGGTCATCTCCGGGCTGGTCACGGTGACCGGCCCGCCGCGCCGGATCTGGTCGTGGAACAGGGGAATGACCGAGCCCCGCGAGGCCAGCACGTTGCCGTAGCGGACGCAGACGAAACGCGTCCCGTGGCTGTCGAGATTGGCGCAGACCAGGAGGCGCTCCTGCAGCGCCTTGGTCATGCCCATGACGCTGACCGGCTTGCACGCTTTGTCGGTGGACACCCCGACCACGGTCTCCACCGCCAGCTTGCCGACGCGGATCGCGCGCACCAGGTTCTCGGCGCCGAGGATGTTGGTCTGCACCGCCTCGACCGGGAAGTATTCGCAGGTGGGCACCTGCTTGAGGGCGGCGGCATGGAAGACCACGTCGGCATTGCGCAGCGCCGCCGAGACGCTGTGGATGTCGCAGACGTCGCCGATCTGGAACTGCAACGTGCGCCCGAGATTGGAATAGATGACCTCGTCGGTGGCGGCCTTGCGCCGCTGGTAGGAGAGGCGCATGGCGTGCTGCTTGGCCTCGTCGCGCGAGAAGACGATCACCTTGCGCGGCTTTCCCATCTCGCCGCTGAGCAGGCGGCGCACCAGCACCTTGCCCAGCGAGCCGGTGCCCCCGGTCACCAACACGGTCTTGTCAGTCAGCATGGATTCTCCGCAGCTCCTCGTAGTGCAGCTCGTCCGCGGCCAGCTCCGCCATCATGTCCCGCCACTCGGGCGTCGCCAGCCCGGTCGCCCGCCGGAACCGCGCGCCGTCGAGGCTGCGGTCGCAGCGCGGCCCGCCGGTCCCGGCATCGGGCTCGATCTCGACATCGACCCCGAAGGCCCGCCGCAGCTCGACCAGCAGGTCGAGCTTGCTGATCGGCGCCGCGGCCACGTGCCAGGTCCCGGCGAGGCGGGGATGCTCCTCGAGCAGCCGGCGCAGCAGCCGGGCCAGGGCCGGGGTGGCGAGGCCGCTGAACACGGCCCGGCGGAAGCCGCGCACCCGGCCGCCGCGCTGGCCCAGGAACCACTCTACGAGCCCGCGCGCGCCGGCCAGCTCGCGGCCCACCATCGAGGTGCGCAGGGTCAGGCAGCCCTCGCCCGCCGGCTCGCCCAGGAGCTTCGTGCGGCCGTAGAGATCGGTCGGGTCGGGCATGTCGTCTTCGGTGTACCCCCCCCGCGCCCCGGAGAAGACGCAGTCCGTGCTCAGGTGGACCAGGCGGGCTCCCACCTCGCGGCAGGCCATGGCCAGGCGGTGGGGCAGCAGCGCGTTGAGCGTGATCGCCGCCACCGGGTCGGCGGCGGCCGGATGCTGCTTGACCAGGCCGATGCAGTTGACGACCGCGTCGGGGCGCAATTGTCGCACAGCCGCCTCCGGCGCGCCGCAAGCGGCGGCGTCGAGCCCGGCGATCAGGCGGTCCGGCGGGAAGAGCCGGGCGAGGAGCGGGTCGCCGACGAGGCGCCGCACCGCCGCCCAGGCCTCGCAGCGCGGTGCCAGCTCGCGCCACAGACGGTGGCCGAACATGCCGGTGGCGCCGAAGACGAGGACCCTCAAGGCGCGCGCTCCCGGCGGCCGGCGGCATCCTCCCCAGCAGCGCCCGCGGCATCCGTGCGGTTGTCGGCATCACGCCCGCGCGCCCTCTCCCGCCGCTCGATGCCGCGGTAGAGATCGACCACCCGGGCCTGGACCGTCGCATAGTCGAGCCGCCGGTCGGCGGTCGCCGCGTTCTGCCGCGCCGCCTCGTCCACCAGTCCGCCGTCGCTCAACGCGCGGCGGATCGCGGCGGCGATCCCATCGACGTCCTCCGGATGGACCAGAAAGCCGGTCTTGCCGTTCTCGATCCACTCGCCGGCACAGCCGGTCGCCGACTGGACCGGGAAGGATCCCATCACCAGGGCCTCGAGGAAAGAGGTGCTGATCGCATCGCTGATGCTCAGACCGATGGACACCCGGGCCCGGCCGTGCAGCCGCAGCATCTCCTCGTGCGGCATGAAAGGGAGAAGGTCGACCGGCACTCCGGTTTCGCCGCTCCACAATCGGGCGGCGATCCGCATGTCTTCGCTCGCCAGATAGATGGCGACGCGGTAGCCGGCGAGCGCGTCCGCGCACAGCGCGAGCGCGCGCAGCCCGAACAGGGCGCGGCCCGCCCAGCCCTGGTAACCCTTGAGCACTACCGTCCGCCGCGCCGAGGTGGGCCCCTCCGCGCGCAGGGCGCGGCAGCGCGCGAGGTCGAAGCCGCCGCCGATCGGCACCACCGGGAGCAGCTCGCCGCGGAAACCGAAACGCTCGGCCAGGGCGAGGTCGCGGACGCACTCGCAGCAGTAGTAGTCGCAGGCCGCGAGCACCTCGCGGATGCGCGGCGCGTGCTCGTCGAGCCGGCCGAACAGATAGATGTCGCTGCCCCAGTTGGTGATCGCCCAGGGGGGAAAGCCTTCTCCCAGGTGGCGCTTGGCCGGCAGGGTGAGGTAGCCGCCATGCTGGAGCTCGTGGGTATGGACGAGGTCGGGGCGGGCGTGCTGCACCACCTCGGCGAGGAAGAGCACGCGGTCGGCCGCCAGCGGACGGAGCCGGCGGAGCAGGCGCCCGAGCGCCGTGCGCGGCGGCCGCCAGCGGCCGAAGCTGACGAAGCGCACGCCGCGCTCCGTCGCGGCGGCCGCGTCGGGGGGCGGCGCCTGCGTGCTGTAGACGGTCAGGTTGCGGAACGCCGGATGGACAGGCCCCTCGTAGACCGGGAAGAGACGCACGTCGAAGCCGCCGCCGGCAACCATGTTGCACCAGCGGGCCACGTGGACGCTGTCGGGCATGCCGACGAAGAGGATGCGCACCCGGCCGCCCCTCAGCCCGGACCGCGCGCCGGCTCCCGGGAACGGTCCAGGAACCCCGCCACGGCCTGCTCGAAGGCGTCGGCGCTGCGCTCCCAGGTCCATGCCGCGGCGTCGCGCGCGCCGGCCGCGGCGAGGCGCCGGCGGAGCTCGGGATCCTCGGCCAGGCGCACGAGGTCCGCCGCCAGCCGCCCTTCGTGGCGGTAGGACAGCAGGCAGTTCTCGCCCGGCCGGCAGTAGTCGGCATTGCCGCCCGCGTAGACGCTCACCAGCGTGGCGCCGCAACGCATCGCCTCGAGGCCCGGCAGCGACCCCGCGTCGTAGGTCGAGCTGCTCACGAAGACGTCGAGGCGGCTGTAGATGCGGGCGAGCTCGCGGTCCGAGCGGGGGGTCAGGAAACGAAACCGAGCGCGCCCACGCAGGCGGTCGAGCCAGCTCCCGCGCAGGGCGCGCAGGCTGCGCGAGGTGCGCAGCTCGCCGGGCGGGCAGATCAGCCAGACCGAGGTCTCGGGATGGCGGCGCCGGACCTCGTCGCAGGCCGCCAGCAGGTGCTCCTGGTCGCGATGCCAGGAGTAACCACCTTCCGGCCGCCGCACCACGGCGCCGATGCGCAGCCGCCCGTTTCGCCGGCGTCCGGCCAGCGGACGGAAGTCGTCGCTGATGCCGATCGGCACTACCTGCGCCTCGACGCCGTGCAGCAGGCGCATCAGCTCCTGCTGCCAGCGCGACAGCACCAGCAGGCGAGGCGTCGCCTCGTAGCTGCGATAGGAACGCTCCTGCTCCGGCAGGAAGACCGGTTCGTAACAGAGCGCGAGCCGGACGTGGAGACCCTTGCCGGCGCGGCTCGCTTCCTCGACCACCGGCACCAGAGTGTAGAAGTTGGAGAGCAGGACGTCTCCGGCCGGCAGGTCGGCGGACCGCAGCTCCGTGTCTTGCGACCAGGCCAGGCGCGCCCGCAGCGGGAAGTCCACCTTGGCGCCCCTGGGCATCGCGACCACGACGTCGTGGCCGCGATCGGTCATGCGGCTGGCGAGCTCGGCCAGCATGCGCTGGGCGCCGCCGCGGCAGAGAGTCGCAATGGCGAAGACCAGCCTCATGCGGGGAGCGCACCGCGCAACAGGGCGCGTCCCATGGCCGTCAGCATCGCGAGCTGCGCGCCGCGCCGCACCCGGCGCACCTCCGGGGGGATGGCGCGCTCTTGCCTGCGGGTGGTCATCTCCTCGTGCACGCGGTAGAAGACCAGCGGCTCTTCCACGTACCCGAACTCGTGGCGCCGCGCCAGGCGCAGCCACATGTCGTAGTCCTGGGCGAAGCGCAACCGCTCGTCGAACCGGCCGGCACGTGCCAGGGCGTCCATGCGGACCATGACCGTGCAGCCGTTGATCGGGCAGCCGCGGCGCAGCACGCCGCACAGCCGCCAATGCGCCAGGTGCCCGGTGCCGAAGGCGTCGCCGAACACCCGCCCTTCGGGGTCGATGTGAAGGTAGGCGCCGTAGCTGACCGCGTAATCGCCCGCTTCCATCAGACGGACCTGGCGCTCGACCTTGGCCGGCGCGTAGAGATCGTCGGACGACAGCCAGGTGAAGTAACGGCCGCGCGCCACCGCGATCCCCGCGTTGAGGGCGCTGGCGGTGCCGCCGTTCGGCTTGGCGACGATGCGGACCCGGCCCTCGTAGGGCGCGAGCAGGTCGCGGTGGCGGGTCGAGCCGTCGTCGACCACGATCACCTCCAGACGCGGCCAGGTCTGCGCCAGGGCGCTGGCCACTGCCTGGCCGACGAAGCGGCAGTTGTAGAACGGGATGACCAGCGAGACCAGGGGCGCGGCAGCGTCCCCTGCGGCGGCGGCCGCGCTCATGAGAAAACCCCCGAAGAACGCGGCACGGCGGCTACCAGATGCTTTCGGGGCTTGCGGCCCGAGCTAAGACGAAACTCCCGTGCAACGAGAGGGAGGGGGCGTCCCCTTCCCCCCCGGAGGGGAGGGAAGGGGATCGAGGGGTTGCGGGGGGCGATCCGATAGATGCATTGAGTAGTCGTCTATCGCCACATCGTGGCGACGTTTCATCGCTCGCGGTCGGCACGGACGCTCGAGGCTAAGATTGAGACCAGCCGGCAGCGCGCCACCGCGAGCGAGAAGTCCTCGGCGTGGCGCTCGCCGGCGCGGCGGATCGCATCGGCGGCGGCGGCGCTGTCGTCGAGCAGGCGTGCGATCCCCTCGGCCAGCGCTCCGGCGTCGAAGCTGTCGACCAGCCACCCGCACTCGTGGCGCCGGAAGTAGTCGGCGACGAACGAGGGGGCCGGGGCGTGCACCAGGATCGGCCTGCCGCTCGCCAGGTAATCGCCCAGCTTGGCCGGCGAGGCGGTGCGGACGGCTTCGGGGATCTCCGAGGTGAAGGCCAGGGCGAGGAAGAGGAGGTCGGCCTCGCGCTGCACCGTGGCGAGGTCGCCGCCGGTCAGGTGCGGGTGATAGGTGATGTCGATCCCCGGCAGCTCGCGGCGCAGCTCGGCGGGATCCTGCCAGGTGTAGACATGGACCGACACCTCGGGTCTGCCCAGCCGGGCCAGCGCCTCGCCGAGGTTGGCAAAGGCGTCGAAGTGCGCGCCGTAGATCGAGCCCGTGTAGACGATGCGGCGGCCGTTGCCGCGCGGTGCCTGGGCCGCTGGCTCCGGCGGCGCCGGGGGCGCCGCGCCCTGGCAGGCCAGCTCGTGTGCCGGGTTGGGCAAGACCACCGGGTCGCAGGCATGGCGCCGCCGGTAGGCCTCGGCCAGCGCCGGGTTGGGGACCACGACGGCGGCGGCGCCGCGGATCAGCGCCCTCTCCGCCCGCCGCGCGAAGGCCCGGTGGCCGGGCACCGTCCACTGGCAGGCATAGTCGTCGAAGAGATAGGCGAAGAACGGCACGCCGCAGAGGCGGCTGGCGATGTAGCCGGCCGGCAGGTCGAGGAGGTCGCCGGAGGCGGCGAGCACCGCGCCGCAACCCTCGCGGTCCACCAGCTGACGGATCCGCCAGGCGCGGTGCAGGAGCCGGATGGTCAGCCCGGCGCGGTGGCGCAGCCATGGCGGCAGGGGCCGGAGGCTGGCCCCGAGGCGCACCGGCTCGGCGAGATGATGGTAGGTCGCCGGCAAGCGGGCGAGAAGGTCACCCTCGCGCGGATGCCACGCCGGGGGACGCGAGTAGTCCTCGCGCGACATCAGGCAGAAGGAATCCGGCGCGAAGCCGCTGAGCAGCCGCTCGAGCACGATCGCCTGGCCGGAGGGCGAGGGCGGCAGCACGTGTGAGACGATCGCCGGCCGGCCAGGCAGGCGGGGCAATGGCAGCGGCGGGCTTTTTTCCTCAGCCCGCCGCTGGGGGGAGCGCGGCCAAACCAGACGCGGCTCCGCGGCGGAGCTATCGCCGCGCGGAGCTTGGCTGCCCACCCCCAAGGCTGCTGCCCGCGGAACCATTCGCGTTGCTACATTACCATAAGCGGCGTCGAAGATCCTCGACATGAGTCGATGCCGCCTTGCCCCTGCTCGGCAGGTCAATTTGGCACTTCAGGGGGCTTCGGCGATCAGCTCGTGCACGGCTCGCCCCTCGACAGGGAGGGGGAATTTTTCTGGCAGGCCGCTTGCTTGAGCAGGATGCGTGTGTGGAGTGTGGAGATATCTAGAAAGGAGATCGCAGTACTCATGAGCACGACTCGCAGTCGTCACGTCGCAACCATTTTGTTGGTGGTGGGGGCCGTCATCTTCGGCATGGTCCTGGCCGGAGGCCTTGGCCTGACCGCGGCGGGCAGGGCAGAGCCCGAGAGAACCAACCTGGACGCCAGCCAGCAGGCCGCCGCCACCGCTCCGGCCGTGCGCGGCTTGCCAAGCTTCGCCGACCTCGCCGAGGCCGTATCGCCGGCGGTGGTGTCCATTCAGGCGGCCACCATCGAGAAGGCGCCGCGCGCCAATCGCCGGCGCGGCAATGGCGGCGTCGACCCATTCGAATTCTTCTTCGGCCCGCGCAACCGGCGGCCGGGTACCCCGGACGGCGAGGATGGAGGGGGAGGAGGAGGGCAGCAGCAGCAGCCCGAGGACTTCCGCTCCGACGCGGGCGGCAGCGGCTTCGTGATCAGCCGCGACGGCCTGGTGGTCACCAACTACCACGTGGTGGACGGCGCGACCGAGGTCAAGGTCCGCCTCGGCGACCGCCAATATACCGCCAAGATCCAGGGGACCGACCAATCGACCGACATCGCCCTGCTCAAGATCAATGCCGGCAACAACCTCCACTATATCGAGCTCGGCGACAGCGACCGGACGCGAGTGGGCGACTGGGTGATGGTCATCGGCAATCCGCTCAATCTCGACAAGACGGTCACTACCGGCGTGATCAGCGCCAAGGGGCGCTCGCTGGGCATCAGCGACATCTCGTTCGAGAACTTCCTGCAGACTGACGCCGCCATCAACTTCGGCAACTCGGGCGGCCCGCTGGTCAACCTGCAGGGCCAGGTGGTGGGCATCGCCACCGCCATCAACTACGGCGCCGAAAACATCGGCTTCGCCGTCCCGGTCAACACGCTGCGCGACATCCTGCCGCAGCTGCGCGATAAGGGCAAAGTGAGCCGCGGCTACTTGGGCATCGAGATCCAGAACCTCGACTACGCCCGCGCCCAGGCTTTCGGCCGCGACACCACCGAAGGCGCCCTCGTGGGCAATGTCCAGAGCGGGACTCCGGCGGCGGAGGCCGGCCTGCGGCACGGCGACATCATCCTCTCGGTCGACGGCCGCAAGGTGAGCAACACCCGCGACCTGATCAGCTACGTCTCGGCCAAGGGGCCCAACCACACCGTGACACTCGGCGTGCTGCGCGACGGCAAGATGATCGACCGCAGCGTGAAGCTCAGCGAGCGCCCGCTGCCCAACGCGCAGGCCAGCAATGAAGAGCAGCAGGACCGCCAGGGCGGCATCAACTGGCTGGGCCTCCAGTACCAGGACCTCAACTCGAGCAGCCGCGGCCAGTTCAACCTGCCTGGCAACGTCAGCGGCGTCATCATCACCAACGTCAGCCCCAGCAGCCCCTTCTACGAGCAGGGCGTCCGTTCCGGCTCCGTCATCACCGAAGTCAACGGCCAGCCCATCAACAACGGCAGCGACCTCGAGCGCATCGTCAGCCAAGCCAAGCACGGCACCTACGTCCGCTTCTACGTCCTACGCTACAACCGCCGCAGCGAAGCCCTCACCCCCTTCTACGCCGTAGCCCAGGTACCGTAACCCGCTACCGGCGTTTGCCTCCATACCGGGGCGGTCCCCTCAGCGGGGGGGCCGCCCTTTTTGTTTCTTCATACCTAGTTGGCGCCGCCAGTGCGCGGCCTCGAGGCAAGAAACAGCGCTCGCTAACTGGCGATGGCGGCCTCCAATCTATCGGATCGCCCCCCGCAACCCCTCGATCCCCTTCCCGGTTTTCTGACCGCCGGGTCCCTGCCCGGCGGTGGCCGGGGGGGAAGGGGACGCCCCCTCCCTCTCACGCACCCACGAATTTCTTTCTGGGTTTCTCCGCCCAGCCCGGGTGGGTGGGCCGAGGGCGCCGCAAGAGGCCGGTCCAGCAGCCCCGGCTGGCCGCGCGCTCACCTCCCTCCGCAGGCGTGCGCTCGGGGGAGGGGCTGATAGACTCTTGCGCTGCATGGCCCGCAACCCAGACAGCTACCGCGCTTCCGTCCTGATCGTCGACGACGAGGCCTCGATCCGCGACAGCCTGCGCATGATCCTGGAGTACGAGGGCTACCGGGTCGAAGAGGCTCCGGGCGGGTCGCACGCTCTGGCCCGGGTAGGCGAGCGCATCCCCGATGCCGTGCTGCTCGACATCAAGATGCCGGAGATGGACGGCATCGAGCTCTTGCGCGCCTTCCGCGAGCGTGGCTACGACATGCCCGTGCTGATGATCAGCGGCCATGCCGACGTCGCTACCGCGGTCGAGGCCACCCGCCTGGGCGCTTACGACTTCTTCGAAAAGCCCTTGCAGCGCGAGCGCGTGCTCGTATCGCTGCGCAACGCCATCGAGACCTCGCGGCTGGCGGCCGAGAACCGCTCGCTCGGCCAGGAGCCCGAGACCCTCATCGGCACCGCGCCCGCCATGCGCCGCTTGCGCGAGACCATCGAGAAGGCCGCGCCGACGCCGGCCACGGTCCTCATCATCGGCGAGAGCGGCACGGGCAAAGAGCTGGTCGCCCGCGCCATCCACCGCCTGTCGCCGCGCCGCGACCGTCCCATCGTCCAGGTCAACTGCGCCGCCATTCCCGAAGAGCTCATCGAGTCCGAGCTCTTCGGCCATGAGAAGGGGAGCTTCACGGGAGCGATGCGCAAGCAGATGGGCAAGTTCGTGGCGGCCGACAGTGGCACCATCTTCCTCGACGAGATCGGCGACATGTCGGCGCGCACCCAGGCCAAGGTGCTGCGCGTCCTGCAGAACGGCGAGGTCGAGCCGGTCGGTGCCGAGCGCACGGTGCAAGTGGACGTGCGCGTAGTGGCGGCCACGCACCGGAACCTCGACGAAGAGATCGCGGCCGGCCGCTTCCGCGAAGACCTCTTCTACCGCCTGAACGTCATCCCGATCCGCACGCCGGCCCTGCGCGAGCGGCTGGAAGACGTCCCCCTGCTGGTCGAATACTTCGTCCGCCGCTACGCCGACGAGAACAACTACCGCGCCAAAGAGTTCACCCCCGAGGCGATCGCCCATCTCCAGGCGCTTCCCTGGAAGGGCAATATCCGCGAGCTCAAGAACCTGGTCGAACGGCTGCTCATCCTGTCGCCTGGCGACGCCGTCACCCGCGAGGACGTGGTCGGAGCGACCGGCGGAGCGCGCCCGGAGCTGTCGAGCGCCGTTCTGGCCGTCAAGACGCTGCGCGAGTTCCGCGACCTCTCGGAGCGCATGTTCCTCATCCACAAGCTCGAGGAAAACAACTGGAACGTGACCCAGACCGCCCAATCGATCGACACGCCGCGCAGCAACCTCTACAAGAAGCTCGATCAGTACCAGATCCGCCGCGAGGAGCCGCCGCATGAGCCCTGACCGCCTGGAGATCCTCGAGCGCCTGCTGAACGACAGCGGCGCCCTGTGTCGCGGCCATTTCCTGCTCTCGTCGGGCCGCCACTCCAACGCCTACGTGCAGTGCGCCCTGCTGCTCGAAGATCCGGTGCGGGCGCGGCGGGTGGGGCAGGAGCTGGCCGAGGAGCTGCGCTCCTTCCACCCCGATTCGGTGCTGTCGCCGGCCCTGGGCGGCATGATCATCGGCTACGAGGTGGCCGCGGCCCTGGGCGTACCCTTCCGCTTCACCGAGCGCAAGGGTGAGGAGATGGGGCTGCGGCGCGGTTTCTCCCTGCGCCAGGGAGAGCGAGTGGTGATCGTCGAGGACGTCGTGACCACCGCCCGCTCGACGCTGGAGACCGCCGCCCTGGCCACCGGACGCGGCGCCCGCGTCGTCGCGGTCGGCGCGATCATCGACCGCAGTGACCGCAGCGCGGGCCAGCCGCCGATCGACGTGCCGTTCCGCGCCCTGATGACCCTCGAGCTGCCGTCCTATCCGGCAGCCGAGTGCCCGCTCTGCCAGGCGGGCGGCAGCCCCGAGAAGCCGGGCAGCCGCCCCGACCGCGTCAGCGTCTCGTTGGGTTGAATCGAGAAGGACAGCTTTCCACGCGGGGCGCACGAACTGGGCGGATCTCCGATGAGTGTGGACCTGAAGCGCGCTGAAGAGATGGTGGAAAAGGAGGCGCCGGTCGCCACCGACGAGGAGGCGCCGGAGATCCTGCGGACGCTCGCCGCATGGCGAGGCAGCGCCGAGGAGGTCGCCGCCGACGAGGCTTTCTGGGCGCTGGTGCGCCGGCTGTTTCCAACCGACCGCACGATGCTGAACCTCAACAACGGGGGCGTCAGCCCGGCGCCGGTGTCGGTATTGGCGGCGATGAAGCGCCATCTCGACCATGCCAACCTGGCGCCGGCCTTGATCCTCTGGGAGGTCCTCGAGCCGCGGCGCGAGGAAGTCCGCGAGCGGCTGGCGCGTGTCTTCGGCTGCGATCCCGAAGAGGTCGCCCTGATGCGCAACGCGTCGGAGGCCCTCGAGACCTGCCAGCTCGGCATCGACCTGGCACCCGGCGACGAGGTGCTCACCACGACCGTGGACTACGACCGCATGCTCACCGCCTGGGGCCAGCGGGCGCGGCGCGACGGTATCGCGATCCGGAAGTTCTCCCTGCCACTGCCGAGCGGGCGCGGCGGCGAGGGGTGGGCGCACGACGATGAGATCGTGGAGCTCTTCGCGCGCCATATCACCGGGCGGACGCGCGTCATTCACTTGAGCCACGCGGTCTATCTCACCGGCCAGATCCTGCCGGTTCGGCGCATCGTCGAGCTGGCGCGCCGGCATGGCATTCCTGCCTTCGTCGACGGCGCGCACGCCTTCGCCCACCTCGACTTCTGCCATGCCGACGTCGGTTGCGACTACTACGCGGCGAGCCTGCACAAGTGGCTCAACGGCCCCCATGGCACCGGCATGCTCTTCGTGCGCCGCGACGCGATTCCTGCGCTCTGGCCGCTGATGGCCGCGCCCGAGTCGATGGCCGGCGACATCCGCAAGTTCGAGGAGATCGGCACGCACCCGGAGGCGCCCTACCTGGCAGTGCTCGAAGCGCTCGACCTGCACGAGGCCATCGGCGCGTCCCGCAAGGCGGCGCGGCTGCGCTACCTGCGCGACCGCTGGGCCCGCCGCCTGCTCGCCGACCGCCGCGTCAGCCTGCTGACCAGCCTCGCGCCGGGAGCGGCCTGCGGCTTCGCCACCTTCCAGGTCGAGGGGCGTGATCCCGAAGACCTGGTCGAGCGGCTGTGGGACCGCCACCGCATCTTCGTCAACCCCATCACCCATCCCGAATTTACCGGCGTTCGGGTCACTCCCAGCTTCTACACCACGGCTGCGGAGATCGACTTCTTCGCCGCCGCGGTCGAGGGGGAGCTGGCCGGCCCTATACCTTCCAAGCTCTGACCATGACGACCCAGCAGAGCGGCCGGCCGGCGAAAGGAGAGCCCGGGGGCGCGGCGGGACGGTTCCAGGGTAGCGGAATCAGGTCGTCGAGAGTGTAGTGGAAGCCACGCTCTGAGAGCAGGCGCAGAAGCTCGGCTGAGCGGCGCCGCGCTGGGTCGAATTCGTGGATCTCGACGAACAGGGCGCGCACGAGGCCGAGCGCCGGCGCGCAGTCGGCGAGGACATCGACCTCTGCCCCTTCGATGTCCAGCTTCAAGAGCTCGATCGGCTCGCCCCCCTGCCGGACCAGGACGTCGCGCAGGCGGACCGCAGGGACCTGGCGCGCCGCGACGCGCGCTCCAGGGGCTTCCTGCGACGCCATGTCCTCGATGCGCCCGGAGTCGCCGCCTTCGCACCGGAAGGTGAGGCTGCCGTTGCGCGTCCAGACCGCGGCGTGCACCGCCTCGACGCCGTCGGACGCCGCGCCGCGCAGGTTGGCGGAGAGGTTCTCCACCAGCAAGGCGTAGAGGTCTGGATCGGCCTCGAAGGCAGTGACCCGGGCGTGCGGATAGAGCCGCTTGAAGTAGAGCGAGGCGAGGCCGACATTGGCGCCGCAGTCGAGGATACGGGGCTCCGGACTCGTGGCGGCGAATCGGTAAGTCTGGCGCACGAAGATGTCGTGCCATTGTGGGCAGAAGGTAAGGAGGTCGTCGAATCGCAGGCGATAGTCCAGTAGAGCGATCGAACCGGGCGTGAAACGCGGCGTACGCTCGGACAGGCGGCAGGCGCGCCGCCAGGCGGCAAGCTCTGGTTCAGGCGCGAGACGCCGCCGGCGACCCGCAAGCCGGCCGGCACCGGGCGGAGAGAGGTCGGCGGAGCTCATGCGCGGACTACGGGGGCCTCGACCTGATTCTGAAGGCCCTCGACTCGGGACGCGTCGATTACACGCTGCAGGACGGGATCGATCTCAAGCCTTGTCACCAGGCGATTAGATCAGGCGTGTCGACGGAAGTCTAGACAATATGGAACGACCGCGCAGCTGTTAACGCGCGTCCCGATCCCTCACGGTCCAGAGTTGGCGCCGGCGATGCGGTCATAGAGATACGGCCTCTCGGACACTCGCGCCGCTCTCTGCGCTCCAAGTGCGGCGGATTCCCTCTTCGATCATGATGGGCTCGAACCTCATCAGGGCTCGGAGTCGAGAGACGTCGAGAACGATCTCCTTGATATCATAAGACCGTGCAGGTTGGTGCTCCAGCATCAGCCGGCGGCCGGTGACGATTTGTATAATGTCGGCAAGCTCCAGAAGTGAAACCGCTTGACCGGAACCGACGTTCAATGGTGACGGGACATCCCTTCTCTGGACAAGCGTCACGACTACGTCGCCCAGGTCGTCGATGTGCACGTAGTCGCGGACGATGCTGCCATCGCCGTAGACAATGCCGACAGCGTTACGCTTGGATGCATCGAGGAATGCCGCGATGACTCCCTGACCGCGTCTCGCCGGCTGACCCGGTCCATAGACGTTCGAAGGCCTCAGCACCGTTGCCTCCAATCCGTGCCGCGCTGTTTCGGAGGCGATCAATCGTTCGGCGGAAACTCGGTTGACGCCATACGGCACGATCGGACTCAACGGGTGGCCCTCGTCGACCGGAAGGTAAAAGGGGCATCCATACACGGTTCCTCCCGAGGAGAGGTAGATAAACCGCATCCCAGGATAGCGACGCAAGCGGCGGAGTACGTTCTTCAGGGGCAACACGGTCAAGTCGCGGTCAACTTGAGGCTGAGCCACAGATTCGGCGGGGAGCAATCCCCGGCAGCAGTACACCGCAGCCTCGACGCCCGCCATCAGCGCATCGACTCCGACAGCGTCACTCGCCTCACCAATGAAAACGCGGTAGGGCTTGACCTCCGCCAGAAAGGCTGGCGATGGCGCGGACCGGCTCACGACAACGACTTCATGCCCTGCCTGATGCAGCCGGCGGGTTAGATGACTGCCGATGAAGCCGAGCCCGATCACCAAGACGCGCGACGGACCAGGGCGCTTCAACATTGTGTTACTAATCTACCATGAGTTCGCCAGAAAGCTTGCAGGGAGCCAGGGATTCGGCTGCTATGCTGCCGTACCGATGCCTGCCATCGAGTTGCGGCCGCGTAGGGCAGTGAGCGCTGCAAGCGCCGACGCGGCGTCAGCTTCCCCTGGCTTGACGGGCCGAGACTGGCTATCCCGTTGGACGGCAGTTCGGCTGCTGATCGTCGTCGCGAGCATGATTCTGGCCGCGCTCTGGATCAAAGCCGACAGGTTGCCTCCGGCTTGGGACCAGTCGCGATACCTCGATGTTGCACTGGACTTCGTCAAGGGCCTCGAGGAGGGCGGCCTCCGCGGTTTGGTCCACGAGATCCTCACGATCGACCCTGCGAGGGGGCCGCTGTTGCCTCTCGCGATGGTTCCGCTCTTCCTCCTTTTTGGCGGATCTGCACAGAGCGGATTGCTGCTCAACTTGCTCATCTGGCCGGTTCTCTTGCTCTCGGTGGGGGAGATTGCCAGTCGCCTCTCCAATCGACGAGCGGGTCTTCTAGCGATGGCCATCACCGCGACGACACCCCTCATCGTGGGCCTTTCGCACCAGGTCTTGGTAGAGTTCCTCCTGGTCTCCCTCACCACCCTGGCGGTGCTTCTACTGCTGGTCGCTCGCGAGTTCGAGGACACGCGGGCGTCGATCCTGCTTGGTCTCGTGGGCACCGCGGGCTGGTTGACGAAGGTGACATTTCCCGGACTGATCGCCGGGCCAATCGCGGTGACGGTGCTCTGGACGATGGTCGTCGCGGTAAGGGAGGCGCGCTCGGGCCGGACCAGCCAGGTGCGGCGCAGGATCCGCAACGCCGCTATCGCGCTTCTTCTGGGGACCGGCCTTCCAGCTTGCTGGTATGCTCAGACGTGGGCACCAACCTTCGAACACTTTCGTGTCGCCACTAGCAATACCGGAACTTATGGGCCCACTCAGCCTCTCCGCTTCGAAGCGATTACCGCCTTCACTCTTGGCCTGATCGACTATCACCTTTCCTGGGTCTTCGCGGTTTGCGGCATTGCGGCCCTGGGCTTGGTCGTGGCAGGCTGGGCAGCTGCCGCGAGGAGGATGGCACCCCGCGATCTGGGGCGGGACTTGGGGCGAGCGGTATTCGTGGGAAGCTGGTTTGCGATTCCCTATGCGGCCGTCGCCGCAGCGCATAACCAGGACCCTCGCTTCGTGGCTTCGGCGATGCCCGGTGTTGCCGTAGCCGTCGCCTGCCTCGCGGTTTCCATCCCGTGGATCTCGCTACGACGACTCGTCGTCACGGCGATCTGCGCCGGCGGAGTCGTCCAGACGCTGCTGACGATGCTACCGCCAATTCGCGGACTCCCCGACCGCATCGTCGTCGCAACGCCGTTCGGCCCGGCCGTTCTCCCGGTCGACTCGGCGACGGTTGGCTACAACCGTCGGCCCGAACCTACCGATGACGCGACGCCGATCCTCGCTCACCTCGAGGCTGAGAGCCGCGGCGCCATGGGGCTTGCAAGACGCAACATCGGGATCGCTCAGGAGCACCCGAGCGTCAATCCAAACACACTCTCTTTCCTTGCCCACCTGCGAGGCGATCCATTCACCTTCAGCGAACCTTTCGCCGACCACGCACACATCGACCAGCTTCTCGCCGAGCTGAACCGCTATGACTTCGTGCTCTACATCCAACCCCGCGATCGATCGTATTGGTGGGGCAATCCCGCCCTTCTCAACCAACACACGGCATCAACGGTTCTTGGCAACAAGCTTTTCATCCTTTTTCCGCGGCCGGCGAAGGTGTTTCCGTTGTTTGACGGTCAGCAGGTATGGGTCCTGAGGCGCTAGCGAACCACGGCGGCGCCGGAAGCGGATCGCCGGCTCGTCCGCCGCCGTCAGCGCCTTCCACGACCACGTGCCCGTCAGCGCCGCTCCAGCGAGCGAGCAGCGAACGTGGTGAGGCCGCGCGATCGGCGAACAGACCGTCGAGCAACACGGCGTAGGCGGTGACGAAGCCGCTGACGTCGTGCCGGCGGCATACCATGCTCCGCGCTGCCGCCGCGATCTCCCGGCGCCGTTCCGGCGGGTCGCCGAGACTTCGGCAAAGAGCCGAGACCAAGGCCCCGCGGTCGTTTGGTTGGAACAGGTAGCCGGTGACGCCGTCCTGGATCAGCTCGGGAAGACCGAAGATGTCCGTACCGAGCACCGGCAGCTCGAAAGCCATCGCCTCGAGGATCGAGCGCGGCATGGATTCGACGTCCGAGGCGCAGACGAGCAGATCGCCGGCACGGTACCACTCGTAGACGTTCTCGACGACGGGTAGGATCTGGACTCTTGCCGCTGCCGCGCTTCTCGAGGCGTACTCGCGCAGGCCGCGACCATGCCCGTCGCCGAGGTCGCCGATGAAAACGAGCTTCGCCCCACGATACTTCGAGGCGACGTCTTGAAATGCGCGGAGAAGCAAGTTCTGACCCTTGCGGGGCTGCACCGTACCAATGCACAAAATGAGGAATTCGGAAGGTTGGATGCCGAGCCGGCTGCGGGTTCTTTCGCGTTCATTCCCGGCCCGGAAGGTATCGATGCCATCGATGTCGACCCCGTACGGAATGTGGAGGCGACGATCAGAGTCGGCGTCCGGTTCGAAAAGGGCCCTCGTCGCCTGCGCCTCGAAGATGAGGGCGGTGCTGTTGCGCAGGGCGCGCACCGCGCATGCCTTGACCGCGTGCGCGACGCCCCTGCGACCGTAACCCGCCCACCAGAACAGCTCCAGCGGGAAGCTCTCGTGAATCGCCCACAGGCACGGCAGCGAAAGGCGCCCGGCAAGGTCGGCCCCGCCAAACGCACTCAGCGTGTTCACCAGCACGGCGTCGAATGCATGCTCGCGTGCCCATGCGACGAGCTCAGCTTGGCGCACTTCGTAGGCAGGGGCCGATCGCTCGCCCCAATGAGCGATCAGCTCGACCGTTAGCCCCAACTCTTGAGCCCGCTGCCGCAGAACGCCGTCGACCGGAGACACCAGGGTGATCTCGAAGCCGTACTGCACGGCCAGCCCGCTGAGCAGGTCGTGAAAGTAGAGCTGACCTCCACCCAAATCGAGTTGGTGGGTGACGGCAAGGAGCCTCCGCTTGCTGGTTGGCTGAAGAGACGGAGGAGGTGGCAGCGCTGCCAGCCGCAGAGACAACGGGGCCGCTTCCGCGATCTCTCCGCCAACGCCGTGGCAGACGACGGTGAGCAAATGCCGGTCTGAGCCCCGGCCGACGTTGCCGAGGAAGGCGTCGAGCTCGAAGCCCGAGAATCCAGCATCCGGAGACCGGTAGGTTGCGGCAACGTCGAACCGTGGGACGCCGAGTCGCGCCAGGCCGAGGAGCTCCCCGCCAAGTCTTACCTCGATGCGGGACGGCATGCCGCTCTCGAACAGCGCCCACCCTCGCACCGACAACACCGGGCCGTCCACGGTGGCACCCGAAACGGGCTGATCGATCCAGGCAGCTCGGTTTTGGGGCGGTGCCACCGCCCTTCTGAGCGAGCGGAGCGAGCGCCGTGCGCGAAACAGCGCGTGCCGGACGCCGTAGGGAAGAACTTTGCGGAGCACGCGCCTGGCCAGACTGGGTTGAGGATCCAGAGTTGGCGCCGGCGATGCGGTCACAGAGATACGGCCTCTCTGACACCCTTGCCGCTCTCTGCGCTCCAGGTGCGGCGGATTCCCTCTTCGATCATAAAGGGCTCGAACTTCATCAGAGAGACGTCGAGAACGATCTCCGTGACATGATAGGGACCGCCCCAAGTGCTCGTCAAGCTTGACGAGGAAGGCGCTCGCCCCGCTCGCCCTCGCCTTCGGGCGGGCGATCCGGCGTGCCGGCTGGACCGTACAGTGGGACGGAAGGAGATGCGGTCATGACCAAGCCATTCATCCTGCTCGCCGGCGCCGGACTGCTGAGCGTCTTGCTGTGGTGGTCTCTGGCCGCCCGCGCCGGGCAGGGACCCGGCGCATCCGATAAAACCGGGCAGGGACCCGGCGCATCCGATAAGACCGGGAACGGACCCGGCGCATCCGAGAAAACCGGGCAGGGACCCGGCGCCTCCAAGCAACCCGCTGCCGGCACCCCTCGGCCCTCCGCGGCCGGCGGCCAGGCCAAGGCGACCTTTGCCGGCGGGTGTTTCTGGTGCATGCAGCCGCCGTTCGACAAGCTGCCGGGAGTGGTTTCGACCACGGTCGGCTATACAGGCGGCCACAAGGACAACCCCACGTATGAGGAGGTTTCAGCGGGGGGCACCGGGCACAAGGAATCGATCGAGGTCGTCTACGATCCGGCCAAGGTGAGCTACCAGAAGCTCCTCGACGTCTTCTGGCACAACATCGATCCGACCGACGCAAGCGGCCAGTTCTGCGACCACGGAGACCAGTACCGCTCGGTCATCTTCTACCACGACGATGCGCAGAAGCGGCTGGCCGAGCAGTCGCGCCAGGCCCTCGAGAGCTCGCACGCGCTCAAGGCGCCGATCGTCACCGAGACGGTTCCGGCTTCGCGCTTCTATCCTGCCGAGGACTATCACCAGAAGTACTACCAGAAGAGCTCGCTGCGCTATCACTTCTATCGCGCCGGCTGCGGCCGCGACCGCCGCCTGGACCAGCTCTGGGGACGCCACGAGTGATAGACTTCAGAAATCACGCAAATCGCCCCGGCTAGAACTCCCCCACGAACAGGATCTCCGGCTCCAGCCGGTGGCCGGTCTGCCGCTCCACCCCCTCCTGGATTCGCGCGATCAGCGCGCGCACGTCGGCCGCCGTGGCGCCGCCGCGGTTGACCACGATATTGGCGTGACGCTGGGTGACCACGGCGCCGCCGACTGACGCGCCCTTCAGGCCGCACTCCTCGATCAGCCGGCCGGCGCCGATCCCAGCAATCTTCTTGAAGATCGACCCGACGCTGGGCTCGCTGTCCAGGGGCGGGTGGCGATGGCCTCGCCACTCGAGGTTTTCGGCAATGACCCGGCGCATCCGCGCGGGATCGCCGGGCGTCAGCGCGAAGGTGGCGGTGAGCACGATGTCGTCGTTGCGGTGGAGAATCGAGTCGTCGTAGCCGAACTCGAAGTACTCGACACCCACTGCCCGGCGCGCGCCCTCCTGGCTGAGCACCAGTGCGCCCTCGGTCACCTCGGCGATGAACATGGTCCGCTCGCGCCGCGGAGCGGGGGAGAGGAAGTGCAGGTTCTGCCACAGCGCGCCGCCCACGGTCGAGGGGATACCCGCGTAATGCTCGAGCCCCGAGAGGCCATGGCCGATGGCGATTTCGATGAGGTCCGGGTAGACCAGCGCGCCGCTCTCGGCGCGCAGCCGCCCGCCGTCGAGAAGCTCGACCGCCGCCGCCCGGTTGCGGATCACCAGGCCGCGAAAGCCGCGGTCGCCGATCAGGACGTTGGCGCCCCGGCCGAGGAGGAAGAACGGCACGCCGTGGTCGCGCGCGGCGCACACCGCCCGCTCCAGCTCGCCGGCATCCTCCGCCGCGAAGAAGAGGTCGGCCGGGCCGCCGATGCGGAATGTGGTGTAAGGCGCGAGGACCTCGCCCGTGCGCACGCGGTCGCCGCCCAGCGCGCGCCGCAGGGCTGCGGTCCGGCTTCTCATCGGCCAGCCAATCAATCCGGGACGTCGATGAGGTGAATGCGGCGCACGTGACGGCCACCCTCGAAGGATGTCTCGAGCCAGATGCGGACGATCTCGAAAGCGGTCCCGAGCGGCATCATGCGCTCGCCCAAGGAGAGTGCGTTGGCGTCGTTGTGCCGGCGCGCGAGCCGCGCCGACTCCGCGTTCCAGCACAGGGCGCAGCGCACGCCGCGCACCCGGTTGGCGACCATGGCCTCGCCATTGCCCGAGCCACCCAGGACGATGGCGCGCTCGGCGTCGCCGCGCGCCAGCGCCCAGGCGACGGGACGGATGAACAGAGGGTAATCGACCGGCGTCACCGAGTGAGTGCCGAAGTCGATCACCTGGTGTCCCGCCTGGACGAGGTGGTCCTTGATGGCTTCCTTGTAGCGGAAACCCGCATGGTCGGAGCCAATAGCGATCTTCATTCGCGCCCTCCGCGCGGTGACGGCGCCGCGGACGGATTCTATCGTCAATCCCTCGCCGCGGTCGCCGAGGCGGCGGTGGCCGGGGGGGAAGGGGACGCCCCCGCCCACCCTCTCAGAGCACGGGAGTTTCGTTCTAGCGCAGGTAGCCGAGGCTGCGCAGGAGCTCCTTGCTGCGG
Organism: Thermoanaerobaculia bacterium; assembly: GCA_035544895.1. Taxonomy (GTDB): domain Bacteria; phylum Acidobacteriota; class Thermoanaerobaculia; order Multivoradales; family UBA5704; genus JASLEW01. The sequence continues at coordinate 22,736 of DASZZM010000012.1, forward strand.
GGGTCCATGGTGCGCACCTCGCCGCACTCCTGGCTGGGGGGTTCGGTCATCACCTCGAACCGGGGCGCGTGCTCCCACTGCCAGAGGACGCGCTTCAAGCGGTCGAGGTCTTGCGGGAACTGGCCGGCCGCGTTGCGCGTCTCGCCGGCATCGTTGGCGAGGTCATAGAGCACGAACTGGACCCCCTCGCCGGCCAGCCAGCGCTGGTCGGCCAGTCTCTGGGCATAGATCAGCTTGAAGCGCTCGTCGCGGACGATCTTCTCCCATTGGTTGTTGAGCTCGGTGCCGGCCTCGGAGAAGGCGTACCCGGCGTGGCTCGCGGCGTCGGGCCCGGGCCTGGCGGCGCGCTCGACCGGCTGGCCGCGCAGCCGCGGGGTCAGCGAGCGGCCCTGCATCCAGACGCCGCCGGACAGCGGCACGCCGGTCGCCTCGATCAGGGTGGGCGCGAGGTCGATGAGCTCGACCGGCTCGCGGTCGACGCGCGGCGCCAGCACGCCGGGGTAGTGCAGGATCAGCGGCACGCGCAAGCAGGTCTCGAAACCGAACCGGCCATGGTCGAAGTAGTAGCCATGGTCGCCCAGCGACTCGCCGTGATCGGCGGTGACGGCGGTGAGCGTCCTGGCCAGCAAGCCGCGCACGCGCAGGGCCGCGAGGAGCTTGCCGACCTGGGCGTCGGTGTAGGCGATCTCGGCGTCGTAGCGCGCCACGTAGAAGGCGAGGTCGTCGTGCCCGCCTTCGACCTGACCCTCGCCGATTCCGAACATCTCCTGCACCTTCTTGCCCTTGGCGACCGGGATGCGGAACCGGGGATCGAAGTAGAGGTCGCGCTGAAAGCGGCCGCGCCACTCCGCGGGCGGCGAGTACGGCCAATGGGGGTCGAGGTAGTGCACCCACAAGAAGAACGGCCGCCTGCGGTCGATGCGGTCGAGCTGGGCGATGGCGATGCTGGTCACCGCCTCGGCGCGGTTGGGGTCGACGCCGCGCTGGCCCTGCTCGAGCTTCCAGGTCTCGACGAAGGTGTCGAACCCCTGGTCGAAGTAGAGCTCGCTGCCCACCGCGGCATTGGCCACCACGGCGTGGGTGGAGTAGCCCTGACGCTGCAGGACTTCGGCCAGCATCTCGAAGCGGCAGGACAGCGGCGTGCCGATCTTGCGCACGTTGCCGTTGTCCTTGGCATAGGTGGACGTGAACATCGAGGCGAAGGAGGGCGTGGTCTTCGGCCACTGGCTTTCCGCCCGGCTGAAGCGCACTCCTTCGGCGGCCAGCCGATCGAGCTCCGGCGAGGTCTGCCGCGCGTAGCCATAGCTCGACAGGTGATCGGCGCGCAGCGTGTCGATGGTGATCAGCACCACGTTGCTGCGCGGCGGCAGCGGCTCGCCCGGTTCGGCCTCCGATGGGGGCGGGCGGCACGCCGCGGCGGCGGCGGCGAGGACGGGCAGCGCGAGAAAAGCCGAGCGAAGCAGCCTGGCGAAACTCTTGCGGGGGCTCTCTGACATCCTGGGGCGGAGCGCGTCCAGCAGGCGCGGCGGCGGTATTAGATCACGGATCTTCCGCGTTCCGGACGCGCCGCCGAACCTCGAAAAGGACGAGGGCCACGGCGACGGTGGCGTTGAGCGATTCGACCGGGGGCGCAACGGGGACCGTGAGACGGCGGCCGGCCAGGGCGAGCAGGGCGGGGGACAGGCCGGGCCCTTCGGCGCCGACCGCCAGCACGAGCGTGCCCGAGAGGTCTGCCCGGTAGAGGTCTTCGCCCGCGCGCGGCACCAGCGCCGCCCAGCGCGGCGCGACCGCGGCGAGGTGGTGCGACAGCGCCGCGGGATCGGCGCCGACGGCAACCGGCAGGCGCAGCAGGCTGCCGGCCGAAGCGCGCAGGGCGCGCGGGTGGTTGGGATGCACGGTGCCGGGCGACAGCGCCATGCCTGCCGCTCCCGCCGCTTCCGCCACCCGTGCCAGGGCGCCCAAATTGCCCGGGTCCTGGAGGCCTTCCACGTAGAGATAGACGCCGCCGCGGCGGGCGGGCAGCGCCTCCGGCCCGGTACGCGGCAGCCAGACCACCGCCAGCACACCGCGGGGGGAGTCGGCGTCGGCGAGCTCGGCCAAGAGCTCCGGCGCGACCGCCAGCGGCGGGACCGACAGGCCGCGGACGAGCTCGCCGCCGGCGGCGGAGGCCAGGTACTCCGGAGTGGCCAGCACGCGCTCCAGCGCGAGTCCGCACGACAGCGCCTCGGCGACCAGGTGGGGCCCTTCGAGCAGTGCCGCGGCGCCTTTACTTCGCCGGATTCGGCGAATATCCTTGAACGTCCGATTGTGCCGGCTCGCGATCATGGTCTCCGATCTTAAGAACTTCTGGCAGCGGCTCCAAACCGGCGTGGAAGTCGCGGTCGCCGGGACCACCTCCGACAGCCTGCTCGGCGTGCGCGACGGCTTCCTGCGCTTCTTCCATGACGGCCTCGACCGAACGATCTCGGTGGCCGTGGTGCCGCAGAACGCGCAGCAGGCGCCGCCGCTCGGACTGCCGATCTCCGACCAGGAAATGCTGCAGCTGGCTCGCCAGCGGGTGCTCGAGCTCGAGAAAACGCTGGCCGGCGCCTATCACTTCTATGTCGCCACCGAGGGCGGCCTGCATTCCCTCGAGCTCGACGGCAAGATCTGCTATTTCGTGCGCAACTGGGCAGTGGTGCGCGGCCTCCTCGGCGAGGCCTGGGGCTCGAGCGGCTCCATCCAGATTCCCGACCGCATCGTCGCCGGCCTGTCGAGCGACCAGGTCCCCCTCGCCGTCCCCGGCACCCGCAAGAGCGGAGGGATGATCAGCTCTTTGACCGGCCGCCTCGAGACCCGCCGCCAGGCGATCGCCACCTCGACCCTCCACGCCATCTCCACCCTCTTCTACGGCATCCTGGAAAGCCGCCCGCTCCGCTGAGCGCTCGGCCAGCGGACCCCCCGCCCCCCACCCTCCCGTTGGCGGCAAGCCACGTTGACCGCCCTTCGTGGACTTGCTACCATCGCCGGTGGTCGAAGCGGGGTCTTTCAGCCCTTTTCTCACTCGAGTCCGACGCGGCGAGTCCACTACTCCTGTGTAGGCTGCCCAAGAGGTTGAACGCGCGAGGCGCCAGGTCAGAGGTGTGACGATGAGCCAACCGGAAGCCCACCTGTTTACCTCCGAGTCGGTGACCGAAGGCCACCCGGACAAGATGGCCGACCAGATCTCGGACGCCATCCTGGACGAGGTCCTCCGGCAGGACCCGACCGGGCGCGTGGCCTGCGAGACCCTGGTGACCACGGGCATGGTGATGCTGGCCGGCGAGATCACCACCCAGGCCTACGTGGACTTTGCCGAGGTGGCGCGGCGCGTCATCCGCGAGATCGGCTACACCCGCACCGACTACGGCTTCGACGGTTCGACCTGCGCGGTGCTCTCGGCGATCGATCCGCAATCTCCGGACATCGCGCAGGGGGTCAACACCGGAGGGGCGGGCGACCAGGGCATGATGTTCGGCTACGCGTGCCGCGAGACCTCGACCCTGATGCCGCTGCCGATCACCCTGGCGCACCGGCTCACCCGGCGGCTCGCCGAGGCGCGGCGGACGGGCGAGATCAAGTGGTTGCGCCCCGACGGCAAGAGCCAGGTGACGGTGGAGTATGAAGGCGATCGCCCGGCCCGCGTCCACACCGTTGTGATTTCCGCTCAGCACGACCCCGACGTTTCGACCGACGAGATCAGGCACTCGGTAACCGAGAAGGTCGTGCGCGCGGTAGTCCCGCCCAGCCTGCTCGACCATCGCACCGTCTTCCACATCAATCCGACCGGCCGCTTCGTCATCGGCGGCCCGCAAGGCGACTGCGGGCTTACCGGCCGCAAGATCATCGTCGATACCTACGGCGGCGCCGGCCGGCACGGCGGCGGCGCCTTCTCGGGCAAGGACCCGACCAAGGTCGACCGCTCGGCCTGCTACATGGCCCGCCACATCGCCAAGAACCTGGTCGCGGCCGGGATTGCGAGCCGCGTCGAGGTGCAGATTGCCTATGCCATCGGGGTGGCCGAGCCGGTATCGGTCCACGTCGATACCCTGGGTACGGGCCTGATCGGCGACCGGCGCATCGAGGCCCTGGTGCGCGAGCATTTCCCCATGAGCCCCGGAGAAATCATCCGCTTCCTCGATCTGCGGCGACCTATCTACCGCCAGACCGCCGCCTACGGACACTTCGGGCGCGACGAGCGGGACTTCACCTGGGAAGACACGGCGCGCGCCGCGGGCCTGCGCGCCGCGGCCGGGCTCGACGGGGTCCCGTCGCTGGCCGTCAGCACCTAGTCCACACCCGATGTACCGATCCCAAGGGATAGAGCGGCGCTGCGATGTGGTGGCGGAGGACTACTCGAAGCATCTATTGGATCGCCCCCCCAACCCCTCGATCCCCTTCCCACCCCTCCGGGGGGGAAGGGGACGCCCCCTCCCCCTCACGGACCAACGAGATTCGTTCTAGTTCGTTCTAGATTGGAGCCGCAATGACGACGACCCTTCCTTCCGATGTGACCGATATCCGCCTGGCCGGAGCCGGCAAGCTGCGCATCGAGTGGGCCGGCCTGGAGATGCCGGTGCTGGCCAGCATCCGCAAGCGCTTTGCCGAGCAAAAACCCCTGGCCGGCGTGCGTATCGGCGCATGCCTCCATGTCACCAGCGAGACCGCCAACCTGATGCGCACCCTGCAAAGCGGCGGCGCCGAGGTCGCGCTCTGCGCCAGCAACCCGCTCTCCACGCAAGACGAGGTGGCGGCCAGCATGTGCGAGCACGATGGCATTGCGGTCTTCGCACGCAAGGGCGAGGATCACCAGACCTACTACAGCCACCTCAACGCGGTTCTCGACACTCGGCCCCACGTCACCATGGATGATGGGGCGGACCTGGTCTCGATGCTGCACAAGGAGCGCAGCGACCTGCTGCCGAACATCCGCGGCGGCACCGAGGAAACGACCACTGGTGTCATCCGGCTGCGCGCCATGGCGCGGGACGGCGCGCTCAAGCTGCCGATCATCGCGGTCAACGAATCCGATACCAAGCATCTCTTCGACAACCGCTACGGCACCGGGCAAAGCACGCTCGACGGCGTCATCCGCGCGACCAACGTCCTGATCGCGGGCAAGAACCTGGTCGTGGTCGGCTACGGCTGGTGCGGCCGCGGCGTCGCCTCGCGTGCCGACGGCCTGGGCGCCAACGTGATCGTGGTCGAGGTCGACCCGGTGCGGGCCCTCGAGGCGGTGATGGACGGCTACCGTGTGACCTCGATGGCGCAGGCCGCCACGATCGGCGACATCTTCATCACCGTGACCGGAAACAAGCATGTCATCGGCAAGCAGCATTTCGCGCAGATGAAGGACGGCGCGATCGTCTGCAACAGCGGCCACTTCGACGTCGAGCTCGACCTGCCGGCCTTGCGTGCCCTGGCTGGCTCCACCCGCCTGGTGCGCCCCTTCGTCCAGGAGTACGAGCTCGAGCCGGGGCGCAGGGTCTACGTCCTGGCCGAAGGCCGGCTGATCAACCTGGCCGCCGCCGAGGGACACCCGGCAGCGGTGATGGATATGAGCTTCGCCAACCAGGCTCTGGCCGCCGAGATGATCGCCCAGGCCAAGGAGCCCCTTGCCATCGCGGTGCACCGTATCCCCGCCGAGCTCGACCGCGAAGTGGCGCGCCTCAAGCTCGAGTCCATGGGCATCCCCCTCCAGGTCCTGACCCCGGAGCAGGAGCGATACCTCAACTCTTGGGAGGAAGGCACTTAGGACAAAAACGGCGCTGCGCATGCCTCTTTTTTGACCTGGGCCGCTCGGTGCGGCAGGCGCACCACATGGAGCTCGGGGCCTCGGAGCCATCTGTGCGTTTTCGCTGGACAGGTGGCGACCTGGGTGTTAGCCTACCCGGGTCAATCGTAAGCCCTTGGGTTCTATGGCGACTCTGGACCATCCTGAACTGCGGGAATCGCTGAACAACTTGCTGCGCAGCTCTCGGCCGAGGCTGGAGCGTGTGCTGCGCAACTTCGAAGTGCCTCCGGAGGACGCCGAGGACATCCTGCAGGACGCGCAGCTCACGCTGCTGTACAAGTGGGACAAGATCCGCAGCCCCGAGAACTGGCTGGTGGGGACGGTCAAGAAGAAATGCATCATGTACTGGCGAAAACGCCGGGGCAGCCTCTGCGAGGCGGTCGACACGGCGATCCTCGAGCTGATGTCCGCCCCGCAAGCGCCTGCGCAGGAGAAGTCGGAGCTTACCTTCGACCTCGACCGCGTGCTCTCGCGCCTCTCCTTGCGCTGCCGCTCGCTCCTCAAGCTGCGCTACGGGCTCGGCTACGGCCCGACCGAGGTTGCCGAGCAGATGGGCTATCGCACGTCGAGCATCCGCAAGGTCACCAACCGCTGCCTGGCTGCCCTGACGCGGCAGCTTCTGGCCATCGGCTTCGAACGAAGACCTTAGTGTCCTGCCGGGCCAGCCCGGCGCCGGCGCCGGAGCGATGTCACGCTCCTGCCACCCGGAGGACGCCGGAGGACGCCGGCGCGGGCTAGACAGGGTGGGAGAATGTTGATAGATTCCTTGTCATAGATACATTTGACTGCCGCTATGAGCTGCCAATTCCCACCCCTGGAAGAACCGTCTCTAGAGCAGATCCTGCAGCACGTCGAGCCCAAGCTGAAACGAGTTCTATGGCGTTACCGCATCCCCCTCCAGGACGCGGACGACCTGCTGCAAGAGACCTTCCTCATCATGGTCTCGAAGTCCGGCAGCATCCGCAACCCGGAAGCGTGGCTGCTGGCCACCCTCGCCAATCGCTGCATCATCTACTGGCGCAAGCACCGCACCCGGCTCTGGGACCTGGTCGACACCACCATTTTGGAGCTGCTTGCGGAAGTGGAGACTCCCGACCAGGAGCGGTCGGACCTGCGAGCCGACCTCGATACGCTGCTCGCCCAGCTGCCGGATCGCTGCCGTTCCGTGCTGCGCTTGCGCTATGGGCTCGGTTGCAGCACTGCCGAGGCCGCGGAGCTCACCGGCTACCGGCAGTCGAGCATCCGCAAAGTCACCCATCGCTGCCTCGCCGCCCTGTCAGAGCGCTTGCTCGGCGCCCGCTTCCAGCCGCGTCCGCCGCAGACCCGACCTCTCTTAGCGCAAGAGCCCCTCGATGCGGAGCACCCGCCCACGCAGGACCCCGAAGACGGCGAAGCCGTGGAAGCTCGCGAGGCCCTGCAACCCGCGGGGTCCAACCGGGACTAGACCCCTTCAGCCAGCCCTGGTGCCGCTGCCATGGCGAAGGGACTCGAGTCTCAGGGGAGGGCTCCAAATGGTTGTACGGCATGGCCGGCTTCTCGCGCCCGGCGGGCAAGACCTGTCGCGGACTTTGAAGACCCGAGAATGTCTCGGGGAGGGGGTCAGCGGAAACCTCTCTCTAGAGAAAGTTCCTATGCCCCGGCGTCCTGAGCGCCGGTGGACTCGTGGGGAAGGAGATCGCACATGGTACGTCTCGGCTCGCGTCGCATCGTGGTTGCCCTGGTCTTGACCGCCCTCCTGCTGCCTGCCGCCAGCCTGAATGCAGCAGGCTGGCAGGGCCGCGAGAGGGGGGAGTCCACCTTCTCCCTCTCCGCGGCCATCGAACAGGGGGCCGGCGCCCTCTGGCGGCTCCTTGGCCAGATGTTCGCCAAAAGCGCCCCTCAAATTGACTTGAACGGCATTAAGTGAGCCGGCCGCGATCTCGCCCGCGGCCAGGATGCTGAAGAGGGCGGCGGCACACCGCGGGTAGCGATCCGCAACGCTGGACAGAGTCCAGCTTTGGTGGTAGTGTGTCCAAGGCTAAAACTCCGCGAAGTCGAGATGAGCGCCTTGGACCCCACGCAGGCCCACACCTCCCTGGAGGAGTTTCTGGGGCTGGTCAAGCCTCGCCTGCGAGCGCTGTTTGCCCGCTACCGCATCCCGCTGCAAGACACCGAGGACATCATGCAGCAGGCGCTCCTCGCGCTGGTCTACCAGCGGCAGGGTATTCGCGATCCTGAAGCCTGGCTGATCGGAACCGTTCGCAACAAGTGCCTGCTGTACTGGCGGGATTACCGCCGCAAGCTCTACGACGCCGTCGACGCCGCCGTTCTCGAGTGCATGGCCGAGCCCATGGCGCCGGAGCAAGAAGAGACAGACCTGCGGCGCGATCTGGCCAGCGCCATGGAGCAGCTGCCGGCACGCTGCCGCAATCTCCTCAGACTGCGCTACCGGCAGGGGTACTCTTCCTTGGAGCTTGCCGAAAGGTTGGGCTACAGCCCGGCCAGCATCAGCAAGGTCACCACCCGCTGCGTGGCTGCCCTGACCCGGCTGCTCGCCGAAACCAGCTTCGACAAGAAGCTCGACCGGAAAAAAGGCGATGCCTGACGACGCTCGGGCTCATCCGTCCCGGGAATCGCTCGAGCAGTTCATGCTCGGGAAGCTGCCACTCCCCGAGATGCGCGAGGTTCTGCGTCATCTTCTCGGGCGCTGCCCCCGTTGCGGCAACTTCACTCAGGAACTCTGGTCGTCGCCCCGCGAAAGGCGTCCTCTGCACGAGACCGGCCAGGCTCGGCCTGCCGCGGTGGCGACTTTCGGCCAGGCCTCGGCGAGGAAGCCAAGACACGGCCCAAGGCCGGGCAGCGACCCGGCCGGTCACTCGAGGCCGGGCAGGGCCCCGGCCGGTCACTCGAGGCCGGGCAGGGACCCGGCCGGTCAGATGCCCCGCCCGACCGCCGTCCCGGCGCATGGAAGTGGCGCGGCCGTGGCTTCGGGCTGCGAGCGGCCGGACGACAAAGCTTACGACGCCGTCCTTGATCGTGTCTTCGCGCGAGTGCTCGCCCAGGAGACGAGGCTGGCGGAGGAGCAGGCGCGCGGGCGCGAGCTTTTCGCGGAGTTGATGGCCTACCTGCCGACGAGGCAGACCCTGCTGGTCGCCAACAGTGTCCGCTTTCGTGACCGTACGGTCTGCGAATGCCTGCTTGCCGAAAGCCATGAGGAAGGGTTCAATGATCCGGGGCGGGCCCTGGAGCTGGCGCGTTTGGCGGTGAGCGTGGCCAGCGCGCTCTCGGCGGAGAGCTGCGGCGGCGGCGAGATGCTGCACAGCCTGCAGGCTCGCGCTTGGGCGCAGCTGGGCAATGCTCTGCGGATCAGGGCCGACTACACCGAAGCGGAGTGCGCCTTCGCGGTCGCCGACTCCCTGCTGGCCGAGGACCCGCGGATCAATGCTCTGGACGTGGCGCGCGTCCTCGATCTGAAAGCTTCGCTGCGACGCCGCCAGCTCCAGTACGTGGAAGCCTGCCGGCTCCTCGATCGGGTCATCGCTATCTATCGCAAGCTCGGGCAGTGGAACCTCCTCGGCCGCGCTTTCTATCAAAAGGCAGTGGTCTACGCCGATGCCGGAAATACCGACTCCCAGGTGAAGCTGCTACGGAGCGCTCTCGACCTCCTCGATCCCAACGAGGACCCCCGCCTTTTCGTCGGCATTCGCCACAGCCTGATCCTGGCGCTGACCGAGAGCGGGCGGGCGCGCGAAGCCTTTGCTCTCCTGTTCCATACCCGGCCGCAGTACCTGAAGCTCGGCGACCGCAGGAGCCTGGTGAATCTGCGCTGGCTCGAGGGTACGGTCGCGATGGGGATGCAGCGGACGGAGCAGGCCGAGGCGGCGTTCCGCGAAGTGCGAGATGCGTCGGTCGAGCTCGGCCAAGACTACGACGCGGCGCTCGCCGCGCTGGACCTCGCCTCGGTCTACGCGCTCCAGGGTCGCGCCGGGGAGCTGCGGCAGCTGGCCGCCGAGTCGCTGGCCATCTTCCAGTCCCGCCAGATCCATCGCGAGGCCATGGCCGCCCTCCTGGTCTTCCACAGCGCGGCGGAGATGGAGCAGGCCGAGCTCGCACTGGTCCACGAGGTCGCCACCTTCCTCAAACGGGCGCGCAACAACCCCTCCTTGCAATTTCGCACTTCCCAGGAACCGCGCCTCTCGTAGGAGGCGGGCGCGTGCACGCCCCGGTTGGCCGTGCGCCAGTCTTTTGGCGCTCGTCGGAACAGGATGGGGGAGGTGTGAAGGCAGCACCGCGCCAAATAAGACTGGCGCACGGCCAGCCGGGGCTGCTGGACCGGTGGGGGAGAGCAGCGGATTTCTCCCACCCACCCGGTGCTTGGTGGGCCTGCCCCCAACTGCCTACCTAGAAGAAAGGCCCTATCGCTGCCGGTGAGGCTGCTTAGCCGGGCAGATGCCCCGCTTTCTTTCTCTCGGCTCCGGCATCCCGCAGATCCCGCCATGCTTTGGCCGGTCGCAGCGCTCACGGTGCGCAGGGGACGCCGGTAGGGCGCGCGTCAGCACCTTTGGCGGACGCCAAGTGCTGACGCACGCCCTACCGGCGTCCCCACTGCAACACACGGTGCTGCACGCCGCCTTGAACGCCCGTCGGGGTAGGGGCGGGCCAGCTCTGGCAGCAGGCTGTCAGTCAGGTGCGGACGCCGAGGAAGAGGTAGATGGAGAGGATGGCGAAGAGGGTGCCTGGGCTCCAGACGGCGAGGAGGGGAGGGAGGGCGCCGGTCTCGCCTAGCTTGGTGAAGAAGGCGTAGACGGACATGAAGACGATGCCGAGAACGACGGAGAGGCCGACGCCGTAGAGGGCGCCCTGGCGCCCGATGCGGAAGGCGAAGGGGAGGGCGACCAGGGCCATCACGAAAGAGATGACCGGGAAGGCGATCTTCTCGTATAAGCTCACTTGTAGCTCGGGGGCCGGCTGGCCGCTCTCCTTCAGCTCCTTGATGTACTCCTTGAGCTCGGAGTAGCCCATCTGGTCGGGAGGCCGGATCTCCGAATCGAAATAGCTGGGGGTCTCCGGGTAGCGGACGATCTTGGGCTCCTCGAAACGGTCGAAGCGGTTGACCTCGACGCCATCGAAGGAGCGGGCCCAGCCGCTCGAGAACACCCAGACGTCGCCGATGTAGTGGGCGGTCTCGGCATACAAGCGCTGCTTCAAGTGGTGGGCGTCGTCAAAATCGAACACCTGCAAGCGTTGAAGCATCTTCCGGCCGCGGTCGTAGTTCAGATAGTTGTAGATATAGCGGCCCTGGCCGAACAGCCATTGGCGGTCCGAGCGGCGGTAAGTGCGCGCCACCTGCCTGCCCTGGATACGGTCCTTGGCCTGGGCCACCTTCTCGTTGGCCGCCGGCAGCACACGCTGCTCGAGGAGGCCGCAGAAGATCGTGATGAGAAGCGCCGCGGCCAGCGCCGGCATGGCCAGCCTGTACAGGCTCATGCCCAGCGCCTTGACGGCGGTGATCTCGTTGGTGCGGGAGAGCAGGATGAACGTGATCAGGGTGCTGACCAGGACGACGATGGGGGAGATCTCGTAGAAGATCTGGAGTGAAAGATACTTATAATACTGAAGGACAACCGAGAATGGAGTGTGGTTCTTCAAGATATTGTCGATCAACTCGTTCAGGTCGAAGATGATGAAGAGAGACATCCCCGAGAGGAGCACGATGAGCAGCACCCGGGAGAACAGCGCGCCGACGTAGCGGTCGAGGAGGTTGGGGACGAGAAGGCGCGGCCGCGGGAAGCGAAGCAACAGCCGCGGACCGGCTGCCTCCGCCCTCTGCTGCTGCCTCCGTTCGAGATGCCGCTCGACTCGCCTGACCCGCCGCTTGGCCCAGCGCAGCCGCTTCCACACGTCCGTCCTCAGCCAGCGGTCGAGGCGGCCGAGCAGCAGGGGCTGATCGCGGTTGCGGCGCATCAGGAGGAAAAGGCCACCCGCCCCCAGGAGCAGGTTCGGCGCCCACATCGCCAGCCATCCGGGGATCTTGCCGAACCGGGCGGCCTCTTCTCCATTGTTGAGCAGCACGTAGTAGACGATGATCACGGCGATCGAGATGGCAAAACCCGAGGCCTTGCCGCCGCGCCGGTTGTTGATGCCGAGCGGCAGGGCGAAGAGGCCGAACACCATGCAAGCGAACGGGATCGAGAACTTCTTGTGGATCTCGACCTCGGCGAGGCTGCGCTGCTCGGCGGATGCCGCGCGGTCCGCGACGAGCCTGCGAAGCTCGGGCAGGGTCAGCTCGCGGACTCCCTTGGAGACCGACATCCGGGCTCTCTGGTCGCTGGTGAACTGGTCTTCGAGCACCAGGTCGAGCTCCTTGTGGCGGCTGATTTCATAGCGGAGGGGGCTGCGCAGGTCGACCGTGTGGCGGCTGGCCTCGACGAGATGGAGCACCACGCGCTCCCCACCCTCGACCTTGACCTCACCCCAGTCGGCGATGGTGATCTGCGTGACGGGGTTGTTGGGGGCCGACTCGGCGAGGAAGACGCCCTTCCAGCGATTGCCCGGCGGCGGAGCCTCGAAGACGTAGACGGTCTTGCCCACCCATTCCTGGTAGAAGACGCGCGGTTCGACCTGCTGCGACATGGTCTGGGTGAGGATGTCGATCCGCAGCTGCTGCAAGGCATGGTTGCCCCACGGCAAGGCGTAGATCATGAGCAGGGTGTTGAGCACGGTGAAAATCGCGGAGAGCAGCAGGATGGGCCGGGAGAGCAGGAGCAGGCTGATGCCGCACGAGCGCATGGCGACGAGCTCGCTGTCCGAGGAGAGCCGGCCGACCGCGATCAGGATGCCGAACAGGAGCGCCATCGGCAGGGTCAGCACGACGATGTTGGGCAGGCTCACCAGCAGGAGCTTCCCCACGACCGACGCGGCAAGCCCGCGGCGGATGATCATCTCTGCCGACTGGAAGAGGAACCTGAGCAGGAGGATGAAGGTATAGACTAGAAATCCCAACCCGAGCGGACCGATGATCTCCGACAAGATGTAGCGGCTGAGCCGGAACCGCACGCGCACGGACGCATTATATGGAGCCAGCGACGACATCGTCCGGCCGTTGCCTTCTTGCCACCCGGACGGCGGGGGAGGGGAGCCGATGAGCGTGCGGCTCGAGCGGCGCTATCGCTTCAGCGCCAGCCACCTCTACCGCCGGCCCGAGTGGAGCGAGGAGGAGAACCGCGCCCGCTTCGGCAAGTGCGCGAACCTGCCCGGGCACGGCCACAACTACCGTCTGTTCGTCACCGTCAGCGGTCCCGTCGATCCCTTGACCGGTTTCGTGGTCGACCTTGCGCAACTCGACGCCCTAGTGGCCGGTCGCATCCTCGACCGCCTCGACCACCAGCACCTCAATTCCGCCCTCCCCGAGTTCGCGAGCGGCGGCTCCATCCCCTCGAGTGAGGCCCTCGTGCGCTGGGTCCACGACCAGCTCGCCGGCGCACTCCCTGCCGGCCTCGACCTCGTCCGCCTCCGCATCGAAGAAGACGAAGACCTCGCGGCCGAGTGGGAACCATCCCCCCCGGGACCGCGCGCCTGAAGGGCGGGGCGGCCGGGTAGGTGTCGCTGGGCCTACGAGGGGGATGCACGGGCAGGACTGTGTGTCGCGAGTGGGGACACCGTGGGTGCTGCGGCTGCAGCGAGCCGAGCGGGGTGGGCTCTCGGGATGCCGAACCGCTGGAGAGAGGTGCGCGGTCAACCCGCCCGCCCAGGATGAGCGAGCGCTACTTGAGTTGGTAGGGCCGGCGAAAAGGAGCGCCTATGGATGGACTGGACGAGGGGCACCTAGCGCCGCATCCACCAGCGCCCCACTCGCGACACACGGCCCTGCGACTGCATCCCCCAACGCGCCCATCGAACAACGGATCAGCGCCCGGATCGCGCTCGAGCTCCAGCTCCCGCCCAGTCGTAGGTGTCCAGGTCGCGCCAGGAGAGAATCGTGCCCTGGCCGCGCTCCTGCGTTTCGTTGCCGGCGTAGACCAAGATTCGATCCGCGATCCGTTGCGCCTGCCTGCCGGCGAGGGCCTCGTCGAATCGTGCGAAGGCCGAGAGCGCCTGGCCGGAAGGGGTCTGGGCGGCCTTGATCTCGACCAGCACGACGTCGGCGCCTCTTTCCAGGATCAGATCGATCTCGAGTCCTCGGCGGTCGCGGTAGAAGGACAGGCGCGGTCGTCGACCGCGGTGGAGGTGGGACTTGGCGATCTCCGCGGCGACCCAGGTCTCGAACAGTGCGCCACGCAGGGGATGGGTGGGAAGCTGAGCTTGATTTTCGATGTTGAGGAGACTGGCCGCGAGGCCGGTGTCATAGAAGTAGAGCTTGGGCGCCTTGATGAGTCGCTTGCCGAGATTGACAGAGAAGGCTGGCAGCCGGAAGACGATGTAGCTTGCCTCCAGCACCGACAGCCACGAACGCGCGGTGGGCTGGGAGACGCCGCAGTCGTTGGCCAGCGACGACAGGTTCAGGATCTGGCTGGTGCGGCTGGCACAGAGTCGCAGGAAGGTCTGAAAGAGGAGGAGATCGCCGACTCGGATGAGCTGCCGCACGTCCCGCTCGACATAGGTCGCGGTGTAGTCGGCAAGCCATTCCTGCGCCGGTAGACGTCGTTCATAGATCCGGGGGTAGCCGCCTTGCCACAGGATGGTGTCGAGCTCGGCCGGCGGCTCGGGAAACCGGCGGATCTCCTCCAACGACAGGGGCAGCAGCTCCGTCAGGGTGGTGCGTCCGGCGAGGGACTGAGTCACCGCGCCGATCAGAGCCAGGTTCTGGGAGCCCGTGAGCAGGAAGCGGCCAGGCCGGGGATCCTCGTCCACCAGTCCTTGGAGGTAGGAGAAGAGCTGTGGCACCCGCTGTACCTCGTCGATGATGGCACCGTCGCGATAGCGGCCGAGGAAAGCGATGGGGTCGTCGTGGGCGAGCTCCCTCTGCGCCGGATTCTCGAGCGAGGCATACGGCAGATCGGGGAAAGCCATCCGGCTCAGCGTGGTCTTGCCGGACTGGCGCGGCCCGGTCAGCGTGAGGACCGGGTAGCGCGTCGCAAGCTCGAGAAGGCGGGCCTGTAAGAGCCGCTCGATCACATAGATAGAATATCCGCGGCGGATTGAAAGTCAAATCTTGAACTTGCCGCGGCCCGGGAACCTGACGCTCGCGATTACTCCGAGAGAGGCCGTCGGACAGGGGTCCACGACCAGCTTGCCGGCGCCCTCCCCTCCCAGCCTCGGCCTCGTCCGCCTCCGCATCGAAGAAGACGAAGACCTCGCAGCCGAGTGGGAACCATCCCCTCCGGGACCGCGCCCCTGAAGCGGCGTGGGGTGGTGGATGGCTGCCGCTGAGCTACGATCTGGGCGCATCGGGGGATGCACGTGCAGGACTGTGTGTCGCGGGGGGGGGCGATGGTGGGTCACACGCCAGCACTTGGCTTCGCCAAAGGTGCTGACGCGCGACCCACCAGCGCCCCCATCGCACCGTGGGTGCGCCGAGACGGCGAAGCACCGCGCTCTGCAGACGCGTTGGAGGAGGCAGGCAATCTTCCCGCGGCGAGGGTTCTTCCACGTCGCCCGCGGCGATGATGCGCGCGACCACATTGCGGCAGTACTGGCAACGGAAGAGGTGTTCGAAGATCCTGGCCTGCGCTTCGGGCAGGGCCCTGAACAGGTCGACGAGCGCGTCGCCGTCGGGATGTTCCATCACCGCGCTCCACGGCCGGTACCGGCCGCGCCCGGCTCGTTCTCGGCTTGCGGGTGTGAACCTCCGCTCGGCGCGGTGCCGCTGGGCCCGTCGGCGCCTGCTTCGGCCTTCTCCTTTCCACCAGATCGCTCGCTCTCGGTGGCCTCGGCCGCCAGTGTCGGCAGCGGCCTCTCGCGTAGCTCGGCCAGGTCGATGACCTTGGGCACCAGGTCCCGGCGCGCCCGTTTCGCGATTCGCAGCCTGAGGATCTGGCCGCGCAGCAGATCGGCTGCCAGCTCGAACTCCTCGGCCGGCAGCTGCGCCAGCATCTCGAAGCCCACGGCTAGGCGCGCCGCCTCACCCCCGAAGGCGTGGAAGAGCTGGTGACCCAGGTCGGCGTTGGCACGCGGCCGGCATGCTTGGACACGGACCAGGGCAAGGTCGAGCGATGCGGTGGCGGCCTCGCGCAAGCTCCCCTGGGCGAGGAGCCGGCCGAGGACCGCCGCAAGGGCGTCTTCTGCCGCCGCCAGGCTCCCGGCGCGGGCCGCGATCCTGGCCCGCCACCAGGTCGAGGCCAGCTCTTCTCCCGCCCCCATTCCGCCATCCTGGCAGTCCCGGGCGGCCGCGAGCAGGTCGCTGGCGCGCTCGTGGCGTCCCAGGGCGGCTTCGCAGTAGGCGAGGCCCAGGGTAGCGCGCTGCGCCAGGGCTGGCGGCAGGGCAACGTCGGCGCGGCCCCAGGCGAGGGAGAGCGGCGCAACCGCCCGCTCGGGCTCGCAGGCTTCGAGCAGGAGGCCGCCGAGCCAGGCGCGGCAGACGGCCTGGTCGTGCCATTGGCGGTTGCCGCCGAAGACGTCGGCCGCTCGCGCGAGCAGGGCAGCCGCCTCATCGAGCCTCCCTTCATCCCAGCGCAGCTTGGCCAAGCCCGCGCAAAGGGCGCCGCGCTCGTCGCCGTACAGCGGACCATCGGTGAGGGCGGCCTGGCGAAAGGCCTCCTCGGCCCCGGTCCGGTCGCCGCGGCGCCGGCGCGCCTCGCCGACCAGGCAGAAGGCCCGCAACCGGGACCGTTCCGCGGTGCCGGGAGGATGCGCGGGCAGGGCCTTGGCTACCAGCAGGGCCAGGTGCGCGAGGTCCTCGCAGCGCAGCGGATCGCCCAGGGCTTCCTCGGCAGCCTCGCGCAGCAGCTCGGCGACGATGGGCTGGTGGAGCTCGGCCTCCTGCTGGACCGCTCGGAGGCGCTGCGCCGGAGGCAAGCTGAGGAGCCTCGCCACCAGGCTCTCGGCTTCGCGCCATCCCTGGACGAGGGCCGCGAGGAGCGACTCGTCGCGTGCCCGCCGTGTCGTCGCGTGTTGCCGGTCAGGCGCGTCCTCGCTGCCATCGGCCGGCGAAAGCATCGGCTTGTCGAGCAAGATCTCCTCGGCAAGCCGCTGACAGTCGGGGCAGGCAAGAAGGTGCAGTACGGCAGCGCGTTGATCGATGCTCAGATCGGACAGGGCCTCGCGAGCCTCTTGATGCGCGAAGGAGAGCATTCAGACCCTCTCGCCGGAACCGGGGCGCCGGATGCAGCGGGCCTCGCGGCCTGCGAGCGCACCATCTTGGGATTGGTTCACCGGTTTCGCCCCTGAGCCGTTCTGACAGGGTTTGCGGCCGGGGGGGCGTTCGGCGCGGCGAGCGGCGGTGGATGGCGGGAGACAATCGGCAGGGCGAGGGTCTGGCCTTGCGCCTCCCGCAGAAGCTGCTCGATGACGCGAGGCAGCTCGGCCACCTTGCGGAGGAGCTTTTCGAACTCGTCGCGCTCGACGAATGGTCTGAGCGGAGTCGGTTGCCGCCCGCGTGGCGCGATCAGGTCGGCGAGCCTGCGGAGAAACGGACTGGGATGCTCCGGCTCTTCGAAGACGATGCGAAAGAACTCCAGCGGGTGAAAGCCGAGCGCGCGGCTGATGCCGACGATGTGCTCGAGCCGGAGAGCGGCCTTGCCGGTGAACAAACGTGAGAGGTTGGTGCCGCTGCAGGCGTGCTCTTCGAGGCGTCGGCTGAGCGCTTTCTGGCTGAGCCCTGAGAGCTCGAAAATCTGGCGCAAGACGCTACGCGCGCGATCGACCTCGGCCTTAACGACGTTCCCGGGTGAGGTTATCGTCAGCGGTTCCATGCGTCTCCTCTTGCTCCTCGCGCTGGGCTTCCTTATGGCGCTCGGCGAGGAGCTCGTCGCTCAGGCTGGGGGTCGCAGCCAGGCCGGGGAAGATCTCGCGACCGGCCGGCGCGCGGTGATCGCCGGGCAGCCCGTCGGCGTGGCCTTCGCCCGCTGCGGCCAGGTTCTCGAGCCGCCGCTGTACGCGGTCGATTGCCCGAGTCGAAGATTCGAGGGCGACGACGTCGCTGCCCCAGCGGTAGGCGATCAGGAGTCCGCTGTCGGGGACGCCGAGGTGGGCGCGCAGCTCGGCGGGGAGGACGAGGCGGTCACCATCGAGCCACAGCCGGAAGTGAGGGCCGAGCTTGACTTGGAGCGGGCTCGGTTGTTGGCTTGCGAGTTCCTCGACGAGCTGCCGGGCGAGGGCGATCTCTTGCCGGATCTCCTCGGGATGCTCGGCAGAGTAGGCGAGGGCGGCCTCGACCTCGGCAAGAGTGAGCGAGTAGGCGGCGGCGATCTCGGCGGTGGCGAGGCCGAGCCTCTCGTGCGCTGCGACGATGTCCATGACCCGGATGCGATGACCATCGATGCGCGGCTTGCCGCCGCAGATTCCCGGGGTGCTGACGATGCGGACCTGGCTGGCCATGGCGTCTGCGAGAGATCGGTGTCGAGGGTGGGTCGTGCGGCGTCACGCTAGGCCTGGCCTCGACGCGAGGGCCGACGGCGTTGTCTGGCGCGGCGCCGGGGCGGAGCCAGGGTGCCGTCCGCGGCGTTGGATTCTGAGCCGCTGCCATCTGACGAGGAGGATGATTCCTCGCCGCCAGCATCCTCGAGCCCGTGGATGGGGTCTCTCGGCGGGGCATCCGTCCGCGGGGTGAATTCGCGGCGCAGCTCGCGGCGGGTCATGCGGGCGGCGCGCTCCAGGCGATCGGCGGCGTCGCGCAGGTCCTTGCACGAGATCTCCAGGGCCGCCCTGACTTCCACGGAGACCTTGTAGGGCAGGTAGCCTTCGAGGATCCGCTCGATGTTCTTGGGCTCGGGCGGCAGCGCCGCGTGCACGCCTTCGAGCAGGTTGACGTAGGCGCGAAGCGAGCGCGCGATGACGCCGACGGTGATCTGGGCTTCCCTGGTGGCGGGGTGCATCAGCGGGCTCCGCGCGTGATGCGTGGTGGATGCTCGGGGTGCCACGGCATGGGGAGCAGCTTGCAGCGGCAGGAGACGGGAAGGAACCCTCGACAGCAAATTCGACAAGACAGCGGTGCCCACTTCGCTTAAAATCTGGATTCCTTGTCGGTGTTGGCAGGCGGTGCCATGAACTGTCCCGCGTGCCGGCCGGCGAGCACCGGGTTCTTGCAGAAGGTACTTTGTCGCCTGGAGGGGGCATGGCGCAGGCCACAGATCCGCCGTGGAGCGAGGCGCTGGTCATCCTGCGGGCGCTCCGCGGTTGCAGCCGGCCGGAGCTGGCCGCTGCGGCGGGGGTCAAGCTCTCCGCGCTGGAAAGCTACGAGCGGGGTGGAGAGAAGCCCCCGGAGGAGACGCTGCGCCGCCTCGCCGAGGCGATGGGGTTCGGTGCGAGCTTCTTCGCACGCACGGTGTCGTTCGTGGCCTGGGCGCGCGCGCTGGCGGCAAGCGGCGGACCGGACGCCGGCGAGGACGGACGGCGGGCGCGCGTCGCCGCGGCCGCCGCGGAATTCGGCTCGTGGTTCGAGGAGCTGACGCGCGCCGGGCTGACGCGGGCGGCAACCGAGCCCGCCGCGGCGCCGGCCGGCGCGCCCGAGGCCACGGCGCAAAGCGTTGCCGGACCGGCGGCGCGGCGTGGCGGTGGTAACCGGCCAGCGCGGCCGCCCTGGGGCAAGGTGCTGACCATCCTCCGCCAGGTGCGGCGGATGAGCCAGGCCGAGCTGGAGCGGGCGGCGGGCCTGCCGGCGGGCGCGCTGTCGGATTACGAGCGCGACAGGTACGCGCCGCGCTCCGAGGTCTTCGAGCGCCTGCTCGCGGCGATGGCGATGCCGCTGGCGGTGGTCGACCGCGCGCTGGCGCTGGTCGAGTCGGCTTGGCTGGCGCGCGAAGGGCGCGGGCAGGCGGCGGCGGGAGAGCGGCTGCGGGCGGCGATCGACGACCTGGCGGGCGAGGAGGGGAGGGCGATGGAGGACTTCGCCCGGGCGAGGCTCGGCCGTCTGGCGGTGGCGGCCCGGTTCCTCGTGGAGCGCCGGGAGGCGCCGGCGCTGTGGGAGCGGCTCGAGGGCCTGTCGCACGCGGGGAGGAGGGCGCTGGTGAGCGAGGCGGCGGAGTTCCAGACGGCCGGGCTGTGCGAGCTGCTGTGCGAGAAGAGCGTCGAGGCGGCGCACGACAGCGCGGCCTGGGCGGCGCGGCTCGCCGGGCTTGGCGTCCGCGCCGCCAGGAGAGTCGAGGGCGGCGAAGGTTGGCGGGCGCGCGTCGTGGGGAACGCACTCTTCCACTTCGCCAATGCGGCGCGCGTCGGTGGCCACCTGCCGCGAGCCGAGAAGGCACTTGCGCCAGCGTCCGCCCACTGGCAGGCCGGGGCGGGCGCTGATCCCGGCCTGCTCAACGCAGCTCGGATACTCCAGATCGAGGCCTCGCTGCGGCGAGAGAAGCGCGACCTGACAGAGGCCATCGCTCTCTTCGACCAAGCGCTCGCGGCCGACCGGTGGGGCGAGACTGCATCGCTGCTGATCGGCAAGGCGAAAACGCTGGAGGAGCTTGGGAAGTACGAGGAGGCGATCGCCTTGCTGCGACAGGCGGGGTCGCGGATCGATCGCGAGCGGGACGTGTGGCGGTATTTCGTGGTGCGCACGAACCTGGCGGTCAACCTTTGCCTTCTCGGGCGGCACGGCCAAGCCGCGCTGCTCCTGCCCGAAGTACGGTTGCTGGCGGCGGGGCTGGGCAAGAGACTGGAAACGGTGCGGGTGCTGTGGCTGCAGGGGAAGGTGGCGGCCGGACTGGGGCGGGTCGAGGAGGCAATCAGCCTGCTGCAGCGGGTGCGCGGCGAGTTCCTGGCGCAGGGGATTGCCTACGACGCTGCGCTAGCCCGCATTTCTCAGTGCGCCGTGCAAAGGCGGCGCTTTCCAGTGGGTGCGAAGCCCACCCGGCAGCTGGTCGCTCCGGCCGGTAGCAATCGGAGCGGTGGTGGAGGAGACGAAGCCATCGGAGCCTCCGGTGTAGAG
>DASZZM010000013.1:0-15873 GCA_035544895.1 Thermoanaerobaculia bacterium
TTCTCCAACTCCTCGAGCGCTGGTCGCTTTGGCATCGGGTTCTCCTTATCTGACAGCTTCTAAGGCTGTCAGATAGTACCCGATCTCCTCCCCTGCCGTAACGTTACGCCCCCACCCAGCAGATCTATGTCGTGCACCCCCCCTCCTTACCACCGCTTTTCTTTTATTCGCAAGAGATGACATAATCCCAGACCCAAGAGGGGGAACGTTGACCAGCCATTTCTCCGCAGCCGATCTCGAACGACTGTCCAGCGGCACGCTGCCGGCCCCGGCGCGGCGCCAGCTCGTCGCCCACTTGCTCGCCGGCTGCGGCGACTGCAGCCGCCGGCTCTCGCGGCATCTCGGCTATGACAATACGGCCGCGATCGCGGAAGCGGAGTACGACGCCGCCCTGGACCGCGCCGTCGAAGCGACGAGAGAAGGCCGGGGCCCCGCTGGGCTCGCGCTCGAAAAGCGAGAGGACGGCTCTACCCGGCCTTCGACTGAGAAACGCCAGGGCCCTGCCCGGCCTTCGACTGGGAAACGCCGGGTACCTGCCCGGCGTAGGGCCGAGAAACGCCGGGTCCCTGCCAAGGAAATCCTGGCGGCCCGCCGCGAGGCGGTGGCGATGCTGACCTCGTTGCTCGCCGGCGAGCGCCGGTGGAAGGAGCTTTCCGCCGCCGAGACCGAGCTGCTGGGCACGCTGCCCCGGGTCGCCGGGCCGCTCGAGGCCAGCCAGGCCTTGCGCCATCACGATCCGCGGGCGATGCTGCGCTTCGCCAAGACCGCCCGCCGTGCCGCCGATCGACTCGACGCGCGGGACTTCGGCGCCGAGCTGGTTGCCGACCTGCGCGCGCTGGCCTGGGCCGAGCTGGGCAACGCGTACCGCATCTGCGATGACCTGGCCCAGGCCAACCGGGCCATGGACCGGGCGATCTGCTGGGCGCGCAAGGGCTCTCGCAACGAGCTGCTTCTCGCCGCGATTGCAACCCTCCTCGCCTCGCTTCTCGGCCACCAGCGGCGATTTGCCGAATGCCAGGAGATGCTGACCCTGGTCTACAGGGTCTACAGCGAAGAGGGGCGCGAGCATCTCGCCGGCAGGGCGTTGATCAGCGCCGGCCTCTATGCCGGCGTCGACGGCGCCCCGGGCAAGGCCATCCTGCTCATGCGCCAGGGGCTCGATCTCCTCGATCTCGAGCGCGACCCGCAGCTCGTCGCCCAGACCCTGCGCAGCATGATCTGGTTCCTGGTCGACCTCGGCCGCTACCGCCGCGCCCGCCGCCTGCTGTGGCGCGGCCGCCCGCTCTTCGTCGCCCACGGCTCTCTCCTCGACATGCTGCGGCTGCGCTGGCTGGAGGGTCGCATCCACGCCGGGCTGGCGGACTTCCCCCGCGCCGAGGCCGCGCTCCAGGAAACCCGGGCTGGCTTCGCCGAGACCGGCCAGGTCTATCCCGCGGCGCTCGCCGGACTCGACCTGGCCGCGCTCTGGGCGCGGCAGGGGCGGGTGCACGAGATCCGCGACCTCGCCGAAGAGATGATCGCCACCTTCCGGGCGTTGCGCGTGGCGCGCGAGGCGATCGCCGCCCTGCTCCTGCTCAAGAAGACTTGTGAATACGGCGGCCAGATCGCCGCCGTGATCGACATCGCCGTCAGCCTCATCGAGCAGCTCGACCGCCAGCCGATTAGCTCCAGAAGGACGCCGAAGAAATAGCATTCCCCGAGGGACGAAACGGCGCTGCGACGTAGAGAGCGAGCCCGACTCAAAGCGTCTATCGGATCCCCCCCCCAACCCCTCGATCCACTCCCCTGGCGCACCCAATCTCCTCTTAGGGCAGCCGCACCGCCGAAGAGCCGCCGCGGGTCGACGCGGCGTCGGCCGAGAAGGATCCTGAGAGGGTCCTGCCGCCGGGCGAGACGTGCAGGAGGAGGCTGCCGGCCACGGCGCGGCGGGCTCCTTGCTCGGAGAAATGCAGCAGGACGCGGCGACCCGCAATGGTGCCGCTGAGGTGAATCGGCGTGCGCCGGGCGGCGGGGATCTGGCGCCCGTTCTCCGCCCATTTCTCGCCCTCGCCGGTGACCGACGTCCCCTGCTGGTGCAACGCCACGTGGTAGCTCAGCCGCAGGCCGCGGAAGGCGGGAAAGGTCGTCGTATCGATGCTGTTGACGATCTCCCAGCGGCCGTTGAGGTCGGCACTCTCGGAGTGGCTTCCCTGGCGGCCCTCAGGGGTCTCCGCCGCCGCGCGCCGGGCGGCGGACCCGCCGAATCCGCCGCCCGGCGGCAGGTCCCCGGTCTCCTGCTGGCGCGGCTCGCCGCGCCGCCGGTCTCGGCCGGATCCACTGGCTTGCGCCGCCGCCTCCGAGGCCGCGGTTGAATCGCCGGGTGCGCCCGCTCCTTCGGCTTGGTCCACGCCCGGGCGGCCGGTCTCTTCGGCCGGGGGAGCGGCCGGGACCCTGCCCGACGCAGGCGGCGGACGCACCGGCGGCAGTCGCGCCGGCGGCAAGCGCCGCGGCACGGCGGGGCGTTGCGTCTCGGCCCCCGACGTCTCGCCGGCCGGTTCCTGCGTCTCGTCGCCCGGCGCACCGGCCGCGCCCGGCGTCGGCGCCGCTCTCGTCATGTCGTCCGCGTTCTGCGTCTCGTTGGCTCCGGAGGACGCGTCCGGGGCCCCGTTCGGTCCGCTGCCCGCTGGCGCCCCGCTTTCTTCTGCGCCGGCTCGCCTGTCTCGCTGGCCCAGCAGCCGCCGCTCCTGGTCGCGCAGACGCTGCTCCTCGGCGGCGACCGCGCGGTCCTCATCGCTCTGCTGCTGCGCCAGCCGTTCCTGCTCGCGGGCCTCCAGCCGCGCGGCGCTGCGCGCCTCCTCATCCTGCCCCGCCGCCAGCTCCTGCGCCGGCTGGAGCTGCAGCACTGCGGACCCCTGGCGGCTGGTGAAGAAAGCGTACTGCGGCGCCTTCTCCCCTTGCTCGCCGGGGCAGACCGCCATCGGCTCGCGGCCGACCACGAAGAACTCGCGGTAGCTGCGCTCCGCGGCGGCCGGACAGTTGGCAGCGACGACGAGCCCGGTTTCGCGGTCCGCCCAGCGCGCCACGACGTCCGGCGGTACCGGCCACGCCTCCTGCGCTCGGCGCCCGGCGTAGATCCGGCGCATCAGGCGTCCCCACACCGGCGCCGCCAGCCGCCCGCCGGTCGCCAGGTTGGCGATCGGCCGCGGCTGATCGAAGCCCATCCAGACGCCCGCCACCAGGCGCGGCGTGTAGCCGATGAACCAGACGTCGTCGCCCCCGGTGCTGGTGCCGGTTTTGCCCGCCGCGGGACCCTGGAAGCCGGCCTCCCGTCCCGGCGCGCCGCTGCCGCGCTCGAGCGCCTCGCGCAAGGCGTCGTTGAGCAGAAAGGCAACGGCCGGATCGAGCACCCGCCGCCGCTCGGCAGGCGGCGCGTTCCACAGCGGCTGT
The DNA here is from genome assembly GCA_035544895.1 of Thermoanaerobaculia bacterium. Lineage (GTDB taxonomy): Bacteria > Acidobacteriota > Thermoanaerobaculia > Multivoradales > UBA5704 > JASLEW01. The sequence goes on from DASZZM010000013.1 coordinate 3,427, forward strand.
CCGCCGGCATGTTCGACCCGCAGCACCAGGCGCGGGCGGGTGCCTATACCGAGGCCCGCGAAAGCGGTGTAGGCCGAGGTCAGCTCGAGCGGCGAGACCGCCAGCGTACCGAGCGGCATCGAGGGAACGGTCGGGATCGGGCCAGAGATCCCGGCGGCGCGCGCCAGGTCGGCGATCTGCTGGTAGCCGACTTCCTGCGCCAGGCGCACGGTCGGCACGTTCTTCGATTGCGCCAGCGCTTCGCGCACCGACACCTGGCCGGAGAACTCGCCGTCGAAGTTGCGCGGCTGCCACCTCTCGCCGCCGGGCAGCGCGACGGTCAAGGGCTGGTCGGCGAGCGGCTGGCTGAGGGCGTAGCCGCGAGCCAGGGCCGCCGCGTAGACGAAAGGCTTCCAGGCGCTGCCGGCCTGGCGGTGGGCGTGCGCCACGCGGTCGAACTGCGACTGGCTGTAGTCGCGTCCGCCCACCCAGGCCACGACGTCGCCATCGAGGGCGTCGAGCACGACCACGACTCCTTGTAAGACCTGCCCGGCGTTTTCCCCCTCGGCCTGCCCTCCCCGCGCCTTCCTGGTGCGCGGGCCGGTGAAGCGGCCGAGCTCGCCGCTCTCGATGGCGCGCAGCTGGCGCTCGAGCTCTTCCTCCGCGGCACGTTGCGCCGCCAAATCGAGCGTCGTCCAGACGCGCAGCGGCTCGCCGTAAAGACCGCCCCCGAAACGCTCCTCGAGCTCGTGCCGCACCTCGTCGGCAAAGTAGCGAGCGACACCGGACTGTCCGGCGCGGGCGAACCGGTCGACCGGCCGCACCCCGAGCGGCTCCCGGCGCGCGTCCTCCTCCGCCGCCTTGGCGACCCGCTTCTGGGCCGCCATGAGCGCCAGCACCAGGTCACGGCGCGCCAGCGCGAGGCGCGGGTGCCGGCGCGGGTCATAGTGGCTGGGGGCCTTGGGCAGCGCGGCGAGCAGAGCCGCCTGGGCGAGAGTCAGGCGCGCCGCCGGAAGGTGAAAGTAGTGCTGCGCCGCGGCCTCGATGCCGCGCGCGCCGTTGCCGAAGTAGATGTGGTTCAAGTAGAGCTCGAGGATCTCGGGCTTGCTGAAGCGCGCCTCGATGTCCTGCGCGACCCGGATCTCCAGGAGCTTGCGTCCCGTCGTCCTCGCCTCGCCAGGGATCTCCTGCGGGAAGAGGTTGCGGGCCAGCTGCATGGTGATCGTGCTCGAGCCCTGTCCGAGGCCGCGGCTGCGCAGGTTGGCGAGGAGCGCCCCGCCGACGCGCCGCCAGTCGAGCGCGCCGTGCTCGTAGAAGCGCTTGTCCTCGACAGCCAGGAAGGCCTCGGGCACGTAGGGCGGCAGGTCGTGCAGCTTCACCCGCTCGCCCGCGGCCGGCGCCAGATCGCCGATCGGCTCGCCGTTACGGTCGAGCAGCAGCGGCGCGCGGCCGGGCTGATAGGCGGTCAGCCGGTCCACCGCCGGACAGTGTCCGAACCCGCAGGTCCGCCACGCCACCCCCGCCAGTGCGAGCAGCACGAAGCCCGTGGTCAGTGCGATCGCGATGCCCAGCTGCACCGGCCGGCGCCGCAGAACCTCCAAGACCGGCTCCGGGATCTTCCATCTCGTCATGCCAGGAGCCAAGAGCAAAGTCTTTGCCATGCCTCGGGGCGGAGCGCGGCATCCGCACAGCTGACATGCAAATAAGCAATCGATCTGCTGGCCTTGCTTGTGTCGCTGTCTCGGCCCGCCCCACACCCGCCGCACCAGCGGCTGTATCTGCTGCTGAGCCGGCGCCTCCGATGGGCGGCCCTCCCCCGCCACCTCTCAGGGTAGGGGGAGCTTCGTCGTGGGCCGTTCAGCGCGCCACCCCGCGAAGACGAGCAGCTTCAAGTCCTCGAAGCCGCTCACCGCATGGGGCACGGGCACCGCGACCGTGGCGGCCTGCGCGGCATGGCCGCGCAGGAACGAGCCGAGCTGCAGCGACCAGCTCACGGTATAAGGAAAGTCATACCACCCCCACTCCGAGCGGGGCGCCGGCGGCAACACCGGCACGGGCAGGCCGGGCTGCGGGAATCTGGCGTCGCCGACCAGCCACACGCGATGGCCGGAGGCGAGCGTGCCGGCGGCCGCCGCCAGCACGTCGTCGATCGGCCGCGGCGAAGCCAGCCTGACCTTGAGCAGGTCGTAGCGGTGGACGCGGTGGTCGGCGAGATCCGGCACCGTCATCCATCGGGTGCGGCCGCTGTAATAGCGGTTGAAGCTGACACCGTAATACCAGGGATTGACCACCACGAGGTCCTGCGGCGCGGCCAGCGCCGCCACCCGCCAGGCCACCAGGTCGGCCTTGGTCTGGCGCACCGCGATGCGCTGCGCCAGCGGCACGAGCTGCGCCGCAACCACCAGCGCCACTACGGCCAGCAGCACGGCGGCCCCCCACCGGCGGCCGCCGCGGACGAGCGCGGCGAAGAGGGTGTCGAGCGCGCTGGCGAACACGGCCATGAGCGGCAGGAAATACCACGCCCGTGGCGTATAGCCGAGGGTCTTCAGGAGAACGCTGTAGGTCGCCAGCGCGCAGGGAATCGTCAGCGCCGCGAAGAGAGCAACGGAGTCAAGCCTCGCGGCGGACTCTCCCGCCGCCCTCTGCGGACCCCCGCCAGCCGGGTCTCCGGGTGACATGCCGCCGCCGTGCCCGACCGCCGCCCACCGCCACCCGGCCACGGCCCCCGCCAGGCCCGGGACGATGAGCAGCAGCCAGCCGACGCGCGTCAGGCGCAAGCCGAGCGCCGCGGCAAAGACTCGCCAGATCTGGCCCAGGCCGGTGCCGTAAGCGGCGATGAGGTTCCACTGCCTGGCCTCGGCCACCACCGTCCAGTAGGGCAGCAGCGACAGGGCCGCGACGACGCCGCACCCGGCGACGCATGCCGCCAGGCGCCAGCGCCGGCGCACCGCGGCCATTGGCGCCATCGCAGCCACCGCGGCGGCGCTGGCGCAGAGGGCGAGGAGGAGCGCCGCATTGGGCACCAGGACCTGCACGCTGGCGACCGCTGACAGGGCAGTCAATGCCATAGTCGCCTTCGTGGGTCCTCGCTGGATCCACTCTGGCCCGCGCTCCGGCTCGGCCACCATCCTCGCCAGCAACCCGTAGGTCAACAGGATCAACGCGCTGCCCAGACCGTATCCGCGCACCGCGTCGCCGAACACCAGGAAAGGGGCGGAGAAGCCGAGCAGCGCCAGCGACAGCAGCGGCAGCGTGCGCGCCGTGGTCCACGCGTTCAGCCACAGGACGCCGGCAACTGCCAGCCCGACGAGCAAGCCGAAGGCACGCAGGGCCAAGTCGCCGCCGCCGGTGAGCAGCGACCAGGCGCGCAGCGTGAAGGGAAAGAGCAGCGGGAAGGCCTCGTGCTGAAACAGCGTCAAGACCTCGCGCAACGGCAGCGTCGCCAGCCGCGCCGCCGCCGCCTCGTCCCGCCACAGCCCGCCGGCGTAGAGCAGGCGCATCGCGTGCAGCACCACGACCGCCACGCTCAGGCCCACCGCGGCCGCCCGCTCCCAGCGGCGCAACCTCTCCGCCCGCGCGTCCCGCGCCGTTTCCGCGCCCGCGCTCTCGGCCGCCCGCGCCGCGACGATCGCCATCGCGCAAGCCTAGGGCCGCGCCTCGGCGAGCTCTTCGAAGATCAACCAGTGGCCGGCCGCGTCCGGGCCGACCAGCAGCTCGACGGGGCTGACGAACTTCTTGAGCGTGGCATAACGCGAAGCGCGGATGCGCACCCGCGCTCCTTCGCGGCTGTAGGTGACCGCGGTGTAGTAGCTGAGATCGCTCAGGCGCTTGGCGAGCGGCATGACCCGGCGCAGCTGCTCTTTATACTGCGCTGCCGGATATTTACGCACCTCGGGCGGGTTCGGCGGGTTGATCAGGCGGTGCTCGATCCGCGCGTCGTCGGCATAGAGCTCGGCGATCGCGGGGTCGAACCGGCGCTCCAGCGCGACGTAGCGGTCGAACAGCGCCTCGGCCTTCTTCCTCGCCTCCCCGGCCGCCTCCGCCGCGAACACGGCGGGAGCCGCCAACCAGAGAAGGACCAGGACCCTCGCCGCAACGCTCCGCTTCATGCCGGCTCTCCTTGCCGCCTGCCCTGCCCCGGTCCGATCAGAGCCGCCAGGTCGCGGCGGCCTCATTCCATCACATCTCCGATCGCCGCCCGCCGCGCGGCAGCGACCCTTCCCCGGCAGGCTGCTACAATCAGACCTCAGTCGCCGAACTTGGTCAGCATCCCTTACTTTCGTTGGAAGGAGGGCACATGGTCCCGGTCCTGTCGCTGTGGCTCCCGATCCTGGTTTCGGCAGTCTTCGTTTTCGTGGCCAGCTCCATCATCCACATGGTGCTGCGCTATCACCGCAACGACCTCCGCCGCCTGGCGCGCGAGGACGAGGTCATGGCAGCCTTGCGCCCCTTCGACATCCCGCCGGGCGACTACTGCCTGCCCCGCGCCGAGTCGATGGCGGCCATGAAGCAGCCCGAGTACATCGACAAGATGAACAAGGGGCCGGTCGCCTTGATCACCGTGATACCCAGCGGCCCTCCCTCCATGGGCGCGAGCCTGGTCCTGTGGTTCGTCTTCTGCCTCCTGGTCAGCATCCTCGCCGCCTATGTCGCCGGCCACTTCATACCCCCCGGCCCAGAACACTACCGTCCGGTCTTCCGCCTGGTGGGTTGCACCGCCTTTGCCGCCTACTCCATGGCCCTCCTGCAGAACTCCATCTGGTACAAGCGCAACTGGGGCGTCACCCTCCTGAGCATGTTCGACGGCCTCATCTACGCCGCCCTGACCGCCGGTACCTTCGGCTGGCTCTGGCCGCTCAGCCCGTAGCCCTGGGTGTCCAGGGACACGAGCCTGGCCTATTGCCTCCGCCGGCCCGGGAGGGAGCGCGGCCCGGGCTTGGTTTCTTCAGCCTCCGCCTGGGGTTTAGAGCTCGCCTGCAGGAAGATGAATACGTCGCCGCCGTCGCGCGGCCGCGCAGGATGAGCGAGATCCCAGACTTCCGCTGCGGCTGCGCCGCCGGTCTGAACGGTCAGGAGACGGGAGCCGTCGCGGCTGAGCGCGACCGCCTGGACGGACTGACGTGCCAGGACGATCGGCTCGCCGGCGGGCTCGCCGGAGCCATCAAGATTCCAGACGCGTGCGCCGTCCGTGCCTGCCGTGGTCAGGCGGGTCCCATCGCCGCTGAACACTGCCATGCGGATCCCTCTCGGATGCCGCAAAGGGATAGGTTCGTCCGAGCCATCGGCTTTCCTCAGCCAGGCCATCTCGCTGTCAGTCATCAGGACGCGCGACCCATCCGGGCTGAAAGCGACGCCTTGAACCGTACCAAGGTGACGGAGGACCACCGGCTTGCCGGAGCCGCGGAGGTTCCACACGCATACGGCCCTGTCGCCGTCACAGACGGCGGCCAGGCGGGCTCCGTCGCGGCTGAATGCCAGGCCGCTCCGCCCGAACCCTGGCTTCACGTCCGCGCGGAGAAACTCCTCGACACCGGGCCGGTCGGCCCTCCAGATCCTGACGCTGCCGTCCCTTCCGGCGCCAGCGATCCATGTCCCGTCAGGGCTGAAAGCGAACGAGCCCATCCCGGCGGGGTGTGGCAACTCGGCGATGGGCTTGTCAGGGTCGCCGCCGACCTTCCAGATGCGCAAGATCTCGTCCCGGGTATCGTTGCTCGGTGTCCGCTCGTCCGGTTTGCGCTGGGCTCTCGAGTTAGTGGCGACGCGAGTGCCGTCCGGGCTGAGCACTGCCGCGTCCGCCTTGACCGCAAGCTGCCAGAGCAGGGAGGGGTCGGAGACGTCGATCCTCCAGATCCAAACACCGTCCTGGGAGCTGGTGAGCAGCCGCGTGCCGTCGTCGCTGAAGGCCGCGGTGTCGACGCGGGCAGGATGCCGCAGTGGCTTGCTGTCGGAATCGGCGGCAGACCACAAGAGGACGGTCTCTTCCCCGCGGCGTTCGCGTCCGAAGCCGGCCGCCGAGCGGCCGCGAGGAAGAGCCATGGCAACCGCCGGTTGCGACGGAGGCTTCGCCAGCAGGATGGCAACACGTGCGCCGTCCGGGCTGAGGGTGGCCCCCCTGATCAGGGTCTCCCGGTCTGGAACGGCCTCCGGGATCCAGGCGGACAGGGTGAGCTCGGGATCGGCGCCGATCGGGTTCCAGAGGGCCTCGTAGCCGAAAGTGAGTGCCGTGGGCCTGGCCTGGCAGCGCAAGTCCGGCGAGCTGGGGCTGAAAGTCCCTGCGCCGGGGACCCGCAGCATGAGACCGGCATCCTCGCACCAGGCGCCTCCCTGGACGACTCTGCTCGGCCTTAGGTAGAGCGGATGAGTGCGCTTGGCGAGATCTTGCAGACCGGACAGCCGGCCCGACCAGGTTCCGTTCTTCTGGGCAAGGCGGACCACCACGAGCTGCGGATCGCTCCTCAGCCCGCCGGACAGGGACCCGTCCGGCTCGATCCGGATCGCTCCGGGGCGGGATGCTGCCACCCACTGAAAGGCCAGCCATCGCCTCTCTCCAGGCTGCAAGAGGAGGATGGAGCCTTGCTGAAAAGGCCCCACCCCGCGGGCATAGGCCGTCCACTCCGGTGGGAAGAAGACCGCGGCGGCCCGGGGCGCGAGGTGACCGTCCAGCCCCGCGACGCCTGGCGTCCTGGGCGCGGCCAGCTTGAGGTGGAAGGTGCCGGTCGGCCCCAGACCCGGCTTCGCATCGACGCTGAACGGTGTAGTGCCGAGGTCGCTGCCCGAGACGAAAGGCAGGCTGCTCAGCCCGAATGAGCCGGCCAGGAGCCCGATGGCCGCGATGGCGAGCAGGGCGCCGAGGCTTCTCCAGGCGGTCCGCGCCCGCGGCGACGGTTGCGCCGGAACGATCCCCAGGACCGGCTCTTGCTCGGGATCGTCTGCTTGCTTGGGATCGTCCTCGTCCTTGGGATCGTTGTCGTGCTTCGCATCGTCTTTCTTTTCCCTGGAATCGTCTCCTGGCAGGGACAAGGCCATCCCAACCAGACCCGCATAGGTCACCAGACCTCCAGCCAGCGCACTCGCCGCGAGGAAGAGCAGAGCGGTATGGACCCCCTCCACCAGCCCAAGGTCTTCCTTCGGTATGCAGGACCAGGCCAGGAGAGGAACGAGCAGCGAGCCGCCGAACGCCCAGGGCCAGGCCCAGATCCAGGGTCCGCGCCGGCCCCCTCCTGGCCAGATCGCCGGCTTGGCCCAGCCCGCGATGGCGCCCGACCACACGGCGAAGAGCACGGCGGGGATGGCGACGACGAACACGAACTGGGCAAGAGAGCCCGCGCTTATAAGCTCGCATGAATAGAGCAATCCAGAGAGCACGACGAGGATGGAGGGCCACTTCAGCGCGCCGGCCAGGGCGCGGGAGAACAGACCTTCGCGGCCGCTGCGCAGCGCCGCCTTGGCGGCGCCGCGCGCGGCGGAGCGGCCAGTCCAGGTCCCGAGCAGCAGCGCGAGAAGGAGATACGCCCCGACGCTCACCGGCCAGGCCCAACTGGTGGTAACGCCGGTCCCGGGGAAGATGTCGTAGACGATGAACCACATCAGGAGCGCCCCCGCGGTGGCGCCCCAGATCAGCGCCGCCACCAGGCCGGCGAGGGTCCCCCGCCTGCCGCGCTCCCGCAGGCCCTTTCTCGCCCTGTCCAGCCGGCGCAGGTAGAGCTTCCTTCCCGCCCGCCAGAGATTGCGGCGGCCGAGCTTGACCCGGGACGGCACCCGCTTCTTGTCGATGACTTCGGCGAGCAGGTCGAGAGCGGCCTCATGGCTCGCCCGGTCGCCGAATCGCCCGGCCAGCGCCTGGAAGTTGCGTGGCGACGCCAGGTCGGCAAAGGAGCGGGCGGCGGCCTGCCGGACCCTGGCGCTGCGATCGTGCAGGGCGAGGTCGAGGCAGCGCTCGGCGAAGTGCCCCGCGCGGTCCTCCATGCGCCCCGCGGCCTCGGCGGCGCGCCGGCGCACGCTCTCGTTGTCCTTCTGATCGAGGAACTTGTCGAGCAGCTTCGCATTCGTCTCGTAGCCGGCCAGCTCGGCCCAGTACTCCAGGCCGCGGGCGTGGGCGTAGACGGCGCTGGCGACCAGGAACAGCCTCTCTTCCTCCTTGAAGCGGAGCAGCTCCTTGAACGGCCCCACGGTGCCGTCGAGCTGCCCCTTGTTGAGCAGCAGCTCCGGGTTGTCTCTCCACCCGGGGTTGCGGCAGGAGTTCACCACCAGGTTGCGAGCGCTGCGGAAATTGAAGAAATCGATGTCGGTGTCGAGCCAGGGGAGGATGACGCCGATCAGCCGTTCGTGCACCAGCTCGAACCAGACTTCGTTGCCGCGGGGGTCGCGCCGCACCAGCCGATGCCGGTACAGGCCTGCCAGCAGCGCGTCGAGCTCCTCGCCGGTGATGACGAAGTACTGCTGGAGCAGGAACTCGCGGGCCACCGCGAGCTTGGTGTTCTTCTCGCTGATCATGGCATCGAGCACGGCCCGTATCTGGATCCTGCGCCGCAGGTCCGTGGGCTCGATCTCGCGCTGGATCTGGTCGAGGTAGCCGCGGAACAGCTCGCGCACCCCGCCGAGCGACGTGAGGTCCTGCAGCGCCAGCCGGACCGGTCCGTCCTGCTCGCCGCCGCGCGCCCGCGCCTTCTCCCAGACCTCGGAGCACAGCACCTGGAGCACCGCCGGGTCGAAGTGGAAATCGGCCAGGGTATCGACCAGCGCCGAGATCAGCGGCGCCTCGAAGACCGCGCCGCTCTGCCGCAGGGTCTCGACGATCGCCTGGCGCACGCCGAACGAGGTCAGCGGCAGCAGGCGGTACATGTGCTGGTTGATCTCCGGGATCGCGCCGGCGAAGTCCCCCATCTCCGCGATCCAGTCTTCCCGCAGGCTGAAGACCAGCCGCAGGTTGAGCTCGGGGGCCGCCGCCAGCCGGCCCATCTCGCGGATGAACGCCTGACGCTGGGCGAGCCTCGCCTCCCGTGCCTCCCGGCTGAGCTCCTCGCCGCTGCGGATGCCGCCGGAAGGGTCCGGCTGGTCGGCAAAGCGGACGAAGAACTCCTCGAACTGGTCGAAGGCCACCACCACCAGGCGGTCCTTGCCGTCCGCGCTACGGCCGGCGCGCTCGATCAAGACCGGCAGGTCGTCCGTCCGCGGGTCGGCCTCTCCGGGCTCGGCCTTCTCGGCCAGCGCCCGCCGCAGCTCTGTCAGCGGATCCTCGAGCACCCGGACGGCAACCGTGCGGTGGCCCAGGCCCTCGAGCCGGGGAAAGATGCCGGCCAGCAGCAGCGACGTCTTGCCCAGCCCGGAGCGGCCGTAGAGGACGAACGTGCGGTTGCCGAGGATGCCGTTGGCGACGGCTTCCATGTCGCGCTGCCGGCCGGCGAAGCGTGCGGCGTCGTCCCTTTCGTAGTAGGCGAGCCCCTTGAAAGGGGTTGCGCGCGGCGCCACCGGCGGGGCCGCCGGGCTCGCCAGGCTCACGGCGGGCTTTCCGGGCCGCGGCCCGCGGCGCGGGTTGCCGCGCTCAATCCCGCGATTACGACGTCGGCGTTGATCTCCAGCCAGTCGAGCTTCTGGAACTGGTGCCAGTACGAGCTGTCGGCCAGGGTCGTCTGGTCGCTGATGAAGAAGGCGGTGCCCCGGTTGCGCGCCAGCTCGTCGCGCAGCAGGCGCCGGGCGAGGCTGCGCACCAGCGGGTCGCTCGCCGAGACGCCGAGGAACAGCAGATTGCAGCCCCCCACCCGGTTCATCAAGTCGGCGACGAACGCGGCGACCGCCGGCAGCCGCTCGGAGAGGCGGTCCTCGTCCTCCTCGGTGAGGACCATCGAGGTCGCCGCGTACGAGCCGCGCAGGTTGACCAGCACCACCTCGCCGGCGGGCGAGAGCCCGGCGCCCAGATCCGCGGCCTGCACGACCTGAAGGTCGCGCCCGCGCAGCCGCCGCAGGGCCTGCTCGAGCAGCCCGTCGACGTGGGTGTAGACGATGCCGGGGACCTGCCAGGAGGCGATCTGCTCGAGGGCGGCGTTGGGAGTGAAGGCCCCGTAAGAATTCTTGATGACCTCGTTCAGGGAGCGCCGCTCGCCCTCCGAGAAAGATTCGAAATGCTGGCAGATGCGCTGGAAGACCACCGGCGTCAGCCAGTCTGCAACGCTGTCGGCCAGCGGCGTGATGCGCTCGAAGCCGGGAAAGGAAGACGCCTGCGCCAGGCGCTGCGCCAGGCTGCCCAGGCCGGGCGGAACCTTATCCGCCTCCAGACGCTGCGCTCCGGCAGCCAGGATGCCGGGGCCGAGGATCGGCAGGCAGCATCGGGTCTCGATGGCATGAATGAGCCTGCGGTCGATGCGCCTGTCGATGGTGGCGATGGCCGGGGCGGCGGCCATGCCGGCAATGCCGGCGGCCGGAGGCTGTTCCACGTCGAGCAGGGTGAAGAGCTGCTCGGCGCCAGGGACCAGGTAGAGCGCCGGCGTGATCGAGCTGCGGGCCCGCTCGCCGTCGCGATAGGTGCGCTCCAAGGTCGCTCTCCCCTCCTGGACCGCGAGGTCGACCCGGCCGGGCCGCTTGCCGGTAAAGAGCTCACGATAGAGCGCCGCCGAGAAATCCGCCGCGGCGCTGTCGTGAATGGCGTAGCGCATGACCACGGTCGCTGGCACACGCGCGCGCGACAGGTAGGAGCCAAGGCCGCTCAAGGCCTGGGGACCGACGCTGCCTCCATGGCAGCAGTTGACCACCACGAGCTGCGGCGGATGGCTCAGGAACTGCTGGGCGAACACGCGCGCCGACAGCCAGTCCGCGTCCTCCACCGCCGTGTCGCCCGCCTTAGGGCCCGCCGTCTCGGCTACCTTCTCGCCCGCCGTCTCGCCCGCCTTCTGGCCCGCCGTCTCGGCTACCTTCTCGCCCGCCTCGGCGTTCAGACGCAGCTCCACGCGGCCCTGCGCATCGAGCCGCCCATGCCCGATGAAGTGGACGATGTCCCAATCCTGCCGCAGCTTGTCGGCGAAGCGGTTGGCGGTGACGAGGCCGTCGACGCACTCGATCTCGATCTTGCCGCCCGCGCCTTGCGCGCTCTGTCTGATCTTCTCCCACTCGCTGCTGGTGCCCAGGCCGGACCCTGACGGGATCACGACCAACAGCTTGACCGAGGCCCGGCCGGGGGGACGGCGCGGCACGGCCGGCTGATCGCCGGCGGGCTGATTGCCGGCCGGCGACCTCACCACCGAAGCCAGGGGCGAGGTGGAGAGGGAGAACTCGTCGAAGTCCCACACGGCCTCCCAGGGGAGGTCCTCGAGCTCCGCGGGCAGGGCCAGGCGTATCTTCAAGACGCCATCGTCTCGGGCGCGGCATTCCCGGCGCGCGCTGTCGAACTGTTCCTCGATCTTGCCGCCCAGAAGCTTGGTCCACAGCTCGCTGCCCAGGTTCTGGATGTCGTCCACCGTGCAGGCGTTGTCACGGATCAACTGGAGGTCCCGGGCGGTCTGGCCGCCGGCCGAGGCGAGGTCGACCTCGAAGCGGGCGCAGGTGGGCGCGCCCCCGTCGACCTGGAGCTCGACGTCCCAGCCACCCTTCGCCGCGGCGCGCAGGGTGAACCGCAGCTCGACCTCGCCCGAGCCTCCCGCGCCGATCGACGCCGCCACCGCCGCCGGCTGGCCCTGCGGAGCTTCGATCGGCGCCGCGGGAGCGAGGTCCCTGGGCACCGCGGCCGCGGGCGGAAAGCGCAGGGCTTCGACCGGCTGGGGCGCCAGGTCGGCCGGCGGCTTGCCCAGGGGCGGGGCTTTTTCCGTGCTTCCGGTGATCTCCTGCAGGAGCTTGTGGTACTGGATCTCGAAGGCCGCCGGGTCCGAGAGGTCGCAGTAAGGCTGACCGCAGAGGGCGTCGGGCGCTGCCGCTTCCCAGGTGCCCTGGGCCAGGGCCGCGATGACCTTCTTTTCGTTGGCAACCAGCACTCCGCCGCTCAGCAGCCGCGTCTCCCAGCCGACGCCGCTGACGCGCACGCCATCCTCGGTGGCGCGGACCTTGGCCTGGTAGGCCGGCGAGCACAGCACGAGCACCCAATCGGCCTGGCGGATCTCACGATTCATGAACTCCGAGATGACGTCGGTCTCCCGCAGGTCCCAGGCGTCGAGACGCGCGTCAACGCCGTCTTCGCGGAGACGCGTTGCCAGCTTCTTGACCCACAGCTTGTAGTCGTCGCTCTCCCAGGCGTAGGAAATGAAGAGACGCTTCGGCTGCATCGGCACGAGCTCCCTGCCCGGAGAACTGCGCGTTCGGGGTTTCTTAATCATACCTCGAACCGCGGGGCCTGGCCCGGGTGGACAGCCGTTTCGGAACGTTAGCAGGACACACAACTCCTAAGTGCTTGTAGGGCCGCGAGGTGGGAGCGAGCAGGCGCTCGCGGGACGGGGAGTGCTATTTTCGCATTCCTCAGGTGGGGCTTGCCTTCGGCCCTGTCTGTGT
>DASZZM010000014.1:0-14206 GCA_035544895.1 Thermoanaerobaculia bacterium
CGACCTCGGCCGCGAGCTCTTCTTGGAGCCCCCTTTTTCGCCCTCGGTTCGGGCTCGCTCCGCTGCCAGCCGCTGGTCGCAGAGTTGCTCGTTGACCTCCACGAACTCGCGACCGAGGCCCCGAAACGCCCGGTATTCGGCGATCTGCTGGCGTGTCAGCTCGACAGCGGACTCGGGGATGATTCGGGTCACGGTCTTGCCATCCACGACGCGAGTCAACGACCAGCTCGGCCCGTGCCCTTGGGCACCCTCTTCGGCGCAGTGCAGCCGAGCCCGGCGGCGGCTCTCGCCGGTGCCATGGGCGGAGCGCTTTTCGAGGGGCTCCTGGTCAGCGAGGCCTACAAGGTCTTCGCGTTGCAAGGAAGAAGACCAGACCTCTACTTCTGGCGCTCGCGCGACGGCCTCGAAGTGGATCTCGTCCTGCGTCTTCCCGGCGGCCTCGTTCCCATCGAGATCAAGCTCACCGCCACCCCGACACCGCGCCATCTCGATGTCCTCGATCGTTGGAAGGCTCTGGCGGGCCGCGCCGCGGCGTCCACGGGAGTCCTGGTCTGCCGCGTCGCCCAGCGCACGGCTCTTCCATCGCACAACCTCGCCCTCCCCTGGCATCACTTCCCGGGCTGGTTGAGCGAGAGTCTCGGTGAAGCCTGAGCTGACGTGTTCCTGTGGAGTCTCGCCCACCGTGAGCTGAAAGAGGGGCGCTTCGCTTCCCTTGGTGAGCAGGCTACCTGACGGTCAAGTTCGAGAAGTAGCCCTCGGTGTCGAGGCCGATCCAGAGGGCGATACGGCCGTGCGTGTCGCCGAGCTTGAGATCGTGGACGATCAGGCAGGGCTGCTCGGCTCCGTGCAAGTAGAGGCGGGCGTCGCGGCCGGAAACCACCATCTTAAGATGCGTCCAGGCGCCGGCTTCCAGGTCGACGTAGGATTCATAGACACCGGGTTGCTCTTTGCGGAGACGCTCCCACGGGTAATCCGGGTGCGAAGCGTATTGTGTGGCGTGGTTGCGCCGGAGCTGATCCTCCGCCCGCCCGTTGGTCGGCCGCAGATAGAAGTACTCGAAGCGCGCCGCGTGCGGCTGCACGCGGAAGGCGACGCCGATGAAGCCGCGCGCCTGCTCGATGGCCCCCTGGCGAGGTGCACCGGCGACGTCCACCTCGATCGTCCCGTCCTTGAAATCGCTGCTGGCCAGCACTGCGATCGCATGCTCGCCGTCTGGAGTGATTCCGGGCTGCTCCAAGAGGCGCAGGGCGCGGCGTCCGCGATAGGTCTGGACCTCGGCCTTCACGTTCACCAGCTCCAAGCCGCCGGTGGAGTCCAGTGGGAACGTGCGCTCCGGCGCCGGCGCGGCCCCGGCCCGGCCGGGAGCGGCACCGGGCGATGGACCGGCTGTGACGAGGTCGAGGGTCACGGTCTTTCCGGCGGCGCTCAGCAGCGCCTTGCGCACGCCATCCATCGAGGTGACCAGGCGGAGGTCCGCGTAGCGGCCGAGCGCCGGATTCCACACGCCGAAATGGTCACCGCCATAATCGATCAATGCCATCGGCGCCGGATTCGTGTGGGCGCGGCCGCCGCGCGCCACCAGCTTGCCGCCGTTCCAGTACAGACGGAACACCGCGGTCTGCCTCTCGCGCACGACGCGCACGAAAGCCAGGGTGCCGCCCAGGCTGTCGGCCCAGTTCGGGGTGGCGCCGAGGACCGTTGCCTCCTTCACCTCTCCGCTCTCCCGGCCGGCTTCGCGCCAGAACGTCACCAGGTGGCCGAACACGTCGTCCGGCACAGCGGCGCCCGACCCAGCCGCCCTGGCAACCTCGTCGAGCAACTGCCGCGTCTGGCGCACGCACGTCTCGAGGTCGTCCTTCTCGCGCCCCGAACGGGCGAGCAGGAATGAGGTCGAAGCGGCATCGTCCGGCAAGAGCCGGGCCGCGGTGGCTGCCGGGGCGATGGTGAAGCGCAGCCCTTCCCCGGCCAGCGTCATCGGCTCCTTGAAACCGGTTGCCGGATGGCCGGCCGAGGCCGGCGGCACCTCGACTGCCCCTTCTCCGAAGAGCGCTTTGCCCAGACCGGACGTGACCTGCGAGATCAGGTCTTCGTAGTCGAGACCGAGGACGACGAGAACGACCTTGCTGTCCGGGTAGTAGAGCAGCTTCGAATAGTGGCCGGTGTCGGTGTCGGCGCCCCCGTGGCTCCATTCCGCGCCGCGGCCCGGGAAACTGACGAGGCGGAAGACCCGCGAGTACTGCAACAGATCGCCGGGCGGGGCATACGATTTACCGATCTCCGCGGCGCCGCCCGGGCCGAGCAAGGCATCGCTCGCCGCCGCGTTCATGAAATGCATCAGATCATCGGCGGTGGAGAAGATTCCGGCACCCCCCTTGGCGCCCCAGTCGGCCTCGGCCTTGGACGACGGCGCGCCGGCGACGGCCGCCTGCGCCACGGAACGGGGGCCGCTCGGCCGCGGGTCGCCGGCGAAGAAAGTGTGGTCCATGCCGGCCGGCCGCAACACCTCCTCGCGCACCACCGCTTCCCAGGTCATGGACCGCGCCACCTCGAGGATCGCGGCGAGCAGCGTGTAGCCGTCGTTCGAGTAGCTGAAGCCCTTGCCAGGCGCACCGACCAACGGCGTCGCCAGGATCATGCGCACCGCCTCGCCGCGCTTCCTGACGCCGGCCGCCGTGTCGCCGGTTGCGATGCCGATACCCGCCGTGTGGGTCAGGAGCTGATGCACGGTGATCGTGCGCTTGTCCGCGGGTGCCTCCGGGAAGAAGCGGGTGAGAGGGTCGTCGAGGCTCAGCTCGCCGCGCCGGGCCACCCGCAGGACTGCCACCGCGGTCAGCGACTTGGCGATCGAGGCGATGTCGAAGCTGGCCTGGGGAGAAACCCCTCCCGAGCCCTCGAGCAGCAGGAGCCTGCCGTCTCGCGCGACGAGGCCGACGCCGCGGAATCCGATGGCGGCGAGAGCCTTCCAGTACCTGCCCGCGCCTTCGACCTGAATGTCGCTCGCCGGCGTGGCGCCGCGTGCGGACCCGGCTCCGCCTGCCGGCCACGCAGCCGCTTCCGTCGCTGGCGGCGGCGGTGCGGCCGCCGCTGCCGCCGCCACATGGAACGCGCCCAGCGCGACGAGCGTGGCAGCGATTCGTCTGTTGCAGCGGTCCATGGGCCCTTCCTCCTGGCGACTCGGGGAGCCGACCACCTCTCCATCCGCCGGCAGCCTACCTGCCCCGAGTCTTGGCGTCTTGCACGCGCGCAAGGGGATTGGCACGCCGCGAAGCCAAGATCCGCCGATAACGCCCGGGTGTCTCGCCGATGAGCCGCTTGAACGCTCGCGTCAGGTGGCTCTGACTCGAGAAGCCGGTGGCCAGCGCGACCTCGGCGAGCGGCAGCTCGCCGCGCGCCAGCAGCGCGCCGGCGCGATCGACGCGCAGCCGCCGCACGTACTCCCCTACTGACGCACCGAAGTGGCGCCGGAACGATGCAGCCAGATGGACGGGGTGCACTCCCACGCGCGACGCCAAAGCGGAGAGCCCGGTCGGGCTCGCGAAGCTCTCCTGCAGCAGCGAGCGCGCCTCGCGCAGCCAGCGCGGCGGTCGCGGAGCGCCGGTCTCGCGGCGCCCCGCGACCAACTCGGCGAGGAGTGACATCGTCAGGCTCTCGATCGAGAGCACGGACAGCTCGTCCGGACTCGCCAGCTCCATGCGCAGCCGGGCGCAGACCGAAGAGACCCGGTCGCCTTCGGTAAAGGCCGGGCGGTTTAGAAATGACAGCGGCGCCGGGGTGAGGCGGCCGAGCCAGCTCGGCTCGAGGTCCACGGTCAGGCAGTAGGCCCCCTCGCCACCGAACACCGTCACGTGAGGCTCTCCCGCTGGCCGGAATTTCATGGCCGGTCTCGAGCAGCGGAAGCTCGCCTGGCCGTAGAGTTCGTCGTATGAGCCCGAGAGGACGAAGCCGAAGCCGCACACCGGATGGGCGTGCCGCGGCATGCGCAGCCGGGGTGCGTAGCGGGTTTCGCGCACCGTCACCGCGCCGAATCGGCACCTGCGGACGTCGTGCCAGCCGGGATCGCCCTCCCCGACAGTGGTGCGATTGTGCATCGGGGTCTATACGGAACCCGATCAGGTCAAGTTGCGCCGCGCCTGCCGGCGCCGCGCGGCCATCTACAGGAATATCCACCCCGAGCTGCGGCCGGGGGTCCGCCGCTGAAACTCTGCACCATGGGAGAGCGTAGCTACCATAGCTGGAGGAGAAACGGACGGCAGCGGCCGCGCGCGGGCTGGCAGCGGTGCGGCCGCCGCACCGCGGGAGGCACGATGAGCGCGAACGGCGACACCCTGGCGAAGGCATCCTGGCTCGAACACCTGGCCTCGGATCTCCGCTTCGGGCTGCGCCAGCTCCGACGCGCCCCGGGGTTCACGGTGCCCGCGCTGCTCACCCTGGCGCTCGGCACCGGCGCGATGACGGCGGTCTTCACGCTCTTCGAGGCCGTCATGCTGAAGGACCTGCCGGTCGCGAGGCCGGCGGAGCTCTACCGCGTCGGCGACGTCCCGGACTGCTGCGACACTTCCGGGCTGCAGGACGACTGGTCGCTCTTCTCGTTCCCGCTCTACCAGAGCCTGCGCGATCACACGCCGGAGTTCCGGCAGCTCGCCGCCTTCCAGGCCGGCAGGATGCACCCCAGCACCCGCCGCGCCGGCGCCGCGACGCCGGCCGAGCCAGCGTCCTGCGAGCTCGTCTCCGGCAACTACTTCTCGATGTTTGGAGTCGGCGCCTTCGCCGGACGCATGCTCGCGCCACCCGACGACGTGCCCGGGGCCGCGCCCGCCGCCGTCATGAGCTATCACGCCTGGGAGCGGCGGTACGCGCCCGACATCTCCGTCGTCGGCGCGAGCTTGACCTTCGACGGACGACCCTTCACGGTCGTCGGCATCGCGCCACGCGGCTTCTTCGGCGATACCCTGCGCCCCGATCCCCCCGACTTCTTCGTCCCTATTGCCGACGAGCCGATCCTCCACCAGCCGAGCTCCCTGCGCGACCGCGCCGATCGGCACTGGCTGGAGCTGATCGGCCGCCTGCGGGCCGGCGCCCGCCCCGCGGCGGCCGAGGCGCGCATGACTGGCGAGCTCAGGCAGTGGCTCCTCGCCCAGCCGGGCCTGTCGGCCAGCGAGCGCCAGGGCATCCCCAAGCAACGCCTCGCGGTCGTTCCCGGCGGCGCCGGCATCGCGGTCCTCAAGACGCAATTCGCGAGCGGGCTCAACCTCCTGCTCGCGCTCTCCGCTCTGCTGCTGGTCATCGCCTGCGCCAACATCGCCAGTCTGCTGCTCGCCCGCGGCACCACCCGGCGCGCGCAGATCGCGGTGCGTCTGGCGCTCGGCGCGGGGCGCGGGCGCCTGCTGCGCCAGAGCCTTGCCGAGAGCGCGCTGCTCGGCCTGGCGGGCGGCGCCGTCGGCCTCATCGTTGCCTTCGCCGGCACCCGCGCCCTCCTTGCCCTCGCCTTTCGGGGCGCGCATCACGTCCCGATCAGTCCGCTCCCTTCCCTGCCGGTACTCGGCTTCGCCTTCATTGTCTCGCTCGCGACCGGGTTGCTCTTCGGCATCGCTCCCGCCTGGCTCGCCTCCTGCTTCGATCCCGCCGACACCCTGCGCGGCGGCAACCGCTCGACCCGCGATACCTCTGCGCTGCCGCAGCGCTCCCTGGTCATCGGCCAGGCCGCGCTCTCGCTCATCCTCCTCGCCGGCGCAGGGCTCCTTTCGCGCAGCCTCGCCAAGCTCGAGACGCAGGAGTTCGGGTTCGCCACCACGGGCCGGCTGATCGTCCAGGTCGATCCCATGCACGCCCACTACACTCCCGAGCGTCTCCCCCAGCTCTACCGCCAGATCGAGCAACGCCTCGGCGCGCTCCCGGGCGTCGAGAGGGTGGGACTGGCCCAGTACGCTCCCTTGACCGATCGCTGGACAGGGCTGGTCTTTCTTCCGGGGCGGCCCCAACCACCGCCCGGCGCCGAGCCAGACTTCGCCGCATGGGAGCGCGTCGGCCCGCACTACCTCGACGCCATCGGTCAGCCCGTCCTGCGTGGCCGCCCGATCGGCGAGCGGGACGACGCCGGCGCTCCCCGAGTCGCGCTGGTCAACCAGGCCTTTGCGCGCAAGTACCTGGCGGGCAAGGACCCGCTCGGCAAGCGCTTCGGCGCCAACGAGCCCGCGGCGAGCGGCGAGATCGAGATCGTCGGCGTCGTGGGCGACGCCAAGTACAATTCCCCGAGCCGGCCGCCCGAGCCGATGTATTTCCTGCCGCTCGCGCAATCGACCGCCAGCCGCAAGCCATCGCTCCAGCACACCGACGTCCGCTCGCACTACATCGGTGCGATCGTGCTGCGCCTCGCCCCCGGGTCCCGCGCCGGCATGGGAGCCGTGGTGCGCCGCGCCCTCGCCGAGATCGATCCGGACCTGACCGTGCTGGCGATGAGCAGTCCCGCCGAAGAGATCCGGCGGGAGCTCAACCGGGAGCGGCTCGTCGCACGTCTCGCCGCCTGCTTTGGCCTGCTCGCTCTCGTCCTCGCCGCGGTCGGCCTCTACGGCGTGACCTCCTATTCCGTGGCGCGCCGCACTGCCGAGATCGGCATCCGCATGGCCTTGGGCGCCGGCCGCGGCGCGGTGATCGGCATGGTGCTCGGCGGCGTCTCGCGTCAGCTCGGCTGGGGTCTCGCGATCGGCCTGCCGGCGGCGCTCGCCGGCGGGCGGCTGATCGCGAGCCAGCTCTTCGGCGTCAGGAGCTGGGACCCGCCGGTCCTCGCCGCGGCAGTCGCCGTGTTGATCGTGACGGCGCTCGCCGCCGGTCTGGTGCCGGCGCGGCGGGCGGCTTCGATCGATCCGCTGCCGGCGCTGCGCTCGGAGTAGCCACTCCAGCGCGGGCGACCGCTACTTCAGGCTCGGAGCCTGGTGGCTTTCGAGGCGCGGAAATTGTTGCCCGCTTGCCGCCGCGATATTCTCCGTCCTGCAAGTGCCAGGCGCTGGTGCGCGGCACCGCCCGCAAGGGGCGGAGAGGGAAGATCATCAGCGGAGGTGACAAGGGACCATGTGCAGGAATATCAAAACGCTCTTCAATTTCGAGCCGCCGGCCACGGACGACGAGATCCGCGACGCCTCGCTGCAGTTCGTGCGTAAGCTCAGCGGATTCAACGCGCCATCGAAGGCGAACGAGGCAGCGTTCAACCGTTCGGTGGAAGACGTGTTCCAGGTCGCCCGGCGGCTCATCGACTCCTTGGTGACCAACACCCCCGCTCGCGATCGAGGTATCGAAGCCGCCAAAGCGAAGGCGCGGGTCGCACAGCGGTTCGGCCGGCCGGCTTCGGGTGCCCGAGGCTGATCGGCTTCGGGCCGACCTGCAGCACGGCTGCAGGGTCGTTGCTGAACTACCCATGAGAAAAGAACTGTTCGAGGAGCTCCTGGCGAGTGTGCGCGAAGGTGGAGCGATATTTCGTGGCGAGAAGGCCGCCTCCCGAGAGTTCCACTTTGATGATCCGGACGTGCGAAGGCTCCGCGAGAGCTTCGGTAATCCATCAGGTCCTGGGGGTACGAGCTAGCGCTCTACGGTCGCCTCGCCGCGGACCCGGCGATAAAGGGCGTCAGGGGCGAGGTCGGCTCCATTGGGCCAGCAAACCGCGCCAAACTCGTCCAGGCTTGCTTGGCAAAAGTAAGAAGGGTCGCGTAGCGGCTCGAACATGGGGCCGAAGAGGCGCTGGGAAAGATCCACAGTGCCGTGGGTCCCATCCTCGAAGGTGAGCGAGAGACGGTAGTCAGGAAGGGGTTCGACCAAAATCACCCTGTACATTCTCGCGTCTTCCCTTAATCTAGAGGCTCAATTGGGAGGAGCGCTTCATGCTGGCGAGCGCGCTCCCAGTTGTCCCGCAGTTCGTGGCGATGCTGAGCCGCCCACTCGAGAACGAAGCCGACGGCACGCCTGGGAAGGCCACCTTCGATGATCTCGAGGGTCTCGATTGCCATGATGGCTTCGTCGCCGCCGTAGATCGCGTGAAAATGAGGGACGCCGTGCTCGTCGAAGTACATACGGATGACGATGCCAAAGAACTGGCTGATTGTCGGCACGAGGCGTATCCTATGGCATGCGGTTCAAGGCTTCGAAATTGCGCGAGAACCTCTGCCGCATCCTCGATCAAGTGCTTAAAACCGGGGACCGGCGTGGCAAGCTTCTCAAGATCGTCTGCGGCGAGCCGCCGAGCAAGCTTGATCGCCTGGAGCCGCACCCGGACTACCTACTCACTGCGCCCGATGATCTGGTCCATCTCGACTGGCCCGAAGAGCCGCACTCCTGATCGACTTCGACCCCCGGGGGGCGCATTCGAGATCGCGTTGCCGCAGCCCCAGGCACGCCCCCGACAGGCCACCCCGCCGGTCGTGTAAGCTCTAGCCCGTCTCGAGGGGAGGGAGGGGAGGGAGGCTGGTGCGAAAGGGGGGACTCGAACCCCCACGACCTTGCGGCCACAAGATCCTGAATCTTGCGCGTCTACCATTTCCGCCACTTTCGCGCGCGACCGATTGTAGGGAGAGACTCGACACCGTGTCAAATGCCTTGCCGGGCCCGGTGCCTGGCCCCGTGCCCGGCCGTTTCGTGATCGGCGCTGTCGAAGTGGACGAGCGCGGCCGGCGCTGGCTGGCGCCGTTCGATGCGCGGCTCGCCCTCGACCTGCCGATCCTGAGGGCAGACGAAGTGCCGTCAGGCCACTTCGTGGTGGTCGACGTCGAGCGCGCGGGGAGCCGGCGCCGGCCGCGCGGGCGCATCGTCGAGGTGCTCGGCGATCCCGCGGTGCCCGGGGTCGACGTCGCGGTGGTACTGCGCCACTACGGCATCCCGGACGCCTTCCCGCCCGAGGCCGAGGCCGCGGCGGCGGCCTTCCCTTCCGACCCGCGGCCAGCGGACTGGTCCGGACGCGAGGACCTGCGCGGCGCGACGGTCGTCACCATCGACGGCGAGAGCGCGCGCGACTTCGACGACGCGGTCTCGATCTCGCGGCTGCACGGCGGCGTCTTCCGGCTCGGCGTGCACATCGCCGACGTGGCGCACTACGTGGCGGAAGGAGACGCGCTCGACGGCGAAGCGTACCGCCGCGGCACCAGCGTCTACTACCCGGAGCGCGCGGTCCCCATGCTTCCCGAGGCGCTGTCCAACGGACTCTGCTCGCTGCGCCCGCAAGTGCCGCGGCTGACTCTGTCGGTGTTCCTCGACATCGACCGCGACGGCCGCGTCCTGGCGCGCCGCTTCGCCGAGACGGTCATCGCCAGCGCGCGGCGCCTGACCTATTCGGAGGTGCGGCGCGTTCTCGAGGAGCCGCGCGCCGCCGACCGGTCCGACTACGAGGCGGTCCTGCCCGCGCTGCGCGAGATGCACCACCTGATGCAGATCCTCAACCACGCGCGCACCCTGCGCGGCTCGCTCGACTTCGACTTGCCGGAGGGCAGCGTCGAGCTCGACACCGACGGGACGATGGTCGGCGTCCTCCCTGACGAGAGAAACGTCGCCCATCGCCTGATCGAGGAGTTCATGATCGCCGCCAACGAAGCGGTCGCCTTCGAGCTGTGCAGCCGGCAGATCCCCTCGCTCTACCGCGTTCACGAGGCGCCCGGCCGCGAGCGCCTGGCGGAGCTGGCCGAGCTGCTGCGGCCGCTCGGCATCGAGCTGCGCGGCGACCTCGACAACCTGCCCCCCGGCGCGCTCCAGGACGTGCTGCGCCAGGCCCGCGGCAAGCCCGCGGAGCCGTTCGTCTCGACCGTCGTGCTGCGCAGCTTGCAGCGCGCGCGCTACGCGCCGGAGTGCGACGGCCATTACGCGCTCGCCTCCCACTACTACACCCATTTCACCTCGCCGATCCGGCGCTATCCCGACCTGGTGGTGCACCGCCGCCTCAAGGCCTTTCTCCACCGCACCGCCTCCGCCGACTCCGACCTCGAGCGGCTGCGCGAGCGCCTGCCGGAAATCGCCGAGCATGCGAGCGCCACCGAGCGGCGCGCCGAGCAATCCGAGCGCGACCTCCTGCAGTGGAAAAAGGTCCGTTTCCTCGCCGGCCGCGCCGGCGAACGGTTCACGGGGCGCATCACCGGCGTGCAGCCCTTCGGGCTCTTCGTCCAGCTCGACGGCTTCCACGTCGACGGCCTGGTACCGATCCGCAGCCTGGGCGACGACTTCTACCTCTTCGAGCCCGAGGCCCACCGCCTGGTGGGGGAGCGCCGCGGCCGGGTCTTCAAGCTCGCCGATGCGGTCGAGGTCGAGCTGGCCGGCGCCGATCTGCGACGCCGCGGGCTCGACCTCCGGCTGGTCGGGATGCCGGAGCCCGCCGCGCGGCCGGGGTCCCCGCGGGGGCGGGAGCGCGGCGAGCCCTTGCCGCCCGGCCGGCGGCGGCGCGGCCCCTCCTCCCCAGCCAGCCGGCGGCAGCCCGGCGGCTCCTCTCCGCCCGGCCGCCGGCAGCCGCGGGGACGAGGGCCGCGGGAGAAATGAGCCCGACCGCCACGGTGGCCATCGTCGGCCGCCCCAACGTCGGCAAATCGACTCTCTTCAACCGGCTCCTCGGTCGCCGCCAGGCGATCGTCCACGATCAGCCCGGGGTGACGCGCGACCGCATCACCGGCACGGCCCGCCTCGACGACGACCGCCCCTTCCAGGTCATCGACACCGGCGGCCTGGTGCCCGCCGGCGGCGACCCCCTCGGTCTGTCGCAGCAGGTCTTCCTCGCCGTCGAGGAGAGCGACCTCCTGCTCTTCGTGGTCGACGGCCGCGAGGGCCTGGTGTCCGCCGACGAAGCGGTCTGGGAGAGGCTGCGCCGCTCCGGCAAGCCGGCGATCCTGGTGGTCAACAAAGCGGACACGCGCGAGGCGCGCGCCCAGTTTCCGGAGTTCTACCGCCTGGGCATCGAGCGCCAGGTGCTGCTTTCCGCCGAGCACGGCCTGGGTATCGCCGAGCTGCGCGAGGCGCTGGCCGCCGCGCTTCCGGAGGCGGTGGAGGAGCCGCAGACCGACGCCCCCGCGGTCGCCATCGTCGGCCGCCCCAACGTCGGCAAGTCGTCGCTGCTCAACCGCATCGCCGGCCAGCCGCGCGCGCTGGTCTCGCCGCAGCCGGGCACCACGCGGGACCCGGTCGACACCTTGATCAGCCACAACGGCCGCAGCTACCTGCTCATCGACACCGCCGGCATCCGCCGCCGCAGCCAGACCTCCGGCGCCCCCGAAGAGCTGGCGGTGATGATGGCGCGGCGCCAGATCGAGCGCGCCCAGGCCGCCGTGCTGGTCGTCGACGCCGCGCAGGGGGTCACCAGCGGCGACCTGGCGATCGCCGGCACCATCTGGGAGCTGGGCCGCGCCGCGGTCGTCGCCGTCAACAAGTGGGACCTGCTCGACGAGGAGGCGCGGATCGAGCTCGAAGGTTCCTTCGCGCGGCTCGACGAGCTGCTCGCCGCGCCTGTCCGGGTCAACCTCTCGGCCCTGTCCGGGCGCTCCGTGGCAAAGCTGTTTCCCGCCATCGACCGTGCCCTGGCGGCGCACAACTTCCGGCTGGGCACGGCCGAGATCAACCGCCTGCTCGAGACCGCGATGCGGCGCGTCAATCCGCCGGCGCTCGCCGGCCGGCCCTGGAAGGTGTACTACGCAACCCAGGTTTCGACCGCGCCGCCCACCTTCATGCTCTTCGCCAACCGGACGCTGCCGCGCAACCACACCTACCGCCGCTATCTCGAGAACACCCTGCGCCGCGAGCTCGACCTGCCCGGGGTGCCGCTGCGCCTGATCGTCCGCCGACGCACCGAGTGAGCGGCGGCGCGTCCTGCCATGAGAGCTCAGGGCAAATGGCGGAGAATAGGCGCGGACGCGCCGCCCATGCCATCGCCACCCGCGAACGCCATCGCCCTCTGCGTTGCCCTCAGCGTCGCGATCATCGCGCTCGCCGCCGCCGGCTGTCCCGGGGGTGGAGAGCGCGCGGCGGTGGAGCGCCGCCTCGACAAGAGGCCGGCAGCCGCGGTGATGAGCGATCTCGCCAACGCGCGCTACGTCCCTCCGGCCGACGGCACGCTCACGGATCGCCAGGTCCGCATGTACCTCGACGTCAAGGAGCGCGAGAGCAAGATCCGTGAAGTCGCCGCCGCGCGCCTGCGCCGGCGCGCCGCGGGCAGCGGCCCGCCGCGGCGCGGCGGCAACCCGTCGGCCGAAGCCGCCGGAGCCGCGCGCGACGACCTGGCGACGGCCGACCTGCGCGCCGCCCAAGAGCTCGGAGTCAACCCCCGCGAGTACGCCTGGATCAAGGAGCGGATCGACGAGACCGAGGTCTTCGCCGTCACCCGCGCGCTGTACCAGAAGATGATCCTGGGGCGCGATCAGCTGATCCGGCGCATGGAGCGGGAGAAGATCGCCTTGACCGATCCGCAGCAGAAGGCCATGGCGGCGCGTGAGATCGAGGACTGGAAGAAAGGGCTCGCGGGGACCGAGCCGGTGGCGAGCCCGGCGGTGCGCGCCAACACCTCGCTCATCGCCCGCTACGCTTCCCGTTTCGCCCGTCTCCAGGCGCTCGAGGACCGCTCCCTGGCCGGCGGCGCGCCGGCCGCGGACGGCCTGGCGGGCAAGCCGGCCGGCGCCAGCGCGGCGGGGGCGGGCAAACCCATCCACCCATGAACGCCAACGCTTCCCGCACACCCACCCGCGCATGATCCGCGCCGGCGCCTCCGAGGAGCGCTGGGCGCGCGGCCTGCTCTGCTCGCGCACTGGTGCCGCGGCGCCGCTCGACGAGCCGGCCTTCCTGTCGCCTGCCGGCGCGCCTTGGCTGGTGGACTACGAGCTCGACCCGGAGCGGGGCGCGCGGCTGCTCGGCAGCCTGGCCAACCGTCCGTGGACCCTGTGGCGCTACCGCGAGCTGCTGCCGGTGGCCGATTTCGCCGGGCGCGTCGACCTGGGGGAAGGAGCGACGCCGCTGATCCGCCTGCGCCGCACCGGGCTGGCGGGAGCCGAGGCGTGGATCAAGGACGAAGCGACCAACCCGACCGGCTCGTTCAAAGCGCGCGGCCTGTCGCTCGCGGTCAATCGGGCGCGCGAGCTCGGCGCGCCGGGGGTCGAGCTGGCGAGCGCGGGCAATGCCGCCCTGGCGCTTGCCGCCTATGCCGCCGCGGCCGGCTTGCCGGCGCGGGTGGCCCTTCCCGCCGACACTCCCCAGACGGTCTTTGCGCGCTGCCGCGAGCACGGCGCCGAGGTGCTGGCCGGCCCGGGCACCCTGGTCGAGGCTGCCAAGCTCCTGGCCGCGCGGGCCGATGGCTTCTGGAACCTCTCGACCCTGCGCGAGCCCTACCGGGTCGAAGGCAAGAAGACCATGGGTTTCGAGCTGGCCGAGCAGTTCGGCTGGGAGCTGCCCCACTGGATCGTCTATCCGCTCGGCGGCGGCACCGGCATCGTCGGCATGCACAAGGCCTTCGGCGAGCTGCGCCGCCTGGCCCTGATCGGCCCTCGCCTGCCCCGTTTCGTCGCAGTTCAGGCCGCCGGCTGCGCGCCGATCGTACGCGCCTTCGCACGCGGGCAGGACGCTGCCGAGCCCTGGGAAAATCCCGACACCCGCGTCTGGGGGCTGCGCGTGCCGCGGGCGATCGGCGACTTCCTTGTGCTGCGGGCGCTGCGCGAGTCGGGGGGACGGGCCATCGCGGTCGCCGAGGACCGCCTGCCCGGCGTCATCGCCCTTGCGGCGCGGCAGGAAGGCCTCCGCCTCGGCCCCGAAGGCGCCGCGGCCCTCGCCGCCGCGCAAGACCTGGCGGCCGAAGGCGCTTTCGCGCCCGGCGAGCGCGTCGTCGTCTTCCAGACCGGAGACCCGGCGAACTACCTGTAGGCACCAACCCCCACCTCGATCACGCTCAGGCGGGCGCGAACAGGACCGCCCGGCACATCTTTCCGCGAGCTCTAGACCGAAGTTCCTCGGGCAAATCTGAGGTAAGCCCATGAGAAATTGAGACTTAATGCCGTCTAGGCGTCTGAATTGTAGCCACTAAATTGATCGCGAAGAGGGCTTGATTTTCTGCTTCTGCACTCTATAATCATGTCATGGCACGACGCGGCGAAGCCGTTCACGTAGCCACCACCTCTCGCACCTATAAGGGCAAGACCTACCAGACCCACCTCCTGCGCCGCACTTATCGCGAGGGTGGCAAGGTCAAGCATCAGACCCTCGGCAATCTCTCCCA
>DASZZM010000015.1:0-67159 GCA_035544895.1 Thermoanaerobaculia bacterium
CGTCCCGCCCCCGCCGATCTCACCCACGGCCTCCAGCACCTCGCCGAGCTCCGCCAGGGCATGGCCAAGCTCATCAGCGCCGTCGGCCTCCTCGAAGACATCCGCCAGCGCCTCCCCGAGCTCCGCGGCGACGCCGCCTCCAGGAGGCCGCTGCCCGACCGCACGAGGCCGCGCTAGGAAGCCGCGTCCGCAGCCGCCCTCGAGGCTGTAGACTGATATCGGAGTATTCCCTCCCCTGAAGTCTGAGCTGGAGGCCGATCGCCTGTCCTATCGGCGACGCGGAAGCCCGCCTGGAGTAAAATGCGGGTATGGACCTCGCCACTCTCTCCGCCGCCGCCCTCGCCCTCGATCCTCGGAGCCGGGCCGCCTTGGCCCATCAGCTGATCGAGAGCCTTGACCAGCTCACCCCGGCCGAGAACGAAAGCCTGTGGGCCGAAGTGGCCGGCGACCGGCTAGCCGAGCTTCGGGCCGGGAAGCTCAAAGCCATTCCCGGCGACCAGGTGCTGGCGGAGGGCCGGGCGCTCCTCGGTTGAGCTTCTCGTTCCATCCCGCAGCACGGGCCGAGTACTTGGAGGCGATCACCTACTACGAAAGGCAGTCACCCGGGCTCGGGGACGACTTTGCCGCGGCCTTCGAAGCCGCGCTCTCTTTCGTTCGTGCCCATCCCCAGGCAGCCCCTCTGGTGCATCCCTCCGGCGTCCGCCGGAAATCGTTCCCCGCGCCGTTTCTCTACAGCCTGCTGTATGCACCCGAGCCTTCGGGTCTGCTTATCGTGGCAGTGGCTCACCACAGAAAGCGCCCCGAGTACTGGCGGAGCCGCACCGGCGCGGCAGGGCCGCGGGGCTGACGCGTCCGCTTACGCGACAGGCAGTCAGCTCACCTGGACGCCAAATGCCGCTGCCTACGACGTGATGCGCGACGGTCGGCCCCTCCTGACCGGGCTCAAGGCACTCGGTATCCGCGATCACGCCGGCCTTCGCCGGCCTCCCGCCTCCAGCCGCAGCGACGGTCAGCACCGCGTCGCTGGCCTGGCCGAGCGTCCCTGTCCGCGAGCGCGGGCTCACACCTGCCGGCGAATCGGTCTTCGCCAGGCGAAGTCGACCAGGCGTTGCGGATCGGTGGGGTAGCGTGGTCGCTCTCCACCCGACTGTCACGAAATGACTCCTGGCGGCAACCTAGGGAGAAGAGAGTCACCGCAGGCAAGGAGGTCCCGATGAGCTCGACTGCGACCGCATTGCGTCCCGCCGCTGCCGGCATCAGCGTGCTCTTGGCCCTGGCCCTGCTGCCGGGGGTGGCGCACGCGGGCGTCAACCTCGACAAGCGGATCGACGTCGACCTGGTCAATGCCGATATGGCGAGCTTCTTCCAGGCCTTCGGCGAACTGGCCGGCGTCCGGGTCGCGCTCGACCCAGGGCTCGACGCCGAGCAGCAAGTCTCCATCCGTCTCGAGAACGTCTCGGCGCGCACCGTCCTCGCCGCCGCCTGCGAGAGCATGGACTGCCGCTGGAAGTTCCACGACGAGAGCCTACTGATCGAGCCGCTGCCGGGGACCGCGGGCAGGCAGGGTGCGCGGCCGCTCGACGAGCTGATCGACGTCAAGGTCACCCACGCCCACGGCAGGGAGGTGCTGAGCTCCATCGCCCAGATGCTCGGCGCGGACCTCTCCGCCGACGAATCGCTGGCCGCCCGCATCGTGAGCCTGGAGCTCGATCGGCGGAGCATCGGAGAAGCCCTCGACACCGCTTGTGCAAAGCTGGGTTGCCAATGGCAGCTCGTCGCCGGGGAGCACCGGCCCCTGTTGCGGGTGCAAGCCGGCGCGCGCCCCGCGCCAGGCAGCGGGCCAGGCTAGGCGCCGAGAGGGTCGGCAACTACCCCCCCGTGGTTCTGCGAGGCTCGGGAGAGGTACGCTTGCGGCATGCCCCGGACCCTCGAGCAGATCGAAGACGAGGTCCTCAGTCTCCCCGAGGCATCTCGCGCCAAGCTCATGGAGCGCCTGCTCTTAAGCCTTCAGGGACAGGGCACACTCGACGAAGAGGACACCGCCCGGGCCTGGGTGGAAGAGGCCGAACGACGGGATCACGAGATGAGCAGCGGCTCAGAGGAAGGCCTTCCTGCCGAGAAGGTCTTCTCCAAGCTCCGCTCCTCTCTTCGCTGAAGAGCGCCGCGTTCCATCGCCTCGCCGACCGCGTGGTCGTGAGTCAACACGATGGAGAAGCGTGGCGAGGGAACCCCGACGGGGGGCCCGTCGGCGAGAGCTTCGTCGTCGTCACGAATGGTGCTTCCGACGGCGAGCAGCGCGGTCCTCCGGATGGACGAGAAAAATCTTCGCCGGATCGACACCTGAGCCGTAACATAGCTGGGGGATATGCGATTTTGGTACTTTGGTGAACTGAAGCACACTCCCTGCCTGTGCTGCGGCGTCTTTGAGGGAACGCCCAGAGGCCACGGCCTGATAGAAGATGCTATAGAAGGAGTTGGCCTCGTCTTCTAAGATTCCACCCTCCACCCCCATCGTGCAGGGGACCGCCTTTGCGATAGTTGTTGCACACCGCAGCGAGTAGCAAGTATCAATGATCACGAGCTGTAGACCTTTATCGAGTGACCGGAACATGCCTGCCAGCGCCATGTCGGACACTGTCGTCAGGTCTCCGTTTTCAGTCCGCATCAGGATGTCGCCGCCGTTCTGTTTCCCGCTGAAATGGAAAACATGAGGGGCCTCGCTATTCAACTCCCGGAAGAGCGTATTCGCATGCACCTGAAAGACGCCCTTGAACTTGATGAGATGCGGGAAACGTGCCTTTGCTACGCTCCCCTTCATCGCTTGTAGTTGAGCGCGTGGGCTTAGACCGCCGACCCGCGGTGCCAAGAAGAGGACCTTGAGAGGGCCTTCGACTTCCGGAGGCTTGGCTTGAGTGCGGTGAGGGGTCTCTTCCTCCAGAAACCCCGGGAAGACTGGCCGCTCTAGAAAGACCGGCTTACCGGTGCGCTTCCGCGTGAGCGTAAGGTAGGCTTCTACTCCGCTCAGCAGCGCGTTTCTCGCTTCCTCGATGGGCTTGCTCACGAAATCGATATAGATGCGGTTTTGCAGAAAAGCGCCAGGGTCGCAGGCTTTCACCCGCACTGCAAGAAGGCGGCCCTCGTCGCCAGTCAGTGCAGCATCGAGTTCCTGCTGGCAGTACCGAGAGCGAAAATAGCTGGGCGAGAACAAGGCTAGAGTACAATCCGCTTCAGCAGCTTGACGCATCTTTTGCATGAAGTTCATGCCCGGCGCAAAGTCTTTGAATTGGGCGATGCAGCGAAAATGTGCCTTCGCGTTCTCCAACTCCCAGACAATCCAGCGCGCCCACTTCAGGTCCTCGCCGGCATAGCTGACAAAGAACTTTCTCGCCCTAGAGACGGTGGTTCGCGACACTCTTAATCCTCGCTTCCTTCTGGTTTCGAGCCCTACCCCCGCCCCCTCACCCCTCCCTGAACTGATACCGCGCCCCCGGGTCGTGCTCCACCCGCCGCAGGAACTCCACCACGCTCTGCACCTGCGCCGCCGTCGCCAGCGCCGCCTGGAAGCTCGACCGCAGCAGCACGAGCGCCGTGATCGATTCGTAGTCCGGCGGCGCCTGCACGGCGAGCAGCGCGCCGATCGCCGCCTCCGCCAGCCCGTGCGCCTCCTCCAGCCGTCCCTGCCGCATCCACACCGTGGTCAGATCGAGCGCCACCAGCGCCGCGTGCCGGCCCGCCCCCGCCCTGGCAAAACCCGCCCGTGCCGCCGCGAACGCCCGCTCCGCCCGGCCGAGCTCGCCGAGGCCCGCGTTGATTCTGCCCTCGAGCGCATCGAGCCGCGGCCGCACCAGCTCGCCGAGAGCCGAAAGCCGCGGCCGGTGCCGCCACAGCAGGGCGCGCGCCTCCCGCCACCGCCTGCTTTCGACCAGGAGGTCGATCTGGTTGTAGAGGGCCGTGTCGGCGAGCTCGCGGTCGCCCTCCCGGTCGATCATCGCCAGGCCGCGCTCGATGTCGCGCAGGCCGCGCTGCGGCTGCCCCGCATACCCGCAGTAGACGCCCCTGGTGATCAGCACGCGGCCCGCGGCCTGCCGATCGTGCCGCCCGAGATAGATCTGCTGCGCGCTGTCGAGGTGCTTCAAGGCTGCGCGGTGCTGGCCCTGCAGCCCGAGCTGCGAGCCGCGCAGCTCGAGCAGCCGCGCCTGCAGCAGCGGCTCCCCGCTGCCGGTGGCAAACAGCGCGAAGGCCCTCCCCATCGCGCTCTCCGCCTCGGCGAACCGATCGGCCACGCGGCAGGCGTTGGCCAGCTCGCCCCAGGCGCGGGCCTCGAAATCCGCCACCTGCTCGGCGCCATAGCCCTCCCTGCCCAGATGGCGGGCGATGCGCGTCGCCAGGTAGGCGAAATCGACCATGCGCTGCGGATCGCTGTGGCGCAGCGACCAGCTGTACGCCAGCACCGCCTCGTACTTGGGGTAGGCGCCGCGCGTCCGCGCCGACACCCGGCAGACGCCGTGCGCCCCGAGCTCGGCCAGCAGCTGCCGGGCGCGCGACCGCAGGCGCACCGCCTGCGCGCCGTGCACCCGCACCGCCGCCGCGGCGCTGTCGATGGCCCGGTCGTAGCGCGCGAGCTCCTCGGCCGCCGCCTCGGGCGCCGCCGGCTCTGCGTCCGGGTCGGCCAGGAAATGGTAATGCGGCGCCAGGCGGGCGCGGCACCGCCCGCAACCCCCCTTGCGCACCAGGTGCACGACCACCGGGCCGGCCTCCGCCGGCGACAGCTCCCCCAGCACGAAACGCTCGAGCAGCTGCGCCGAAGGATGTTCGCTCAAGCCGTCCCTCCCCGGAGACTTAGCGCCTGTTCAGCTTGCGATTGTCTCATGTTCCACTACGCGGCAGAACTCCCCTCGGTTCCCGAGTTCCCGACCTCCCCGGCGCTCCCGCGGCCGCGGCGGCGCCCCGGACGGCTCACACCCGTCCCCGCGAGCCGGCCCCGCCCGCCCGCCGCCGACCGCTTGCAAGAACGGAGAATCCGCCCTCCCGGTCCAGCCGTAGCCGCGGCCCCGCGCCGTCCCCGTCAGCCGCCACGCCCGCCGGCTGCCGTTCCGATCGTTACCCGCGCCGCCTGCGGCGGCGGCCCTCCGGCCCGCCTTGCTCCTCGCGGGAGCCGGCCGTGAAACCTCGCCGTGCCGCGATCTCGAGCCCTCCGCGCCTCGCCCGCCCTACCGGCTCCGCCGAATCAAGTCCTTCGAGGTCCTCGCCTGGCGCTTCCTCCGGCCTGGCCGCGCCACGCCGCCGCCGATCCTGGAACAGAGGTCGGCCCGGGGGTGGCGCTCGCCACCCCCTCCTTGCCGAGCAACCGTCCGGCCGCCTCAGCCGTTCGGATCGAGCCCCATGTTGGAGTCGCCCGCCGTCCCCGTGCCGGGCGCCCCGGGTGGGGCTGGCGTCGTCGCCGCCGCGCCGGCCCCGCCGCTCGCCGCCGTGCCGCCGCCGCTCTTCGCCGTTGCCGGACTCGGCGACCGCCCTCCGCCCGCCTTCCCGAGCCAGCTTCGCGAGAAGCCGAAATCCTGCCAGGCGTGCTCCACCCACTGCCACGCCGCGGCGAACAACCCTGACGCCGCGCCCGGGCCGCCAACCGGCGCCGCTTGAGCCGACCTGCCGGCGCCGCCCACCACCACCGCCAACACGAGCCCTACAAACAACTTGCGCAAGGGGGACCGTCGAATACATCTCATCGCTCAACCTCCTTCTCCGCGGGACACACCTCCGGCCGGACCTGGCCGCCGGCGCCCACAAAGCATGGTGTCCCCAGTGTCGCAAATTCGCGCTTGTACCGAAATTGCCCCCGCCCTCCGCCCGCGAAGACGCCAGCCCCGCTTACCACCCTTTATTATCTAGATCGATAACTCTACGACCACACTCAACTCTGGTCAACCCTGCCTTGAATCATTCCTTCAGAGAGATCTATTAAGAATCCCTGAACCCAGTTCTGGACTTCAATGGACTAAAATCGAATTCAGACAGACTTCCTTTCCCACCCGATCACTGCGCCACGAGCGCTGAACAAGGGAAAAAGACGCTGCAACCAGATCGGCCTGCCAACCTCGCCCGTTCGTCACCACGGGCAAACTCGTAGACTGCGAGGGACGATGCCCGACATCCAGCCGCAGATACGACGCGTGAGAGAAGTCCTCGGCGCCCTCGTGCGCGCCTCCGGCTCGAAGCTCACGCCGATCGAGCGCCAGATCGGAGTCAGCCGCGGCTACATGAGTAGGCTCCTCCAGGGCAGGTCTCACCTCAAGCTCGAGCATCTCCTCGCCATCCTCGCCGTCCTCAAAGTCGCCCCGCGCGAGTTCTCCGATCTCGCCTTCCCCCCCGTCGCCGAGCCCAGCAAGCTCGTCTCCGACATCAGAGACATCGTCCTCCCCGCCGCGCCCCCTCCGCGCGCCGCAACCACCCGCCCCACCTCGCCCGCGCGCCTCTGGACGGCCGACGAAATCCAAGACATCGTCCTCCGCACCCTCGAGAACCTCGACGACCCCCGCGACCCCCCGCCCGCCCGCCGCAGGCGATGAGACCAGCCTGCAGCGGGCAGGCCGAGGTGGGATCCTGCCGCTCGCGGAGGTGGTCGAGCGAATCGTGGCGCCGCGCAAGAGTCCGGTAACCGTCGGCCTGCTCGGGTTAGAAGGTTGGGATCCAGCGGTTCTGTCCAACGGGCCAAGGGCGGCGTCCGGCCGTCTCGTGCGCGGCTACCCCTTGTCCCGGTCGCCTCCGTGCGGCTACAATGGCCACAGGAGGCAGCGATGTCCACCGTCAGCACCCGCGTCCTGAAGGACCAGCTCTCGAGCTACTTGCAGCGCGCCGAGAGCGGTGAGCGCATCGTCGTTTTGCGAGATGGCCGGCCGGTGGCCGCGTTGATCCCGCTCTCCCAGCTCCCGGAGGGCACCGAGCAGCAGCGTCTCGCCGAGCTGGAGTCCCGCGGTCTGGTGGCCCTGCCCCGCCGGACGGAGCGGCCCGCGTTCCAAGGCCCCGCGGTCCCGAGCCGGGGCAAGCTGGCCTCCGAGATGGTCAGCGAAGACCGCCGTTGATTCTCTTCCTCGACACCAGCGCTCTGGTCAAGCTCTACTTTGCCGAGCCGGGCTCGGAGCGCATGCGCGCGGCCGTGGCGCGAGGCGAGCCCATGGCCGTCTCGGCCGTGGCCTTCGCCGAGATCCACGCCACCTTCGCTCGCCGCAGACGGGAGGAGCTTCTGCAGGCCACCGAGCTCGAGCAGCTCCTGCTTGCCTTCGCCGGCGATTGGGAAAAGCTGACCCAAATGCCCGTCGGAGCCGCGGTGCTCAGGCACGTGCCCGGGCTTTGCCACCGCCATCTCCTCCGCGGCGCCGATGCCGTTCATCTCGCCAGCGCCCTGCTCTTGCGCGAGGAAGGGCTCGATGTCCTCTTCGCCTGCTCTGACCGCCAGCTCCTGGAAGCCGCGGCCGCCGAAGGCCTCGCCATCTTCGACCCGGCGGCCAGTCGCCGTCCGCTTGACGGCCCCGCCTCGCAGGCGTAGAGTATTTTAAGACCCGCTGAGGATCGCTAAATCACCAGACGAGACCACGAGATCTCCCTTGAGCTTCGATCGCGTCACTGTCGCGCGCAAGTCCGGTCGCGAGCGCTGCCGCGATAGAGCCCAGGGTGAGATCGACGGTTTATCCTGAGAGCCGATGTCGCTCGGAGTCGCGAGGGCCTCTGACTGATGAAGTTCTCCGAGATCACCACACGTCTTACGGGCATCAGTTGCCCGATTTTCGGAGTCCAGTGGAATCCACCTGAAGCCGATGTGGGAGTCGCTCGCCGCCTAATCTCGTATCTCGAAGATCGCCGGGTCCTCTACAACCCGAATGCGCTTGAGGTCCCAGCACACTGTGTCGAATCCGTTCTCGATATGCGCCGATTCCTCACGCACGAGCTCGGACACGGCTCCCTATCTTCGGAGTTCGAGGCGAGTCTCCGAGCCATGCGCCTTGCCTGCCGAAAGTTTCTCGACACCGTGCAGCGCGATGACGGACGGATCATAACGTACGGTTTTGAGCGAGGCCACTACGCAAGCTGGTTTTTCCTGTCAGCTCTTGGCGAATTGCGCGGCGTATTCGGAATTCACCTGACTAGGATCGCCGCCCAGCATGGGCTCGATGTCGAGGAGCCTCTTGCAAGCATTCTGCCGGCATCATCAGAAGGAGACGGCATTGTTTAGAGGCGTGAAACGCCAGGGCTCCATTCAGGTATCGTGCGTCGCTAGATCGGTGGCTGGGGACCGATCATCCAACGAGGCGCCCCGGCTACCGTTCGAGCTCAACCGAGAGCATTGCGACTTGTTTGTCGAGACACCACATAGATCTTGCCCGCCGTTCTCTCGCCCAGCTACGCCTGAAAACGACGTATGGAAAGCTAGAGAGAGGAAGGTTACGCCATGCAAAGCAATCCAGCTGTCGTCCTATCGGAGAAGTCCATCTATTTGATGTCGCTGTGGGTCTTCGGACTGGGTGCCCTGATAGTCGGCTTCATCATTGCATTCGCTCTCGCGTTGCTCTTCTCCGCACGATGGCGACAGGGTTCGGGGGGAGACTACCTGGAGAAATACCTTCATCACATGATGATGGACGGACCGAACCGCCGAGAGATCGCCTACCTAGGCGCCATCGCCACGGCCGCCTACGCCGAATACCTCACACGCAGGAACGAGTTTTGGGTCACCTATGGGCAAACCACAGTCGCGGTTTTACTCCTTATCGTCATCACAGTACTCCTTCTTACGCGCACGATCAACCCCGATGCCGGTCTCCCGATCCTTTCAGGGATTGCTGGGTTTGCGATTGCCAAAACCACAGGAAATCCGCGTGGCGTTCCGCCAGTGCCCCCAGAAGGGCGCGAGGGTTAGTAATCCGCGCGCCTCTGGTCCTCTGATAGCACGTATCACTCACCGCGTGATCGGAGTGGGCTATGGTGGGATCGGCGCCAGAGTGCGTCTTTCTTACTGAACGTGGATGACGGCGCAGGAGGACTGGCAGTGACCAAAGAAGTCCCCTTTCCCCTGGTGCACGGGAAGAGCCTGGCGAATGCGTGTCGGCCCCCCCTCGACCTTGAACTTCCAGACTACCGGCTCGTTCCAGCGCACGAAGGCTTGGCGGTCCTCATCCCTGCAACGATGTTCGATGACGAAACGTCTCTCAGCGGTCGCAACGGCTCCGTGTTGGAAGTGAAGTCCGACATAGACAAAGACCAGCAACTAGCCTCAGCATTCCTGCGCCTCAAGGGTTTGGTGAGCCACAGTGAATGGACAGCGAGTTCTACTCCCTATGGAGATCTTGACGGAACGTTTGCTGCCGCCGCCAGCGATCCGGGCGTGTGCGAGGATTTGGAACAAGCGGTGCGCTCCATGCCGTCACTTATTGGGGCGGTGGACGCATTTTTTGCTGCGATAGCGATGGCGGCCAGTGCACAGTGGTGGCGTTCGCCCATTGTCCACCGCGGTGCCACTGCGAGGGGCTGGTTTATCGGGCGGTGGCTACCGACTGCCCTGGTCGTTGACGGGCCTGTTGTCCGGTTCCTGCGAAGCCAAGCCTTTCGGAGGTTAGGAGACGAGAGTCTTCAAGAGTTGCGAGCGGTCCGGCGCTTCCTCCAAGAGGAGACCGTTGTCAGCTTCCGCCACGCACTTGCGCATTGGTCTTTCGTGTGGGAAACCCACGACGACGGCAACTACGTTGTCTGTCATGATCGCGCAGGCAAAGTCACCGCTCTTCATCAACAGGAGGCAGATGCTATCCACATTGTGACCTTCGCCATCATAGATGTCCTCTATGGGCGCTGCTTGCGGCGACTTCGTCAGTCGCTGAGTAGTCCGCTACGCGCCGTCGGTCTCGGCCACCGTGGCCGCCGCGAGAAGGAGGAGGAGACGGATTGAAAACCCTGGACCACGGATAGGGCCGAGCTCAAGCGCGCGCGGTCCGCTCTGGCGCGGACGTCTCACGGGCAATCGCCGCGCAGGGCCGGCCGGCCAAGTCTAGAAGGTCTGGAGAAACTGTTTCTTGAGCTGCATCCTGAACTTGGTGGCGATTTTCTTGAAGCCCTCGCGCGACGGGTGCGACCGCTTGATTTCATCCGGCACCCCGATTCCTTTCCGGCGTGGCCGGTGCCATCATCAGGCGCATTCCGCCAACCTCCTTGTCGGCAAGGCACCTTACTTCTTCAGCTGTTGCAGCCGCAAGAGGGCTTGTCATCAAAGGCGCTGGACCGGCTGGTCCGCGATTCGCAATATTCCAGAGGTATTTAGCAAGTCTTACGTTGTCGGCGCCAGCGTTTGAGATGGCGCGGAGCGAAAACATGATACAGTCGCCCATTGCACCGCCACCATGCCGGGATCTTATGGCGGCCAGTCCAACCAGCGAGAGATCAAGAGGTATAGGTTTTCCCTTAGCGCAAGCATCGATCTGAGCCAGCAGCAGCCGTAATGTTACAGGAAGGGCATTCGGTGAAGCGAGGAGCGGTTTTTTCGTTACTAGCGAACGCAATCGTTGCGCGACAACAGACCGTTCTGGAGCTGCCGTCTCGAACCGCCGGATCGCACGCTCCGCTTCCTTCGGAACTTTCGAGACATGCTCTGCTATCACGACGAGGTCATTTACCAGCGAAAAGAGATCGACTCCGGTTGCCGGATCACCTATACCCACTGAAATAATCTCTAATGTCCGCGGTGGCTGGACGCCCGCCGGACGTGAACTGAGGCTAACGCGCAAGAGCAAGGTCTTGGTTGGTCCGGGAATGTCAGCTGGAACGGCCGGGTTGCCCCCGGCAGCGATGGCGCGGAGAAAGGCGGCAACGTCGGGCCAGCGTCCGCCGGTTGCCTCGATTGCAGCAAGCGCACACAGAGCTTCCGGTTCTAGGTCGCCATATCCCAGCCGAGCTCTCAAGCAGTTTTCGGCGACATGCCCAACGAGCCCCGGAGGAATCTTGCCTTCTTTCACCCAAGCCAATGCCTGTTTCAGAAATCGCCCTACTCCCTTCGGCAGCTTTCGTGGAACTATCTGCTCACGCCCAGCGGCCAACTCCCGCAGGAATACCGCTACTTGTCTGCCGTTATCGAACTGTTCCAGATCGGTCAAGACAGCATTGGCTTCCTGGCTCAACGGAGTTCCACATAGTCTCGTACGGACGGCCTCCACAGCGCACGGCACCAACTCGAAGAACTTAGCCCTGCCACCCGCAGCCAGTGACAGTTCGCGCAGATATTGCTGCATGCCGGGAGGAAGACGGGTGGAGATTTCAGGAGGTTCTTCGCCTCTGGCAATGGCCCGAATGAATTGAGCGACTAACTCCCCGATGGTGCCAGCACGAGACAAATCCTTCAGAATGAATTGATGAGTTCGGCTGAGGGGCTCCTTTTTTCTGCGGGCATCGAGCGCGGCCTCGGCCAAATCACCAAGTTGGGGCGGATGCAGGCCGTCGCTCCGAAAGACGGGACCGGCGGAGAACTCGGAAAACTTCACTGCGTTGGCGTAGTAGAGGCGATACATCGGTGATCTGTCGACCGTCCGTATCGCCTCAACTGGATCCGTCCCATAACGGGCCCGGAATCTGCTGGGCCAGTCCAACGCCAGATCAGCGGAGACGCGTTCCATTCCCTTCTTGAAGGGCACGGAATATGGAACGACCAGGTGAGGATCGAACTCGCGAGACACGTCGGCGGCTAACATCGACGCTCCTAGCGACACGCCGAGCCAATCCTGTGACTGTTCGAGCCTCGAGGCCTCAACGACTGGAGCGCCGACGAACGTGCCCGTGCGCGTGTGCATTACGGCTGGGCCGACCGCCAGAGCGCCGCGCAAAGGTAGCTCCATCTTGAGCGCCTCGCAAACCATGTCCGCACAACGAGCCATGAAAGGCGCTATAAAGTGCTGCACTAATGGCACCCATAGAAGAATCGTGTCGCTGAAGTGCGCGTGGCGCACTGGCAGAACGCCCACCACCGTACCCTGTTGGGTTTCGCTGAAGCGAACCAGGGTGTGTGTCCTCATTGCCTCCTTCGTGACGGCCTCGGCGATGAGCCTGGTGTAGAGGGCCGAGACTTCGATCAACCCTTTCTCTTGTAGCAGGGCAGAGAATCCTAGCACATCGAAGACCGCTATGGCGTAGCGGCGGATCTCGGGAACGTCGGGCTCTTCCGTCGGCAACGCCGGGCTGTCGTCGGGTCCGGTTGAGAGATCAGGCTTAACAGGACCGAGCGCCGTACAGCGGATCTCTGTCGAATCCTCTCTCTCGACCTCGAGCTCGTCAGCGACTCGCCAGTGGATGTACTCGTCGCTTCTATGCGCGAGCATCTTCTCAATCGAGCTAAGAGGGTCTACAAGGACCTTGAATGGGAACGCAGACGAGGTGTGACATTCATCCCACGCCTTGCGGCAGACGGCCGTGTACTCCTCTGCGCTCAGGCCGCGGCGAATATGGAGTCCTTCAGAGAGGAACTTTGCCACCACTCTCGCGAAATCGGGGTTTTCGCTTTTAGGCATGGACGTGTCGGGTATCACGTATGTTTTTTAGAGTTCAGCAAAGCTTTAGCTGTCCCGGTCGGTCACGGATTGCTGCAGAGATGCTGAGCGACTGCCGGTGGATCCCGTTTGAAAATCCGCGCCGGGCGCTCGTGCGGAGCGGTCGATCTACCCCGGGCCCGGAGGCCTCGTCCTTCCCCCCGGCGGGGGAGTCCCTCTTCTGCGCGGCGGAGGAGCCGGAGGAGCAGCGCCCTGCCTCGGCGGTCCCGCCCAGGACGCCGGCGGGCCCGGCCTCCGCGTCTGCCCCGCACCGGGCGGCAGGCTCGGCCTCGCACCCTGCCCCGGCGGCACCTCGTTCGGCCCCGGCCGGCGAAAGGCCGGCGCTCCGTTCGGCTCGGGCGCGCCGGACCGCAGCGGCGGCGAGGCCGGCCTCGGCAACCTCGGGAGAGGCCCGCCGCCCGGCCTGGGACCGAGGAACCCTGGCGGCTCGCCGGCCCGAGAGCCGCCGGACCAGGGCCGTGGCGTGGCTGGCCTCGGGAACCCCGGAGACCTCCCGCCGCCCGACCACCGCTCGCGGCCCGGGGAGGTGAATCCCGGCCCCTCGAAGCGCGCGGCAGGCGGGGCGGCCGCCGAACCGCCGCCAAACCCGAACCCGCCGCGTCGCGGCGCCGCCCAAGGCTCTGCCGCCTCCAGACGCCTGGACAAGACGTCCTCCGTCCGGCTCGGGCTCACGGTGTACGCGGGGCGGGGAAGGCTCTCGCCGAACGACATCGACCTCGCCAGGACGGGCCAGCGGACCGGTTCCGGGGCCGCCGCCGTCTCGCCGTCGCCTCGCGGAGTCACCTCTTCGTTCATCCAGGGCGGCACGGGATCCCCTTGGACCAGGGATTGAGCGAGGAACACCTTCGCTCCGTCCGCCAGGGTGAGGATCGCGACGCCGTCGCGGCTCTCGTACGAGCGGGCATAGAGCACGGTCCCGTCGGCCAGTTCGACGGTGTAGCTGCCGGCACTCCAGTCGAGATCCCGGTTGTCGTGACAGCTCTCGGCCCGCAGCACCAGCTCGTCCTCGACGACGACCGTCTGGCCGTCCGGCGTCGCGAGCCGAGTGGCGCTTCCCAGCCGACCGACGGGTCGGCCGCGCAGGAGCTGCCCGGTCACCAGGACCAGGCACCGATCTCCCTGACCATCGGGCACCAGAGCCTCGCTCAGCTCCTCCCTGTGCTGGTCGCGGCGATGGACCGCGAACAGCGCCGAGATCGCCACCAGCGGGCTCCACACCCAGCCCTTCTGACCGTTGACCAGGCGGATCTCGACCCAGTCTCCCCGCCGCTGGAGCACCTCGACCACGCTGTGCGAACGCAGGATCTCGACCCTCGTCTCGCTCGAGAACGGATCGTCCACCAGCCGGACGCCCGAGCCGGGAACGAAACCGCGCAGCTCCCCGACGGGGTGGCGCAGGGCGCCGCGCGCGTCGACCTCCCAGATCCTGCCCTCGGCGATGCGGCCGACCAGAACCTTCCGGCCGAAACCGTCGGTCCTGGTGATGGCGCCGCCCTCGTCGACGCTCGCCAGCAGCCGCCCCTCACGACTGATCGCGCCCGCCCCATCGATGTCGAGCAAGGCGCGCCTCGCGCCCCCTTCCGTCAGCTCGGCGAGCGCTCCGCGCAGCACTCCCGGGCTCACAGCAAGCTCTCCGCCGGCGACCCGCGACGCGATCGCCCTCGCGGCTCCCATTTCAGCCGCCTCCGCGGCGGCGGCCAGGTCGGCCCCCGCCAAACCCTCGGCCGCCAGACCCTCGGCTGCCAACCCTTCGGCCGCCATTCCTTCGGCCGCAACTCCTTCGGCCAAGAACTCGGCCACGCAGCCCGTCAAGACGAGGCTGACACCGGCGACGAGGAGCAGCGCGCCCAAGGCCTTCATCATGATTCCAGTATACTCGCTGGAATTACCATGCCGAACCCGAACGCCTCTCCTCGCCTGCTGGCAGCGCTGTGCTGCTGGCTCGTCCTGGCAGCCGCCGGCTGCGGCATGCCGGAAGAGCAGCAGCGCAAGAGCACTCTCGAGGCCGACCTCCAGGCCTGCACCGAGGCCAAAAGCGCTGCCCAGGCCAAGGTCGCCACCCTCCAGCAAGAGCTCGACGAGCTGCGCAAGCGCGGCAACGTGATCTATACCGTCAAGATGCTCGTCACCCTCTTCGGCCTTTCCAGCCCCTCCGCCTCCCACGAAGATGCCCCCGGCAAGAGAGCCGTCAATTTCCTGACCCTGGCCGAGCTGACCGCCCAGGATGGAACCACCTTCAAATTCATCGGCCGCAATCAGCCCGGCGAGTCCCCCCAGGATTCACTGCTCCTCGTCTATGAGCCCGTCAACGCCTCCCAGCTCATCGCCCGCCAGATCGACCTTCTTGGTCAGATCGAGTCCGTGCGCCTCGATTTTCCGGCCAGCTTCAAGGCGGCCGGAATCGAATGGCGCCCAGACGCCCGCTTCCAGCTCCAGCTCGACCTCAACGGCCTTCCCGTCGTCGTCCTCGATGACCCCACCGCCATGGCCGCGGCGCGCAGCGGCACTCCCCTGACCTGGAAAGTCGCCCAACAGTTCCGCTCGATCCCGCAGGAGTACACCCGTCAGCTCCAACTCCGCGCCCGACCCGGCTGATCCAACCATTACTCGCCCGATACCGACCCGCCCCGGGGCTTGGGGCCGAGCAGCCACGCCACCTCGAGCCTCCGGCCGACCCGAGACGTGGCGCCCAAGCCAGCGGTACCTCCTGCCCGCCTCGGACCAGCCGCCGTTGAGGCGCCGCATTCCAGGGTGTCGAAGGCGGGGCGGAGAAATCCACTCAGGATGTGCGTCGAATAGGAGTGGAAAAAGGCAGGGCGCCGCTTGCGGGCGCCATGGTGCTATTTCGGACACTCTTGATGCCGCGCTCGCTAGAGAACAGTCCCCCCGCCGGCTAAGCTGATCTCGTGGTTGTCTTCGTCACCGGGTCGTGATAACTTCGTAGAAGTGCAGATGCTTTGAGAAATCTGCATATTCACCAGACGCTATAGGGCACGGGCGCTCGCCGAGAAAGATACAGGAGCCGCGACGATGCCGCTCATCGACTTCGCCATCCTGACAGGTCTGCGAGAGGAGTTCGATACTCTGCGCAAGATCTTCCCAGAGCTCAAGGAAATCTCCGAGGGCGCTGAGCTCTGGTATCGGACGCGCGTGATCGCCGACGGCAAGAGCAGCTATGAAGTCGTGATCTCGTTTCAGGACAAGATGGGTCCCCTCGACGCCCAGGCCTTGACGGCGAAGGCGCTGGGGCGCTGGCATCCGGCCTTGATCATTCTGGTGGGCATCGCCGGCACCTTCCATAAGGAGGTGAGGCTGGGTGACGTGCTGGTGAGCCAGCAGGTGTTCTACTACGACCTCGCTAAGGCTACGGCCGAAGGGCTGCGATACCGGCCGCAGGGCTATCCTTGCAGCACCGTGCTCATCCGGCAGACGGAGGCTCTGCGATCGTCGCCGCGTGAGTTCGGTGCTTGGCAGCAAGCGGCAAAGAGCATCGCGGCGAGTGAGGCGGAGCGGCTGTCTGCGCAAGGCCTTGCGAAGCTGCCGGGCAAGCGGCTCGCGGAGATGCAGCGACTGCTCCGAGATTGCCAGC
The DNA here is from genome assembly GCA_035544895.1 of Thermoanaerobaculia bacterium. GTDB lineage: Bacteria > Acidobacteriota > Thermoanaerobaculia > Multivoradales > UBA5704 > JASLEW01. The sequence goes on from DASZZM010000015.1 coordinate 16,162, forward strand.
CGGAAATCCATTTCGGGACTGTGGCTTCAGGAAGTCTGGTGATCGCCGACAAGGCGAAGCAGAAGGAGCTCTTGGCATTGCACGGCCAGATCATCGGCACTGAGATGGAGGGGGCGGGCATGCTGCACGCCACCTTCGACCAGGAGCTACCGACGCCAGCCGTGGTGATCAAGGGCATCTCAGACGCCGCCGATATGGGCAAGGCACTCCTGGACTCGCAGGGGAGCTGGCGCACCTTGGCAAAGGAGAACTCTGCACGGCTGGTGCTTCAAGTGATCCGCCGCGGCCGAATCCGTCCGCTCGAGACGGACCAGTTCGAGCTCGATCCGTCTCCAGGCTCGCCCGCAGATGCCCGCATCGTGATTCCGGACCCCACCGCTAGCGGGGTATCCTTCCTGCACTTCCCACGCCTGCTAGTGCCGCGCGGACCACTGACGGAAATCGGGTTTGCGGCGGAGGCGTTTGCAGGCGTTGAGCCCATAGGCATCGCGAAGTTGGTGGTTCAGTACGTAGACTACGATGGAGCGGCGAAACAAGCCCGAACGCTGCGAACAGAGTGGCGCCCATTGGAGTAGGAGCCAGACGGTGCCCACCAAAGATATTCATCTCTTCGACAGGTCCAACCAGGCCCTTCAGGTCACTGGAATACGGCTCGAGCTCTTTGATGCCGTGTACGGCACCCTTCTCGCCAGCGACAACTCCAAGCTCCTGTCGTCGGGCGATTGGGGGGTGCAGTTATCGTTCGTGTCGAGTTCCCATCCACTCGACATTTATGTCAATGATCCATCGTATCGATATCCCGGCAATGCGTTACGCTCCCTCAACGGTCAGCTGTCGGGGAAGGTTGAAATCGACCTGCTCAAGCTTCCACCGGGACCTGGAGGGCAGGCGCCGCCCTCCGGGCTAGTGACCGCCGGATCACTTTCGAGGTTGGTGGAGAATGGCATTTTTTGGAATCAGCAAGAAAAGGCTGCTACTTGGAACTTGATATTCAACTATCTGAACATTTTCGTGCCCTGGCTGAGCAGGATCGACCAACTGCAAGACCTTGGCAAGGTGGCGCAAAACTGGCAGAGCGCACTGGAGCGCCTTGGGATTGACGCTGCACTGTTGGGTATCGGTCGTGAAGGGATAGGAGCTGGTGCGTGAGGAGGCGGCGGGAGGACGAGCTTGAGCCCCGTGCGCCGCTGCCGCCTCGCCCCTGGCATTCAGAAGACTGAGAAGAAAGACTGGGTGCACCTCCCTCCTTGCCAGGGAGTCAGGTTCCTATAGCTGCGCACCAAGAGCGGCAGACACCGATTGACGCAGCATTCCGTCCCGGCGAGCGCTACCTTCATTTCGTCGGGCCTGAACCTGCCCCCGCCAAGACCTTTCCTTCATGCGGGAACAGCTTCGATCTGATTACGCTCCCCGTAAACCCGAAGAAGACGACAGTGCGATAAAAAACGAGCGTATAGACTCCTTCCCTCTCGTCTTTAGAGAGGAGGACTCGGCGAAAGAGGAACGTCCCGTTACCGATGCTCGCAAGGGGCGAGGTAAGCTCGTGAAAGGCCTGCAACGACGAGGGTGGCATCAGGGCGCTCGATACAGGCCATTCGAGAGCGAGCACGCTGCCGCTTAGGTGTCGGTAGAGGCCACGTACGATCCTGTTGGCGATTCCGTGAAGGCGAGCCGGATCCTGCAACATCACGGGAGCATGCCCCACGAAGTCGTCACCGACTCGTAGTTCGGCGGTCTTGAGATGCTCGAGAATGTCTGCTTTGAATCGGGCGCTTTCGGGCCGATGAATCCCTCGCAGGACGGGCCCGATCCACACTTTGTGTGCCTGCCGGTCCTCGTAGGCTGCTGCGGTCATGCACAGCCTGAAGTACTCGTCATCCTTTGAAAACGAGCGATTGCAGGTCCCATGCGTAGGTACCGTGATCAATCCCTTCCGGTCCTCGGGCGCGAAAAGATTCTTCGGTGGCACGTGGTCCATGCTGTCCGATCCCGGCTTCCCGCAGAGGTAGCAGAGCCCATCCTCGATCTGATCCAGTTCGAGATCTTTCACTTGTGACTTCGTTTTCGTGCGCATCCCGGAAGGACTGGCAAGACCGAGCCGACATCTCATTGTGAGACCAAGATATGGTCCCAGTCCCAAAGAGTCGGCCTACGTCGACTGCACAGTATAATGCGGTTTGAGTCGAGGTTTTGCCCGAGCCGAATCAAAGAGGCTCGTAGCGCGATGCCATCAACCCGCCGAATCCTCCGATCTCCGCCCCCTCTGAGCCGTGAGGCGCAACATACGCCTCCCCCTCCCCCCACTCCCACTCCCTCTCCACCCGATCCGACCTCGCCGGCGGCGCCACCGCGCACCTCTCCGCCAGCCGCCCGTCCCGCCAGTACGGCACCCGCCGCCCTCTGATAGGCGCATGCCCCGAGGTGAACACCAGCGCCTCCCCGTCCGGCAGCCGCCGCACCTCTTCTGAGGTCAGCAACGGCCGCCCGACCTCCTGCTGCGAGACCGTAGTCTTCCGCGGCGTCACCGCCACCGACGCCCCCGAGAGCGACCGCTTGACCAGGTTGACCGTCATCTGCCCGGTCATCTTGCTCAGCAGCTCGGCCGTCTCGACGTCGGCCGGCGCAAACGCCACCTGCACCGGGCAGTTGGCGGTGATCGACTGGTGCTGGCCGTAGATGTCGTAGAGCTGCGAGAGCGACTGGATCGACAGGTACACCCGGATCCCATATCCCCGCAGGTAGGCCATCGCCCGTCCGAAGAAGTCGAGCTTGCCGAGCACGGCAAACTCGTCGAGCAGCAGCAGCAGCGGCCGCCGCCCCGCCGGCCGCCCGCCGTCCGGCGCGAAATCCAGCCGCTCGGTCAGCCGCCGGCAGAGCTGATTGAGCAGGATCCTCAGCAGCCCGCGCAGCCGGTCGAGCTCGGCCGGCGACAGCGCGATGTAGAGCGACATGGGCCGCTCGCCGAAGACCAGGTCCTCGGCCGTGAAGTCGCTCGCCGCGGTGTTGCCGGCGAGGATCGGGTCGCGGAACAGGTCGAGCCGCGACTGCGCGTTGCCGATCACCCCCGAGGCGGTGCGCGGATCGAGGTCGAGGATCGAGCGCGCGGTCGCCGCCACCACCGGATGGGTCGGCGTCGGCTCGCCGCTGCCTGCCTCGACCCAGCCCATCTCGAGCTCGGGGTCGTGGTGGGTGTGGAGCATGGCGTCGAGGGTCTGCGCGATCGGCCGCCGCGGGTCCGACAGCAGCCGCGCGCAGCCGGCCAGGCTCTTGTCGCGCTCGGCGTAGAGGACGTGGAGGATGCTCCCCACCAGCAGGGCGTGCGACGCCTGCTCCCAGAACGACCGCGGCCGGTCCCGCCCCTCGGGGTCGACCAAGACGTCGGCCACGCTCTGGGCGTACTTGACGTCCTCGGGGCCGCGCGGGATGACCAGCAGCGGGTTGTAGCCCGCCGCGCTGCCGTTGGCGCAGGCGGGATCGAAGCGCACGCAGACGTTGCCGAGCTTCTCCCGCCGGTAGCCCGCGGTGCGGTGCCACAGCTCGCCCTTGACGTCGAGGACGACGATCGATCCGGGCCATTCGAGCAGGGTCGGGATGACCAGGCAGGTGCTCTTGCCCGACCCCGAGGGCGCAAACGCCAGCACGTGGCGGTCGCGCCGGTCGCGCAGGCGGTGGAGCCGCCCGCGCCGGTCCTCCCAGGCGCCCACCACCACCCCCTCGCCGCCCTGGCCCAGGAGGCCGGTCGCGGCGACCTCCCGCGCCGACGCCCAGTGGCTCGAGCCGTGCGTGTCGCCCTCCTCGCGGTAGTCGCGCAGCCGCAGCAGCGCGTAGCCGACCGTGCTCGCGCACAGCCCGCAAAGCGTCACCCGCAGCAGCGTCTGCGCCCGCCGCACGTCGCCGCCGAGCGCCGCCACTCCTTGATAGCGCTGCGACCAGCGCAGGAAGGCCGCCGGCGAGTAGACCGGCCCGAGCGCCGCGAGGTAGAGCGCCAGCAGCAGGGGAGGCGCGAGCGCCGGCGCCGGCCACCACCGGCGCAGCCGCCGCACCGCGAGCGGCAGCGCCGCCGCCGCGGTTGCCCCGACCGCGAGCGCCAGCACTCCCCAGCGGGGATACCCTGCCGCCGCCGGCCCCGCGGCCGTCTGCGCCGCCCCTGGCGCTGGCAGCCAGGGCGCCCCGAGCTCGGGCAGGTGATACCAGCGGCCCGCAAGATAGCTCCCTCCGGCCAGCAGGCTCGCCACCACGTCCAGCCCCAGCCAGACGAGCGTGGTCAGCAGCACCGACTGCACCCGCGCCTGGCTGTAGGTGGGGAGCCGGTACAGAGTCTCGCCGGGCCTGCCGCCGCTCATCGCCGACCTTCCCTTCCCGTAGAGGCTCCGGTCAACTGCCCTCACATCGTGCGCTGCCGGCTGAAGCGTCTCGCCGCCCTGCCGCTCATCGCCAACCTTGCTTCCTCCCTCCACGCGCCTGCCGCAGCGCCCCTCAGCGCCGCGCCTCCGGCCTCGCCCTCGCCGGCCCGCTCCCCGCTGCCCCCCGTGCCAACGCCAGCCCTACCAGCGATTCCGTCCACACCGGCGAAAGGACTCCCCGCACGCTCCCCGCCGGCACGGGGCCGAAGTACCGGCTATCGAACGAGCGCGGGTGCGGCGAGAACAGCCACACCTCTCCGCCCCCCAGCCGCCAGCGCCCGCGCGCCAGGTGGGGGAGTGGCCGCCCGGCGCGGTCGGCGGCCTGCGCCGCCGAGCCGGCGACCGGCCGCCCGTTGACCACTAGTAGCCCCACCTCCCGCACCTCGACCCAATCGCCCTCCGCGGCGAGCACGATCTTGCCCAGCGGCTTGACGCCGCCCGGGCAGTCGCCGCGCGGCAGGTAGCCCCGGCCGCCCGCGAGCTCGCCCGCCCAGCGCGGAGCGCACGCCAGCACCAGACAGCCCCGGCAAGCCGGCCCCCGCTCCAGCCGGTACAGTCCGCGCGGCAGGCTGGCGCTGGTGTTGATCCACCAGCCCGCGGCCCCGGCGGCCGCCCCGATCCCGCCCGCGGCCGCCGCCAGTGCCAGCGCGACCGCCACCCTTCGCCGCGCGCGAGGCCGCTTCCCGCTCACCCCGTCTCCGCAGCCCGCCGCTCCTTCCGCGCGCCACACCGCGGTCCTCGCTCCTCTCTTCTCGGCAACCCGCCGCCCGCCGCCTCATCACTCGCCACAACTGGCCATTCCTCTTCGACACCCCCGCCGTGGACGCCCCTCACGGCTCGTGCGCGTAGTCCCGCGCCGCCTGGAGCGCCAGCATCGCCGTCCAGGTGGCCGCCGCGGTCGCCGCCATCAGCAGGAACCTGTTCGACCACACCTGCGGCGTCGCCGCCCCCGGCTTGCGTCCCCGCGCCAGCGCCCGCGCCACCTCCTTCGGCTTGATCCCCTGGCGCGCCGCCTGCGCCGCCCAGACGGCGATTGCCCGCTGCGGCCTGTCGTGGAATCTGTCCTGGCGCAGGTAGACGGCGACCGGCAGCAACCGCCCTTCCGGGCCGCGCGTGTGGATCCTTGTCAGCCGCTCGACCTCCGCGGCCGAGCTCTGATAGCGGGTCAGCGCGCCACCCAGCCGGTCCCCCGTCCCCTTCGGGACCGGTCCCGCCGCGGCGCCGCGCCGGCGCCGCCAGCGCAGCAGGCGAGCAACCTCCCGGAGCAGCGCGCGGTAGTCGGCGCGAAACCGGCGCAGGGCATCGGCCAGACTGCCCTTCGCCGTGTCCTCCGTAACCCTCGCACTACCTCCCGCTTCGCGCGCCCCTGGCGAAGTGCCCATCCCCGCGCCCTCCGCATCGGCCGCCGCCCCTGCCGTGGCTGGCGCCGTCGCGCCGCCGCTCCTCGCCGCGAGCAACAGAGCCTCGCGCCGCAGCCGTGCCACCGTCTCCGGCGTGAGGTCGCCCGCCGACACCCGCGCGAGCAGCCGCTCGAGCGCGCCCGGCGCCGCCGGGTCGCGGAAACCCGCCAGCCCCGCCGGCCCGTCCAGCCGCTCGGCCAGCACGCCCTCGGCCTGCTGGTAGCGCCCGAGCGCCGCCCGCCAGCGCTCGAGGACGAAAGGCGGGGGAGCCGTGTGCTGCCAGCGCACCAGCTCGCCGAGGGCGCCGCGCAGCTCCAGGCGCGCCCCGCGCATCTCGTCGTCGAGCGCGCCGTCGGCGAGCGCCTGGCGCCGCGACAGGTCGCGCTCGAGCGCCGCCGCCACCTCGGCCACCGTGGCGGTCCGCAGCGCAGCGCGCCTCTCCCGCAGCCGGGCGTAGCGCTCGAGGTTTTCGCGGCTGGGCTCTCGTTCCAGCCGCCGCTCCCATCGCGCGAGGTCGCGCCCCAGCCTCTCGGCCTCGAGCTCGGCGACCCTGCCCTCGAGCGGCCACAGGCGCTGCTCGATCTCCGAGGCCCCGGCAAGCAGCGCCAGATACCGCCGCCGCGGCCCGCTCTCCGCCCCCGCCCGCTCCGCGCCCTGGCGCTCCGCACGCTCGAGCCCCGCCGCGACCTGATCGCCCAGCAGCGCCAGCCGCCGCACCTCGCGGCGCAGGTCGAACTCATGCCCCTCCAAAGCCAGCGCCGCCACCATCTTGGCTCCGAACACGGCCGCGTACCCGGCAGCCGCCTCCGGCCCGGCATGCGCGCGCTCCGCCACCCGCGCGGCGCTTTCCCGGAAAGCGGCCAGCAGTGCGGCTTTGCGCTCGTCGTGCCCCGCCTCGACCGCGGGCGCCGGCCCCTGCGTCCCGAGCCCGAGCCGCGCCGACAGCAGCTCGGCCAGCGCCTCCCACGCCTGCACCTGCGCCGGCGCCGCCTCTGCCGCCGCCTCCCGGCGCGTCGCCTCGACCGGTGGGCCCGCCGCCGGCGACGCAGCCAGCGGAGAAGCCAGCCCCGGCGGGGCCTGCTCCCACCCACCCGCCGCCAGCTCCTCCTCCCACCGCGCCACCGCCCCCTCCGGTTCTTTCCCCGGCGCCAGCCCGCGCCCGAGCTCGAAGCCGCGCAGCTCCTCGCGCAGCGTGCGCAACGCCACTTCCGCCTCGGCCACCTCCGCCGGGTCCGGCCCGCCCACGCCCCGTCCCGCCGCGAGCCCGGCCAGACGCTGCCGCGCCCCGAGCACCGCGCCGCGCAGCTCGACGTAATCGGCCAGGTCCTCGAGCCGCAGCGCCGCCGGCAGCGGCGCCTGCCCGGCCAGGTCCTCGGCCGGCGCCTCCGCCTCGCGCAGCCGCCGGTAGCTGCCAAGGAGCCTCTCCTCGGTCGCGTCGGCCGTCTCCGGCGTCACCTGCGCCAGCGCCGCGCGCGCCTCGGCATGGGCATCGCGCGCCATCGCCAGCGCAAGCGCCGCCACCTCGCCGCCCCGGCGCTCGAGCGGCAGCGCCAGCCCGCGCCCCCGTTGCTCCCGCCGCCAGGCCTCCTCGAGCTCGCGGGCCAGGCGCTCTCCGTCCGCGCCGAGCGCCGCCACCTCGCGCTCGACCTGCGCCGCGAGCCTCCTCTCCTCGGCCTCCCGGCGCGCCGCCGCGCCCACCTCGCGCGCCGGCGCCAACGGCGTCCCGGCCGCCTCTTCCAGCGTCATGAACGGCGCGCGGCGGTAGCCCGCCGCCTGCTGCAGCATCGGCGAGGTGAACCCGGCCAGGTGCCCGTAGGCGCCCTCGACCGGCGGCGCGCTCGCCCGCAGCTGCTTCGCCAGCTCCTGGTCGAGAGCGCGCTTCTCCTCGCCCCCCAAAGCCGCGGCCGCACGGAACCACAGCTCGCGTCCGCCGTCGACGCTGCGGATGACTACCGCTGGCGTCAACCCTGCCTTGCGGGCCGCCAGAAGCGCCGGCCGCGGCACGCCCGCAAAGATGCTGAACCGTCCCTCCTCGGCCGGCCGCAGGAGCACCTCGCCGCCCGCCGCGTTCTCGTGCTTGAGCCAGGGGACCGCGCGGGCGATCTGCTCGGCCGTCCGCCGCCGCCGCAGGTAGCGCTGCGTGCCGCTCCGGGCATCGAGGATCAGCAAGTCGTAGTGCGCCCCACCCAGCGCCCGCAGCTGCTCGACCACCTGCCCGGTCGTCCGGTCGGCGGTTGGGGAGGGGAGGGCCGGCGACGGCGCACCCGCCGCACCGGAGCCCGTGTTCTCCACCTCCGCCGAGGCAAACCCTCGCTCCGGAGCCCTCTCTTCGACTGCGGACCTCCCGTCTCTGCGCTCGGACATCGCAACCTCCACGATCTGCGCCTCGACGCGGCCGGGCGGGTCGGCACCCACCGCGGACACGTCCAGCCCGGCAATCTCGACGCTTTCGGCCTCGGGGTAACCGGACCGGTTGAGCCCGGCCGCGGGCGCGCCCCGCATGGCAACCTCCAGGCCTTCGACGTCGGGGTCGGGCGCGTCAGGCCCGGCCGCCCGCGCGCCCTCCATGGCCACCTCCACGCCCTCGGCGTCGGCGTCGCCGTGTGGGTATGGGCTGGCCGCGGGCCCGCCCCCCTCGCTGGATCCGGGCCAGGCATCGAAGCCCGCTGCTGGCGACCCCTCCGTCTCGGCCATATCAGCCATCTCGGCCATCCCGGCCATCTCAGCCATGGCGGCCTCCGCAACCGGCACCCCCTCGCCCACCCTTCCTTCCGCCGCCGCCCCCTCCTCGCCCTGCCGGAACCGCTCGCGCGCCGCCGCCAGCACCGGCAGGTCGCGGCTCCGCAGGTAGGTGATCCCGAGCGTCCGCTGCACCCCCGTCCAGCCGTACGCCGCGCCCAAACGCGAGCCGCGGAACGTCATCCCGTCGAGCCGGTAGCTCAGCCCCGACACCTGGCCGTTGCCCGCGATCCGCGCCAGCACCCCGACGCCCTGCCGCTCGAGCTCCGCCACGAACCCCGCGAGTCCGGAGCTGCCCCGCGCCGCCGCGGCCACCGCCTGCTGCAGCCGCCGCCGCACCGACTCTCCGCCGCCGCGCCCGAGCGCCTTGCTCTCCGCCTGCCCCGCCGGCTTCTCCCGCGGCCTGTACGGCACCACGCGCAACCCGTAGTCCTGCTCGATCCGCCGGCAGATCGCCATCGCGCGGTAGTAGTCGTTGCCCTCGCTCACCACCTCGTTGTAGTAGCTCACCCGCGAGGCGACGATGTGGATGTGCTCGCACTCGGCGTCCCGGTGCCGGTAGACCACGTAGGGCGCGTCGCCAAACCCCATCCCGGCCATCATCCGCTCGGCCACCACGTTCCACTGCTCGACGCTCAGGCTCTCCTCCGGCGGCAGCCGCAGCGGCAGGTGCACCACCGCCCGCGTCAGCCCCGGCCGCAGCCGCCGCACGAACCCGAACTCCCGCGCCAGCTCCCGCGGCGTCGTCCCCTCCATGTTGCCGCCGATTAACTCCGCTCCCGCTTTTTCGGCAACGTAGTTGAGCACCCCGCGAAACCCCCGCCCTTTGATGATGCGGTTGATCACCTCCCGCTCCCTCCGCCTCCCGCGCTTGTTCTTCCGCTCGGCGACCTCCCCGGCTCGGTGGCGTCGCTACCAGTACGCCGAAGCGCCGCCCGCACGGCAATTTCCGCTCACCACCCCGCGACGGCGCCGCAGACGCCGCTTCGCGTCGCCGGCGGCGGCTGCTCTCAATCTTCAAATTCGTTGAATTTCGCACCGGGGCCGCGCCCTCACATCTCGAGCGCCGGCGCCCACCCCCTCGCCACGACCATCTGCATCGTCCACCGCCGCACCGCTTCGGCCGCGATTCCGACAAAGCGCGTCGACAGCGCGGGCGGCGTCGCGGTGCGCAGCCCGGAGCCGCGCAGCAGCGCCTCCCTCGCCGCCCGCGGCGCCATGCCTTGGCGCACCGCGTGAGCCAGCCACGCCGCGACCGCCACCTCCGGCGTGCCGGCCAGCCGCGGGTCCTGCAGAAAGACGGCGACCGGCAGCACTCGCCGCCACCCCTGGCCTCCGCCACCCGCGCTCAGCCGGTGCGCCGCCAGGGCCCACGCCTGGTGGTCGCCCACCGCCGCGCGTAGATGCTCCAGGGCGGCGGCCGGCACCGCGCGGTCGCCCTCCAGCCCGCGCTCCCGCCACACGGCGCGCGCGCCGGCCAGCAGCGCCGCCTGGCTTCTGCGCCATCCGCCCGCGACCTCTGCGACATCGGCGAGACTCGCGCCGGGGCTCCGTCTGCCGGCAAAGCCCGGCGTCGCCGGCGCCGGCATCCGGCCGCTGGCCGCGCGCACCGCCAGCGCCACCTCGCGGTGCAGCCGCGCCAGGTTCTCGGGGGTCAGATCGCCGCGCAGCAGGCGGGCCAGCGGCCGGTCGAGCCGCGTGTGCCGGCCCTCCGGCTCCGCCGCCCGGGGCGTTCTCATGGTCAGCGCCACCTCAGTCTGCGCCCGCTCGTAGCCCGCCAGGGCCCGCCGCCAGCGCTCCGCCGCATCGCGGGCGCCGCTTCCCGCGCCGCCGGCGCGCTCGAACTCGCGCCCCGCCGCCCGCAGCTCCCCGCGCCGCCGGCGCAGCTCGGCGCCGAGAGCGGCCTCGCGCTGCGCGGAGGCGATCCGCTCATGGCTCGCCAGCGCGCGGCTGCAGTCCGCGACCGCCGAGCGCGAGCCGCTCTCAAGCACCGCGGCTTGCGCCGCCGCGAGCGCGCGCCGCGCCCCATCGAGGCCGCCCGCCGCACCGCTCGCCCCCGCCGCGCGGTGCCGCCCTCCGCCCTCCACCTGCTCCTCTGTTAGTCCGTAGCTGCGCTCGATCCCGAGCCTCCGCTCGTGCAGGCGCCGGTAGTCCTCGAGCCGGTGGGGGTCGTGGCGGAGACACTCTTCGAGCTGCTCGGCGCGGCGCGCCAGCCGCACGCACTCCAGCCGCGCCAGCCGTGGCTCGATCGCCTCGCGGCAGGCTTCGAGGTTGCTCACCCGCAGCGCGAGCTCCGCGAAGGCCTGCAGGCACGTCTCGCCGGGGAGCCGTTCGGCCGCCCGCTCCGCCGCCGCCAGAGCCAGCCCGGCGCGCCCCTCCTCCCGCAGCAGGGTCTCGAAGCCATGCCGCAAGTCGAGCTCGAGCGATTCGAGCGCCAGCCCCGCCTCGGTCAGCGCCGCCAGCTCCCGCCGCCCGCCGCCGTCCCCGTCCAGGTGCCTGCTCTTCCGGTAGGCGTCGAGCCTCCTCGTGCAGGCCGCGATCAGCTCGCCGAGCCGCTCGTCACCCTGCGCCAGAACCGTCGCCCAGGCCGCGCCGCCGCCCTCCACCGTGCGCGCGCCCGCTTCAGGATGGTCCTGCCGTCGCTCCAGAGTCAGGAGCCGCGCACCGCGCTCCGCGGCGCTCTCCGCCGCCACCCAGCCGCCGCGCCCGCCGAGAGCACGGCCTTCCTCGGCCGCCGGGCTGGCAGCACGGCCGCCGCCAACACTGTCGTCTGCGCGCTCGGCGGCTCCCAGGCCGCCCAGCACCTCCGGCGGCGACCGCACGCCAAGCAGCCTCTCCATCTTCGCCGTCTGGGTGCGCAACCAGGCGAACGTCTCGACCACCCCCTGCGCCGTGGTCTCGTCCCACACACTCGGCGGCCGCTCCTGCAGCGCCTCATAGTCGGCCCTGGCCTTGGTGAAGTCCTCCAGGCCCAGCCCCAGCTCCCGCGCCGCCCCGCGGATCGTCTCGCGCCCCACCGGCAACGGCATCACCGCGCCAAAGTAAGCGCGGTCGTAAGCCACCAACAGCTCCCAGATGAGCCCCTTCTCGCTGAGCGCCACCCCGACCTCGCGCTCGCCGCGCCGCCGCAACCGCCTCTCCTCGCCCTCCGCCCGCCGCGCGCCCTCGGCGCCGACCCGCTTGCCTTCTGCGCTCTCTCCGCCCATCCCGCCCAACCCTAGGCGGGCCCCCCATCGCCCAGAGGATTTCGAGTACTCCCGCGATGTCCGCCTATCTTGGGACTGGTAGGGACTGCCCGTCGGTGGAAGCGAAAGTCCGGGCCGAAGGGCCGCCCGAGATCGCCGTCTCTCGACCCGGAAACGCAGGTATAGTCAGAATGTAGTAATGAGCACTCAGTGAATACTTCTACCTCCCTGATATACTTCCTGCCCGTGCAGCGACCCCATCCTCCTCCGCCGCGAGACCCGAAGGAGACGCTCCGCCGCCTCGCCCGCGGCGCGCGAGGAGGGCTCTTGACGACCCAACGCTCGGCCGAGCTGCTGGGTCTCCCGCCGCACCAGGCGTCCCTCACCCTTGGGCGCCTCGTCCGCCGCTGCTGGCTGTCGCGCATCCGCCGCGGCCTCTACCTCGTGCTTCCGCTCGAAACCGGTCGCGAGGGAAGCGCGATCGAGGACCCCTGGGTGCTCGCCCGCGAGCTCTACGCCCCGTGCTACATCGGCGGCTGGACCGCCGCCGAGCACTGGGGGCTCACCGAGCAGCTCTTCCGCTCGACCTTCGTCGTCACGGCGGCGGCCATTCGCCGCTCGACCGAGACCTTCCTCGGCGCGGAGTTCCACCTCGTCCGCTCCCGGCCCGACCACGTGGCACGCGCCGCCGTCATCTGGCGTGGCCGCGAAAAAGTCGCGGTCGCGGACCGCGAGCTGACGATCGCCGATGCGCTCGCCACGCCCGGCTGGCTCGGCGGCGTCCGGCCTCTCGCCGACATCCTCCGCCGCTACCGGGAGTCCAAGCAGTGGAACCCGCCGCGATTGGTCGAACGACTCGACCAGATCGGCTCCGGCGCGGCCTTCAAGCGCTTGGGCTACCTCGCTGAAACCGTGTTGGACGCCGATCCCCGCCTGGTCGGCGCCGCCCTGGCGCGGCTCACCACCGGCCTCGTCAAGCTCGACCCGAGCGTCGCCGAGCGCGGCCTCATCAACACGCGATGGCGGCTGTGGGTCAACGTCCCTCTCGCCAAGGGCGGAGCCGCGGCATGATCGGCAAACACGACATTCTCGACCGTGCCCGCGAATGGCAGTTGCGGGCCGACGTCGTCGAGAAGGATTACGTGCTCGGCTGGGTCTTGGCGGCGCTCGCCCAACTCCTCCAAGAAGTCGGGTGCGCCGCGCGTGTCGAGCTCGTGGCCCGTAGGTGGAAGGCGCCGACCGTCTCAGCGGCGCCGCGGCACGAACCGCGGCACACTGAGGCTGTAGTCAACGTAGGCCTGGCCGAAGCGGGCGCGCAGCTCGCGCTCCTCGAGCAACACGACCAGGAAGAGCACGGCACAGCTCAGAGCCAGCAGGACGTAGAGACCGCCGTAGTTTGCGAACAATGCCCAGCCGAGAGAACCCAGGACGAACTCGACGTACCGGGGATGGCGGATGCGGCCGTAGATGCCTTCGGTCAGCAGGCCAACACCGTGCTGTTCCGGGGAGAGCTCCGGCAGCCCTGCCAGCATCGCGAACTTGAGCTGCCGGCGGCGCCGCCGGCTCACCCAGGCGGAGGCAACGACGAGCGGCACCGCCAGGGAGATCGCCAGAGGGTTGGTCCCGAGGTCGCGTCCCAGTAAGCGATCGCGGACGGGAAAGAGCGCGGCGATGGTGACGGCGTAGAAGACCCCCAGGAACCAGAAGGTGCGCCGCGCGCCCACCCGGCGCCAGAACCCGATGAAGGGGTGCACGATGAACCAGTACAGCAGCGCCGGCGGCACCGCGACCGCCAGCAGGACGCCCATCGCGTAGCGGGCGAGGCTCACCCCATGGCTCCAGCTCATCGTCGCGCTCCAGTGCGTCAAACAGACGATATCTCATCGAGTCGAGGGACGTGGTCTCTTCACGCTCTCGCGGACGTCGGAGGCCTCGATCTGAGTTCTACGAAATCGAGACCGCCAGCGGTAGAAACGTGTTGTCCTCTCTGCCGCAGCCTGCGAAGAACGGATCGGTCGCGCGAGCCTTGACGAGCGCCGGTTGAGCCGCGGAGGCCACCTGCGTGACGGCCCCCCTCAGATCTCCAGCCGCAGCTCTTGCGTCCTCTCCCGCGCCAGCCGCATGATCCACTGCATCACCACCTGCGCCGCCATCCTGGTGAACCGCGCCGAATACGCCCGCGGCGTGCCGAGCCGGAACCCGGCGCCGCGCGTCAGGCTCTCGCTCGCCGTGCGCGGCGCCACCCCCTGACGCATGCTGTGCGCCGCCCATGCCGCAATCGCCCGCTCGGGCGCTCCCGCAAACCGCGGATGCTCGACAAACGCCCTGGCCGGCAGCACCCGCCGCACCGCCAGCAGGTCGGCCTCCGCCCCCAGCCGCTGCACCGTGGCGGCGGCCCCCTGATAGCCGGCCGCCGCCACGCGCAGCCGCTCGAACGCGGCGCCCGGCGCCTGCCCCTCGCGCCCCGGCGCGCGCTGCCAGCCCGCCTCGCGCACCGCCCGCAGCAGCTCCACATGACGCCGCCCCAGCTCCGCTACCGCCTCGCCGAGCTCCCGCCCCGCCGGCTGCAACGCGGGCGCCGGCGGCGGCATGCGCCCAGTCGCCGCGCGCACCGCCAGCGCCGCCTCGCGGTGCAGCCGCGCCAGATTCTCTGGTGTCAGATCGCCCCGCCGCAGCCGCGCCAGCGGCACCTCCAGCCGCGCCAGCGCTCCCTCCCCCGCCGCCCGCGGCGGGCGCATCGCCAGGGCGGCGTTGGTCTGCGCCACCTGATAGCGCCCGAGCGTGTGGCGCCAGCGCGCGGCGAGCCCCGGCGCGACCCCTCCCGGCAGGCTCCGCGCGCGCTCGATCTCGCCTGCCGTCGCCCACAGCTCACGCTCGCTCCTGCGCAGCCTCGTCATTAGGTCGCGCCCCAGCTCGGCGACCCGGGCGGCGTGGTGGTCGGCGATCGCCCGCCCGGTCTCCCGCAGCGTCTCGCGCGACGGCTTGGCCTGCAGGGCCGCCGCCGCCAGATCGAACGCCCGCCGCGCCGCCCCCGGGTCCTTGACCATGCCCCCGAAGAGGCCCTCCAACCGTGCGCCCCTGCCCTCGCCTCGCCGGCCCCCGGCGCCGTACGCGTGCTCGAGGCCCAGCCGGCGCTCGACCAGCCGCGTGTACTCGATCAGGTCTTCCGCCACCGGATCGGTCGTCAGCCGCGCCTCGAGCCGCGCGGCCTCGCGCCCCAGCCGTCCGCTCTCGAGCGCCGCGAGCCGCGGCTCCAGCGCCTCGCGTTGCGCTTCGAGTCCGCTCACCCGCAGCGCCAGCCGCTCGTAGCTCTCGAGCTGCGCCGCGCCGGGCTCGCGCCCGGCCGCCGCCTCGGCCTGCGCCAGCGCCGCCGCGGCGCGGTCGTGCTCGAACACGACGACCTGGTACTCGCGCCGCCGGTCGAACTCGAAACCCTGCAGCTCGAGCTCGGCCTCGGTCATCGCGACGAGCGCCTCGCGCCGGCCGCCGGCGCCCTCGCCGCCCTCTTCGTGGTAGGCCCGCCGGCAGGCTTCGTAGGCCGCCACCAGCTCGTCCAGCCGCTCGCCGGCCGCGGCCGGCGCGAGCACTCCCGCCAGGCCCGCTCCCTCCGCCTCGGGACCCATCCTGCCCTGCGGCTCCACCTCACCCGGAGCCGGCGCAAGCGCCGCCTCCGCCTCCAGACCCCTTCTCCCCTCCGGCTCCAACGTACCCGCAGCCCGAGCGGGCGCCGCCTCCGCCACCAGGCCCATCCTCCCCTCCGGCTCCAGCGCACCCGCAGCCGGCGCGGGCACCAGTTCCGCCTCCCGTACTTCGCCTGCCTCGGGGAGGGGCGGAGTCGACGCGGGACTCACCGTTTCGTCCGCCGCCAGCGCCGCCGCCTGCTCCCGCCCCTCCACCTGCGCCAGACCTTCGCGCAATGCCACCGCGAGCTGGCGCTCCGCGTCCGGCGTCAGCAGCCTTCCACCGCGCCCCGGAGCCAGGCCGGCTCCCTCCGGCGGCGGCCCGGCCAGGGGCCCTCTCCGCGCGCCCCCCGGCTCCGGGCGCTCCGCCTCCGGCGTCGGCGGCGGTACGCCGAGACCCGGAGCCCTGCTCGGTGGCTCCTCCGGCGTCGCAAACACCTGCTCCCGCCGCACGCCTCCCGCTCCCGGCCGCGCCGCCTCCGGCGGCAGCAGCGCCACCCCGGTCAGGTCCTCGAGCCGCCCCTCGAGCGTCCGCAGCTGCCGGAACGTCGTCACCACCCGCTCCGCCCGCGTACCGTCTCCGATGGCGAGCGGATGCTCGCTCAGGCCGGCGTAGAGATCCGCCTTGGCCTCGATGTGCCGGTGGCGCGTCGCGGCGACCGCCCGGGCGGTCCGCTCGAAAGCCTGCCAGTCGTCGGGCGCCGGCGGCGTGGCGCCGAAAAACCGCCCCGCGTAGGCGAGCTCGAGCTCGAGGAACGGCCCCTCCTCGCCGAGCAGATTGCCGATCTCGTGGTCGGCGCGCAGGCGCAAGACCCGCTCCTCGCGCTCGGCCTGCGCCGCCGCCTCGCCCCCGCGGCCCTGCGGGATCGGATCGCCCATCGGCCGCCGACCCTAGACCGCCCGGCCGGCGGCGCCGCAATTTCCGGCTCGCGAGGCAGGCGGCGCTCATGCCGGCCGCCGCGCCCTCACCTCACGAGGACCAGGGCCTGCGCCTGCTTGTACAGCAGCGACAGCCAGCGCCCGACCGCCGCCGTCGCGGCCCTGGCGCAGCGCATCGAGATGACCCGGGGCGGTGCGCTGCGCCAGGCGGCGCCCTGGGCCAGGCTCGCCGCCGCCTGCATGGGCGCCACGCCCTGACGCATCGCATGAGCGGTCCACGCCAGGGCCGCCCGCTCCGGCGCGCCGGCAAACCGTGGATGGCCGAGAAACGCGGCCGCCGGCAGCACCCGGCGCGATCCCGGCGCCTCGACGTGGACCGCCAGCCGGTACGCCGCCGCGGCGCACCCCTGATAGTCGGCCACCGCGCCGCGCAGCCGCTCCAGGCCGCCGACCGCCGCCGCGCCGGGGGTCTCCACACCGTGTCCCGGTCGCACCGCGGCCCCGTCTCGCTGCGCCCGGAGGCGCCGGCGCCGCACCTCCCGCGCGGCGCCGAGCAGCGCGCGATGCAGCCGCGGCAGCTCCGCCAGCGCCGCGGCCGGACCGTCCCGCGCCGCGCGCACCGGCACCGGCGCCGGCATCCGGCCGGTCGCCGCGCGCAGCGCGAGCGCCGCCTCGCGTCCGAGCCGCGCCAGGCTCTCGGCGGTCAGGTCGCCCCAACGCAGCCGGGCCAGCGCGCCGTCGAGCCCCGCGCCGCTGCCGCCGTCGGCGTTGATCCGCAGCCACCGCCATCCCAGCTCGACGTCGGCCTGTGCGGCCAGGTAGCGCCGCAGCCCGTTCGCCCGCCGCCTGACCAGCTCGTCGCGATACTCGCTTGGCTGAGTGACCGTGCCCTGGTCCAGGCGCTCGATCTGGGACGTCACCTGGGTCAGGAGCTTTCTGGCCGTGCGCCGCTCGGCTCCAAACTCGCGCCTGCCCTCTGCCACCATGGCGGCGTGGTGGCGTGCCACCGCCTCTCGGACCTCGCCCAGCGCCTCGACCGACGGTCTCGCCTCGAGCGCCTTGAGCGCCCCCTCCAGCCTCTGCCGCGCCGCGCGCACGGTCCTGCCCGCGCCGCCTCCGCCCGCCGCGCCCGGCCCGTCGCCGGCTCTCTCCTCCCGCTTCCCGGCGCCGTAGCCCCGCGCCAGACTCAGCTTGCGGTGGAGCAGCCGTACATAGGCCGCCCGCTTCCAGCGCGTCGGACGCCTCGTCAAGCCCGGCTCCAGCCGCTCCGCCTCGCGGCCGAGCCGCCGCTCCTCGAGCCGCGCCACCCGCGCCTCCAACGCCTCGCGACGGGCCTCGAGCTCGCGCGCGCGCAGCGCCGCGCGCTCATAGGCCAGAAGATTCGCCGCGTCCGGCAGCCGTGCCGCCCGCCCTTCGGCGGCCGTCAGCTCCGCGGCCACGCGCTCGTCCGTGCGCATCGCCGCATGCAGCTCGCGCCGCTGGTCGAACTCGAACCGGTCCAGCTCCAGCTCGGCTGCGGTCAGCTCGGCCAGGGCCGCCCGCCCGCCACGCCCGTCCCCCTTCTGGTCGAAGAGCCGCCGGCTCGCCTCGTAGTTCGCCAGCAGCTCGCCCAGCCGCACCTCGTCCGCAGCCTGCGCCGCTTGCGCCCACAACCCCAGCTCGCCGCCCCCGAGCCGTCGAGCCTCAACCTCACCCCGCATGCCGCCCGCCGCCTCGCCCGGCCTCGCCACGGCTTCGCTCTCCGCGGCCAGGGCCACGTGCCCCGCGCCACCGAATCCCGCGTCCGCCAGCCCCATGGCTGCGGCGCGTTCGGCAACCGCGTGCCCTCGGCCGGCCGCGACGCCCGCCGCCTCCCCGAGCGCCACTCCCGGCTCAACCGCCGGCTCGTTGATTTCCCCTGATATCCCCGCCGTCGCCCTCAGCCTCGCCCCGAGCAGACCGTCGAGCCGCCCTTCGAGCGTGCGCAGCTCGCGGTAGGTGGCAATGACCCGCTGCGCCCCGGCGCGCTCCCTTGCCGTCGCCGGCCGCTCGCCCGGCTCCGTGCCCAGCCGTGCCCTGGCCCTGGCATAACCCTCCCGCGCCCTCTCGAGCCGCGCGGCGGTCCGCTCGATCTCCCGCCAGTTGCCGGGATCGGCGGGCGTGGCGCCGAAAAACGCCTCGCCATAGGCGCGCTCGAACTCCGCCATCAACCGCTCCTCGCCGGCCACCACGCCGACCTCATGCTCGACCCGCGACTGCAGAGTCTCCGCTTCGCGCTCGGCGCGCGCCGCCGCCGTCTCCACGCTCCGCCGGCCCCCACCGGCCTTGCCTCTCATCGGGCCGACGCTAGAGCCCGCCGCTACCGGCGGTAGAAACTCCTCACCTGCTGACTTGGACCGCCGCGAGATCGGCCCCGAAAACATCGTCGGCTACGGCCTGATCAACGCCTCCACGGCACCGGCGGGGCAGCAGAACGAGGGGCCGACGCGTAGAGAGATGCACCGAGGTGCGACATCTCGACGAGGGGAGCCGCTGACCAAAGACGGGCCTGCGCGCTCGGAAAGCATCGCAGCGGCGCGACGTCAGCCATCCGGCCCTGGAGCGCGCCGCGCTCGCTGCGAAGGCGCCAGAGAGCGAAGCCCCACTGGCGAGCCACACGCTCTTCATGGCCCGCCGGCGGGCCTCACCTCCGAGGGACTGAGAAGCGCCCGGCCGAACTCCTGCCAGGAGAAGCCCAGGGTGGCGAGGAGCTTCACCACGTCGTAGAGGTTGGGGATCTGCCGGCCGGTCTCGTAGGTCGAAAGCTTGCCCCGGCTGATGCCGATGAGATCGGCCAGCATGCCCTGGGTAAGGTCTCGCTGCTCGCGGAGGTGCCGGAGCGCTCCGCCCACTTGCCGAGCGACCTCGCGATCAAACGCCATGGAACTCCACCCCGAAGGGTGCCCCCGAGGCTTCCGGCGCCTGTCTGATGTGCAGCAGCTGATACTTGGCCGCCGGCGGCAGGTTGGCGTTGTCCATCTCTTCGAGCGCGTTCCACTGCGCCCACCAGCGACCGGCGCCAAACCACACGGTGAGGCCGGCCTGGTCGGCGTTGTAGAACGGCATCCCGTCCTCGGTGCCAGGCGGCACTCGGAAATGGACGGCCACCGTCGCGTCGTAAAGGGCGCGGCGGGTTGCCTCGGTTACCTCGGAGAGATCGATCCGCGGCGGGTGAGGTGGGGCGATCGGCGGGCTAAACTGCGTCGAGCCGGGCATGGGGTGTACCTCCTTGCCTGGTCAGGCTCCGGTGTCAGGTGTCGCCCTGCGCCGGGGCCGCTTGGTGGATTTCGGGGAGGAACAGCCCTCCCCTTCGGCGAGGAAGATCATACCCTATTTTGGGGTACCCCGAAACAGGGTAGAGAATGCGGAGCGTGGCTCCCGTCTCCTCACCCGAGTACCAGCGGATGCTGCAGCGGCTCCGGCAAGCCCGCCTGGATGCCGGCTTCACTCAGGTCGAGGTCGCCCAACGCCTGGGGCTGCGCCAGACCTTCGTCTCGAAAGTCGAGCTCGGCGAACGGCGGCTCGATGCCGTGGAGCTGGCCCGCTTCGCCGCGCTCTACGGCCGGCCCATCGGCTGGTTCCTGGAATCGGAGAGCTGAGCTCGGGAGCTTGTTACCGCTCCCGGATCGCCAAGGTCAGGGTGAAGGTGTAATAAATGGGGATGGGTTTGCCCAGCCAGAGTGCCGGCTTGAAGCGCCAATCGCAGAGGGCGTCGAGGGTGTTGGCGTCGATGCCGACCGAAAGGCTGGGCCGCAGGAGGAGCAGGTCTTGCAGCATCCCGGCTTCGCTGACGATGCTCTTGATGACGAGCCGGCCCTGGATACCCAACTTCCTGGCGTAGGTCGGGAGGGCCGGATCCCGCCCGCCGAGACGCTCGGGGTTCGTGACCTCGCCCCTGCTAGCCTCGGCCCGAACCCCCGACCTCTCCCATTGCGACCCGAGCGCACCCCAAGGGTGGCGCATCAGCAGGGCTCCCGCCGCGCCGAAAGCCGCCAGATCGGCGCCGACGAGGCGCGGCTCCAGGGTCTGCGCCGCCTGGAATCGGCAGATCGCCGCATCCTCGCGGCCGAGACCGGCGTCGGCCAGCGCCTTGAGCGCCAGGGCCATCGCCAGGAAGACACGCTTCTGCTCGGCGCCCTGGGCATCCTCCCAGATTTTCCGCAGCTTCTCGTCCGCTTCCGCGAAGCGCGCGGCCTTGAGCAATTGAAGCGGCTTGGCCAGCGGGCTCTGGCTGAAATTGGCGATCCGCTCGAGCGGCTGCTGCTCCGGGATGATCAGCTCGTAGAACGAGGCGACCGGCTCGCCCCCGGCCTGGGCCGGCGTGAACCGCCACCCCCGCAGCGCTTCGAGGACGACGCAGGTCAGGGCAGGCAAGGTGCTCGCGGCGACGACCGGGTAGCGCGGCCGCCCCTCCCGGTCGACGATCACCTCAACCCTCATCCCCAGCGGCAAGGTGCTCAAGGTGCCGGCTAGCCTGGGATCCTCGCCGGAGATCTTACGAGCAGGGGTGAGCGGTCCACTGCCGTCGCCCTCGCGCCGCACGACGACGCCGGCCGGCGCCTGGCCGAGCCGCCGCGGCAAGGTCTTGGCCAGGAGCCGCGCGGGCGCGCCATACCTGGAGAGATCGCCTGCGTCGCCAATCGCCTGCGCCACTTGCCAGTGCCAGAGAGCGTCCTCGTCGCGCCCCAGGCCTGCCTCGGCCACCGCGAGCTGAGACAAGGGCGTGAGGAGGTCGGTGTCTCTGCCTTGCAGCTGCTCGGCAATCGCGGTGCGCGCTTCCGCCTCGGCCGCCGCCCAGTCCCCGCGGCCGAGCAGCGGATCAACCTTCTCCTTGCATCGCGTGCACTCGTAAGACTGCCGAGTCTTTGCCGGGCTCGGGCTAGCTCGCGCCGGAATGGTGCCGTTGTCTCCAGCCGGAGCGCTCGCCAGCGGCTCCCCTTGCGCCAGATGCGCGGAGACGGCAACCAGGCAGAGCGCTTGAATGCAGACCGAGCGGACTCCGCGAGTCCTTCGGTTCATGAGAGCCCCCGCTGTCAACGGACACTTAGTCTATCAGCAACTGCGCGTCTGTCACGAGCTCGTGTCGGCAGGGCTCGCTATGGCAAGCCGAGCAACCGCCTGCGCAACCAGCGCACCTCGGCCAGCAGCTCGTGCAGCGTCGGCCCGAGCCCCATCGGCGCCCGTCCCTGGTGGCACAGCTTGACCAGCTGGTTGAGGTTGTTGGCCAGCCTCCCGAGCTGCCCGACGCTCCTCACGTTGACCAGCGGCACCGGCGCCGGCGGTCCGCCGCGGCGCAGCGCCGACTCGCGCAGGAACGCCGACAGCGCCCGCCGGCTGCGCAGCGCCCGCCCGCGCACCGCCGCCGCCTCGGCGCCGCTCAGCAGCACCTCCACCCGCACCGTGCGCCGCCTCTCCGGCGGCAGCGGCGGCCGGCCCGGCGTGTGCGGCCGCCGTGGGTTGCCCTTCTCCCCCGGCCGCCCATCCTTCCGCCGCATCAGCGCTCCGTCCTTTCCACCGTCCACCACCTGTCCGTCGCCGCCTTGACCGTCGCGCTCTCGCCTCGCGCCCCGGTCGCCCGCAGGCACCCTCGCTCACCGCTCCGGCCTCGTTTCGGTAAACGACTCGCGCAGCGCCGGCCACGCCGCCCGCCGCGCCTCCCGCGCCTGCCCGAGCTTCTGCAGCGCCTCGAGCCGCGCGTAGACCTCGGCAAACACAACCGGCGCGAACCCGTCCCCGCTCGCCACCGCCGCCTCTCCCAGCCGCACCAGCTCCGCCGCCCCGAGCGGGTCGAGCATCCTGCCGAGCGCCGCCGCCATCGCCTCCTCGCGCGCCCGTCCCCCACCCGCGCCCCCGGCCATCGCCGCGCCGCGCGCCGCCCGCGCCAGCCCCGCGATGTCCCCACCCTCGATCCACTTCCGCAATCGCCGCTCGCGCCCGCGCACCGCCAGCGCCGCAGCGAACGCGATCACGATCGAGAACGCGATGAGCCCTGCCTCGAGCATCCTTGCCTCCCTTCACATGCGTCGCCGACTGTACCGACGCCCCCCTGCCGCCTGCGCAAGTCAGACCCGAGTCCCGAGTCCCTGAACTCGCTTCCCCAGTCCCGCGCTGCGCCGCTACCTGTCGTGCTGCCCGCCGCCCTTCCCTGAGGCCGCAGGCCGCTCTCGCGTCCATCCCGTTAGACACCGCCGCATCAGCTCTCCGCCGCCCCGTCTGTGAGGAGGAATCGGCGTAGGAGCCAGCAATGTTTTGTTCCGGCGCAAAAAGCGCGCCGGAACAAAACAAAAGCTGGCCAAGGGCTCCGCCCCTGGACCCTGAGAATGGCGCGCGTCCGCGCGCCCACATGCGCCCTTCGGGGTAAAATAAAAGACGAAACTTTCACGCGTGAAAGTTCCTGGACACTACCCAACCTGCTGAGCCGCCACACCTTCCGGCTACGTTCACATTTGGTCAAATTCCACGACACACCTTGGCACGCGCGGCCCCGTCACACTCTCGCCACGCGCGGACGGCCGATCCCTCGCCGCGACCGCAACACGATCTTGCTGGGAAAATCAAAGGAGAGAATCTGGCGCATCCGCCAGGTCCGGGCGAGGTGGATGCCGGCGCGTGCCTCAGCTTTCTGCCATCGAATCGATCACTGCACTCGCTCGGCCTTCAGACCGGCCAGCACATGGGTCTGCGCTTTCATGCTCTCACCTCCTCTCCCTTGAGAGATCGCATGCTCTTCGCCTCCAGACCGGCATCCACCTTGCCGGCAGACTAACCATTCGCGTGCCGCCGCGAGAAAAAATCTGGCTCTCCTTCACTTGGTGTGGGCAGGCGGAGAGGCGTACGCGCTTTACTTCCTGCGCGGGATGTTCGCCGCGGTGAAGCGGCTGGCGAGGAGGCGTGAATCAGTTATCCGTAGGTGGGGCCAAGCTCGCCGCGCACAGCTCCCCAGACCGCCGGGTCCGACGAGCGCGGGCAAAGCGCGGGCCCCAGCCAGGCGTCGCGCTCGAGTTGCTCCTCGCGAAGCCTCCTCAAGTCGATCTTCACCTCGGGGCGTGACCAGTGTGCGCAGACGAAGTCGATCCGCTCTTGCATCGCGGCCATGAACTTGCGGTGAAACGCTGTTACCTGCTCGCGAAACTCGCTCGTCGCCATCTCCCGGCGTCCGTGCGATGCGGTCCAAGCCGGCGCGCCCTCGAACATGCGGCCGCGATTGTCCCATTCGACGACCAGCGTCTCCCCACGGCTCCACATCCAGATGTCGGCTCTGGGAGCGAGATACGCCGTATCGAAAAAGCGGCGATACAGCACGTAGAGCGCTTCCTCGAGAATCTCCCTGGGCCGCTGGTCGGCATCGGCGGCCTGGCTCAGGCGCCCCGCTGTGACCGCGAGGGAGCCATCCTCGAGGCCGGCGACAACCTCGGCGGGGAGTGGCTCCAGGATGTCGGGCAGCATTTCGAGCAGGTCTTCGTGGAACCTCGCCACTTGGTAATCCACGAAGCGAGTCAATCCGGGCAACCGCATCCCAGGCGAGTATTCGAGGAGGCGCACCGAACCGAGATCGAGCCAGTACTGGCCCCAGCTGAGGCCGAACCAGCCCAGAGAGAGGTCCGGAGGAGTGCCCCAGACCGGAACCTCGTCGAGGGGAGCCAGCTCAAACTCAAACACCGGAGAGAGCCTTCATTGGGAGCAGAGTAGCAGGTTGTAACAGGCAGGATCGTGCTCTCACCTCACTTCCCAGGACCCCCCACCCGCTACATCGCATCGCCACCCGCGCGGCCCCGATCCACTGCCGCCGAGCCGCGCTGGACTTTGCCTTCCCTGCGCCCTCGCTCACTACACTCGCGCGCTGTCCGCGGGGCGGTGCCCGGCGCGCAGCGCCGCGGCGGCCTCGCCGGCGCGCCATCATGCCGACCGCCTTTTCCGCCACCCTCCGCTCCCTGGCCGCCGACGGTGCCGCGCGCTGGGCCCTCCGCCTGATCCCCGGCCTGGCTCTCCTCATCCTCTGGTCGAGCTGGCTGCTCACCGCCCACGTCACGATCTACGAGACCACCGGCCATGCCCGGCTCACCGCCGCCGGTGGTGGGGGCGCCGCGATCGAGGCGCCGACCGGTGGGCGCATCGCCGCCGTCTCCGTGCGTCTCGGCCAGGAAGTTGTCGCCGGCCAGCTCCTCGTCCAGCTCGACGCCGGCGAGCCGGCCGCCCGCCACGCCGAGAGCCTGGCGCACGCCGCCCTCCTGGCCGGTGACCTCACCTTCCTCGACCTCCAGGCCGCCGCGCTCCGCCAGGCGGATGCCCGTGCCACCCGCGCCGACTCCGCCGCCCTCGCCGAGGCCGCATCCCGGGTCCGCGAGGCCCAGGCCGCCGCCGAGCTCGCCGCCGCCCACAATCGGCGCCAGGCGCGCCTGCACGCCGGCGGCCTCGCCGCCGCCGCGGACCTCGAACGCGCCCGCTTGGAGTTGGAGCAACGGGAAGCCGCCGCCGCCGCCCTCGGGCTTGCCTTCGAGCGGCTGCGCTGGCAGCAGCGCGCCGCCGCGAGCGAGCGCCGGGCCGCCCTCCTGGCGCTCGCCTCCAGCCGCGGCCGGCCGGCCGCCGAGCTCGCCCTCGAGCACGCCGCCGCCGCGCGCCTGGCGCGCGAAATCGAGCGCCTCTCCTTGCGCGCACCGCAGGCCGGCGTGATCGCCGCTCTCTCCGCCTTGCGGCCCGGAGCCCTGTGCGAGCGCGGCGCACGCCTGGCCGTCCTCGCGCCGCGCGCCGCCACCACCGTTGCCGCCAGCTTCCCGGCCGCCGCCGCCGGGCGCATCCGCGCCGGTCAGCCCGCCTGGGTCGCGCTGAGCGGCTTCTCCCCGGCTCGTTACGGCCGCCTGCGCGCCACCGTCACCGCCGTCGCCGGCGAGAGCCACGCCGGCGAGGTCCGCGTCGAGCTCACCCTCGCCCCCGCCCGGGCCGCCGGCCTGCCCGTACGCCCCGGCCTGCCGGCCACCGTCACCGTCGAGGTCGAGCGCGTCTCCGCGGTGAGCCTCCTGCTGCGCGCCACGGGCAAGCTCCTGGCGCTGGCCCACGGCGGGACGCCGCGGTGAGTGCGCGGCCCGCGGCGCCGCGCCGCTCGCTCCTCGTCCCCGAGGTCGAGCAGATCTCCACCATGGACTGCGGCCCGGCGGCCCTCCAGGCCCTGCTCGCCGGCTTCGGCATCGGCGCCGGCTACACCGAGCTGCGCGAGGCCTGCCAGGTCGACCTCCAAGGCAGCTCGATCGACCGCCTCGAAAGCGCCGCCGCGGCCTGGGGTCTCGCGGTCGAGCAGGTCCTCGTGCCCGCGGATTTCCTTCCCCTGCCGGCGGCGCGCTGCCTCCCCGCCGTCCTGGTCGTCCTGGAGCCCGGCGGTGTCACCCACTTCGTGGTCGTCTGGCGCCGCCACGCCCGCTGGCTTCAGGTGATGGACCCCGCCGCCGGCCGCCGCTGGGTCTCGGCCCCGGCCCTCCTCTCCCAGACCTACATCCACTCCCTCCGCGTTCCCGCCGCCGGCTGGCGCGCCTGGGCGGGCGGCGAGGATTTCCTCGCCCCGCTCGCCGGCCGGCTCGCCGCCCTCGGCCTGACCGCGCGCCAGCGCCGGCGCCTGCTCGCCTCGGCCGTTGCCGATCCCGGCTGGCTTGGCCTCGCCGCTCTCGACGCGAGTACCCGCTGGACCCGCTCCCTCCTGCACACCGCGCGTATGCGCCGCGGCGCCCAGGCCCACGAGCTGCTCTCCGCCGCCTGCGCCGCCTGTCTCGCCGGCCACGGCGACCCGACCGCCGGCGCCGCGGTCCCCCTGGGCTCCTGGTCGGTTCTCTCCGCGCCTCCTCAAGGCACCGGTGGGGGAGGGGAGGAGACCCTGATCTTTCGCGGCGCCGTCCTGGTCCGCGTCTTGGGCCGGCGTCCGGCGCCACCTGCCGGCGAGCTCACCGGGCCGCCGCGCGCCGTCGAGGCTCCCGCCCCGGCCGGGGCCGCTTCCGGCAGCGCGCTCACCGCAGCCGGCGCTGCCGCTCTTGACGCGTGCGCCGGTCCATCCGCTCTTCCGGCCGCCGTCCTTGCGCCCGCTCCTACGCCCCACCCGCCGCCCGCCCCACCGCTACCTCCGGCCCCTCTCACCCGGCCCGCCTCCGGCCTCCGCCACGCGCTCGCGCGCCACCTGCTGGCCGGCGGCCTCTTTGCCCCCGCCACCCTCGCGCTGCTCATCGCCGCCACCGTCCTTGCGGCCGGTCTTGAGACCTTGCTGCTGCGCGGCCTGCTCGAGCTCGGCGGCGAGCTGCGGCTGCCCATCCAGCGCGCCGCCGGCGCCGCGCTCCTCCTTGCCTTCGCCCTCGCCCTGGTGCTGCTCGAGCTGCCCGCCGCCCTCGGCACCCTGCGCCTGGGCCGCCACCTCGAAATCCGCCTGCGCGCCGCCTGGCTCGCCCGCCTGCCCCGCCTCGGCGACCGCTTCTTCCGCAGCCGCCTGCCTTCCGATCTCGCCGAGCGGGCGCATGCCGCGCACCGCCTGCGCCGCGCCCCCGACTTTGCCGGCCGGATGCTACGCGCCGGCTGCGGGCTGCTCCTGGCCACCACCGGGATCGTCTGGCTCGATCGCGAGAGTCTGTCCCTCGCCCTGGCCGCCGGGACCGCCGCGCTCGCCCTGCCGCTTCTCGCCCTGCCTCCGCTGCACCGTCTCGACCGCCGCCTGCGCGGCTTCGCCGGCGCCCTGGCCGGCGTCTGCATGGACGCTCTCTGCGGCCTTCTCGCCATTCGCGCCCACGGCGGCGAGACCGCGATCCGCCACCGCCACGATCTTCTCCTCGCGCAGTGGGCGGTCGCCCAGCGCCGCCTGCGCGGCGCCGAAATCGCCGCCGACGGGCTCGTCCAAGCCGTGCTCTGGGCGCTCGCCGCCGCCCTGGTCTGCGGCCACCTCCGCCGCCGCGGTTTCGACGCCGCCTCCCTCCTGCTCTTCTTCTGGGTCCACCAGCTCTGCGACTGCGGCCAGAGCCTGGCGGCCGCCGGCTCGCAGCTCGCCGCCTTGCGCACCATCGCCCGCCGCCTGCTCGAGCCTCTCGCCGAGCCGGCCGAGGAGATCTCCACCCCGGCCCCCGTCCCTGCCGCCGACGCCGCCGACGCCGACAGCGGCGCCGCGCTCCGCCCGCCGCGCTCGGGCGCCGCTCTCTCCTTTTCGGGCGTGACCGTGCGGGTCGCCGGACACCTCCTCCTCGACACCATCGACCTCACCCTCGCCGCCGGCGAGCACGTCGCCGTCGTCGGCCCTTCCGGCGCCGGCAAATCCAGCCTCCTGGGTACCCTCCTCGGCTGGTACGCCCCCACCGCCGGCCGCCTGCTGGCCGACGCCAGCCCGCTCCGCGGCGCCGAGCTCGAGCGCCTGCGCCGCGCCACCGCCTGGGTCGATCCGGCCGTCCGGCTGTGGAACCGCCCGCTCCTCGCCAATCTCCTCTCCGGCGCCGGCGATGGCGATGGCCCCCTGACCCCGGCCGGCGCGCTCCGCCTGGCCGACCTCCTCGACCTGCTCGCCGTGCTCCCCGAGGGCTTGCAGACTCCTCTGGGAGACAACGGCAGCCGGCTTTCCGAGGGCGAAGGCCAGCGCCTCCGCTTCGCCCGCGCCTTGCTGCGTCCCGCCATCCGTCTGGCCCTCCTCGACGAGCCGTTCCGCGGCCGCGGCCGCGGCCAGCGCGCAACCCTTCTCGCGCGCGCCCGCGAGCACTGGCGGCAGGCGACGCTGCTCTGTGTCACCCACGACGTCGCCGAGACGCGCCGCTTTCCGCGCGTCCTCGTCCTCGAGCAGGGCCGCCTGGTCGAGGACGGGCCGCCCGCCGTGCTCGCCGCCCGTCCGGGCTCGACCTACCGGGCGCTGCTCGCCGCCGAGGAGAGCGTCCGCGGCGATCTCGCCTCCGCCCATGCCTGGCGACGGCTCCACCTCGAAGCCGGCCGTCTGGTCGAAACGCCCTCCGCACCGTGAGTCCCGCCGGTCCCCTGGCCGGGCTCACCTGGCCCGGCGAGCGCGCCGCGGAAGCCCTCCGCGCCCTGGCCGACGCCTCCGGTCTGCTCGGCGACGCCTCCGCCGCCCGCCGCCTGGTCGGCCCCGGCACCCGCCCCTGCGGCGATCCCACCGCCGCCATCGCATCGGCGGCGGCGACCCTCGGCCTCGCCGCCGAGCCGGTCACCGTTCTTGCCGGCGAATCCGCCTCCTTCCTGCGCCGTGGCGGGCCTGCCCTCATCGCCGCCGACGGAGCAGCGGACGGCCGCCTCCTCGCTCTCCTGGCAGCCCGGTGGGGGAGGGTGACCCTCCTCGCACCCGACGGGCGCCGCAAGCGCCTCTTCGGCCCGTTGCTGCAGCGCTTCCTCCGTTCCACCGCCGCGGCGGCCGTCGCCCCCGAGGTCGACGCCCTCCTCGCCCGCCTTCGCCTCCCCGGCCGCCTCAAGCGCCGGACGCGCGCCGCGATCCTCTCCGACCGTCTCCGCGAAATCGCGGTCGGGCACGCCTGGCTCATCGGCCTGCCGCCCGGCGCAAGCTTCTGGCGCCAGCTGCGCGGGGCCCGCCTGGCGCGCCGGCTTTTCGCCGTCCTCGCCGCGCACCTCGCCCGCTACCTCCTCCTCGTTCTTGCCTGGTGGCTCCTCGGCAGCGCCGTCCTCGCCGCCCGCGGCGATGCCTCCTGGCTGCCGGCGCTGGCCCTGCTCCTGCTCAGCATTCCTCCCTGCCGCGCCGCCGAGCTCGCCGCCGCCACCCGCCTGCTCGCCGATCTCGCCATCCTCTTGCGCCGCCGCCTGCTGGCCGGCATCCTGCGGCTCGACCCCGACGCCCTGCGCATGGAGGGCAGCGGACATCTGCTGGCACGGCTTCTCGACGCCGAAGGCTTCGAGAGCCTCGCCCTCGCCGGCGGTCACGGGAGCCTCCTTGCCCTCCTCGAGCTGGCCCTGGCCGTCCCCCTCCTCGCCTGGGGCGCCGGCGGCGGTCTGCTCGTCCTCCTGCTCGTCGTCTGGATGGCCGCCATCCTTTTGGCCGCCCGCGGCTATCTCGCCCGGCGCCGCGTCTGGAGCCGCTCCCGCCTGGCGCTCACCCACGACCTGGTGGAGAAAATGCTCGGCCACCGCACCCGTCTCGTCGAGGAGGACCCGGCGCAGCGCCACCTCGAAGAAGACCACGCCCTTGCCGCCTATCACCACCTCTCGCGCCGGCTCGACACGCGCGCCGCCGTCCTCGCCACCGTCGTCGAGCGCGGCTGGCTCCTGGCCGCCCTCGCCGTGCTCACCCCCGCATTCGTAGCGGGCCTGCCCACCGCCCGGCTGGCCGCCGCAGTCGGCGCGATCCTCTTTGCCGCGCGCGCCCTCGGCCGCCTCTCTGCGGGCAGCACCGACCTGGCCGAAGCCGCTCTCGCCTGGAACGAGGTGGGGCCGATCTTCCGGGCGGCCGGAGACGGCGCCGCGCCGCCGGGCCTCCCGCCCCTTCTCGCCGCCGACCTCGTCCCTGCGGCCCCCGCCGACCCCGTGATCGAGACCAGTGCCCTGGCCTATGCCCGCGCCGGCTCGCCGCGCCCCCTCTTTGCCGGCTGCGATCTCACCATCCGCTCCGGCGACCGCCTGCTGCTGACCGGTTCCTCCAGCTCGGGCAAGTCCACCCTCGCCGCCGTCCTCGCCGGCCTGCGCCCGCCTACCTCCGGCCTCCTCCTCGTCGGCGGCCTCGATCGCCACTCCCGCGGCGCCCTCGCCTGGCGCCGTCTGGTCGCCGCCGTCCCCCAGGCGCACGAAAACTTCGTCCTCGGCGACTCGCTCGCCTTCAACCTCCTCTTCGGCCGCACCTGGCCACCCGCTCCCGCCGACCTCGCCGCCGCCGAGGCCATCTGCCGCGACCTCGCCCTCGGCGGCCTCCTCGACCGCCTCCCCGCCGGCCTCTGGCAACGCGTCGGCGAGGGCGGCTGGCAGCTCTCCCACGGCGAGCAGGCCCGCCTCTTTCTCGCCCGCGCCCTCCTCCAGGATCCCGAGCTCGTCCTCGCCGACGAAAGCCTCGCGTCCCTCGATCCCCTCACCTGCCGCCACGTCCTCGACTGCCTGCGCCGCCGCGCCCGCACCCTGCTGCTCATCGCCCACACCTGACGTGCCTCTCGGTCCGTTTCGTCGCGGCGAAAACTTGACCAACCCCCACCCGCCTCCGACCATTGCCCGTCCAGGAGGAAGACCCGATGGCAGGAAAGGGAACGACCGTCCAAATCAGCCCCGCTACCATCACCCTCATCACCTGCCGTGGCGCGCGCTCGAGCCGTGGAGGCGGAGACTTCGCCTTGAGCGCCGTTCTCAACCGCACCGTGGCCATGCTCCAATCCATCCTCGAACAGTCCGACCCGCGCCGCACCCGCCGGCTGCCCGAGCCCTTCCACGCCCTGGCCGTCCAGCTCCTCGCCGAGCCCTGGTCTCTCACCCCTTTCGAGATCGAGCGCCTGCCGACCTTTCTCGAGCACACCCACGCTTTCACCGCCGGCCTCGCCGCCCATCACATCGACCGCCAAGCTTTCCTGGAGGCCCTTGCCGCCCTCACCTTCGCCGAGAAGGCGGCCCTTGTCGACGCCGCCATCCAGTTCCACGCCCCGCAGGCCGCCGCTGTCATGGAGCTTAGTAGCCCGCGGTACTCACCCAACTCTGCCGCCAACCGAGGCCGGGTCACCCCCCGCCTACCGGCCGACTTGCGACCAGGGAGGCAAGGCAATCGTCCTGGGTCTTGAAAGGTCGGAGAGCTGCCGGAGAGTCATCACCCCCTAGACGCGGGTGTCAACAGGTTCATCAAGGCAATAAGGCCTGCCGGTTGGCTCACCTAGCCAGCCCTGACTGGAGCCTACGGGCCGGACCTCCTTGGCGTACGATTCACTGCGATGGACCGACTGACGGCGTTTGGAGTGTTTGCTGTGAGTGCGATGGTCATTTGTTACGCGTACGAGCGCCGCAGCGCCTGGTTCGTCCTGGGCTTTGCAGGAGCTTGCGTCCTGGGCTCCGTCTACGGGTTCCTGCAGGGCGCGTGGCCCTTCGGTCTGGTCGAGGCGGTATGGGCTGGCGTGGCGCTAAGGCGGTGGCTGCGATCGCGACGAACGGACTATCCGGTGTCAATACAGACATAATCGCCTTTGCTACCCTCGCCAGCCCTCACACCGCCTGCTCCTGGGCCACCACCGCCGCCGCCAGCCTGCGAAAATCCTCCGCCGCCGAGCACATCGGCTGGTAATCGATCAGCGGCAGCCGGTGCGACGGCGCCTCGGCCGCCCGCACGGTCTCGTGCACGTACGTCTCGAACACCAGCCCGGGGAACCGCCCCGCCAGGTCCGCCGCCACCCGCTTGGCCAGGAGCGTCGCCGGCCGCACCCGGAACAGCAGGATGCCGGTGACGTGCAGCCGCGGGTTGAGCCGCTCCTGCACCAGTCGCACCGTCTCGAACACCTGCGCCAGCCCGTCGAGCGCCAGCGGGTCCGGTGCCACCGGGATCACCAGCTCTTCGGCCGCCGTCAACACATTGAGCGACAGCATCCCCACCTGCGGTGGCGAGTCGAGCACCACGTAGTCGAACCGATCCTCCCCCAGGCCGCGCAGGTGGAGACCGAGCACCGTCTCGCCGCCCACCTCGGCCGCCAGATAGCGGTCCTGCACTGCGAGCTCCGGCGAGGCGGGCACGATCCACACCCCGGCAACGCCGGTCGCATACGTTGCCGCACCCAGCGCCGCCCGGCCGGCCACGACGTCTTCAAGGAACGGCCGCCCCGCCGTCTTGCCGAACCCCAGCCAGCGGCTCGCCGACCCCTGCGGATCGCAGTCGACCAGCAGCACCCTCCGCCCCAGCCGCCCGAGGCAGGCGGCAAGATTGACGGCGGTCGAGGTCTTGCCCACGCCCCCCTTGTGGTTGGCGATTGCAATCCGTCTCAGCATCACGCTTTCCTCACCGCCAAGGGTCCCGCTGGGCCGCGCCGCCCGGGTTGCTCGGCCAGCCTCCGCGCTGCCGGCCCGGCGCCGGCCTTGGCGGGTGAGGGAGGGACAGTACGTACCAGCCGGCCTGTCCGCCGCGGAGGCGGTGTGCGAGTGCGGGGCGCAGGAGTCATTGACGGACGGCACCTGCGCCACGCCGCCGCAATCCGCCACGGCCGCGCCTGCGCCCGCTTCGCCGGCTCGCGCGACGTGCAAGACTCACTCGTCGCGGTCGGCCCGCGCCTCCTCGCCAGGCTTCAGCGATGCTTTCTCTCATCGACCCGCAACGGTAAGCCGAGTGGCCGCCGACATAAGAAAATCTACCCCTGGAAGCAGCTCGCACCGTGTCACTAGCCGCGAGCCGCAAGCAGCAAGAACCCGCCACTTCCCGACCGCTTTCACGCCGCGGCCATCGAGCTCCTCGAGAAGCTTTGGACACTCAGGAGGTCTGCCCTTCAGCGGCCGACTCCGACGCCCTCCACGCGCCCCGCTGTCCACCGAAGGAGGCCACTTTCGCTGAAGGGACCTATATGAAAAGTTGGCCCCCTTCGCTCCCCGTGCCACGCTCGTCAGAACTACGGCCCGCCACTCAACCTCGCGGATGCCGCTGGAGTCGTTCTAGCTGCCAGTCCCGTGGTCCCCAGCCGCTGATCCGTGCAACGGCCAAGTGGTGTTGCTCGTGGGTCGCGAACCGGAGGACGCGCCGCCCGCTGCCGCGCCATCCGTCTTCATCCGCCCGTAGCCATCGCCTTGTGCCTGGAGGCTTCGCCCGGATCTTGGTCCTGTCTAACACCAAGTTCTGGGCCCAGCGGACCAGTCGGGACGCCGCTCGCACTACTGCTGGATCATTCGCAACACATTCTGACTACAAAAGCCTGATCTTTCCGCGTCCTCCACTGTCGCCCTGATCTCGTTGCGCGTTAGGTCATCGCCCGCCGTCTTCCACGCCTGAACCAGCAATGAGCAACTTCTATCAGCCGGCTCGCGCAGTTTTTGGGCGATCCTAAAGCGCAATATGTAAGCGTTGCGTAGATTAAATTCACTGTGATAATCGTTCGGTCGGACTAGCTTATTATAGATCTCGATGGCCTCGTCCCCCAGTGTCCGGCTCTCAGGCCAACGTCCTTGATCGAAATAAAGAGACGCAAGTGAGTCGAGGCCACCCGCCAAATCAGCGGCATTCTCCTCCCAATTAGCCTTGACAAATACCCGAGTCATTGCAAGTCCCTCCTTCAAATTCTTTTCCGCTTCTCTTCGCTGCTTCAACGCAGCTTGCGCGATCCCAAGGAAGAAAAGGGCAGAAGATAGTTCTTTCTCATAGTTCTGGTTTAACGCGAAAAGCTTCTGGACCGTCTCCTTCCTGGGAGGCCCATGTGGCATCCTTCGCAGCAGCACCACAGCCTCTCCCACACGCTGCGCGGAAGTTGAATAATCCTTGTCCAGAAGAGCCATAAAACCCGTGGCGAGAAGGGCCGTCGCGATGTACCCATCGTAGGCGTGATTCTTCTTCGCTATAGGTCTGTACGCCTCCAGCACCTTTCTCCAGAATGTTTCAAAACGCTTTTCCGATTCGTCGGAGGTTTCATCTAGCTGCGCCACTGTATCACGTGCCATCTTTAGAAGAAGCATGGCGAACGGCAGCTCGTATTCATCAGGACTAGCAAGAACTTGTGTGATCATTACGTCCATTTGTTCCTGAGAATGCCTTACGAAATCGGCCTGACGATTCTTTTCCTCCAAGCTACCAATTTCGGCAATCGCAAGAGACCTCAGATCGAGTGCGATACGTATCTGTAGAGCGATTACCAAGTCGACACCGTAAGCCTTAACATCATTTTTGGCAAGCGGCCGGAGTCTCAGTAGAAGACCGTCGCAAATCTGTTCAGCGGCCTTTGACTGATCATCATGTGCCAGCGCCCTTAAATAACCGGAGGCATAGAAGATATTGTCTTGGCGATACTGGTATGCCTTTGCATAGTGGGAGACACCATTCTTCCAGTCGAGACGCTCGTCAGCCAACAGAGCCGCTCGAAAATGACTCTCAGCTACGCGGTCAACGTCCTGCTCTTGCCAGTCAATGAGAAGATTGAGTGCCGCGCCTGCCTCATCGAGCTTGGCAGAACTCTGCAGCTCGAAACTTCTCTCTCGGAGTTCGCTTAGCAAGTTTGGTGTCGGAGATTGCCGCTGCTTCAGTTTCAGCTCGTTGGCCAATTCCTGTTGAGCTTTTTCATAGCCATCAAGTTGGGCCTCTAGATACTCGAGATGTTTCTTTTGCTGACCGATGTTCACGCCTTGTTTTGTCAGTTTTTCCTCAAGTGACTTCCTGAGGGTGCTATCAAGGTGAACGTGGGTAACTGAGCAATTACCAACGCTGACAATACCTTGAATGTTTATGCCGGCAACGGCGTTGCAGTCACCGTTGATCGTCTGAGTTACTGACGAGGTCGAGACTACGTCAGAGTTGCCGGCTAGGGCTGCGGTCTCCGTTATCGTCAAGAGAGCCGGCCAGATCAGGAAATGAGGGAGCTTCAATGTGGATCCTTTACCCTGGCCGGGGGCGACGGCGTGCCAATCATCGGTGCGTGAGCCGTTGTAGTCCCACCAACAGAGACACCGGAGGTGGCGTTCCCGCTCCCGGTTATGGTCTGGGTAATGCTTCCTGTTGTCACCGATGGCGAAGGTGGTGTGATGATCGTCGCGGGTTGCGGAGTAGCCTTAGCGATTGCGCCCTTCTCAGATGAAGGTATACCTAGAAAGAAGAGGAGTAGGACTAAGGTAAAGATGGCAAACGCTCCCGTCGCACGAATCTGTGGTTTTGAAACGTTGAGCGGAAGCTCACCGCTAAGATCCATGCTGCCTATGAACAGATAAGCGGAAAAGCCAGCGGCGAGTGCGGCGAGAAATCTGATGATGGAAAGCGTGGCAGCAGTAGTCTCCTTCAGAGGGTAG
Organism: Thermoanaerobaculia bacterium; assembly: GCA_035544895.1. GTDB lineage: Bacteria > Acidobacteriota > Thermoanaerobaculia > Multivoradales > UBA5704 > JASLEW01. The sequence goes on from DASZZM010000015.1 coordinate 51,357, forward strand.
AAAAGGAATATAATGAAAACAATTACAACGAGTGCTGTCAACGCTAAGCCAAGTGAACGGTCGCGTGTCTGCTGAGGCGTCGTCATGGGCCGCTCCTCCCGGAGAGATGTATAGAGGTATGCAAAAGCCTGCATGCCGGTTGCGTAAACTATGGTTGAGGATACCAGAATCAAGGGCAATGAAGCAAGGACCAGTCGGTCGCCATCGCGGCGGTCGCGCGGCCGCTCGCGTCTTTGCGGTAAAACTCGGCCTCCGCCGGCCCTCCATCCGGTCTCATGTTAGCCTATGAAATATGCCTCCTTTCCCTTCAGATTCACCCTTTGGGGGGACACCGGAGCTGGGTCAGCTCGTCTCGGTGCGCCAGCGACGGTACGTGACCACCGAGGTAGGCGAGTCGGTCTCGCGCGATAGAGGCACCAGCGTCAGTTTCGATCGCCCTGAACACCTCGTAAGCCTCTCGTGCCTGGAGGATGACGCACTGGGAGAGGAGATCCAGGTCATCTGGGAGCTGGAGCCGGGCGCTCGGGTGCTGGAGAAGGTCGACTTGCCGCCAAGTCCTACTGCGTTCGACGACCCGACCACGCTCGATGCATTCCTCGACGCGGTCCGCTGGGGCGCTGCTTCGTCGGCTGACGTCAGGGCCCTCCAGGCACCGTTCCACAGCGGCATCGACATCGAGGACTATCAGCTAGACCCGGTCGTCCGGGCGATCCGCATGCCGCGGGCCAATCTGCTCATTGCGGACGACGTCGGTCTCGGCAAGACAATTGAGGCCGGGCTGGTCATGCTCGAGTTGATCCTTCGTCACCGCGCCCGCCGCATCCTCGTGGCTTGCCCGTCGAGCCTCCAGATTCAGTGGCGCGACCAGATGCGCGACAAGTTCGGCCTCGAGTTCCGGATCGTAGATTCCGACCTGCTGCGGCAACTCCGCCGGGAGCGCGGCCTTCACGCGAATCCCTGGAAGCACTTCCCGCGGCTCATCACTTCGATCGACTTCCTCAAGCGCGAGCGGCCGCTACGCCTGTTCAAAGAGACCCTCCCTAGCGAAGGCGAGGCGCTCTACCCACGACGCTATGATGTGCTCGTGGTAGACGAGGCACACAACTGCGCCCCGTCGGGCCGCGGCAAGTACGCCACCGACTCGCAGCGCACACTTGCGTTGCGCACCATCACCCCGCACTTCGAGCACAAGCTCTTCCTCACCGCCACCCCCCACAACGGCTACATCGAGAGCTTTTCCGCCGTCTTGGAGCTACTCGATAACCAGCGCTTCCACCGCGGCACCGAGCCTGATCGCAAGCAGCTCGCCGCGGTCATGGTCCGACGACTCAAGTCGGAGATGAAGGACTTCACCGGCGCGCGGCGGTTCCCAGACCGCGTCCTCGAGGCGCTCGAGGTCGACTACACCGCCGAGGAGAAAGCCGCCCACGACGCGCTGCGACGCTACACCACCCTACGCGAACATGGGATCCGCCACACCGGCGAGCGCCTGGCAACCGAGTTCGTGCTCAAGACCCTGAAGAAACGCCTTTTCTCGAGCCCCGCCGCCTTCGCCTCGACCCTCGCTCGGCACGAAGAGACTTTGAAAGCACTGCGGAAGGCCGACAAGACGCCGACGGCGAGCGTGCTGCGCCGCCAGATCGCGGACCTCGAGGAGGAGTACGCCGATGACCAAGAGGCCGAGGAGGCCACGCGCAGCACGGTCGAGGCGGCGACCCGGCTGTTCCGTGACCCGACCGACGAGGAAGACCGCCTGCTACGCGAAATGCGACAGTGGGCAGACCGAGCTGTCGTCGGGCCGGATGCGAAGGCGAGAATCCTCGTCGACTCGCTCAAAAAGACCGTCCGACCAGCCGGTACTTGGGCGGAGACTCGCGTCATCATCTTCACCGAGTACCGCACGACTCAGAAGTGGCTGCAGGAGCGCCTGGCCTACGAGGGCTTCGGCGGGGGGCGGGTGATGCTGCTCTACGGCGGTATGGACCCGCAGCAGCGTGAGGCAGTGAAGGCCGCGTTTCAGTACGACCCGAAGCAGAGCCCGGTTCGCATCCTGCTCGCCACTGATGCGGCCTCCGAGGGCATCGACCTGCAGAACCACTGCTCGCGGCTGATCCACTACGAGATCCCGTGGAATCCGAATCGGATGGAGCAGCGAAACGGCCGCATCGACCGTCACGGTCAGCGCGAGGCTAAGGTCGAGATCTACCACTTCGTCGGCCGCGGCTTCCGCGACCACGAGCGAAGTGGCGCTTACATCAAGCCGGGCGACCTTGAGGGAGACCTCGAGTTTCTGCTCCGCGCCGCGAAGAAAGTCCAGGCGATCCGGGAGGACCTCGGCAAGGTTGGGCCCGTCATCGCGGACCAGGTCGAGGAGGCCATGTTCGGCCGCCGGCGCTCCCTCGACACCGACCGCGCCGAGAGTGAGGCCGCCCCCGTGCGCCGGATGCTGAAGTTCGAGCGCAACCTTCGCGAGCAGATCCAGCGCCTGCGTGACCAGCTTGGCGAGACGATGCGCGAGCTTCGCCTCTCTCCGGCCAACATCGAACGGGTCGTCACCACGGCCCTCGATCTTGCCGGCCAACCCGCCCTTCTCCCCGCGACCAACCGGATCGACGTGCCAGGCCCGTCGTTCCAGCTCCCCGCGCTCACCGGGAGCTGGCAGTACTGCGCCGAGGGTCTGCGCCACCCGCACAGCGGCGAGGTGCGCCGGATCGTCTTCGACCACATCCTCGCCTCCGGCCGAGACGACCTGGTACTCGCCCACCTGAACCACCGACTCGTGCAGATGAGCCTGCGCCTGCTTCGCGCCGAAGTGTGGTCCACCGAGGGAAAGCGCAAGCTCCAGCGAGTGACGGCACGCCTGGCGCCGGATGAAGCGCTCCGGGAGCCGGTCATGATCGCCCATGCCCGTCTGGTGGTAATAGGCGGCAACCGCCATCGCCTCCACGAGGAGATCATCCACGCTGGGGGCGTTCTGCGCGAGGGCCGCTTCGTCGCCATCAACGTTGGCGAGACCGAGCGGGCGCTCGCCGCCACGCTGCCTGCGGTTCCGTCAGCGGCCCTTCGCCAGACGCTACTGGCCCTCTACCCGAAGCACCGCGCCGCGCTCGCCGGCGCCCTCGAGGCCAGGATGCGCGACCGCACAAACGGGCTTGAGAGACTCCTCGCCGAGCGGCGTGACAAGGAGGTCTCCGACATCCGCAAGATCCTGGAGGAGCTACGCCGACTCATCGCTGAAAAACTCGACGATCCCGGCCTCGAGCAGATGACCTTCGAGGGCTGGGAGACTCCCGAGCGCGAACAGCTTGAACGCAATCTGGACGCGCTGCGCGTCCGTCTGCGCGAGATCCCAACCGAGATCGACCGCGAGACGGCTGCCGCCGCGGCGCGGTTTTCCAATCTCCAACCACGCCTCTTTCCGGTCGCGGTGACGTTCGTCGTCCCGCGCCGTCTCACCCAAGGGTGACCATGTCGATCGCCCGTCACCACAGCGAATGGCTCTCCCTGGTTGAGGTCTCAGGTCCGTTCCTGAGCTTGCCGGTCCTGATGCGCGCCTTCCCGCAGGGTCTCGAGGACATCGACCCCGCCATGGCGCAACAGCTCCGCATTGCCTACGCCGAGTGGCAAGACGACCTGGAGCACCGCACGCGCGCCGCCGCCACACATCGGGAGTGGATCGGTTACGTGCTGCGGCGCATCCTCGAGTTTCCCGAAGAGGCCATCGCCGAGGGCCAGGCGATCTCTGACTCGCTCAAGGCCACCGTGCCTGAACACCGCGAGACCCTGCGGCCCACTCACGTGATCCGCGACCCCGCGGACAGCAAGCCGCACCTGCTAGTCGTTGCCTATCCGCCCCAGCAGGCCCTCGACAAAAAGGTTTCCGGCAGGCACTGGGTCGCCTCGCCCGAGACCCGGATGACCGAGCTGCTCCACGCCTCCGGCATGCGCCTCGGCCTCGTCACCAACGGCGAGCACTGGCTGCTCGTGGACTCCCCGCGAGACGACACTGCCGGCTTCGCCTCGTGGTACGCAGAGCTATGGATTGAGGAGCGCCTCACCCTGCGCGCCTTCCGGTCTCTCATCGGCTTCCGGCGTTTCTTCGGGGTGGCGGCCACCGATACCCTCGAGGTACTGCTCGCCGAAAGCGCCGAGAGCCAGCAGGAGGTCACCGACCAGCTCGGCTATCAAGTCCGCCGCGCTGTCGAGGTTCTCGTCCAGGCCCTCGATCAGTCCGATCAGGACCACGGCCGCCAGCTCCTCGCTAGCGTGCCTGAGGCCGAGATCTACGAGGCCGCGCTCACCGTCATGATGAGGCTCGTGTTCCTCTTCTGCGCCGAGGAACGAGACCTGCTCCTCCTCGGCGACCCCCTCTTCGACCAGCATTACGCTGTCTCGCCGTTGCGGGGCCAGCTCCGCCAGGCGGCCGACTTGCACGGCGAGGAGGTCCTCGAACGTCGGCACGACGCTTGGTGCCGCCTGCTCGCCACCTTCCGCGCGGTCCACGGTGGAGTGCGGCATGAGCGCATGACGATCCCGCCCTACGGCGGCACCCTCTTCGACCCCGACCGATTCCCGTTCCTGGAGGGGCGGAGGCGCGGCACGACCTGGCGAACGAGCACTGCCGATCCGCTCCCGGTGAGCAATCGCACCGTGCTCCATCTGCTCGAAGCCCTCCAGCTCCTGCAGGTGAAGGTGCCCGGTGGCGGCCCGGCCGAGGCGCGACGGCTCTCCTTCCGCGCCCTCGACATCGAGCAGATCGGCCACGTTTACGAGGGACTCCTCGACCACACCGCGAAGCGCGCAACGGCCGTCACTCTGGGCCTCGCCGGCGCTCGCGCCAAGACCCGCGACTACGAGCCCGAGGTGCCGCTGTCGACCCTCGAGGCGCTTGCGGCCAAGGGTCGATCAGCGCTCGTCGAGTACCTGATCGAGGGCACGCACCGTTCGGCCAAGGCGATCGAGAAGGCCCTCGACCGCGGCCCTGACCCTGAGAATGAGCAGAAGCTCCGCGTCGGTTGTGGGTCGGTCAAGGACGCCGAGGCGCTCTTTCAGCGCATTCGGCCGTTTGGGGCGCTCATCCGCACTGACAGCTTCGGCCATCCGGTGATCATCAACACCGGCAGCGTCTACGTCACCGAAGGCATCGACCGCCGCTCCACAGGCACGCAGTACACCCCGCGCAGTCTGACCGAGCCAATCGTGCAGCACACCCTTGAGCCCCTGGTTTACGAGGGGCCAGGCGAGGGGAAATCGCGCGAGCTCTGGAGGCTCCGCTCAGCGTGCGAGCTGCTCGCCCTCGCCATCTGCGACTTCACCTGCGGATCGGGCGCATTCATCGTCCAGGCGTGCCGCTACCTGGCTGACCGGCTCCTCGAGGCCTGGGAGGAAGTCGAGCGTCAGAACCCCGGCGCGCTGCACATCACCCCCGAGGGGGAAGTCTCTCAAGGCCTGCCCGAGGAGCGACTGATCCCAAAGGATCCCGACGAGCGCATAACCTTCGCCAGGCGCCTCGTCGCCCAGCGCTGCCTCTACGGCGTCGACGTGAACCCTCTCGCCGTCGAGATGACGAAGCTTTCCATGTGGCTGCTAACCCTGGCCAAAGAAAAGCCGTTCACCTTCCTCGACCACGCCATTCGCTGTGGCGACTCGCTGGTTGGTATCACAGGCATCGAGCAGCTTAAGCGATTCAGCCTCGCCGAGGGCCCGGTCCAAACGACGATTGCGCAAGCCGAGTCGTTCGACGCCCACATCGACGACGCCATCGCCAAGCGCCTGCGGCTCGAGACAATGGAGGGCAGCACCGTCGACCACGTGGAGGCGCAAAAGTACCTCCTCGGCGAGGCAGAGCGAGGGCTCGCGCGGTTGAAGGCTGCCGCAGATCAGCTCATTGCCGCGGAGGTCGGGGATACTGCTCGCGATGACGCGATCAGAACTGCAAACAACATACTCGGCGAGCGAGACGCTCCTTGGCTTCAGGGACCAAGGCACCGCCGGGCGTTTCATTGGTCGTTAGAGTTCCCGGAGGTCATCGAAGGGCGTGGTGGGTTCGACGCCCTCCTTGGGAACCCGCCATTCCGAGGCGGTCTGATGATCACGCGCGACCTGGGCTCGGCGTACACCAGATTCCTGAAGGACACAACTTCCCATGCAGGTGCAACGACAGACCTTTGCGCGTATTTCTTCAGGCGGGCCTTTCACCTACTCCGCAGTGGCGGTTGTCTAGGATTGATTGCAACCAACTCCATCCGCGAAGGTGACACACGCGTGACATCACTGGACACCATCGTCAACGAGGGCGGGGTGATCTTCCGGGCCATTAGATCCATGCCATGGCCTGGCGCTGCTGCCCTCCACGTTTCGAGGCTCCATATATCCAGCGGTCTCTGGGCGGGAATCCGACACCTGGACGGTGTGGAGGTAGACAACATCGGGCCCGACCTAGCGTCGGGGCGGGACACGGTTCGACCATCCAGGCTGCAACGGATTGTGCCGGCCTTTCTTGGAACCACGGTGTACGGCAATGGCTTCTTCCTCTCGTTGGAGGAAGCCCGAACCCTGATTTCTTCGGATCCTCGGAATGCTTACGTTCTTCGAAGGTTCTTGAACGGCGATGACGTACTCAATTCTCCAGCGCCACAGCCAATGCGGTATGTACTGTACTTCCAAGGTATGGAAGAAAACGACGTGTCGCGGTATGAGCTTCCCTATTCAATTGCGAAGGAACGAGTCTTCAGCGAACGCCAGAAAAGCTCAAGCGCACGACGAAGGGAGAAGTGGTGGCTGTATACATCACCCGCAGATGCCCTTTATGAGACGATCAAGGGGTTGAGCCACGTTCTGGTGACATGCTTCACGAGCAAGTACGTTTTGTTCGCTGCGATGGATACAAACATGGTCTTCTCGAACGCCGTAATTGTTGTGGCGTCCGATGACAACGCGTGTCTCGCGGTGCTCCAAAGCTCCCTCCATGAGAGTTGGGTCAGAGAATACAGTTCTACACTGGAAACCAGACAGCGATACGCTCTGTCTGACTGTTACGAGACCTTTCCCATGCCGATCTTCTCAGCGAGTCTACGTGCCGTCGGCAAGGCGTACTCTTGCCATCGGAGTAGGGTGATGAGTAGCCTTGGCGAGGGTCTCACTGACATCTATAACCGGTTTCACGACCCAAAGGAGACCTCCGCAGAGATCAAGGAATTCCGCACATTGCATGCCGCGATGGATCACGCAGTAGTGCGCGCGTATGGTTGGCAGGGGCTCAGCCTCGGCGAGGACTTCCACGAAACAAAGCAGGGTCCGCGGTTCACGATGAGCGATTCCGCGCGGCGCGAGATCCTCGACCGCCTGCTTCAGCTCAACCACGAGCGCTACGCCGACGAAGTTCGGCTGAGACTGCGCGACAAGGCGCCCGGCACGAAGGGTGTCGGGCGGAGGAGAGCGCAGACAAAAGACAGTAATCTACCCTCACTGTTCCACTAAAGTGGGCTCGGACGATGCTGCCCACACATCACACTAAGCCATGGCTGAGGTTCTAACATCGCCGCCAACCGACCTCGAGCTTCGCTCGCGTCTCGTTGAGCTGGTGATGAAGGATCTGCTCGGGCCCGCGGGTGGCCAGCAGGAGGAGATCAGCCGCGGCAGTGTCCGCGACCGCTACCTGGTCGGCGTCCTCGCTCCTTCTCACTGGACGACCGCGGACAGACTGAAGAGAACAGATGTCCGAGAGTCAGCGGCTGCCGACGGCGAAGACGATGGGGAGGATGAAGACACCCCTGCGATTCCGGATGAGCTGGCCGCTGGTGGCAACGACAGCCTCGACGACGGCTCGACCGATCAGGACGTGCCGGTGACGCAGGCGCACTTCCCGTCCTCGATCGGGTTAACCTTCTCCGTCACGACGAACACATCTCATCTCCGCGTCGAGGCCCGCTGGGGTCAGTACCTGCGGGAGGTCAAAGAAGAGCAGATCAGCCCGAAGACTGGAAAGCCGATCCGCGTCTGGCAACGGTTCCCCAGGTGCGGCACCGTCGAGATCGAGCTGGCCCGCGATCCAATCGAGCCCACGACCGTCGACGCCCTTTGCCCGGACGTGGTCATCAAGGGTCGGGTTCGCAAGCGCGAGCACTCCTTCGTGGTGACGTTGTTCCTCGTGAACAACCAGGAGCTATCACGCCCAAGGGACGCGAGCTTCGTGTTCCAGCCTGAGCTGCGGGTGAGCGCGCCCGACGGCGGCGCGGTGTTCGTCCGCAGGGCGCCGGCGAGATCGACCGAAGCGGTGGCCCCGGCGATCCGCCTCGAGGAGGACGGTCTGGAGCTGCTCTACCGCCGGCACGTGGAGTTCGCCGTCGGTCACGGCGTGAGCGTCCACGCCGAGGCGATCGACGAGGCCCCCGACCGCGCCATCCGACTCGAGACTCGAACGGTCCCGTGCTACCAAGTGCCAAAGAGCACGCCGCCGACCAAGGGCGACGCGGCGCTTCATCCGGCGTTTGGTCTGCTCGACGGGCTGGTGCTGGACATGAAGGAGCTGGCCGCGTGCTCGGGCGCCGAGGTGCAGCAAAAGCTGGCGCCGCTCACATTGGCCTACCGCGCCTGGATCGATGCCGAGGCTGCGCGTGCCAAGGACGACGCTGCTGCCCTTGGCACCTTGGGCGACGCGGCCCAGGCCGCCCTCGACAGCGCTCACCAGAACCTCCAGCGGATCGAGGAGGGACTGGACCTGCTCGCCACCGACCCAAAGGCTGCGCAGGCGTTCGCTTTCATGAACGAGGCGATGTGGCTGCAGCGCACCCATTCGATCCTCTCGGAGCGGGTCCGGCGCGGAGAGAGTCCCGACTTCGCCGACCATGTGGATGTCCCCTCGAACCGCACCTGGTACCCGTTCCAGATCGCTTTCATCCTGCTCAACCTTCCTGGCCTCACGCGGCTCGACCACCCGGACCGACGCTCGGATCAGCTTGCCACGGCGGACCTCCTGTTCTTTCCTACCGGCGGCGGCAAGACGGAGGCATACCTGGGCCTCGCCGCCTACACCATGGCGATCCGCCGCCTCCAGGGTCCGGTGGCTGGGCGCAGCGGTGAACATGGTCTCGCGGTGCTCATGCGCTACACCCTGCGCCTGCTCACGATCCAGCAGTTCCAGCGCGCAGCCGCGCTGCTGTGCGCGTGTGAGGTGATCCGGCGACGTGAGGCCGACCAAGGCGAAACCCGCTGGGGTGGGGAGCCCTTTCGGCTCGGCCTCTGGGTCGGCCAGAAGACGACACCCAACTGGACCGAGGACGCGGCTGAGGCGATCCAACAGCACCGCGGCAACCAGGCGGGGTTCGTCAGCGGTGGGACTGGCACGCCCTACCAGCTCACCGCCTGTCCGTGGTGCGGCAATGAGATCAAGGCCGGACGCGACCTCGATGCAAGGCCGGGAAACTCGTCGACCGGTCGCACGCTCTCATACTGCGGCGACTCGACGGGCGCCTGCCCATTCAGCCGCCGCCAGGCAGACGGCGAGGGACTCCCGGTGGTGGTCGTGGACGAGGAGATCTACCGGCGCCTGCCGTCGATGCTCATCGCCACCGTCGACAAGTTCGCCCAGATGCCATGGCGCGGCGAGGTCGGGATGCTTTTCGGTCAGGTCGACGGCCTCTGTGAACGCCATGGATTCCGCTCGCCGGACATCGAGGACACTGGCTCACACCCTCGGGCAGGTGTGCTGCCCCCGGCCAAGACGCTGCCCTTCGGTCCACTTCGCCCACCGGACCTCATCATCCAGGACGAGCTACATCTCATCAGCGGGCCGCTCGGCAGCCTCGTCGGGCTCTATGAGACCGCCATCGACCGGCTCTGCACCTGGGAGGTCGATGGGATCACAGTGCGGCCGAAGGTGGTCGCCTCGACGGCGACGATCCGAAACGCCGCCACCCAGGTCCACGGGCTGTTCCTCCGGCGAGTGAACGTGTTCCCGCCCCCGGGGCTTGACGTGCGCGACAGCTTCTTCGCTGTGCAGCGCGAGCCAGACGCGGACTACCCGGGGCGGCTCTACCTAGGTGTATGCGCACCGGGCCGGCGGCTGAAGGCCGCACTCATCCGCGTCTACGTCGCCTTCCTCTGCGCGGCACAGACTTTGTATGAGACGCACGGCGCGCAGGTCGACCCGTGGATGACGCTCGTCGGCTACTTCAACTCGATCCGCGAGCTCGGCGGGATGCGCCGCCTCGTCGACGACGATGTGGCGAGCCGCGCCAAGAAGATGGATGAGCGTGGGCTGGCCAGGCGGTTCATCACGCCGAACCGCGACCTCGAGGAGCTCACGTCGCGCATCCGGTCCGCGGACATTTCATTCATCCTCGACCGCCTGGAGGCCGTCTTCGACCCCGCCCTCGAGGCAGGAGGGGCCAAGAGAGAAGAGAAGACCGACTCGGTCGCGCGGGCGCGCCGCCGCCTCGCGGTGCTGTTGGCGACCAACATGATCTCCGTCGGTGTCGATGTGAAACGCCTCGGCCTCATGGTAGTCGGCGGGCAGCCGAAGTCCACGGCCGAGTACATCCAAGCCACGAGCCGCGTCGGGCGCAGTCGTCCGGGCATCGTCTGCACCGTCTACAACTGGGCACGGCCTCGCGACCTCTCGCACTTCGAGCGCTTCGAGCACTACCACGGGACGTTCTACAAGCACGTCGAGGCGCTGTCGGTGACGCCGTTCTCGACCGGCGCGATCAAACGGGGACTTGCGGGCCTCCTTGTCGCCATGCTCCGCCTGCGCGGTCTTGACATGAACCGCAACGATTCGGCCGGGCGCATCCAGAGGACCGACCCGGCACTGGACGAGATCATCGAGCACATCGCTAGGCGCGCCAGCCTGGTCTGCGATACCGGTGCGGGCGAGGAGTGCCGCGACCAGCTCCGCCACAAGATCGACCTTTGGATCGCCGAGGCGCAGAACAAGGCGGGCGGCCGGACTCTCACCTTCGACGCCCGCGGCAAGGGGGGCGGAACATCAGTACCACTCCTCCAGCGGCCTGGCCTCGAGCGCTGGCACGACTTCACCTGCCTCAATTCGCTACGCGAGGTGGAGCCCACTGTGCGGCTCATCGCGCTCGACGGCGGTGGCCTCGACGACGACGCCACGCCTTCTCTGAACCCGGAGCAACCATGATCGCCTCCCACCTGCTGCGCAAGTCCGAGGTCGGCGAGCTGCGCCCGAGCCAGCTCCTCACCACGTTCGGTGTCGGCTCGCTTATCGACCTGCCCAACCTGTCGGTGCTCGTCATGGGTCTCGAGGACTGGCAGGCCACCCACGCGATCGAAATCGGCGAGTCCCGGCTGCTACGGTCCGTCCAGCGGGCGCTTGGCTCGCAGGTCGCCAAGCTCCTCACCCCGCCACGCGGGCCAGAGGTAGTCGGAAGGGTCAACTGGTTCGACGAGGGCCACCAGATCGGCGTACCGGTGGCGCCGTTCCCGCGCTGGATGGTCTGCTCGAAGTGTCGCCTCCTCGCACCGATTTCCTCTGGCTTCTTCAACCCACAGCAACCAGCGTACCGCCCGCACCAGACTCGTTACGTCCATACCAATTGCCCGAAGCCCGGCAAGCCGCCGACCGTTGTCCCCGCGCGGTTCCTTATGGCGTGCGAGAAGGGACACCTCGACGACTTCCCCTGGGTCGAGTACGTGCACCGCGGCCAGGCCGGCTGCATGGGACCGCTCGAGCTGTACGAGGTCGGGGCTTCGGGTGAGGCATCCGACATCGAGGTCCACTGCCGTACGTGTGACAAGAAACGCCGCATGGCCGAGGCGTTTGGCAAGGACAACCAGGAAAACCTGCCCGCCTGCGGGGGGCGGCGCCCGCACCTGCGCGACCGCCAGAACGGTGGCTGTGACGTCCCGCACATGCGGGCCATGCTCCAGGGTGCCTCCGGCCTCTGGTACTCGGTCATGCTGTCGGTCCTCTCCGTGCCCGCGCTCAAAGGAGAGGCCCTCGCTTTGCTCGTCGAGGAGGAGTGGGCCACGCTGGAGAAGGCCACGAGCCGGGAGGTGCTCAACGCGTTTAGGCAGATCGGGCAGCTCAAGGCGTTCGCCAAGTACTCCGACGACGAGCTGTGGGCCGCCATCGAGAAGCATCGCAAGGACCGATCCGAGGATAACGCCATTCCGACCGACCTCAAGGCTCCCGAGTGGCAGGTGTTCTCCAACCCGTCAGCGGCTGCGAGCGCGCGAGACTTGAAGCTGCGCCCCGTCGCCCCGCCACCCGCCTTTGTCCACCAGATCGAGCGGGTGGTGATCGTCGATACGCTCCGCGAGGTGCGCGCCCTCATCGGCTTCACCCGCATCCAGTCGCCGCGTGACTTCGACTCGCCGCTCGACCTTCCCGAGAGTCACCGCGCCCCGCTCTCGCGCCAGCACCCGACCTGGGTTCCGGCGAGCGAGACGCTCGGCGAGGGCATCTTCGTTCAGTTCTCCGAGGTGGCCATCAGAGAGTGGGTCGGGTCGAACGCGGCCAAACAGCGGGAGGACGATCTGCGCAGTTCCTACGAGCGTTGGCGCACCAAGCACAACCTCGATCCGTTGATCGGGTTCCCGGGTATGCGCTACGTGCTCCTTCACAGCTTCTCGCACGCGCTCATCCGCGGGTTGGCGATGGACTGCGGTTACACCACCGCATCGCTCGCCGAGCGGATCTACTGCAGCGGCCCAGGCGAGGGTGGCCCGACCGCGGGCATCTTGATCTACACGTCGGCACCCGACAGCGAGGGGACCCTCGGTGGCCTTGCGGCCCTCGGCGCACCGCAACGGCTCGGTGCGCTCCTCCTTCAGGCCCTTGAGCGGGCACGCAACTGCTCGTCGGACCCCCTGTGCGCCGAACACCACTCCACGACCGACGACAGCCTCCACGCCGCTGCCTGTCACGCCTGTCTGTTCCTCCCTGAGACCTCGTGCGAACGCGGGAACAAGTTCCTCGACCGCGCCGCGCTCGTGGCCACGGTCGAGCAGCAAGACCTGGCCTTCTTCCCGAGCTGAGCAGTGACTCCACCCCGCCTGGTTGCCACCAGCCGACCCAGACTCGCCTCCCACCGGCCCGGTGAAGGAAGGAATCTGATCGCGCTGCCTGTCTTTGTCTCACGATACAGCGATCGTTACCACGAGCCACTATGAAGCGAGATTTGAAGAAGCTTTACAAACGATCCCTCGCGGCATCTGCCTTCAACCGTTCACGATGGAGGTCTCTGTCATGGTGAGTACATCGACGGTCCCGCTATCGAGGGCGTTCTTTCATGCCCTCCTGCTCGAGCTCGCTCGGGAGCCCGACGGGCTACGGCGAAGAGAGATCTACGAGCCTGTTGCCCTTTCGATGCAGCTCACGCCCGAACAGCAGACTGAGCGCCTTCCCACGGGAGCGCATCTTCGATATCGACTCCGCATCGGGTGGGCCTTGAACATGCTGAAACACGCAGGGCTGGTTGAGCTCCCTGCTTCAAGGCGCTGGCGGCTCACCGCCCGTGGCCGCGCCCTTCTTGCCGCTAATCCCGGGGAGTTCGACGAGGCGACGCTGCGGGACATCGAGAGAGAGGCTCGCAGCGTTATCCGCGCCGATCTCGCGGAGGACCTTTCGTCCGAGCAGGACACCCTGGCGATACAGCAGACGCCGGAAGAACGGATCGATGCCGCGATGAAGGAGATCGAGGGAGCAGTCTCTCGCGAGCTTCTGGACCGCATACTGCAGGCGCCGGCGGAGTTCTTCGAGGAACTGGTGTTGAAATTGCTGCGCGCGCTCGGCTATGGGACGAGCGAGTCCGACGTCCAGCGCACGGGTGGAGTGGGCGACGCTGGAATCGATGGCGTCATCTCGCTGGACAAGCTCGGGTTCGAGAAGGTCTACATCCAGGCCAAGCGCTGGCAGACTTCTGTAGGGCGGCCTGAGGTGCAGGGCTTCTTCGGCGCGCTGGCCGGCCGCAAGGCCAGGAAGGGAGTCTTCATCACCACTTCGTCTTTCACCAGGGAGGCGCGTGACTATGGCGGCCAGGTCTCGGACAGCCTTGTTTTGATCGACGGCCTCCGGCTCACCGCGCTGATGATCGAGCACGGAGTGGGCGTCACGCATCCCCGGGTTCTGCGCGTGCCGCGCGTGGACGGGGACTACTTCGACACCGAATAAGCAGAGCCGCCTACTGGCACCAACCCTGCCGCCCCATCTCGGAGCATCGGATCTCGACGACAGCATTGGACCGGGACCTCCCGGTCAGGAGTAGCCTTGAGCGATGCAGTCCGCCACGCATCCATAGTAGGAGGCGTCGACGCAGGCTGGATCCTCGTCGAAGCCGCAGTTCCTCATCAGCTGCATCGCCACCGAATCCTGCACCGTCGAGCATCCGAACATCCAGCGCGCGAGACTCCACCGCACGCAGAATACGCCACATATGCGCCACAATCGAGATTGCAGGCAGAACGAGAAGAGCTAAGTTATTGATTCTACTGAGCCGACGATCGGGATTGAACCGATGACCTGCTGATTACGAAATAGCAGGAAAGCGTACTCCTGGACCCTCCATAGCCCTCCAAACCCGTATACTTGCTTGCTTTTCACCGCATCGTGTAATATCCAACTCGCCCTGATTCGCCGTTCGAGACTTACGCAGAACTTACGCAGCACTCGGGGCAGGGAGGGCGGGATGAAGGCCAAGCTGACCCATCGCCTGGTCGCCGGAACAGAGGCAGACCCCACGCGGGATACATTCGTTTGGGACCGCGAGCTCGCCGGCTTCGGGCTCCGCGTCTCGCGCCGCGGGGTCAAGTCTTTCGTCATCCAGTACCGCGCTCCCGACGGGCGCGACCGGCGCCTGACGCTCGGCAAGCATGGCTCCGTGCTGACGCTCGACCAGGCGCGCAAGCTCGCCGCCAAGCGGCTGCTCGAAGTCAAGAACGACCGCGACCCGGCCGAGGAGCGCCGGGCCGCCAGCGCGGCGCCGACCGTGCAGGACCTCGTGACGCGCTTCCTCGACGAGCACGCCGCCAAGCGCTCGGAGAGTCTGCGGCGCAACTACGGAGGGCTCTTCCGCCTCTACCTCCTGCCGGCCCTCGGCGCCCGCAAGGTCGCCGATGTCCGCTGGGAGGATCTCGCCAAGATCCACAACGAGCTGCGTGATCGGCCCTACCAGGCCAACCGCTTCCTCGCCGCCTGCTCAAAGGCCTGGGCGCTCGCCGCCCGCTGGGGCTGGTGGCCGCGTGAGATGCCGAACCCGGCGCGCGGCCACGACCGCCACGCCGAAGAGCGGCGCGGCCAGGCGCTCGACACCGCCGCCATCGAGCGGCTCGGTCGCGCCCTCCAAGCCGAGGCCCCCGGCTCGATGCAGGTGGCGGCGTTCACCTTCATGCTCCTGACCGGCTGCCGGCCGGGCGAGGCCTTGACCGCCCGCTGGGCCGCCGTCGACCTCGACGCGCGCATCTGGAAGCTGCCGGCCTCCAAGGCCGGGCCGCGATCGGTCTACCTGGGCCGGCCCGCGATGGAGTTGCTGCGCGCCCTGCCGCCCTGTGGCGAGCTGGTCTTTCCTGGCCGGGCCGAAGGCCCCATGTGGGATTTGAAGTCGCTCTGGCGCCGCCTGGTGGCGCGCGCGGGGCTGCCGGCGCGGCTTCGCCTCTACGACGCGACGCGCCACACCTTCAACAGCACCGCCGCCCACCTCGGTGTGCCGCGGGAGGTCAGGATGTCGCTGATGGGTCACTCCCTCGGCCGCGACGTCCACGACCTCTACACCCACCTGCGCCCCGATCTTCTGCTCGCCGCCGCCGACCAGGTCGCCGGCGTCCTGGCCGCCGCGCTG
>DASZZM010000016.1:0-107262 GCA_035544895.1 Thermoanaerobaculia bacterium
GTTCTGGCCGGCGCACAGGCCGCCGAGAATCGACGAGGCCTTGCCGGTCAGCGCGTTCTGCAAGTGGGTGATGAAGACCGCGGGCAGCGGCGGCGGCGGCAGCTGGCCGTTGCAGCTCGCGAAGTTGATGTCTTGCGAGAAAATGCCCTTCGGGCTGATGGTGTCGTTGGGATCCTGCCCGGCCGAGGCGGTCTGCGGCAGGTTGCCGTTGACGATGATGTCGCGCAGGTTGATCGACTGCACGTCATACCCGGTCAGGTAGACGTTGAAGTCGAGCACCGGCACCGACAGGTCCGACCAGAGCACGACGTGGGCCAGGACGGCGGTGGCCGAGGCGTTGTTGATGGAGAACAAGGTGGTCAACCCGTTGGGGTTGTTGAGGTCCACCTCGAAGTACGGCAGCAGCAGAGTCGCTGCCGGAACGGCGTCGGTGGCGCAGATCACCGCAGAGGCCGGCACGGCCAAGGCAAGCAGGCACAGCACCACCAAGCAAACGGTAGCTCGGCTCATCCAAACCCTCCTTTCGTGGTCCGCTCGCACCGCTGCCGGCGGGGCGGAGAAGTGCAGACAGGCTCGCACTGTCGCCCGATGCTCACCGGGTACCAGGCGAGACTGTTACGTGAAGCGATAAGACAGGGAGAGCATACCTCGACTGCCAGGCGCTTTGCAACTGGCCTGCAGGAGGGGGTGCTCGGAGGCGGCCGCGCAGGTCCGGCGGCCGCTACTTGCGGCGGCTCGCCGCCAGCACCCGCTTGCGCAGGCGGAAGGCGGCGGGCGTCACTTCGACCAGCTCGTCTTCCTTGATGAACTCGAGCGCCTGCTCGAGGTTCATGATGCGGGGCGGGATCAGGCGGATGAGGTCGTCCGAACCGGAGGCGCGCAGGTTGGTGAGCTTCTTTTCCTTGGTGATATTGACGTCGAGGTCGTTGCCGCGGGCGTGCTCGCCGACGACCATCCCCTCGTAGACCTCTTCTCCGGGCGACACGAAGAGGACCCCGCGCGGCTGCAGGTTCTCGATCGCGAAGGCGGTGGCGCGCCCCTCGCGGTCGGCGACCATGGCGCCCGTGGCGCGCTGTTCGATGTCGCCTTGCCAGGGCTCCCAGCCGGAGAAGAGATGGTTCATGATGCCCGTTCCCTTGGTGTCGGTGAGGAACTCGTTGCGAAAGCCGATCAAGCCGCGCGACGGGACCCGGAACTCCATCCCGACGCGGCCCGAACCGTGGTTGGTCATCTTCATCATCCGGCCCCGCCGCGTTCCCATCTCTTGCGTCACGACGCCGATGAACTCCTCCGGACAATCGATCACCAGCAGCTCCATCGGCTCGTGCTGGCGGCCGCCGATCGAGCGGGTGACCGCCTCGGGCTTGCCCACCGCCATCTCGTAGCCCTCGCGCCGCATCATCTCGATCAGGATGGCGAGCTGCAGCTCGCCGCGTCCGGAGACGCGGAAGGCCTCCGGACCGCCGGTCGGCTCGACGCGGATCGATACGTTGACCAGGGCCTCGCGGTCCAAGCGCTCCTTGAGCTTGCGCGAGGTGACGTGCCGGCCTTCGCGGCCGGCAAAAGGCGAATCGTTGACCGCGAGCACCATGGTGATGGTCGGCTCGTCGACCTGGATGGGCGGCAGGGGCAGAGGCGAGTCGCGGTCGGACAGCGTCTCGCCGATGCTCACCTCGGCCAGGCCGGCCACCGCCACGATGTCGCCCGGACCGGCCTCCATGATCTCCACGCGGCGCAGCCCCTCGTAGCCGTAGAGCAGGGCGACCTTGGCCGGCGCAACGCTGCCGTCCAGCCGGCAGATCGCAACCTCTTGGGCTTTGCGCAGCCTCCCGTTGAACAGCCGGCCGATGGCCAGGCGCCCCACGTACTCGTCATAGTCGAGCGTGATGATCAGCAATTGCAACGGCAAGCCGTCGTCATAGACCGGCGGCGGCACGGTGCGCAGGATCTCCTCGAACAGCGGGACGAGCGCCTCGTCGGGACCGTCTGGGGTGCGCCGGCAGCGGCCCTGGCGGGCATTGCAATAGAGCACGGGAAAGTCGAGCTGGTCCTCGCTGGCGTCGAGATCGATGAAGAGGTCGAACACCTCGTCGAGCACCTCGGCGATGCGCGCGTCCGGACGGTCGATCTTGTTGATCACGACGATCGGAGTGAGAGCGGCTTCGAGCGCTTTCTTGAGCACGAAGCGCGTCTGCGGCAGCGGCCCCTCGGAAGCGTCGACCAGGAGCAGGACGCCATCCACCATCTTGAGCGTGCGCTCCACCTCGCCGCCGAAGTCCGCGTGGCCGGGAGTGTCCACGATGTTGATCCGCGTCCCGCGGTAGACGATCGAGGTGTTCTTGGCCATGATCGTGATCCCCTTCTCGCGCTCGAGGTCGATCGAGTCCATGACCCGCTCGGCGACGACTTCGTTGTCGCGGAAGATGCCGCTCTGCCAGAGCATGGCGTCGACCAGGGTCGTCTTGCCGTGGTCGACGTGGGCGATAATGGCCAGGTTACGGATGTCGTCTCGGGATAGCATGCGAAGGGCGCCGGAGGATACCATACTGATCGAATGAACCTCGCGCCCAGGCCTGGCAGGAATTGGGGACCGGCCGGGCGCCGCGCCGCGGTCCGTGGCCTGCTGCTCGCCGCGCTCGCCGGAGCGCGACCGTCCCCTGCCGTGCCCGGCGCGGGCGCCCCCGGCGCCCTGGAGTCGCCCGCGCAGCTTTCCCGCGGCGAGCTGGTGACCAGGGTCGCGTGTGCGGCGAGCTCGGAGCAGAGCTACGCGCTCTATCTCCCCGCCAGTTATCGCCCGGACCGCTCCTGGCCGATCCTCTACGCCTTCGACGCGCGCGGCAGGGCGCTCGTGCCGGCCGCCCTGTTCCGTTCCGGCGCCGAGCGCTTCGGTTACATCGTGGCGAGCTCGTACAACTCGGCGAGCGACGGACCGCTCGAGCCGAACCTCGAGGCGATGCGGGCGATGTGGAACGACACCCACTCGCGCCTGACGATCGACGACCGCCGGGTCTATGCCGCGGGCTTCTCCGGCACCGTGCGGTCGGCGTGCGTGATGGCCATGCTGGCGCCGGGCACGATCGCCGGCATCATCGGCGCCGGCGCGGGCTTCCCCTTCGACCGGCCTCCGGCCAGAGACACCTCCTTTGCCTTCTTCGGTACGGTCGGCGGCCGCGACTTCAACTACTACGAAATGGTCGATCTCGATGCCGCTTTGACCGCGCTGGGGCTGCCCCACCGCATCGAGCAGTTCGACGGCGGCCACCAGTGGCCGCCGGAAGCCCTGGCCAGCCTCGCTCTCGGCTGGATGGATCTGCAGGCGCAAAAGGCAGGGAGGATGCCCGCCGACCCCGCCCTGGTCACGGCGTCGTGGCGGCGCGATCTCGAGGCGGCGCGGGCGCTGGCGGCCGCGGACAAGCTGCTGCCGGCGTTTCACGCCTGGTCGCAGCTCGCCGCCGATTTCGCCGGGATTGCCGCGACGGCGGCAAGCGAGGCCGAGCGCGCGGAGGCCGCCGGCCAGCTCTCCGCCCTGCAACGCTCGGACAGGCTGCGGCGCGCGCTGCGCCAGCGAGAGGAGCGCAACCGGCGCGACAAGGAGTACGTGGCGCGGGCGCAGAAGGTGCTGGCCGGAGGTGCACCGGGTGGAGACCCGGGCGACGTGGGCAAGGCGTTGACCGAGCTGCGCATCGCCGAGCTCAAGCGCAAGGCGCAGGCGGCCGCCGATCCGGAGGATCGCCTGTCGGCCCAGCGGCTGCTGTCGACCGTCCAGGTCCAGACTTCGTTCTACCTGCCGCAACTGTTCTTGTCGCGCCAGGAATACGACCGCGCCATCTTCAGCCTCTCGATCGCGGGCGAGATCGCGCCGGACGACCCCTGGGTCTGGTACCAGCTTGCCGCCGCCCACGCCCGCAAGGGCAACCCGAAACGGGCGCTCGCGCTGCTCAAGCGGGCGGTGGACACCGGCTGGACGGACCGTGCGCGGCTCGAGGGTGATCCCGCCTTCGCGCCGCTGCGCGGCGAGGAAGGGTTCCGCAAGCTGATCGCCGGGCTGGCCGCACAGCCTGCCAGCCCATCTTGAGCTGCATGGATCTTGCTTCCTCCAGACGACATGAAGCGACGAGGAACGGCAAGAGCGACCGTCAGGCCGGCGCGGTGGTTGGCATGTCCGCTCGCGCTGCTGCTCTGCGCCGGGGGCGCCGGGGCAGGAGCCGCCAGCGCGGGCCGGTCCGCGTCGCAGCCCGCGGAGACCCTGACCTTTGGCCGCCTTGGAGAGGTGGCGATCTACCGGCAGACGCCGCACCCGCGCAACGTCGTCCTCTTCTTCTCGGGGGACGGTGGCTGGAACAAGGGGGTCGTCGACATGGCGAGGACCCTCTCGGGCATGGACGCGGTGGTGGTCGGCATCAACCTGCCCCGCTACGTCAAGAAGCTCGCCGCGACGGCGGAGGCCTGCTCGTACCCGGCTTCGGACCTGGAGCTGCTGAGCAAATACGTGCAGAAGAAGCTCGGTTTCCCGGAGTACGTGCCACCGGTGCTGGTCGGTTATTCGTCGGGTGCCACCTTGGCATACGCGGCCCTGGTGCAGGCGCCGCCCAACACGTTCCGCGGCGCCATCAGCATGGGTTTCTGTCCGGACCTGCCGCTGCAGCGTCCGCTGTGCGCCGGCCATGGCCTGACCTGGGGCCCGGGGCCGAAGGGCAAGGGATACAGCTTCAAGCCGGCCACGACCCTCGAGCAGCCTTGGATCGCCTTCCAGGGGGAGGCCGACCAGGTCTGCTTTCCCAAGGAAGTCGAGGCCTACGCGCGGCAGGTCAAGAACGCCGAGACCGTGATGCTGCCCAAGGTGGGGCACGGCTTCTCGGTGCCGGCCAACTGGGAACCGCAGTTCAAGCAGGCCTTCGCCCGCCTGGCCGTGCCGGAGCAGGGCGGCGCCGCTGGCGCCCGGACGGCCGCGCCGCGGGCACCTGCCGCCGCCGAGGCGCCGGCCACGGCGCCGGGCAAGCAGGCCGCGGCGCCTCCGGGGTCCGCGGCGCCATCGGTCTCCGGCCTGCCGCTCGTCGAGATCCCGCCGAAGGCTCCCGGCGACCTCCTCGCGGTCATCGTCTCGGGGGACGGCGGCTGGGCGGGCCTCGACCGCGAGGTCGCCAAGGACCTCTCCGACAAGGGTATTCCGGTCGTCGGCCTCAACTCGCTCCAGTACTTCTGGACGGCCCGGACTCCCGAGGGCGCCGCGGCGGATCTCGAGCGCATCGTGCGTCACTACATGGCGGCCTGGAACCGCCGCCAGCTCCTGCTCATCGGCTATTCGCTCGGCGCCGACGTCCTTCCGTTCATGGCCGACCGCCTGCCGCCGGACCTGCTCGGCCAGGTGCGCCTGATCGCGTTGATGGGTCCGGGCCGCATGGCCAGCTTCGAGTTCCATCTCAGCGACTGGCTGGGGGGAAGCGGCGGGGACCGGCCGGTCCTGCCCGAGGTGGCAAAGCTGCGCGGCAAGCCGCTTCTCTGCCTCTACGGCGACCAGGAGCGAGACAGCCTCTGTACCCAGCTCGGGGACCTGGGCAAAGCCGTCGCCTTCCACGGCAAACATCACCTGGGGGGCGACTACGGGACGGTGGCCGAGCGGATCTTGCAAGAGGTCCAGCCAGCCGCCGCACGCAACCGGCCGGGCGGCCGGCGGTGAAAGGCCGCGAAGGGATAGGGCTGCTCGGTTTCCTGCTGGCCGCGGCCGTCGTCACGACACCCGCGGCGGCCACGAGCGCGGCAGCGGCGGCAGCCGTCGCGGCCGTCGCAGGCTGGGCCGGAAAGGCGCCGGCGGGGGTCGCGGCGGAGAGCCAGAGCTATGGCCGCTTCGGCAGGGTTGCCATCTACCGGCGGTCTCCGCACCCGCACAACGTCGTGGTGCTCGTCTCCGGCGAGACCGGCCTCGATCGCCAGGCCGCAGCGCTGGCGCAGAGCCTGTCGGCGCTCGACACCCTGGTCGTCGAGCTCGACCTTGCCTATTACTTGAGAAAGTCCAACCGCTCGCAGGCGGATTGCGCCTATCCGGCCGGCGACCTCGAGATGCTGAGCAAGATGGTGCAGCTCAAGCTCGGCCGGCCACACTACACTCCCCCGGTCTTGGCCGGGTTGGGCTCCGGAGGCACGCTCGTCTACGCCGCCCTGGCACAGGCGCCCACCGGCACGTTCCTCGGTGCCATCAGCTTCGGCTTCTGTCCGGACCTGGCGATCAACCATCCATTCTGCGCCGGGCGAGGCCTGGTCTCGAAGGCGGCGGCGGCCGGCCAGAGCGTCCAGGTCCAACCCGCCGCCAGCCTTCCGGAGCCCTGGATCGTGGTGCAAGGGGAGGCCAGCCCGCGGTGCACACCGCAATCCGTCCAGGACTTCACCCGGCGGGTGCAAGGGGCGGTGCTGGTCCCGGCGCCCGCGCCGAGGCGCCCCGCGGCGGCGGCGCAGCGCTTGAGCTCGCCGGCCAAGCAGTCCCTGCTGCGCGTGCTCAACGCGGCCGACCTGGCGCGCGTCCCCGAGACGCCGGTGCGCAAATCGCTTCCCGACCTGCCGCTGCTCGAGCTGCCGGTGCCGGGCGCGACGGTCGACACCCTGGCGGTGATCGTTTCGGGCGACGGAGGCTGGGCCGGACTCGACCGCGACCTTGCCCGGGTCCTGGCCGAGAAGGGTGTGCCGGTGGTCGGCCTCAACTCGCTGCAGTACTTCTGGACGCCGCGCAATCCCGACGGCGCCGCGGCCGACCTCGAGCGCATCCTGCGCACCTACCTGGCGGCCTGGAACCGGCAGAAGGCGCTGCTGATCGGCTACTCGCTGGGGGCCGAGGTCCTGCCCTTCATGGCCAACCGGCTGCCGGCCGACCTGCTCGACCGGGTACGCCTGGTCGCGCTGCTCGGACCGAACCGCACGACGAGCTTCGAGTTCAGGCTGAGCGAGTGGCTGGGCCATGGGGGCGGCGAGGAGCGCCCGGTGCTGCCCGAGGTCGCCAAGCTCAAGCCGCGACAGGTCTTCTGCCTGTATGGCGGCGGCGAGAAGGAGGAGAGCCTGTGTCCCCTTCTAGGCCAGGCGGGGGTGGCCGTCGAGCTCCCGGGAGCCCACTACCTGGGCGGCGACTACCGGGCAGTGGCCGATGCCGTCATCGCCCACGCCGTCAACAACGAGCCGCCGGCCCCGGCCGCCGCGCCGGCTCCATCGCCGCCCCCTGCGACCGCGCCGGCTCCATCGTCGCCCCCGGCCGCGGCAGGCCCGCCACCTCCCAACGGCCCGCCGAGCCGGTGAGTCTCGCCGCCGGGCCATGGCCGCAACGGGAAGGGCCGCCCCGCCAGCTTGACACCCCAGGCACTGCTTCCCTACCGTTGGCGCCATGAAAGAGGACCTGGCGCCGGCCGATTTCATCTCGCCGCTCGACTCTCGCTACTACGGCGCAGAGGAAGAGGTTTTCACCGCGCTTCACCCCTATCTTTCCGAAGAGGCCGTGCTTCGTTACCAGGTGGAAGTGGAGCGCGCCCTCCTGGCGGAGCTCGAAGAAGAGCGAGTGGCCCCGTCCGGTTCCTCGCGGCTCCTCGCCGAAGCGCTGCGCCGGAATCCAGTGACGCCGGCGGAGGTGTACGCCGAAGAGGAGAGAATCCACCACAACATCCGTGCCCTGGTCAATTGCATCCGCGGGCGCCTTCCCGAGGCGAACAGGCCCTACGTGCATCTGTTCGTCACCTCGAACGACATCATGGATACGGCGCGCGCTCTCGCCTTTCGCGACGTGGCGCGACAGGTGCTCCTCCCCGATCTGCACGAGCTCGTGGGGGTCATCGTGGCGGTCGCCCGGCAGCACGGCGCGACACCTCAGATCGGCAGGACGCACGGACGCCATGCGGTTCCGCTCACGCTCGGCTACTGGCTGGCAAACTATGTCGACCGGCTCGGCCAGAGGATCGAATTCATCGTCGCGAGCGCCGAGAATCTACGAGGGATGATCTCGGGGGCGGTGGGAGCCCACAATTCCTTCGCGCTGAAGTGGCCCGATGACCCCGCTCTCCTCGAGCTGCGTGTGCTGCGCCGGCTTGGACTCAGGCCTTCCGATGGCTCGGTTTCGACGCAGATCATCCAGCCGGAGTATGTGACCGACTTCGCGCACGCGCTGGTCTCGACGTTTTCGGTCCTTGCCAACCTGGCGGACGACTATCGTCACCTTATGCGCAGCGAGATCGACGAGATCGGCGAGACCACGACCGCCAATCGGGTGGGGTCGTCGACGATGCCGCACAAGGTCAACCCGAAGAATTTCGAGAATGTAAAGAGTTTGTGGAAAGCCTTCATGCCTCGCATGTCGACCGTCTACATGGATCAGATCAGCGAACATCAGCGCGATCTGACGAATAGCGCGAGTTATCGCTTTCTCAACGAGTTGGTCGCGGGTTTCGATTATGCCGTGCGGCGAATGCGCAAGGCGATCTCAGGAACCACGGTCAATCCAGAAGCGCTGCGGCGAAACTTGGCCGCCGGAGAGCAATGGACGGTCGCCGAGCCCTTGTACATCAGCCTCGCGCTGGCCGGCCAGGAGGATGGGTACGAGATTTCCAGAGAGGCGGTAAAGAGAGCCCAGGATCTCGACCTGGGGTTGCTGGATTACCTGCAGACGCCCGAGGGCAGTGCGATCATCGATCGGTTGCCCGCGGAATTTCAGCGCGCGGTGCTCGATCCCGGGCGATACCTCGGGGATGCGGTGCCGCGGACGAAGACCGTGTGCGACGACTGGTGGGGTTCCGGCGGCGAGGCCGGCCGCATAAACCCTCTAAGCCTCCTGACGGCCCGTCTTGCCCGCCCCAGCGAGGACAGGCTCATTGCCGCTTCGGCCTAGCCATGGGGCTCGGGCGGGGGCGGCTCTTCCATGCCGACCGAGAACATGCGCTCGAGGTTGTAGCGGGAGTAGGCACGGAAGGCGATCAGGGTCTCCGTCCTGACGATGCCTTCGATCTTCAGCATCCGGTTGGTCACGGCCGTGGCGATCTCCTCGTTCTCCCGCACCCGCGCGATCGCCACCAGGTCGTACTGGCCGGCCACCGAGTAGACCTCGGTGATGCCCGGCATCTCGACCAGGCTCGCGGCCACTTCGTTGATCTTCGACTTCTCGACCACCATCAAGATCACGGCGCTGACCATGGCCGGCCCTCCTCGCCGGCACTCTACAACAGCCCAGGCGGCGGGTAAGTAGTCCCCGCCGGGGTTGAGTACTAAGCTTCGGACCGTGCACGACGCCGGTGACTTTCATCGCGAGCTGCCGGCCGAGCTCTTCGAGCGCGCCGTCGAGCTGCTCACCGGGCTGGCCGCCATCTCCTCGGCGAGCGGCGACGGGGCCGGCCTCGAGGCGGCCGCCCGAATGCTGGCGGAGGCGCTGGAACAGCGCGGGCTCCGGTCCGAGGTGCGTTTCGAGCAGGCGGCCGGGGAGAGCGGCGGCACGGCTCCAGCTCCGTTGCCCGTGCTCTACGCGCGCTCCGGGTCAGGCGCCTGGCCCGCCGCCGGCGCCTTGCTGCTCCTCGGCCATCTCGACACGGTCCTGCCGGCAGTGCCGCCGCACCGGCAAGGAGACCGGCTCCTCGGCACTGGGACGGTGGACATGAAGGGGGGACTGGCCGCCCTGGCCGGCGCGCTCGATCTGCTCGCCCACCGCGGCGCCGGGCCGCCGCCGGACCTGCTCCTCGTCGCCGTGCCCGACGAGGAGGTGGGGGGTGAGCTGTCGCGCGCCGCCGTGCGCCGGTGGGGGGCTTCCGCGCGCGCTCTCTGGGTGCTCGAGCCGGGCGAGCCGGCTGGAGAGGGTGGGGCGGAAACGCTGGTCGCCGGCCGGCGCGGCATGTTCGACTGGCGCCTGGAAGTGCGCGGCCGCGCCGCCCACGCGGGGGTCCACTACTGGCGCGGGCGATCGGCCCTCATCGCCGCGGCGCGCTGGTGCGTCGAGGCCCAGGCGCTGTCGCAGCCGGGGAGCGGACCGACCGTCAACGCCGGACGGCTGGTGGCGGGCGACGCGGAGTTCGTCGCCAATCTCGCCAGCGAGCATGCCTTGCTCGGCGGCGATCGGCGGCTCAACGTCGTGCCCGACCACGCGCTCGCCGAGGGCGAGGCACGCTTTCTCAGGCCCGGCGAGGGCGAGGAGCTCGCCCACCGACTCGCCGAGGTCGCCGCCGCGGTCGGCGCCGCCACCGAGACCGAGATCGTCTTCACTCCGGGTCCGCCGATCCCGGCGGTCGATCCGGGCGGACCGCAGCGCGCCAGGTGCGAGCGTGCCGTGGCCCTGGCCGCCCGGCGCGGCTGGCGCCTGGAGATCGAGGAGGCGCGCGGCGGCATCTCGTTCGCCAACTTCCTGCCGGACCCCGGTCGCCTGCCGGTCCTCGACGGCCTCGGCCCGGTCGGGGGGGGCATGCACACGCGCGACGAGTTCGTCGACCTGGTCTCCCTACGCCGCCGCATCGTGCTCCTGGCCGATCTCTTGCAGGAAGACGCGCACGCTCGCCGCCGCAAGAGCTAGCCCGCTAGTCGTCGCTTTCGAAGTCGAACGCGGCGGAGGGACTCTGGGTCAGCTCTTCGGCCCGCGGTTCGGCGGGGCGGGAGGAAGGCGGCGTCACTTCGCGTGGGCCGGCAGGGGCGCGCCACGGGGCCGCCGGCGGTTGCGCCTCGGGGGAGCCGCCGCCGAAGCTCACGATCTGCTCCCAGTCGCGCATCAGGTCGTCGCCGAAGATCACCAGCAGGTCGCCGGCCCGCGCGGTCTCGAGTGCCTGCGCGACCGCGGCGGGCTCCTCGTGGACCTCGGGGGCGATGCGCTCGGCAGGGAAACCCGCTTCCACCAGGCCGCGGCGCAGCATCGCGCCGACCTCGCCCCGCCCACGCCCCCGCAAGTCGTCGTCCTCGCGCAGCAGCACCAGGTCGAAAGCCGGCGCCGCGGCGGCGGCGAGCGCCAGGATGTCCTCGTCGCGGCGGTCGCCGGGCGCCGAGATGACTCCGATGCGGCGCCCGTGGACCTGGAGACCGCGGATCATCTGCGTCATCGCCATCATGCCGTGCGCGTTGTGCGCGTAGTCGAGCAGGACGCGGAAAGGGTGCTCGTTGTAGAAGTTGAGGCGGCCGGGGGTCTGAAAGAAATCGGCCGTGAAGGTGCGCAGGCCCTGCCGGATGTTTTCCAGGCCGATGCCCATGCCATGCGCGATCGCGGCGGCGAACATGGCGTTCTGGACATTGTGGATGGCGTTGCCTTCCACCGTCGCCGGGATCTGGCGGGCGAGCAGCACGGGGACCTGCTCGCCCCCCTTGTAGAGCACGATGGAGCGGCCGCCGAGCCCCTGCTCGAGCGAGACGGCAACTCCCTGCTCGTCCCGGACGTGGCGGCTGACCCGCTCGTTCCTGGGGTCCATGGTGACGTAGATCGGCCGCGCCTCGCTGTGCTCGGCCATACGCATCACCCTCTCGTCGTCGGCGTTGAGCACGCAGAAATCGGTCGCCACTTCGGCAATGACCTGCTTGACCCGGGCCAGGTCGTCGAGGGTCTCGACGCCGCCTCTCCCCAGGTGGTCGGAGGCGACGTTGAGCACCGCCCCGACGCTGCAGCGGCGCCAGCCCAGCCCGGAGCGGACGATGCCGCCGCGGGCGCTCTCCAGCACCGCCGCGTCGACAGTCGGATCGCGCAGCACGAGATGGCTGGCCCACGGACCGGTCATGTCGCCCTTGACCGTCAGCACGCCGTCGATGTAGACGCCGTCGCTGGTCGCCATGCCCACGGTGTAGCCGGAGAGCTTGAGGATGTGACCTACC
Source organism: Thermoanaerobaculia bacterium (assembly GCA_035544895.1). Taxonomy (GTDB): domain Bacteria; phylum Acidobacteriota; class Thermoanaerobaculia; order Multivoradales; family UBA5704; genus JASLEW01. Next base: position 11,794 of record DASZZM010000016.1, read on the forward strand.
ATCCGGGTGGTGGTGGTCTTGCCGTTGGTTCCGGTGATCGCGGCGATCGGGATGCGGCAGGGGGTGCCGGCGGGAAAGAGCATGTCGATCACCGGCGCGGCGACGTCGCGCGGCCTGCCCTCGGTGGGCGCGGTGTGCATGCGGAATCCGGGCGCCGCGTTGATCTCGACGATCACTCCGCCGGCCTCCTTGTAGCTGCGCGAGATGTCCGGGGAGATGAAGTCGACCCCTCCCACGTCGAGCCCGACCGCGAGCACGCCGCGCTCGGCCATGATGCGGTTGTCGTAATGGATGGAGTCGGTGCGGTCGATCGAGGTGCCGCCGGTGCTCAGGTTGCCGGTCGAGCGCAGGTAGAAGACCTCGCCCGCGGGAAGCACCGAGGTCAGGGTGAGGCCGGACTCGTCGATCAGCCGCAGGGCCTGGTCGTCGAGCTCGAGGCGGGTGAGGACCTTCTCGTGGCCGACGCCGCGCCGCGGGTCGCGGTTGACGATCTCGACCAGCTCGGCCAGGCTGTGCTGGCCGTCGCCGACCACGTGGCCGGGCACCCGCTGGGCCACCGCCACGACCTTGCCGTTGACCACCAGGATGCGGTAGTCGTTGCCCTCCTGGAAGGTCTCGACGATCACTTCCGAGGAGTACTCGGCGGCCTTGGCAAAGGCGGCCCGCACCTGCTCCGGCGTCTCGAGATCGATCCCCACCCCCTTGCCGTGATTGCCGTCGAGCGGCTTGACCACCACCGGAAAGCCGAGGCGCTCGCTCTCGAGCACGGCGTCCTCGGGGTCATAGGCCACGGCCTGGCGGGGCACCGGCAGCCCGATGTCGGCCAGGATCTCATTGGTCAGGCGCTTGTCCGAAGCGATCTCGACCGCGGTGTGGCGTGTGGCGCTGGTGATCGTGGCCTGGATGCGGCGCTGGAACTTGCCGTGGCCGAGCTGGACCAGGGAGCGGTCGTTGAGGCGGATCCAGGGGATGTCCCGCGCTTCGGCGGCGCGCACCAGCGCCGCGGTCGAGGGCCCGAAGGCGCGGCGCTGCGCCAGGCGGACGAGAGATTCGAGCTCCGCCTGAAAATCGAAAGGCGCCGGATCGTGCGCCTCGCGCTCGGGCGGCAGCAGGTGGAGGATCACGCGCAGGCCGAGCTCCCCGGCTGCGACCCCCACCACCTCCTCGAGGAAGCTGTAGATGACATGGTACTGCCCGGGAGGCAGGCCGTAGCCGCGCGTCTTGCCGTAGGCCACCGGCGTGCCGGCCAGGCATTGCAGCTCGATCGCAACGTGCTCGAGGACATGGCCGAGCCAGGTGCCGGCGTCCTCGGTCAGGCGCCGCACGAATCCCCCGGGTGCCTGGTAGGAGCAGGTGTGCTCGTGCAGCGTCGGGATCAGCGCCAGCAAGCGTTCGTTGAAGCCCGGGAGCTTGCGGGTAGGAAAGGCTTCCAGCTCGCCGAGATCGACACGGAGCCGGATGACGGGCCCCAGGGCATAGAGGTTGGGTCCGCGGTAGACCCGTGTCTCCAGTATCTTCATCGCCTCAGCCGCGGCGCAGGGATTCCTCCGTGCTCAGCTCAGAGGCCTCGGCGGCGGCCTCCTGCGCTTCCTCGGCGCCCAGCCGGACGGCGCCTTCGGGAGGCGGGATGCCGAGCCGCTTGGCGAGGTCGTAGCGGCAGCCCGCGGTCAGCACGTCGACCTTGACTCCGAGCATGGCCAGGGGCTGGCCGCGGTGGGCGGCATAGGTATCCGTGTAGCGCATGCCGCTTGGGTCGACCACCGTCACGGCGCCGGCGCCGAGCACGCTCAGGCTCGCGGCGGGATCGATGATCGCGGCGGTGTTCTCGTCGACGCCCACGCCCAGCAGCTCGGGGTTGTAGGAGAGGGCGGTGAGCAGCCGGCCCAGGCGGTCGCGGCGGCGGAAGTGCTGGTCGATGATCAGGTCCGGCGCGAGACCCAGGCCCGGCGCGAGATGGACCAGGCGGCGGCTAGGCGTCGCGCCGCTGTCGCCCAGGGCGATCATGTGGCGCGACAGGAACGCGGCGCCCGCGCTGGTGCCCGCGACCACCATGCCCGCGGCGTGGCGGCGGCGGATCGAGTCGGCCAGCGCCGTACCCCCCAAGGCCGAGGAGAGGCGGAGCTGGCTGCCCCCCGAGATGAACAGGCCGGTCGCGTACTCGAGCAGGTCGTCGGCCTCGGCGCCCGCCTGGAGGGCATCCTCGCGGCTGACGATGCGAAGCACCTCGACGCTGTCGGCGTTGAGCGAGTAGAAGAGGTCGGCGTAGCGCTCGCCGGTCTCCGGCACCTCGGAGGCGGTCGCCATCACCACCACGGTGGCATCGGCCCCGCCCGCGGCCTCGACGAAGTAGCGCAGGATCACGCGCTCTCTGACTTTGTCCTCGGCGCCGCCGACGGCGATCAGCGGACCCGGGCGGCCCGTGGCCTGTGCTGGCAGCATCTCCATGGCGGCGAGGGATGGTAGCACAGGGGAGCGGGGAGGCTCGGATCAGATGGGCTCGGCCGCCTCGGCCGATTCAACCACGGCGGCGGTGCCGTAGCACAGGACTTCGGTGACGCCGTTCATCACCTCGGTGGCGTCATAGCGCACGCCGACGACGGCGTTGGCCCCGAGCTCCTGGGCGTGGGCAACCATGGCGTCGAAGGCCTCGGCGCGGGTCCTCTCGCATAGCTCGGTGAACAGGGTGATGTTGCCGCCGACCAGGGTTTGCAGGCCGCCGCCGATGGTGCCGAAGATCGAGCGCGAGCGAACCATGATGCCGCGCACCACGCCGAGCTGCCTCTTGATCTTGAAACCGTCGATGGTGAAAGCGGTCGTCGTCATCGAGCGTTCCATGTTTCCTCCTTGCCGGGCAAATGGATTCTCGCCGCCGGGAGTCTGGTTCTAGATCCTCCCGGGGAGCGTCGTGTAGACGCCGGTCGCCGGATGGTAGGCCTGCCAATTGAACCAGTACTCCTTGCGCACCGGCACTGGCGGGAGCCTTCGGCCGGCCAGCGCGCCGCCGATGGCCTTGCCGGTGAAGTCCCAGGCGCTGCCGGTCTCGGCGTCGATCCACCGGCCGGCTGGGGCGGCGCCGGCCGCGGCGAACAGATGGAGGAGACGGCCCTCGAGGCGGGTCTCGAAGGCCCGTACAGAGCGGCCGTCCTCTCCCACCAGGAGCGCCACGGGGACGCCGCCCACCAGGTCGAGCAGAGGGCTCGCGCGGACGAGCAGGGTGAAGGGATAGGCCTTGGCGGTCCCTCCCATGGTGAGCCCGACCACCACGGCGCGAGGCGGCAGCGAAGCGTCTCTCGATGGGGCCGCCAGGGGGCCGACGATCGGATAGCGGGCGACCTCGTCTTCCCAGTCGGCCGGCTCGGCGTTGCGCCCCGGGCCGGCGGCGGGGCGCAGCACACGGCCGCCCGGCTGCTCGCGCCGCCACAGGGCGAAGCTGATCTCGTGCGCGAAGACGGGCTCGAGATGCCGGCCGCGCAGCGGGCCGTGGATGGCCTCTCCGGTCACCTGCTGCCACCATGAACCCGTCTCCTCGTCCTGCATCAGGAAGTTCTGGTTGTTGATGCCTACCAGGTGAAAGCTCAACCTGCGCCCTCCGACCGCCGCCGTCCACACCAGACCGGTGTGGCAGAGCGTTCAGTAGGTGGCGACCAGAGGCGTGCCGCCCACCACGTCGTGCACGATGTGGTGGTAGGCGAGCTGGCGGACCGGGTAGGCCACCGCGTCGCCGCGCAGCTCGACGGCCAGGACCGGATCGCCGCCGGAGAGGAAGCTCGCTTCCGCGGCGCGCGCATAGGCGGGGCTCGGCAGCGGCGCGAACATCCGTTCCAGCGTGTTGCGGCGGGCCATCCATGCGGCGGCGAGCGGCGGCAGCAGGGCCGCGAGCAGGGCCGCCCTCCCCCACCAACGCACGCGCGGCCAGAGCCGCCAGGCGAGCGCCGCCGCGGCAAGCAGCACGAGCAGCGTGCCGGCGGGAGCGGCGCGGCGCAGCGCGTAGGCGATGGCGAGGCCGCGCGCGCTCTGCGGCGCGAACGGCCGCATGAGGAGCAGCGGCACCAGCGCCAGGCCGAGCGCCAGCGGCGTGGCGAGAGAGAGCGCCACAGCCCAGGGCCACCGCGCCGCGCGCCGGGTCGGCGGAGCCGGGGGCACCCGCGGCGTGCGCGAGTCCGCGGGCGGCCCGTTCGGCGGCTCGTAGCTCGGTCCGGGTCCGTTCGACGGCCGGCCGAAGCCGGGATCATCGGCTCGAGGCATGGCTCTCCTCCGCAACCGGCGGCAGGGCGCCGAGCAGGCCGCACAGGGTCAGCTCCAGGTCGCTGAAGTCGCGCAGGACGAGCCCGGCTCCAGCGTGATGCAGGCGCTCGGCGCGCTCGCCAGTGGCGACACCGACGAACGGCAGCCCGAGCCGGCGGGCGGCCATGACGTCCCAGGCGCCGTCTCCAACAGCGACGATCCGCGCGAAGGCGGGCTGGCCATAACAGGCCGCGGCGCGCGCCACGGCGGCAGCCAGGATCTCCTCGCGCGAAAAAGCATCGTCCGCGGCCGCCAGCGGCAGCTCCGCCGCCTCGAGGCCGGCGGCGTCCAGCTTGAAAACCGCAGAGGCCCGCCAGCAACCGGTGGCCAGGGCCACCTTCCAGGCCGGGTCGGCGCGCAAGGCGGCGAGCAGCCGTGCGGCGCCCGGCATCGCCGCATAGCGGCGCGGGTCCTCGCCGTGCGCCTCGGCAAGGAGGTCGAGGAATCGCCGCCGATGGCACTCGATCTCCGCCTCAGTGGGCAGGCGCGACCAGGCCCGGCGCAAGACCTCGCGGCAGATCCAGGAGTCCGTGCAGTGCTCGTAGAGGCCGCACCGGCAGTCCACGCCGCCAAGGCCGAACGCGTCGGCGAAAGCGCGCGCGAAGCAGTCCTCGTCGACTCCCACCGTCTGCGTGAGCGTCCCATCGACGTCGAAAAGGACCAGGTTCATGGGTCGCTTCGGGAGCGGGACCGAGCCTATCACCCGGCCGCGCTAGACTTGCGGCATGGCCGGGACGGGTGGCTGCATCCTGGCGCTCGATCAGGGCACGACGAGCTCGCGGGCGCTGGTGTTCGACGGGTCGGGGGCGGAGCTGGCGGCGGCGCAGCGCGAGATCTCGCAGATCTACCCGCGGCCGGGATGGGTGGAGCACGACCCGGAGGAGATCTGGGATTCGCAGCTCGCCGTGGCGCGGCAGGCGCTGGCGAAGGCCGGGCTGGCGGCCGCGGACGTGGCGGCGATCGGCATCACCAACCAGCGCGAGACCACGCTGGTGTGGGACAAGGCGAGCGGGCGGCCGATCGCCAACGCGATCGTCTGGCAGGACCGGCGGACCGCCGAAGACTGCGAACGGCTGCGGCGGCGGGGTCTCGAGCCGCTCTTCCGCGAGCGCACCGGACTGCTTCTCGACCCCTACTTTTCCGGCACCAAGCTGGCCTGGCTGCTCGACCACATCCACGGCGCCCGGAGTGCCGCGACGGCGGGGCGCCTGGCCTTCGGCACCGTCGATTCCTGGCTGATCTGGCAGCTGACCGGCGGCGCCTGCCACTTGACCGACGCGACCAATGCCTCGCGCACCTTGCTCTACGGCCTGGATGCCGGCGGCTGGGACGAGGAGCTGCTCGCCGCGCTCGACGTCCCGCGCGAGGTGCTGCCCGAGGTGCGCTCTTCGAGCGAGGTCTACGGCGAGACCTCCCCCGCTCATTTCGGCGGCGCGATCCCGATCGCCGGCGCGGCGGGCGACCAGCAGGCCGCCCTCTTCGGACAGGCCTGCCTGAGCCCCGGCATGGTCAAGAACACCTACGGCACCGGCGCCTTCCTGTTGATGAACACCGGCCGCCGGCCGATCCGCTCCGCCCACCAGCTCCTCGCTTCCCCAGCCTGGCGCCTGCCCGGAGGCACCGACTACGCCCTCGAAGGCAGCGTCTTCGTCGCCGGCGCCGCGGTGCAATGGCTGCGCGACGGTCTTGGGCTCATCGCCTCGGCCGCAGAGGTCGAGGCGCTGGCCAGAAGCGTGCCGGACAGCGGCGGCCTCGTGCTGGTTCCCGCCTTCACCGGCCTCGGCGCGCCGCATTGGGACCCCTACGCGCGCGGCGCGCTGCTCGGCATCACGCGCGGCACCACCGCCGCCCACGTCGCCCGCGCCGCTCTCGAAGGCATCGCCTTCCAGGTGGCCGACGTGCTGGCCGCGATGGCCGCCGACTCGGGCGTCGCTCCCGCCGAGCTGCGCGTCGACGGCGGCGCGGCGGGCAACGACCTGCTGTTGCAGCTCCAGGCCGACCTTGCCGGCGTGCCGGTCGCCCGGCCAGCGGTGCGTGAGACCACCGCCTTCGGCGCCGCCTGCCTGGCCGGGCTCGCAGTAGGCGTCTTTCCCGACCTCGCCGCCGTCACCGCCGCCTGGCGCCTCGACCGCCGCTTCGACCCCGCCCTCGACCCCGCCCGCGCCGCCGACCTGCGCGCCCGCTGGGCCCGGGCGGTCGAGCGCGCGAAGGGCTGGGAGGAGCGGACATGACGAAACAGGTCGGCCACGCATGGAACGGCCAGATGTCCCAGGGGGCCTCTCCCTACCGATCAGGCCCCGACGAACCTCGCGAGCTCGACAGCCACAGCAGGGAATCTCTCTGCCAGGCGGCGATCCGCGGTAACCAGGATCGCGCCCAGTTCCTGGGCGAGCGCGACAAATTCGCAATCGTAGGCTGAGGCGCCCGAAGCGAGCGCGAGGCTCAGTACCTTGGCCGTTTCAACGGGAAGATCGGGCTCGACGACCAGTCCCGCCACTTCGCCGAAGGCTGCCAGTGCGTCCCCTAGCGACATTGCCTCGGTGGCGGATCTCGAGCACCAGCACGTTGCGGAGCTCGCTGCGCCAGAGCGCCGGGGCAGCCCACTCCGGACGCCGGACAGCCTTACCGGGCGGTTCATCGGCCGCCGGCCGGCAGCCAGGCAGGCTGGCTCACCAGAGCGGGCAGAAGGTGGCGGCGAGACGCATCGCGAGCGGCGCTTCAGCCGTGGTCGACCAGGGCGGTGACGAGGCGGTCCTGGGCCTGGCGGGCGGACCAGGGGCCGTGGCGGGTGCGGTTGAGGAGGATGGAGAAGGCGTAGATCTTGCCGGAGACGGCGCGGGCGTAGCCGGAGAGGGCGGAGACGCCTTCGATGGTGCCGGTCTTGGCGTAGACGTTGCCGTAGTAGGGGGGTGAGAGGAGGCGGCGGTGCAGCGAGCCGTCGGGCTCGCCGGCAGAGGGCAGCGACTGCACGAACTCGTGTGCCCAGCGATGGTGATACATGTGGTACAGAAGCTGGGTGACCTGGTGGGGCGTGAAGCGGTCTTGGCGGCTCATGCCCGAGCCGTCGACCTGGGTGAAGGAGCCGCGCGGTACGCCGAGGCCGACCAGGAAGTCGCCCACCGCGCGCACGCCGGCGCGCCAGCTGCCTTCGCCGCAGCGGCGCACGCCGAGCAGCTTGAGGAGGCTCTCGGCGTAGAAGTTCTGGCTGTGCTTGTTGGCGATGCGAATGGCGTCGAGCAGGTCGCTGTGGTAGACGGCGACGGTCTCCCAGACCGGGCCGGGGAGGCGAGTCACCGGCCGCAGCTGGCCGCGGACCTCGACTCCCTCGCCGGCAAGAGCGGTGACCAGCGCGGTTCCGAAGTAGCGGACCGGATCGGGAACCGTCACCCACGCCTCGAGCGGGCCCGCCTTCTGGTTGATGGTGCCCGAGACCAGCAGCCGGTCCTCCAGACGGAAGACATTGATGTGGTTGTGCCGGCGCGCGCTGGTGGTGCGGGCGGTGTTGCCGATGCGGAAGATCGGCACCGGGGGCACCGTCTCGACCCGCACCGCGCCGCCCTTGCGGCTGGGCCAGACCCGCACCAGGACGCAATTGTCGTTGAAGGAGAGCGCCGACACCGGCGCCTCGTACCAGCCGGCGAGCTGCCCGCGCGGCCAGTCGGGATGGACGGTGAGCGCCTCGAACAGGCCGTGGTCCAGGTACAGGTCGCCCGCGACCTGGTGGATGCCGCGCGCCAGCAGCTGCCGGGCCCAGCCGCGGAAGACGGCAAAGGAGTCGCCGCCGTAGGCCCGGCCCGAGATCTGCGGATCGCCTCCTCCGACGACGCCGAGATCGCCCGCGAGGACCCCACCCTGCGTGGTGCCGCGCATCGAGAAGCGGGTCTCGAACAGATAGCCAGGGCCGAAGGCGTCGAGCGCCGCCGCGGTGGTGAACAGCTTGGTGTTCGAGGCGAGGACGCGCGGCTCGCCGCCGTTGTAGGTAAAGACGGTCGCGCCATCGTCGATCGCCACCACCTCGACGCCCAGCGCCGCCGACTCGCGCTGGGCGCGTGCCAGCTCTTGTGAGAGCGCCCGCTGCAGGCCCTCGCGCCTGCCGACCTCCGCCGCCGCGCCCGCCGCGCCCGCCGGCGGCGCCGGCGCCCCTCCCGCTCCCGGCGCGGCGGCCAGGAGCGCGGCGAACGAGAGGATGGCGAAGCGGCGGCTGGACCGGTGCAGTGGGCAGCTCCTCGAGGTCGGCGGCGCGCCTGCGGCGGCGGCAGCCGGAACGGACGAAGGGCTAGTTTACCTCGTCGCGCCGCGGCGTCGGGTGCGGCTAGCGCTTCTCCTGATAGGGAACACCTAGTGCGCTGGGCGCCCGGGAATGCCCGATGAAGCCGGCGAGAACCACGATGGTCAGGACGTAGGGAATGATCTGGATGAATTGGACCGGGAGGCGGGCGACGCCCTGCATCTGGATGGACAGCGCTTCGGCGAATCCGAACAGCAGGCAGGCGAGCATGGTCTCGACCGGACGCCACTTGCCGAAGATCAGCGCCGCCAGGGCGATGAAGCCCCGGCCGGCGGTCATGTTGCGGGTGAACAGCGACGACTGCCCGATCGACAGGTAGGCGCCACCCACCGCCGCCAGCGCCCCGGACAGCCCGACCGCGACGTAGCGCATGCGCGCCACCGCGATTCCCGCCGTGTCGGCCGCCTCGGGGTTCTCGCCGACGGCGCGAAGGCGCAGCCCGAAGGGGGTGCGGTAGAGCACGTACCAGGTCAGCGGCACCAGCAGGAAAGCAATGACGATCGGCGCCAGCGGCAACAGCTCTCCCCTGGGGATCTGTGGCGTGGCGCCCGCCGACCTGAACAGGGCGCCGGAGAGCAGCGGCGGCAGGCCGGCGAAGAGCAGATTGATCGCGGTGCCGCTGACCACCTGGTTGGCCTTGAAGCGGATCGCGGCCAGGGCGTGCACCAGGGCGATGGCGATACCCGCGGCGATGCCGGCCAGCAGGCCGGCCCACGGGCTGTGCGCGGCATGCGTCACCACCGCGGCGGTGAAGGCCCCGGCCAGCATCAAGCCTTCGAGCGCGATATTGATCACCCCGGCGCGCTCGGAGTACAGGCCGCCGAGCGCCGCGAGCAGCAGCGGCGTGGCCAGCCGGATGGTGGAGAACAGGAAGAGGGTGGCGAGCTTCACAGGGTCGTTCCTGGAGTGCCGGGCCGGGCCTTCTGCCCGCGCGGGAGGCCAAGGCCGCCGCCGCGGAAGAGCGCCTCGGCGGCGACGAACAGGATGATCACCGCCTCGAGGACCAGCACCAGGTCCTTGGAGACGTGCTCGGTGAAGATCTCGACAAACAGGCCGCCGCGCAGCAGCACGCCGAAAAGCAGCGCCGACAGCACGACGCCCACCGGATGGTTGCGGCCGAGCAAGGCCACGGCGATGCCGGTGAAGCCGTAACCGGTCGAGAAGCCGTCGTAGTAGCGGTAGCGGTAACCCATCACCTCGTTGATGGCCACCATGCCGGCGAGGCCTCCCGACACCGCCATGGCGAGGACGATCTGCCGGCCTGTCGAGATGCCGCCGTACTGCGCGGCGAGCGGGCTCTCGCCGGTGGCGCGGATCTCGTATCCCCAGCGCGTGCGCCAGAGAAAGGCGTACACCAGGACGCACGCCGCGAGGGCCGCGAAGAAGCTGAGGTTGAGCGGGATGCGCTCGGGGAAGCCGGGCAGGAAATGGCCGAGCCGCGCCACATGGGCGCCGGCGCCGATCGGGACGGTTTCGAGGATCGGGTCGCCCTCCTTGCGGAAGTGGTATTGCGTGAGGTAGCTCGCCATGGCGACGGCGACGAAGTTCAGCATGATGGTGGTGATGACCTCATGCGCCCCGAACCGCGCCTTGAGCACCCCCGGCAGGGCGCCCCAGGCCGCCCCGCTGCCCACCGCCGCCAGGCAGGCCAGCGGCGCCAGCAGCCACGGCGACAGGCCGGCGAAAGTGATGCCGGTCCACGCCGTGGCGAAAGCGGCGATGTAGAGCTGCCCTTCGGCGCCGATGTTGAACAGGCCGCAGCGGAAGGCCACCGCCACCGCCAGGCCGGTGAAGATGAGCGGCGTGGCGTAGAACAGGGTGTAGCCGATGCCGTCCGGCCACGACAGCGCGCTGCCCAGCAGGAGCTTGTAGGTCTCGATCGGGTCGTCGCCGATCGCGACCACCACGATGCCGCCGACGACGAAAGCCGCCAGCACGGCGGCGAGCGGCGAAGCCACCGCGCGCCAGCCGCCAGCCAGGCGGCTGCGCGGCGGAGGGGGCGGTGATGACGGGGGTGGAGGCGGCGCCGCGGCCGGCCCTTCGTTGTCGCTCATTGCCCTGCTTCCTCCTGCCGCTGCCCTGACTCGGCGGCGGGGGCGGCGCGCCCGCCGCCACCGGTCATCAGCAGCCCGATCTCCTCCTGGCTCGCCCGCGCCGGGTCCACCTCGCCGGCAATGCGCCCCTGGTGCATGACCAGCAGGCGGTCGGCAAGGGCCGTCACCTCCTCGAGCTCGGCGGAGACCAGCAGGACCGCGCCGCCGGCGTCGCGCAGCGCGAGCAGCCGGCGGTGGATGAACTCGATGCCGCCGATGTCGACGCCGCGCGTCGGCTGCGCCACCAGCAGCAGACGGGGCGGCAAGGTCATCTCCCGGCCCATGATCAGCTTCTGCTGATTGCCGCCCGACAGCGCGCGCGCCGCCAGGCTGGGGTCGGGCGGGCGCACGTCGTACTCGGCGATGATCTGTCGCGCCCGCCGCCCGATCGCCGCGCGGTCCAGCCAGACCGCGCCCGGGCCGGCGGTCACCGGAGGCCGGTAGTGCACGCCGAGGATCGAGTTCTCCGCCAGGTCGAAGGCGAGCACCAGGCCGCGGCGCTGGCGGTCCTCGGGGACGTGGGCGATCCCCATCTCGCGGCGCCCGCGGGCGCCCCGGGCGCGCAGCAGGTCCTTGCCCTCGAGCTCGATCTCGCCGGCCAGCGACGCGGGCTCGATCAGGCCGGCCAGGGCTTCGATCAGCTCGGTCTGGCCGTTGCCCTCGACGCCGGCGATGCCCACGATCTCGCCCGCGCGGACGGTGAACGACACCCCGTCGAGGCGCCGCGCGCCGTCCCCGCCGGCGCCGCCGCCGACGCCGCCGACGCCCTCGACGCCCTCGACGCCGACAGTGCGCAGGCCGCGCACCGCAAGCACCGTCGCTCCCGGGCGTGCCGGCGCCTTGACGACGCGCAGCAGCACGTCGCGGCCGACGATCAGGCGGGCGAGCTCGGCGGCGCTGGTCGCGCGGGTCTCGAGGTTGCCGACCACCCGGCCGTCGCGCATCACCGTCACCCGGTCGGAGATGGCCATCACCTCCGAGAGCTTGTGAGTGATGATCACCACGGTCTTGCCCTGCCCGCGCATGCGCCGCAGGATGGCGAACAGGCCCTCGACCTCCTGCGGCGTCAGCACGGCGGTCGGCTCGTCGAGGATGAGCACGCGCGCCCGGCGGTAGAGCGCCTTGAGCAGCTCGACGCGCTGCCGCTGCCCGACCGAGAGCCGCTCGACCGGCGCCGCCGGATCGATCGCCAGGCTGAACTCGCGCGACAGCTCGGCGATGCGCGCCTCGGCGCCCGCGAGGTCGAAGGCCAGCGCCGAGCCGGGCTCGGCGCCGAGCACGATGTTCTCGGCGGCCGTCATCGTCTCGACCAGCATGAAGTGCTGATGCACCATGCCGATGCCCAGCCGGATGGCGTCTTGCGGGCTCGCCATGCGGACCGGCTTGCCCTCGACCACGATCTCGCCCTGGTCGGGCGTGTAGAAGCCGTAGGCGATGCGCATCGCGGTCGACTTGCCGGCGCCGTTCTCGCCCACGATGGCGTGGATGGTGCCAGGGGCGACGGCGAGGCTCACCCGGTCGTTGGCCAGCACGGCGCCGAAACGCTTGGTCACGTTGCGCAGCTCGAGCATCGAGGTGGAGGCGCTCGTGTCCCGCTCCTAGTGCGCCATGGCGTCGGTGACCTTGATCTCGCCGCGGATGATCTTCTGCTTGGCTGCTTCGACCTCGCGGATCACCTCGGGCGGAATGAGGTTGCGGTTGTAGTGGTCGAGAGCGTAGCCGATGCCGCCGTTCTCGAGACCGAAGACGTGGAGGCCGCCGTGGAAGCGCCCGCGCACCCGGTCCTCGACGATCTGATACACCGCGTTGTCGAGGTGCTTGACCATGCTGGTCAGCACGAAGCCGGGCTTCACCCAGTTCTGATTGGAATCCACGCCGATGACGAAGACTCCGTTCTGCTCGGCGGCGTCGAAGGCGCCCAGCCCGGAATTGCCGGCGGCGGCGAAGATCACGTCGGCGCCCTTGCCGATCTGGGCCAGCGACAGCTCCTTGCCCTTGCCCGGATTGTTCCACGCCGCGTCGGTGACGCCGACGTAGTTGGGGATGACGCGGACGCGGGGATCGGCGGCGCGCGCGCCTTCCTCGTAGCCTACCTCGAACTTGTGGATGAGCGGGATGTCCATGCCGCCGACGAAGCCGAGCACGTGGGTGCGCGACTTGCGCGCCGCGATCATGCCCACCAGGTAGGAACCCTCGTGTTCTTTGAAGATCAGCGATGCGACGTTGGGAAGGTTGCAGACGCCGTCGATGATGGCGAAGTCGAGCCGCGGATAGTCGGCCGCCACCTGCTCGATGATCGGCGCCTGGGCAAAGCCGATGCCGATGACGAGGTCGAAGCCGCGCTCGGCGAAGGCGCGCATGGCCGGCTCGAGCGACGTCGGGTCGCCCGGCTCGGCGTTGCGCAGGACGATCGGCAGCTCCCGCGCCGCCCGCTGCACTCCCTCCCAGGCAGAGGCGTTGAAAGAGCGGTCGTCCTTGCCGCCGATGTCGAAGACGATCCCGACGTGCACCTTGGCGCGGTCGTCCCTGCCGGATTGACCGCCATGAGCCCGGACCCCGCATGCGGCCGCGACCGCGGCGGCCGCGACCGCGACGACCGCGGGCAAGGCGGCGGTTGCCCGGAGAGCGCGGTTGGCCCGCGGGCCGGCGCGTCTCCACCCCGCCGGGCGGGTGAAGAAACCCGGCAGGTTCACTTCGGTTGCTGCTGCTGCAGGTAGCGCAGCAGGTCGCTCTTGGTCGAGAGGATGATGGTGTCGTCCTTGCCGAGCGCCTTGCGATAGGTTTCCAGGCTCTTCAAGAAGCGATAGAACTCGGCGTCCTTGCCGTAGGCTTCGGCGTAGGTGCGAGTCGATGCGGCCTCGGCGCGGCCCAGGATCTCCTGGGCGGTGCGGTAGGACTCCGATTCGATCCGCCGCTGCTCTTGCGAAGTGAGTCCCGCGATCTCGGCCTTCTTGCCCTGGCCCTGGGCGCGGTAGCGCTCGGCGATGCGCTGCTGCTCGGAGATCATGCGCAGGTAGACGTCGCGCTTGACCTGGTCGGTGTACTCGATGCGCTTGATGCGCAGATCGACGAGCTGCATGCCCAGGTTGAGCTGGCGCAGCTTGCGGTCGCTGACCGCGAAGATCTGGTCGCGAACCTCGATGCGCCGCCCGGCCACCTCGACGTCGCCCATCGCCGTCGCTCCCGACCGGCCGCCCGGCACCGCCCCGAGGTTCTGCAGGACCTGCTGGATGGCCCCACCCTGGGCCTCGTCCTCGCCGCGCACCGGCCCATGCTGCAGCGGCCGGTTGGTGGTGCGCACCAGCTCGAGCAGGTAATGGGTGGAGACCACGTCGCGCACCGAGCCGTCGAGGATGTCGTCGAGCCGGCTCTGCGCCCCGCGCTCGTCCTTGACGGCGTTGAAGAAGCGGATCGGGTCGGTGATCTGCCAGCGCGCGAAGGTGTCGACGAAGATGAATTTGGAGTCTTTGACCGGGATGCGCTCGGCGGCCCCGTCCCAGGCGAGGATGCGGGCGTTGAAGCGGATCACGTCGTCGAGCAGGGGCAGCTTCCAATAAAGACCCGGCCGGGTGATCGGCCGGCGCGTCACTTTGCCCAGCCGCACGACGATCGCCTGCTCGCCTTCGCTGACCTCGAAGGCCATGCCGCCGAGCAGCAGCAGCGCGACGCCGGCGACGGAGAGGGCGACGGCGCGCCTCACTGCCTGGGCTCCTTGTCCTTTTCTTTGCCGTCCTTGCCCGGCGTGCCTCCCAAGTTGAGCACCGGCAGCATGCCTTTGACCGAATCGTCCACCACCAGCAGGCGCCCGGTCGCCGGCAGTACCTCCTGCATGGCCTCGAGATAGAGCCGCTGGCGGGTGACCGCGGGAGCCTTGCGGTACTCGGCGAGCAGCAGCTCGAAGCGTTTGGCGTCGCCCTGGGCGCGGTTGGTGCGCTCGATCGCGGCGCCCTCCCCCTGGGCGATCCGCTGCTTGGCCTCGCCCTGCACCCGGAAGAGGATCTTGTTGCGCTCCTGGAGCGCCTCGTTGATCGAGCGCTCCATCTCTTGCAGGGCGCGGTTGACCTCTTCGAACGAATCCTTGACCGGCTCGGGGGGGTGCACGTCCTGGAGCTGCACCAGCTTGACGTCGACGCCGCAGCGGTAGCGGCCGAGGATGTCGTTCATGCGGCGCAGGACCTGTTCTTCGATCTCGCCGCGCCGGGTCTTGATCACCTCGTCGAACCCCTGGTCCCCGACGGCGCCCCGCATCTCCGCTTCGGCGACGGCGCGCACCGTCTCTTGCGGCTTCTCGAGCACGAAGAGGTAGCGGTAGGGGTCGACGATGCGGTACTGCACCACGAACTCGACGTCGGCGATGTTGAGGTCGCCGGTGAGCATCAGCGACTCGGCCTCGAAGCCCCCCTTCTGAAAGGTGCTGCGCTGCCCCGGCTCGAGGGTGCGGAAGCCGAACTCCTCCTTGAGCTGGCGCTCGGTCGGCACCTTGAAGACGCGGTCGACGAAAGGCAGCTTGAGATGGGGGCCCTGGCGGACGCTGCCGATGTAGCGGCCGAAGCGCAGCACCACCCCCTGCTCGAATGGCGCCACCTGGTAGTAGGAGGAGAAGACCACGACGACCAGCAGGAAGCCGAGCAGGGCGTAGCGCAGCCGCCCGGGCAGGCCCGCGGTCCCGCCCTGCCCGAGACGTGGGAAGTGGATCAGGATCGGACCGCGTTCCCCCGGTCCCGGTTCGTCGCCGTTCGCCATGGAAGGTCGCCTGCAGGCTAACCGAGCGGACCGGCAAAGGCAAGCCGCGCCACGGTCTGGTAGTGGTGCCGCCCAAGGGGTGGGTCTGGCCGCGGCATGAGGGTCTGAGTTTGCATTGCGGCTACCTCACGTTCCAGAGGCGCGGATCTGGGTCACGACGACCATGAGCGGCGTGCCGGTGGGAGCGCAGATCGCCTGGCTGTCCAGCAGCAGCAGGGGCTGCCCATTCGAGGTGATCCGCGTCGCCGCGGTGATCCAGCGGGCGGTGACGCAGGGGCCGTTGGCCGCGGGCGGCGGGGGCAGGGGGCAGCCGGCAACCACGTAGGGCGCGGCGAGCGTCACCGTCGGCTGGCCGCTGACGGTCACCCGAGGGTTGGGCACGGTCGGCTGTGCCTGGCCGCCGTGGGCGCAGAGGACGGTGGCGCCGACGTGGAGAAGGAATCCGGGCATCGCTTTCGCCCTCAGATCACCACCAGGGCGCCGTTGTTGATCGTCACCGTGGGCCCGACCATTACCATGCTCGCCCCCTTGCCGTTCTGGATGGAGATCCCCGTATCGTTGACCAAGATGGTGGCCCCGGTCGTGCTCTTGAGCATGATCCCGCCCGTGGGGCCCGGCAGGTCGCTGATCACGATCGCGTTCTGGAGGGTCGTCTGGAGGACGATGCCGGGGTCGCCCGGCACCCCCGCGAGGGCGAGGTTCGGCACCTCGGCCACGGTCTCCCAGAACCCGCCGGTCCAGACCGGGAAGTCCGGGTCCCCCTGCTCGAACTGCACCCAGACGCGGGCGCCGACCTGCGGCACGACGAAGGTCCCCATCTGCTTGCCGGCGATCGGCACGCAGGGCATGGCCCAGCTGGCGAGGATGACGTCCGAGACGTCGGGCACGATCGCCTGGATGCGCCCGATCTGCAGGGGATCGACGTTGTTGACCACCGTCCCCCGGTAGAGACCGTAGAACCCTTTCCCTTCGTTCATGCAGGCACCTCTCGGCAGAGTCGAGATGAAGCCGTTGCGACGCCTGGATAGCTTACCGTGACTGGCATGGGGCTCTCTGGGAACAGGCGGCGTCTTATACTCGGGGGTTGCCATGGCGCCGCGTTTCGATCCCGAGGCACTGACACTCGATCTGTCGGTGGCGGACCTGCTCGAGGGCGGACTCCTGCGGAGCCTGGGTTTTGCCAACCGCGGCGGCTACGAACGGCTGTGGCTGGGGCAGGCGATCCACAGCCGCTACCAGGAACGGCAGCTTGCCGGCGTGGCTTCGTACAGGCGCGAGGTGGCGGTCTCCTACGGCTTCGAGCACCGCGGCTGGCGGGTGACCGTGCAGGGGCGGATCGACGGCCTGCGGCGCGAGCCGGACGGGACGCTGGTGGTCGAGGAGATCAAGTCGGTGCGGCGGGGCGGATCGCTGCCGCCCGCGGTGCGCGAGCTCTACGAGCGCCAGGCTCTGCTCTACGCCTGGATGCTGGCGCGCGGCGGCGAGCCCGCGGTGCGCGCCGAGCTGGTGCTGATCGCGATCGGCAGCGACGAGCTGGAGCGCGAGGAGCTCGACTTCCACGCCGAGGCGCTCGACTCGGCGGTGCGGCGCCGGGTGAACACCCTGCTGCGCGCCTTCGCAAGCGAGCGGCAGAGGCGTGTCGAGCGGCAGCGCGCCGCCGAGCGGCTGCGCTTCCCCTACCGCGAGCTGCGCCCCGGCCAGGAGCTGATCCTGGCGGCGGCGGAGACGGCGGTGGCCAATCGCGAGCACCTGCTGCTCCAGGCCACGACCGGCATCGGCAAGACCGTGGCGGCTCTGTTTCCCGCCTTGCGCTACTGCCTCGCGCACGGCAAGCGGCTCTTCGTGCTCACCGCCAAGACCCTGCAACAGGACATGTCCATGGTCGTGCTTGGCCTGCTCAACCAGGAGACCGCCTTCCGCTCGTTGCGCCTGCGCGCCAAGGCCAAGATGTGCGCCAACGACCAGGTGCTCTGCCACGAAGAGTACTGCCCGTACGCCAAGGACTACGCCTTGAAGCTCCAGACCTCGGGGGTGGTCGGCGAGATTCACGGCCGTTACCCTTCGATCGAGCCCGACGAGGTCTTCCGCGCCGCCAAGTCCGCCGAGGTCTGCCCTTTCGAGGTGAGCCTCGAGCTCGCCGCCCGCGTCGAAGTTATCGTCTGCGACTACAACTACGCCTTCGACCCCTACGTGTCGCTGTCGGCCTTCGGCGCGGACGAGGACCTGTCGGATACCGTGCTGGTCATCGACGAAGTCCACAACCTGGTCGAGCGCGGGCGTGGCTACTACAGCCCCGAGCTTTCGGCGACGGCGGCGCGGCGGGCGGCGGAGGCGATCGGTCGGGTGCGCGAGCCCCTGCACCTGCGCATCGAGGGGCTGTGCCTCGAGCTGGCCGCGATCGTCGAAGAAGCGGTCGCCGGCGCCCTGGCGGAGGGCGGGCCGGAGGAGGGCGACCGGGCGGTCGAGACGGCGCTGCCGGAAGACCGCTTCTGGCAGCTGCGGCCCGAGCTCGATGCCGCCTTCGTCGACTACCTCGAGCACCAGCGCGAAAGCCGAGCGTTCCGCGCCGACGACCCCTTCGTCGACCTCTACTTCGATTTCCTGCGCTTCCTCAATGGCCTGGCCGCGGCCGACGAGGCCTTCAGCCAGTTCGTCGAGCTCTGCCGCGGCGAGTCGCGGGTCAAGGTGCTGTGCAAGGACCCCAGCCGTTTCCTGGGCGGCGTGCTCTCCCGCGCCCATGCCGCGATCGGCCTCTCGGCGACCTTGCAGCCCCCCGAGTTCTACACCGGCCTTCTCGGCTTCACACCGGGACGCACCGCGTTCGTCGACATCCCCAACCCCTTCCCACGCGAGAATCGGCGGGTGGTCATCGACTCTTCGGTCGCCACCGCCTTCCGCCAGCGTCCGGCCAACTACGACCGCATCGCCGAGAAGCTGGTCGAATTCGCGGAAGCCGTGCCGGGCAACTGCCTGGCCCTGTTCCCCAGCTACGGCTTCCTGGCCGAAGTGGCGGGCCGGATGCGGCTGCGCGCCAAGCGTTTCCTCATCCAGCGCCAGGCGGACAGCGATCGCGAGCGCGAGCGGATCCTGGAGGCGCTGCGCGCGGCCGTGCTCGGCGACGTGCTGCTGGCAGCGGTGGCGGGCGGCGTCTTTGCCGAGGGGGTCGACTATCCCGGCGAAGTGCTCAAGGCGGTGGCGGTGATCGGTCCCTGCCTGCCGGCCGTCACCCTGGAGCGGGAGCTGCTCAAGAGCTACTACCAGGAGCGTTTCGAGCGCGGCTTCGAGTACGCCTTTGTCGTTCCCGGCATGACGCGCGTCGTCCAGGCGGCCGGGCGCCTCCTCCGCTCGCCCGAGGACACCGGCGTCATCGCGCTCTTGGACCAGCGCTTCCTCCATCCCCCCTACAGCAACCATCTGCCGGCGGACTGGCTGCCGGAAGAAGGCGCCGGCGCCCTGGTCGGCGACCCGGCCGCCGCGGCCATCGACTTCTTCCGCGCGGTCGCCCTACGTAGCGCCAGAGAGGTGTAAAGTTTCGTTATGAGGCGACGAAATTCCGTCTTGATCGAACAGGAGGACCTGGTCATCCCTGCCGGCATCGACAGCCTGGCCGCCTTCCGCCGCTGGGCCTTTTCGGACGAGTTCCCCGAGAACGGGCGGATCGATTACCTGGCCGGTACGATCGACGCGGACTTCAGCCTGGAGAAACTGGAAGGGAGCTACCGCGAGATGGAGCACGACTCCCGGGGCCGCCTCGCTTCTCCGCTCCTTGGGTTCTCCTCTCGGCTCCTCCGCCACCTCACGCCGGTCGGAACCTTCCGCTACCAGCTCGAGCACGGCGGCACCTGAGCAGGGTCGAAGGGGCGCTCTCACCCGCCGCCGATCGATGGACGCTCCCAGCCACCTCGAGCTCCACCGCGCGGGAGTCGGGCTCGTGCCGCCGGGCCAGCCCGGCCCCGAGACGGCGATCTACGTGGCACGGGTGCCCGGCAGCGGGAGCCCTCTGCGCTCCTGCAACTGCGCGGCGAGCCGGGCGAGGACGTGCCCTCACCTGCGCGCTCTCGACCGCGCGGTGGCTGAGCTGAAGCTCGATTCCGCCGGGAGGAGCTGGGAGGCGCATTTCTCGGGCACGCTCTGGTACCGGCTGGCAAGGCTCCTCTACGAGGGCAACGCCCAGCCTTCTGCCGAGGTGCGCGTGGGCAGGCGCCCTGACGACGCGCGGGCGCCGGCGCTGCGCATCACTTCGCGGAGCGGCGAGGAGCTCGCCCGCTACTTCGATGCCTCCCCCGCCCGGCTGCGCTTCCTCGAACGGATCGGCAAGGTGGGCGAGGCCGCCGGGGGCTTCGACCGGGCGGCGCTGCTGGGCCGCCTGGCGCTCTTTCAGCTCGAGGCCGGGGAGCGCGAGCTCGCCAAGCACGGAGTCAAGACCCGGCGCCAGGCCTGGGAGGAGAGCTTCTGGCACCGGCTGGCCTACCATTGCGTCCGCGAGTTCGCGGGCGAGGACGGTACCTTTCATCCCGCGATCGACGCCGCGAGCGGCCGCTTCACCCTGACCTTCCGCCGCGGCGGCCAGCCCGCCCTGGAGATCACCGTGCCCCGCCGCGAGGTGCGTTCGGTGCTCAACCTCCTGGCGGGAGCATTTCCGCAGCAGCAGGACCTGGCGATCCATCCGGTCCCGTTGCGCTCGATCTTCCACGTCTCTCAGGAGACCCGCTTCGATCTCTCCGAGGTCCTGGTCCGCCCCGCCATCCAGGTCATCCAGGCCTCCGGCGAGGAACGGTTTTTGCGCCCCGAGGAGGTCGAGCCGTTCCGCTACGGCAACCTCGTTTATCTCAAGGAGCTGGGGATCCTGGCCGAGCTCGAGCGCCCGGGCCACGAGCGCAAGTTCCGCGCGCCGGCGCAGATGAAGCTCAAGCGCAGCCAGGTGCCGAGCTTCCTCGCCGAGTATGCCGAGGCATGGGAAGAGGGCGCCGTGGTGCTCGACGAGGAGCTGCGCCGGCGCAAGATCTTCCGCGACTTCGAGGCCGTCGAGATCGCCGGCGAAGCTCGGGACCGGAGCTGGTACTGGCTGGCAATCAACTACGGCCTCGGCAACCAGTCGATCTCGCTCGCCGAGCTCCTGCGCGCCAAGCGAGACGGACTTCCTTTTCTCGAGATCGCGGAAGGCTGGATCGACCTGAACGCCCCCGCTTTCAGCCATCTCGACAGGCTGGCGGAAGGGGGTCCGGGCGAGCCCGGGGAAGGCGGCTCGCTCGAGCGGGCGGCCGGCGCGGAAGGCCCCGCCCGGCCTACGGCGGGCGCACGCGGTCCCACCCGGCCGCCGGCCGGCTCCGGCCTGGCCGATCCCGTGTGCCTGACGGCGAGCGAGCTGCTGGGGCTCCAGGCGGCGGTGGGCCGGCCACTCGGTCTGGCTGGCGGCGCCGCCGCGGCCCTCGGTTGCCTGCTCGAGCTGCGGCCTGCCCGGCCTCTCGTCCCGCTCGCCGGGATGAAGACCACTCTGCGCCCCTACCAGCAGGCCGGCCTCGAATGGCTGCGGTTCCTGTGGGAGAACCGGCTTGGGGGACTGCTCTGCGACGACATGGGCCTCGGCAAGACCCACCAGGCGATGGCCTTGCTGGTGAGCCTCGCCGAGCAGCACGGCGTGATGCCGCCCTTCCTGGTCGTGTGTCCCACCAGCGTCATCAGCCACTGGCGCGACAAGATCCGCGACCACGCGCCCGGACTGCGGGCCCTGATCCATCACGGGGCGCAACGCGTCCTGCCGCCGCGGCTTCGCCCGGGCGACGTGGTAGTGACTTCGTATGGCATCCTGCTGCGCGACCTCTCGCTGCTGGCCGGCACTGCCTTCTCCGTCGCCATCTTCGACGAGGTCCAGAACCTGAAGAACCGCGACACCAAGGCCTACCAGGCCGCCGTCCAGCTCCGGACCGAGATCAAGCTGGGCTTGACCGGCACGCCGATCGAGAACTCCCTCGCCGATCTCAAGGCGCTCTTCGACCTCGTGCTGCCCGGGTACCTGGGAAGCGACTCGGCCTTCGCCGAGCGCTATTCCGCGCTCGCGCCCGCGGCCGAATTCGGCCGTCCAGAGGCGCCGGCGGGCGAGGCGTGGCCCATGGAGTCGCGCTCCGGGATGGCTGCGATGCCGCTGCTCTTGACGGTACCGTCCGTGCCGTCCTCGACGGGGACAGCAGGAGGTCTGACCGCATACACCGGATCCCTGTCCGGCAGTCTGATCGGATGTGTCGGGTCCCTGCCCGGAGCGGGCGGCAGGCCGCCCGCTGCGCACCGGGTCGACGAGCTGCGGCGGATCATTTCCCCCTTTACGCTTCGCCGCTTGAAGCAAGAGGTCCTCGACGAGCTGCCGGAAAAGATCGAGGACGTGCGCACCTGCCTGCTGTCGGCGGACCAGGTCAAGCTCTACCGTGACGCCACCGGTAGCCGCGGGGCCGAGCTCGCGCGAGCGATCGAGGCGGCCGTCGGGCCGCTGCCCTATATTCACATCTTCGCCCTGCTCCAGCTGCTCAAGCAGATCTGCGATCATCCAGCGCTCGCCCTGCGACGGCTGGACGAGGCCGAGAGCTTCACCTCGGGCAAGTGGGACCTCTACCGCGAGCTCCTGTCCGAGTGCCTGGAAAGCGGCCAGAAAGTCGTCGTCTTCACCCAGTTCCTGGGGATGATCACCCTGATGCAGCGCCACCTCGACGGCCTGGAAATCGACCACGTGACTCTGACCGGAGCGAGCGGCGGCAGCGGCCGCCGCGGCGCCCTGATCTCGCGCTTCAACAGCGACCCCGGCTGCCGCGTCTTCCTGGGAAGCTTGAAGGCCGGCGGCACGGGAATCGATCTCGCCGCCGCTTCGACCGTGATCCACTACGACCGCTGGTGGAACGCGGCGCGGGAAGACCAGGCGACCGATCGCGTCCACCGCATCGGCCAGCGCCGCGCCGTCCAGGTCTTCAAGCTCGTCACCGAGGGCACTCTGGAAGAGAAGATCTCCTCGATCATCGAGCGCAAGCGGCGGCTCATGGACAGCGTCGTGGCGCACGACGACCCCTCCCTGGCCAAGATCTTCACCCGCTCCGAGCTGCTCGAGCTGCTGAGCGGAGGGTGAAGGGAGTCGCGAGGCGGCCCCCTACAGGCACCTTCAGACGCCAATCGGACGCTGTCCGCTGGCCTGGGCGACCATGATGGGCAGGGCGTGGGCGACGAGCGCCGAGGCGTCCAAGGCCCCCCGGCGGGAATCTGCTAGGCTCTGCCGCTTGTTGGAAAGCCCGGGGGCGGCAAGACGAGAGAAATGAGCACGATCGACCAGGAGGTGTCCAGGCGGCGGACGTTCGCGATCATCTCGCACCCGGACGCGGGCAAGACGACCCTGACCGAGAAGCTGCTGCTGTTCGGTGGGGCGATTCAGCTCGCCGGCGCGGTCAAGGCGCGCGGCGACGCCCGGCGGGCGCGCTCGGACTGGATGAAGGTCGAGCAGGAGCGCGGCATTTCGGTGACCGCCTCGGTGATGACGTTCGAATATGCCGGCTGCGTCTTCAACCTGCTCGACACGCCGGGCCACGAGGACTTCAGCGAGGACACCTATCGCACCCTGACGGCGGTCGACTCGGCGGTGATGGTCATCGACGCCGCCAAAGGGATCGAAACCCAGACGCGCAAGCTCTTCGAGGTCTGCCGCCTGCGCGACGTGCCGATCGTCACCTTCATCAACAAACTCGACCGCGACGGCCGCGATCCCTTGGACCTGATGGATGAGATCGAGCGCACCCTCGCTCTCGAGGTCACTCCCGCCACCTGGCCGATCGGCATGGGGCGGGCCTTCCTCGGCTGCTACGACCTGCTCAACGACCGGCTGCTGCTGCGCGAGCCCAGGCGCATTCGCGACGAACCCGGGCTCGATCAGCGGCTTCCCGCCGATGCCGTGCGCCAGCTGCGCGAGGAAACCGCGATGGTGCGCGGCCTCTGTCCACCGTTCACCCTCGCCGCCTACCGCGGCGGACATCTGACCCCGGTCTATTTCGGCAGCGCCCTCAACAACTTCGGTGTACGCGAGCTGCTCGACGGCCTGGTCGAGCTGGCGCCGCCGCCGCGCCAGCAGCCGGCGGCGGACCGGGTGGTCGACCCGGCCGAGCGGCAGGTCAGCGGCTTCGTCTTCAAGATCCAGGCGAACATGGACCCCAAGCACCGCGATCGCATCGCTTTCGTGCGCCTCTGTTCGGGCCGGTTCCAGCGCGGCATGAAGCTCCATCACGTGCGCAGCGGCAAGACCCTGGCCGTCCACAACCCGCTGCTTTTCCTGGCGCAGGACCGCGAGCTCGCCGAAGAGGCCTGGGCGGGCGACATCATCGGCATTCCCAACCACGGCAGCCTGCGCATCGGGGACACCCTGACCGAGGGCGAGCCGCTGCGCTTCACCGGCATTCCCAGCTTCGCGCCGGAGCTGCTGCGCAAGGTGCGCCCGCAAGACCCGATGCGCGCCAAGCACCTGGGCCGCGCCCTGCTCCACCTCGCCGAGGAAGGGGCGGCGCAGGTGTTCCGGCCGTCGCTCGGCAACGAATGGATCGTCGGCGTCGCCGGGGCGCTGCAGTTCGACGTGCTCGCCGACCGCATCCGCACCGAGTACGACCTCCCTGTCCACCTCGAGGGCACCTCGCTCTACACCGCGCGCTGGGTGGAGGCGGACGACCCGCCAACGCTCAAGAAGTTCCGCCACGCCAACCACGCCAGCATGGCCGAGGACCACAACGGCTCCCCCGTCTTCCTGGCGCGCAATGCCTGGCACCTCAAGACGACCGGCGAGGACTGGCCCGACCTGCGCTTCTTGAAGACCCGCGAGCAGGTGCAGTAGACGCCCCGCCGTCCGATAGACGCCAAGAGCCTCCCGCCAGGCGATCGGGTGCTGAGAGCACGATCTCGCTGCTCGGCACCTCTCGGGCTTGCGCTACACTGGTGGCAACGGAGCCGTCATGAGCAGGTCGGAGCTGGATGCCGATCCCTCCTTTCCAGAGGAGAGCTACGCCCCCGAGGCGCGCCGGCGCACGCGCCGTCCGCGGCGCTTCAAGGTGCTGCTCCACAACGACGACTACACCTCAATGGAGTTCGTGGTGCGTGTGTTGATCGACCACTTCCACAAGCCGCCCGCCGAGGCCATCCACGTGATGCTGCAGGTCCATCACAAGGGCAGCGGAGTGGCCGGCGTCTATCCGCGCGACACGGCCGAAACCAAGATTGCCGAGGTCACGGCCGAGGCGCGCAGCAACGGAATGCCACTGCGCCTCACCGCCGAGCCGGTCGAGGGGCCGGGGCAAGCCGAGGAGGAGAGCGCTTGAGGCTCTCGCAGGATCTCGAGATCGCGCTCACGGTGGCGGTCAGCGAGGCCGGGCGCCTGGGTCACGACTACGCCGGCCCCGAGCACCTGCTCTACGCCCTGACCTTCGACGAGGAGACGGCCAGAGTGCTGCGCCATTCGGGAGCCGACGTCGAGCGGGTGCGCCGGCTGCTCGCCGACTACCTGGAGGACGAGGGCAGGCAGGAGGAAGAGCGCGGCAAGGGGCGAGGCAAGAAGGCCGCCCTGGCGGAGCCCCGCCTGTCGCTTGGCTTGCGGCGGGCCCTGGCCCGAGCGGCCTCCCATGCCGAAGGCGCGGGCAAAGACGAGGTCCGCGGCTCCGACTTGTTGGTCGCAATGCTGTCCGAAGCGGATTCCTACGCCGTCGAGCTGCTGGAAGGCGAGGGCGTCACGCGCCTCGACGTGGTGAGCTACCTGGCACATGGGGTCTCCCGCCTGCCGGCCGAGCGACCCGCCCTGCCCGGCTTTCAACTTCCCGCGGGCGAAGAGGCTGGCGAGGGCGACGAAGGACGCGGACGGACGGAACGGACGGAGCCAGGCCGCGATGGCGACCCGCTGGCGGCCTTCACCCAGGACCTGACCGAGCTTGGGCGCCGCGGCGCCATCGATCCATTGGTCGGCCGGGAAGCCGAGATCGCCCGCACGCTTCACATCCTCAAGCGCCGGCGCAAGAACAACCCGATCTACGTCGGCGACCCCGGGGTCGGCAAGACCGCGATGGTCGAAGGGCTGGCGCTGCGCATTGCCCAGCAGACGGTGCCGGAGGCGTTCCGCGAGGCACGCATCTACCGCCTGGACCTGGGCGCGCTCCTGGCGGGCACACGCTACCGCGGCGACTTCGAGAACCGGCTCAAGGCGGTGCTCGCCGCTCTCGCCACCCAGCCGAGCCCGATCCTGTTCATCGACGAGATCCATACCCTGGTCGGCGCCGGCAGCGCCGGTCGCGGCACCATGGACGCCTCGAGCCTGCTCAAGCCCGCCTTGCAGGACGGCAAGCTGCGCTGCATCGGCGCCACCACCTGGGAGGAGTTCCGGCAGAGCTTCGAGCGCGACGCCGCCCTGGCGCGGCGCTTCCAGAAAGTCGAGGTGGCGGAGGCGACGGCCGAGGAGACGACTCGCATCTTCGCCGGCCTGCAGAGCCGCTACGAGGAGCACCACGGCGTGCGCTATGCCGCGGCGGCGGTCGAGGCGGCGGCCGAGCTCGCCGGCCGCTTCCTGCGCGACCGCCGGCTGCCGGACAGCGCGATCGACCTGCTCGACGAGGCTGGCGCGACGGTGGCCCTGCGCGGCGGCAGCGAGGTGGGCACCGGCGACGTCGAAAGCGTTCTCGCCACCATGGCCCAGATCCCGGCCCGCCAGGTGCAGGGCGACGACCGCGAGCGGCTGCGGCGGCTCGGCGAGGAGCTCAACGGCGTGGTCTTCGGTCAGGAGGAGGCGATCGCCCGCCTGGTGGCCGCCATCCAGGTTTCCCGCGCCGGGCTGCGCGAGGCGCAGAAGCCGGTCGGCTGTTTCCTGCTCACCGGCCCGACCGGCGTGGGCAAGACCGAGGCCGCCAGGCAACTCGCCCTCGCCCTGGGCATCAGCTTCCTGCGCTTCGACATGAGCGAGTACATGGAGCGGCACACGGTGTCGCGCCTGGTCGGGGCGCCGCCGGGCTATATCGGCTACGACCGCGGCGGGCTGCTCACCGAGGCGGTGGCCAAGAACCCGCACGCCGTGCTGCTCCTCGACGAGATCGAGAAGGCGCACGAGGACGTGTTCAACATCCTGCTGCAGGTCATGGACCACGGCACCCTGACCGACACCAACGGCAAGCCGACCGACTTCCGCCACGTCATCCTGCTGATGACCTCGAACGTCGGTGCGCGAGAGATGGCGCGCCGTCCCTTCGGGTTCGGCGCCGAGGCCGGGGAGGTCGCCGGGACGCAGGACGCCGCGGGCGAGCGAGCGGTCGAGCGGCTGTTCAGCCCGGAGTTCCGCAACCGCCTCGACGCCCGGCTGCAGTTCCGCCCGCTCTCGCCCGAGGTCATGGAGCAGATCGTCGGCAAGATGGTCGGCGAGCTCGCCGCCCAGCTCGCCGGCAAGGCGGTGCGCGTCGAGCTCACCGCCGGCGCGAGGAAGCTCCTGGCCGAGCGCGGCCACGACTCCGCTTTCGGCGCGCGGCCGCTCGGCCGCCTCCTCGAAGAGACCGTCAAGCAGCCGCTCACCCGCGAGCTGCTGTTCGGCGCGCTGGCGGGCGGCGGCACGGCCACGGTCGAGTGCGCGGATGGCGAGATCGTGGTGCGCTGCGCGCCTGCAGGCGGGGAGGCCTGACGAACAAAGCTTCTGGTGCGCTCGAGCAGTCCTCCACCGCCACATCGCGACGCTCTAGATTGCAAGTATGACTGACAATTTTTGACCCTCAGCCGCCCTGGCCGGCTGGGCGCGGCGCGGTCTCCCCGCTCCTCGGGGCGGCGTCGGCAGCCGGTGCGGCACTCGCTCAAAACCCTGTGCTGATTGACCTGTCAACGACTTCCGGCGTCTCCGGGCACCGCGCAGGGCGGAGCGGGAGGGCTGCCTCGCGGACGGTGGCGGCCCCGACCTGTCACTGGCCTGCCGGATGCAATATTCCCCAGTCGAGAGGTGTTTTCATACAGGGCCAAATAGCAATAGACTCATAGGGTCATTACCAGGGAGCCAAATGCAAGCCCGGATTTCTCACAGGCCCGTGTCCGTAGATCGACTCTCCCGGGATGCCGCGCTCCCGCCGTACCGTCGCCTGATGATCGGCGGCCTGCTGGCCCTGCTCGGCCTGCTTGCCCCTCTTGCGTCCTCCTCCGGCGCATTCGCGTCGACCCTTGCGGCCCCGCGCGGCGCGGCAGTCGCCCCGGACCTTGCCTCGACCCTTTCCACCACTCTTCCGATCTTGCGGGCGGCAGGCCCTGGCCAGCGCGTCGAGGCACCGGACCTGGCGAGCCCGGCCGAGCTCGTCCGTTTCGACGAGCAGATGCTTCCCGTCCTGCTCCAGGTCCGGCCCGATGCGACGGTGCGCATCAGCGGCTGGCCGGTGGCGCCCGAAGTTCGCAAGGACGTGGTGGTGACGCGCCATGAGATCTATGCGCCCGACGCGCGCATCCTCGAGGCGAAAGACGGGACGATGATCGAGCTGCCGCGCTCGCGGCTGGTCTTTTTCTGGGGCACCGAAGCCGGTGACCCTGAGTCGGGCGTGTTCCTGGCGCTCGATCCGCGCACCGGGACCATCGAGGGCTTCGCGCAGGCCGCGGGTGTCACCCACCAGGTGCGGCCACTCGTCCCCGGCAAGCCGGGACTGCACCTGGTCGCCAGGGCCGAAGCCTTCCTGGCGGCGACCGCGCCCAAGCCGACCTGGTCGTGCGGCGAAGAGACCCTGCCCCCTTTCCTCGCCGGGCTGCCTATGGCTCTAAACGCGCCGAACGCGCCGAACGGCCCGGCCGCGCGGGCCGGAACCTTCCCTGACGCGTCCGGCGCCGTGCCGCAAGGTCCTCCCGGCACCTTGTTGCCGCCTTCCGCGGCGTCGAGCTCGGGCCTCAAGCTCGCCACCGTGGCGATCGACACCGACTACCCCTTGCTGTCGCAGAAGTTCAACAACGACACCACCGCCGCGACCAACTACCTGGCCAGCCTGTTCGCCGCCATCAACGTGATGTACGAGCGCGACCTGCAAGTGCGGCTGCTCCAGGGGGCCACGATCCTTCGCACCACCGCGGCCTCCGACCCCTACGTCCAGCAGTCCTCGGGCTACGCCAGCGGCCAGCAGCTCAGCGAGTTCTCGAGTTACTGGGCGAGCAACTATGGCGGCGTCAGCCGCGTGGTCGCGGCAATGCTTTCGGGCAAGAGCCCGTACAGCAACTCGGCGTCCGGCATCGCCTGGATCCAGGGGCTGTGCAACACCTCCTACGGGTACAGCTTCAGCCAGGTCTTCAAGATCGACTACCTCGCCGGCGACGCCCTGATCGTCGGCCACGAGATCGGCCACAACTTCGGCTCGCGCCACACCCATTGCTACAGCCCGCCGATCGACAACTGCTACGCCAACGAGGGCGGCTGCTACTCGGGCGCCACGAGCTGCCCTGCGCCCGCGACGATCAACGGCGTCGGCAACGTCCAAGGGACGATCATGAGCTACTGCCACCTGCTGGGGGGCTGCTCGAGCGCGATGGTCTTCCACCCCCGGACGGTAGCGTTGATCAACCCGATCGTGGCCGGCGCCAGCTGCATCGCTCCCTCGGGCGGCGCGCCGCCGGCCGTCGCGAGCATCTCCCCCAACAACGGGCCGGGGACGGGCGGCACCCAGGTGACGATCGGCGGCAGCAACTTCACCAGCGATGCCACGGTGACGCTTGGCGGCGTCGCCGCCGCGGTCACCAACGTGGCTGCCGACGGCACGAGCATCACGGCGGTAACCGGGGCGCGCGCCTCGGGCACCGTCGACGTCGTGGTCGCCACCGGCAACGGCACCGCGACGCTGTCCAGCAGCTTCTTCTACGGCCCGAGCGCGACAGGCTTAGCCTTCTACACCGTGACACCCTGCCGGATGCTCGACACCCGTAGCGCGAACGCGCCCGCCCTCGCCGCGAACCAGCAGCGTATCTTCGCGGTAACCGCGACCTGCGGAATCCCCCCTTCGGCGGTCTACCTCTCCGCCAACGTCACCGTGGTCGCCAACGGCTCCGGCGCCATCAGCCTCTATCCCGGCAATGCCTTCCCGCTGGGGACCAGCACCATCAACTTCGCGGCGGGCAAGACCCGCGCCAACAACGCCATCGTCTTGCTGTCAACCGACGGCACCGGCACCGTCGGCGTGCAGAACACCTCCTCGGGAAGCAACGGCTTCATCCTCGACGTGAACGGCTACTTCCAGTAGCCGCACCAGGGCTTCTCAGATGTTTTCAGGGCGTTGCAGCTCGTCTTGCACTTGACTCTATCTACCTGTAAGCCATAAGCTTAGCTGCACCAGGCCGTCTCAGGATCTCGGCCCTTGTCTTGGTGATCCGGTCACCTAATTGTCACCTAAGATCGCCTGGTACCTCCCGGTTTTGGAGGACTGGGCGATGCTCACCGATAGGCAGATCAGGAGCTTGAAGACCGACAGGCCGCAGGTGGATGTCTTCGACGGCGAGATCCCGGGCTTCGGCGTCCGCGTCACCAACAAGGCCCGCAAGACCTTCTTTCTGTTCTACCGCTGCCGGCGCTCGGCTGACTCGCGCCGCCGCCTCCATCGGGTCACCCTCGGGGCGTATCCCTACCTCCCACTGGCTGAAGCTCGCGACCGCGCCCGCGCCATCCTGCGCGAGCGCGAGATGGGCAAAGACCCGAGCATCGGCCTCGCCCGCCAATACGTTCAGCGTCGCTCCAAGAACCGCAAAGGCGCGGTCGCTGCCGACCCGCGGCTCGGCAAGCTCTTCCCTGAAGGGTTCGTGCCCGGCACCTTCGGCGAGCTCGCTGCTCTCTATCTGGCGCGTCACGCCTGGGTCAACCTGAAGTCGCCGCGCCAACGCGAGGAATCCCTGCGGCGCGACCTACTGCCGCGGTGGAAAGACACTCCTCTGGCCGAGATCACCCGGCGCGAGGTCTCCGACCTGTTGGAACAGGTCGTCCGCCGGGGCCGCGCCCAAGCCAACCAGACGAAGAAGTACATCTCCGGAATCTTCAGCTGGGGACTCGAGCATGGGATCGCCGAAAGCAACCCGGTCGCCGGCATGAAGCTCGCCCTCAGACTCAGCCCCCGCAACCGCTACCTCTCCGAGCTGGAGATCGCCGTTCTTTGGACGACGCTCGACCTGCAATCCGATCCGTTGGCCGGCGCGTACAAGGCCATCTTGTTGACGGCATGCCGGCCGGGTGAGGTCCTGGGGCTCCGCTGGGAGGAGATCTCCGAGGATGGGTGCTGGTGGGTGATTCCGGAAGTGCGGACCAAGAACGGGCTCGCCCATCGCGTCTTCCTCACGCCACCGATGCGGCAGATTCTCGAGGCCCGGCGCGCTGCGGCTGGAGCGAGCCCTTTTGTCTTTCCCACGACCCGTGACGGTTCGCCACCCCTGCGCTTCCAGACCGGAAAGAAGCCCGCCGTCGGGTTCGACTTCAACCCTCACGATCTGCGGCGCACCGCCTCGACGCACCTTGCCAGGCTCGGCGTCCCGGACGAGATCCGAGAGGCCCTCCTCAACCACAAGAAGAAGGGGCTCCGCGGGGTGTACAACTTGTACGAATACGACCGCGAGAAACAGAATGCCTTGGAGCTGTGGGCGGACACCATCGCTGTGCTCACAGCCGACTCCTCGCCGGCGCGGAATGACGCGGAATCTACTCTTTGTGATCCGAAGGAATCAGGCAGAGCCGCTTAGCGATCCATTTCTGGACCTCCAGCTCGCTCCATCCAACCGTGCCCGGGGAGAGCGGATAGCTCCGGGGAAAATCACGGGCGCCCATCAGGCGGTAAATCGAGGCGCGGCTTAGGCCGGTCTGACGGCAGACTTCTTTCAAGCGGATCACTCTGAGGGAAGAAGGCGGAGCATGTTTGGGAGTTCCGGTTTCCATAGTTGTTCCTTTTCGATCATGGTGATCCTGATCATAAGACCGGCATGAGGATCACAGAGAAATGGCTTGAGATTGCCGTGCCACCTAGACCCTCTGGAAAGTGATGAGTTTAGAGAACGGCCAGAAATAGGGAACTGGCTCCCTGCTTCGGTACCCGCCCCGCCCTTCGTCACCGACTGGCGGCGATCCGACAACCGGTAAACGGACTCTCGCTGCTCTCGCTGTTTGTGCTGCTCTGCCGACTTTGAGGCGTGGCGTTGAAGCCAAGCGTGAAACGTTCGCTATCTCGAACGCTTCCGGTTGGCGGCGAGTTTTGCGCGGGCGCCTGTCCGGCCAGCCGGCCGCCGCTCGGTCCGCGCATCGAGATCCGCGGCGTGTCCCTGACCCAGGCAGCAGGGCGTCTCGCTGAGAGCCCGCCAGGAGAGAACGTGGCGAAAACTTGGGTGGTGGGTCAGTTTCAAGTTCTTGGATTTTCGGCCTCTTCCAGCAGCCGCACTATGTCGAGCGTCATCCACCGGCGCGACGTGACGCCGGCCGCCGGGGTCCGCCCCTTGAGACTCATATGAGGCCGGCAGGAGTTGTAGTGCATGAAGTGGGTCGCCACCGCGGCGGCCAGGTTGTCGACCTTCTTGGAGAAGGCACTCGATGGCGGGTGTCAATCGGCGGGAGCCCTGAGGATGCGCAGGTGCACGCCCCGCCTGCGGCCAGGGTCGTCCTGCGCCCATACGGCGACGACGTCGCCGCCGGGTGTCGCCGCGAGCGCCGTCTCGTCCGGATTGCTGGCGCCGCGACCGCTCAGCCGAAACTCACGGCTCGCCGGGATCCCGTCGTTCTTGAACCAGCGGGCAAAGAGGGCGGAAGGCTTCCTGTCGGGGTTACTGCCGTCGAGCTCGGTCCAGGCGACGACGTAGCCGCCGCGCACGGCCGCGACGGCCGGGTTCACCTCCAAGCCGCTCCTCAGACTGATCTGCACGGGGTCATGTTCCAGGAGACTGCCGTCCCTGCCGCTGTAGCGGTGCGCCAGGATCGAAGAGCTGAGAGAGAAGAAGCCGCCGGTCGGCCAGACGACGACGAAGTCGCCGTCTGCGGCGAAGCTGACGGCCGGAGTCGGCCTGAAAGCCTTGTACCCATAGAGGTCCACGGTGTCGAGGTTCACCGACCGGCCCGCCGAGAGCCCGAAGACGAAGCGGGACAGGTACAGATCAGTGCCGCTGCCGTAGGCGATGGCGACATCGGTCAGCGTGCCGTGGCCCGCCACCAGGGCGGCCAGCGGCTCGAAGGAGTCCCCGTCCACGGGCCCGGGAAGCTCCGGCGGATCGACTGGTTCCGGTCCTTGCGGCAGACCGGCTGCGTCGAAGGCTTGGCGTACCACCTGGCTCACCATTCCGTGGAACCGGTTCTGGTCGGCGCTCCATTCGATCTCGAAACCGCCGCCCGGCGCCGCGACGGCCAGCGCGCAGCAGCGATCGAACGGGCTGTCCGCATGCACCTTGAAGGGCCCGCCGAGCGGTGAGCCCGCAAGATCGAAGAGTCTGGCGAAGACGCCGAGCTGATGCGCGAGCAACTGGCTCCAGACCACCACGAAGCCGCCGGGAAGTGCCGCTACGCTGTCAAGGCTCCGATGAACCGGCGGCAGGAGCTCGATGGCGTCGGAGGTCGGCACGCCGTTACGGTCGAAGAGGCGCGCGAAGAGGGTGGGAGCCGCTCCCTGGTGGCTGGACGGACCCCGCCAGGCCACCACGAATGCGCCGTCAGGGAAAACTGAGACGCGTGGCGCAACGCCCGAGCCCACGCGCTGGGTCGCTCCGGGCCCTCCGTCGGGGCCGGGCGGCGCGGCCAAGGAGAGTAAGGAATCGGCCGCGTCCGTGCTTCCCAGCGGAACAGAGTGCGCGGCCAGGGGCTGAGCGGCCGGCGCCTCGGCAGCAAGCGTTCCGCATGCCAGAACCAGCAGCATCGCGCCGGTCCTCTTCACCAGGAGCATCGCACCGACCCCCTCTCTCAGCGCACGCGTGATTGTTTATTATACGGTGCTGTCTCATCCCCTGCCCAGCCCACCACAGCTCGCCTGACCGGCTGGACCCGCCATCCTGCGGCTCTAGCGCTGCGCGGCTCGTCTCCGAGGTCTACCCGCTCATGGCGCACTGGAGCCTCTACGTGCACGCCGTCGCCGCGTGGCTCGTCTTCCAGCAGGCGCTAGAGCTGCGCCAGGCCGACGCCGGAGTAGACGGCGAGCGGGGTGGTACAACTTCTTGGATCGCCCCGCCAGCGCCTACGGTTCAAACTGACCACTACTAAAGCTTGCACAATTTCCAGGGCAATAATTGAAGTCGGGGCTAAAACGTTCGATACATCGAACGTTTTTCATTCCGAGCGAATTTGCAATAAGGAAAAGCTGATTTAACCCGTTTCCGCTCAGCAAGATCGAGACTTCCCATGCCCTCTGCCGCAGACCATCCAGCACGCTCGCCGGCGGGCCGGGAAGGGGAAAACCGCCGAAAAAACACGCTCAAGTTGGAGCCTCCGAATTGAAGCCGGGGATCGAGCGTTCCCTGTCTCGAACGCCTCCCAACTCCGGTGGGTCTGCCGCAGCCGACAGCTCGACGAGGTACCCGGCGCTCAGTCGCAGCCGGCGCCACGAGGGCGCGGCGAGGGCGGACTCGCCGCGGAGCCGCGCCTCGTCGCGGGCGGCCTGGTCGAGGAGGGCGCGGCGTGCGCGGCCGCCTGCCCAGCAGGCAAAGCTCAGAGCTTCGGCGGTGGCGGCGAGCTGCTCGGCCTCGGCGCGAGAGCGCTCGGCCTCGGCGGCGGAGAGGAGTCCGGCGGCCTCGAAGAGGGCGCGGCGCCGGCGCTCCCGATCGGCGAGCCCGGCCGCCGCGGCCGCGCGGCGCTGCTCGGCAGCGAGCTGAACGCCCTGGGCCTCGGCGGCAAGAGCGTCCTCGGCGAGAGCGGTGCGCGCGGCACGAACCTGGTCGGCGACCGCGGCGACTTCGAGGCGGAGGGCCTCGCGGCGGGAGCGCGCCTGGCGCAGTCGGCTGCGCAGCGGCGGGGAGTCGAGCACGGCGAGGACCTTGCTGGCCGCGACGCCGGCGCCGGCCCGGAGCTCGAGAGCCGCGATCATGCCGTCGGCGGGCGTGGCCAGGACCCGGGGCGGCGCGGCGGAGACGAGGGGCGCCCGCACGGCGGCGGTCCGGGCGGTTCGGGTTTTTCATTCTCGAGTTCACACCTACATTCTCCGCAGCACCGCGGCTTGCCGCGGTGCGTACGTTCTTGGGGGTTCGGGGCGCAGCCCCGACCAGCAAAATTGTTTTGCGCGCAGCGCAAAACATTGCTGGCTACCTACCCGATTCCCGAGGTTTTCCACAGGGGGCGCCGACTTCGCGCACCGGCGGTACGGAGGCGATTCTTCGGAGGAGATGAGTGCAGGCCGGGCGCCGCACGCCACGTGGGAGAACGGCGCGGACACCCACGACGTCCCGGAGTCTCCGGCGGATGCGCCAGCGCGCGGCCCACGGGCTCCAGGGCGTGGCGAGGGCGCCCTCGATAGAGGAGAGGGGTGAAGCGGGAGGTAGCGGTGAGCTCGGGCAGAAGGGTCTTGCGGGCGAAGCGCCCGGGGGCCGTGGGCCGCGCGGGGCGGGCACGCGAGAGGGCGCCGGCGGATCGGGCGGCGAGGTCGGCGGGAGGGCAAGCGTGGAGGCCTCCCGAGGAAAGGCCGGGCAAGCTGGGGCCGGGCCGGCGAGCTCGCGGGCCGTGCGGGAGGAGGAGGACGGACCGGCGCCGCATCCTCCTCCTCGAGCCGGCAGCGCGTCAGGCTCGGCGTCGTCGACGGCGGTGATGATGACCAGCCGGCCGGCGGAGGCCTCCAGGCGGACGCGGCGGCCGGTCCTGAAACCGAGGGCCTCGAGCCAGAGGCCGGCAACGCGGATCGTGGGCACGAGGAGATCGCCTTGCGACTGGTAAGCGACCTTGAGCCGGCGCGTGGGTCGAGGCCGGGGAAGGGCCTTGCGGGTCCGCTTCAGCCTGGCGGGAAGGGCGAAGACGGCGCGGCCCAAGTCGGTCACGGCGAGCTGATGGTGGGAGTCGGAGTAGTCGCGCGGCCCCAGCAGGCCGAGCGCGAGCAGCTGCTCGACGAGGGCGGCGGCGATCCGCCGCTCCTCAGGCTGAGCGAGGCTGTATTCGCAGGCGTCCTTGCGCCGCAAGATGGTGCCGCCGTTGCAGCACCGGCTGCGAGACCGTCGCGCTCGAGCCAATGACCGGACTTCGAGCGACGGTCCGGCCAAGCCGCGCGAAGGCCTCCGCCGGGGGCACGGGAGGTGGGGCGGGGGGCCGAGGACGGCGGCGGCACCGGGCGAGTCTCCGTCCTCGGCGCCCTCCCGCGGGGAGAGCCCGGCGCCAAGGCGGCCCGGAGCTTCTTCGGCCCGCACGGCGACAGCGGGCTCGCCGGCCGTGGAGCCGCCGGCGGCGCGCGGCAGAGGACGGACCTCGGCCCTTACCGGAAAGCGACGGCGCGGGTGCGGAAAACCTCCCTACCGCGGAGCGGAGCGGACCGGGCACGACTCGACAGGGACCTGGTCGCGCCCGCGACTCTTGGGAAAGATCCCTAGGGCTCCTCTGTGCTCACCACTGCCAAATACGGGGACCGCAGCTCCAGCAGAGCGCGCACAGGCCGCATTGGTAGCGTCCCGCCGGGCCGAATCAAGTACTCACCGCGCCCGGGCAGCCGATCTTGCCGCCATTGCCCCTTAGACAGCCACTCGATGGCCGGCAGAGCCAGCTGCGCAGCGGGGTAGACGATCCGCTGGATCATGAACGCTGTTGCCCGCTTCTTCTCTCCGCGAAAAGGATGCGGCACGTTCACGCCACTGGGCAAGGGTTGCCACGCGGCTCCCGTCCCGATGAACCGAAAGCTCCGGCAGTTGGTCACCCTTACCGAAGAACAAATAATATCTGCAGGGTCCACTGCTCCCTTGCTGTCCGAGCAGAAGACCATTGGGTGGGTGACTCGGGAGAAAGCCAACTCGCGATACCACAGCTCCAAGGTCTCCGAGCGTCGATGCTGGAAGGACCATAACGTCCAGCCGTTAACCTCGATCTCTCGGCTCTTGCGCTTGATGATGTCCTCGACCGACTCCCCGCCGTGCGGACCAAACGGGTGCCATATGCCGACAGCGAAGCCCGCGGCGTTCACGGTCGGGGATGGCGGTAACATGTTGGAATCCATTGGCACTTCGTGTTGCTCTTGGACGCGTGTCGCTGCGCCGCCTGCTTCAATCGCTCCTCAAAGTCGCCGCTCATAAACGCTCCCCTGCTCTCCGCGTAGCAGGTTCACGAGGATGGCCGATGGATAGTTGAAGAGAGGTTCCACGCGGCAGGGCCAAGTGTAGCCCGCCGCAAGGTAGGGGTCTAGCCTGCAAGCTGGGTAAGGACCTCCCCATCCCTGTAGGATGATCCCGCTGTACAGGCACGGCCTGGCGGTCGCGAGCCCAAAGCCGGGTGCCTCGGCTGGCGTTCGCGTGCAGCCTGCTGCTACGATATCGCTCCATGGAGCAAGGAACGGCACCGGAAGTTTCGC
Source organism: Thermoanaerobaculia bacterium (assembly GCA_035544895.1). GTDB lineage: Bacteria > Acidobacteriota > Thermoanaerobaculia > Multivoradales > UBA5704 > JASLEW01. Next base: position 48,669 of record DASZZM010000016.1, read on the forward strand.
ATGGCGAGCCGGAAACGGCGGAGCAACTGATCGCACTCCTCGATCTTCGCGCTCAGCGCACTTTGCGGAAGGATGCGGAGAAGCGGCGCGCGCGCCGACTACTGATGCTGATATGCTAGAGGATATCGACACTAGTCGCAAAGTCGACTTGTTAAACCTAGATAATCAGCAGCGCACCGTGGTAAACCGCGTCGCTCTAGCGCTGGAGGATGCTAACGATCCAAATCTCACTACAGCGGCCCTTCTAGCCGACATTCTTCGGACCTTTCTTGGTACACATACGAGCGTGCGCCTCCTTCTGGCAGAGTGGGACAGGCGACCTGTAGTTGCAGCGGATGCCGTGTCACTTGTGCGTGAACAGATCGAAAAAGTCTTTCTTGTCTCGTTACTATTGTCAGATTGGGCGACATACGTACCAGTCTACTTCGAGGAGGATTGGTGCAGGCGCTTTAGATATTTTCTCGTCCAGAAGAAGGAGCGTAATCATCTGGAGCGCTTCAGAGAGTTTTTCCAGTCATCTGGACCTGAATTGCTCGAGAAACAGCGGCGACGTCTTAAGATCTCAGAGGATATTCGCGATCTAATTGAGTTCCAGGTAGCTCACTGCCAAGCTGCCAGGCCTAACCACCTTAAGGCTGTCCGCGTCCCGCGACTTCCAACGCCTAAGGCTATCGTGGATCGCTCGCAGGCCGCCGAACGCCCAGCGCTGTTGCGCTGGTACGAGGAGTACAGAGGTGTATGCGGCTATACACATATAGGTGCAGACAAGCTGCAGATGACAGTTATGACTGGACGCAAAGTCAACTTCTCACAGGAACAGCAAACTGGTTTCTTTACAAAGGAGCTGGTCGAGTTGTCTGTTGTTGTCAGCTATATAGCGTGCGCGTACACAGCAACAGAGCTTCTGAGCCGAACAGGCGGCGGCTTAGAGCCGATGGCTGAAGTGATGAAACTATGGACCGCTTTACTAGATGCAAGCCTTGTGGCTAAGGTGTTCTGGGAGGCGAGGAGCGCATCACTTCTTCCGTTGGCGGGGCTCTGAAGTGCGAATGGAGATGAGAGGCCGATCACGCCGGGCGTCGCCGTATCCGGGGGCTGGGGTCGGTCGTTACGTTGGTCCTGGGACTCATCTACGCATCGTCTCGGTGGTGTCGGCCGCACTCCGTCCTCGCCGACGCGCGCTCCACCGGCGCCGGCTACTCTCCGATCATTCTCGTGTCAGTCCCCGGCCGGGAGCTTGTGCTTCCGACGCAGCCCCGGTCTAGAGAGAGATATGGGAGCTGCGTCGCACCGATCTCGGCCCCGTCGCCCCAGCGCCGCCGCTCGCACTTCCATGGTTTCTGCATCACTCCAACCGGGGCGAGACTTGCCTATCGCTTCCGGAAGCTTTACCTATAGCCTGCGGTCTCCAGTGGCCACCCTCCGTCTCTCCGCCTGACGTCCGATGGGCCTCGCTTCTCGTCACCTAACGGACACCTACAGGCCGCCAAGTCGGAGGTAAGTATTTGGAAAAACGTGGCTTACGATCGCATCACGTCGCTACTTCCAGTAGCTGGAGCAGGTCTTTTCCGGGCTATTCCCCTCTCGGGTAAGGGTCGAGCTCCGTTCTCCGCCCGCTCGCCGCTGGCGGCCGGAGGCGGATATCGTGCTGCCGGCCCGGAAGCGAAAGGAGCAAGAAGAATGAAGAACGATTTCAAGTCCGTTGACGAGTACATTGCGTCGCAACCCGAGGCCGTGCAGGGCATACTGGGGCGCGTGCGGAGCGCCATACGCAAGGCCGTGCCCAGAGCCGAGGAAGTGATCTCTTACAAGATCCCCGCGTACAAGCTGCACGGTTGCGTCGTCCTCTATTTCGCTGGGTGGAAGCAGCACTACTCGCTCTACCCCGCCACTCAGCGCGTCGTCGCGGCGTTCAAGGACGAGCTTTCATCGTACGAGGTCAGCAAGGGCACAATCCGCTTCCCGCTCAATCAGCCCGTCCCCGTGAAGTTGATCGGACGCATCGCAAAGTTCCGCGCGAAGGAAGTCGCCGAGCGCGAGAAGGCGTAGGGGGAACCCGCAGTCGGTTACTTTTCCCGGGCCCAGGGTGTCTATAGCTGCAGGACGCAAAGGAGACGCCCATGGACGCACCCCTCGCCGTTCGCACCGCACGCGTTCTCAAAGCCGCTCTCGCGCTCGTTCCGCTGGCGCTGCCGCTCGCGAGCGCAGTGCCCGCGCTGGCCGTGACGCAAGGCCCCTACACGCTCGAACTGTTAGTCGACGGACGGCCGCTCGCCGAGCTCTACGGCAACAGGCGCAATTACGTCGAAGCCTTTCCCGGCCGCGAGTACTCGCTGCGGCTCACCAACAACACCGCACGACGAGTGGCAATCGCGCTCTCCGTCGACGGGCTGAACTCGATCGATGCCAAGACGACCACGGCGCAGGCGGGCTCGAAGTGGATCCTCGGGCCGTACGAGTCGATCGTTCTCGACGGCTGGCAGACGAGCTCGGCGCTCGCGCGCCGGTTCTACTTCACGACCGAGAAGGGTTCGTACGGGGCGTGGCTCGGGAAGACCGACAACCTCGGCGTGATCGCGGCGGTGGTCTTTCGCGAGCGCCTGCCCGAAATCGAGCAGCCGATGCTCTTCCGCGAGCGCAGCGCGCCGGCGATCCCTGAGAGCAGGGCCGAAGGCGGTGTGCCCAGCGGGGCACCGTCGCCACCCGTGGCGGTGCCCGCGGAGCCCGACCGGATGGACGCGCGCGCCGACGCGCGCCTTGAGTCGAAGGAGTCCGCAGCCCAGCTGTCCGACGAGTACGCCGCGACTGGCATCGGGCGCGAGGTCGACCACCAGGTCGAGCGCGTGCGTTTCGACGCCGAGCGCTCCGCCGCGGCGTGCCTGGAGATTCGCTACGAGTACCGGCCGGCGCTAGTGAGGCTCGGACTGCTGCCGCCGGTGCGCCCGAGCGATCCGCTTCAGCGCCGCGAGCGCTCGCGCGGATTCGAGCCTGGCTTCGCGCCGGATCCCTATCGCCCCGACGGCCGGAGGTAAGGCAGGAACGAAGTCCGACCTTGAACCGAAGCGGCCGTCGCTCCGGGAGATGTGCGCCGAGCTCCGGTGCAATGAAAGGAGACCCGTGAGTGCTGTGGGCCTCGCTTACCCGGCAACGGCGAGACCGGCGTAGACGATTCCGGCGGCGGCGTGGGCGGCCAGGAGGCCCCACGCCAGGACGGTGCGCGTCGAGCGGGGCGCGGCCGCAAGGAGCACGGCGCTCTCGACGAAGAGGAGGTAGTTGGCGGCGTAGGAGCCCCAGAAGAAGTTCGCATGGGGCCAGCGGGGCCCGCGCTCGGCCAGGAGGGCCATCTGCAGGACGGCGACGAGGAGAACCGACCAGGCAAGGACCAGCGGCGGGTGGCGGCGAGCGAGCTTCCAATACAGGAGGAGCACACCGAGCGGGAAGGCAAGGCTCAGAAGGATGGAAGCCGGGATGTTGGGAGAGTAGAGGCGCCAGACGGCGAGCGCGGCAATCTCGACGCCGCCGCCGCCGGTCGCGAGGCGCCAGCTCTGCCATGCGAGCAGACCGGCCGCAGGCGCCATCACCGCCGCGATGACGAGCGCGGGCCGGCGCCAACCGGTGTGGCCGGCCCGTGACGAGCGTGCGGCGCGCTCGACGAGCAGCGCAAGCCAACACGGGAGCAGCGCCAGCAGGTAGTTTGGTTTGGTGAGACCGGTCAAGAGCGCCAGCGCGCCGGCGCCGGCGAGCCGGCGTGGCCGATCGGTGATCGACAGCTTCGACGCGGCGGAAAAGAGCAGCATCGCCAGAGGCAGGACGGCGATGGCCGTCGGATTGTGCCAGACGTTGGGGCTGATCTGGCCAAGATACACCTTGGGGAACTTCCACCAGTTGAAGATCGGCATCGCGAAGAGCAGACCCAGGGCGGCGAGGGCCGCGGTGCCCACCCCCCCCGCCTCGCGGATCCGGCGGTAGGTCAGAAGGACCTTGGCCATGACCGCAGTCGCCGCGACGGCGACAGAGGCGAGCTCGAAAGCGCGACCGCCGCCGAGAGGAGCCGCGATGGCGCAGACCACGACCTCGAAGAGGAAGTGCGGCGGCATGCCGCCGCCCCGGCAAAGAGAGCGCGCGAAGGCCGCGTGCTGCATGAAGTCGCTCTGCCCCGCGGTGTCCAGCGGCGAGAACACCTGGCGCGAGAGGATCGCGAGCGCCGTGCCGGCGGCGGCGAGGGCGAGCGCCCAGGGAACGGCACGTTCCCAGCCCGCGCTCGCCGCGCTGCCTCCATCCGCGCCGTGCGGGTCCATCAGAGGGAGTGGCGGAGCGCCTCGGTCTCCAGGAACGTCATGTGGAAGGTGGCCGGTCCGGGAATCGACCGCTCGCCGAGCCGCCGGCAGCCAAGACCGATCGCGCGCAGGGACGCCGCCGCCAGGTCCGCTGCCTCGGGCCGGCCCGACAGCACCGCAATCTTGACGCCTGGACCCAACTGCTGACCGTCGCAGGTCCTTCCGCCAGCCGCGTCGGGGAACCGCGTCGTGAGCAGGCGAGGGCACAGCATCACCGTCGAGGCAAGCGTATCGAAGAACTTCCAGGCCGGCTCGCGCTCGTCGTACCAGAGCCGCAAGTGCAGACTCGGATCGAGATCTCTCAGCGCGCTAAGGCCACGATCGAGCTGGAGGAAGAGGCCGGCCTGGTCCGTCCACGGGGCGGCGCGCGGCGCCAAAGCGCGCTGGGCCACGATCGCTTGGGAGAGGGTGAGACTGCCGAGCAGGAACAGGGCGGGCAGCAAGCCCCGCAGGCCCGCGGCGGGAACCACGACCAGGCCCAACCCCAGACAAAGCGGCACCAGCACGGCGAGGGCGGAGCCGGCGGCGAAGCCGCCGGACCACGAAGCCATGAAGGCCGCCGCGATGCCGAGCACCGAGATGGCCAGCGCGAGGCCCCAGACGCGGCGTGGCGAGAGCTCCGCGACCACCGGTGCCAGCTGCCCGCCCAGTGCGATGAAGGCGAAGGGCAGGAGCATCGAGGCGTAGAAGTCGAACTGCAGCGTGACCCCGTGCTGGGTGAGCTGAACGGCCAGCATGGCGGCGAAGAAAGCGCAATAGAGGGCCTGCACGAATCTCAGCGGAGACGGGGAGCCGCGGCCGCGCCAGAGCATTGCCACCGCCCCTCCCAAGACGAGGGTCGGGAACACCAACCACACCGCGCCTCCGAGCCAGGCCGAGTACGGCCGCTTGAAGATCGAGGGATGGGCGAGGAAGTCGCGCAGGAACTCGACCGTCGCTGCGAGGAAAAGGAGCCGGCCGCCGCCCCAGAAGTGTCCCACGAGGCCCAGGCAACAGAGCGCCGCGAGGCCGCCGAGAGCGAACCAGGCGGAGCTTCGCCACAGCGGCCGGCGCCGGCCGGCACGGTCGAGGCCGACGAAATAGGCGACGAGAAATGCGCCCGAGAGGGCGAAAAACAGGTTGGCGACCACGAGGGCCGCGACCGCCCCGCCTGCCAGGAACAGCCAGGCCCGCCAGGCGCGCCCCCTTGCGGCCAGGGTCAGGAAGAGCAGACCGAGCAACGCATACGTCATGCCGAAGCCGTCCACGAGGTTCCGGCCGATCGATAGCAGGAAGGCCGGATGGACCCCGCAGGCAGTCGCGGTCAGCAGCGCCGTCGCCTGGCCGTAGAGCGAACGCAAGACGCCCCAGAGGGCGAACAGCGCCGTCCAGTAGAGGACCAGGTGCAGAGCCAGATTGGCTGGAACGGCCGGAAGCAGGTGCCGCGCCAGGTAGCCCGGGAGAATCACCGACAGCCGGGACGAGAAATACAGGTTGTCGAAGTCGTGCAGGTAGATGCGGGCGAACCGGAAGAAGCCGTAGTAGATCCAGGCGTCGCGCCCGACGCCGCTCCAGATCCATCGCTGGTTGGCCGCGAGCAGGCCGGCGGGAAGCAGCGCCAGCAGGAAGGCCGCGGCGGCGCGGCGCGGAAGGACCACCGCGAAGCGTTCCATCCGATGACTTTAACAGCTCCCGCACGGCTGCCCGCGACGCCCGCGACGGAGCAGCGCCGCGTGTGCTAGCCTGCATGCCGCCGATGACGCCGGTGCCGCCGGCAAACCGTTGGAGAGGAGCCGCGAGGTATCGCCATGTCAGCCGACCGCCAGTCCGAAGTTGCCGTGCGCTGCCGCGGGCTGGTCAAGCGTTACGGCGACGTGGTAGCGGTCGAGGGGCTCGATCTCGAGGTCCGGCGCGGCGAGTGCTTCGGCCTGCTCGGCCCCAACGGGGCGGGCAAGACGACGACCCTCGAGATCCTCGAAGGGCTCACGGAGCCGGATGCCGGCGAGGTGGAAGTCCTGGGCACGACCTGGAGCGAAGACCCCTACGCGCTGCGCGAGCGGCTGGGCATCTCGCTGCAAGAGACCCAGCTCAGCGACAAGTTGACGGTCAGCGAGACCTTGCGCCTCTTCCGCTCCTTCTACAGAAACGGCCGCGACCCCGAGGACGTGCTCGCCCGGATGTCGCTCGAGGAAAAGGGCGACGCGCGCGCGGGCAAGCTCTCCGGCGGGCAGAAGCAGCGGCTGGCCGTGGCCTGTGCGCTGGTCGGCGACCCGGAGCTGCTGTTCCTCGACGAGCCGACCACCGGGCTCGATCCGCAGAGCCGCTTGATGCTGTGGGAGCAGGTGCAGGAGTTCCGGGCCGGGGGCGGAACCGTCGCCTTGACCACGCACTACATGGACGAGGCCGAGCGCCTCTGCGACCGCGTCGCCATCGTCGACCACGGCCACGTCATCGCGCTCGGCACCCCGGACGAGCTGATCGCCTCGCTCCACGCCGCCAACGTCGTCGAGCTCACCACCGAGCCCGAGCTCCCGGAGGCGGCGGTCGGGGGGCTGGCGAGTGTCGTGGAGGCGCGGCGCCGCGGCGCGGCCTGGTCGCTGGCGGTCGGATCGCTGGCGCTTGCCGTCCCCGCCCTGCTCGCCGCGGTGGACCGGGCGGGCGCGCGGCTGGTCCATCTGTCGACCCATCAGGCGACCCTCGAAGACCTTTTCGTCTCGCTGACCGGGCGAGCCTTGCGCGAAGAATGAGCCAGACCGTCTCCACTCCCCCGGCCCTGGAAACCTCGCCTCTCGCCCAGCTCACGATCTGCAAGGCGCGGGAGTTCTTCCGCGAGCCGGAGGCCCTCTTCTGGGTGTTCATCTTCCCGCTCGTCCTCGCGATGGCCCTGGGCCTTGCCTTCCGTGACAAGGCCCCGGATCGCATCCCGGTGGGCGTGGTGGCAGCCCCGGGTCCGGCGGGGGTGGCGCGGGCCGCCCAGGCGCTGGCCGCCCTGCGGCAGTCTCCCTACCTGCGGCCCCGGCTGCTGCCCGAGGCGGAGGGCAGGGAGGCGCTGCGCACCGGCAAGGTCTCGCTCCTGGTCGAGGCCGGCGGGCCCCTGCTCTTCCGCTTCGATCTCACGCGCCCAGACTCGCGGATCGCGCACCTGGAGGCCAACGAAGCGCTGCAGCGCGCGGCGGGAAGGCGCGACGTCGTACCGGTGAAGGTCGAGCACGTCACCGAGAAGGGCTCGCGTTACATCGACTTCCTGATTCCCGGCCTGCTCGGCATGAACCTGATGGGCACCGGCATCTGGAGCCTGGCTTTCTCGATCACCACGGCGCGCAACCGGCGGGTCCTGAAGCGTCTCATCGCCACGCCGATGCGCCGCAGCCATTACCTGCTGTCGCAGATCTTGGGCAGGCTCATCTTCCTGGTCCCGGAGACCGTGATCCTGGTCGTCTTCGGCTGGCTGGCCTTCGGCGTCGGGGTGCGCGGCTCGCTCCTGCTGCTGGCCGCGGCCTGCCTGGTCGCCGCCATGGCCTTCTGTGGCATCGGACTGCTGGTCGCGTCGCGCGTCAACACGATCGAAGGGGCGAGCGGCCTGGCCAACCTGGTGATGGTGCCGATGTGGCTGCTGTCGGGAGTCTTTTTCTCCTCCGAGCGTTTTCCCGCGACGGTGCAGCCGCTGATCAATGCGTTGCCGTTGACGGCGCTCAACCAGGTGCTGCGCGGGGTGATGACGGAGGCGCGGACGCTGGCGCAGGTCGCGCCGCAGCTCGGAATCGTCGCCGCCTGGGGGCTTGCCAGCTTCGCGGTGGCGCTCAAGATTTTCCGCTGGAAATAAGGAGCCCCTCCCTTCCCCACCGGCGAGGGCGGTCTCAGTGCGCCGGGGTGCCGGTGCCGAGGTTGATCATCTTGTAGGAGACTTGATCGCCGGCGACGGTGAAGATGAGGTAGTTGTAGAAGCCGCCTTTGGCGAGGGGGGCGCCGGCGCCGCCCGAGATGAGGTAGATAGGGGGGGGCGGCGGCTTGGTGGTGGTGGGCTGATAGAAGAGGTGGCGGTGGGAGGCGATGACATAGCGGAGGTTGGGGTACTGGCTGAACAGGTCCCTCAGGGTGTCACGGCAGTGCTTGGGGAGCTGTGAGGTCTTCTTGTCGGCGTAGATGGGGCGGTGCATGAAGACGAAGACGTTGGTCATGGACTTGGCCTGGTCGAGCTCCGTCTTGAGGGCGGCGAGCTGCGCCGGGCTGAGATAGCCCTGGAACCCGCCCTTGGCGGGTTTGCCGGATGAGCTGGTGCAATCACTGTTGCCAGGCAGGTCGTCGGTGTTGAGGGCGATGAAGCGGGAGTTGCCGTAGCTGAAGGCGCCGTAGGCGATGGCTCCCGTGTTGTCCTCGTACCACTTCTGCATCGTCGCGCTCGGCTGGTTGCCCTTCTTGTTCATCTCGTGGTTGCCGGGAGCGTTGTAGACGGTCACGCCGGCGCTGCCGGCGACCTTCAGGAACGCCTGGTACTCCTGCTCGATCAGCTTCTTGTCCTTGTCATCCTTGCCATAGATGATGTCGCCGGTCAGGACGACGAACGGCGGCTGCGGCTGCATTCCCTTGACCGCATCGAAGATGGTCACGATCGTCGGGGTCGGCGTCGGGGTGGGCGTCGGCGGCCTGTTGTCTCCCGCCACCACGAACGTGAAATTGGCCGCGTCCTTGGGGGAGCCAAGGGCTGGCGTCCCCTGGAGGGGCTTCAAGGCCGGCATCTGGGCGGCCGCGGCGGCTGCCAGCGCAACTCCAAGCGCGAGCGCGGCCGCGGGCGCGAAGCGATGAGCGCGAGACGTCCTCATGGCTATCCGGAAGTGTATAGGAAAGCGCTCTCAATTCACGGGCTCGTCGCCGCCGGCGGCGGAGGACGTCTCCTCGGCGTCCCAGCGGGCGCGCAGCGCGGCGTCGCGCAGGCGGCGGCGCCGGCGGGCGTAGAGGAAGAGGAGGGTGATGGCGAGCCAGAGGGTGGCGGAGCTGGTGGCGAGGGGCAACCAGCGGCGCAGGCTGTAGTGAGACCAGAACTGATCTTCGGCGAAGGTGAGCGAGGAGCCGGTGGCGCGGGCGAAGGCCTGGTCGAAGGGCAGGCCGCGGGCGACGGCGGCGAGGATGCGGGCAGGCGCGCCGGGGCCGTGGCGCTGCACGATGTCGCGGAGAAAGGCGCCGGCCAGGGCGTAAGCGCCGGCGATCTCGCGCTGGGTGCCGGAGAAGCGGCTCTCGAGTTGGAAAAGGGGCATGCGGCCATCGACGAGCAGGGCGAGCAGCACCTGGGAGCGGTCGTCGAAGCTCCACGAGGCGCCGGCCAGCATCGCCAGCCCTTCGTCAAACCAGCGCGGCAGCGGCCATTCGTGGGCGGCGCGCGCGGCCAGGACGTGCGCCACCTCGTGGCGCAGCACTCCCTCGAGGGAGAAGTCCGGGTAGGTTGGCGCCCGGGACGGGAACAGCACCACGATGCCGCGCTCGCCGTAGGCGTAGCCGGAGACCCAGGGCGGGATGCCGCGCGCCAGGTCCGAGCCCTCTGGGGCGAGCACCACGAGGATTGGAGGCCCCGGACTCGCCATCCCCATCAGGCGCATCACTCCGTCGAGCTGTCCGGGCGGCAGGCTGCGCAGCCGCGCCGCCGCGCCGCGCAAGGAGTCGGGCGCCCGCACGATCAGCCGCGGATGCCCGCCGAGGTCCGGACCGGCAATGGGAAGGGCATGCGCAAGCCGGCCCGCCCAGGCGGCACCTATCAGGCAGAGGACCGAAACGAGGCGGGAGATCGCGGGAAGCCTGCGGGACACTAGGTGGTGGCAATCGCGCTGAGCAGCGCGTGCGCCACCTCGTCCTTGGCGATATCGCCGTGGTTCATGATGAAGTCGTCGGCATTGAGATTGTAGACGCGCGCCGCAAAGGCATAGGCCGTGGTGACCGGCCCGAGGTCGCGAATCGCCGTATCGATCTCACCGACCGGATCGAGGTGCTGCGCACCGTTGCGCCCCATCCCTCCATAGGGGTCGTCCTGGTCGCCCAGGGCCGAAGCGACGTCGCCCGAGAGGCGCGAAGCGAGAGGGTAGGCGATGCCGACCGCAAGGTCGTTCTTGGTGTGGCTGATGAGGATCGGGCCGGAGACCTTGCGAGTTGGAGAGAGCACGGCCCGGTAGAATCCATCGTGCTCGTGGTCGAACTTCGCGGCGAGGCTGTTGTGCGAGTACGCCGCCTGCAACAGAGAGAGGGTCGCCGGGCGGACCTCGGGGCCCAGCGCGTCGGCCGCGGCGGTGACCAGCCTGCCGCCGAAACTATGGCCGACGAGATGCAGCTTGAGGCCGGGAAGGCCCTGGCTGACCTGCGCCAGGGCGGCCGCCACGCCGCTCTTGCCGACCAGCCCGGCGCGCCGCTTCATCTCGTAGTAGGTGAAGAAGTTGAGCAGGCGGTTGGCCCCCGCCTTGATGCCGCGGAAGAAGTCGCCCAGCCCGGCGGCCCCGCCGTCGAGCCCGCCGGCGCCCGGCCCGCCTCCTCCTACCACCGCCGCTCCACCGGCGGCGCCCGGGTCGGGGCCGAGGGGCGGCTCCACCTCCTCGGCGAGCGACCGCAACAGGTCGACCGGATCCCTGCTGAAGAACTCTTCCGAGGCGTCGTCGAACTGGCGGTCGTCCGCGGGCAGGAGCGAGCGCAGGCCCTCGACGAATCGGCGCTGCGCCGCCGGATCGTCCTCGAGCAGATCGACGTCCGCCTTCAACCGCTCCAGCGCCTGCGCCCGCGCGGGGTCCTCGGCTTCCTGCCCCAGCCGCCGGGGCTCGCGCTTCAGGTCGTCGAGCCGCTCCTTGAGCGCCGCGGCATCGAGGGTGCCGTCGGCCATTGCGGCGGCGCCTCCGGGGATCAGCTGCCGGTCGGTGAACCTCTTCGACGGCCAGAAGATCTCGAAGGCCGCCAGAACCCGTCCAGGCGCGTCCGCCTGCCGGGCCTCGACCCTGGCAAGGAGCTGTGAATAGAGCTGGCGCGCGTCGGCGATGTCGCTGTTCCAGCCGTGGCAGAGCACGAGGAGGTCGCCCGCCCCCGCTGCCGCGATGCCGGCGATCGCCGCCTCCACCTGCTGCGGATCGACGGCATTGCCGTCCTTGTCGAACTCGACCTCGAACGCCGGGATTGCCATGACTCGTCTCCTTGCCGCGGCTAGACCGACTGGATGGCCCGCATCGAATCGAGCAGGCCGCGGCCCTCGAAATAGCGCTCCCGTCCGAGGGAGGTGGCGTTGTCGAGAAAGATCCGCTTGACTTCGAGCGGCTTGCCGATGAACTCCCGGCGGATCGAGAGGAAAGCGGCGATCGCCCCCGAGACGTGCGGCGCCGCCATGCTCGTTCCGCTCTCGTCGATGTAGGCGGCTGTCGGCCGTTGCGGCGGCGGCGCCGCAGCCGCGGCCGGGTCGGCGCCGGCCGGCCGTTCGCCGGCGGGGGCCGGGCTCGCCGCCGGCTGGGCACCCGCGGCGGCCGCCGGCTCCACAATCGGCGCCGGCGGCGCGATCGGCGATTTCGCCTGCTGCTGCAACTGGGTCTCGATGAACTGCAGGTTGGCGCCGGCGGCGCAGGAGATGATGCGCTCGCCGGGAGCCACGAGGTCGGGCTTCAGCCGGCCGTCTCCGGTCGGCCCCTTCGAGGAGAAGTACGAGACGCCGTAGGTGTGTGGCATGTCGCGGTGGGTCGCCCCGACCGTGATGGCGAGCTCGGCATTGCCGGGGTCGTTGATCGTGTTCGACAGGCCCACACGGGTGTTGCGCCTCTGGTCGGCCGCCACCATTCCGTAGCCGGTGTTGCCGGCGGCCGCCACGACCACCACTCCCGACTGCACCAGCCGGTCGACTTCGACACAGATCGGGCTCTGGCCACAGGCGAAAAGCTGGGCGTCGAACTCGTAGCCGACGCTGAGATTGACGCCATGCACCAGCATCGTCTTCGGGTTGGCGTTGAGGTTGAGGCGGATGTAGTCGAGGGCGCGCAAGACGTTGCTGGAACGCCCGAACCCGCGGTCGTCGAGCACCTTGAGGCTGATCAGCCGGCAGAAAGGCGCCACGCCGTGGAGCTGCGTGGGGTCTTCGACCTCGCTCGTGCGCTCCTCGAGGGTCGAGGGCAACTCGCGGTCGCGGTCGTCGCGGTTGAACTTGCGCTCGAAGACCCTGCAGTCGACCCGCTCGAGGCGCTGCTTGGTGAGGCCGCCCGCGATAATGCCCGCGACGTGCGTGCCGTGGTGATAGTTGTCGGTGAGCGCTTCCCGGCGGTGATTGTCTAGGTACTCCCTGCGCTGCGTGTCCGAGATGGAAGGATCGGCGTCAGGGTCGGGGAGATCCGGTTTGGTGAAATCGCGGTGCAGATCGATCACGGACGGGGCGAGCAGCGTGTGATCACGGCCCGGTTCCAGGCCGAAATGAGGATGGCCGGCATCGATCCCGGAATCGAGCACCGCCCAGACGATCCCTTTGCCCGAGGCGGCGTAGGAAAGCAGTGCCGCGTCGGCCTTGATGGTGGCCACCGAGCGGTTGATCTGCGGCTTGATCGGAAAGTCGGGCCAGATGCGATAGATCGCCCGCCGATCGACCCTGATCTTGCCGTCCGCTCCACGTTCGGCGCTGTCCGCGGCGGGCTCGCCTGCCGGGCGGCCGCCGCTCCCACCGCCCGCCGGCTCCGCGGTCTCGTAGTCGGCCTCCGAGAGATTCTCGTCGAGATCGATGAGCTCTCGCCACTCTTTTACGGAAATGCGGCAGTGGAAGTAGGTCTGTCCCACTCTGATCGGTTTGCGTTTCTCGTCGGCCACCACCCTCGCGTAGAGCTTGGCGAAGCGAAAGTTTGCCGCCCGCAGTCCACCCTGGTGCGCAACATTGAGCTCGACCATGTAGTCGCCGGGTGATTCCTCGTCAGCCGGAAGCCCCCAGGCCTTCCGCCGCTCGGGATCGTTGAGGTCGGGCGGAACCGCGGCGCGTCCGAGCGTCACCTGTCTTGCCGGCGGATCGCCCGGAATGGCCCCGGGGCCATTGCCCTCGTCGCTTCCCGAGGGCGCCGCCCCGGACTTGGGAGGTTGATTCTCGTCCATACCGTCTCCTGGGCTGGTGTCCCGCAAGCTTAGCAGATTGAAAACACGGCCCCGGCCAGTCCAGGCCGCGGACACGCTAGAATCGTCTCCGGTTACCTTGACCTGACCAGGAGGGCCGGAATGACTCGTTGCATGCGACGACTCAGTCGAGGGGCGCTGCTCTGCCTTGCCGTGCCATGGCTCGCGGCGTCCGGCGATGCCGCGGCGGCGGCGAAAGGGTCTGGGAGCACTAAGGGCGGGATCGTGCTGGACGAGGCGTTTGCGGGCATGCGCTACCGCAGCATCGGCCCGTACCGCGGGGGGCGGGTCGTCGCGGTCGCCGGCGTGCGCGGCCAGCCGCTGGTGTTCTATTTCGGCTCAACCGGCGGCGGGGTGTGGAAGACGACCGACGGCGGGGGGCACTGGGAGCCGATCTCCGACTCGTTTCTCGGCAGCGGCTCGGTCGGCGCCATCGCGGTAGCGCCGTCGGACCCCAACGTGCTCTACGTGGGCACCGGCGAGTCGCAGCTGCGCGGCAACGTCGAGGCGGGAGACGGGGTCTACAAGTCCACCGACGCCGGCCGTACCTGGGTCAACGCCGGGCTGCACGAGACGCAGCACATCGCGCGCGTCGTCGTCCATCCGCGCGACCCGGAGACGGTCTACGTGGCCGCCTTCGGGCACGCCTGGGGTAGCAACTCGGAGCGCGGCGTCTACCGCTCGCGCGATGGCGGCAAGCGCTGGCAGCGGCTGCTCTTCGTCGACGACAGGACCGGCGCTTGCGATCTCGCCATGGACCCGCACAACCCGCGCGTCCTCTACGCCGCCTTCTGGCAGGCCGTCCGCCGCCCCTGGTCGATCGAAAGCGGCGGGCCGGGCAGCGGTCTCTACCGCTCCAGGGACGGCGGGGAGACCTGGACGAAGCTCGAAGGGGGTTTGCCGAGCGGGACCGTCGGGCGCATCGGCGTGGCGGCCTCCGGCGCGCGCGAGGGGCGAGTGTGGGCGATCGTCGAGGCGGCGCAAGGCGGCCTCTTGCGCAGCGACGACGGGGGCGAGACGTGGACCCGGACGAGCTCGGCGCACAAGCTGCGGCAGCGCGCCTGGTACTACAGCGGGGTCTATGCCGATCCCGGCAACGCCGATACCGTCTATCTCCCCAACGTCGAGCTCAACAAGTCGATCGACGGCGGCCGCACCTTCGCCATGATCGGGTCGCGCTTCGGCGACAACCACGACCTGTGGATCGACCCCGACGACGGCAACCGCATGATCCTCGGCAACGACGGCGGCGCCAGGGTCACCTACAACGGCGGCCGCGCCTGGTCGAGCGTGGAGAACCAGCCGACGGCGCAGATCTACCGCGTCGCCACCGACGACCGCACCCCCTACTGGATCTACGGCGCACAGCAGGACAACACCACCATCGGCATTCCCAGCGCCGCGCCCGGCCAGGGCATCGGGGCGGCCGACTGGCACCCGGTTGGCGGAGGCGAATGCGGTTGGGTGGCGCCCGATCCGCGCGACCCCGAGGTGGTGTATGCCGGCAACTACGGCGGCCTGATGACGCGCTACGACCACCGCACCCGGCAGGCCCGCGAGGTCACCGCCTGGCCGCAGCAGATCGACGGCCAGGCGGCCCGCGACCTGCGCTACCGCTTCAACTGGAATGCGCCGATCCTGCTCTCGCGCCATGACCCGCGGGTCCTCTACCACGCCGCGCAGCTCCTGCTGCGCAGCCGCGACGGAGGCGAGACCTGGGAAGAGGCGAGCCCCGACCTGACGCGCAACGACAAGAGCAAGCAGGGGTACTCGGGAGGCCCGATCGGCCTCGAGATCACCGGCGTCGAGGTCTACGACACCATCTTCGCCATCGCCGAGTCGCCGCACGAGCCGGGCACCCTCTGGGTGGGCAGCGACGACGGCCTGGTGCACCTCACCCGCGACGGCGGCCAGAGCTGGCGGAAGGTGACGCCCAAGGGCCTGCCGGAGTGGATCCAGATCAACTCCCTCGAGGCATCGCCGCACGACCGTGCCGGCGCCTATCTGGCGGCGACGCTCTACAAATTCGAGGACCCGACGCCTTACCTCTACAAGACCGGCGATTACGGCAAGACCTGGACCAGGATCGGCGCCGGCATTCCGCCGGGCGCATTCACCCGCGTGGTACGGGCCGACCCGGTGCGGCGCGGCCTGCTCTACGCCGGCACCGAGCGGGGGATTTACGTGTCCTTCGACGACGGCGCATCCTGGCAGCCCTTCCAGCTCAATCTGCCGCGCGTGCCGATCACCGACCTCCAGGTCAAGGGGAGCGACCTGGTGGTGGCCACCCAGGGACGGGCCTTCTGGGTGCTCGACGACCTGACTCCCCTGCGCCGCTGGGAGCCGCGCATCGCGGGCCAGCCCGTACACTTGTTCCCGCCGCGTCCGGCGGCGCGCAGCGACGCCGCCGAGCAGGACGCCCAGGAGGCCCTGCGCTCGCACCTCGGTCAGAACCCGCCGCCCGGCGTGGTGATCGACTTCTGGCTGGCGGACGAGCCGGCGAAAGCCGACCTGGTCTCGATCGACATCCTGACCGGCGACGGCAAGCGGGTGCTGCGCAGCTTCTCGAACCAGAAGCGTGAGAAGGACCTCGCGGTTGCCGAGGCCGAGAAGGCGGCGGACGACGAAGAGACGGGCGAGACGCCGCTGGCGCCCAGGGCAGGCCTGAACCGCTTCGCCTGGGACCTGCGCATGGCCGAGCCCAGCTTGATCGTGCCCAAGTACGTCTACGACGACTATCCGCCGGCGGGCGTCAAGGTCGGCCCGGGCACCTACAGGGTGCGCCTGCGGGTGGGCGCGCGGACACTGGAGGAGAAGGCCGAGGTGAAGGCCAACCCGGGGGCGCCGGCGCCGGCAGCCGATCTCGAGCGCCAGGCGGAGCTGCTCTCGGTCATTCACGCCCGGCTCGCCGAGACCCACGAGCTGATCCGCCGCATCCGCGACGTCAAGGCCCAGCTCCACGGCCTGGCACAGCGGGCGGCGCAGCTCGGCAAGGACGGCGGCCTGCAGGTCCGTGCCAAGGAGCTGGCGGCAAAGCTCGACGGCGTCGCCGGGAAGCTGCTCAATCCCGAGCTGCAGGCCGACGAGGACTCACTGGTCTATACGCCGATGCTCGACTTCCAGTTCGCCGCCCTGGCAGGCGTGGTGGCCAGCGCCGACGCCAGGCCGACCGCCGCCGAGGAGAAGCGCTTCGCCGAGCTCGACGCTCAGCTCTCCGGGCTGCGCGCCGAGCTGCGCGTCCTGCTCGACCGCGACGTCGCCGCCTTCAACAAGGCCGTGCGCGACCTCGGCGTGCCGCCGGTAGTCGTGAGTCCGCCGGCCGTGGAGCCCGCGGCCGGCTCCGGCGCCCGGACCTCGAAGAGCCGCGGCGGCACCACCACGCGCGCTTCCGGGTTGTAGCCGTCGTAGAGCACCGACCGCAGCGACTTGGCCCGCATCGCCAGGCGCGGCCGGAAGGTGAGCGGAAAGCTCAGGCCGCCGGCGCGCGGCCAGAGATAGACCACCAGGCGATCCGGCCAGACTTCATAGCCCGAGAAGTCCCAGGAGCCGGCCTGGAACGCGTCGAGGGCCTGGCGGTCGACCTCCACCCGTGGAGGCAAGCCGATCTCCGCGATCAGCATGCCGTAGCCGGCAAAGCCGACGCGCTCGGCGTGGACCTGGCAGGTGACCGCCTCCCCGACGGGCGCCGCGAGGGGCGAGCAGTCGACGGACAGCGTGAGGGAGGGGCTGGACGCGACAGGGGCCGGGGACGGCGCCCCTGCTCCGCCGCTCTCGGTGCCTTCCTGCGCGCCCTGCGCGTCACTCCAGGGCAGGCTCTCGTGAACCACCACCTCGAGCAGCCGCCAGTCGGCGCCCGCGTCCGGCGGCACGCCCGCGCCGCCGCGCACGGTCAGGACATGGCGGCCGGGCGCCAGATCGGCCGGCGGCTCGCCCAGCGTGAGCGACCAAGGGACGAGCGGGTCGAGCTCGCTCTCCGTCAGGTGCGCAACCGGGATGCCGTCCAGGTCGACCTCGAGCGGCGCGCGGCGCCTCCGATTCGCCGGCCGCGGTGTCCCCTGTCCCCCCCGCTCCGCATTGTCCGTGCGTTGTCCGGCCGCCATGCCCTGACCGTCGGCGAGCGCGCGGAGCGCCTGCGCGGTCGCCTGCGTGGAGCCCCAGCCGCCGTCCGGCCGCTTGTGCAGCAGCAGGTAGACGAGGCCCGCCTCGGCGGCGGGACCGGCGGCGGGATCGGGCGCGGAGCCGAATCCGGAGCGCCCGGCGAGCAGGGCCTGGACCGCGAGGGCAGTCGTCTCCAGCCGGCCGGCGCTCCCCCAGCCGGCAAACGGTGTGTTGCTCTGCAGGTCCCAGAACCGGCCGCCGGCCTCCTCGTGGGCCAGCTCGCGCAGGCGCTCGGCCGCCCGGCCGGCATCCTCCGCGCCGGCGCGCCCGAGGGCGGCATAGGCGAGCACGGCGCAGGCCAGCGGGTAGGGATCGGTCAGGTGCGGCAGGTCCGGCGCGAGGGAGCCCAGCGCCCGCTCGGCCGCCTGGCGGGCGATCTGCCGCTCGGGCTCGGGGAGCGGCCCCCCTGGCGTCCCGGCGAGGGCCAGGGCATGCGCAATCCACGCGGAGAGGGCGCGGCCGCGCTCGCCGCGGTGCGGAAGCCGCCGCAGCGGGGGGTCCCAGAGCCCGTCGCCACGCTGCGCCTGGGCGAGGAACTCCACGGCTCCGCCGAGCACCTGAGGACCGACCGGCACGGACCGCCCGGCCTCGGCCAGGAACTGCACGACATAGGCGGTCAGAGCCAGGTCGGCGGGCGAGCCGGGCCAGTAGGCGAAGCCTCCCTCGGGGTCGCGGAAAGACGACAGTCCGGCAACGGCCGCGCTGAGCCTCTCGGCCGCTTCGGCGCGGACCCTTGCGGCGGCCGGTCCCGCCGCCGCGCTCGCACCCGCCATCGCGAGCAGGTCGGGAGTGGCGGCTGAAACCTGCTGCTCGGCGCAGGCCCGGGGACTTCCCTGGAGCTGGCGCGCCGCGGTCGCGAGGTGGGCCGAAAATCCGGCATAGAGGCGCACTTCGAGCCGTGCCGAGCCGGCCAGAAGGTCGGGCGCCAGCCCGAACTCGAGCGCCTCGCCGGCGCGCAGCAGGCGGCCGTAGGCCTTGGCTCGCTCCAGGCCGTCGGGGCGGACGCCGACCGAGCGCTCGACCGCGTCCGCCTCCCCAGCGCCGCCGCGTGCCCGGGCGCGCAGTTTCATCGTGCCGGCCTGTGTGAAGCGCAGCGGCAGGTCGAGACGCCCGGCGCTTTGCGCGCCAAGGTCGAGATGATCCGCGCCGCCAAGACCGGCCTCGACGCCGGCCGGGACCTCGAGGCTCAGCTTGACGCGCCGGCTGCCTGGAGACCGGCTGTCGACCAACAGCGGCACGGCGAGCTGATCGCCGGCGGTGAGGCTCGGCGGCAGGTCGAGATCGACCGCGAGCGGCTGGACCACCTGGAGATCCGCGGCGGCCCGGCCCAGCCGGCCGTCGAGGGTCGAGGCCAGGACGGCGACTCGCCAGGTCGTCATGGAGTCGGCCAGCGGCACGGGCAGGCGAACCCTCCCCCGGCGGTCGGCGACCAGCTCCGGCACCCACAAGAGCGTCTCGGGAAAGTCCTGGCGCAGCCTGGGAGTGAACCGGTTCGGCTCCGCCGGCCGCGCCGGAGAGACGGTGGCCGGCTGCCGCACGGGGGAGCTGGCTGTCACGGTGATCCTCTCTTCGAGCGGCGACGGCCGCAGCCGCAGGGTGACCTCGGTCGTCTCCCCGCTGTCGACCTCGACCAGCATGCGGGTCGCCGCGAAGCCTTCGAGCCCGGCGACCAGCCAGTAGGTGTCGGCGGGAAGGAGGCCGAAGGAGAATTGTCCGGTCTCGTCGGAGACGGTTTCCCGGCTCTCGCCGCCCCCCTCGGGGACGAGGCTCAGGGTGACGCCGGGGAGCGCCGAACCCCGGACGTCGCGCATCGTCCCGCGAATGCTGCCGGTGCCCTCGCTGCGCAGACCGGCCGCGGGATCGGTTGCGCCCGGGGTGCCGGCGGGCGCGGCGGGCACATCCGCAGAGGTGCGCGTGAACAGCGGCCGGACGATGCGCTCGAGCTCCTCGTCGTCCTCGGTCCCGGCGATGCCGTCGCGGCCGACGGTGAACATGCGCAGGGTCTCCGTCTCTTCGGTGACGGCCGCGAGCCGCGCCGCGCGGCTCGCGCCGGCATAGACAGGACGGGTGCCGTAGGCGGAATCGCGCCGGCAGTCGAAGCGGATGGCATGCCCGCGCGGGTCGCGCCAGCCGTCCAGGTCGGCGCCCACTTCCGCGAGGGCCTGGCGGACGTCCTGCGGGGTGCAGGGCAGGTTCCCCGTGCGCTGCAAGTGGCGCGCCGAGGCCGCGGCCAGCAGCTTGCGCCAGGTCTTTGAGTAGTCGAGTCTGGCGGTCCACAGATCGATATCGTCCGAGGGCTCGTCGGGCGCCTCGAAGCGGTGGTCGGGGCCTCCACTGCGCAGCCGGAGGACGTAGTCACGCCACCTCACGTCGGCTTCCAGGCGCGGCTGCTCGCCCCAGGGATCGACCACCCGCGCGAGATCGACGTGGTCTCGCGCCAGTTCGAGAGCAAGCTCGCTCTCGCCGGCCAGGAACTGTCCCCTCTCGACGAACGCACGCCGGACCGCGCGGTCGATGGCGCGGCCGAGCTCGGCGAGATGAGCCGGTCCTGTCTCGCAGCGCACGGTGAAGTCGTCGCGAGTGTCGAAGGTGCGGTCCCACCCTGCCGAGACCACGGTCAGGGTCTGGCGCCCGTCATAGTTGGTGCCGAGGACGAAGCGATAGCCGGTCCCCCACGGGTCGCGCAGCCGCTCGGGATCGAAGCCCAGGCGTGCCAGGCGGGACCTCAGCTCGGCCACGTCGCGCACCACGCCGCCTTGCTTCCAGGCGGCCTCGACCGCGGCGAGAAAGGGCCCGAGCTGAGCCGCGAAGAACTCTTTGAACGAGGTCGTCTCCTCGCCGAGCGGCGTGGACTGGTTGGTGGCCAGCGGCGGCGGCGAGAGGAGGACCGCGGCGGCAACCAGGTCGAGCTCCTGCGGGTAGGGCCGATGCGGGTCGAGCTCGCGCAGGCGGGAGGCCGTCCAGCCCGCGATGCTGCGGTAACCCCGGGGATCGAGGTCCGGGATCTCGTCCTCCTCGCCCTCGCCCTCGCCTTCATGGGCGGTGGCGGCAACCTCACCCTCGGAGCGCTCGCGATCGACGACCGCGCGATCGACGATGGCGACGCCGAAGGCAACCGGCGCGCCGGCGCGGCGCCCTCCGGCCTGGAGGGTCAGGGCGGCGGTTTCGCCAGGGCGATAGCGCCGGCGATCGCCGCGGATCGCGACCACGAGAGGACGGCGATCCGGGTAGAGCACGGCGAGCTGGGCGGAGGCGACGGCCAGACTTTCGGACGGAGGAGTGAGCAGGTAGACGTGCACGCCCAGCGGGCCGCGGAAAGCCGGTTGATAGGGGAAGACCAGGCTCCGGCGCCGGTCGATGCGCGGCAGGAGCCGGCTGGCGAGGATCTGATCGTTGCGCTCGACTTCCACGACGAGCCTGGCGAAGGGCCGGGTTGCGGCCAGCTCGACGGTGAGCGGCTCGCCCGGGTGGAGGAGATGGCGCGGCGCCGTGAGCGTCAACGGCGGCTCGCCCCGATCGCCCCAGGCGGTGCGCGGAAGGTCCAGCACCCCGTCGCGGCCGGCCGCGTCGCGCGCCCGTACGAGCAGGTGCCGCGCCCGCGCCGGCAGCTCCAGCCGAGCGATCCCAAAGCGGTTGGTACGGAGGCGCGCCAGGGGAGGGCCGGCCGCCCCCGCGGCGGCGAGCTCGACGTCGCACTCCGCCGGCCTGCCGTCGGGGTAGGAGGTCGTCACGAAGCTGTGCTCGCCGACATAGGACACGCCGGTCGAGAAGACATGGACATGGACGGCGTCGCGGCTCAAGCGCAGGCGAAACCTGCTGCGTTGGACCTCGGCGGTGAGCGGGTGGCTGGCCACCGCCACCAAGTCGACATCCGAATAGGGTTCGGGATAGGAGTCCCGTTGCCGCAGGTCGCCCTGCTCGGCGGCGAGATCGAGATCGACGAGCACTCTGCCGTCGGATCCGGTGAGCCCGGAACCGATCGGCGACGCGGCCGCGCCGGCGGCGTCCCGGCGGCGATAGATCTTGACCGCCGCCCGGGCGATCGGCTCGGCGAGCCGCGAGCGCACCGCGATCTCGGCCCGCGGCGTGTCGCCGAGCATGGTGAAGGCGCCGGCGGGTTGCGCCAGGACGGCGAAGCGGGGGAGCTCGTAGCGCCTGATCTCCACGGCCGCCATGGCAACCAAGTCGTCGCCTTCGACCAGGGTGAGGAGGTAGGTCCCCTCCCTGACCAGGGCCGGAAGGCGCCAGTCGGCCTGCGCGATGCCGAAGCGGGAGGTGCGGAGCGAAAGGATCGCCGCCGGCTGGTCGTCCTGATCGACGACCCGCAGCTTCAGCTCGCGGCCCGCAACCGGCCTCCGCTCGTCGTCGAGGCAGAGGGCGCGGATGTGGACCGTCTGACCCGGTTGATAGCCGTGCTTGTCGGTGGCGAGTAGCGCGGAGAACCCCGCGCCGGTCAGCCATGACGTCACGGTGCGCGAGAAGCCGCGGCGGCTCCCGGTGACCGTGACGGTCAGCATGGCGCGTCCAAGCCCCGCCGTGACCGGAAGGTCGAACAGCGCTCCGCCTTGGCGGCCGGTGGTCGCGGTGCGCACAAGAGGCTCTTCATGGCCGCGGCCCTCGCGGTCGCGCGCCAGCTCCAGGCGGAGATCGACTCCCGCGGCGGGGCGCCCGTCATGGGGGGCGTAGGCCTGAACGCGCACCCGCACCGTGTGTGCCCCGTGGCGGATCTGCCAGGGAGTGATCAGACGCAGGGCGAAGAGGTCCGCGAGAGGCGTGGCGGCGCCGGGGGCGGCGGCGTCCGGAGCCAGCGGCGCCGGGGGCGCCAGGGCGGAGACGGCAGGCGCGCAGAGCCCCAGGGCTAGAGACAGGAGCAGCGGTCGACGTCGCGGTCCGGCGAGCAGCGCGGCTATCGCAGCCAGCGCGGTCATCGCCGCCATCGCAGCCACCGCAGTTATCGAAGCCAAGGGCATCCTTCCGATCATTTCTGTTATGACCCGTATGAGCCTGGAAGGCAAGGCATGTGCCAGGCACAGATCGCGATAGATCACTGTGGAAAAGGCAAACGGAGCATGGGAACGATCCAAATGGATCGATCCATAATCCATGAATCCGCACGCCGGCGCCGGCCGTGCGAATTTCTAGCCCGGCGCCACCACGACGAGGAAGTTCTGCCCGGAGACGGAGCTGCCGGCAACTGTAACGGTGACCGTGGCCCTGCCCGTGTGGCCGCCGCCGCCTGGCGAGAAGACCGCCGTGGCGACGCCGGAGGCGTTGCTCGGTTGAATGGAGGTGAAGACTCCGAAGGGCACTCCCTTGCTGTCGCGCACGTCGAAGGATGCGATGGTGTTCGGGGTGACCGTCCCGATGTTGCGCACCAGCTGGGCGGTGATCGTGACGCTGCTGCTGAGCGTGTCCGGTACGCTGGCCTGGCTGAGCTGCACCAGGATGGCGTCCGGCAGCGCCGGAGAGAAGGTGATGACGGCCTGCTTGGAGCTCTGGAAGACGCTGGCGGTCACCACCGCCTTCCCCGGAGTGCCCGGGCTGTAGAGCACGGCCGTGGCCTTGCCGTCTACACCGGCGGTCACGGTGGTGTTGGTGGCCGGCGAGCCGGCGGTGAAGCTTCCGGCCGTGGTCGTCAAGGTGACCACGCGGTTCGCCGGCCCCAGATTGGGCGAGACCTGGACGGTGATGAGGTTGGGCGTCGCGCCGTCGGCGGGCGCCGCCGCGGGGGCGGAGAGGGACTGAATCACGCTGTTCTGATCGGGTGCCACGAAGGCGACGATCAGACTG
Source organism: Thermoanaerobaculia bacterium (assembly GCA_035544895.1). Taxonomy (GTDB): domain Bacteria; phylum Acidobacteriota; class Thermoanaerobaculia; order Multivoradales; family UBA5704; genus JASLEW01. Next base: position 72,026 of record DASZZM010000016.1, read on the forward strand.
GCAGCAACCTGGGGCTTGTCCTTGACCTGCGCATTGATGATGGCGGTCCCCACCTGCTTGGCGCTGACCAGCTGGACCGTAGCCGAGCCCGAGTTGTCGATGGTCACTTCCGCCTTGGTGCCGTCGCCGCCGGCGCCGGCGAAGGACCCTGCCGAGGTGGAAAAAGCGATCAATCGGCTGGTCGAGTCGGCAGAGATCCGCGCCGTCAGCAGCACGTTGGAAAGCCCGTCGGCAGGCAGGCAGCTCGCGGCGCCCGGCGGCGGCGAACAGGCCGCCGGCCCGCCGGCAGTCAGGGTGATGTAAGCCTTGGCGGGGTCGGTCGGAGCAGAGTAGTCGTTATGATTGTAGCCGCAGCCGGCGGCCGCGAGCGCAAGCCCGAGGCCGGCCGCCAAGAGTCCGCTCCCGGATCGATTGCGCCGGCAGGTCATGAGGTTGCCTGGATGGTCACCGAAGTCACGTCGCGCTGCTCTCCCCCGTCGGCGTCCCTGATAAGTTGATCGATCTCGACCTGGTCCGTCGCCGGACCGGCGCCGATGATCAGCGAGACACGGTGATCGATCGCGGTCCCGGTCTGGAAAACCGACACCTCGTCGAAAATCTCCGTCTTCGCGCCGCTGGCAAAATAAACGTTGCCTTCCTCCAGCGAGTATTCCACGGTGACGCTCTCGGAAGGCTTGTCGCTGGCCAGGCGCTGCAGGAGGTCGACCGTGGCCGGCAGGGTCACGGTGGCGGGCGAGGCCTGGAGGTTGGCGAGGATGCGAATGGACATGGGATCTCTCCTAGGGTCAACCGCCGAAGATTTTGCCAAAGCCGCGAAACGCCGACAAGATGTCCCAGTCGATGGAGAGGGAGATGTAAGGGCTCGAAGTCAAGGTCTCGCGGGTGATCAGCGGGTTCGGGCTCTCCCGATGAAAGATCAGGGCGCCGGCTCCCAGACGGATCGAGTCGGTGACGCGGTATCCGCCGCCGAGCAGCAACGAATAGTTAGTGAACAGGTCCTTGCGGGTCACCGGGCTGGAGTCGGCGATCGAGGTCACGGTCAGCCCGAAAGTGAAGGCGAACCTCCGGCCGAAGCCGCCCGCTTCTCTCAAGGGTGCGTTCTTGTTGACCGGCCGCAGGTAGATGTTGGTGCCGATATAAGGGACGGCGCTGCTCAGGCGCGGCACGTAAAGGAAGCCGGCATCGACGCTGATGTACTGTTTCTGGTAGGTCGTGAAGCTGCCGACGGTCGAGGTGCTGACCAGAACGCCGACCTGGCGGGCTTCGACCTCGACCTGGCTGACCATGTCGTCGAGCGCGGCGGCGCGGGCCTGCCAGCTCCTGTCGATGGCACTGTTGGCGGCCGCCAGGCCGTCCGCCTGCCGCGCCGCCAGGCGCGACAGGTCCTTGACCGCCGCGAGACCCGACCCGGTCGAGCCGAGATCCGCGGCCTGCAGGGCTCCTTCCGCGAGCAGAGCCGCGAGAGGCCCGCCATCTCTGCTGGCGAGCAGCTCCCCGAGCCAGTCGCTCAGCCGCGCGAGCTGGTCGCGCGCCGCGCCGTAAACCGCCGCTCTGGCCGCGGCCATGCCGGGATCGCCGCCCTGGGCCAGCGCCTGGTCGAGCGGCGTGACCGCGCGCGGGTCCGTTCCGACCGCGAGGCGCAGGCGCTGATCGTTGCCGTACTCCAGGATCTCGAGCTCCCTGGCGTGGGTCTTGAGCAGATCGGCGGCCAGGGAGCTTTCCGGCGTCGGCTTCGCCGCGGCCGACTTCGCCCGCAGGGCGCGCAGGAGCTTGGCCAGGGGCGCGCTGGGGGAGCTGGCTTGCTCGTGCAGCAGATCGAGCGAGTCCTTGAGCTCCTGCGAGGCGGGACGCTGGCGCCCGGCGCCGGAGGGCCCGAGGTCGAGCGCCAACTGGTTGAGGACGACCCGGGTCCAGGGTTCGAGGACTGCGCTGATTTCGCGGAGAAAAAGAGACCGGTACTCGGCCAGCTCGGCGGGCGTGAGCTGATCGTTGAGGTAGGTGCGCTGGGTCCTGAGCTTGAGACGGCGTCCCGCGGTCTCCTGCAAGGCCTTGATCATCTCGAGCCGCAGCCGCTCGGTATCGTCGCGCAGGAAGTTCAACGGCCCCTTGACCTTGTCGGGATGGTCCCAGTTCTGCCGCAGGTCTCCTTCATAGGCCCGCATGCGCTCGCCCAGGACGCTCTCGCTCGCCGCGCGCGCCCGCAGGTGGAAGTCCTGGAGGACGGCGGGATCGAGGACCCTGCCGCGCTTGAAGCGAAACACGTAGTAGCTGCTCGCTTGCAGGGGCGGAGCCACGATACGGAAGTTGACGGTCTTGCCGGTGGGCGGGCCCGCGGGCTCCGTGGCCCAGCGCAAGGGCAGCCGCGGCTGCCAGGGAGGACACTCGATGGAGTCTCCTCCCGCCTGGATCCTGCCGGCCGCGTCTTTGCCGGCAGCCTGCCGGCGGCGTTGCGAGGCCGCGCGGGAAGGACCGAAGCACCGCGGCGCCCCGTCGGGATCGTTCGGATCGACGGTGGCCACGAAGTCACGCCGGGACTGCATGAAGTCGACGTCCACGGTCACCACCCGGTCGTCGACGGACCCGGAGATCACGAAGCTGCGATCGAAAGGGAGCACCTGGTCGAAGGAGCCGCCGTCGAGATCGACCGTCACCGTGGCGAAGCCCTTGTCGGGAGGAGGTGTCGTGCCGCCCGCGCCGGTCTGCGCGAGAGCGGGCACGGCAAGGGCGGCGAGCGCCGCGCCGGCGAGCGCGCGCCGGGCACGGGCGAGCCGGGAAGCATGATCTCCTGCCCCGCCCGCCCCCGCGCTGCCGGGGCGACGCCTCGTCCTGGCATCTTGTCGCTTTCCTGGCCGCATTCGTCTCTCCTCTGACCGGTCGTCTTCCACGGCCGCGCCGAGGGAAGAGGGGCCCACCCCGGCGGCATGGCAGGCGAGACACGGCGCCGCCCGAGAGATCGTCGGTACCTCGGCTCCCGGCCGGAGCCTGCCCGGGAAATCGAACGCGAATCGGTCAGTGCGGTCTTGTAGCACGGAAAGGCGGGCTGGCGCCACCCGGGGAGCGGTGGCGCACGCTCAGCGCCTCAGTGCTTAGCCGACTGGACCCACCTGGATCTGGTTGTCGACTGCGCGGACGCCTTCGGTGCGGGCGGCGATTCTTTCCGCGTCGGCGCGCTTTTCGACCGTGGCAACGGTGCCGGTGAGAGTGACTCTTCCATCCTTGGCGTCGACGCCGATGTGGATGCCGCCCAGGTCCGGGGCGCGGACCAGGCGAGTCTTGACGCGGGCGATCAAGGCGGCATCGCGGGCTGCCGGGCCGAGATGCTCGTCGAGCTTCTGGGCGCCACGCTCGACGGCTTGGCCGAGGTTGCTCGCGTCCTTGCGCAGCTCCTGTCCAGCTTGATCGAGGTTGCGCTTGATCTGCTGCTTGTTGATATCGATGTGCTCGTTGCCCTGGGCGTCCTTCTGCGTCTGGACGGCGGGCGGCTGACCCTCGTGGCTGCAGGCGAGCGGCAGCGCGACCAGGGCAAGGCAGAGACCCGCCGGGGCAAGGAAGCGTTGTGCTCTCATGATGGCTCTCCTCGTGCGAACAGGCCGGCGGCATGGACGCCGGCGGCGCGAGTGGGAGTGGTAGCAATTTCCGGACCCGGAGTTGGGGGGGGGCCTACTGTTTCTGCTTCGGCGCGCTGGCGGGCTGGCTCGCGGCCGCGGTCTTGAGGGTGGTGATCAGGTTGGACAGGCTGGTGACGCCCGGAGTCGCCTTGGCGAGCTTGCCGGCTGCCGCCCTGGCCTCCGCGGTGTTGGCCTTGCCCCACAGGGTCACGCGGCCGCCCTGGGCGTCGACGTCGATCTGCAACGCCCGCAGCCCGGAATCGGCCGCCAGCCGCTCCTTGACCTTGGCCGCCAGCGCCACGTCCGGACCGGCCAGGCCGGTATTGAGCTTCTCGGCCTGGACTTCGATCGGCGGCGGGCCGCCGGCCGCCCCACCGGCTCCAGGGGCAGGACCCTTCGGCTGGTCGGCCGCGGGTCTGCCGCAGCCGAGAATGCATAAAGCGCTGGCAAGGATCACGATCCTTTGCATCTCCTGCCTCCGAAGATTCGGCCGCGACTCCGAGGAGAGACTATGCCATGCGCGCCTTGTAGGGCTTACAAGCGAGCCGAGGTGCGGACCAGCGCGCCCGTGCGCGGCTCGGCACCGGCGCCCGCGGCATGCATCTTGCGATTTCCAGGAACCTACCGGTACTCGGGCCTTCGGGCCGGCGGCACATGTACCATCAACCGGGAAGACCAGGGCGAGCAGAGGGCGGAGGAGAAAAGAAGACATGGCGCGATCGATCTGGAAAGGGAGCATCAGCTTCGGACTGGTCAACATTCCCGTCGGGCTCTACTCTGCCGAGACCCGCGACGAGATCCACTTCAACCTGCTCGACCGGCGCAACATGGCGCCCATCCATTACAAGCGCGTCAACGAAAAGTCAGGGGAAGAGGTCGCCTGGGAGGACACCGTGCGCGGCTATCAGTTCGAGCACGGGCGATACGTCGTCCTCTCCGACGGCGACCTCACGCGCGCCAACCCGGAAGCCACCCAGACCGTCGAGATCACCGATTTCGTCGATCTCGCCGAGATCAGCCCGCTCTACTTCGACAAGCCCTACTACCTGGCTCCGGCCAAGAACGGGGCCAAGAGCTACGCCCTGCTGCGCGAAACGTTGCGCCGGACCGGCAAGGCCGGCATCGCCAAGGTCGTCATCCGCACCAAGCAGCACCTCGCGGCAGTCGTTCCCGAGGGCGACGTCATCGTCCTCGACCTTCTGCGCTATGCCCACGAGCTGCGCGATCCGGCGGAGCTCGACCTGCCGCGCGGCAAGCAGGGGGTGAGCGAGAAAGAGCTGGAGATGGCGGAGCGGCTGGTCGAGGGCATGGTCACCGCCTGGAACTCCGAGCGCTACCGCGACGACTACCAGGCGGACGTCATGGCCATGATCGACGAGCGGGTCAAGTCCGGGCAGCTCGAGTCCGCGCCCGAGGCTCCCGCCCCGCGGCGCGCCGAGCGCGGCGCCAAGGTCGTCGACCTCATGTCGCTGCTCAAGCGCAGCGTCGAGGAGGGGGGCCGGGCCGGGCGCCAGGCACCGGCAGGCCGCGCGCGCACCGGCGCACGCGGCGCGGCCGCAGCGGCCGCGGCGACCGCAGCGTCTGCAGCCATGGCGCCGGGGGGCGCCGCCGGGACGTCCCGCCGGCCTGCTCGGCGCCCCGCGCGCGCGGCCGGCAAGCGGCGCGCAACCTCTCGGCGGCAGAGCGCCTGATCCATGCCGCTCAACACCTACCGCCGGAAGCGGGACTTCTCGCGCACTTCCGAGCCGGCCGGGAAGCCGTCCCGGGCCGGCAAGAAGAGGGCGAAGAGCAAAGGCCTGCGCTTCGTCATCCAGAAGCACGCGGCGAGCCGCCTGCACTACGACTTCCGGCTGGAGATGGAAGGGGTGCTGCGGAGCTGGGCGGTGCCCAAGGGACCGAGCCTCGATCCCGGCGAGAAGCGGCTCGCGGTCCAGGTCGAGGACCACCCGATCGAGTATGGCGATTTCGAGGGAATCATCCCGCCGGGAGAGTACGGCGGCGGCACGGTGGTGGTGTGGGACAGAGGGACCTGGACCCCGGAGGGAGATCCGGTCGAGGCCTGGCGCTCGGGCAAGCTGAAATTCCAGCTGCACGGCGAGAAGCTGCGCGGCGGCTGGACCCTGGTCCGCATGCACGGGGAGCGGGCCGGCGAGAACAAAGAGAACTGGCTGCTCATCAAGGAGCTGCGGGACGAAGAGGCGCGGCCCGGCAGCGGCGACGCGATCCTCACCGAACGCCCCGAGAGCGTGCTGAGCGGCCAGAAGATCGAGGAGATCGCGGCCGATCCGCCACGGGTCTGGGAGTCGAACCGGCCGGAGAAAGCGGGCGCCCGCGCCCGAGGCGGCGCCACCGATCGGGCCGATCAGATCGATGCCGCCGCCCTGCCCGGCGCGCGGAAGGCCGCGCTGCCGCGGCAGCTCGAGCCGCAGCTCGCGACCCTGGTCGCCGAGCCGCCGGAGGGAGACGGGTGGCTGCACGAGATCAAGTACGACGGCTACCGGGCGCTCTGCGAGGTGCGCGGCGGCAAGGCGCGGCTGCTCACCCGCCGCGGCAAGGACTGGACCGCGCACTTTCCGGGAATCGCGCAGGCGGCCTCCTCTCTGCCGGTCGAGTCCGCGCTGCTCGACGGCGAGGTCGTGGTCCTCGAGGCGGACGGCAGGACCAGCTTCCAGGCCCTCCAGAACGCGCTGACCGAGGGGCGCGACGGCGATCTGGTCTGCTTCGCCTTCGACCTCCTCTACCTCGACGGCTACGACCTGCGGCGGGCGCCGCTGACCGCCCGCAAGGCGGCGCTCGCGGCCTTGCTCGACGGCGCCGCGGGGCCGATCCGCTTCAGCGACCATGTCCAGGGCCAGGGCAAGGGCTTTTTCCGCCAAGCCTGCCAGCATGCCCTCGAGGGGACCGTGGCCAAGCGCGCCGAGCAGCCCTATCACTCCGGCAGGAGCCGCGACTGGCTCAAGGTCAAGTGCTTGCAGCGACAGGAATTCGTGATCGGCGGCTTCACCGATCCCGAGGGCGCGCGCAGCGGGCTCGGAGCGTTGCTGGTGGGCGTCTACGACAATGGCGAGCTGGTCTACTCGGGCAGGGTCGGAACCGGCTTCTCGCAGCGGATGCTGGTCGATCTGCGGCGCCGGCTCGACGAGCTCGAGCGCTCGACGCCCGCTTTCGTCAACCCGCCGCACGGCGCGGCGGCGCGCGGCGCGCATTGGGCGGAGCCGGAGCTGGTGGCCGAGATCGCCTTCTCGGAGTGGACGCAAGACGGCATCCTGCGCCACCCTTCGTTCCAGGGGCTGCGCGAAGACAAGGAGCCGCGCGAGATCCGGCGCGAGAAGCCGGCCGACCTCGAAGCGGTGGCGGACGGCAAGGAGACAGCGAGCGGCCCCGGGCCAGGCAAGACGCGGAGGCGCAAGAGCACTGGGCGGGGCGCGGGCAAGGCAGAGGCGGCGCCGGCAAAGAAGCCGGCGGCAGGTGCCCCCCGGCGAACGACTGGAGGCGGGAAGACGCGCGCGAGCGCGGCAGTCGAACTTTCCGGCGTCCGGCTCACTCATCCCGACAAGGTGCTCTATCCGGACCGGGGGTTCACCAAGCTCGATCTGGCCCTCTACTACGAGCGGGTCGCCGGCTGGATCCTGCCCCATCTCTCCGACCGCCCTCTCACGCTGGTGCGCTGCCCCGAGGGCCAGGCAGGCGAGTGCTTCTACCAGAAGCACATGACCTCCCAGTTCCCGAGCTCGATCCGCCGCGTCGACGTCGAGGAGGAGGGCAAGACCGTCCCTTATGGGGCCGTCGACTCGCTCCCCGGGCTGATCGGCCTGGTGCAGATGGGAGTCCTGGAGCTGCACGTCTGGGGCGCGCACCGCGACCAGATCGAGCGGCCCGACTACCTGGTCCTCGACCTCGATCCCGACGAGGGGCTGGAGTGGGAGCGCATCGTCGAGGGGGCGCTCCTGCTGCGCGATCTCCTGGCCGCCACCGGGCTGCGCAGCTTCCTGAAGACCACCGGCGGCAAGGGGCTGCACGTGGTGCTGCCGCTGGCGCGCCGGCATAGCTGGGACGAGGCCAAGGCGTTCACCAAGGCGGTGGCCGACGGGCTGGTGGCTGCCGAGCCGGACCGCTACACCTCGAACATGTCGAAGGCCCGGCGCAAAGGAAAGATCTTCGTCGACTACCTGCGCAACGGGCGCGGAGCCACCTCGATCGCTCCCTACTCCACCCGCGCCCGGCCCGGCGCGCCGGTCTCGACGCCGCTCGACTGGGCGGAGCTCGATACCCCGGTGCGCGCCAACACCTTCACCATCGAGACCTTGCCGCGGCGGCTCGAGGCGCTCGCCGCCGACCCCTGGGCCGATTTCGCCAAGGTCAAGCAGTCAATCACGACGGCGATGAAGAAGCAGTGGGGAATGGAACCATGAAACAACTGACATCCCGGCCGGCGCGGGCTCCGCTCGCCATGCTGGCGTCGCTTGCCTTGCTGGCCTTGCTCGCCGCGCTGGCGCTGGTCGCCGGCTGCCGGCGAAGCGAGGTCGCGGCAGAGAAGCGCAATCGCGGTGACCGCGCAACCGACCTGGCGCTGCCGATGAGCGTCGGGCAGCTCCTCCGCGCCACGGTCGAGGCCAGGACGCTGCCGGCGGGGCTGAGCGACAACTCCGCGGGGCGCGAGAGATGGCGGGACATGGGCCGGTTCTACGGCCGGAGGCTCTATCAGCCGGCCTGGAGCGACGCTCGCGGACCGCTGCCGCTCGCCGAAGAGCTGCTCCGGGCCATCGACGCCGTGGCCGCCGAAGGGATCGATCCGGGCAGGTACAGGCGCCCGGACCTCGCCAGGCTGATCGCCGACGAGCGCGCGGCGCTGCGCCGCGGCTCGCCCGCCGATCCGGCGGTCGCGGGCCGCATGGTCGATCTGGACGCCCAGTTCACCTATACCTATCTCACCGTCGCCGAAGAGATCACCTCCGGGCGCCTGCGGCCGCAATTCGACTGGTATACCAAGCCGCGCCGCATCGCGCCCGAGGTCGTGCTGCAGCGCGCTCTCGCCACCGGGACCGGCATCGCGCCGTCGCTTGCCGCGCTCGCGCCTCCGTCCCCGGAGTATGCCCGCCTGCGCCAGGCCCTCGCCGGCTTCCGCGCCCTGGCCGCTCGCGGCGGGTGGCCGCGCGTGCCGCCGGGGGCCGACCTGAAGCCGGGAGACCGGGGGCCGCGCGTGGCGGCGCTGCGTGCGCGTCTCGCCGCCAGCGGCCATCTTCCGAGCGCGCCGAGCGCGGGCGCAACCGCAGGCGCCGCCGCTCCTGCCACGCCAGGCGCGGCTCCTGGCTCGACCGCGGCCGGGGCCGCGGTCTACGACCAGGACGTCGCCGCCGCGGTGGCCCGCTTCCGCGAGCGCCACGGCCTCGAGGCGGGAAAGACAGTCGACGCCGAGACGCTCGCGGCGCTCAACGTGCCGCTGTCCGAGCGCATCCGGCAGATCGAGGTCAACATGGAGCGCTGGCGCTGGCTGCCCGGCGACCTCGGCCCCAGCTACATCCTGGTGAACGTCCCCGACTTCAGCTTGCAGGTCGTCGAGGGCGAACGGGTGGCCCTGGCGATGCGGGTCGTCGTGGGCAAGGAGCAGAGCAAGACCCCGATCTTCAGCGGCAAGCTGACCTATGTGGTGCTCAACCCGTCGTGGAACCTGCCCGACTCCATCGTGGCCAAGGAGATCGCGCCCAAGCTGGCCTCCGAGCCCGGTTATCTCCGGCGCAAGGGCCTGCAGGTGGTCAAGGGCTGGGGCGAGGACGAGGCGCCGATCGATCCGGCCAGCCTCGATGCGAGCCAGCTCGGGCGCCCGGGCTCGCACTACCGGCTGCGCCAGCCGCCGGGGGGCGACAACCCGCTGGGACGGATCAAGTTCCTGTTCCCCAATCAGTTCGACGTCTACCTGCACGACACGCCGAGCGGTCACCTGTTCGCCAGGTCCGAACGCGACTTCAGCCACGGCTGCATTCGCCTGGAAAAGCCGATGGAGCTGGCGGAATACCTGCTGCACGGCGGTGCGAAATGGGACCCGCAGGCATTCGACGAAAAACTCGCGTCGGGGCGGACGACGACGATCACGGTGCCGCATCCGATTCTGGTCCACATTCTCTACTGGACCGCCTGGGTGGACAGGGATGGCACGGTCCAGTTCCGCAACGACGTCTACGGCTTGGACTCGGCCCTGGCCGAGGCGCTGGCCAGAGAGCCACCCGTCTGGTTCGGGCTCGCACCCGCGCGCGGCGATCTCAGGGCCGCGCGCTAGCTTGGCTGGTCGCGTCCCGCCAGCTCTTGACCAGGGTGGCCAGGAGGATGAGCGCGCCGCCGGCGAGCGACCATGTCCCGGGACGCTCGCCGTGTACCAGCCAGGCCCAGAGCGGGTTGAGCACCGGCTCGAGCAAGAGTAGCAGGGAGGTTTCGAGCGCGCGCAGCCGCCCGATACCGCGGGTCAGCAGGAGGTAGGCGGCGGCGATCTGGAAGATTCCGAGAAAGGCGAGCGCCAGCCAGTCGGTGGGCCGCCCCGGCGCGAGTGGCAGGCTGGCGGGCAGGGAGGCGGCGCAGGCCAACACGCTGCCCCAGAAGGAGGCGGTCACCGCGGTGGAGGCCGCGGCCGCGACGGGGGAGCCGCGAGCCAGCCCGCGCAGGCCCATGATGGTGAGGGCCCAGGTCAGCCCGGCCAGGGCACCCAGGACGTTGCCGCGCGGCGGGTCGGGCGCCGTCGCCGAAGCCGGGGCGGCGCCGGCGACGAGCAGTCCGAGACCCAGGGCCAGGGCCGCCATGTAGAGGAGATCCTGGCGGCGGATTGGCTCGCGCAGCAGCAAGGGCCCGAGCAGCAGCACGTAGAGCGGGGCGGTGGCTTGCAGGAAGATGGTGCTCGCCGCGGTGGTCAGCTTGTTGGCCTGCACGAACAGGATCATGGTCACGGCGTAGGCCGCCGCCACGCCGAGGACCCGCGCGCTCGGCCGGCGGCGCGCCGCCGGCGCCAGGATGAAGAGGGCCAGGGCGGCAATGCCGGAGCGGCAGGCCGCCACTTGCCAGCCTGAAAAGTGCACCGCCTTGATCGCCGCCCCTCCGGTCGAGAACAGGGCGGCCGCGGCCAGCACCTGCAGCCGGGGCGCGAGAGCGGCGGCGGAGACCTGGCCACGTCGGTGCGCGGCGCCCGCCGCCGCCTCGGTTGGCATGGGCAGATTCTGCACGCCTCGGGACCCGGCGCCAAGGAGGCTATGGGCGGCTATGGGCGGCCAGCGCGTGTCCCGCCGCGGGGCGGTATGATGGCTGTCCTCGTCCCGCCTCTGCCGCGATGCGTTACCGCTACCCGGAAACCCCTCTCTTCTATCGCCGGCTCGACCGCGGCTTCGCCAAGGCGGTGCGCGGGGAGGGCGCCTGGATCGTCGACGAGGAAGGCCACCGCTACCTCGATGCCGCCGGCGGCGCCTTGGTTGCCAACGTCGGGCACGGGGTCGAGGAGATCGCCGGCGCCCTGGCCGCGCAGGCGCGGCAGCTCGCCTACGTCAACGGCACGCAGTTCACCAACGCCGCCGCCGAGGAGCTGGCCGAAGAGCTGGCGGCGGTCCTGCCCGAACCGCTGCGCCACAGCTATTTCCTGTGCAGCGGCTCGGAAGCGGTCGAGGCGGCCGTCAAGCTGGCCCGCCAGTACTGGTGCGAGCGCGGCCGGACGAGCAAATGGAAGGTGATCAGCCGCAACCCTTCCTATCACGGCAATACCCTGTCGGCCCTCTCGCTGTCGGGACGCCAGCACTACCGCAGGACCTACGCGCCGCTGCTCACCGATTTCCCGCGCATCCCGGCCCCCGACCCCTACCGCCATCCCGGTTGCCCGGCCTGCACCGGCGAGGCGCTGGCCGAAGAGGTCGCCGCCCAGGGGGCCGAGAGCGTTGCCGCGTTCCTCGTCGAGCCGATCCTCGGCAGCTCCGGCGGCGCCGTGGTGCCGGCGGCGGAGCACTACGAGCGCGTGGCCGAGACGTGCCGGCGGGAAGAGATCTTGCTCATCGCCGACGAGGTGATGACCGGCATGGGCCGCACGGGCCGGTGGTTTGCCTTCCAGCACTACGGCCTGGCGCCCGACATCCTGCTGCTGGGCAAGGGGCTCGGCGGCGGCTATGCGCCGCTGTCGGCGGTGGTCGCCAGCCGCGAGGTGGCCGGCGTCCTGGCGCGCGGCAGCGGAGCCTTCAATCACGCCCAGACCTTCTCGCACTCGCCGGTGATCTGCGCGGCCGGGGTCGCCACCCTGCGCTATCTCCGCCGGCACCGGCTGGTGGAGCGCTGCGCCGAGATGTCTCCGCTGCTCTTCGCCGAGCTCGCCAAGCTCCGCGAGCACCCCGCGGTCGGCGACGTGCGGGGCGCGGGGCTTCTTGCCGGCATCGAGCTCGTCGCCGACCGCGCGACCCGCGAGCCCTTCCCGCGCGCCTCCCGCTTCGCCGAGCGGCTGACCGAGCGCGCCTTCCACCACGGCCTCATCGTGTGGCCGAACGTCGGTCACGTCGACGGCAGCGCCGGCGACCTGGTGATGATCGCGCCGCCCTTCACCATCGGCGCCGCCGACCTGGCGGAGATCGCCCGGCGCCTGCGCCTGGCTCTCGACGAGACCGCCGGCGCCACGGGCGCTACTTCACCACGAGGGTGAGGTCTTTGCTCACGAGATCGCCGCTTTGCACCGGCCGCGCACCGTGCGGTTTGCCCGGCAGCTCTTTCAGGGGGACCTCGAATCCGCAGCCCAGCTGGAAGCTCCACTGGACCGCAAGCGGCTTGCAGATTTTCGGATCCTGGTCAGGGCCGGTGTTCGAACCCGACCACTCGGCGAGCGGACGCCCGATGGGGGGAATGATGGGGGGAACGTTGCCCCCGGAGGTGACCTTCGCGCTGAAACCGCGCACCACGAACGGTCCGACCAGGCAGCACTTGAGATTCTCGTCGAGGCAGTCCTTGCGGCTGACCACGGCAGCATAGACGGTATGCACCTCGATCCAGTCTCCAGGCTGCGTCGGCCGCGCTGCCGGCACGGGCTTCCCACCGGCAGCGCGGTCGGCCGGGCAGCCCTGCGGGGTCTCGATCGGAAAATGGTAGTGCTGGTCGCAGCGCAAGAGGGTCAGCTCTGGACCTTCGGGGCGCGACCTGTAGACGATCGAGTCCCGCGACGGGATCTTGCTGACGATCGAGGTGGAAGAACGGCCGTTGTAGAGCGAACTCTGCCCGGGATCGACGTTGCGCGGCGATTGGGGAGGGCTGCCGGCCGGGCTGCACACTAAGAGCGGCCGGGCGCCGCGAGCCGCCATGGCGGCGAGCAACAGAGTGCCTCCCAGACAAGTAGCCTTCGTGAGTTTCATCGCTGGACTCCTCCTTTCAGTTGCTCGCGAGCCGGCGGGGTCCGCCGGTTCGAGCCAATTCGAGTTGCTGCGGTGCTCTACTCTACGTCTTCGCCTTCATCGGCAAGGAGCAGGATCTGCTTCCTGAGCTCTGGCGAGAGCCGGTATCCTCCTTTGGCAAGTTGATCGAGCACATCGGAGACTCGAGCCAGCAACCCTTGTTTCTTGGCCGCCACGAGAATCCCACCGGTTCCAACGACGCGGAGCCCTCGATTGGTGGCCACCCTTCTGCCACGGCGTTCATCGAGTAGGAGGAAACGGCAAGGCCGCTCGCCCGCGAGCAGGATAGCAGCTGCTTCGCCGAGCCCGAGAGCCAAGCTCAGGAGCTCCAACCCCTCGCTGCGCGCTAAGGAGGTCGCTTCGAGCCAGCCTTCTTCGACAGCTCCGAGGAGCGCCCGCGAGCCCGGTCGCTCCTTCGAGGTTTGCAGCTCTTCGAGCACCTGGCTTGGAATCACGACCTTGGCGTAGAGTTGGCGCAGTAGATCCAAGAGTCCGACTCTTGCCAGTCCAATGAGCGGCCCGGCATCTGCCACGATCAGAAGCTCGGCCGACGAATCCTTGCTCAACCAGCGGCCTCGACCTCTTTCACCAAGTCTTCCGGCGGATAGTCCACGGCCGTAATGCCTGCCTGCCCGAGTAGCTCGATGAAGCCTTCGAGAGAAAGACCAGCTAGCTTAGCGCCTTGGGAAAGTGTCACCTGCCCTGCCTCGAACAGATGAAGCGCCAGCGCGTGGTGAACGCCTAGCGAGAGCAAGCGCTCGTCGAAGGGCACCGCCAGGATGGCGGGCCGACCATGCTTCGTGATCAGCGCCAACCGGCCTTCTTCGGCATCGCGAAGCAGATCGCCCGAGCGCTGACGTAGATCCCGTACTGTGAAGACATCGAGCAGTTCCATGGATGCCACTCCTGTTCTAATTGTGCCTACAAAGCGTAGCACACTTGGATTGTGGCAGTAGGGGCGGCCCCGCCTTGCTTGTAGGTCTAGGGCTTGCCGGTCTTGGGGTTGAGGGTCGGGCCGAACTTCGGGGGCCCGAACCCGGGCCAGACCTGGGGCGAGGCCGCATCAGCACGGCGTGGAACACCGAGAAGATCGCGCTGTTGGCACCGATGCCCAGGGCCAAGGGTGAGCAGCGCCGCCAGCGTGAACCCGGGACTCCTGAGAAAGCCGCGGCCGGCATGGACGGCATCGGCGATCAGCGTGGTCATGGCAAACACCTCTCGGCGCCATCTACCGCAAGCCCCGGACCCAGAACGCAGTGGGTTCGGCGGTAAGCTCCCTTCCATGCGGGCGATGGTGCTCGAGCGCGCCGGTCAGCCGTTGCGGGAGACCGAGATGCCACGGCCGGAGCCGGGGCCTGGGCAGGTGCTCCTGCGCGTTCACGCCTGCGGCGTCTGCCGCACCGACCTGCACATCGTCGACGGCGAGCTGACCGAACCCAAGCTGCCACTGGTGCTCGGGCACCAGATCGTCGGCACGGTCGAGGCGGCCGGCGCGGGCGTCGACCGCTTGCGGGTCGGGGAACGGGCCGGCGTCCCTTGGCTGGGATGGACCGACGGCACCTGCCGCTACTGCCGCTCCGGACGCGAGAACCTGTGCGAGCGGGCGCTCTTCACCGGCTACCAGATCGACGGCGGCTATGCCGAGTACGCGGTGGCCGACCAGCGTTTCTGCCTCCCTCTGCCGGCGGCCTACCCGGACCTGCAAGCGGCTCCCCTGCTCTGCGCTGGCTTGATCGGCTACCGCGCCTATCGGATGGCGCTGGGCCTGGCGGGCGGGCAGGCGAGCTCGGGCCACCCGGGCGAGCAGACGGGCGCGGGTCCGCCGGGCGAACGGGCGGTCGAGGTCGAACGCCTGGGCTTCTACGGCTTCGGCGCCGCCGCGCACATCCTCGTGCAGGTTGCCCGTCACCAGGGGCGCCAGGTCTTTGCCTTCACCCGTCCGGGGGATGCCGCCGGGCAGCGCTTCGCCCTCGATCTCGGCGCGGTGTGGAGCGGCGGCGCCGGCGAGACGCCACCCGAGCCGCTGGACGCCGCCATCCTCTTTGCGCCCGCCGGCGAGCACGTGCCGGCGGCGCTGCGCGCCGTGGCGCCCGGCGGCGCCGTCGTCTGTGCCGGCATCCACATGAGCGACATCCCCTCGTTCCCCTACGAGATCCTCTGGCGCGAGCGCGCGGTCCGCTCGGTCGCCAACCTGACGCGCCGCGACGGCGAGGAGTTCCTCGCTCTGGCCCCCACCATCCCGGTGCGCACCGCAATCACGCCCTTCCCCCTCGCCCGCGCCAACGAGGCTCTCGCCGCCCTGCGCGAGGGGCGCTTCCACGGCGCGGCGGTCGTGGTCGTGGACTGACTCCTGCGATTCTGCGATCGGGCCGCCTTGCCCTTGGCCGATGGCTGCGCTAGCCTGTCGGGAGCAACAGAGCGAGGAGGCATGACGATTCGGAACTCACGAGAACCCCTGCCTGACAGCCTGCCCAAAATCTTCATCCTCGACACTTCGGTCATCCTCTACGACTTCAACGCCCTGCAGAACTTCCAGGAGCACGACGTCGCCATCCCGATCACGGTGCTCGAGGAGCTGGACCAGTTCAAGAAGGGCAACTCGGTTCTCAACCTCCAGGCCCGCGAGTTCATCCGCCAGCTCGACCGGCTGTCGCTCGGCAACATGCTGGCCGACTGGATCCCCTTGGACGGTCCGGCGCACGGCCGCTTCCGCGTGCTCAGCGAGGAGAGCGGCCAGCCCGATACGGCCGAAGTCTTCGGCGCCAAGAAGGCCGACCACCGCATCCTCAATACCGTGCTGGCGCTCACCCGCCGCGAGCCCGAGCGCAAGGTCATCCTGGTCAGCAAGGACATCAACCTGCGCCTCAAGGCGCGGGCGCTCAACCTCACCGCCGAGGACTACGAGACGGTCAAGATCAAGGACCTCGACCACCTCTACAAGGGCAAGAGCGAGGTCGAGGTCGCCGACCCCAGGCTGATCGATCGGCTCTACCGCGAGGAGTCCCTGCCGGTCGAGGAGGTCCTCTCCGAGCCGCCGCCGGCCAACCAGTACTTCATCCTGCGCGGCCCTGCGAGCTCCGGGCTCGCCTGCTACAACCCGCGCAGCGGCCGCCTCGACCGCGTGGTCAAGCCGCTCGCCTACGGCATCTCGCCGCGCAACGCCGAGCAGACCTTTGCCCTGCACGCGGTGCTCAACTCCGAGGTGCCGCTGGTCACGCTCTCCGGCGCGGCGGGCACCGGCAAGACGCTCCTCGCCCTGGCCGGGGCGCTCGAGCAGCGGCGGCTCTTCCGCCAGATCTACCTCGCCCGCCCGATCGTGCCGCTGTCCAACCGCGACCTCGGCTACCTGCCAGGCGATATCCATTCCAAGATGGATCCCTACATGCAGCCGTTGTGGGACAACCTCTCGATCATCAAGAACCAGTACGGGGAAAAAGAGCGGGAGTACAGGAAGGTCGAGGAGCTGGTGGAGAGCGAGAAGCTGCACATCGTGCCGCTCGCCTACATCCGCGGCAGGAGCTTTTCGAACGTGATCTTCATCGTCGACGAGGCGCAGAACCTGACCCCGCACGAGATCAAGACCATCATCACCCGCGCCGGCCAGGGCACCAAGGTCGTCCTGACCGGCGACATCTATCAGATCGACACACCCTACCTCGACGCCCATACCAACGGCCTCTCCTACCTGATCGACCGCACCAAGGGCAGCGCTCTTTACGCGCACGTCAATCTGGAAAAGGGAGAGCGCTCCGAGCTGGCGAACCTGGCGAGCACTTTGCTTTAGTCAACGCTCGTGAGAAAAACGGGGAAATGGGGGGGCGGCCTGGCTGGCGGCGCGGCGGCCGCGCTCGCGGCGCTGCTCGGCGCGGCTTTGGCCTTCGCCGCCGCGCAGGAGCCGGGCGGGCGGGCCGCCGGGGAGCGGCTCCCCAATGTGGTCATCGCCACGATCGACGCTCTCCGCTGCGACCGGCTCTCCGCCTACGGCTATCGCCGCGCGACTTCGCCCAACATCGACCGCCTGCTGGCCGCCGGAGCGCGCTTCACCCAGGCGCGCACCGTCGAGCCGCTCACCAATCCGGCGCTCTGCTCGATGTTCACCTCCATGTATCCGCACGAGCACGGCGCGACCCGCAACGGCCTGCGCCTGCGGCCAGGGCTCCCGTCGCTGGCGCGGATCCTGGCCCGCCAGGGCTACCAGACGGCCGCGTTCGTCGGCAACTGGACGCTCGCCGACCGGATTTCGGGGCTGGGCGAGCACTTCCAGCGGTACGGCGAGGTGCTGACCCGCAGGCGCTGGTTCGGGCTTTTCCGGCGCGAGGCGACGGCCGAGGACTTGACCGACGCGGCGCTGGCCTGGCTCGGCGCGGCAGACCCCGGCCGCCCCTTCCTGCTCTGGGTCCACTACGTCGAGCCGCACGCCCCCTACCGGCTGCAGGAGCCCTTCGCGGCGCGCCTGGGCATCGCGACCGGCGGCGAGGTGGCGAAGGCGGACCGCTATGACACCGAGGTGGCGTTTGCCGATCATCACCTGGGGCGGCTGCTCGCCGCCCTCGACGCCCTCGGCGCCGATCGGGCGCACCGCTCCGGCACGCTCGTGGTCTTCAGCGCCGACCACGGCGAGAGCCTCGGCGAGCACAACTACTGGGGGCACGGCCGCAACCTCTACGAGCCGACGTTGCGCATCCCGCTGGGGTTCACTTGGACGGGCAAGATCCGACCGGGAACGGTCGACGGTTCGGCGCTGCTCCTCGATGTGGCGCCGACCGTGCTCGGTCTGTGCGGACTCGGCGGGTCGCCGACCTTTCGTGGCTTCGACTGGACGGCGGTGCTGGCCGGCGCGGTGCCGCCGCCGAGGAACCGAGTGGCCTGGTTCGAGGCGCACCGCGGGGCGGTCCTCTCCATGCGGGAGGCGGGGGGCGCCCGCCGCGGCGGGTTGCTCGAAGTGGGCATGCTCTCGGGGAGCCGCAAGGAGGTCTTCCGTCCCGGCGAGCGGCGGCACTGGCTCTTCGAGCTCGACTCCGACCCGCTCGAGACGGCCCGTCCGACCGCCGGCGCTCCCCCATCCGGACGGCTGCGCGACTGGCTGGCCACCGTCCAGCGCGGGCTTGCCGCTTCCGACCGCTTCGCCGCCGCCGACCTCGACGCCGAGAGCCTGGCGCAGCTGCGCTCGCTCGGCTACATGGAGTAGTGGCATGTCCTGGAGAAATCGGAAGCGGATGGCGCAGGATGCGGTGGCAGGGGCCAGGCGCGCGTCCGCAGGCGTACCAGGGAGTACGTCGAGGACGCGCAACGCCGCCCATGCCGCCGCAGACCAGCCAGGCGCTTCCGGTTCGAACAGGACATGCCACTAACCATGCCGACCACCATCAAGCCGATCTTCCTGCTGGCCGACAGCCAGCTCCTGTTCTGGCGCGACGAGGATCGGCTCTTCCTCGAGCGCGCGCTGGCGCTCATGGCGGAAGACGAGCCGGGCAAGCCGTACAGGGCGGCCTACCTCGGCGCCTCCAACGGCGATGCCCCGGAGTTCTACGACCTGTTCGTGGCGGCCATGACCGAGATCGGAATCCGCGACTGCCGCCTGATCCCGACCAGGCCGAGCGAAGACGACCTCGCCTGGTTCGCGGAGGCGGACCTCATCCTGCTGGCGGGCGGCGACGTGGAGCGTGGCTGGCAGGCGTTCGAGGCCGCCGGCCTGCACGAGGAGATCGTCAAGCGCTACTACGCCGGCGCCTTGCTGGTGGGCGTCTCGGCCGGCGCCGTTCAGCTCGGGTTGAAGGGATGGAGCCAGGACGGGCAGAGGCTGTTCGACACCCTGCGCGTGGTGCCTTTCGTGATCGACGCTCACGACGAGCCAGGTTGGGCGCGGCTGCTGAGCGCGGTGCCCAGGGCAGGCGAGCACGCCCGTGGCTTCGGAGTCCCCACGGGCGGGGGCGCGATCTATCATCCTGACTACTCCATGGAACCGGTCCGCCACCCGGTCGTCGAGGTGAATCTCACCGAGGAAGGGGTGCGTCAAGCGCTGCTCTTCCCCGGCGAGGCGTCCGCGAGCGAGGCTGGCGATGCCGCGGCGGCGCAGGGCGGCGAGAGAAAGCCGTCCGAGCCGGAGCACTCGCTCGCGGCAGACGGGGTCATCGACATCCACCCCCGCGCCGTCAACGTCGAGCCGGCGGAGGAATCTCCGGGCGGAGCTTCCTCTCCCTCCGGCGACTCCGAGCCGGTCAACTAGACTCGTGCCCCGATGAGGCTGTACGCGCTGGCAGACCTGCACCTCCGATACGAGGTGAACCGGCGGGCCTTGGCGGCCGTCCCGCCGCATCCCGAGGACTGGCTGATTCTGGCGGGCGACGTCGGGGAAACCGAGGACCACCTGCGCTTCGCCTTTGCCATCCTCACCCGCCGCTTTGCCCGCCTCCTGTGGGTGCCTGGCAACCACGAGCTGTGGACGGTACCACCCCACGGCGGCGAGGCGAGGGGAGAGGCCAAATACGAGCGCTTGGTGGCGGTCTGCCGCGACCACGGCGTGCTGACTCCCGAAGACCCCTACGTGGCATGGCCGGGAGGGGGCCCGCCCTGCTTCCTGGCGCCGCTATTCCTGCTCTACGACTACAGCTTCGCCCCCGATGGAGTGCCGCAGGACGAAGCCATCGCCTGGGCAGCCGAGGACAACCTGCTCTGTTCCGACGAGGTGCTGCTCCACTCCGATCCCTTCCCCTCCAAACCCGACTGGTGCGCCGCCCGCTGCCGTGCCGCCGAGCCGCGCCTCGCCGCCGCCGCAAGCGAGGCGAGCCTGGTGCTCATCAACCACTACCCGCTGCGCTACGATCTGGCGGTCCTGCCGCGCATCCCGCGCTTCTCCATCTGGTGCGGCACCCGCCGGACTGAGGACTGGCACGTCCGCTTTCGCGCCCGCGCCGTGGTCTACGGCCATCTTCACATCCGCGGCACACACTTGCGCGACGGCGTCCGCTTTGAAGAGGTCTCGCTCGGCTACCCGCAGAACTGGGATCAGAAGCGTCCCGTCGCCAGCTACCTGCGCGAGATCCTGCCTGGGCCGCTGGCGCCTGCGGCAGATGAAGAGCAGGAAACCGAGCGCCAAGCGGCAGAACACAGTGGAGGCTAGAGCAACATGACTGAAGATCGCGGCAGCGGTGCAGCACGTGAATTCGAGCCCTGGCCGGCTTTGGCGGGCGAGTCCTGGAAGGGCACCTACGCCACGGTCCACATGCTGACGCAGATCGTCGGCAAGGTGAAGCTGACGCTGACTCCGCTGACCAATCACTGGTGGAACGTGGCGTTCTACCTGACCGCGCGCGGTCTCACCACAGGGCCCATGCCGCATGACTGGAAGACCATCGAAGTCCAGTTCGATTTCATCGCCCACCAGCTCGCGATCCAGACCAGCGACGGCGCCACCCGGACGCTCCGGCTGGAAGCGCGCCCGGTGGCCGACTACTACAGCGACTTCATGGCCACGCTGCACTCGCTCGGCATCGACCTGACCCTCTATCCCAAGCCGGTCGAGATCGCCGATCCGATCCCCTTTCCCGACGACCGCGTGCACGCCTCGTACGACCCGGATGCCGCCAACCGGCTCTGGCGCATCCTGGCGTCGTCCGACGTCGTCTTCAAGGAGTTCCGGTCGCGCTTCATCGGCAAGTGCAGCCCTGTTCACCTCTTCTGGGGAGGCTTCGACCTCGCGGTGTCCCGTTTCTCCGGCCGGCGCGCTCCCGAACGCCCCGGTGCCGATGCGGTCACTCGCGAGGGGTACTCGCACGAGGTCAGCAGCGCCGGGTTCTGGCCGGGCAGCGGAGAGATCAAAGATCCCGCCTTCTATTCCTACTGCGCGCCCGAGCCGCCCGGCTTCGCGCAGCAAAGGGTCCGGCCGGAGGCCGCCTTCTACCGCTCCGGGCTCGGCCTTTTCCTCTTGCTGTACGACGACGTCCGGCGCGCCGAGTCTCCGAAGCAGGTGCTGCTCGACTTCCTGCAAAGCACCTACGAAGCCGCCGCCAACCTCGGCAACTGGGACCGCAAGGAGCTGGAACGGTGAGAGGATCGCGCTCGCAACCCTTCTGACCGTTCAGCGCTTCGATTCGGCCGGTACAGGGGGCAGTTCGCGCTCGACCAGGCGGTGCGCGACGGGTCCCCAGGCCCGCCAGCGCCGTGCGGTCGCGGACCAGGTGGTGCCGCCGGGGTCGGTGACCGAGATGGTCTGGGACTCGACTTGCAGGTCGGGTGGGCTGAAGGAGCGGGACCCGGAGGAGACGGCACCGGAGGCGGAAGACTCGCCGGGATGAGCGGCGAGCCAGGGCTCATCGTCCCAGGGCGACCAGGCCGGGGGGAGAGGCGTCGAACGGCGCTGTGGCGGCCCGCGGCGTCCATCGGCGGCGCGGCGGGCGCGGCGGCGCGCGAGGCCGAGGAAGGCGCCGGAGAGGATCAAGAAAAGGCCCAGACCGGCGCTGACCGGTCTGGGGAGGAACGGATCGATCCAATGCTCCAGCACATAACCAGGGACGGACAGCAGGACCACGAGGGCCAGCAAGAGAAAGCACGCCCTGGCGGCTACTCTGGCCACCGGGCGCACCAGCTCGTAGGCGAAGTAACGGATCATGGCAGGCAGGCGATGCGGTCCGAGTCGTCGGACCGCTGTGGTAGGAGTTTGACCGACGGCGCCGTGGCAGCGGTTTCGGGAGTGCCGCGAGCACGCCGAGCGGCCGGCGCCCGAGACCAGAGATGCGCCGCCGCGGCAGCGAAAGCGGCACCTACGAGCAGTGCCGCCGAGACGATGGCCCAGCCAGGCCCGATGACTCGCCGCGCCGGGCCGCAGGAGTGGGGAGACTCGAACGAAAGACAACCGGGGGCGCCCTGCGCGGCACTGTCCTGAGCGGAAAAGTCGGTGTCGGGAGACATTGCCGTGACCTGGTGGGAGCCTTTGGCGACCGGGACTGGAGGCGGGAGAGGGGCGAAGTGTCCGGGCACTCCCCTGGCGGCGGCGATGTCGGCCGGCGAGCGCGCGGCGAGGATCAGGCGGCTGCCGGCCACTTCACCATCGGGTGCGCCGCCTGGGCGGCCGCGGGGAGGGCAGCCGGTTCGCGGCCGCTGGGCACACAAGGTGGCGAGCTCCTCCCAGGGGTCGTAGCCCAGCGCCGTGGGGCGCGTGTGGGTGGCGGTCCGCCCGGCGGTGACGTTGCGCCCGTCGATCATGACGAGGGCGGAGCGGCCGTCGTGCCGCCCGGCCACGTGCACCCAGGCGCCGAGCGGCAAGGGCGCATCCGAGAGATAGGCTCTGTCGGCAAAGGGACCGGCGAAGACGAGGTGGCCGGAGGGGCTTTCGGGCGTGGCGCAGAAGAGCCCGAGGCGATATCTCCCCCGAGCGGCCAGGATCGGACAGTTCCCGTAGCTGTCGAGGCGCACCCAGGCCTCAAGAGTGACCGGCGCCGCGAGCTGGGTCGTCCAGACACGGCGCCACTGGTTCGCCATGGCGGCTCTCCTTGCCGCGCCGCTGCCGCCGCCACCCCGCCGCACCCAGACCACGCCGGCGATCGCGCATCCGAGCATGAGAGCCGCCGCCGCCCACTCGCCGTACCGCCCGCGCTGCCGACTCCGGGTCACACGCCCACCCCCTCCCTCTTCACGTCATGCCTCAGGAATGAAGACGGAAATCCGGTGATCATTTACTGCACGAAGCCAAGCAACCGCCCGCCCATCAACTACGTGACCCGCCTGCGAGCGGCCCTGCCCTAGCCTACCTAGGGAGTCAGACGCTCGCGGCGGCCAGCAGCTCGTCTTGGGCCGGCGCGGCGGGGACCTGCAGGCGCTCGCGCAGCCGGACGACCTCGCCGACCACGATGGTGGCGGGAGGCTGGAGGCCGGCGCGGGCGGCGGCGCCGGCGATCTCGCCGAGGGTCGCCACCAGCACCTGCTCTTCGGGCAGCGTGCCCTGCGCGATGACCGCGGCGGGGGTGGCGGGAGACCGGCCGTGGCGAAGCAGGAGGGAGGCGATTTCGGGGAGGCGCTCCAGGCCCATCAACACGACGACCGTGTCGAGGCGCGCCAGCGCCGCCCAGTCGAGCCGGTCGCGCTCCATGCAGTGGCCGGTCACCACCGCAAAGCCGCCGGCGACGCCGCGGTGGGTGACCGGAATGCCGGCCCGGGCGGGCACGGCGATCGAGCTGCTGACCCCGGGGACCACCTCACAATCGATGCCGGCGGCGGCACAGGCGAGGGCCTCCTCGCCGCCGCGGCCGAAGACGAAGGCATCTCCCCCCTTGAGCCGCACGACCGTACGGCCGGCACGGGCGTGGTCGACGAGCAGACGGTTGATCTCCTCCTGGCGCATGCCATGGCCGCCGGTCGCCTTGCCGGCGAAGACGTGCTCGGCCGCCGGGGCCTCGGCGAGGAGCGCCGGGTTGACCAGCCTGTCGTAGACCACCACCTCGGCGCGCCGCAGGCACTCGAGGCCGCGCACGGTGATCAGCCGCGGGTCGCCCGGCCCGGCCCCGACCAGATAGACGGCTCCGCGACGGCCGGTCATGGCAGTGCGGTTGGAGGCGCCGGGTCCCTGCCCGGCGGTCTGATCGGAGGCGCCGGGTCCCTGCCCGGCGACTCGATCTCATGCGCCGGGTCCCTGCCCGGCGATTTCATCTCAGGCGCCGGGTCCCTGCCCGGCGCTATGCCCAGGATCTCCGCGAAGCGGCGTAGGGCCGCGGGCTCCTCGCCGCGCCGCAGGAGATCGAGGACGTCCGAATCGACCAGACGGTACCAGCGCTCGCGGCGCTGGGCCAGGTCCGGGCAGCGCTCCGCGAGCGGCGCGCGCACCGCGGCCGCGAGCTCGAGGAAACGCGCGTGCTCCTCGCCCAGCTCCCCTTCCAGGCGCTGCCGCAAGCGGACCGCCAGGGCCGGGGCGCTGCCGCCGGTCGAGATGGCGACGGTCAGATCGCCGCGGCGCACGATGGCGGGCGCGATGAAGTTGCAGTGCGCCACATCGTCGACCGTGTTGACCAGGAGGTTGCGCTCCTGGGCCTCGCGCCAGACGGACTCGGCAATGGAAGGGCGGCGGTCGGCGACGACGACCAGGAAGGCGCCGGCGAGATCGCCCGGGCGATAGTCGCGCGCCACCCGCGCGACGCGGCCCGCGCGCACGAGCTGCGCGAGGCCGGGGCCGAGCCGGGCGGCCACCACCCTTACCGCGGCGCCGGCGTCGAGCAGGCTTCGGGCCTTCTCTTCGGCCACCCCAGCCATCGCCTGGTCGCCGGCAATCAGTACCGCAGTCTTGCCCGCGAGATCCAGGTAGATCGGATAGCGCCACACGGCCTCAGACCTCCAGGGTCTCGGCCGAGACTCCGTCGCGGTCGATCTCGATGGTCAGGCTGCAACGGTCGGTCCGGATGCCCAGCTTGTAGATTCCCGGTCCCTGCACGGTGAAGAGCATCCCCTCGAGCACCTGGCCCGCCAGGGTCTGCAGGCCCTGGTTGACGGCCGCGGCCGCGGCGAGGGCGGCCGACCCGCGCGGCGTCTGCTGGAACAGCCGGCGCAGCGCCTGCTCGCCTTCGGCGCCGTGCACGCGCCGCGCCCTGCCGGTCTCCAGGGACAGCGCCACCAGGCTCTCGAGACGGCCCACGGCGTCCGGCGCTACCTCGCCGCCCTCGACCGCGCGGCGCAGCTCGGCGTAGCCGCCGCGCGCCCGCGGCTCGAGCACCAGCGGCGCGAGCGCGTCGAGCTCGGCCAGCACGGTCTCCTGCTGGGCCGGATCGAGCCGCAGCGCCACCTTAACCCCCATTTCTCATGCCCCCTCTACTACGGAGCCGGAAATGGACCTGTCTCCTGCGTTGCGCTCGGTCGGACTCTCTCGACGTACTTCGAGTACGCCTCGGTCGTCCGACCTTCGCGCGCCTTGGATCCAGGCCCATTTGCGGCTCCTCGCGACGAGCGGGCATGCGAACTGGGGGTTTACTCCTCCAGCCTTCTCGGCCCGGTCGCCTTGTGGTTCAGGATCGCGTCCAGCTCGTGCTCGAAGGCGCCGGTCTCGATCGGGCAGTGGATGCCGCACTCTTTCGGAGCGTTCTTCTCCCACCACCAGCGGCCGGCGCGCGGATCCTCGCCGGGCGCCGTCGCCCGCGTGCAGGGCGCGCAGCCGATGCTGGTATAGCCCTTGGCGTAGAGCGGATGGACCGGGACGCCGTGCGCCTGGTTGTACTCGGTCACCTCCTCCAGCGTCCAATCGGCGAGGGGGCTGATCTTGGCCAGGCCGCCGTGGTCGTGATCGACCTCGATCTTGCGGATATTGGCCCGGCTTGCCCACTGATCGCGGCGCAGCCCGGTGATCCACGCGTCGAGGCGCTCGAGGGCGCCGCGGATCGGCTCGACCTTGCGCACGTTGCAGCACAGCAGGCGGGCCTCGACGGCGCGGCGGAAGAGGTTGGGGCCGAAGCGCTGCGCCATGGCCTCGACCTGGACGGCGTCCGGAAAGCAGACCTCGATCTCGATGCCGTAGCGCTCACGCACCTCCTCCATCATGTCGTAGGTCTCTTGCGGCAGCCGGCCGGTATCGACCGTGAACACTCGCACCCGGGGATCGATCCGCCAGGCCATGTCGAGAATCGCCATCCCTTCCGCCTGGAAGCTGGTGCAGATCGCGGCCCGCGCTCCCCAGCGCTCGAGAGTCCAGGCGACGACTTGCTGTGGGGTCGCGGCGTCGAAATCCACCGCCAGCTGGCCGGCCTCGAACTCGTCGAGCAGATCGCGGTCCGCGAGGCCTGCCGCGCTCGTCCTTTCCAGTATGTCCAGCATCGTTCCTCCTGTTGCTCGTGCCCTGTGACTGGCTTTCAGATGGATGCCGCCGCGGGCGTCGCTGCCGGGGCCGCGGCGGGCGCCGGCGCCACCGTCCCCTCCGGTCCGTGGCCGATGGCGATCAGCTCCTCGTCAGTGTGCCGCCCGAAGAACTGCTGCAGGCGCTCGCCGTCCTGACGGCGTTCGAGAAAAGCGCGGAAGAGGCGCTCGATGACCACGTGCACCTCGGTGCCGGGCACGCGCCTGAGCACGGGCCGGCCGATCGCCGCGTGGCGCGCCAGGCCGCCGCGCAGGAAGAGGTCGTAGCCCTGCTGGCGCTCGCCGCTGGGGCCGCGCTCACGCAGCGTCGTGCCTTGCAGTCCGATATCGCCAATCCAGTGGTGGGCGCAGGCGTGCGGGCAGCCGTCGAGGTTGAGGCGCAAACCCGCCACCGCGGCGCCGAAGGTCTGCTCGAGGTGGGCGACGATGTGCTGCAGCCTGCCCTTGGTCTCGGCCACCGTGTAGTTGCAGAACGGGTCTCCCGTGCAGGCGATGCTCGACCCTCGCAGCTCGCTGCCGGTCAGCGGGAACCCGAGATCCTCGACGGCGCGGACGACCGCGGCGACGCGGTCCTCGGGGATGCCGGCGAGAATGAAGTTCTGCCGCCGGGTGAGGCGGACCTCACCGCCATAGGAGTCGACGAGGTCGGCCAGGCGCAGCATGGTTTCGCCGCTCATCAAGCCCAGGAAGGCGGGAAAGCCGGCATAGCAAAGGCCAGCCTGTTTCTGCCGGTGGATGCCGGTGTGGTCGTACTCCTCGGCCGGGGCGGGCGGCACGGCGCCGTCCGCCAGGCGCCTCCCCAGGCGCTCTTCGACGCGGGCGCGAAAGTCCTGCGGCCCGAGATCGTGGACCATGAATTTCAGCCGCGCCTTGGCGCGCGACGTGCGGTACTTGAGGTCCACCCGCCAGACGTCGACGATGGCCCGCAGCACTTCGATCGCCTCGTCGGCCGGAACCCAGACCCCGAGGTCGTCGGCCAGGCGCGGCCAGCTCGCGAGCCCGCCGCCCACCCGGACGGCAAAACCCGGCCGGGGGTCGGCGAGCGCCGCGGAAGCGCCGAGCAAGGCGATGCAATGGATCTCCGGCGCGTTGCACTGGTGGGGGCAGGTCGAGATAGTGATCTTGTGCTTACGCGGCAGGTCGGCATACTCGCGGTTGGCGATGAAGAAAGCCGCCGCCTCGGCGATCAACGGCCGCGCGTCGAACAGCTCCGCGCGGTCGATGCCGGCCACCGGGCAGCCGGTGATGTTGCGCACGTTGTCGCCGCAGGCGCCGGTGGTGGTCATGCCGGCGGCGGCCAGAGTCCGGAGCACCTCGGGCAGGCGGGCGAGCTCGAGCCAGTGCAGCTGGATGGTCTGCCGCGTCGTCACCTCGCCGTGGCCCCGCCCCAGCCGCACCGAAACCTCGCCCAGGGTACGCAGCTGCGCCGGATTCAGGATGCCGCCCGGAAGCTTGACGCGCAGCATGAAGTAGCCGTGCTTGGGCTTGTCGTGGTAGAGGCCGTACCACTGCAAGCGGACGAAGTCCTCCTCGGGCACCGCCTCGTATCCGGCCGCGATTATCGCCGGCAGCTCGTCGATCACCTCCAGCCCGCCCTTTTCGTGCTTGAAGCGCTCTACGAAGTTGCGCTTTCTCACCAGCTCCCAGGTGATCGCGCCCTCTGCTTCGACCGCCATTTCTTCTCCCGGCTCCGCGCGGCCACCCCCCGAAGGAGGGCAGGAGGGCGGAGCTGCCGCTGGGCCTCGCGTGGCGCGAGGCTCGATCGTGCCGGACCGCGCTGGCCCTCATCCCTGGCGGGGAGTGCCAGTCAGCCGGCCTTTCAGACGTCGTCTGGCGCCAGTGACGTCGGGACGGTCAAGCCAGCAACGTCTCGACGCTCTGGACGATCAGATCGATGGCGCCTGTGCGCCTCTATCAGGTCGGAGGTAAGCGAGTGCGAGCGGCGGGGCCGATCACACTCGCCCAGGACAGGTGCAAGGCACCCGTGCTGACTGGCGGCTGTGTGGTCGGAGGGCTCGCATTTGTGATGATGATAGTCATCTTTCCCTTGATGTCAAGGCCCTGGAACGAAACTCCTGTACCGAGAGGGAGGGGGCGTCCCCTTCCCCCCCGGCGCCGCCGGGCAGGGACCCGGCGGCTTTGAGAAACCGGGAAGGGGATCCGCGAGGGGTTGCGGGGGGAGATCCGATAGATTGGAGGCCACCATCGCCAGTTAGCGAGCGCTGTTTCATACCTCGGGGTCGGCACAGCCGGTGGAGACTAGAACGAATCTATCTGCCCCTCCGCTTTCGCGGCGCCTCGGGTAGGCTACGGGCAGACAAGGGACTGCCATGAGGAGGTCGCCGTGTCGCGAAGTTTCCGGTTGAGAGGTTGGGTCGGTTCGGTCACCGCGCCGCGCCCTCTGCCGCTGCCGAGACTGCCGGACCTGCGGCGGCTGGCCAGGACCCTGGCCGTCGCCACCGGGGTGACCGCCGCCGCCAGCGGCGAGGGCACCTCCGAGCGCGACTACGCGGGCAGAGAAGTGCGGGGCAAGCTGGTGCTGGCCGGTGCCCAGCCCGCACCGGTGGCGGCGCTCGCCGTCGACCGCTTCGGCGCCGCCGGGATCGTCTCCTATGCCCAGAACCAGGTGACGGCGTGGTGGCGCGAGGACGAGAACCTGGTGCGCTGGGGGCACCTGGCGAGCTTCCCGCCGCCGCGGACCTTCGCCTTCATGGTCTCGCTCAAGCAGGCGCGCGCCTGGCAGGAGCGGCTGTCCAGGGGGGAGTCCGTGCACCTGCGGGCGAGCGTGCGCGCCGGCCAGCATCCGGGCAGCTACGACGTGGTGACGGCGGTGATTCCCGGGGAAGCGGCGGCGGGCGGCGAGGAGATCGTCTTCTCCTGCCATCTCGATCACTTGCGCCCCGGCGCCAACGACAATGCCAGCGGCTGCGCCACGATCCTGGAAGCGGGCCGCGCCCTCGCCAAGCTCATCCGCGAGGGGAAGATCGCGCCGCCGCACCGCACCTTGCGCTTCGTCTGGCCGCCCGAGGTGGAAGGCAGCCTCGCCCTGCTCAACGCGCGGCCCGAGCTGGCCGGGCGCGCGCGCGCCGTGGTGCACATGGACATGGTCGGCGGCGACGCCGAGATCACCAAAGCCGTCTTCCACGTCACGCGGTCGCCGCGCAGCCTCCCCACCTTCGTCAACGACGTCGGCGAGGCCTTCGGGCGCTTCGTCAACACGCAGTCCGATGCCTTTGCCGCAACCGGTGCGGCCCCGTATCCGCTGGCCGATCCCGAGGGCGGCAAGCGCGCTCTACAGGCCGAAGTGGCCGACTTCACCTTGGGCAGCGACCACGAGGTATGGAGCGAAGGCTCCTGGCGGGTACCCGCCATCTACCTCAACGACTGGCCGGACCGCACCATCCACACTGACGCCGACACGATCGCCAACATCGACGCGACCAAGCTGCTGCGCGCCGCTTTCATCGGCGCCGCCAGCGCCTACTACCTGGCGCAGCTCGACGGCAGTCAGGTGCCGGCGCTCCTGGGGGTGATACGCCGCCACGCGCTGGAGCGGACGGCGGCGGCCCTGGCACGGCGCGGCGAGCTCGGCGCCGCCGCCAGCCGCGAGGCCGAGAACCTGCTGCGGTTTCACTTCGCCTACGAAGCGGCGGTCGTCGATTCGATCTCGGCGTTCGCGGCCGTTGCACCGGCAGACCGGCAGTCGGCGCAGAGTTTTCTCGCCGGCCTGCGGAGGATGGTCGAGGCGGATGGTATCGGCACGGTGACGGAAGGCCGCGGCGGACCGGACGGCCCCGAGGGCGTCATGGTCTACCGGCGCAACGCCTCGCCCAGAGGACCGATGACCGCATTCGGTTACAGCTACCTCGAGGACCAGCTCGCGCGCCGCAAGCAATCCTCCCCCGCTCTCCTGCAATTCAAAGGACTCTGGGGCGCCGGCGCCGATTACGCGTACGAGGCTCTCAACCTGGTCGATGGCAAGCGCATGGTGCGCCAGATCCGCGACGACCTGGCGGCGATCTATGGCCCTGTCTCCCTAGCCCAGGTCGCCGACTACCTCGATGCCCTGGAGCGCATCGGCGTGGTCAGGCGGTAAGACTCCATCCCCTGCGACGAAAATCTCCCAGCACTAGTACGGCGCCGGGGCAGTCCCCATCTCACTCCACTCGCTTCGCCCTGACTTCGCCTTTGCCGGCGTGGAACAGGAGGGTGCCGGACGAGTCGCAGGCGACGCGGACGATGGCGCCGGTGCGGATGTCGAAGGCGGCGAAGTCGTGCTCGGGGGTGGGGAGGAAGAGGACGGCGGGGGGCGAGTCGAGCCAGCGAAGGGTCTCGATCGTCGAGCCGGACCAGGCGAGCTCGGCGATCTTGGCGCCGCGGGAGAAGGTGAAGCGGGCATAGGTTGCGGCGCGGCCGCCGTGGGCGGCGGTGCCGAGAAGCTCGAAGTCCTGCCAGGGGCCGAGGCTGGCGAGCTGCGCGCGTATCCAGCCGGCGAGCTTCGGGGCGGCTGTCTCGGGTGTCGAACCCATGGCCTTGGCGAGAGGGGCGTAGTCGCCGCGGCGGGCGCCGGAGAGCAGCGCGGCAACTTGCGCTTCCCAGCCGCCGATCAGCGTGAGCTCCTCGGCATCGGCGGCGCCGCGCAGCAAGGCGAAAGCTCCCGGCGCCAGGGGCGCGATGTCCAGCCCCCCGCCTCCCCCCGGAGCGGCCGACACCCGGACCTGGTCGCCGGCGGGCATCTCGTAGTTGCCGGCGCAGCGGCCGGCGCGCGCCGGATCGCCGCCCGGCGTGGCCGGCGGCTCGGGGTCGGGCAGGCCGAAGACGCGGTTCTCGACGTGAGGGCTGACGGTGAGCGCGAAGAAATCGGTGCTGTTGGAGCTCATGACGATCACCACCCCGGCATCGACGTAACGGCGGAAGTCGGACTCGAAGATCCCGTTGCCGCCGACGTGCGAGATCGACCGGCCGCCGCCCGGCGCGTCGGCGATCGACCAGCCGTAGGCGTACCTGGCGTGGGCCTGCCGCCCTTCGGAGACATAGGGCTCCACGAACTTCTGGTTGGCCTGGGCCGACAGGACCGAGTTGGCTGCAAGCGCGAGGTGCCAGCGGTAGAGATCGCCGGCGGTCGACAGGATGCCGCCGTTGCCGCGCAGGTTCCAGTACGGGCCGTCAGGCAGCCAGGGGTGGTCGAGAGGGGTACCCCAGTCGCCGAGGGCGCTGTAGCCGTGGGCCACCAGCGGCAGGTCGGCGGCCGGCAGCCGGTAGCCGGTATGCCGCATCCCCGCCGGCCGGAACAGGTTGTCGCGCAGGTAGGTCTCCAGGGAGACGCCGGAGACGGTCTCGACCACGGCGGCGAGCAGGCCGTAGCCGGCGCTGGAGTAGAAATGGCGCTTGCCCGGCCGCCACAGCAGGGGAGCGGCGAGGGCCCGCCGCACCAGCTCCTCGCGCGACACCCTTTCGTACTCGTCGCCGAAGGTGTCCCTGAGGCCGGAGGTGTGGGTGAGCAGAGTATGGAGGGTGATGCCCTCCTTGTCCGGGGGTACGGCGGGAAGGTACTTGGCAAGCGGATCCTCGACCCGCAGCTTGCCCTGCATCTCGAGCTTGAGGATGGCCGCGGCGGTGAACTGCTTGGAGATCGAGGCGATGTCGAAGATGGTGTCGGCGGTGTAGGGAATGCCCCGGGACCGGTCGGCGAGCCCATAACCCTTGTCGATCACCGCCTGGCCGCCCTTGGCGACGAGCAGGGAGCCCGAATAGCCGTAAGCCTCCAGGCGCGACATGTAGTCGTCGAGCGCCGCCCCGAGCTGGCCATGGACCTGCCCGCGCGGCCGGCCGGCCCCCTCCCCCACCGGCCCGGCGCCTGCCGCCGACCGGGCACCCCGGCACCCGGCGGCGCCGGCGGCCAGCAGAGCGAACGCCAGGCCGAGCGCCGGCACCACCCGCGAAACCGCCTGCAGCGTGATCTTGCCAATTAAAACGAAAGTCCTGCCGCGCGAGGGCGGGGGCGTCCCCTTCACCCGGGGGCGCTCACCGTTTCTGGCCCCGGCGGACGCGCTCGAGGAGACGCGTGGAGTCTTTCATGCACGCCATCATCCGCTCTTGCAGCCCTTCGCCGCGGTCGCCCAGGTCGCGAGCGTGGGCCAGGACGCTGCGCGCCCGGTCCTCTTCGCCCGAGGCGAGGAGCGCCATACCCAGGTGGGTGAGAGTGGTCGAGGACGGACCCAGCTCGGTCGATTTCGACAGGAAGTCGATCGCCTTCTCGAACTCCTTGCGCTTGTAGTGCACCCAGCCGAGCGCGGCCAGCGGGAACTGCTTGATCTCATCGGGCGACAGCTCGACCGAGCGCCGGGCATAGGTAAGCGCTTCGTCGAGGTCCTCCTCCATCTCCGCCAGGTTGTAGGCCATCTCGTAGTAGGCGATAGTCTTGGAGAAGTTCGAATTGCCCTCGTCGACCATGCGCAGGCCGATGCGGTTGCCCTCCCGGTACTTGCCCTGGCTGCGCAGCGCCTCGATGAGGGCGGCATAGGCGGTGGCCCTGAGCATCTCGCCGGGGTTGAGGTCGAGCACCTTGCGGGTCACCGCCTCGATCTCATGGCTGCGGTTGAGATGCAGGCAGAGCAGGGCGTACGACATCAGCAGCGTCGGGTTCTCGGGCTCGAGCGCCAGCGCCCGTCGGTAGCAGGAGTGGGCCTGCTTGAGCTTCTCGCGGGCCAGGAGCTCCTCGCCCTTCCTGAACCACACCTCGGCCTCGCCCTGAACGCCCGGCAGCGGGCTGCCTCCGGAGTGCCCGGACAGGTAGCTCACCAGGTCCTGGTACTGGAGCTTCTTGGGGTTGAGCCGCTGCGCCTGGCGGAAGGACTCGAGCGCCTTGCGGTTCCAGTGGCGGTCGAGGTAGGCCAGCCCAAGCAGGTGGTGCGCCTCCTCGAAGGCCGGATCGGCCCGGACCGCCTCCTGCAGATGCTGCAAGGCGGCCGAGAGCTTGCCCATCTCGTAACAGCAGCTGCCCAGCAGGTAGAGCGCCTGCGGCACGGTGTCGACCTGCACGGCGCGCTCGAGGAACAGGACCGCCTTGGCGAGGTTGCCCTGCCCGGCGTAGACGGCGCCGAGGCTGAACAGCGGCAAGAAGCTCTCCGGGTAGATGGCCACGGCGCGCTTGAGATTGTCCTCGGCGCGCGTGTGGTCGCCGCGCTCGTAATAGATGACGCCGCTATAGACCAGCCCCTCGTAGTGATCGGGCTTGACCTCGAGGACGCGCGCGAAGTAGGTCAGCGCCTGCTCGCTCTCGCCTTCGTTGAAGTGGGTCTCGCCCAGGAAGTAGGCGAGCTCGTAATTGTCGCGGTCGAGCTTGAAGGCCGCCTCGAGGGCGGCGACCGCGCGCTCGATGTCGAAAGCGAAAAGCGCGTACTCGGCGTCTTCGAGGTGCTGCAGGAAGACCTTGCGCTTGTCGCCGTGATGCAAGGCAGCGATGCGCTCCTTGATCGAGAGGAAACGCTCCCGCTTCTCCAGGGCGAGGAGCTGGTAGTCCATCTTGGACTCCCAGAGGTCGCTCCACTCGTCCCAGCCGATGAAGCGTTTCTGCTCGAGCAGCTCGCGCAGGGCGCTCAGGCCGGTCTGGTTGATGAGAATGTTCTTTTCCTGCTTGTGCAGCGCGCCCAGGAGCTGGCGAACGGTCTCGGCGGTCCGCTTGACCGCTTCTTCGAGGATCGAGATGCGCTCGAGCAGGTGCTCGTCGAAGGAAAAGTTGTTCTCCTCGGAGCCTTCCTCGTACTGCTCGTTGTCGTCGCGCACGCCTCCCGAGAGCACCAGCAGCTTCTGGTGGCAGCGGACGCAGTACTCATGGTCGTCGCGGTTCTGGGCGCCGCAGGTCTGGCAATACATGTTCAGCCGCTCTCAGCTGGCCGGTGGCGCCTGGCGGTCGGCTTCATGCGGAGTGGGGGCGGAGTCGGGGCGGAGTGGTTGGCGGCGTCGGACGGCGGAAATGCGGCAGGCGGCGCGGCGGCGGGCTCATAGTCGTAAAAGCCCCGGCCCGACTTGCGGCCCAGGTAGCCGGCATCCACCATCTTGACCAGCAGCGGGCAGGGCCGATACTTGGGGTCGCCGAAGCCCTGCTGGAGGACGCGCAAGATGTCGAGGCAGACGTCCAGCCCGATCAGGTCGGCGAGTGCGAGCGGACCCATCGGGTGGTTCATCCCCAACTTCATAACCGCGTCGACGGCCGCGGCCTTCCCGACCCCCTCGTGCAAGCAGAAGATGGCCTCGTTGATCATCGGCATGAGGACGCGGTTGGAGACGAAGCCGGGCGCATCGTGCACCTCGACCGGGGTCTTGCCCAGGCGGCGCGCCGCGCCTTCGACCGCATCGTAGGTTTCCTGGCTGGTCGCCAGGCCGCGGATGAGCTCGACGAGCTGCATGACCGGCACCGGGTTCATGAAGTGCATGCCGATCACCTTGGGCGGCCGGCGGGTGGCCGCGGCGAGCCTGGTGATGGAGATGGAGCTGGTGTTGGAAGCCAGGATGGCGTGCGGCGGGCAGACCCCGTCGAGCTCGGCGAGCACGCGCTGCTTGACCTCCAGCCTTTCGACCACGGCTTCGACCACGAGGTCGGCGGCGGCCAGGCTCGCGAGCACCTCGGCGGTGCGCAGGCGGCCGAGCGCGGCGTCTCGCGACTCCGCCGCGATCTTGCCCTTGCTCACCAGCCGCTCCAGCCCCTTGCCGATCTGGGCCACGCCGCGCCGCAGCGCCTCTCCCGAGCTGTCGACCAGGATGACCTCGTAGCCGGTCTGGGCCGCGATCTGGGCGATGCCATGCCCCATGGTCCCCGCGCCGACCACTCCGATCGTCCGGATGGACTCCATCGCTCAGTTCATTTCTATTTGTTAGCGCCGTCGGAAGGCGATTCCGGCCATGAAGCCGGGACGATCCAGGCCTACTTAAAGCATCGATCGGATCGCCCCCCGCAACCCCTCGATCCCCTTCCCTCCCCTCCGGGGGGGAAGGGGACGCCCCCTCCCCTGGCGCACCAACTGCGAGACGCCATACCCGCGCGCGTCCCGAGCCTAGTACGAAACCAGGTTCGTGCGCCAGGGGAGGGGGGCGTGCGGGTGCACGACATAGATCTGCTGGGTGGGGGCGCAACGTTGCGGCAGGGGAGGAGATCGGGTACTATCTGACAGGCATAGAGGCTGTCAGATAAGGAGAACCCGATGCTCAAGCGACCAGCGCTCGAGGAGTTGGAGAAGAAGCGAGATGGGCTGCGGGCGAAGTTGGCGGCCACGGGCGAGATGCGGCCGGGCTCACTGGTTGGGCGGTACCGGCGTTGTGGCAAGGCCAGCTGCCACTGCGCCGAAGAGGGTGCCCAGGGGCACGGACCGAGCTGGTCGTTGACTCGCGTCGTGGATGGCAAGACCGTGACCCG
>DASZZM010000017.1:0-51365 GCA_035544895.1 Thermoanaerobaculia bacterium
CGGGTCACGGTCTTGCCATCCACGACGCGAGTCAACGACCAGCTCGGTCCGTGCCCCTGGGCACCCTCTTCGGCGCAGTGGCAGCTGGCCTTGCCACAACGCCGGTACCGCCCAACCAGTGAGCCCGGCCGCATCTCGCCCATGGCCGCCAACTTCGCCCGCAGCCCATCTCGCTTCTTCTCCAACTCCTCGAGCGCTGGTCGCTTTGGCATCGGGTTCTCCTTATCTGACAGCTTCTAAGGCTGTCAGATAGTACCCGATCTCCTCCCCTGCCGTAACGTTACGCCCCCACCCAGCAGATCTATGTCGTGCACCCGGACCTCAGCCTCGGTTTGCGTTTGCTGGCTGCCTCGTCTACTGTAGGGCCGGATGCTGGCTTCTGGCTGCGGCTTCACCGGCTTGCCAGGAGCGCCGACGGGCTGAGCTTGTCGCAATCCCAGACCCACGATGACCGCGTTGTGATCGTGGAAACCATTGCGATAACTCGGCATCTCGGAGCTTGAGCAATGGATTTCTGCCACGACCGAAGAGTCCATCGGTGCGCCGCCGGATTGATCATGGCGGTTCTCAGCTTGTTTACCGTCCAGGCGGCCTTTTCGCAGGGAAACCCTTATGGAATGGACATCCACTCGCCGACCGGGCCGGACTTGACCTCGTACATGGACAAGCTGCAGGCTGCTGGGGTCGGCTGGGCGCACGTCGCGGTGATCTGGCCCTACGTCGAGGGTTCTCGCGGAGTCTACGACTGGAGCGTCTACGACGCGATCGTTTCCGCCGCGCAGGCGCGGAACATCAATATCCTTGCGACCATCCTGTACACACCGGCCTGGGCAACCAAGGACCCGACATGGACGGGAGTGCCTGATACCGCAGCGTGGACCGGGTTCTGTACCCAGGCGGCGCACCGCTACAAAGGCAGGATCGACTACTGGGGATTATGGAACGAACCCAACCTGGCCGAATTCTGGTCGGGGAGCCGCCAGCAGTACATCGACTTATTGCTCAAGCCCGGGGCGGACGCGATCCATGCAGCCAATCCGAGCGCGCATGTTGGGGGTCCGGCGCTTGCGCACCTCAAGAGCGCCCGGTGGTATGACTGGCTCAACGACGTAATCTCCCAGGCCGGCGGCCATCTCGACTTCGTGACCCATCACGTCTACGACACGGGGGGCAACCGCCAGGTCACTTCGAAGCTCAACGACTCGACCACCTTCGGCGGCACGCCCAGCCTTTGGAGCGTGGAGGCGCCCTCCGTGCAGGAGGTGCTGCGGCACGCGCATTGGTCCGGCAAGCCGTTCTGGCTGACCGAGACCGGCTGGCAGACCGCGGCGGCCGGCGAGGAGCTCCAGGCGAGATACTACGCCGGCATGCTCAGCGACTGGTTCACCAACTACCCCGGCCAGACCTGGATCGGCAAGATCTTCTTCTACGAGATGCAGGACTTCCCACCCAACGGCTCGACCTGGGGCATCTTGCGTGCTGACGGTACGCCCAAGAAGGCCTACTTCGCCTTCCGGGACTTCATCGCCGGCGGACCTCCCTCATCGACCGACAATGCCCAGCTGGTCGCCGCGAACCTTCCCAAGACCATGGATGCGGGCCAGACGGTTACGGTTAGCGTCACCCTGCGCAATACAGGGACTTCGATCTGGACCAGTGACGCCGGCCACAAGCTCGGCGCGGTGGGAGACAAGGATTTCTTCGCGTTGCCCCGACAGCTCCTCGCGGCGGGCGAGTCGATTGCACCGGGCCAGCAAAAGACCTTCACCTTCGACTTCACCGCGCCGGCGCTACCTGCCACCTACAGCACACGCTGGCAGATGCTTCGCGAAGGAGTTGCCTGGTTCGGCGACCAGCTCACCCAGGAAGTGACGGTCAACCCGGCGCCTTCCGCCAAGGAGCGGACGCTCGCGCTGCTGGGCGGCCGTTTCGCGGTCACGGTGAGCTGGCACGATGGGCAGAGTGGGAATGCCGGCTTCGGCCGTGCGGTGCCCGGCACGGACGAGACAGGCACCTTCTGGTTCTTCTCGGCCCAAAACACCGAGCTGGTCGTCAAGATCCTCGACGCTCGCGTGGTCAACAACCGCTTCTGGCTCTTCTATGGCGCGCTGTCGGACGTGGAATACTGGGTCACTGCGACCGACCTGGTCAGGGGCACGGTAGCGCGCTACTACAACCCGCCTGGCAACCTCTGCGGCAAGGCCGATACCGACACGTTCGGCCCCGGCGGCGCCGCAGCGGTCCCACCCGGCGCAGCCGTGCCGCAGGGCCAGTCGGACAAGGCTGGGGAAGGACCGCTCCAGGCTGTGGATCGCTCGGTGGCCCTGCCGCGGTCCGAGATCTTCTCGACCCTGGCGGCCAACCCTGCGGCCTCCAGCCCTTCGGGGAGCTGCGTTGCGAGCTCCCAGAACCTGTGCCTGCTCGGCAGCCGCTTCGAGGTCAAGGTCGACTGGAGCGCCCTGGGAACGAGCGGAAGCGGCACGGCGGCGCCGCTCAGCGACCTGACCGGCACATTCGCGTTCTTCGATCCCCGGGCGGTCGAGCTAGTGGTCAAAGTGCTCGACGGACGCGCATTGACCGGCAAGTTCTGGTTCTTCTATGGCGCCCTGAGCGATGTCGCCTACACGATCACCCTCACTGACACCGTGACCGGCAGCTCGAAGCGGTACCACAACCGGCAAGGCAACCTGTGTGGGCTCGGCGACACGGCCGCGCTCGATTGACCCGGCCGACGGCGTCACGGCCGCGGCGATGACTGCTGCGCTGCCGTGGCCTGCCTTGGCGCCGCCAGAGCGGGGATGGTTCACACCCGCACGGATCCTCGCCATCATCCTCGGACTGGCGACGCTGGTTCGCCTCCTCATCGCCTCGGGCGTCGGTTTTCTTACCGGGGACGATGTGGAAGTGCTCGAGGCCGCGTTCGTCTCCGCGACGGGTCTCGACTATCGTCCCTGGGAGATACGCAATCTCTTCTTCCCGCGTCTCCTGGTATCCCCAGTCCTTGCGCTGGCCGGCGCTCTCGGCGTCCACGACCCTTTCTGGCTGGTGAGGATCGCGGCGCTGCCCTTCGTGGCGCTGACCGCGATCAGCGGCTGGCTTGTCTATCGTCTTGCGGTCAGGCTCACCGATGTCAAGACGGCACTTCTGGCCGCGGGGATCTTTTCGTTTCATTGGCTGCCGCTCGCCTATGGTGGCACAGTCTACCCGCGCACGGCATCGACCACGTGCATCCTGCTGGCCGCGCTCCTGCTGATCGGCGACGGGAGAGAACTTGCGCGTGAAGCCGGCGCGGGCGCTCTTGTCGCGCTCGCCTTTGCGGACCGTTACAGCGAGGCAATCTTTCTCGGGGCCTTCCTGCTCTTCGCCTTGCGCGCGGGCAGAAGCTGGGCAGCTCGGCTTAGAGGGGTGGCAGGCCTCGGGCTCGGCTTCGTGGCCGGCGCATTGGTGACAGTTGGCCTCTGCGATCTGTACTTCTGGGGTAAGCCGTTTGCAAGCCTGGTGGCCTTTGCCCGTTACACCTTACTGGAGAAGCGGGCCTCGGCGCAGACCGTTCACCAGCCGCTTCTTTGGTACCTGATGCGGTTCTATCTGTGGCTCCCGCCCACTCTGCTGCCCCTCTTCTTGACGCTGCGTCGGCGCAGTCACCTCCTGTTGCCATGGCTGAGCGTGAGTGTACCCCTGCTCCTCCTTTCCCTGATCCATCACAAGGAACTGCGCTATCTGCAGGGGGTCGTACCATTCCTGGCGATCCTGTTAGCCGTGGGCGCGACCTCCCTATGGTACTCCGGGAGGAGGCGGTGGACCGTGGCGCTGCTCTCCGCATCACTGCTCCTGTCGCTCAATATGGCGAGATCGGTCCTCAGCCGCAGGTCTATCGCCGCCGTGGAGGCGGCGCACGTCATTCGCGCGGACCCGACGCTCAAAACTGTCGCCTTGTCGCAAGCC
The DNA here is from genome assembly GCA_035544895.1 of Thermoanaerobaculia bacterium. GTDB lineage: Bacteria > Acidobacteriota > Thermoanaerobaculia > Multivoradales > UBA5704 > JASLEW01. Next base: position 3,946 of record DASZZM010000017.1, read on the forward strand.
TGGGCCTACGGCCATCGTCTTTTCTTCGGCAACGGTGTCGCGGTACTCGACCCATCGACTCCTCCCACGGAAGCCGAAGTCCGAACCGCAATCGCCCAGGCCGACGCGATCGCGCTGTACGTCTCGGACGTAGCGCGCTCGCCGAACGTGGGGCGCCTCATCGATCAGGCGGGACTGGTGCGCGCGGGAGAGTTCCGCGGCTGGAATAGCAAGCCGGTCGTCTTGTTCCGTTTCAGGCACTCGGAGCCCTCAACTCTGCCGGTGGATCGTGATGTGAAAGCCGTCAGGGTCGGTGATCGCAAGCATGTATGCCCCCCACGAGGATGTCGTGGGGCCCTGAGCGTCACCGCCGCGGGAACGGACGTGGGTCGCGAGGGCGTCGAGGTCCTGTACCGTCGCCGCATAGATCCGGAAACCGACGCCCTTCGTTCGGTCGCGACCCTTCGCCCAGTCGTCTTGGACGAGCGTCAGCTCGCAGTCGCCGGCGAGCAGCGCTAGTCCCGAGAGCTTGCCATCCCGCTCCCAGCGTTCTTTGATCGTGAACCCCAGAGCTTCGGTGTAGAAGCGAATGCTCCGTTCGAGATCGTTGACCGTGAGAGCCACCGACAACCGCCGCAGGCGGAGGGCTTCTGGTCGCTGCCGGCGCTCTTTGGTTCGCGCTGGCGCTGCCTTAGCGTGTGCGGCCGGCCCCTTGGGTCGGGCCGCAGCCTTGCGGACAGGCGCGGCCGCCTTTTCCCTTCGGGAATCCGCTACCCTCACCCTGCGGCCTTGCGATGAAGTCTTGCGCGTCGCCATGGCATCCCTCCTCTCTCAGGATGAACGCCAAGTTACTACAAAAGACGCCCGCGCGGCGAGGCCGAGCTCAAGCGCCTGGTTTCGTTCGCGGCGCCGAAGGAGGTCCCCCACCGTAGGCAGTTCGCGTGGATCCGAGGATCGGATAAGCTCCGGCGATCAAGAAAGGCGGTCTGAGGCCCGTGGCTCACCTGTTCGATCCGCTCTCAATTCGAGATCTCGAGTTTGCGAACCGCGTGTTCGTCTCGCCCATGTGCGAGTACTCGAGCACCGATGGGTATGCCAACGACTGGCATTTCGTCCATCTGGGCAGCCGCGCGGTGGGCGGGGCCGGCCTCGTGTTTACCGAGGCTACCGCCGTTGCTCCCGAGGGCCGCATCAGTCCGCGGGACCTTGGCATCTGGAGTGATGATCACGTTGAGCCGCTGGCCCGTATCGTCCGGTTCATTCACGAGCAAGGCAGCGTCGCCGGCATGCAGCTGGCGCATGCGGGACGCAAGGCCAGCACCTACCCGCCGGGGGAAGGTCAAGGAGAGATTCCAGAAAGTGCAGGAGGTTGGACCAAGGTCGTGGCCCCGAGTGCCCTGCCTTTCGCCGCTCACTATCCCATGCCGCAAACCCTCACGAGCGAAGGCATTCAGGAGGTTGTCGCCGCTTTCGCGGCGGCCGCGCGGCGCGCCTGCGCGGCTGGCTTTCGGGTGATCGAGATTCATGCTGCTCATGGATATCTGATCCACGAGTTCTTGTCACCGCTCAGCAATGAGCGGCAGGATTCTTATGGAGGCACGTTCGAGAATCGCACCCGGCTGCTGCGCGAGATCGTTGCCGCGGTTCGATCTTCATGGCCGGCGCGCGCGCCGCTGTTCGTGCGTATCTCTGCCACCGATTGGGTCGATGGAGGCTGGGACGTGCGGCAATCGGTCGAGCTTGCTCGCGCCTTGCATGAGAGTGGAGTCGATCTGATCGATTGCTCTTCCGGCGGCAACCTGCCGCATGCAAAGATTCCGGTCGGTCCAGGCTATCAAACGCCTTTTGCGGAGCAGATCCGCCGGGAAGCTGAAATCATGACCGGCGCGGTCGGGATGATCACCTCTCCGGTGCAAGCCGAGCACGTCATCGGGACCGGACAGGCGGACGCGGTCATCATCGCCCGCGAGCTTTTGCGCGACCCCTATTGGCCGCTGCGAGCAGCCCGTGAGCTGGGGCAGTCGATAGCGTGGCCGGTCCAGTATCTCAGGGCCGCTCCGGAGGGCGCACAGGCCCGCGTACCTGTCGACCTCGAGACTCTGAGGTCTTGCTTCGAGGAGCAACACGCGGTCGCCGAACATCGATAATTGCATCGTTGTCTCGTGCCGCCATTATGAATTCAACCCGCCGGCCTGGCTGCTGGTGGACGAGACGCACGAGGAGTGCGCCGACGATTCGCCGGGATTGTGGCGGCTCCCCACTTCGCCTCCGGTGATGTGGAACCTCCGCACCGGCCTTCCCGAGCCACACTCCGAGCCCTGCTGGCCGCCGAGGAAGGCGCCCGCGCAGTGAAGGCAGGGCCGCTATCGCTCTGAGCCTCCCGACAGCGTGAGCGGGAAGCGGGAATAAATTCGCCCGCCGGCAGTCATGGACGGTTGAGGCGATGAGGCGGCACCGAGGGCGCCGGCGAGGCGCCTCGACCGACCGACGCACGGAGGCAGACCATGGCAGAGAGCAAGCGGGACAGGATTCTGCACGACCACAACCATGATGGAGTCGACCGGCGGGGCTTCTTGAAGTGCATGGCCTGGGCCGGCACGGGCGCCTTCTACGTGCTCCACGGCGGAGTGCTGAAGTCTTACGGCCTCAACCGCGTCTCGGAGATCGGCGAGGCGGCGGCCAAGGGGGAACTCAGCTTCGTCCAGATCAGCGACAGCCACATGGGGTTCAACAAGCCGGCGAACCCGGATGTTGCAGGGACCCTGAAGGCCGCGGTCGACAAGATCAACGCGCTGCCGATCGCGCCGGAATTCATGCTGCACACGGGCGACATCAGCCATCTCTCCAAGCCCGAGGAGTTCGACACGGTCGATCAGATCCTGAAGGGCGCGAGCGCAAAGGACGTATTTTTCGTGCCCGGCGAGCACGACGTGCTGGACGAAGCCGGGAAGGCGTATCTCGAGCGCTATGGCAAGGGCAGCAGGGGACTGGGCTGGCGCAGCTTCGACAAGAAGGGCGTGCACTTCATCGGACTGGTCAACGTGATGAACCTGAAGGCGGGCGGGCTTGGCTCGCTGGGTCGGGAGCAGCTCGAGTGGCTGGAAGACGACGTCAAGCACCTGAAGTCGAGCACGCCGATCGTGGTATTTGCGCACATCCCACTGTGGGCCGTCTATCCGCAATGGGGCTGGGGCACGGAAGACAGCGCGCAAGCTCTGGCGTACCTCAAGAAGTTCGGATCGGTCACGGTTCTCAACGGGCACATTCATCAAATCATGCAGAAGGTCGAGGGCAACGTCACGTTCCACACTGCCATGTCCACGGCGTTCCCGCAGCCGCAGCCGGGCAAGGCGGAGTCGCCAGGCCCGATGAAGGTGCCGGCCGAGCAGCTGCGCGGCTTGTTGGGCATCACCGACGTGAACTACTTCCGTGGCCGGCATGCCTTGGCCGTAGTTGCTTCAACCTTGGGTTGACTTCGCGGGATCGGCTCATTCGGAAGGGGAGAATTGTGAAAAACATCTTGCGTACGATTGGCTCGACGACTCTCTTGGCGCTGGGACTCGGCTTCCTGATTGCCGCATCCGGAAGGGGCTCGCAAGCCCTCCGTGCCAGCTCTCCAGAAAAGCCCGCATCCGGCGTCGAGGTCAGGATCGACAACTTCACTTTCGCGCCCAGAGCGGTGAAGGTCTCCGTAGGGACGACAGTGACCTGGGTGAATCGCGACGACATCCCGCATACGGTGGTGAGCGAGGCGAAGGCCTTCAAGTCGAAGGTCCTCGACACCGACGAGGCGTTCTCCTACGCGTTCACCAAGGTGGGAAGGTATCCCTACTTCTGCTCGCTTCACCCCAAGATGACGGGTGAGGTCGTCGTTCAGTAGGCCGGGTGGACTGGTATCCTCGAGGTGGAAGATGCCTGCTAACGCCCTCTCCGAGGGATGGTTCGCAATCGCGAAGTCCACCATGCCGACGGCAGCCCACGATGGAAGAACGCATGACCGCGACAGGCAACGCCGCTTCGAAGCGGTGGTGCTGCCGCATCTCGACGTGGCCTACGGTCTCGCCCGCTGGCTCACCCGCAGCGATCAGCACGCCGAAGACGTGGTGCAGACCGCCTGCCTGCGAGCCTTCCAGTTCTTCGACAGCTTCCAGGGCGCCAGCGCGCGGGCATGGCTGCTGGCGATCGTGCGCAACACCTCCTACAGCTGGATCGAGAAGCACCGGGCCGAGGAGCTGTCGACTCCTTTCGAGGAAGAGGTTCACACCCCGGCAGCCGGCGGCGTCGCGACCCCCGAGCCCGAAGCCGAGCTGCTGCGGAGGGCGGACCGCGAGATGTTGCGCGCGGGCTTCGCGGCGTTGCCGGTGCCGTGGCGCGAGGTGATGGTGCTGCGCGAGCTGGAGGGTCTGTCGTACAAGGAGATCGCCGCCATCGGCGGCATTCCGATCGGCACCGTGATGTCGCGGCTGGCCCGGGCGAGGCGGCAGCTCCAGAGCTACTTGACTCGGAACGGAGCTCGGGGGACGCCATCATGACCTGTCCCGAAAGGCAAGAGCAGATGAGCGCCTATCTCGACGAGGAGCTCGATCTGACGAGCGCTCTCGAGCTCGAGCGCCACCTCGAGGGGTGCGCTGCCTGCGCCGGTCAGCTCGCGGCGCAGCGGGCCCTGCGCGGGGCCATCGCCGCCGCCGCATCCGACCTGCGCTTCCGGCCCTCGGCCGGCCAGAGCCGCCGGCTGCACGCGGCGTGGCGGCGAGCCGCGGCGCCGCTGGCTCCGACAGCGCCGACCTCGCCGGCAGCGCCGCTGGCTTCGACATCGCCGGCCGCAAGCGCGCCAGGCAGACCGGGAACGGCAGGACAGCCCTGGCCGCGCCGGCACTGGAGCCAAGGGCGCGGCTGGCAGCGACAGTGGGGGCTGCAGGCTGCCGCGCTACTGGCCGTCGCGCTGGCGTCCTGGGCCCTGGGCCGCTCGTGGCCGGCCGCCGCGCCGCCGGTCAGCGAAGAGGTGGTTGCGAGCCATGTGCGATCGCTGCTGGCGGGCCACCTCCAGGACGTGGCGTCGTCGGATCGTCACGTCGTGAAACCCTGGTTCAGCGGCAAGCTGGACTACGCGCCTGCCGTCGTCGACCTTGCCACCGCAGGCTTCCCGCTTCGCGGCGGCCGCCTCGACTACGTCGCGCACAGGCCGGTCGCCGCTCTCGTCTACCAGGCGGGCAACCACCTCATCAACCTCTTCACCTGGCCCGCTTCCCCCGCTTCCGAAACCGGTATGCCGCTCGCCGCCTCGCCCCAGGCAAGCACCTGGCGGGGGTTTCATCTCCTTTCCTGGTCGCAGGGCGGCATGACCTACTACGCGGTCTCCGACGTGGCGGCCAGCCGCCTGCGGCAGTTCGGCGCCGTCCTCGGCGAGCGCCTGGGACGCCTCGATCCGCACTGACCGGGGGCGGTTTCAGGGTCCAGGAACGATCAGCAATCCGGCTGTCCCGAGCCGCGCGGCCACACGGAGATCTTCTCGCACTTGACTCTCACGGCCAGCGGGGCGGAGCCATCCAACTTCGCATCGTTGGGGGTGTCGAGGTAGATCTTCTCGGCGCCCGTGCGCAGGTGCAGGCGCAATTGGTGGCCCAGGAAGACGGCCGACTCCAGGCGGGCGTGGAAGTGCCCCGCGGTATCAGCGGCATGGGAGCCAAGGGCGGCATGGGAGCCAAGGGCGCCATTGTCGGCCAGCGTCATGTCCTCCGGCCGGATCATCACCCAGCAAGCCCCTGGCTCGGCGTGCGCGGGCGCGTCAAGGGTCGCAAAGGAGAGCGCGATGCGCCTCCGGCCGTCGCTTTCCACGCACTCGGCCGGGAGGATGTTGGCCGCGCCCAGGAAGCGGGCGACGAACGGGTTGGCGGGACGGCGATAGACCTCGAGCGGCGGCCCGGCTTGTTCGATCCGTCCGCCGTTCAGCACGATCAACTGCTGCCCGAGGCTCATCGCTTCGACCTGGTCGTGCGTGACGTAGATCGTGGTGATTCCGAGGGTGTGCAGCAGGGCGAAGAGCTCACCGCGCAGCTCCTCGCGCAGCTTGGCGTCGAGGGCGGAGAGCGGCTCGTCCAAGAGCAGCACGCTGGGTCTGAAAGCCAGCGCACGCGCCAGGGCCACGCGCTGCTGCTCGCCGCCCGACAGACGCTGGACGGAGCGCTCGGCGAGCGGCAAGAGGCGGACCATCGCCATCGTCTCTTCGGCCCGGCGCCGGCGCTCGGCTCGCGGCAGGCGGCGCACCCGCAGGCCGAACTCCACGTTCTCGCGCACCGAGAGGTGGGGGAAGAGCGCATAGTTCTGGAACACCATCCCCATGCCGCGGCGCTCGGGAAGCACCGAGGCGAGATCTCGGCCCGCGAGCCGCACGGTGCCGGCGTCGGGGGGGATCAAGCCGGCAATCATCCACAGCGTCGTCGTCTTGCCCGACCCGCTGGGGCCCACGATGGCGGTGATGCGGCTGTCGGCGAAGCGGTAGGAGAAGTCCTCGACCGCGGCAACGCCGCGGTAGGACTTGCGTAGGCCCTGCGCCTCGAGCTCGGCCACGGTTGCTGGCCGGGGGCCTAGTGTCCCGCTCGGGACACTAGGCCCCTTGCTCGACCCGATCGCCCCCGCCCACGAGCTGGATCGCCACCAGGACGGGCACGACGACGGCCAGGAAGAGGACCGTGGCGGCGCTCGACACCTTGAAGCTGTTGCTGGTGTACGTGGCGTACAGCGCGGCAGGGTAAGTTTGATGAAGAGGAGTGTTGAGAAGGAAGCTGACGTTGAACTCTCCCCAGGAGATGGCGAAAACGAGCAGCGCTCCCACGATCATGGCATGGCGCAGCGAGGGGAGGATGACCCACACGGCGCGCTGCCAGGCGCCGGCGCCGAGGGTCCGAGCCGCGGCCTCGAGGTGCGAGATGTCGCCGCTGCGCAGCGTGCCGGCCACGGCGCGGACCATGAACGGCAGCGTATAGAGCAAGTGCCCGCCGAGGATCAGCCACCACTGCCCGCGCGCCGCGCTCCAGGCCTGGATGAGCGCGACCGACATGCCGATGCCGGGGAGCGCGAGCGGCAAGAGGACGACCTCTTCGAGCACGCGGCTGCCGCGGAATGGCCGCCGTGCCAGCACGTAGGCACCGGGGACGCCGGCGGCCAGGCACACCCCGACCGAGAGCAGGGCAAGGCGCAGACTGAAGAGCATGTTGGCGCCGTAGAGCTCGCTCACGTAGCGGAACCACCTGAGATCCAGCAGGGCCTTTCCTCCACCGACCCACTGCTCGCTCGACAGGCCGAGCCAGGAGGTGTCGAGGCACGAGCCCAGGACGACGACCGCCACCGGCAACCCCACGACGAGGGCGAGCCCGCCGGTGACGCCATAGACGAAGACGCCGTCGAGCAAGCGCCGCGGACTAGGCATCGGAGCCCGTCCGCCGTTCGGCGAGCGCGCGCAGACCATAGTTGACGGTGAAAGAGACCGCGACCAGCACGACCCCCATGGCCGCCGCCAGGCCGGTATCGAGGAAGCCGGTGAGCTGTTGATAGATCTCGAGCGGCAGCAGGGAGAAGCGCCTCGAAAGGATGAGGGCCACGCCGAAAGAGCCCATGGAGACGCAGAAGGTGATGGCGAAGGTCGAGAGCAAGGCAGGCCAGAGTCCGGGCAGCAGCACATAGCGCAGACGCTGCCAGCGCCCGGCGCCGAGCGTCGCCGACGCCGCGAGGAGCTGGAAGTCGAAGTTGCGCAGCGACGACTCGAGCGACAGCGTCGCGCGCGGGATCTCGAAGTACACATAGGCGATCACCAGGCCGGTCAATTGGTAGGCGGCGCCAGCCAGGAGATCTCGTCCGGTCAGGCGTTCGAGCATCCGTGGCAGGAAGCCGATGCGGCCGAGCATGATCACGGCGAGGAATCCGACGATGATGCCGGAGAACGACATCGGCAGGGTGAGGAGGGCGCGCAGCAAGCGCTTGCCCAGGAACTCGCGGCGTGCCATGACCCAGGCCGGCGCCAGGCAGAGAACGATCGACGCGGCCGCGACCGCGAAGCTCAAGACCAGAGAGTGGACCGTCTCGCCCCGGTAGAGCGGGTCGCCGACGATCTGCGCGTAATTGGCCAAGGAAAAGCCTCGACGGCCGCCGGCGGCGCCGAGGATGCCGCCGGTTGGCAGCAGGCTCTGCACCGCGAGATGCGCGAAGGGCCACACCAGCAGCGCGAAGAGAAGGGCCAGCAGCGGCAGCAAGGCGAGGGCGGGGCGCATCAGCAGGGGCCGGGCCGCGTGGTCCCCGATGCGCTCGATGCGCTCGGCGCGCTGCTCCGCTGGCGCCGACCCTCTCACCGGGATCGCGCGATTTCCTTGAGCCAGCGCTGCTTGGTCGAGTCGGCCTTGGAAGCCATCTCGTCGAGCGGCAGCACGAGCGATTTTCGGTAGACGCCGGCAGGGAGAAACTTCTTCTCCAGATCGGGCGAGAGCTTGACTTTCATGACCGGCAGGAAGAACGACTCGGCCATCGCGCCTTGAGCGTCCTCGCCCAGAAGCCAGTCGAGATATCTCGTCGCCTCGGCGCGATGCGGCGCGCCGCGGACCAGGGCCATCACCAGCGGCATCGTGATCGTTCCTTCGGCCGGGATCACGACCTCCACGGGTGCCCTGTCCACCCACTTCATCTTCAGACCGTTGCCGTCGGCGTTGATCCAGATCGGAATCTCGCCGCGCAGCACGTCGTTGTAGCTGTTTTCCCTGGCATAGTTGAGGACGTTGGCGTCGAGACTCTTCAGATACGCGAAGCCCGCGTTCTGGTCGGCGCCGCCACCCAGCACGGCGTTGATGCCGTAGACGAACGTGAAGCCGGTGCCCTGGATGGTCGGATTGTCGTAGACGACCATGCCCTTGTAGGCGGGCTTGAGCAGATCGGCGAACGAGCGCGGCACCGGCCTGCCCTCGAGGGCCGCCGTGTTGACCAGAATCGCGATGTGGCCGGTGTGGACGGTGAACCATCTGCCGTTGGGATCCTTCAGTGCAGGCGGGATCTTCTCCCAACCCTTCGGTTTGTACGGCTCGTGCAGGCCCTTCTCGGCGGCCTGGTAGCCGATGGCGCCCGAATAGTAGGCGACGTCGGCTTGCGGGTTGGCCTTCTCGGCTTCGAGCGCCGCCATGGCGGCGGAGCTGCCTTTCATATCGGGCGGCACGCGCACGCCGGTAGCCTTCCGGTACAGGGCGGTGATGCCGCCCCAGTTGGCGTAGTTGGGAATGCAGTCGTACTGGATGACGACTCTCTCCTGGGCGCCGAGCGGGAGCGCCAGGCAAAGGGCGAGGGCTTCAAGGCCCCTCGCGAAGGGCGTGCGATTCCTCGACAAGGAGACTCCTCCTCCAGAAAGCGGCCTGGGCGAGTCTAGCGCAACGCGACACCCGACTCGGCGGTAAAATGCTGCCGCGAGGAGGAGATCTCATGGAACTCCGTGTGGTCGGCGTCGTGGGCGCCGGCGTGATGGGCAGTGGGGTCGCACAGGATCTGGCCCAGAAGGGCCACCGCGTGGTGCTCGTCGACCTCGCCGACCCGATCCTCGACCGCGCGCGCGCGGAGATTCGCCAGGGACTGCGCCTGCGCGGACTGTGGAACAAGGAGGCGAGCTCCGAGAGCGCCGACGCGATCCTCGGCAGGATCGAGCTCTCGACCGCGCTCGAAACGCTCGCCGCGGCGGATTTTGTGATCGAGAACGTCACCGAGAAGTGGGAAATCAAGAAAGAAATCTATCCCCGGCTGGACGCCATCTGCCGAGAGCACGCGGTGTTTGCCGCCAACACCTCGGCCATTCCCATCACCCGGATCGCTTCGCTCACCCGCCGGCCCGACCGGGTGATCGGCATGCACTTCATGAACCCGGTGCCGCGCAAGCCCATGGTGGAGGTGATCCGCGGCTTCCACACCAGCGACCAGACGCTCGCCGCGGCCCGGCAGCTGCTCGGCCAGATGGGCAAGGACTGCATCGTGGTTGGCGACTCCCCAGGGTTCGTCTCCAACCGGGTATTGATGCTGACCATCAACGAAGCGATCTTCCTCCTCCACGAGGGTGTCGCCACCGCCGAGCAGGTGGACCGGCTGTTCAAGACCTGCTTCGGGCATCCGATGGGACCGCTCGAGACCGCCGACCTGATCGGGCTCGACACCATCCTCTTTTCGCTCGAGGTGCTCTACGAGGCCTTCGGCGACAGCAAGTACCGGCCATGCCCCCTGCTCAAGAAGATCGTCGACGCGGGCCTGCACGGACGCAAGAGCGGCAAGGGCTTTTACGATTACGGCAACCCGCCATGACTGGGCGGGGTGGAGCGAAAATGCCCACCGGCGACACCAATTAGGACGAAACTCCCCGCTCTGAGAGGGTGGGGGCGTCCCCGTGAGGACTAGAAAGAAATCGGACCAAGATGGATCAACGGCAGCAGAGAATCAAGGATTTTCTTGCACGGTTCTTCAGGAATCACGACCTCGGACCGAACGACGATATCTTCGGGCTCGGTTTCGTCAACTCCCTGGTTGCCGTGCAGCTCGTCGCCTTCGTCGAGAAGGAGTTTGGCATCAGGGTCGAGGATGCGGACCTCGACCTCGATAATTTTCGCTCGATCGCGGCGATTTCGGCGCTGGTGGCGCGGAAGACCGAACAGCCGGCCGCCGGCGGCTGAGCCGGCCCCGGGAGCGCTCGCGATGAAAGTCGAGCTCACTGCCTCGCAGCGCGGCGCCCGCGCCGGATTCCGCAGCTTCGCCGCCGCCGAGATCGCACCCCACGCCGACCGCTGGGACCGTGAGGAGGCGCTGCCGCGCGAGCTGCTCGACAAGCTGCGCACGAGCGGCTATCTGGGCTCGACCCTGCCGCGCGAGCTCGGGGGCGGCGGCCACGACATGATCACCTACGGCCTGCTCAGCGAGGAGATCGGGCGTGGCTGCTCATCGGTACGCTCGCTCTTGACGGTTCACGACATGGTCGCCCAGGCCATCCTGCGCTGGGGGAGCCGCGAGCAGAAGGAGCGCTTCCTGCCGGCGCTCGCGCGCGGCGAGCTGCTCGCGGCCGTCGCTCTGTCCGAGCCCGGCGCCGGCAGCGACGCCGGCAGCGTCGAGACCGCGGCGCGGCCCGATGGCGCGGACTTCGTGCTCGACGGACGCAAGAAATGGACGTCCTTCGGCCAGATCGCCGATCTGTTCCTGGTGCTGGCACGGTGTGCAGGCCAGCCGGCCGCCTTCCTGGTTCCGCGCCTCACTCCGGGCCTCACCGCGACCCCCATCACCGGGCTGCTGGGGACGCGCGCTTCGATGCTCGCCGAGCTCGCCATCGACGGCTGCCGGATACCCCGGGAGAATCTGCTCGGGAGGGTGGGTGTTGGCCTCTCGCACGTAATGGCGACGGCGCTCGAGCACGGCCGCTACAGCGTCGCCTGGGGCTCGGTGGGCATCGCCCAGGCCTGCCTCGAGGCCGCGCTCGACTACTCGCGTAAGCGGCAGCAGTTCGGCAAGCCGCTCGCCGACCACCAGCTCATCCGTGCGATGCTAACTGACATGATCACCCGGGTGCGCGCCGCGCGGCTCCTCTGCTTGCGCGCGGGTCACCTGCGCGACTCCGGCGATCCCGGAGCTTTCATGGAGACCATGGTTGCCAAGTACTTCGCTTCGACGGTGGCCGCTCGGGCGGCGGCGGACGCGGTGCAAATCCACGGGGCCAACGGCTGCAGCGCCGACTACCCGGTCGCCCGCTACCTGCGGGACTCCAAGGTGATGGAGATCATCGAAGGGAGCACCCAGATCCAGCAAATCACCATCTCACAGTTCGACTTTCAGGAGTTCTAGCGACGTGTCACGAGGAAAGATGGGATCAGCCCTGGCCGGAGAGCACGCTCCCCAGGGCGGCTTGGAGACGGCAGGCGGCGCTGCCGGCGCGGGGGAGAAGCAGCGGCAGCATCGGCGTCAGGCGATCAAGTGCGTGGTGTGGGACCTCGACGACACCCTCTGGGAGGGCATCTTGCTCGAGGACGCCGACGTCGCCTTGCGTCCGCGCGTGCGCGAAGTCCTCCAGGCGCTCGACGAACGCGGCATCCTGCATTCGATCGCCAGCCGCAACGATCCTGATGCGGCGCTGGCGAAGCTGAGCGCGCTAGGGATCGAGGAGTACTTCCTCTATCCGCAGATTAACTGGGGATCGAAGGCGGCCTCGATCGCGCAGATCGCCCAGGACCTCAACCTCGCCGTCGACGCCCTCGCCTTCATCGACGACCAGCCCTTCGAGCGCGAAGAGGTGACGTTCACGCATCGCGGGGTGCTGGCGCTCGACGCCGCGACGCTCGACGGCCTGCTCGAACGGCCGGAGCTCATGCCGCGCTTCATCACCGAAGACTCCGCGAAGCGCCGCCTGATGTATCGCGCCGACCTCGCGCGCAACCGTGTGGAGGCGGAGTTCACCGGCCCCAAGGAGGAGTTCCTCGCCACGCTCGGCATGGTGTTCACCATCGCGCCGGCTCGCCAAGAGGATCTGCAGCGCGCCGAGGAGCTGACGGTGCGCACCCACCAGTTGAACACCACCGGCTATACCTACTCCTACGAGGAGCTCGACGAGCTGCGCCGGTCCGGCCGCCAACGCCTGCTGATCGCGAGCCTCACCGACAAGTACGGCAGCTACGGCAAGATCGGGCTCGCCCTGGTCGAGTGCGCTGCCGGCGTCTGGACGGTGAAGCTGCTGCTGATGTCGTGCCGGGTGATGTCCAAGGGGGTTGGCACGATCATGATCAACCACATCCTGCGCCAGGCCAAGCAGGCCGGGGTGCGTCTGCGCGCCGAGTTCGTGCCGACGGATCGCAACCGCATGATGCTCATCACCTACAAGTTCGCCGGCTTCAAGGAGGTCGAACGTCAAGGCGAGGTCGCTCTGCTCGAAAACGACCTGTCCGCCATCCAGCCCGTGCCCCCCTATGTCGAGTTGAGGATCGAAGAGTAGAGCAGGGACCACCGGCCGCGCGGGCGGGTTAGAAAGAAACTTGTTACTGCGCCAGGGGCGGGGGCGTCCCCTTCCCCCCCGGAGGGGAGGGAAGGGGATCGAGGGGTTGCGGGGGGCGATCCAATAGATGCTTCGAGTAGGCTTCCACCGTCACATCGCAGCCCTGTTTCCTCCATGCAAAACCAGTTTACAGACCCGGCCGACTTCGCATCCTTCGATGGGCACGTCTGGCTGAATTGCGCTCACCAGGGTCCGCTGCCCGTGCGGGCCGCCCGGGCGGCGCAAGAGGCGATCGCCTGGAAGCAGCGCCCGTTCGATCTCACCTCGGAGCGCTTTCGCGGCATTCCCGAGCGCTTGCGCAGCACTCTCGCGCGCCTCGTCGGCGCCCAGGCCGGCGACATCGTCCTCGCCAACAGCGCCTCGTACGGGCTGCATCTCGTCGCCAACAGCATGCGCTGGAAGGCCGGGGACGAGGTCCTGGTGATGGCGACCGACTTCCCGTCGGACATCCTGCCCTGGCTCCGCCTCGAAGCGCAGGGGGTCCTGGTGCGGCGGGAGCGGCCGCGAGGCCAAGTCTTTACGCCGGACGAAGTCCGCGGGTGGATCGGTCCGCGGACGCGGCTCTTGTGCCTGACCTGGGTGCACTCGTTTTCCGGCTGGACGATCGATCTCGACGCCATCGGCGAGCTCTGCCGTGCCCGCGGCGTCGTCTTCGTGCTCAACGCCTCGCAGGCCCTCGGCGCCCGGCCGCTCGACGTGGGCACGGCGCCGGTCCCTGATCACGCTCACACACCGCGGCTCGGATAGGACGGCGGCTGCTCATGACGCGCTCCGGCGGGCGACCGTTCGCGTGGCAATGCGCGCGGGCAGTATCCGGGTGTCTCCGCACTTCTACAACAGCGCCGCCGATATCGACCTGGCGGTCGACGTCCTGAACGCGGTCTGATCCGCCCATTCTCGAGGCGGAGGCCCGCACCGCTGCTGGTGTCCCGCCGCGGCCGGCATCCGGCACATTCTTCGGCAGTAGAGACATCGCTGCAGGCTGCCCAGGCAGCGCGTGATTTCTTCAATCATCGAATCGGCTGAGCGCCAAGGGGATGAGCAGAGACATGCCTCCAGTCGAGTCCGTGGCCTGCGACTTTGGCCTCGCCGCCGCGATCGATGAGGCCGCCGCCGGCCTTGCTTCGGCAAGAGAGCTGCTTGCCCTCCAGGCCTCCCGCGGCAGCGCCGCCGCCGCCGAGACACCGTTCCACTTCGATTCCGGCGGCCTTTGCCTCAAAGCCTACGCCGAGGCCCTGGCGCGTGTCGGGCACAGGTTCTGGGCGACCACGTTCCTCTCCTCCGCTTTCTGGACGAGCGATGGAAGCACCATTCTCGACGCGAACCTCCGCATGCTCGCGGAGCTGCGCGGCTGCGGAGTGGTGCCCCGGCGCCTGTTCTTGCTGCAGCTGCCGGAGGAGCAGGAGATCCAGCGCGCCAGGGACGAGCGGATCCTGCTGCAGAAATTCGACGACCGCAGGCAGCTCGCCCACCTCGACCGCAAGTCGGCAAACCTCTGCCGCAACGTGGAGAGCCTGGTGGCCCATGGCTGCGAGGTGCGCGTTCTGCACGACGAGGAGCGGCTGTACCTGGCGCTGCCCGCCCGGATCGCTTTCGATCCCATGGACTCGGAGCTCGCGATCTACGACGACTGGCGCTTCGACGTCTTCCGCGGCGGCCTGACCGGCACGATCGAGGGCGTGCGCTGCTTCACCCCGGTGATGGCGGAGTTCCCCCTGCTGCGCGATGGCGTGGCGGATTACTTCGCGGCGCTGTGGAGCAGGGCACAGCCGATCCTCCCCTTCCTCGGCCGCGTCCGCAAGGTGCACGACAGCGCGGCGGAACGCGTCGACTACCAGCTGACCTGGTTGGCGCGGTACGACCATGGCCTGCCGGAGGAGGACAAGCTGCTCAAGGCGCTCGAGCTGCACAGCGTCAAGGTGGCGCTCAAGGGGCAGGGCAGGTGGGGAACGGTCCGCCGCTTCCTCGACATCGGCACGTGCACCGGGCGCTATCCCCTGAGCTGCCGGGAGGCGGTGCGGCCCGACGGCGAGATCATCGGCATCGACAACGACCTGGACTGCGTGCGCTTCGCGCGCCTCAACGTCCTGCGCGAAGCCGAAGGAGAGCACCGCATCCGCATCGAGCGTCAGGACTTCTGCGACGAGCACGCGGCGCCGGAGGGGCCGTTCGACCTCGTCACTTGCATGCTCGGCACTCTCCTCCATTTCGAGCGCAACGGCGACGGCGCCGCGGGCTTCGACGATCCCCTGCAGCGCGCGCTCGAGAGGATCGCCCGCCTGCTCGCCCCCGACGGGCTCTTCTTCTTCAGCGTCTGGTCGGAGCGGGCGTGCAGCGAGCTGCGCCTGCTCAGCATCTACTCCATGGAAGACAAGAAGCGGCTGGCGCGCTGGACGCCGGGCGCCGTCGAGATCCAGGCGCGCCTGCGGGCCGCCGGGCTCGACTTCGCGCCACCCCAGGACCTCGAAGGCCGCATGGACTTCTACTGCTGCCGGCGGCTCTAGGCTAGAAAGAGACTCGTCCGTGCGTCAGGGGCGGGGGCGTCCCCTCGGGGCGCTCCAATCGAACCGGACAGCGTTCGGCCCAGCCACAGCGTCCAGGGGCAGAACAGACCAAAGAGGACACCCGTCGAAATCGCCATGGCGAGCGGCGCGTGCGCCAGCGTGGATACCGTCAGGGCCCCGCCGGCCAGCCAGACGGCCCAGGTGAGCGCCAGCAGGGGGCCGCGAAGCGATCTCGTGGCGAGCGTCAAGGCAACCCCCGCAAGCGTGTAGAGGCCGTTGGCCGCGGCCCCGGTCAAAGTCGTGGCGAGCGGCGCGACACGGTCGTAGTCGCGCGGCAGCCAGCCGATCATGAGCGAGTCGGCGAAGAGATCGCAGGCGATGCCCGCCGATGCCACGCCGAGTGCCGCGACGGCCCAGGCCGTGCGACGGAGAAAGCTTCCCCACCACGCATAGAAGGCCACGAGGCTGATGGCGGCGGCGATCCAGAAGGCCCAGCCGGCGCGCCACAGGACCGGATGCCGCGAGATGTAGGCTATGCGCTCCGCTACCGCGGGTACCATCTCCGTTCCGGGGCGCAGCGGCACCGCCATCGCCAGGATCGCCGCGAGGTTCGCCGCCGCACATGCATAGGGCGCCGCCGCCCTCAAGGATGCGGCGAGACGCCTACCCTCGACCAGGAAGAGTGAAAACGGCAGCCACCAGACGAGGTCGTTGAAGAGGACCAGGGTGAAGGTGCGGAGCGGCCACTCGCCATGAGCGACGGCCAGGACCCAGCCGGCCGGGCCGAGGAGTTTCCCCAGGAGGCCGATGGCGATGAAGGGCGCCGCGCGATCCAGGCG
Organism: Thermoanaerobaculia bacterium; assembly: GCA_035544895.1. Taxonomy (GTDB): domain Bacteria; phylum Acidobacteriota; class Thermoanaerobaculia; order Multivoradales; family UBA5704; genus JASLEW01. Next base: position 20,307 of record DASZZM010000017.1, read on the forward strand.
CCACGCCGCGTAGGCATAGCCGAGGCCATAGAGCCCGATGACCATGCCCAGGCATGCCCAGATCGAGGGGTACAAGGGAGGCCGCAGCGCGCAGAGAGCAAAGAACGACCGCGGGACGAGAGCCGCCCACAGCCCGAAGGCGATGTTGTAGGCGGCCGCCGCCGCGAAGACCAGCCGATAGAGTCGAGCGCGATAAGGTGACACGCCGCGGCAGCCTCGATGGCCCGCGCGCCGCCGGCGACGCTCGCCTGACCGGGCGCAGGCGGGGCTATGATAGATGGAACCAAACCGGCGCGTCAGAGATCGAAGGACACGGAGGAGCCTCGATGCGTCCGCCTCGTCTCCGTGGGCTCGCGGCGCCGCTGCCGCGGCCATGGCCGAAAAATTGTGGCGACCAGGCTCCAGGTTGAGTACGGTGGGGAGTACTAAGCTCGCCGCAGGGCCGCCGGCGGCTCGGCGGCGAGGGCGCGCAGGTACTGGCGGTCGAAGGCGGCGAGCTGGCTTTCGAGCTCGGAGTACGGGCCGGGCTGCCAGGCGTCGGAGATGACGCCCTTGTAGGCGTTGGCGCACAACTCCCAGTCTTGCCGGTTGGTCAGGTCCCAGAACTCGATCGCCGGCCGCGGATCGAAGCCCGGCGCGGCGATCGCCTCGGGATGGAAGAACCACTCGCAGACGATGCGCGTCCTGCCGACCGCCAGCGGCTGGAGCCGGTGCAGCAGCACGTAGTCCGGATGGAAGGATACGAAGGCGCTGGGAAAGAGCGTGTAGTACCAGACGCGCCCGCGCTCCTCCTTCGACAATCCCGGCAGCGGCGGCGCGCAGCGCCCGCCATGCATGGTCATGCTCCCCTCGGGATCGGTCAGCCGCATCGGGCCGCCGAGCACCGGACCCTCCTGGAGGTCGTTCTCGCTATTGCGGTAAGGCGTCAGCCGGTTGAGCTGAGGATGGACGGTGGGGCAGTGGTAGCACTCGCTGAAATTATGGAAGAATAGCTTCCAGTTGGCCTCGACCTCGTAGCTCTCGTGGTGCACCGGCCGGAGCTCGGCCAGCCGCCAGTCCGCGAACCTGCCGGCCAGCCCGGCCAGCGCCTCCGCCAGCGGCGCCGGCCGTGCCGCCAGGCTCACGAACAGCAACCCCTCCCAGCTCTCGACCGCGGCCGGGAGCAGAGGGTAATCGGCGCGCTCGAAGCCCGCCACCTCGTTCATGTTCGGAGCCGCCCGCAATGTCCCGTCGAGCCCATAGGTCCACGCGTGGTACGGGCACTGGATCGCCCTGCCCAGCGTGCCCGCCTCCTCCTGGCACAGCCTGCTGCCGCGATGCCGGCACAGGTTGTGAAAAGCGCGCAGCACCCCTTCATGATCGCGCAGCACGACCACGCTCTCCCTGTCCAGCTCGAACAGGAAATAGCTCCCCCGCCCCTCGATCCGCGACCCATGCCCCGCCACCAGCCACGATCGCCGGAAGATCCGCTCCCGCTCCGCCCCGAAGATCTCCTCCGACCTGAAGTACTCCCGCCCCAACGTGTGCTGCCCGAAAGAGGTGCGTTTCTTCATCAGATTCCCCAATCCGGCCCAGTTCCCCCGGCGCCGCAATTCTAGCCGAGCCCTGCGCCCCACCACCCTCCGCTCCCGTTCACACTTTAGCCCTCCCGAGGCCAGCCCTCCGCAACTTCGCTTTTGTTTCCCCCCCTCCCTCCCTCCCCGGAGGCCGGCCCTCCCCGACGGTGCCAGGGCCGCGGACAGCCCCTCGCAGGTCACACTTTGTCGGCGGCGCCCTCATCACCCCCCGCCTCCTACACACCGCACCCAGCCGCCAGGCAAAGTGACCTGCGAGGGGCTGTCCGCGGCCCGCCACCACACCCCCACCGTGATACCCTGGACCGGCCTCCACCACCTCTATTTACATGCCGATTCCGTCTCCCTTCCACGAGCGCACTGCCAAGCTCTGCACCAGCTACCGCTGGAAGGACTGGTCGGGCTACGCCGCGGTATGCAGCTACGACACCACCCACGACCGCGAATACTTCGCCTTCCGTGAGTCGGCGGGGCTGCTCGACGTCACGCCCCTCTACAAGTACGAAGTCCACGGGCCCGACGCCGCGGCGCTGCTGTCGCGCATGATGGTGCGCGACGTCTCCAAGCTCAAAGTCGGCCGTGTCGGCTACAGCTGCTGGTGCGACGACTTCGGCAAAGTCATCGACGACGGCACGGTGACCCGCCTCGCCGAGGACTACTACCGCGTCACCGCGGCCGACGCGACTCTCCACTGGCTCCAGGAAGTCGGGCATGGCATGCGCGTCACCATCGAGGACTCGAGCGCGCGCCTGGCGGCGCTCGCCCTCCAGGGGCCGCGCTCGCGCGAGATCCTGCGCGCCGCTTGCGACGCCGACATGGACGCCCTCAAGTTCTTCGCGGCGACGCGCGCCAGGCTGGACGAGCTCGACGTCTGGATCACGCGCACCGGCTACACCGGCGATCTCGGCTACGAGGTCTGGGTCGAAAACGGCGGCGCCCTGCGCCTCTGGGACGCCCTGATCGACGCCGGCCGGCCGCACGGCATCGAGCCGGCCGGGCTCGACGCCCTCGACATTTCGCGCATCGAAGCTGGCTTTATTCTTCTCGGCGTCGACTACTTCAGCGCGCCCAAGGTCGTCCTCGAGGCGCGCAAGTCGACCCCCTACGAGCTCGGCCTCGGCTGGATCGTGGATTTCGAGCGCGCCCGCTTCCCGGGCTTTGTCGGACGCCAGGCGCTGGCCGCCGAGAAGCGGCGCGGCTCGGCGTGGGCGCTGGCCGGGCTCGAGGTCGCCTGGGAGGCGCTCGAAGCGCTCTACGACAGTTACTCGCTGCCGCCCAACCTGCCGGCGGCGGCGCGCCGCGACGGCCTCCCGGTCTACGACGAGGACGACTGCCAGGTGGGCAAGGTGACGAGCCACACCTGGTCGCCGCTGCTCAAGAAGTACATCGCGCTGGCCTCCGTGCCGGCGGACCGCGCCCGGCCGGGGTCGGTCCTGCAGATGGAGCACACCGTGGAATACGAGCGCCGCAAGGTGCCGGCCAGGGTAGTCAAGACTCCGTTCTTCGACCCCGACAGGAAGCGCAAGCCGTGAGCCGCCGCTACGACGCGATCGTCGTCGGCGCCGGGCACAACGGCTTGATCTGCGCCGCCTACCTGGCCAGGGCCGGGCGCAAAGTGCTGGTCGTCGAGCGCCGGCACCAGGTCGGCGGCGCGACGACGACCGAAGAACTCTACCCGGGCTTCAAGTTCTCCTGCTGCTCCTACGTCGTTTCGCTGCTGCGCCCGTGGATCATCCGCGACCTCGACCTGCCGCGCCACGGCTACGAGGTGCTGCCGCTCGAGCAGACGTTCACTCCTTTTCCCGATGGGCGCCACCTGCTCCGCGACGCGGACCCCGAGCGCAGCAAGCGCGCGATCGCCAAGTTCTCGCCGCGCGATTCCGAGGTCTACAAGCAGTTCGGCGCGAAGATGGCCGAGCTCGGCCGTCTGGTCAAGCCGATGATCGACGGCCCGGCGCCCGATCCCGCGTCGCGCAGCCCGTTCGAGCTGCTGCGCCTGGCGCGGTTCGCCAGACACCTGCGCGGCCAGGGCGAGGAGTGGCTGATCGGCAACGTCAAGATGATGACGATGTCGGCGGTCGATTTCCTCTCCGAATGGTTCGAATGCGAAGAGCTGATCGCGCCGATGGCGGTCTCGGGGATCATCGGCACCTTCCTCGGCGTGCGCTCGCCGGGCACCGCCTACGTGCTGCTGCACCACTACATGGGCGAGATCGACGGCTCCTTCCGCGCCTGGGGCCTGCCCAAGGGCGGCACCGGGACGGTGGCCGAGGCGATCGCGCGGGCGGCGCGGGAGCTCGGCGTCGAGATCCGCCTCTCGGCGCCGGTCGCGCGGGTGGCAAGCAGGAGCGGCCGCGCCACCGGCGTGGTCCTCGAAGATGGCGAGGAGATCGCGGCCAGGGCGGTCGTCTCCGGCGTCGATCCGCACCGCACGTTCCTGCGCCTGGTCGGCGAAGAGAACCTCGATCCCGAGTTCGTCCGGCAGGTCAAGCGCTTCAAGATGCGCGGCTCCTCGGGCAAAGTCAACCTGGCGCTCGACGCGCTGCCCGAGTTCGCCTGCCTGCCCGGCCCGGGGCCGCATCTGCGCGGCGACATCACGATCGCGCCCTCGATCGACTACCTCGAACGCGCCTATGACGACGCCAAGTACGGCGCCTTTTCCGAGAAGCCGTTCATGGACATCGTGATCCCCTCGGTCACCGATCCCACGGTCGCGCCCCCCGGCAAGCACACCATGTCGATCTTCGTCCAGTACGCGCCCTACAACCTCAAAGAAGGCGCGGCCGACTGGCCCAACCAGCGCGAGGCGTTCGGCGACGCGGTCGTCGACACGCTCGCCGAGTACATGCCGGGCCTGAAGAGCCGCATCCTCTACCGCCAGGTGCTCACGCCCTGGGACCTCGAGCAGATCTATGGTCTGACCGAAGGCAACATCTTTCACGGCGAGCTGTCGCTCGAGCAGCTCGCCTTTCTGCGCCCGGTTGCCGGCTGGAGCCGCTACGCGACGCCGATCGAGGACCTGTGGATGTGCGCTTCGGGAACCCACCCGGGCGGCGGCATCATGGGCGCGCCGGGCGCGCTCTGCGCGCGGACCATGCTCGGCCGGCGGGCGGTGTGAAGATGGGCGCGGGTGGCGACGCCATCGTCATCGGCGCGGGCCAGAATGGCCTCGCCGCCGCCGCGCGCCTGGCCGCCGCGGGCTGGCAGGTCCTGGTCCTCGAACGCCGCGACGAGGTCGGCGGCCTCGCCGGCGCGAGCGAGTTTCATCCCGGCTATCGCGTCCCCGGCGTTCTCCACGACGAGGGCCGGGTCGAGCCGCGCCTGGTCGCCGCGCTTGGCCTCGAGCGGCACGGCCTGGCGTTCCGCGCCGCGCCGCCCGTCTTTCTGGCCGAGGCGGATGGCCGCGGAATTCTTCTCGATCGCGACCCGGAGAAGGCGGCGGGCGAGATCGGCGGCTACTCGGGACGCGACGCCGACTCTTATGCGCGCTACCGCGCCTTCCTCGCCAAGCTCCGGCCCCTGGTCGAGGACCTGACTACGACCCCGCCGCCACCCCTCTCGCCCACGACGGCCGGCCACTTCTGGGAGATCGCCAGGAAGGGCTTGCGGCTCTGGCGCCTTGGCCGCCGCGACACCCTCGAGCTGCTGCGCGTGGCGCCGATGTGCGTGGCCGACTTCCTCAACGAATGGTTCGAGACGCCCCTTGTCGTCGCCGGCCTGGCCGCGCCGGCGGTGATCGCGTCCTGGGCGGGGCCCTGGTCGGCCGGCACCAACACCAACCTGCTGCTCGGCGAGGCCGCTCCCGGCCGCTGGCTGGACGGCGGCCCCGTCGCCCTGGTCGCCGCCCTCGAGCGGGCGGCGCGGGGCGGCGGCGCCACCATCCGCACCGGGGCCGAGGTGGCCAGGATCCGCGTCGAGGGCAACCGGGCCACCGGCGTCACCCTCGCTTCCGGCGAGACGCTCGACGCCACGGCGGTGATCGCCACCTGCGATCCCCGGCGCGCGATGCTCGAGCTGATCGCCCCGGGTACTCTGCCGATCCGTATCGAGCGGGAGTTCCGCCGCATCCGCATGCGCGGCACCGCGGCCAAGGTCCACCTCGCGCTCAGCGGCCCCCTGGAGCTCGCCGCCCGCCCCGGCGAGCTCTTCGAGCACATCCGCATCGGCGGGGGTCACGTCGACGACCTCGAGCGCGCCTTCGACGCGGTCAAGTACCGCCAGTTCTCCGCTGTGCCGCATCTCGAGATCGTCGTGCCGACCGTCGCCGACCCGACTCTTGCTCCGCCCGGCCACCACGTCGTCTCGATCATCGTCAGCTACGCGCCGCACGACGTGGCAGGTGGCTGGACCGAGGTCCGTCACGCGGCGCTGCTCGAAGCGGTGCTGGCGACGGTCGAGCGCCACGCACCCGATCTGCGCCGGAGGCTGGTCGCCAGCGAGCTCCTGACCCCCGCCGATCTCGCAGCCCGTTTCGCCCTGACCGGCGGGCAGCTCCATCACGGCGAGCCGGCGCTCGACCAGATGCTGGTCCTGCGGCCCGCGCCCTCGGCGGCGCGCTACGCGACCTCCGTCGGCGGCCTCTTCCTCGGCGGCAGCGGCAGCCATGGCGGGGGCGGGGTCAACTGCGCGGCGGGAGTCCTGGCGGCGCAGGCGGCTCTCTCCTAGAGCGAGGCCAGCCGCCGGCGTTCTGCTGACCGTGTAGTCCTCTTAGTGACAGGGGAAGTTGTTCCAGACGCAGTAGCAGCACAGCGATCCCCAACCCCCGGAGTAGCCGACGCAGTAGTAGTGATAGCCGGTGACGTGGGTGCGGCTGGCATCGCTGTAGCAGGTGACTTCGTGCCCTGTCTTGGTCGCCGCATCGGCGCGCGGCGCCGGTGCAAACAGCAGGAAGGCGAGACCGCACGCCAGGACGAGGGCGAGTAGGGGACGCCGGTAGGCGAGGAGCAGTCTCAGCATGGGGCACCTCCTGAGCGAACGGGCGGGTTGGTCCGCCGGTCGGACGACGAATCGCGGCAGCCGCCGCTGGCGCCGCGCGGACAGGTCCTACGAGGACAAGTGCGCCCAAGGCCCGCGGGCGTGCCGCCGGCACACCAACGGTGGGCGAGCGGGCTGCGCCGATCTCAGGCGCGGGTCGCCGCAGCGCCGCCGCTCTTGCGCAGGAGGACGAACGAGCCAGCGAGCGCGACGATGAGCACGGTGAGGACGCCGAGCTCGATGAAGAAGTGACGGTAAACGTCCTCGGAACGCTGGCCCACTTCTCCAAACTCGGCGGTCAGCACGAGAACACGGCGGATGACGGCGATCATGCCGACGAGCAGGAACGGTTCGGGCACGATAGCGTGCTCGCGAACGAGACCTGCACGGTATAGAGCAGCTCGGCAAGGGAGGATGCGGGCCCTGGAATCCGCGTCTCGTCGGGCTGCTCGAACCGCTCGAGGATGGTCTCGTTCACCTGTCTCTCCCGTCGGGACCCGGGGGGGGCGGCTGCTGGGGCTGTTGCCCCGGCTGCGGCGCGCCCTCGCGCTGCGGCATCTTCTCGCCTTCCTTGGGGATGTAGAACGGGCGCTGCTGGTACCACGGGAGATTGGTGATCGTCGACCAGCGGGCGCTGTACTCGCGGGCCGGCTCGGTGCCGGCAACGAAGGCCTCGGCGACCGTGCGATAGCTGCCCGGCCCCGGCAGCAGGCCGGTGTAGTATTCGACCTCCTTGAAGACCACTCCCGGCGGCACGGGGAACGTCTCCCCCTTCTGGAGCCAGCCGTCCTTGAGGCCCGCCTCGACGATGCCGCGCCACATCGGCAGCGCCGCGACCGCGCCGCTCATCCCGGCGCCGAGCGAGCGCTTCACGTCGTAGCCGATCCAGGTCAGGATCGTGTAGCGCGGCGTGAAGCCGACGAACCAGGCATCCGAGAAGTCGTCGGTGGTGCCGGTCTTGCCCGCCAGCTCGAGCGGCAGGTCGGCAGCCGCGTAGGCGGTGCCGTGCTGGATGACTCCCTGCATCATGTGGGTCAGCACGTAGGCCACCGCCGGATCGGTCGAGGTGTAGGCGGTGGGGAAGTGCTGCTCCAGGACCTGGCCGTCCGGGCTCGCCACCCGGTCGATCATGAAGGGCTCGATGTGCGTGCCCTGGTTGGCGATCGCGGCAAAGGAGCCCGCCACCTCCAGCGGCACCAGGTCGGCCGAGCCCAGGGCGATGCTCGGCCAGGGCGGCAGCGGCGTGCGAATACCGCAGCGGTGGGCGAAGCTGACCACCTTCTGGCCGCCGATGAGGTCGAGCAGCTTGACCGCCGGCACGTTGATCGACTGCTCCAGCGCCCGCCGCAGGGTCACGATGCCATAGTGCTTGTGGTAGTAGTTCTCGGGCCGGTAGCTGAGCTTGCCGTCGGCGCCGATGAAAGAAGTCGGCGCGTCGAGCAGGGTGTCGGCCGGGGTCCAGCCCTGCTCGAGGGCGGCGCCGTAGACGAAGGGCTTGAAAGCCGAGCCTACCTGGCGGCGCGCCTGGGTGATGCGGTTGAAGCGGTTGCGCGCGAAGTCCCAGCCGCCGACCATGGCGCGGATCGCCCCGGTGCGCGATTCGAGCACCAGGCCGGCCGCCTCCATGCGCGGCTCCTGCTCGAGCATGAGCACGAGGCGCGGCGCCGCGGCCTTCTCAGCGTCCGCCTTCTTGCTCTCCGCCTTGTCCTTCTTGGCCTTTTTCGGCTCTTGCGCCGCGAAGCGGAACCACGCGACCATGCCCCGGCGCAGCATGCCGACCGGGTGCGCGCGGCCGGTCCAGGCCATGCCCTTGGCGTCGAGCGCGTAGACCGCCTTGCCGATCCTGATCTGCGCCGCCGAGCGGTCGACCTCGATCACGATGCCCTGGTACCAACGCCCCGGCACCGGCGGCCCAAGGTTCCAGGTGGGCAGGTTCGCCTGCTCGATGGCAGATTCGTCGAGCACCGCGATCGGTCCGCCCCAGCCGCGGCGGTGGTCGACGTGCAGCAGGCCCGCGCGGACCGCCTGCTCGGCGGCGCGCTGCATCTGGGGATCGAGGGTGGTCTGCACCTGGAGGCCGCCTTCGTAGAGAGTCGTGGCGCCGTAGGTGTTCTCCAGGTATTTCCGCACGTCCTCGGAGAAATAGGGGGCAAACGCCTCTTCCGGCTGCTGCAGGTTGACCAGCAGCGGCTGCGCGACGGCTTTGGCGTAGGCGTCGGAGGTGATGGCGCGCTCTTCGAGCATGCGCCGCAGGACGCGGTTGCGCTGGCGCAGCACCATGTCGGGCTCGCGGTACGGGCTGTAGCGGCTGGGGGCGGGGATGATGCCGACCAGGGTCGCCGCCTCGGGGAGGGTGAGCGCCTTGGCGGGCTTGCCGAAGTAGTAGCGCGAGGCTGCCTCGATGCCGTAGTTGCCGTGGCCCAGGTTGACGAGGTTGAGGTAGCGGGTGATGATCTGCTGTTTGCTGAAGTTTTTTTCCAGCTCGACCGCGAGCAGCGCCTCCTCGATCTTGCGCCGCCACTTGCGCTCGCGGGTGAGGAACAGGGTGCGGGCGAGCTGCATCGAGATGGTGGAGGCCCCCTCGACCACCCTGCCGGCGCGCAGGTCGGTGAAGGCCGCGCGGCCGATGCCGAAGGCGTCGATGCCGCCGTGATTGAAGAAATTGTTGTCCTCGGAGGCCACCAGCGCCTTCTCGACCAGGGGAGGGATCTCGCCCTCCTTGAGCATCAGCCGGCGCTCGCGCGCAAACGACGCGAAGACCCCGCCATAGCGGTCGTAGAGCTGGGTGACCAGGCTGGGGCTGACGCTGGTCATCGCGTCGACCCGCGGCATGTGGATGGCCGCCGCCACCCCGATCCCCACGATGCCGCCCATCACCACCGCCGCCACGAGCGGCACGATCCAGCGCAGCACCCGGCGCTGCGGCTCCCGCAGCCCCCGCACGCGCCCGAAGCGCGCCTGCGCCGATCCGGACCGCGCACCCGAGGACCTGGAGCCTGGCCGCGGCATGGGTTTCTCGTCCACGCGCCCATTATACGAGGAGCAGGGCGCCTCTCAGGAAGGGAGTGTCTCCTAACGGCGAAGTAGCAGCGGGGCATCCGAGGCTCCTTTTCAAGGCGATCTACGCGGAAAATCCGCACGAGAGGCGTCAAGACGTGATAGCATAAGTCGTTATGCTTCTCCGCTTTCGGGTCTCCAACTTCCGCTCGATCAAGGACGAGCAGGAACTCTCGATGGTCGCCAACTCGCTCGCGGGCCCTAAGGGGCCACTAGTCCATCTGGAAGGTCATGGGCTGTCCATGCTGAGAGTCGCCGCGATCTACGGCGCCAACGCCGCAGGCAAGTCAAACATCCTTGAAGCGCTAAAATTCATGTCGACGGCCGTCGTTGGATCTCATCGCTCGTGGAGGCCCGAAGGGCCGATCCCACGCGAGCCGTTCCTGCTGGACACTGCCAGCCGCGCGGCGCCGTCACGCTTCGAGGCCGATTTCCTGCTCGACCGAGTCCGTTACCAGTACGGCTTCAGGCTCGACTCGGAAAGGATCCTGGAGGAGTGGCTCTACACCTACCCTAATCGACGCAAGCGGGTCTGGTTCCGCCGGGATGCGCAGACCGAAGAGCCGTTCGAATTCGGCAAGACTTTGCGAGGACAGAACCAGACCATAGCATCGCTCACGCGAGGGAACAGCCTGTTTTTGTCAGCTGCGGCCGAGAATAACCATGAGATGTTGACTCCTCTGCACTCCTGGTTCTCGACCAACCTAGTTTTTAATATTCACGACAACATCTTCTCGGCGGCGAGTCTTTTGCCAGGTCGTAAGCTGCTCATTCTAAACCTCCTAAAGTTGGCTAACCTCGGCATCGCCGATATCGAGGCGAAAGAGTTCTCTAAAAACCAGATAGATGCTCTAGCGAAGCTTTTTGTATCTATCAAGGAATTCGCGGGTATCAATTCGAATGTGCCTGACAATATAGACTTCTCCCGTGTGCGCTTGATCGAGCTCAAGCACTCAGCGCTTGGCGGTCCATCAGGTATCACGCTGCCGCTTGAAAAAGAGTCCCAAGGAACTCGCGCTTGGCTCTCACTAGCTGGCCAGCTTCTGAACGTACTAGAAAGCGGTGCGGTACTTTGCGTGGACGAGCTTGACAGGAGCCTGCATCCTCGGCTGGCGCTGGAGGTCGTCCGAATCTTCGAGGACCCCTCTCGCAACCCGAAGAACGCGCAGCTTATCTTCAACACCCAAGATACGACGCTTCTGGGGAACTTGCTTGGCGGCCCGGGACTACGGCGCGACCAAGTCTGGTTCGTTGAGAAGGACTCCACCGGCGCCTCCCATCTCTATCCTTTGACCGATTTCAAGCCGCGGCGCGACGAGAACTTGGAACGCGGCTACCTGCAGGGGCGCTATGGCGCCATTCCCTTCATTGCCTCCGCTCCGTTTGCGGAAGCGGAAGATGAGTAGGCGAAGGCGGAACAGCGAGCTTAGGCGTCGGAAGCCACAGCGGGAGCCACGGCACCGCATTCTCATCGTCTGCGAAGGGAAACGCACCGAGCCGGGCTACTTCGACGCCCTGCGCGTGAAATTTCGTGCTGTTGTTGACCTGGAGGTCGAGCCCGGCGGCGCAACGCCGAAAAAATTGGTTGAGCTCGCGCTGGCAAGGAAGAAGGAGGCAAAGCGAGCAGCCCGGTCACAGAGAGATCGTTTCCTACGCTACGACGAGGTCTGGTGCGTCTTCGATACGGATGAGCATCCTTACCTGGCCGACGCGCGCCAGCAGGCGCTGACCCACGGGATCGATCTCGCCGTCTCGAATCCGTGCTTCGAGCTTTGGGCGCTCCTACACTTTCAGGAACAGTCCGCGTACCTCGGGCGGCAAGCGGCGCGAGCTCGTCTCAAGAGCCACCTGCCTCACTATCAGAAAGCCCTGCCGTTTGAAAAGCTCGATCCTCGTTACACTACGGCCGTGATCCGCGCCCGGGAGCTCGATCGTCGCTGTGAAGAAGCCGGCTGCCCAGGCGACAACCCTTCTACCGGCGTTTACCGGCTGACCGAGTGTATTCGGGCAGGTGGCCGTACAGTCTGAGCCTCGCGCGCCGCGGCTATGGGCTGGTGCCCCTGGAGGCCCTTGGGGCCCCCTCCTTGCCGCCCCGGGCGGCCGGTGATAGAAAAGGCGCGGTTCCGGTTCAGAGGCCCAGTGTGGCAGAACCCCCGTCCCCGAGCGTACCGTCGCCCTTCGACCCCAGGCCGGAGTCCCGCTCGGGTCCCGGCTGCAGCAAGCCGCTGCTGCTCGGCTGCGGCGCCGTCCTGGTCCTGCTGGGCATCGGCGCCGTGGTCTTCGTCGTCGAGGCGCCCACCCTGTTCCGCAAGATCCTCGACAGCATGGCCGGCTCGCTCGAGCCGCGCCTGCCCCCCGACCTCACCCCCCAGGAGCGCCAGCGCCTGCACGCCGCCTTCGCCGCCGCCGGCCGCGCGGTCGAGAACAAGAAAGCCGACCTGAGAAAGGCCCAGGCCTTCCAGCGCAAGCTCCTCGCCGTCAGCGACCCCCAGAAGCCCCTCACCCGCCAGGACGTCCTCGACCTCATCCGCGCCCTCGAAGACCTCGCCGGCCAGTCCCCCTCCACCGCCCCACCCCTCTCCCCACCCCCCACCACCACCCCCAAGACCCACCTCGTCGCCCTCCACCCCCTCCCCGCCGCCGCCTGACCGAACCCTTCTCTCGCCACCAGTCCGGCCACCAAGCTCAGAGCCCGGGCGGGTGGGCGAAGCGCGCCTCTTACCGACGGTCCAGCAGCCCCGGCTGGCCGCGCGCCAGTCACCTTTGGCGCGAACGCTCCGTCACCACCACCCCTCCCTATTCCGGCGAGCGCCAAGTGACTGGTGCGCGGCCAGCCGGGGCGTGCGCACCTCCACCTCCCAGGAGGCGCACTTCGGGGAGGGGCTCCTCCCGGAACAAACCGCCCCCGCCCCCGGTTTAGAATCAAACGATGCCGCCTGACCGCTTCCAGCTCGTTTCCAACTTCACCCCGCAGGGCGATCAGCCCGCCGCCATCCGCGAGCTCACCGAAGGCATCGCGCGCGGCGACAAAGAGCAGGTCCTCCTCGGGGTGACCGGTTCGGGCAAGACCTTCACCGTCGCCAAAGTCATCGAGGCGCTCAACCGCCCCACCCTGGTGCTGTCCCACAACAAAATCCTGGCGGCGCAGCTCTACCAGGAATTCAGGAGCTTCTTCCCGCACAGCGCCGTCGAGTACTTCGTCTCCTACTACGACTACTACCAGCCCGAAGCATACGTTCCGCAGACCGACACCTACATCGAGAAAGAGACCACCATCAACGAAGAGATCGAGCGCCTCCGCCTGCGCGCCACCAAGGCCCTCTTCGAGCGGCGCGACGTCATCATCGTCGCCTCGGTCTCCTGCATCTACGGCTTGGGCTCGCCCGAGGCCTTCTACGGCATGCTGCAGTTCTTCACCCGCGGGCCGGGCGAAGGGCTGGACCGGGTCCTGCGGCGGCTGGTCGAGATGCAGTACGAGCGCACTCAGCTCGACCTCTACCACGGCAGCTTCCGGGTGCGCGGCGACGTGCTCGAGATCCTGCCCGCCTACGAAGAGCAGGGCATCCGGGTCGAATACTTCGGCGACGAGATCGAGCGCATCAGCCGTTTCGACGTGCTGCGCGGCGAAGCGATCGAAGAAGTCGAACGCGTCGCGCTCTACCCCAGGACGCATTACGTGACGCCGCGCGACCGCCTGGAGCGCGCCATCGAGACCATCCGCGAAGAGCTCGGCGAGCATCTGGCGCTGCTCGAGGCCGAGGGCAAGCTCCTGGAGCGCCAGCGTCTGGAGCAGCGGACGCGCTTCGATCTCGAGATGCTGCGCGAGATCGGCTACTGCCATGGCATCGAGAACTACTCCCGGCACCTGTCGGGACGCGCGCCGGGCGAGCCGCCGCCCACCCTGATCGACTACTTCCCCGACGACTTCCTGCTCGTCGTCGACGAAAGCCACCAGACCATCCCGCAGGTGCGCGGCATGTATTTCGGCGACCGCTCGCGCAAGCAGACCCTGGTCGATTTCGGCTTCCGCCTCCCCTCGGCGCTCGACAACCGGCCGCTCGACTTCGCCGAGTTCGACGCGCGGGTCGGCCAGCGCATCTACGTCTCGGCGACCCCCGCACCCTGGGAGCTCGAGCGCGCCGGCGGCGTGGTGGTCGAGCAGCTCATCCGCCCTACCGGCTTGCTCGATCCGGTGATCCTGGTGCGCCCGGCCAAGGGCCAGGTCGACGACCTGGTCGGCGAGGTGCGGGAAGTGGTGGCGCGCGGGGAGCGCGTGCTGGTCACCACGCTCACTAAGCGCATGGCCGAGGAGCTGACCCAGTACCTGGCCGAGCTGGGCGTCCGGGTGCGCTACCTGCACAGCGACGTCGAGACGCTCGAGCGGGTCGAGATCGTCACCGCCTTGCGCCGCGGCGAGTTCGACGTGCTGGTGGGCATCAACCTGCTGCGCGAGGGTCTCGATCTGCCGGAGGTGTCGCTGGTCGCCATCCTCGACGCCGACAAGGAGGGTTTCCTGCGCAGCGGCACCTCGCTCATCCAGACCTCCGGACGCGCCGCCCGGAACCTCAACGGCCGCGTGCTGTTCTACGCCGATGCGATGACCGATTCGATGCGGCGGGCAATCGATGAGACCGATCGGCGCCGCGCCAAGCAGGCGGACTACAACCTGCGCATGGGAATCGAGCCGACGACGATCCTCAAGGACATCCACAGCCCGCTGGTGCAGATGAGCAACCTCGACTACTACTCGGTCGGCCCCACCCGCCTGTCGGAGGTGGCCGAGGGCATCGACCAGCCGCTCGCCGAGCGCATCGCCCGTGTCGAGCGCGAGATGCGCGCCGCGGCCAAGCGCCTGGAGTTCGAAGAGGCCGCCGCCCTGCGCGACCAGCTCCGGGAGCTGCGCGAGATCCAGATCTACGCCGGCTAGCGGAACGAGACTCCTTGCCGCGAGAGGGAGGGGGCGTCCTCTTCCCGCCGCCGCCTCGCAGTAGCCCATGACCGAATCGCACCCGACCCTGATCGACCGCATCCGGGAGCTCCCGGACCGGCCGGGGATCTATGTCTTCAAGGACGCCGCGGGCAAGGCGCTCTATGTCGGCAAGGCCAGGTCGCTGCGCAAACGCGCCGCCTCCTACCTGGCCCGCGACCACGAGCCGCGGCTGGCCGCCATGGTCGCCGAAGCCGCCGACCTCGACTTCGTGGTCACCGACTCGGACGCCGAGGCGCTGCTGCTCGAGAACAACTGGATCAAGAAGCGGCGTCCGCGCTACAACATCCTGCTGCGCGACGACAAGACCTATCCGTATCTCAAGCTGACGCTCCGGGACCCTTTCCCGCGCCTCGCCTTCACCCGCCGCATCCGCGACGACGGCGCCGAGTACTACGGCCCCTTCCTGCCCGGCGGGGTGGCGCGCAAGGCGATCAAGCTGGTGCAGAAGCTTTTCCAGGTCCGGGTCTGCCAGATCGAGGTGGACGGCAGCCTGCCGCGCCCCTGCCTGTACTACGACATGCACCGCTGCCTGGGGCCGTGCGTGGCGGCGCTCACCACCCGCGAGGCGTATGACGCGGCGGTCGAGCAGACACGGCTCTTCCTGGCCGGGCGCAACGAGGCGCTGATCCGCCGCCTCAAGCGCGAGATGTGGGAGGCCGCCGAAGCCACCGACTACGAGCGCGCCGCCCGGCTGCGCGACACCCTGGCGGAGGTCGAGATCATCGGCGAGCGGCGCAAGCTCTCCTCGGTGGCCGGCGAGGACGTGGACGTCTACGGCGTGCACGTGGCCGGCGGCCACGCCGCGGTGGTGATCCTGGTGATGCGCGGCGGGCAGGTCCTCGACCGCCGCGAGCTGTTCTGGGAAGGGGCCGGCGAGATCTCTCCGCAGCGCCTTCTCTCCGAGCTGCTGCCCCAGGTCTACGACCGCACGACCTTCATCCCCAAGGAGATCCACCTGCCGGTGCCGATCGAAGGCGAGGAGCCGCTGCTTGCATGGCTGTCCGAGCGCAAGGGCGAGCGGGTCTACCTGCGCATGCCCTCGCGCGGCCCCAAGGCCGAGCGCATGAAGCTCGCCCGGCACAACGCGGAGCTGGCCCATAAGCGCCGCTTCCGCGGCGAGCAAATCCCTCCCGGGGCCGCCGCCCTGTGCGACCATCTCGCCGCCCTCGAGGAGGCGCCGCGGCGCATCGAGGGCTTCGACATCTCGCATTTCCAGGGCGGTGAGACGGTGGCCTCGCTGGTGGTCTGGGAGGAGGGCCGGATGCGCAAGGGCGAATACCGCAGCTTCAACATCCGCGGCTTCACCCAGCCCGACGACTTCGCCGCCATTCACCAGGCGGTCGAGCGGCGCTACCGGCGCCGCCTCGAGGAGGTCGGCGAGATGCCCGACCTGATCCTGATCGACGGCGGACGCGGCCAGCTCAACGCCGCGCTCGCCGCGCTGGCCGAGCTGGGAGTCGAGGAGACGCCGGTAGTGGCGCTCGCCAAGCGCGAGGAAGAGCTCTACGTGCCGGGGCTTCCCGAGCCATTGCACCTGCGCCGCGACGACCCCGGCCTGCGCCTCCTCCAGCAGGTGCGCGACGAGGCCCACCGCTTTGCCGTCTCGCGCCACCGCCGCCGCCGCTCCGCCCGCACCCTGCACAGCCGCCTCGACGACCTCGCCGGCGTCGGTCCCCGTCGCCGCAAGCTCCTCCTGCAGCGTTTCGGCAGCGCCGGCAAGGTGCGCGAGGCCAGCCGCGACGAGCTCGAGCAGGCCCTCGGCCCCGCCACCGGCCGCCGCGTCTTCGACCAGCTCCACCCGCCGGCGGCTCCGCTTCCCGAAGGCGCCGAGCCCTAGGAATCGGTTCAATCGCGGTCTCGGTGCCCGCGGTGGGTGAGCGAGCCGATCGTCACCCCCGCGCGGGACCTTGTATAGTGACCTCTATGGGTCAACCACCCCGGCGGGAGGCCGATTCTCCTGACAAGGTCCGGGACATCATTCCGCCCGCCGAATCTCCCGACGGTGTCGATCTCACCTTGATCCGGTGGACCCTCGGCTTGACGCCGCTGGAACGGCTCGAGCTGCTGCAGGACTGGGTGGACGGGCTGGCCGAGCTCCGGCATGGACGAACCGCGGAGCATTAGATTCCTCGGGCTTCTTCGGGTACTGCTGCACCATGGAGTCGACTTCTTCGTGGTCGGCGGTGTGGCGGCCCAGCTCGAAGGAGCCCCCATCCTGACGCTGGACCTCGACATTCTCTACGAGAAGAAGCCTGAGAACCTCAACCGTCTGTTGGCTGCGCTGCGCGAGCTCAAGGCCCGTTATCGCGATCCCGCCGGGAGGAAGATCGAGCCGGACATTGAGAAGCTCGAGACTCTGAAGAGGCATCTCCTGCTCACCGAGCTTGGCGCGCTCGACGTTCTCGGCGAGATCGGCAAAGGCCTTACCTATCAGGATCTGGTGCGGAGGACGCAGCCATATGAGCTTGGCGAGGCGCGAGTCCGTGTTCTCGAGTTAGCAGCGGTCATCGAAACCAAGGAACAGGCGAATCGCGCGAAGGACCACGCCGTGCTGCCGGTCTTGCGCCAGACTCTGGTCATGAAGACCGCGCTTGGGCGGAAAGAAGAAAGCTGAGGCTGCCCTCGCCTGACGCGAGCGGAGGGGGTTGGCGGCAGCCGCGGGCCCAGCTCACCTACTTGCGCGCCGTGCCGGTGGGGACGTACTTGACGCGCAGGGTGGATTCCGCCTTGCCGAGCTCGTCGCGCAGGCCGATGGCCAGATCCGTCTCCTCGGCACGGACCCGCACCCTGGCGCGGTAGGCCACGACCTGGCTCGCGGCCGCCTGCCACTGCTGCTCGGGCACCCGGACCGGCACTTCGATCTTCGACACGTCAGAGGTCCGGCCGTCGCGGCCGCGGGAGGCGACGTAGATCGTGAGCTGCCCGTCGTGGGAGCCGCGGCGCGGCAGCAGCACCACCCTGGACATCGGCACCTTGACCAGCAGGTCGAGCTCCACCTGACCCTTGCGGTCCGGCCGCTCGGCCAGGAGGTTCACCGCGAGACCCAGCGGATTGTCCTGGACTCCGAAGAGAAGCGTAGAGACGGTCAGGTCACGGATGTGCTCGGAGCCGGTGCGGTCGAGATACTGCTCGCGATGGCGCAGCCTGAGCGAGCCGTCGCGGGTGGCGATCTTGACCTTGTGCAGCTTGCCGTCGTGAGGATGGGGCGAGGGGTAGCCCAGCGAATAGTAGGATTCCAGATCGCTCTGCATCTGCGCCAGGAACGACGACGGGTTGTTCAGGTCGAGGCCCGCCGTCCCCCCGGTGTCGTCGGCCAAGCGGCGTAGGGACTCCTGCCGGTTCATCTTCTCGGTGCCGGCATTGAGCGACCAGTTGGTGGCGGTTGCCGTTTCGGCGCCCCTTCCCGAGATGTCCTCTTCGGCGGAGAGAGTGTAGAAGGTGACGCGGCTGGCGTTGGCGTGCTCGGCCACCCGGCGCAGCAGAGGCGTGACGTCGAGCTCGCGCGACTCGAGCGCGGTGCCGCCGCCGCGAGCGAGATCGGCCCGGCTTACCGTGTTGCTGGAGAACTGGCTCCGGTAGGTGTCGTACATCGCCTGGCCGGGGTGCAGGTCGATGCCGCCGCTGAGGTAGAGGAGGGCCTTCCTCCCGGGCAGGCCCGAGAGCCCGTCGACGAACCGGGTCAGCGTTTCCAGGGCGGCCCGTGTCTCATCGAAGCTCTTCTGGGCGTAGGAGCGGATGTCGTCGTAGGCCTGGGTGCGCAGGTACGGAGCATCCCGTCCTCCGGCCGCGGCCTGCGCGATTTTGCGGTCGATCTGGCGCAGGTCGGTATCTCGCTCGAACCCGCCCGCCGAGCCCTTGGTGACCTCGTCGATGGCCGCCAGGGCGGCCTGCCGATCGGTGGTCGGCTCCTGCACGATGCGCAGCGAACGGTCGTAGCTCGCCACCAGGACCCGGTCGCGCGACGACAGATGGGAGGAGAGAAAGGCGCGCACCGCCTGCAGCACGCGGTTGCGGCTCGCCGGCACCAGCGTCAAGTTGTCGACCAGCACCGCGAGGTCGAGCCGCTGCTCGTTGCTCGCCTGCGGCGGTGCGGCGGGCTGCCCCGAGGCCGGCGAGGGCGGTGGCGCAGTGGCGGCCGGACCTTGCCGCGCACGCGGCGCGGGCGTCTCCTCCATGGCGACGAAGTGGGAGATCTCGACCGGCTTGCCGTCGTCGGTGACCTTGAAGTCCTGCTGCTTGAGCCCCCGCACCGAATGGCCCTCGCGGTCGAAGACGAAGACCTCGATGCTCACCAGGTCGACGTCGACCGACTCTCCGAAGGCGCCCGCTGGCGCGGCACCGCCCTGCGGGGCTTGGCGGGCGCCCGCCGGAGCGCCGCCGGCAAGGTTGAGGGCCAGGCACCAGACCAGGGCGGCTCGCTTCATCGCGCGGCTCCTTTAGCGCCCACCTTAGCACTCCCCACCTGAGATACGGTAGGTATCGAGACCGCAGGCGAGGAGCCGCCGCTCAGTAGTGGTAACGCGCCTGGAGGAAAAAAATGCTGCCGCCCTTGACCAGGTAAACCAGGCGATGCTCTTGCGTGATGCGCCGGGACCAAGCGCCAGAAAGGAGATGTTTCAGCGGCTCGGGCTTGCCGATGCCGTGGAAGGGGTCCCGCAGGACCGCTTCGACAATATCGAGTATGCGGAGCGCGGTCTTGCGGTCGGTCTCGACCCAGAAACGCAGATCCTCCAGGAACTCGCGCCCGAAGACCGCCTCCTGCGAGGGGCCGGACGCCTTAGCCCTACCGCTCTTCTCCGGCAAGACCCAGCTCGCGGCGCAGCCGCTCGACCGTCCGTTTACGGCCCCGCCCGGCCCGCGCGCGAGCCAGGGCGCCCAGGAGCCGCTCGGCGTTGCGCGGCGATCGCAACAGGTGGGCCGTTTCAGCCAGCGAGGCCAGCTCGGAGGCGGCGATCAGGGCCACGTCCTCGCCACGCCGCCGGCGGATGACCACGGTCTCCCGGTTCTGGGCCACCTCGTCGAGCAGCTTTGCCAGGCGCGCGCGGGCCTGGGTGTAGGTGGTTTCGATTGGCATACCTTGACCTGTACAGGATGATTGTACAGGACTCAGGAATCTGGGTCAACGGCTCGAAGCGAAGCTTCGCTAGCCTAGGGGGCCAGTCCTCGGCTCTCGAGGATGTAGACCTTCTCGCGGTTGCTGTGGAAGGTGCCCGCGTCCTCGGCGACCGGTCTTTCGCCGAAGGTTGCCTTGATCTGATAGTGGCCGAGGATCTCCTCCCAGGCTTTGGGAGGAATCGGGCGGGTGCCGGCCAGGGTCAGGTCGCCGAGGACGGCGTAGCGGAAGGCGTCCCTGCGTGCCAGCGCGCGCCAGCGCGGCCACCACTCCACCAGCGTCTCGGCCTTCAGCCGCTCGATCTCACAACGCAGGATGGCCAGCTCCCAGGAAATCAGGACGTTGTCGCCAGGGCCGGCGCGCGCGGCCAGCCAGACGATGGCCTGGTGGCGGGAGTCCTCGAGCGCGAGCTGGTGACGCACGTACTGGCGCAGCGGGACCGCGAACAGCAACACGGGCAGCGCCGCCGCCGCCAGATCGACCGCGCGCACCGGCCAGCGCCGCCCCGAGCGCGCCGCCGCCTCGCGGACCCGGGTATAGAGAAGCGCCGCGGCCACGCAGCCCAGGGCGATAAAGGAGAGCAGGTTGCGCAGCGGATGGAAGGGGAAGGAGGCGAGCACCGTTCCCAGGACCGCGGAGAAGAGCAGCCAGCCGAGCGCCGCCTTCCTCCACCGCCGGTCGAGAAGCGCGACGATCAGGCCGGCCGCGACCAGCACCAGAAAGACGTAGCCCAGCTCCGGGGAGGCGAGCGGCTGGTCCCACTCCGCTCGATGGACCGCCTGGCTCCAGTAGGATGGGCTGGCCCCTTCGGCGTAGAGCCTGGCCTCGAGCCGCAGCATCCTCGCCACCTTCGCGGTCCTGATCACCAGCGCCGGCATGCCGGTGGCGACGGCCGCGGCCGCGGCCGCGGCCGCCAGGGCGGCAAGGCGGGCCTTTTCTTGCCAGCGCCGCGGGCTCGCCGCGATGGCGAACGCCACCGCGACGCAGACCAGCCCGGCTGGGTACTTGGAGACGAAGGCGAAGCCGGACATGGCGCCCGCCAGGATCGCGTCCCGGGCCCCCCTCCCAGCCGCGCCCGTTGCGCCCATTGCTCCCTCTGCTGTGGCAGCCTCGCTCCCCGTCGCGGTGGTCACGGCGGTTGCGCCCATCGCGGCGGCCGGCTGGCGCAGGCGCTCGCAGAACACCAGCGCGGCGAGGATGAAGAAAACGGCCCAGACGTCGACGTTGATCGTCGCGCCGCGAATGACCAGGGCGGGCAGGAGCGCCGCCATCCAGGCGGCGAAGAGGCCGGCCTGCGCCCCGGCCAGCCGCCGCGCCAGCAGGCCGACGAGGGCCACGCCGGCGAGCGACAGGAGCAGGGAGAGCGAGCGGCCGAGCACCAGCAGCTCGGGCGGCTCGACGAGGTTGTAGACGTAGGGTTTCTCCGGGGAGAGCCCCTGACGCAGCGGCCGGCCGTGCACCGCGGCATAGACCGGGGAGTACAGAAGGGCGGCGCCGGCGATGGCGTAATTGGGCAGCGCGCCGTAGATGTACCAGCCCGGGTCCCAGTCGCCGGTGGCCAGGACGTGCACCACCCGGCGCAGGACGTGCCCCTCGTCGACGTAGTTGAGGTAGGGCAGACCCGCGGTCAGGGTCGGCAGGCGGACGGCGGCCGCGACGAGCAGGATGGCCGCCATGGCCAGGCGGCCGGCGGCGCGCGGGTGGGGCTTCCGCGGTATAGTCGTTGCAGCCAGGTCTTGCATGCATGAAGCCTCGGGCATCCTCTCGCCGCAGGAGCTGAGCCTCTTTTCCGAGCGGATCGCGCGCAGCTTGCGGCAGCAGCCGCTCGATCTCGACGGCGAGGAGCACCGCGAGCTGGTGGCCGGTCTCGTGCGCGATCTCGGCGAGGCGAGCCATTACCGCCTGCTCGCCCTCGGCCCCTCCGCCTCCGGGCAGAAAGTCCAGGAAGGTTACGAGCGGTTGGCCCGGCTTGTCCACCCAGCCAACGCCGGGCGTCTCGGCCTGGAGGGCAGGGAGAGGGTGCTCGAGCTCCTCTTCGAGCGCGTCACCCTGGCCTACCTGACGCTCAGCCACCACGCGCGGCGGCAAGAGTACGACAGGACCCTCACGCCCGAGGAACGCTCCCACGAGCCCGCGGCGAAGCCGCGCGCCGACGAGAACCGCGAGCGGGCGCGGAGCTACTACAACCGCAGCCGGGTGCTGGCCGCCAGCGAGGAGTACCACTTCGCCATCGAGCTGCTGCGCGAGGCGGTGCGCGTCGATCCCCAGCCCGAGTACTACGCGCTGCTCGGCGACATGCAGGCCAAGAACGTCTTCTGGCTGCGCCACGCCGCCGAGAGCTACGCCAGGGCGCTCCAGCTCGGCGGCCCCGATCTCAAGGTCGCCGCCGCGCTCGAGCGGGTGCGCGAGAGGATGGCCGAGGGCGAAGCGGGCCCCGCCGAAACCTCCGGCGGATAGTCCGCGGAGGGGTGGTGTTACAATTGCGGGCGCGCCGGAGAGCTACAGGCGGTCGCTTCGCGGGGCCCTCGGGCTCGCGCGGAGAGGAAAGTCCGAACTCCGACGGGCAGCATGCTCGCTAACGGCGAGGCGCGGCGACGCGACGGAAAGTGCAACAGAGAACAGACCGCCCGGCAACCGGTCCCTTGCGGGCCGGGAGCCGGGTAAGGGTGAAACGGTGCGGTAAGAGCGCACCGCTCCGCCGGTGACGGCGCGAGGCACGGCAAACCCCATGCGGAGCAAGACCAAATAGGGGAGCGGTACGCGGGTTGCCCGTCCCGCCTCCGCGTCCGGTCCGCCGGGCGCGGGGCCGCTTCCGGGTAGGTCGCTCGAGGCCGGCGGCAACGCCGGTCCCAGAGGAATGACCGCTGACCGGCACCTCGGTGCCGGCACACAGAATTCGGCTTACGGAGCTCTCCGGCGCTTTGCATCCGTCTGAATCCCGCATTTCGACCAGCGCGAGGCTGCCGCCGCCCACCGGCCCCGGCGACCGCATCGGGGTCGCGGCCCTGTCCGGACCGGTCGACGCCGAGCGCCTGGAACGCGGGCTGGCGGAGCTGCGCCGCCTCGGCTTCGAACCGGTGCTCGCCGCCAACCTCGCCTCCCGGACCGGCCTGTTCGCGGGCGGCGACGCCGAGCGCCTCGCGGCCTTCCACCGTCTGGCCGCATACCCGGACCTTCCGGCCATCGTGTTCGCGCGCGGCGGCCATGGGGTGCTGCGTCTGCTGCCCGCCATCGACTGGGATCTGCTCGGCCGGCGCCCGCGCGCCTACGTCGGCTATTCGGACCTGACGCCGCTGCTGCTCGAGATCGTGCGGCGCCTGGGGCTGGTGGCTTTTCATGGACCGATGGTCGCCGCCGACGCGGCTCGCGGCCTCGCCCCGGCCGAGGAGGAATCGCTCCTCGGGGCCCTCGCCGGCCGCTACCCGTCGGCCTTGCCCTTCGCCTCCTGGCTGCGCCGCGGGGACGCCGCGGGCCCGCTGCTCGGCGGCTGCCTGAGCATGCTCGCCGCCACCCTGGGCACTCCCTTTTTCCCCGAGCTGGGCGGCGCGCTGCTCTTCTGGGAAGAGATCGGCGAGGCGCCGTACCGCATCGATCGAATGTTGACCCACCTGCGCCTGTCAGGTAATCTGGCCGCGATCCAGGGGATGATCGTCGGCCATCTGCGGACGGCCGCGGTGGACCCGGCGGCGCCGCTGGATCTTGCCGCCGAGCGCGCGGAGCCCGCGTCCGACACCTGGGGGCCGGCTCTCGTCGCCGAGAGCCTCTCGGCTTTCGAGTGGCCTCTGGCCTGGGGGCTCGCGAGCGGCCACCTGCGGCCGAACCTGACCCTTCCCCTGGGGTTGCAGTCGCGGCTCCAGGCCGGCAGCACGCGGCTGGAGCTCGGCTAGTGGCCTGTACCAGTGGAATCGGTAGCGGATGGCGCAGCAATCGGCGCCGGAGGCAAGGCGCGCCGACGCAGGCATAGCGGGGACTATGGCGAGGAGGCGCAACGTAGCATCCGGCGTCGAGGGCCAGCCAGGCGCTATCGATTCTACTGGTACAGGCCACTAACCCATCGCCATGAGCAACCCTGTCTTCAAGACCACGAGCCCGGCGGGGACCAGCGGCAGGAAGAACGGTCCGCCGCTGACCGCGGACTATCCGGCCGGCGAGTACATCTTCCGCGAGGGCGAGCTGGGAACCGAGATGTACATCATCCACGAGGGCAAGGTCGAGATCCTCAACCGCATGGGCGAGGAGGAACGGGTGCTCGCGGTGCTCGAGAAAGGCGATTTCTTCGGCGAGATGTCGGTGCTCGAGGACCTGCCGCGCGCCGCTTCGGCGCGCGCGCTCAGCGACGCTCGCCTGCTGCAGATCAACGGCTCGACTTTCGATCAGATGCTGCAGGGCAACCCGGAGATCGCCGTGCGCATGATGCGCAAGCTGTCGCGGCGCCTGCGCGAGACCGACGAGTTGCTCAAGACCGCGTTTGGCAACCAGGTCTCGCATGTGCAGAGCGAGCTGCCGAGCCAGGCGGCCCAGGTGCCTGCCGAGGGACCGGAGCGGCTGGTGCACGAGCCCTCCGGCATGGAGTTCCCTCTGTCGCGCGGCCCGGAGACCACCATCGGGCGGCGCGACCCGGTCACTGGCATCTTCCCCGACGTCGACCTGACGCCGGTGGACAGCCAGCGCTCGATCAGCCGGCGCCACGCCAAGATCTACCGCCGCGGCGCCAAGTTCTTCCTTGCCGAGGAGATCGGCACGATGAACAGCACGTTTCTCAACGGCGCGCGCCTGGAGACCGGTGTGCCCGGCGAGATCCGCCCCGGCGACGAGCTGCGCTTCGGCGTCGTCGTCCTGCGCCTCCAGGTCCCTTAGAACGAGATTCGTGCCCTGAGAGGGCGGGGTCCAACCGCCGTGCGCGTGCTCCTGGTCGCCAACACCCTGCCGCCGCGCGATCTCTCCGGCGTCGGAGAGCAGGTGTTACAGTTGGCCGCCGGGCTGCGCGAGCAAGGACACGAGGTCGCGCTGCTGGGGCGCGGGCCGGGTGGAGTCGCGGGTCCCAAGGCGCTGTTCCCGCTCTGCGTGCTGCCGGCGGTCTGGCGCGCGCTGCGCCGCTTTCACCCCGATGTGGTGCAGGTGCACGAGTCGGATGGCGGCCTGGCCGCGCTGATGGTGAGATGGCTGCGGCCGCGCCTCGATCCGCCGCCCCTGCTTGTGGCGCTGCTCCAGGTGAGCTACGGCGAGGAGCGGCGCGCGGTGAGGCCGCTGTCTTTCGCCGGCCGGGTGCTGGGCCGCCCTTCCGCCGCCGAGCTGCGCTTCCGCTGGCTGAAGGCGCCGGTCCAGATCGCCCTGGGCAGGCTGACGGCGCGCCTGGCCGACCGGGTGCTGGCGCCAAGCGCCGCCACCGCCGCCGAGATCCGCCGCGATTACGGGGTGGAGCGCGTCGAGGTGGTCCCCAACGTTACCGGCGCCGCGGATGCGGGCGGGCAAGGCCGGGAGGGCGAGGGCGAGCCGGAGCCGGGATACCTGCTCTACGTGGGCCGCCTGCGCATCCGCAAGGGCGTCGACGTCCTGCTCGAGGCGCTCGTCGCGCTGCGGTGCATGCGGGCGGCGCCAGGATCGGATCAGCCGTCCGGACAGCCGGCGGCGCGGCTGCTCATCGCCGGCGATGGCGAGCATCGGCCTGCGCTCGAGCGCGCGGCGGCGGCGCTCGCTCTGGGGAGCGCGGTCACCTTCCTGGGGCGGGCAGGAGCGCCCCGTGTGCGCGCCTTGCTGCGCGGCGCCGCGGCGCTGGTGGTACCCTCCGTCTACGAGGGCATGCCCCTGGTCGTCCTGGAGGCAATGGACGCGGCGGTGCCGGTCGTTGCCAGCCGCGTTTCCGGCATCCCGGAAGTGGTGGAGGATGGCCGGACCGGCTGGCTGGTGCCGCCAGAGGATCCGCCGCGGCTGGCCGCCGCCCTGGCCGAAGTGCTGCGCCGGCCCGAGGAGGCGCGGCGCCGGGGGGAAGCCGGCCGCCGGCGTGTCGACGAGCGCTTCCGGCCGGCCCACGCCGCCGCGCGCTGGCGCCAAGCCATTCTCGGACCAGAATGAGAGTGAGCACGTCAGGGGAGGGGGCGTCCCCTTCCCACCCGGCGCCGCCGGGCAGGGACCCGGCGGCTTTCGAGAACCCGGGAAGGGGACCGAGGGGTTGCGGGGGGAGATCCAATAGATGCTTTGAGTAGTCCACCACCGCCACATTGCAGCCAGTGGTGACTAGAACAGTTGACGAGGACTCTTAGATGATCCGACGCACTCTCTTGATTCTTGGCCTGCTGGCGACGGCAGGCCTGCTTGCCGCGGCTGGCCTGGGCTACGGACTGTTTGGAGTCACGGCCGAGACGCTGCGCGGGCACGTTCTGGTGAGCCTCGCCGCTGTCCTGGTGCTGCTGTTCTCGCACTGCTGGATCTTTCTCTACCTGGTTGCCACCGGCCGGCTGATCGCCGAAGTCGTTCGCGAGCGCGGCATGGACGCCGGATTGATCGGCGAGGCGGGGCGCTTCAGGGCACGCGCGGTTCCCTGGCTGCTTCTTGCCATCGGCGCGGCGCTCGCCACTTTCCTGCTCGGCGGCGCGAGCGTCGCCGGCTCGGTGCCCGCCTGGCTGCACCACGGCATGTTCTATCTCGCACTGACCGTCCAGGTTCGCGCCCTGTGGATCGAACGGGGGGTGCTCGCCGACAACGAGCGGCTGATGGTGAACCTTGGACAGCGCCTGGCAGGTGATGCGGCCTGACCTGTCCGATCGCCCCGATCGAAAGGTCGCCGCCGTGCTGGTCAACTGGAACCGGGCGGCGGACACACTCGCCACCCTGGCGTCGCTCGGGCGCAGCCCGGAAGCGGCGAGGCTGCGCGTGCTGGTGGTCGACAACGGCTCGAGCGACGACTCGGTGGCGCTCCTGGAGCGCGACCGCCCCGGCCTCGAGCTGCTCGCCACCGGCGCCAACCTGGGCTTCGCCGGCGGCAACCTGGTCGGCATCCGCGCGGCGCTCGCGGACCCTGCCGTCGGTTGGGTCCTGTTGCTCAATACCGATGTCGAGCTGGACCCCGGGTTCCTGGGGCCCCTGCTCGCGGCTTGCGCCGACCCCGGGGTGGGCGCCGCGGGACCGAAGATCTTCTATTTTGACCGCCCCGATCGGCTGTGGGCGGCGGGGGGCCGCCTGCGCATCCGCGAGACCGTCACCGAGGAGTTCGGGCGCGGCGAGCTGGACGGCCCGCGTTTCAGCCAGCCGGGGGACGTCACCTACCTGACCACCTGCTGCCTGCTCATCCGGCGCGATGCCCTGGAGGCGGTGGGTCCGCTCGATCCCGCCTACTTCATCAACGGCGACGACGCGGACTGGTGCCGGCGGGCCCTCGACGCCGGCTATCGCCTGCGCTACGTCCCCGAGAGCCGCGTCTGGCACAAGGTGGCCGCCTCGACCGCCGGCTCCTACACGCCGGGCAAAACCTTTCATACCGGGCGCAGCAACGCCCTGTACGTGCGGCGCCACGGCGGCCCGATCGCCTTGGCCGGCTTTCTCGCCGCCAACCTGGTGGCGCTGCCGGCCGCCTGGCTGCGCGAGCTGCCGCGCGGCAACACGCGTGCGGTGCGCGCCAAGGCACGGGGTGTCATGCGCGGCCTGCTCGAGCCGCTGCCCGCGCCGCCGCGCGGCTGCCGCGCCGCGGAGAGGGATGGGGAGGAGGCGCCGTGACCGCAACCAAGGTCGTCCTCTCGGGCATGCGCTCGACGGGCAAGCTCCACCTGGGCAACTACTTCGGCGCGCTCAAGAGCTGGGTGGAGCTTCAGGACCTCTATCGCTGCCACTACATGGCCGCGGACTGGCACGCGCTGACCAGCGATTACGCCGATCCATCGCAGGTCGCGGAGAACACGCTCGAGATGGTGATCGACTGGATCGCCGCCGGGCTCGATCCGGTGCGCTCGGTGATCTTCGTCCAGTCGATGGTGCCGGAGCATGCCGAGCTCCATCTGCTGCTGTCGATGATCGCGCCCTTGGGCTGGCTCGAGCGGGTGCCCACCTACAAGGAACAGCTGCAGGAAATTGAGAACCGCGACCTGGCGACCTATGGCTTCCTGGGCTACCCGGTGCTGCAGACCGTCGATATCATCGTCTACCGTGCCGACTTCGTGCCGGTGGGGGAGGACCAGGCCAGCCACATCGAGTTCTCGCGCGAGCTGGTGCGGCGCTTCCACCATTTTTATGGCGAAGTGTTCCCCGAGCCCCGTGGCCTCTTCACGCCGGCCGCTCGGGTGCCGGGCATCGACGGCCGCAAGATGTCGAAGTCCTATGGCAATGCCATCAACCTGTCCGATCCTCCCGAGGTCATCCGCGAGAAATGCAGGCAGATGTTCACCGACCCGCAGCGCCAGCGGCGCAGCGACCCGGGGCGGCCGGAGGTGTGCAATCTTTACGAGTTCCACCGCCTGCTGTCGCCGCCCGAGCTGCAAGAGCGCGTGGCGCGGGAGTGCCGGGCGGCGGCGATCGGCTGCGTGGACGACAAGAAGCTGATCGCGCAGGTGATCATCGACTATCTCGAGCCCTTCCGCCGCCGCCGCGCGGAGCTGGCGGGCGACCGCGATATGGTGTACGACATCCTGATCGACGGCTCGCGCCGGGCGCGCGAGAGGGCGGGCGAGACCATGGAGAGAGTGCGCGCGGCCATGCGGCTCGACTACCGGCGCCTGCGCGGCGGTGCTGCCGGTTCCGGCGCCGGGGAGGGTAGCCGATGAGCTCACCGGGCGGCGCGGACGAGGCAGAGGCCGGCGCCCTCCCCGCGTCGTGGCGCGTCCAGCTCCCGATCTTCGAAGGACCGCTCGACCTGTTGCTGCATCTGATCAGGGTCAACGAGGTCGAGATCACCGATATCCCGGTGGCGATCATCTGCGACCAGTTCCATGCCTACCTGGCGCTGATGGAAGAGCTCAACCTCGACATCGCCGGCGAATACATCTACGAAGCGGCTCTGCTGATCCACCTCAAGTCCAAGATGCTGCTGCCCCGGCCCGCGGCTCGCGAAGGCGAGCCGGAAGAGGATCCCCGGCAAGAGCTCGTGGAGCGCCTGCTCGAGTACCGGCGCTTGAAGGAAGCGGCGCAATCGCTGGCCGAAGTGGACCGCCTGCGTGTCGGCGTGTGGACCCGCCGCCCGCAGCCGCTGGCGCTGCCGGCCGAGGACGGCGAGGGAGTGGACCTGGGCGAGGTCTCGCTGTTCGACCTGCTCGGCGCGCTGCGGCGGGCATTCCAGCGTTACGAGCGCGATCATCCGCCGCCGCTGGTGATGAGCGGGGAGGCCTTCTCGGTGCGCGGGCAGTTCGATCGGTTGCTCGCGGCCCTCGACGCCGGCCGGCCGTTCGACCTGGTGGATGACCTGCGCCGGCTCTCCTGCCGGGCCGAGGCGATCGCCGCCTTCCTCGCCGTGCTCGAGCTGGCGCGGCTCAATCTCATCCGCTTGCATCAAACGGAGGGAGGCGACATCCTGATCTACCGCACCACCCGCGAGCTCGCTCAAGAGGACCGGGAGGCAATAGCGGGATGACCGAGCGGGGCGAGATGGAGGCGGCGCTGGAATCGGTTCTCTTCGTGTCGGCGGAGCCGGTGCCGCGGGCGCGGCTGATCGAGATGTTCGACGACGAGGAGCGCGAGTTGGCGGTCGAGGCGCTGGCGTCGGTGCTGGAGCGGTACTCAGCGGCGGAGGCGAGGGGGGTGATGGTCGAGGAGGTAGCGGGAGGGGTGCGCCTGGTGACGCGTCCGGAGATGGTGGGCTGGCTGCGCCGCTTCTTCGACGTCTCGGGTGCCAGCAAGCTGTCGATGGCGGCGCTCGAGACGCTGGCGATCGTGGCCTACCGCCAGCCGGTGACCGGTCCCGAGATCCAGGAGCTGCGCAGCGTCAATCCGACGGGGGTGCTGCACACCTTGCTCGAGAAGCGGCTGGTGCGCATCGCGGGACGCAAGGAGGTCGTGGGCAAGCCTTTCCTCTATGCCACGACGCGCGAGTTCCTGGTCCATTTCGGCCTCAACAGTTTGCGCGACCTGCCGCCTCTCGAGGAGTTCGAGGAGACCTTCGGCCCTGCCTCCGCCGCGGCCGGCGATGGCGGCGGAGCTCCCGGTGCCTCGTCTCTCCGCTGGGAAGGTGACCAGCTCCCCCTCGAGCTCGACGACCGGGAAGAGCGCATCCTGCGCGAGGCGGCGGAGCTGGCCGAGGACGAGCAGGCGGTGGAGGGTGAGCAGCCGGCGGAAGGCGAGCAGCCGGCGGAGGTGGAGCTGGCGCAGGCCGGGGGGCTGGACGAGAGCGGCGGCTCTGATAAGGAGGATCTCTCGGCGCCCGGCATCGACCGGGCGCCCCGCGACCGCCGACTGGAAACGGAGTTGGAGGCGGATCTCGAAGGCGACGAGAAATCGCGGCGCGGGCGCTGACCGATGCCCACCGGCCGTCCCATCGTGGTTGCCATCGATGGCCCTTCGGCGGTCGGCAAGAGCACCGTGGCGCGGCGGCTCGCCGGCCGGCTCGGCATCCCGTTTCTCGACACCGGCGCGATGTACCGGGCGATCGGCTTGCGCGTGCTGGAAAAGGGCGTCGATCCGGCGGACCAGGCAGCCGTCGAAGAGCTGGCGGCACGCGCCGATCTGTGCCTCGAGCCCAGCCCCGACGGCAGCTTCGAAGTACTGCTCGACGGGACTCCGATCGAGCCGCGCATCCGTGCGCCCGAGGTCGGCGCGGTGACGTCGACCGTCTCCGCCTATCCGGCGGTGCGCCGCCGCCTCTCGGCCCTGCAGCGCGATACCGCGGCGCGCCATGGCGGGGTCCTGGAAGGACGCGACATCGGCACCCGCGTCTTCCCCGAGACGCCATACAAGTTCTTTCTCGACGCCCGTTCCGACGTGCGCTTCCGCCGCCGCCACGACGAGCTCGCCGCCGGCGGCCGCGATGTGCCTTTCGAGGAGGTGGTCGCCGAGATCACCAGCCGCGACCGCCGCGACAGCAGCCGCGCCGACTCGCCGCTCACCCGCGACCCTTCCTATACCTTCATCGACGCCTCCGACCTCGGCGCCGACCAGGTCGTCGAAGCGATGGCGCGAGTAATCGAGGGCCGCAGGCGGTAGAAGAAGATCGTCGGTGCGTGTGGGGCCCGGGGGGGAAGGGGAGCCGCAGGGGTTGCGGGGGGCGATCCGATTTACCGGCGTCCCCTGCCGGTCCGGCCCCCAGCGGACTGGGGGCCGGACCGGCCGGAGAGAACGTCGTTATTAATGCGGCACGAAGTGCTGCGCGCCCGGCGGGAAGCAGACGCTGTCGAGACGGATCGCGTCGATGCCCACCGAGAACCTGCCGTTGGCCG
>DASZZM010000018.1:0-2201 GCA_035544895.1 Thermoanaerobaculia bacterium
CCCTCCGTGCCAACATCTCTGAGACACCGGTAGTACCCTTAATTAATGAGCAGGGCGAGAAAGAAAAAGGAAGAGATGAACGGGAATTCTCTTGGTGTTCTTTCCTCGGGGGCTTTGGCTGGCGCGGAACGGAGCGAAGGCGAGCGAAGCGAGCCGCAGCGCAGTGGAGCGGCAGCCAAAGCGGTCGCCGGCTCTCGGCCGGTCTCGCCTCCTGATTCCGAAGTGGTTGCCAAACCCAAGCGGCGCACCTTCACCGCGGAGTACAAACAACGCATCTTGATGGAGGCCGAGGCGGCTGCTGCCCTACCAGGTGGCGTCGGCGCTCTGCTCCGCCGCGAAGGACTGTACTCGTCACTGCTGGCCTATTGGCGGCGAGAGCGGGCCGATGGAATCCTCGAGGCTCTGACTCCGCGGAAACGCGGGCCGAAGTCCAAGCGTAATCCGATGGAAGAGGAGAACCAGAAGCTTCGTCGCCAGAACGCACGCCTCGCCGAAGATCTGCGTAAGGCTCACATCATCATCGACGTCCAAAAAAAAGTGGCTGCGCTGTTGGGGAATCCAATTCCGGAGCAGGATCCGGAGGAGAAGTCCTGATGGCCGCCGTCACAGAACTAGCGAACGAAGTCGGCACCGGCGCCGCTTGCCATGCGCTGTGTATGCCTCGCGCTTCTTACTATCGGGATCGCCGTAAGACCTCTTTTCCTGCGGGGACCGCGTCGCGGCTTTCTCCGGCACGCGCACTCCGCCCAGCAGAACGAGAAGCGGTCTTGTCTCGTCTGCACGAAGAACGCTTCCAGGATCGCTCGCCAGCCGCTGTTTATGCGACGTTGCTCGATGAAGGGGAATATCTCTGCTCCATCCGCAGCATGTATCGTTTCCTTCAGCGGCGCGGGGAGTCCCGCGAACGTCGCGATCAGTTGACGCATCCGCCCTACAAGAAACCAGAACTGCTAGCCACGGCTCCCAATCAGCTCTGGAGTTGGGATATCACCAAGTTGCTCGGGCCCGTGAAGTGGACCTACTTCTACCTCTTCGTGATCCTGGATGTTTTCAGCCGCTACGTCACCGGCTGGATGGTGGCCATGCGGGAAAGCGCAGAACTTGCCAAGCGACTCATCGCCGAGAGCTGCCAAAAGCAGCGCGTCCAACCGGGTCAACTCACGCTGCATGCCGACCGCGGTACGTCGATGAGCTCCAAGCCGGTCGCCTTTTTACTGGCGGACCTGGGCGTAACCAAGACGCACAGCCGTCCGCACGTCTCCAACGACAACCCTTACTCGGAAAGCCAATTCCGCACGCTGAAGTATCGTCCGGAGTTCCCGGATCGCTTCGGCTGCATTCAGGACAGTCGGGCCTTCTGTCAGGGATTTTTTCGTTGGTACAACGAGGAACACCGTCACTCCGGGCTGGGCTTGCTCACTCCGGCCATGGTTCACTACAACCAAACCGCGCTCATCCTCGAACAGCGCCAACAAGTACTCAATGTCGCCTACCAGCTTCATCCGGAGCGCTTCGTGCGAAGCGCCCCAAGACCACCGGTCGTTCCCACAGAGGCGTGGATCAACAAGCCAGTCCAACTCACATGAAAAAACTCACTAAATTCCGTGAGCATGTGTCTCAACGTCGTTGACACGCGCCGGTTGGCGATCGTCGTTCCTAGACGATACGGGCTCGAAATTTCTCTATGGAAAACTGGGAAAAGCAGGAAGAAAGAAAAAGGAGCAAAGAAAGAAGGAAAGAAGAGAGAAGGTATCCAAACAGCCGAGCTCGACCGCCGAGATCAGGTGACTGCGCCAATGCCTGGACCAGTTCCCTTCGCAAGGGGGGAACAGAGGTCGATAATCAGGTAGCAGCACCTACTGAATCGAGTACACCCAACTTGCACCGAGCGACAATCGCTCAACAAAGAGTGCGGATGGAAGGGTGGCGACAGAAGCGGCTTGGCTCAATGGGAACAATTTGGAAAAAGAAGAAATAAAGAAGAAGAAAGAAAAAATGAAAGAAAAAGCTTGACACTCACCGGCCCTCTCATGGAAGGCACTGAGAACCTTAGTGATGTCCGGGGCTGTTTAAATGGCAGAATGTCGCAGGGAGTAAAAGTATGGGGGAAAACTAACCTCAAGTGTGGATCACTCGGCTGCACTAAACTACTATGGACGAGCGGGCGTGCTGGGTCATTTGAGAACAATTGGACTCCAAGA
>DASZZM010000019.1:0-23769 GCA_035544895.1 Thermoanaerobaculia bacterium
CGTCCCCTTCCCCCCCGGAGGGGAGGGAAGGGGATCGAGGGGTTGCGGGGGGCGATCCGATAGATTGGAGGCCGCCATCGCCAGTTAGCGAGCGCTGTTTCATACTTCGGGGCCGCCCACCGGCGGTGCCAACTAGAAGGAGACGGCGCTGCGATGTGGTGATAATGGCCTCGGACTAGTTCCGGGGCCGGTTCACCGGGCCGGCGGTGACGGGCTGGAAGTGGCCAGGACCTGCTCGAAGATGCGCCGGTGCAGGACGAGCAGGTCCTCGAAGACCCTGGCGAAGGCCCGATCGGTCGCTTCGCTCAACAGCGGCAGGTGCTCGGAATCCCAGGGCAGCGGCCGCTGGTCCGGCAACAGCCCGGGTATCGCGGCCGGCGCGGCGACGGGCTCGGGCTGGTCGCGCCGGCCGGGCCTGACCAGCTCGGCGGCGCGCTGATCTACCAGGTGGAGAGTGTAGAAGAAGGTGAATTGGCTGATGCCGAGGGCGCCCAGGACCTTGGCCAGCGATTCGAGCTTGGGCAGCTCCTTGCCGGTCTCGTACTTCGAGAGCTGGCTCTTGCCGATCCGCGCCGTCCGCGCCACCCAGCTCTGGCTCTTGCCGCGCAGCCCGCGGACCAGCAGCAATGTCGTCCCCAGGTTATCGAACGGACCGTGCGCAGGAGGGTTACGGTCGTGGCTCTCCCGTGCCATTGGCGCGATCATCTTCGCGCCGGTATAAAAAGTCAACACTTTTGAATTTTCTTACACCTGCACCACAACCCGTCCCAAAGTAGCGCCTAACGGCTACGACGGTACTCAAGCAGCACTATAAAGAGTGGCAGAGCAGGAGCCGGGGAGGGCTTCAGCCCGCCCGCGACCGCCGCCGCGCAGCGCCCCTCGGCCCGGAACCGCGGCCGGCGGCGGGCGGCGATCCGGGCGGTGAAAGACCAAGGCGGCGGAGGGAAGCCGCGACCCGGCGATCGAGGTCTTTGTCCGCGGCGGCCGCATCGTGCCCCACCCCGCCCTCGCCGCCTTCCGATCGCGGCCCGACGCGAGCGGCGAGCTTGCCAAGGGCCTCGATCACCTGGCGCCCCAGGTTGTCGGGGCTGTCGCCCACGGTGCGGCGCAGTACCGAGGCCAGCTGGAAGAACTGCTCGGGCCGCATGTCGACGGCTTCGAGAATCGCCAGGACATGGAAGA
Source organism: Thermoanaerobaculia bacterium (assembly GCA_035544895.1). Lineage (GTDB taxonomy): Bacteria > Acidobacteriota > Thermoanaerobaculia > Multivoradales > UBA5704 > JASLEW01. The sequence continues at coordinate 1,183 of DASZZM010000019.1, forward strand.
GCTTGAGCTCGATTCTGCGGGTGAAGATCCGGTTCAGGGTGCCGCCGCCGAGGCCGAGCCGGCGTTCCACCTCGCGCTCCGACAGCCGTGATAGCTGGACGACCGCTTGCAGAAGCTTCGCGTAGCGGTTCACCTCTTCCCTGTTCATCGGCGGAAAGTCTACTCCAATGCGGATCTATCTCGACAACGATCGATATGGATATTGGCGTAATCAGACTATTTTTTTATTCAACAGAAACCAGATGGCCGCCGGGCATGATTTTCCAGGCGGTTCTGACCACCCCGTTGCTTAGGAGCAGAAGGAGCCGAAGCCGACGCGCCGGCGGATCAACCGGGGCCGAAGTCGACGTCGTCCGGCAGGACGTTGACGTGTCCGGAGGGTACGGCAGGAAAGTGCGCGGCCAGCTCGCGGCCGACCGTATCGATGCCGTGCACCAGCCCGCCGGTGAAGTCGCCGCCGCGGAAGCGCTTCGCCATGTCGGCGGTCAGGCCGCTCCAGAATTCTTCCCCTACCCGGGCGTGAATGCCTTCGCCGCCCAGCACCGTGAAGCTTCGCCGCGAGGGCACGACGAAGATCAGCACCGCGTTGTGCTGTGGTGTGGACCGCATCCCCAGGCGCTCGAAAGCAAGCTCGGCCACCCGGTGTACGTTGCCCCAGAAGAAGGGTGCCACCGACACCCGAATCTCGCCGGTGGTGCCGCGCTCCGCCTCCGCGATCGCTTGCTTGATACGCGCGCCGTCGATGGCGCGCAGCAGCTGGCGCCGGGTCAACAGCATGACGGGCTCCTCCGCCTTACCATGAGTCGGTCGAGCCTCCGCCGCCGGAACGGCCGCCGCCGCCGGAGAAGCCGCCGTCACCGCCTCCTCCGCCGCCGCCGCCGCGGCCGCCGGAGAGCAGGTTGAAGAGCAGGTAGAGGGCCAGCGAAGGGTGGGTAATGAGAAGGAACAAGAAGGCGAGCGCGAGGATCCCCACCACGATCAGCTTGCCGACGCTCACTCCTCGCATCCCCGGCCGGGCGACTCCGGGCGCGGCCGGCTGCTCGCTGGAAGGGGGAGAGCCGCTCACCCCGCCCGCCGGCGTCTCGGGGGAAGTGCCTGAAATCGCGGCGAGCGTCGCTTCGACGCCTGCCGTGAGGGCCCCGTCGCGGTCGCCCGCGCGCAGCCGCGGACCCATCACCTCACGCGCGATCCGCGACGCGACGACGTCGGGAACCTTGTCCTCCAGGCCATAGCCCACTTCGAAGCGAGTCTTGCGCTCGCCTGCAAAGATGAAGATGACCAGGCCGTCGTCGATGCCCTTGCGCCCCACCCGCCAGGCCTGGAAGGCGCGCACCGCGAACTCTTCGATCGGCACGTTGCCAGCGCTCTGCCCGATCCACACCAGCACCTGGTGCCCGGTCTCGCGCTGGTAGGCCGCCAGCCTGGCGTCCAATGCCGCCCGCGTCTGCGGAGAGAGGAAACCCGCGGTGTCGGTCACCCAGCTCCGCGGCGGCGGCGGCGGCGAGAAGGCCGCGGCTGCCGCCGCGCCTCCCGCGGCGGGCAGCAGAGAAACCAGCGCCAGCAGCGAGACGAGCGCCCAGCGAGCCGCCAGGCGCCTGCTGCTCCGGGGCCGGGCGGTCACCGGTTAGAACTTCACCTTCGGCGCGGTCTCGGATCCTTCCTGCGCCTTGAAGTAGACCTTCTCGCGGAAGCGCTCGCCGAAGAGATTGGCGACCAGGACCGTCGGGAAGCTCTGGCGCGCGGTGTTGAAAGCTTGCGCCGTCTCGTTGAAGCGCATGCGCTCGACCGCGATGCGGTTCTCGGTCCCCTCGAGCTGCGCCTGCAAATCGCGGAAGTTCGTCGTGGCCTTCAGCTCAGGGTATCTCTCGACGACCACCATCAGGCGCGACAAGGCCGCTCCCAGGCCGGCCTGCGCCTGCTCGAACTTCTGGAAGTCCGCCGGCGAGTTGGGCGCGTTCTGAGCCCCGCCGCCCATGACCTGGCCAACCTTGGCGCGCGCCTCGGCGACGGCGGTGAAGGTGTCCTTCTCGAAAGCGGCGGCGCCCTTGACCGTCGCGACGAGATTGGGCACCAGGTCGGCGCGCCGTTGATAGACGTTCTGCACCTGCCCCCATTGCGCCTGGACAGCCTGGTCCAGCGCGACGAGATGGTTGTACGTGCCAGCCAGCGCGACGCCCGCCAGAAGGGCCAGCACTAGCAGCCCACCGCAGCCGATAAGGCCCCAATTCCTCATGTCGCTTTGCCCCCGTGATCCGGCCTGCCCGGTGTGCCCGGGCGCGGACCGGTTAAGAGAGAGATCGGTTCAGGCACAGGGACCCGGCTGGTACGCCGGGTCCCTGCCTCGCCATTGTAGCGCCGGTCAGGAGCTGCGTGGGCGCCGGGACGAGGTGAGGGTCCGGCGAAGCCAGACACGGGGGCCTGACTGGCGAAAGGACTCATCTTCCGGGCCTGGGGAGCATCCCATGCCGTCGTAGCATTGCACGAGGAACCAGGGCCGCGGGCGGCCGGAACGCCGCCGCCGGCGCACGAGGAGTGGGACCATCCTCATCGCTCACCTCCCGGCGGCAGTGCCCTGCCGGGAAGACGCGCCCGTCGCCGCGAATCGGAAAGCGCTGCCTGGGCGGGGACTGCGGATGCGGGCCTTTGCTGCATGAGCTCCCCCCTCCGGTTGAAGATGTGTCGCGCCAGATCGAAGCCTGGTGCTATGCTATAACAACATCTCAACGGACGCCACCCCCCTCGACCAATCGGCAGATAATCCCCCCGAATGCGGCGACCGAATCGACCTAACGCGGCCGTGATCGTGGCAGCCGTCCTGGCACTGGCCGCGGTCCTGCCAGCGCCAGCCACGGGCCCGACCTCCGCCACCTCCGCGCCAGCGCCGCGGCCGGGGGAGGCGGAGCTGGCCGCCGAGGTGTCGGCGTCTCGCCTCCTGGCCACCGTGCACGATCTGGTGGCCCTTGGGCCGCGCATGGGGGGCACGCCTTCGGGCGACCGGGCGGCAGCCTACCTGCAAGCGGCCTTCGCGCGGCTCGGGCTGGACACCGACGTGGTCGAAGACCCCCCGGCCCTGGCGCATTGGGAGGAGAGCTGGAGTGTCGAGCTGCTTTCCGGCGGCAAGCTCGCCACCGCCTGGCCGTATGGCTTCTCCCCGGCGGTCGGACCGGCCACGGGCGAGCTCGTCGTAGTCGAAGACCTGGCAGCGGTGGCAGCCATGGCAGCCGCCAGCCCGGCGTGGGGCGGCAAGGTGATCTACACCCCGCGAGACGTCCCCGCGGTCTATTCGCGCCTCGCCAAGCTGGCGCATCCGCCGCTGGCCATCTTGACCAGCCACCCCAACGATCCGCCGCGCTACGTCGACGCCGCGCTGATCAGGAACCTGCCGCCGCGGGCCGGCAATCCCATCGCCGTCTTCGCGGTTTCCTACGACGAAGGCCGGCGGCTGGCCGCGGCCGCGGCGCGCGGGGTGTCTTCAGCCAGTGGAGCCAGTGGAGCCGGTGGGGCCAGCGTGCGGGTCGCCTTGCGCTCCACAGTACGGCAGGGCCGTTCCAGGACCGTGGTCGCCACCCTGCCCGGCAGCGATGCGGAGAACTACTATCTGATCTGCGCCCACGGCGACTCCGACTCGGGAGGCCCGGGCGCCGACGACAACGCCTCGGGCGAAGCGACCGTGCTCGAGATGGCGCGCGTCTTCGCCGCCCTCGAACGCGGCCGCCGCATCCCGCGGCCACGTGTCTCTCTCCGCTTCGCGGTCTGGGGATCCGAGTACGCCTCGTCCGGCGCCTACGTCGCGCGGGAGGGCGAGAAGCTCCGCCATTGCCTGGGCGTCATCAACTTCGACGAGACCGGGACCGGGGCCGAGCGCGAAGCCGTCTACTTCGAATCCAACGAGGTGCCCTGGAACGCCCGGCTGCTGCGCACGCTCGACGAGGTCGGCGCCGACTACGTGGGCAAGCCCGGCTTCTGGCCGGAGTACACCACCAACCCGTCTCAGGGCGGCACCGACTCCTACGCTTTCCTTCCGCCGCCCTACAAAGGGGAGCTCAAGAGCGGCCTTCAGATCCCCGCCACGACCATTTACACGGCCGCCTGGGACAAGCTCGCAACCGTCAAGCAGACTCCCGGCTGGCGGTCGCGCGGCACTCCCGACCCGGACAACCTGAAGCTCGACTACTCGCGTTACTACCACTCTTCCGGCGACACCCCCGAGAACACCACCGACCGCAAACCGCAATCCATGCCGCGCGCGGTCAAGGCCGCCAGCCTGGCCCTGTTGCGCCTCGCGTTCTACTAGAACGAAACTCACCTGCTCTGAGAGGGAGGGGGCGTCCCCTTCCCCCCCGGCCACCGCCGGGCAGGGACCCGGCGGCTCCGGAACACCGGGAAGGGGATCCGCGGGGGTTGCGGGGGGAGATCCAATAGATGCTTTGAGTAGTCCACCACCGCCGCTTCGCAGCGCCGTTTCATCCCTCGGGGACGCCGCAGGGGGTGGCAGCTAAGATGTAAAGCGTTTAGCCAACCGTGGTGACATAATCATCGGCGGCAGCGAGCGAGCGTCCCCTTCGGCGCGAGAGAAGGGAACGCCGGGAGGCCCTCCATGTTCCCCCTCCGCGATACGGTCCCGAGCCGGCATCCGCCCGTGATGACCTGGGCGTTGATCGCCGCCAACGCGCTGGTCTTTCTGTACCAGCTCACGCTTCCTCCGCAGGCCCAGGAACTGCTGGCCTATCGCTTCGGGATCGTGCCGGCGCGCTTCACCGACCCCTACTGGGCAAGCCTGGTCGGCTTCCCGGCCGATCATCTGTGGCCCTTTCTCACCAGCATGTTCCTGCACGGCAGCTTCTTTCACATCCTGGCCAACATGTGGACCTTGTGGATCTTCGGCGACAACGTCGAGGACCGCATGGGGCCATTCCGTTTCCTGGTCTTCTACCTGCTCTGCGGCTTCGCGGCCGGGGGCATCCACTGGTTGACCAATCTCGATTCGACGCTGCCCACCATCGGGGCTTCGGGAGCGATCGCAGGCGTCCTCGGCGCCTACCTGGCGCTCTACCCGCGCGCGCGAATCCTGACCTTCCTGCCCATCTTCATCATTCCGCTGTTCTTCGAGTTGCCGGCCTTCGTCTACCTGGGCATCTGGTTCATCAGCCAGCTCTTCAACGGCACTTTCTCGCTCGGAACCGACGCGGCGGCGGCCGGAGGAGTCGCCTGGTGGGCCCATGTCGGCGGCTTCCTGGCCGGGCTCCTGCTCTTCCCTCTCTTCCTGCGCCGCGAGCCGGAACCGCTGCTTCCTCCCGAGCGCCACTTCATGCTCCCTCGGGTGGCGCAGCCCGGCCGCCCCCCGCTCGACCGCTGGTAGGTGCGCGATTTTCCGCCGGGAGGGCGCGGCAGGGCTCCGGCGGACCTCCAGAGCCCCAGGGAGTTTGTGGTATTCTCGCCCGCCTGAGGGTGGGAAAGTCCAGGTGCTACAGTGACTTCTGCTGGGCGGCGGCCGCCGCGACCAGCGATCGGTAATTGCGCCGGAACTCGAGGAGGTATGCTCATGCTCCATTCCAGATGGTTCTCCAGGCTGCCGTCGACCGCGCTCTGCGCCGCCGCCCTCGCCTGCTTGGCGGGTGCCACGGCCGGCAGCTCCGCCGCTACCGCCGCCGAGCCGATCAAGATCGGCGTCTACGGTCCGATGACCGGCGGCTCCTCGCCGATGGGCCTCTCCATGCGTGACGGCGTCCGCCTTGCCGCCGACGAGATCAACGCCCGCGGCGGCGTCCTCGGCAGGCCGATCGAGATCGTCGAGCGCGACGACCAGGCCACCAACGAGCGCGGCGCCCAGGTCATGCAGGACCTGATCAGCAACCAGAAGGTCGTCGCCGTCCTCGGCCCGATCAACACCGGCGTCGCCCTGGCAAGCTACAAGTACCCGATGGAAGCCAAGGTGCCGCTGCTCATCAACGTCTCGGCCGGCGCGCCGGTCAACGAGCTGTTCAAGGACAACCCCGACAACTACGTCTTCCGCATCGCCGCGAGCGACATCATCCAGGCGGAGATGATCGTCAGCGAGGCGGTCGACAAGCGAGGATTCAAGAAGGTCGCCTTCCTCTGCGACGACACCAACTACGGCCAGAACGGCTGCAACAAGATGGAGGCGGCGATCGAGAGCCGCTCGCTCAAGCCCGTCTACACCGGCAAGTTCAAGATCAAGGACACCGACATGACGCCGCAGCTGCAGCAAGCGCGCTCCGCCGGCGCCCAGGCGCTGCTGGTCTACGGCATCGGCCCGGAGCTGGCGCAGATCGCCAACGGCATGCAGAAGCTCGGCTACAAGGTGCCGATGATCGGGAGCTGGACGCTGTCGATGTCGAACTTCATCGATGCCGCCGGCGCCAACGGCAACGGCGCCACCATGCCCCAGACCTTCATCCAGAACGGGGCGAAATCGGCCAAGGCCAAGAAGTTCATCGCCGACTACCAGAAAAAGTACGGAGTCGACCGCATCCCTTCCGCCGTCGCCGCGGCGCAGGGGTACGACTCCATGTACGTGCTGGCCCAGGCGATCGAGCAGGCCGGCTCGACCGACGGACCGAAGATCAAGGCCGCGCTCGAGAGCCTGCAGAAGCCGTATGTCGGAGCGATCGCCGCCTTCCAGAAGCCGTTCAGCGCCACCGATCACGAGGCGATCCACAAGCCGCAAGTCGTCATGGGCGTCGTTCAAGCCGGCCAGGTGCATCCTCCCCAGGGGCCCAGGGCGGTCAAGCCATAACTCCGGGCTAGCCCCCCGCCGCGCGCCGGAGCGGTCAGGCCGGGAGCGGCCGGGGGGCATTCGTCCGGTGCCGCGGCGATCCGCCAGGGCAGCCGGAGATCGACAGTTTTCGCCATGGGCGATCTGATCCAACTGATCCTCAGCGGCGTCGCCCTGGGGATGATCTACGCGCTGCTCGCTTTCGGCTACAGCATCACCTTCTCGACGTCGCGGACGATCAACTTCGCGCAGGGCGAGTTCCTCATGCTCGGCGCCTTGACCGGGCTCACCATCGACGTGAGGCTGCACGCCGGATACCTCGCCGCGGCGCTCGGGGCGGCGGCGACCGGCGTCCTGCTCGGGATCGTGCTGGAGCGCGTGGCGATCCGCCCGGCGCTGCGCACCGGCTCGGCGGTGAGCTGGATCCTGGCGACCGTGGCCTTGGGCATCGTGGCGCGCAACGGCGCGGAGCGGATCTGGGGAACCGACGACTCCCTGTTCCCGGCGCCCCTGGGCAGCGAGCCGCTTCAGCTCGGCGCGATCCGCGTGCTGCCGCAGGAGCTGCTGGTGATCGGCGCCGCGGCGCTGATCATGATCGTCGTCGAAGCCTTCCGCCGCTGGTCTTTGTGGGGCAAGGCGGTGACCGCGGTGGCGGCCGACAACGAGGCGGCGGCGCTCGCGGGCATCAACGTCCCGGCGGTGATCACCGCCTCGTTCGTCATCAGCTCCGCCATCGCGGCCGTCTCGGGCGTGCTGGTCGCGCCGCTGACGCTGGCCGGCCCGACCATGGGGATCCTGCTCGGCACCAAGGCCTACGCCGTGGCGATCGTCGGCGGGCTGCAGTCCGGCGTCGGGGTGATCGTCGGCGGCCTGCTGATCGGCCTCTCCGAACAGCTCACCGCGCGCTACATCTCGACCGGCTACAAGGACACGCCGGGGTTCGTCCTGCTCATCCTCATCCTCATGATCAAGCCGGCCGGCATCTTCGGCAAGCGCTCGATCAAGAAGGTCTGAGCTTGCCCGAATCGGTCGATCGCGGTCCGCTTCCCTCGCTCCCGCCCGGGATCGGCGGCCCCTGGCGCCGCTACGCCGTGCCGCTGCTGGCGGCCGCCTGCTTTTTCGTGCCGCTGGCGAGCTCGAACGCATACTACGTGCACAGCGTGATGTCGAAGGTCTGCATCTACACCATCGTCATCGCCGGCATCGACCTGGTCGTCGGCTACGCGGGCGACGTCTCGGTCGGACATGCCGGACTGTTCGCCGCCGGCGCCTACACGGCGGCGATCCTGATGTGGAAGCTGCACCTGCCCTTCCCTCTGGCGGCGCTGGCCGGGATCGCGATGGGCGCGCTGTTCGGCCTGCTGCTCGGCGTCCCCGCCCTGCGCCTGACCGGGCCCTACCTGGCGGTGGCCACCATCGCCTTCGGGCTCATCGTGCAGACCTTCATCAACGAAGCCGTCGGGCTGACCAACGGATCGCAGGGCATCCGCGAGATTCCGGCCCTGCGCTACGGGCCGGTCAACTTCGAAGGCAACAACTTCTACTACCTGGTCTATCCGTTGATGGTCCTGACGCTGGTCGCGGTCCACCGGCTGGCGACCAGCTACTGGGGACGCGCCGTCGAAGCGCTGAAAGAGAACGCGGTGGCCGCCGCGTGCTGCGGCATCAGCCGCTATCGCTTCAAGCTCGGCGCCTTCATCCTCTCGGCCGCCTTCGCCGGGCTGGCTGGAGCGCTCTTCGTCCACGTCGACAAGTACATCGGCCCACCGACCTTCTCGCTCCAGCTCTCGATCCTGTTCCTGATCGCCGTGATCTTCGGCGGCACCCGCTCGATCCTCGGCAACATCATCGGCACCTTCCTCGTCGTCGTCCTGCCCGACGTGTTCAACGCCGTCGCCGAGTACCAGCTCCTCATCTTCGGGGTGCTGCTGCTGCTCACGCTGTACTTCATACCGCATGGGATCGCCGGCCTCCTGCGCGCCCTGGCCTGGCGCCTCTCCGACCGGTTCGGCGGCTCCCGCCGCGCCGCCTCCCGGCCGCGGCCGGGCATTGAGCTCCCGGCAGATGTCGGAGACGGCGGCGGCGGCACGCTCCCGGCAGCCGATCCGGTCGCCAGGCGGACGGTAGCCGCCCCCGCCGCGGCAGGCGAAGCGGGCGCCTTGCTCGCCACCCGGGACCTGACCGTCGCCTTCGGCGGGCTCGTGGCGGTCAACAAGCTGAACCTGCGCATCGACGCCGGCCGGGTGCATGCCCTGATCGGTCCGAACGGCTCCGGCAAGACCACCACGGTCAACCTGCTCTCCGGCATCTACCGGCCGACCGCCGGCCGCATCCAGTTCGCCGGCCGCGAGATCGAGCGCGCGGCGCCCAACGAGGTGTCGCGCCTGGGCATCGCCCGCACCTTCCAGAACGTCGCCCTGTTCGGCGACATGACCGTGCTCGAGAACGTCCTGGTCGGCCTCCACCATACCTATAGGGGCGGCCTGCTGCACGTCTTCCTGGCCACCCGTCATGCGCGGCGCGAGGAGGCGCGGGCGCGGGCGCGCGCCCAGTCCCTGCTCGACTTCGTGGGCATCGGCACGCTCGCCGCCGAGCGCGCGCGCAGCCTCCCTTACGGCAAGCAGCGCCTGCTCGAGATCGCGCGCGCGCTGGCCCAGGACCCGGCGCTGATCCTGCTCGACGAGCCGGCCGCCGGCCTGACCAGCGGCGAGATCGCCGAAGTCGACGCGCTGATCGGCACCCTGCGCGCGCACGGCATCGCCATTCTGCTGATCGAGCACCACATGGAGCTGGTCATGGGCGTCTCCGACGACGTCACGGTCCTCGACTTCGGAAAGCAGATCGCCTCCGGCAAGCCCGCGGTGATCCAGCAGGACGAGCGGGTGATCAGCGCCTATCTCGGCACCACCGTCGCTCAGGGCGCGGCGGCGCCGCCGCCGGCCGAGATCGGGCAAGGACCCGCCGGTGCTTGAAGTCCGCGACCTCGTGGTCAACTACGGGCTGATCCGCGCCCTGCACGGCGTCTCCCTGCGCGTCGGCGGGGGACAGGCGGTCTGCGTCATCGGCTCGAACGGCGCCGGCAAGACCACCCTGCTGCGCACCATCTCCGGCTTCCTCGCGCCGGTGTCGGGAGCGATCACCCTCGAGGGCCGGTCCATCGTGGGCAAGAAGCCGCACGCCATCGCGCGGCTGCGCGTCGCGCACGTGCCCGAAGGGCGGCACGTCTTTCCCGACCAGACCGTCGCCGACAACCTGCTGCTCGGCGCCTTCAGCCGCCATCGCGGGGAGCGCGCCGAGATCGAGGCCGACGCGGAATCGGTGTTCGAGCTCTTCCCCCGGCTCAAAGACCGCCGCAAGCAGCTGGCCGGGACCCTCTCCGGCGGCGAGCAGCAGATGCTCGCCATCGGCAGGGCGCTGATGCTCAGGCCGACCATGATCATGCTCGACGAGCCGTCCATGGGCCTGGCGCCGCTGCTGATCGACGAGGTGTTCCGCCGCCTTCACGACTTGAAGAGCCGCGGCATCACCATGCTGCTGGTCGAGCAGCTCGCCTACCGCGCCCTGGAGGTCGCCGACTACGGTTTCGTCATCGAGCACGGCCGCATCGAGCTCCAAGGCCCCGCCGCCGACCTCCAGCGCGACCCCCGCGTCCGCGCCGCCTACCTGGGCAACGCCGCCCCGCGCTAAAGTAGGCAGCGAACCAGTTGGCGCTGCCACACTATAATGCCGGCAACCAGCACAGGGTCCGGGCGTCGTGCTCTCCGAGAGGTCGATCCAAGCGCACTCGTGGGCCACAGGAGGCCCGCTGCTCGTTTCCGGTTTGCCATCCGGGCGTAGGGCGCCCAAGGAGGAGCTATGGCAAGGAGAAGCAAAGGCATCTCGCGGCGCGAGCTCATGCAGGCCGCCGGCGCCGTCGCCGCCGGCTCGCTGATCTTCCCCGTGCCGGGCCGCGCCCGGCAGAAGACCCTCAAGATCTGCCAGTGGAGCCATTTCGTGCCGGTCTACGACAAGTGGTTCGACGGAACGTTCTGCAAGCAGTGGGGAGAGAAGCACAACACGCAGGTCGTCGTCGACCACATCGCGATCGGCGAGATCAACGCCCGCGCCGCCGCCGAAGTGGCGGCCAAGAAGGGACATGACCTGTTCATGTTCCTGGCGCCCCCCGCCGCCTACGAGCAGCAGGTGATCGACCACACCGAGATCGTCCAGGAAGTCGAGAGGAAGTGGGGCAAGACGATCGACCTGGGCCACAAGTCGACCTATAACCCCAAGACCAAGAAGCACTTCGCCTTCTCCGACTCCTACGTGCCCGACCCCGGCAACTACCGCAAAGACCTGTGGTCCCAGGTTGGCTATCCCAATGGGCCGGACAGCTGGGACGAGCTGCACAAGGGCGCCAAGGCGATCAAGGACAAGCTCGGCAACCCGTGCGGCCTCGGCCTGTCGCAGGAGCTCGACACCAGCATGGCGATGCGCTCCCTGCTGTGGAGCTTCGGCGGCGCGGAGCAGAACGAGGCCGGCGCGGTGACGATCAACTCCAAGAACACCGTCGACGCGGTCAAGTTCATGCGCTCCCTGTACAAGGACACCGAGACCGCCGAGGTGTTCACCTGGGATCCCTCCTCCAATAACCGCGCCATCCTGTCCGGCAAGGCCTCCTTCGTGCTCAACGCCATCTCGGTGACGCGCGCCGCCGAGAAGGACAATCCCGAGATGTCGCGCCAGATCCAGCTCACGCCGGCGCTCAAGGGTCCGATGCGCCGCATCTCGTGCGAGCACGTCATGGACTGCTATGTGATCTGGAATTTCGCCGAGAACATCGCCGGCGCCAAGCAGTTCCTGGTGGATTACATGGACAGCTTCGGCGATGCCTTCAAGGCGAGCGAGTACTACAACTTCCCGTGCTTCCCCGGCACGGTGAAGAATCTCCAGCAGCTCATCGCCGACGACCCCAAGGCGCAACCGCACGACAAGTACAAGATCCTGGGCGACTCGCTCAAGACCTCGACCAACGTGGGCTACCCGGGCTACGCCACCGCCGCGATCGACGAGGTGTTCAACACCTTCGTGATTCCCACCATGTTCGCCAAGGCGGCGCGCGACGAGATGACGCCGGCGGAGTCGGTGGCCGCCGCCGAGAAGGAAATCAAGCGCATCTTCGCCAAGTGGAAGTAGGCCAGCGAGCTCCCGGGGCGCGCGATGGCTACCGTCGAAACGAGGGGCCTGACCAAGGTCTTCACGGAGGGAAAGCTCGGCGCCGTCAACGACGTCAACCTGCTGACGCGAGAAGGCGAGTTCATGGTCTTCCTCGGACCTTCGGGCTCGGGGAAGACCACGCTCCTGCGGATGATCGCCGGGCTCGAGGAGCCCACTCGCGGCGACGTCTTGATCGGCGGGCGGGTGGTGACGCGGCTCCCCCCGCGCGAACGGCGGATCGCCATGGTGTTCCAGAGCTACGCGCTCTATCCGCACCTGTCGGTTTACAAGAACATCGCCTTTCCCCTGCGGGCGCAGAGAGTGCCCGAGCCGCAGCGCCGGCCCAAGGTCGAATGGGCGGCGGCGCTGCTGGGGATCGGCGAGCTGCTCGAGCGCAAGCCGCGCGAGCTCTCGGGCGGCGAGCGCCAGAGGGTGGCGCTGGCCCGCGCCATCGTGCGCGAGCCGAGCGTCTTCCTGCTCGACGAGCCGCTTTCCAACCTCGACGCCAAGCTGCGGGCCTCGGCTCGCGAGGAGCTGACCCAGTTCCACAAGCGCATCGGCACGACCACCATCTACGTCACTCACGACCAGGTCGAGGCGATGGCGATGGGCGATCGCATCGTGGTGCTCGACAAGGGAGTGGTGCGCCAGGTCGGCTCGCCGCGCGAGGTCTACGACGATCCGGCGGACACCTTCGTCGCCACCTTCCTTGGCTCGCCGCCGATGAACCTGATCGATCACGGCGACGTCCTGGCCGGCTTCCGTCCCGAGCACCTGCTGCCCGCGGCCCTCGTCGAGGGTCCGGCGGTTTCCATCACCGTCCGCGTCACCGGCGTCGAGTACCTGGGCAACGAGAGAGTCCTCTACGCGCGGATCCAGGACGGCCGTTTCGCCGAGCAGCGGCTGATCGGCAGGTTGCCTTCGATCTACCGGGTCGAGATCGACGAAGGAGAGGTCGTGCGGCTCGCGATACCCGAGCACGACCTCCGTTTCTTCGCCAAGAGCGACGGGCGGAGGACCGCGCCGCGGAGCCTGGCATGGCAATGAGGCGCGGCGATCGCTGGCTGGGCGCGGCGATGTTCGTCCCCGCCCTGCTCTACATCGTGGGCCTGGTCGGCGTGCCGCTCATCCTCGCCTTTCTCTACAGCGTCGGCGACGTCACCGTCGGCAGCGTCGGCTACCGCTTCGTCGGCCTCGCGAACTTCCGCAGCGTGCTCCAGAGCTCCGCTTTCCGCGGCGCGCTCGTCCACTCGTTCGTCTTCACGGTCAGCGCGCAGCTGATCGTGATCGTCGGCGCCAACATCCTGGCGCTGGCGCTGCGCGATCCGTTCCGCGGCCGCGGCCTGGTTCGCTTCCTCATCCTGCTGCCCTGGGTGGCGCCCATCTCGCTCGGCGCCATCGGCTGGAAATGGATGCTCGACTCGATCTACAGCGTGGTCAACTGGGGGCTGGCGCGCCTGCACCTGGTCAAGCCGTTCGACCCGCCGATGTGGCTGGGGGAGCCGACCCTGGCGATGATCTCGGTCATCCTGGTCCACGCCTGGCGCATGCTGCCGTTTTCGACCGTGATCCTGCTGGCCGGCCTCACCGCCATCCCCCGCGACATCCCCGAGGCGGCGGCGGTGGACGGCGCCGGCTTCTGGCGGACGCATTTCGAGATCACGCTACCGATGATGAAGCCGATCATCGCCGTGGCGCTGCTTTTCGGCATCATCTTCACCTTCACGGACATGACGGTGGTCTACATCCTGACCCGCGGCGGACCTTACGATTCAACGCACGTGCTGCCCTCTTACGCCTTCTTCGCCGGCATCCTGGGCGGCAGCCTCGCCGAGGGCGCGGCCGTGTCGGTCTTCCTGGTTCCGATCCTGGTGCTGGTCGCCTGGGCGATGCTGCGCGTCGCTCACCGTACGGAGGTCGTATGACCGGCTGGCTCGGACGGCTCGGCTGGCTCCGCTGGCTCGGCTGGCTCAACTGGCTCAAATCACCGCGTGCGCCGCGGCTCCGCCTGCCGCCGGGCGTCCTGCGCTGGGTGGTCGTCCTGGTGTTTTCGGCCCTGCTCGCCTTCCCCTTCCTGTGGATGGCGATCACCAGCTTCAAGCAGACGACCGACCTCTACAACATCAAGAACAATCCGTTCCTGTTCAATCAGCCGCCCACCCTCGAGCATCTCAGGCTGCTGTTCAACGAGACCCTGTTCCTGCGCTGGCTGCTCAACACCGCCGGCGCCGGCGCCCTGGTGGTGCTGATCACCCTGCTGCTGGCGGTGCCCGCGGCGTACGCCCTGGCCCGCCTCACGGGCCGCTGGGGACAGCGGCTCGGCATCGGAATCTTCCTCACCTACCTGATCCCGCCGACGCTGCTGTTCATTCCCATGTCGCGGGTGGTGGCGCTGCTCGGGCTGCAGGACTCGCTGTGGTCGATCATCCTGGTCTATCCGACCTTCACCCTGCCGTTCTCGATCTGGCTGCTCATGGCTTTCTTCAAGTCGGTCCCCCGCGAGCTCGAGGACGCCGCCATGGTCGATGGCCTGACGCGCTTCCAGACGTTCGTGCAGCTCGTCATCCCGATCTCGCTGTCGGGTATCCTGACGGTGGTGATCTTCAGCTTCACGCTAGTCACCCAGGAGTTCGTCTACGCTCTCACTTTCATCTCCAGCGCCAAGCAACAGACGGTGAGCGTCGGCGTGCCGATCTACCTGGTGCGCGGCGACGTCTACTACTGGGGCTCGCTGATGGCGGCCTGCCTGATCGCCAGCCTGCCGGTGGCCGTGCTGTACAACCTGTTTTTGGACCGCTTCGTCGCCGGTTTCACGGTGGGGGCGGTCAAGTAGCCCAAGCGAGGTGTCGTCATGCCGGAAGCTCAGGCGCTGCCGCTGCTGATCGACGGGAAGTGGCGCGTCTCGACGGCCGAGCACAGCGCGCCGGTGCTCGACCCCGCCCGCGGCAGCGAGCTGGCGCGCGTGCCGTTCGCGACCGCCGCCGAGATCGACGACGCCGTCAGCTCTGCAGGACGCGCCTTCCCCGCCTGGCGCGAGGTGCCGGTGCCCGAGCGCGCCCTCGTGATGTTCCGCTACAAGCGGCTGCTCGAAGAGCATTTCGAGGAGCTGGCGCGCACGGTGAGCCGGGAGAACGGCAAGCTGATCGGCGAGGCCCGCGGCGAAGTGCGCCGCGGCATCGAGGTGGTGGACTTCGCCGCCGGCATGCCCACTCTCGCGATGGGAGAGACGGTGGAGGGCGTGGCGCGCAACATCGACAGCCACACGGTGCGGGTCCCGCTCGGCGTCGTCGCCGGTATCACCCCTTTCAACTTCCCGGCCATGATCCCCTTGTGGATGTTCCCGCTGGCCATCGCGGCAGGCAACACCTTCGTCCTCAAGCCCTCCGAGCGCACGCCGATGACGGCGGTGCGCCTGGCCGAGCTCCTGCTCGCGGCCGGGGTCCCGGCCGGAGTGCTGAACCTGGTGCACGGCGGCCGCGAGGCGGTCGACGGCCTGCTCGACCATCCCGGCGTGCGGGCGGTCTCCTTCGTCGGCTCCGAGCCGGTGGCGCGTCACGTCTATGCCCGGGCCGCGGCCGCGGGCAAGCGGGTCCAGGCCATGGCGGGCGCCAAGAACCACCTGGTGGTCCTGCCGGACGCCGCCGACTGGGACCTCGCCATCCAGGGAGTGATGGCCTCAGCCTTCGGCTCCGCCGGTCAGCGCTGTCTCGCCGGCAGCGTCGCTCTGCCGGTGGGGGCCGCGGCCGAACCGTTCCTCGAGCGGCTGGCGAGCGCCGCGGAGGCGGTCGTCGCGGGCGACCCTCTCGACGACGCCACGGGCATCGGCCCGGTCATCCGGCAGGAAGCCAAGGACCGGGTCCTGGACTACGTGGAGCGCGGGCTGAAGGAGGGTGCCAGGCTGCTTGTCGACGGCCGCAGCCGGGTGCCGGAGAGCGGCTACTTCGTCGCGCCGACGATCCTCGACCGGATCGACCCCGACATGGCACTGGCGCGCGAGGAGATCTTCGGGCCGGTGCTGTCGGTGATCCGCGTGCCCACCGTGGAAGAGGCGGTCGCGCTGGTGAACCGCTCGAAGTACGGCAACGCGGCCAGCATCTTCACCCGCAGCGGACGCGACGCCTGGTACTTCCGCAGGCGGGTCGAGGCGGGCATGGTCGGAGTCAACGTCGGCGTCGCCGCACCGATGGCCTTCTTCCCGTTTGCCGGATGGAAGAGCTCGTTTTTCGGCGACCTGCACGCGACCGGCAAGGACGCCGTGCGTTTCTACACCGAGACCCGGGTCGTCATCGAGCGCTGGGAGTAAGATCCGGCGTCCGCGGCACCTACCTGGGCAACGCCGCCCCGCGCCCCCAGGGCTGACGAGCGTCAGTCAGGGCGCCAGTATGCCGTTCGGAGCGAGCCGAGCTAACGCCGCTGTCGCAGCCGGAAGCGCGCGGCCCGTGGCCGGGCCCGCCTTGGCTCCTCGCCGCAGCGCGTGCCTCGCGCCGCACCCTGCGGCGCCGTTTTTCCTCGCGCCAGGAATGGCCTGCGTGAGCCGGCTGAACACGGCGCCGCGGCCCCCTCGACCGGCTGCCGGACCGGGCGCTCCTCGGCCCTCGAGAAGGTATCGAGCGCCAGGGCGATGACCTCGTCGCGCGCCTGCTTGATCGCGCCCAGGTGCTTTGCCCCGGCGACGACGAGGTGGCGGCCGCCGGCGCGCTCGGCCAGCTCGCGGGTATCTTGCGGGCGCGCCCCCAGATCCTCGGCACCGCTGACATAGGCGACGGCGGCAGGACGCAAGGCCGGGGCGTGGCGGCGGAGGTCGAGGAAGCGGTAGGCGCGGGAAAAGAAGGTGCGGATGCACAGGTGCCCGGGACGCCGCCGCGGCTCCATGCGCCACGACCATTCGACCAGATGGTTCGGGACGTCCTCGAACATGGCACCCGCCACTCCGCCGCTGCGGCTCAGCGCCAGGTGGGCCCAGTAGCCGCCGCTGCTCACCCCCCAGACATGGAGAGGCAGGTCGCCCACTCGCTGCCGCAAGAAGGCGAGGCCGGACGCCACGTCGCCGTCGAAGAAGCCGTCCGGCGGAGGGCTGGCGCCGAAGCCCGAGAAGTCGAGCGCCAGGGCATGGTAGCCGGCGGCGCGCAACGCCTCGATCCGCCCGCGCAGGTGGAAGTAAGCCTTGCCCCACACCACCCAGGGGTGGAGCAGCAGCACCGCGCCGCGCGGCGGTCCGGCGCCGCCCGCCTCGTACCAGGTCGCGGCCAGCGAGCCGCCCCTCTCCAGGCGGGGCACCAGCACGCTGCGCCAGGGCGCCAGCTCCGCCGGCGGGTCGAGCTGCGGCGTGCGCGGAAGATGCGGTGAAAGGAAGAGGAAAAGACGACTCGCCCACCGCTCCTCCCAGGCCGGTGGGCGCGGCGGCACCGCGCTCTCGATCATGCTCCCCTCCAGGAGTACTCCCTCGCTCCCACGCCATCATTTGGGCGGAACGGGCAAGTGTATCGTTACCGCCAGGGCAGAGTGCAATCCTTGCGCCGCGGAAATCCAGCACACCACCCGATGCTGGCGGAAGCTGGGACGCGCGCAGAGCGCCCGCGTGAAAAGCCCAGAGATCGACAGCTTGCGGTTACGGGTAGTAGCCGCGCAGGGTCTTGACCTCGCGGCCGGCGCCGGCGCGGACCTCGATGGCGCGGAAAGCCGCGCCGCCGGCCTCCGCCGGCGCCTGGTAGACGAGCAGGTAGCGGGAGCGCAGCTCCTCTTCGATCGCCTTGTAGGTATCGGCCAGCTGGGCGGCCGAATCGATGAAGTAGGCGCGCCCGCCGGTGTCCTCGGCCAGCTTGCCGAGCCGGCCCCGGTCCTGGATGTCGAGCCGCGGGATCTGGGCGCCGATCGTATAGATGGCGATGCCGCTGCGGCGCGCGAACTCGCGGGTCTTCTCGAAGCTCAGCCGGCTCAGGCGGTCGTCGCCGTCGGTAAACAGCAGCAGCGCCTCCTGGCCGTGCGCCCCCTTCATGTAGGAGAGGGCGTAGACCAGGCTGTCGAACAAGGCCGTGCCGCGCTCGGCGTTGAGCCCGGCCAGCGCCCCGGCCAGCGTCGGCAGGTCGTTGGTGAACGGCGCCCGCAATAGGGGAGCGTCATTGAAGCTGATCAGCGCCGCCCTGTCTTTGGGGGTCAAAGTGCGCTCGAGAAACGACAGCGCCGCCTTCTGCACCTGTCCCAGGCTGCGCGCCATCGAGGCCGACGTGTCGACGAGCATCACCACATTGATCGGCAGATCCTTGACCTGGACGAAACGCTGGATCGGCTGCTCGACCCCGTCCTCGTAGACCCTGAAGTCGCCCTGCGCGAGGCCCACCACCGGCCGGCCCGTGCCGTCGAGCACCGTGGCATACAGCTCGACCAGCCGCACGTCGACCTTGGCGGCGAAGTCGCGAGTGTTGAACAGCACCAGGTCTTCGCTCGAGCTGCCGTCGGCCAGATAGGCGACGGCGCGGACGAAGCCGCTGCCGGCACGCTGCGGCAGCGCGACCGACTGCGCAAACGGGGGCTGGTAGAGCGTCGCCACCCGGTCCTCGCCGAGATAGATCTCCACCCTCTCCAGGGTGGCGCCGTCGGGCACATTGACCTCGGCCCGGGCGCCGATCCGGCCGCTCGCCCGCGTCCCGGGGCGCGGCTCGACCAGGCGCACCGCGAAGCGCTGCCTGGGGGCGTTGAGCCGCAGCGTGTCGCTCGCCAGCTCGCCGCCGGCAGCGTCGTAACCGATCGCCCGCACCTCGCGCGCCCGCGGCAGCTCGCCGAGGTTGAGCTCGACGCTGTAGGGCGCTCGGGTCTTGCTGAGCATCTCCTTGCCGTCGAGAAAGAAGGTCACCTTGCGAATCGCCTCGCCGCCGACCTCGGCGTCGATACGCACCGCCCCGCTCACCAGGTTGCCTTCCGGCGGCACGAGCTTGACCGTCGCCGCCGCCGCCGCGCCAACGGCGGCCGGGCTGGCGACGCCGCCGGCCGGCGAAGCGGGCTGGCCGCCACCCGCGGCTGCCTGCTGCTCCTTGCCGGCCGACCGCGCATCGCCGCCCGGCGCCGCCCGGGCCGTCTCCAGCCTGGGCACCGCGAGCGGCCGCTCGTCGCGGAAGCCGGCATGCGAGGCGAGGTCCTCGAGCCGCAGGATGAGCACGTAATCGCCCGGCCAGAGGGAGCGCTCGAAGGTCAGCGGAATCGTCTCTCCCGCCACGCTCGCCACCGGCACCTCGAAGCGGTAACGGAACGACTCGAAGAGAGCGGCGTCGCGCAGCACCTCGCCGTGCAGCAGGAAGTTGTAGGAGCGATGATCTCCGAGCTGGGTGGCCGTCGCGGCGGCGGCCGCGACCAGCACGCTCCCCTCGACCACCGTCCGGCCTCTCAACTTGTCGGGGAACTTGATCTCGACCCGCGCCGGCAGCTCACGCGCGCCGGCCGTGAGATCGGTCGACAGGCTGCCGAAGGTCTGCAGCCACTCGGGATCGCGCGGCGGCGGCGGCTTCTCGAAGTGATCGAACAGATGCAGGTCTTCGGCGTTTCGCGCGGAGAAGATGCCGTGCATGACCATCGGCGCATCACGCTGGCAATTGTCGGTGATCACCTGGCGGACCTCCCAGTAGTCGTCACTCTTCTTGCCGATATTGGTGCCGCCGCCCGCCAGCAGTTCGTGGTAGCCGTCGCTCGGCCGCCACAAGCGGTAGGGCCCGCCATTGCCGCGCTGATAAAAGATCAGGTAGAAGTCGCGCGGGATCCGCTCGCCCAGCGCGTAGTGCCAGACCTCGGTCGGCCAGAGCGCGAGTGCGCAGTCGGTCTTGAAGACCGCCGCGGGCCCGTGCAGGAGCAGCATGCGCGCCCGGTCCTCGACGATGTTTCCGTAGCTCTCGCGCGCCTTGTCCAGGCGGGCTTCCCACTGCTCCTTGAAGGCGTTGTGAACCGTTCCCGGGTAGGGATTGCGCGCCTCCCAGAAGCGCTGGATGAAGCCGTCCCGCTGGTAGTCCTTGGCCAGCGCGAGGAACGTCGTGCGCTCTTGCGGCGTGATGATCAGGGCCACGTCCGCGAGCCACTGGCGGTACTGTGGCGCGAGCTGGGCCGCGCCGTCTCCGGCCGAGGACGGCAATGTCCCCACCGCCAGAACCGCGACGGCCACCACCGCCACCAGCCAGGCGAGGCCCAGGGCTCTTCGCTTCATTGCCCCAAGCATGGAGCAAAGACTCTGCCAGGAGTCTTTCTAGCCTGGAGTGACGGCGCCTGGGCAGAAGAGCAGTAGAATCCCTGCCTCCGCTGGTGGACGAGACTTGCCAGGAGGTGAGGGCCATGAACGACGAGACGGTTGCTTCCTTCTCCCGCCGGCGCTTTGCGCAGCTCCTCGGCGCCGGGGCCGCCGGCGCGGCGCTCGGCAAGATGGCAGCGGCGGCGCAGCAACCCTTGACGGGTCCCAACCCGATCGATCGGAGCTCGACGGGTCCCACCCCGTCGAGGCAGCTCCACCTCGTCCAGGGCGGGATGCCGGCGGAGGTGGTGCGGTTGAGCGCCAACGAGAACCCGCACGGAGCCTCGCCTGCCGCCCTCGATGCGATGCGCGAGGCCTTCGCGCTGACCTGGCGCTATCCCGACGAGCACGTCGACGCTCTCGTCGCCGACCTGGCCAGAGCGCACGGCGTCGCGGCTGGCCAGGTGCTGCTCGGCGACGGCTCGAGCGAGATTCTCAAGCTCTGCGCCGCCGCAGCCACCGGCCCCGGGCGGGCGGTAGTCGTGGCCGATCCCACCTTCGAGGCGGTGCTGCACTTCGCACAGACCGCCGGCGCCAAGGAGCTCAAGGTCCCGCTCACCCCCGACTTCCGCCACGACCTGCCCAAGATGCTGGCGGCGGCCTCCGGGCTGGCAAACGTCGCGCCCGGGCTCTTCTACGTCTGCAACCCCAATAACCCGACGGGCTCGATCACTCCCAAGCAGGAGATGCGCGCCTTCCTCGCCAGGGTCCCCGGCGACTCTCTGGTGCTGGTCGACGAGGCGTATTTCCACTACGCCGAGAGCGGCGACTACGAGAGCGTGGTGCCGCTCATCGCCGAGCACCCGAACCTCGTCGTGGCGCGCACCTTCTCGAAGATCTACGGCCTCGCGGGCCTGCGCTGCGGCTACGCCGTGGCGCGCGCCGAGCTGATCGAGCGCCTGCGGGCGCAGCAGCCCTGGGACAGCGTCAACATCATGGCGCTCGCCGCCGCGCGCGCCAGCCTGCACGACGCCGGCCACGTCGAGAGCGGACGGCGGGCGAACCGCGAAGTCAAGGCGCTGGTCTGCGGCGAGCTCGACCGCCTCGGCTTCCGCTACATCCCGTCGCAGGCCAACTTCCTGATGATCGACCTGCGACGCCAGGTCAAGCCGGTCGTCGCCTCGCTCCACCAGCGCAGGGTCGACGTGGGGAGGGTCTTCCCCGCGCTCCCCAACCACCTGCGCGTGACGCTGGGAACCGCGGAGCAGATGCAAGCCTTCCTGGCCGCCTTCCGCCAGGTCGCCGCCGCCTGACCAGCCCGCGCCGGGCAGCGCCGGGTAGGGACCCGGCGCTTTCCAATCAATCCCCCCGGCGCATTCCAATGAATCCCCCGGCTTTGTCACAAGAGAGCCATACTCGCGGGCATTGAGGTCGGCGATAATTGATCGACGAGAGGAGGAGTGTTCATGGCCGAGATCACCAAGTACAAGCCGGGAACTTTCAGTTGGGTGGAGCTGTCGACCACGGACGGCGAGGGCGCCAAGCGTTTCTATTCCAGCCTCTTCGGCTGGACCAGCACGGACAACCCGATCGGCGGCGGCCAGTTCTACACCATGCTGCACAAAGACGGCAAAGACGTCGGCGCCCTGTTCGAGAGAGGCCCGCAGGACGGGCCGCCCGGCGCGCCGCCCTTCTGGGCGTCCTACGTCACGGTCGCCAGCGCCGACGAGTCCGCGGCCAAGGCCGCCGACCTCGGCGCCAAGGTCGTCAAAGAGCCCTTCGACGTAATGGACCATGGGCGCATGGCCGTGCTTCTGGACCCGGTCGGCGCGGCCATCTCCATCTGGGAGCCGCGCCGGCACATTGGCGCCCGTCTGGTCAACGAGCCCGGCTCCTTCTGCTGGAACGAGGTCGCCGTCAAGGACGTCGAGGCGGCGCGCGCCTTCTACACCGCGCTCTTCGGCTGGACCGCCGAGGTCCAGGAGATGGGCCCCATGCACTACACGACCTTCAAGAACGACGGCCTGCCGGCCGCGGGCCTCTTCGCTCCCACCCCCGAGATGGGAGAGATGCCGGTCTTCTGGCTGGTCTATTTCGCGGTCGAGGACTGCGACGCGAGCGCAGAGAAGATCGGCTCGCTTGGCGGCAAGATCGTGAAGCCGCCCGCCGACATCCCCGGCATCGGCCGCTTCGCCATCGCGGCCGACCCGCAAGGCGCCGCCTTCGCGATCATCAAGCTGACGATGCCGGCAACTTGAGCCCGAGAACGCCGAGCCGCCGGCCGGATGGATCGGCGTTCTCGGCTAGCCCGAAGTTCCTGGATGGCGGCGGCGTAAGTGTCTGATTTTTCGAGCTGAGGCCAGCGCGACGAGATAGTTTTCTGGCTACATTGAGTAGGAAACGCCGAGCAGCTCGAAGGCTCTTTGCTGAAGAGGTGTCGGGAGGCTGT
>DASZZM010000020.1:0-16719 GCA_035544895.1 Thermoanaerobaculia bacterium
CGACCCACAGTGGAGGCTGCCGGTGCCGCTTGCGCTTGCCCATCGCCATGCTTGGAGTCCTCCAGAAGCTGCCTCCAAGTTTACCGGCCCTCGACCGCTAACTCAAGATGTTTAAACCACTTTCACCACGGGCTGCTAGGCACCGTGAGTGCTGCGAGCGACTGGTGAAAGGCGCTGGTAAGTAGTCAGCGAAGGCATGCACGGGAGGGCTGATGTCTCGCCGCGCGTCTGCCGTGCTCCAAGTGTCAGTAGAAGATGAGATCGAGACCTGGCACGGTCAGAAAGTTCTTACGGTCGCGTGTGACCAGGCGCGCGCCCTCCCGCAAAGCGGTCGTGGCGATGAGCGCGTCCATGACCCCTGTGTTCTGTCCGGAGCGCCTCAATACCCCGATGAGCCTTCCATAAGCGTCTGCAAAGCCGTCGTTCGGGTAAATGACTCGCAGAGCGGCGCAGAAGCCCGCCACGCGGGCCCGTTCTTCGACTTCGCGGCCCGCCAGCGCCGCACCCGCGTAGAGCTCACACACCACGAAAAAACTGACCGCGATTTCGCTCCGGTCGAGCGTTCGCAACAGATCGGTCGCCGATCCTTCCTCGCCGCGGGAGGTTTCGCGCAGGAAGTCGACAACGAAGGAGGTGTCGAGGTGGATCACTCGTCCGCGGCGCACGCAGGGCTTTCGCTGCGCGCCCGGATCTGCTCGTCGATCGCGTCCAGTGTTGCCTCTGAGAGCTTGAAGTCGGCCGCGATCTGCAACAGGTCGGCTGCGGTAGTACGGCGGCCGAAGTGCTCTTTGATCAGCTCCGAGAAGGTCTGACCAGGGCGCTTCTGCCGGGTTAGAGCTTCGTATGCCTCGGCATCAAGCGGGATCGTCTTCACGGCCACGGAGAGAGCATGAACTCCTGCGAGTCCGAGGTCAAGCGGGACTCGTCTCCGACACTGAGCCTCGCGCGCACCGGCATCCACCGAATGGGCTACAGCGGCGCCTTCGAACCCTTCCTCACGCCGTCTACGCCTGCGGCAGAGACGCCGCTGTCCGCGGCTTCACCGCCGTCTCCGGGGAGGGGGGACGACGAGCAGCTCTTGGAAACCGTGTGTCGCAGTGGGGGTGCGGGTGGGGCATGGAGGGACGGATGACGCCGATTCTCTCCAGACGGAGCTATTCCCTTTCGTGCGCATCGCTCGCCTGCGAACGGTGCTTCCAGCGTCCGATTTCCGGCGATGGCTCAACATGCCGAACGGCCAGCTCGACGATCGCCCGCCGTTGGACGTGATCCGTGGCGGCCACGCCGGCGTGGTCGCGGATCTCGCCGAGGACATGCTTACGGGGAACCCAGCTTGACGGGAAGGGGTTCGGCGAGCTTCGCGACCCTGCTGAAGACCCTACCCACCCGCCGGATGCGGCGCCGGCTCGCGCGCTGCGTTCCGCATTTCGAATTCATGGGCGGCCGTCCTCCTCGCTACCTGTTTGTCTCGGGCCGCCGCAACCGGTGCAACCCCGAAGGCGTCGACTGCCTCTACTTCTCCGAGGACGAGCGCACCGCGAACACCAGGTTCACTCGGCACTTGCGTACTACTGGGACCACCGCGAGGAAGTCGAGGTGGACCGGAGGCGTCGCACGGCGCTTGTCGAAGAGATCCAGGCCGAGATCGCCGATCACCCGCTCGTCGCGAAGTTGCGGGCCCAAGGGCAGATCTGACCTTGCGGGTACCGAACAGCCGCGCCGGCTCACCCCCCATCGAAGGGCTGCACCGCTCAGACGCGGCGCGTAACGAGCAAGTCAACCAGCGAGAGCACGCCGAAGACGAAGAACCCGTACCCGGAGCGTGCCGGTGGTGACCTTCGTGACGGAGGCGATCTCCTTGTACCCACGGCCCTCGCCAACGGCCAACAGGAGCGCCCAATCCCTTCTCGAAACCTGGTTCTTGATCAAGCGCAAGTGCCGGCGTGCGTCGATTGCGCCGTCCGGCGTACCTCTTGGGTCCTCCTGAGCGGGCAAACCCCGCACCAGTTCCCTGCGGTACCGTTCCCTCCGGCACTGGCTTCCAACCGCCCGGGCGACCTGTTCTTGGGTGAGAAGCTCCTCGGGCCTGACGAGGAAGCGGTTCAGTGCTCCCTCGAGACCCCAGGACTGGTCATCGACGTGGCACTTGCGCGCCAGCTGTTCCTGCAAACGCCTATAGACGTCCCATGCATGCGGAATTCCCATCCGTTCTCCTCCGTGTTCTGTGCAGACCCCTGTTGGCCTGCTGGTTGGAGATTCAGACCGGCCCTCCCCCGCCATTGCTCTTCCGCTGGCGCGCTGTGGCCAGCGGACAACCACTGATTCGGGGGTTCTCTCGACTTCTAGGAGGTGAAACCCCGCCAGCGTTACTGCCGATGGGCGATGGCACCGAACCGGAAGTCGATCGCCGACTATCTTAGCATGCGCCGGTGGCTGAAGCCTGGCAAGGCCCCAACCCTGCCAGGCTGCCAGTCGGCCTGCTCGCCCGAGACATCAGACGGTTAGCTGCACGCGGTAGACCTCGGACCATTCCCGGCGAAGAGCGTCGAGCAATCCGCGGGCGTCCTCATCGACCGCAGATAGGCGGCTCTGCGTGCGCGCCAACGAGAGGAGCAACAAGTCGAGAGCCACGCTCGCCCGCGGCTTCTCGTCGACCGGCGCGTCCCCCACCTCGTCGGGATCGGTCTGTTGAACGCCCATCTTCTGGAGGGGCTCGTAGAGCTGAACGAAGAACGGGTGGGCCGTGTTGATCGTCAGGATGACACGGCCGAACCGATGCTTGACGTCGTAGAACGGCCAGTACTCGTCGTGCTTGAGGTCGATGATATATGTCGACGCCTTGACACGTTCGAACGCCTGCTCCTCCGTCTCTCCATCCCTCTTAAGGGTGAGCGCTAGACCACGCAGGTTGTCATCGAGCTGCGCCTCTTCCTCTGGAGTGGTTGCCCCAGGGAGCGGGCTCTGCTGGAACGGGTCGGCTTCTCCGGCCCTCAGCTCGCTGGCGCTCGGCTTTGCGCGCTCACGGGCCGAGGCCTGCTGCCTCTGGAACCTCTTGAGCTCGTCGTTCAGCGTCGCGATTTCACCGCCGATGGCCTTCTTGATCGTTTCTTCGACATGGCCCTTCAGCCGGATCCCCTGCTTGGTCGCGGCCACACCAAACGCCTCGTCGAGCACACCGGGGAAGTCGATCTGAACCCTATACCAGTTCGTGACGCTGTGCCGCGAGGTCAACTTCGGCATGGGACCGAAGAAGACTTCGCGGTCGTTCCGGAGAATCGACACCGTGTTGCCATCGAAGACCCTCAGATTGTTCTTGAGGGTCGTGCGCGGCAAGGACGACCACTGCTCCACCGGCAGACGGTACAGTTTGATCGTGATGTCGACCGTCTCCTCCCGACTCTCGGAGATCTTGACAGCGACCGCCCTGGAGAGGATGAGCCGGCTTACTTTGACGGGAAGATCCTCGATCCGCGTGTGCCGGGCGCTGGTCATCGAGTAGGTCGGATCGAATGCCTCGACTCGCCGGTTGTTGACGAAGAGTCGCAACCCGTTGTCGAGTGCCCTTCGGTATACCCGCGCCATTTCCGTGACGGCGTGGTCGACGAGGGTCCTCGCTTTCGCGGAGGTGAGTCTGTCGCACTTGGGCATGTAGACGATCGTGCCAGAGCAGCCGAGAGGGTCTGCTAGATCGCCGTCGCCCGCCGCTAGCAGCTCCTGTTCGTCCCGACTGGTGGGGTATCCCATCGGCCTCCTGAAGAGATCCGCCACCTCGTCTCCGAGTTCGGTCAGCAAGACGGGCTCGGGCAGCGCGACGAGATTGCTGCGATCTTTCCCGACTGCTTCGACATCGAGCGTCATGTTGTAGATGGCCCCTCGCTCCTGCCATGAGTACAGTTCCACAACTGGACTCATGCTCAACGCGGCAGTCTTCATGCCCATCCCGAAGCGGCCGATCCTGTCTCGGTTTCCGAAGGTCGTCGACCCACCGAAGGACGTGGCCACCTTCAGCACCGTCGGCGACATGCCCGAGCCGTTGTCGTAGACGGCGGTGTCGATCTGGTACGCGCCTTTCGTGCCAGCCTGTCGGAAGTACACTCGGATCTCAGTGGCGCCAGCCTGGATGGCGTTGTCGACGTGCTCGCAGAGGGCTGAGGTGGTGTGGTTGTAACCGACATCGCGTAGTGACTGGATCAGGGTCTGCCCGAAGAAGAGCGGGACGGTCACGTTCTCCTTCAGGATACGGTTCATGACGGCCTTGCCGCCCCGCGGGGCATCGGTGCCCCAGTCCAGGGCGCCGGCCTCGGCCTGCTCGTTTTGATTCTGATCTATCATGACCACGAGTCGCTCCTTTTGTCTGTGACGCCGTCTATTCGACGTCGAGGTGGGACTTCGTCTCTTAGGAGACGAGTGGGAGTCTGCGTTACAATATCGATTGCTTCTGCTTACGTGGCTCGGTGCGGCGCTCGCAAGGGCAGCTCGACGCTGGCGCAACGGACGACGGCGGTCAAGGCGCCCGCCGTGCCGCCGGCGTTGAGCGCCTCCGACCTCCAAGCGACCTTTCCAGATCCCGCTAACGACCTTTGAGGCCGCTCACCCCCGGAGCTCAGGGCTCGCTGGCGGCGAGATCACGACAGATTCTCCGGGCCAGGAACTCGTTGATCTCGCGCGGTGCCGCGGCACTGATGATTGGAGTGATGCGCCCCCTCACGCAGCAACTCGCAGCCCTGGCCCCGCAAGTGCCGGATGAGATCGGCGCGCTTCACGTGCTGGCCGTCAGGGTCTCTCGGATGACGTCTTCGCCGCCGATTTCCTTCTCAGCCAAGGTCCGGTTGGCCTCAAGGACGAGCGTCACGGCTTCTTCAAGGTTGGCACGGACCTCATCGAGGGTCGCGCCCTGGCTGTTGGCGCCGGGCAGCTCCTCGACGAAGCCGATATAGCCCTCTGGCAACTTGCGAAAAACGAGCGTGAACTGAAGGATCATGGCTTCCCGGGGACGGCCACGGCGCCTGAATCGCCCGACTACGCGCCCCGCTGTTTCTCGATCTTGCGGTCGCGTTCGGATTCGATGCGGCGGCGCTCGCGGACGTAGTCTTCCTCTTCTTCGCGCCGCTTGGCGGGGTCGTAGAGGTTCTTCAGGCGGTCGCGGTGGAGGATCTCGAGCTCGGCCAGCTTGGCCGCCGCCTGCTGGCGCAACTCGGTCACCTTCTCGCGCGTCTCGCCGCTCAGGGCATCGTCGCCTTCGCGCGGGCGCTCGATTCCCTCGCGCTCGAGACGCTCGAGCGCCAGCTCATAGGCCGACTTCATGCCCGAAGGCTTGTCCTTGTCCGCCACCCCTTCAGGATATCAGCACCCGAGCGGTGCCTCTCGACCCCCGCCTACCTCGCTTGGCGGTTCGATCCGCCACCAATCCGCCTGCGTCCGCCAAGCGTAAACGGTCCCGGGGGCCTCGGCCGGCCCTCGCAGGTCCCATTTGGCGGCGGCGGCCTCAACACCAACCCCACCTTCAGAGCCCACCCAGCCGCCCGACAAGGGACCTGCGAGGGCCGGCCGAGGCCCCCCCGCGCCCGCGGTCCATCCGCGCCGGCGGTTCGTCCTCGCCCGGACCGAGCCTAAACATTCCGGCGCCTTGCACCGTACATATTGATGGACGTCGAGTGGTCCAACCCAATGAACTTAGGAGCGGCTGGAGGGCACGAACCGCTGATGAGTAAGGATCGGCCGGCCTCCAGCGTCAAACATTTTGGCAGGCAGCTTGGCATGGAGTGCCTGATCGGCTGCGGCCGGGCGCCGGGCGCGCGACGAGGAACGTCCTCTGCAACGGACGGCTTGCCCGCCTTTGGCCTTTCCGTGAGACACCGCAAGGCCACCTGTCCTCGCAATCCGGCTGGCATCTCGTATGCGTAAGCCGCTCGTAGATGGGCCTTGGTGAAAGGGGTAAGAATGCCCAAAGAAAGCGTCAACCACCAGAAAGGGTGGGACTTCGAGGCAGCGGCGATGCCCTTCGTGGACGCCCTCTACAACACTGCCTACCGCATGACGCGCAATGCCGAGGACGCCGAGGACCTCGTTCAGGAGACCTACCTGAAGGCTTATCGCTACTACGATAAGTTCGAAGAGGGGACGAACTTCAAGGCGTGGCTCTTCAAAATAATGAAGAATACTTTTATCAACAACTACCGCAAGAAGCAGCAGACTCCGGCCCTGAGCGACTTCGCCGACATCGAGGAGTCCTTCGAGAACCAGGTCAGCGAAGATACCGCCCGGCAGATCAAGAACCCCGAGCAAGAGCTGCTCGAGAACGTCCTCGACGCCGACGTCCAGCAGGCCCTGGACCGCCTGCCGCCCGACTACCGGATGGTCGTCCTCCTTGCCGACCTGGAAGGTTTCTCCTACAAAGAGATCGCCGACATCCTGGAGGTCCCGGTCGGCACCGTGATGAGCCGGCTCTACCGCGGCCGCCGGCTGCTCGAGGCCGCGATGCTCGACTTCGCCCGCGAGCACGGCTACCTGCGGGAGCGCGAGCCCCTCAAGATGCGCAGCAAGACGATCTCGAGAGCCAAGTGACCCCTGCCCGCGGCAATTGTCCCGGCGGAATAACCCCGCCCGCCCGATGAGTTGATGGGAGCATGGACACGACGGCCAGCGGCCCCGGCGCTCCGGAGTCACCGGAGACCGTTGCGGAGGAGTGAGGAATGGACTGCAAGGAGGTCTGCGAGACGGTATTCCTCTTCGTCGACAACGAGATGGGAGACGACCTGCGGATCTCTTTCAGCGACCATGTAGAACGCTGTCCCGGTTGCGCCGACAGAATGAACTACACCCGCAAGTTCCTCTTCGTGATCCGCGAGCGATGTACCCGATGCTGCGCTCCCGATACCCTGAGGCACCGCATCCTCACCAGCATGCCCCACCGCCGCAGCCAGATCCGCCCAATCTGAAGGAGTCCCGATGAGCCAGCCGCCCGCCAGGCGTCTTCACTCGACCGGCCGTCCTTTGCGCACGCAGCCAGCCGTCCTGGTCTGCCTGCTGCTCGCCCTCGCCCTCCTGACTGCCGCCGCCGGCGCGCCGGCGCAGGACCGCGGCCTGAGCGGCCTGCGCGGCGAACGGCTGGGCGACGCCGAGATGGCCCAGGGCACCACGATCATCGTGGTCTGGGCCTCGTGGTCGCCGCGCTCGCGCGACATCGTCGACAGGGTGAATCCGCTGGCCAGCCGCTGGCGCCAGCATGCGCGCGTCGTGACGGTGGACTTCCAGGAAGACCGCCAGGTGGTCGAGACCTTCCTCGCGGGCAAGGGCCTCGACGCGCCGGTCTTCCTCGACGCCGACGGCGCGTTCTCGAAGAAGTACGCCGTCGCCACCCTTCCCGGCCTCCTGATCGTCAAGAACGGCCGCGTCGCCTACCACGGCAAGCTCCCCGACGACCCCGACCGCCTCATCGCAGAGATCACCCCCCCCTGACCCGCGCCGGGTCAGTTGTGTGCTAGCATCCCCGCGTAAAAATCGGCCTAGGGCCGCCAGCTAAACGTGGCTCGCGACGCCGGACGGGGGGAGTGTCGGGCGGGGAGGGCGGAGGCGTTGCGGGCCAGGACTCGAGGGAGGTCTGCGCGGGATGCAGAAGCCGCTACGGATCGGTCCGCGGCTCGTTCGGGTTGCGGTGCCCTTCGGGCTCGTCCTGGTCGCGGCCAGTCTCGTCCTCGCCACTCGCAACCTCGAAGCCTACCTTCAGTCGCCCTATCCGCTGGCCCCGCTGGCTCCGCTGGCTCCGATTGACCGCCACGGCGCGCGCGCGACCCTGCTGCCGACCGAGGCCTCGCCGCTGATCGGCCAGGCGCGGGTGCCGGTCGAGCTCACCCTGCGGCGCGGCGAGACCGCCACTCAGCTCTTCCATCGCCTCGGGCTGGCGGCCGCGGAGGCGCGCGCGGCGGCCAGCGCCCTGGCCGAGCGCGCCGACCTGCGGGCGCTCGCGCCCGGCAGCACCGGGTTCGCCTCCTTCAATCACGATTCATCGCTGGCCGCGCTCGATCTCACCCTGGCCTCCGGGCGGACACCTGGAGGCCGTTTCGAGATGATCCGCGATGGCGCCGGCTGGAAAACCGACTGGCATCCTTTCCAGCGCTCCACCGAGTTACGCGTCGTGCGCGGCACGCTGGGCGGGACGCTCGACGCTTCGATCCGGCAAGCCGGCGGTCCGGGAGAGCTGGCCTGGCGCATGGCCGACGTCCTGCGCTGGGACCTCGACTTCGCGCACGACCTGCGGAGCGGAGATCGCTTCGAGGCCGTCTATCAGGACGTCCGGACGGACGGAAGGCACCAGGCGGTCGGCGACGTCGTCGCGCTCCTCTATGACAACCAAGGGCGCCGCCACGAGGCCTTTCGCTTCGGCGCCTCCAACGTTTACTACGACGGCGAGGGACGGCCGCTGCAGAAGATGTTCCTCCGCTCGCCCCTGCGCTGGTCCCACGTCACCTCGGCCTTCAGCAGCAGCAGGCTGCATCCTGTCCTGGGGTGCTTCCGCCCGCACCTCGGCGTCGACTACCACGCTCCCGTCGGCACGCCGGTGCAGGTCACGGCCAATGGCGTCGTGCTGTTCGCCGGCTGGGACGGCGGCGGCGGCAACGTCGTCAAGGTGCAGCACGGCCGCGACTACGTTACCGCCTACCTGCATCTCTCCCGCCACGCCGCGGGCATCCGCCCGGGCGCCCGCGTGCGCCAGGGCGACGTCATCGCCTATACCGGAGCGACGGGCCTGGCGACCGGGCCCCATCTCGACTACCGTGTCAAGTACCGTGGCCAGTGGGTCGATCCGCAGGCCCTGCAAGGGGTGCGCGACGATCCGCTCCCGCAGGTCCAGCTCGCCTCCTTCCGCGCCTGGCGGGACTCCCTGCGCGCCGGGCTGGCGACCGGAGTGCCGGCCCGCCTCGAGCCCCCAGCCCCGGTGGCGGAGCGGGTCCAGCTCGCCGGCCTGGCCAGCGGCGCGGCCGGCCATGTCTTCACGCCCCGCTCTCGCGCTCAATCGGCAGCAGCCGGCGCCGCCGCCCGCTAATCTTCGGGCCGGCAGTCTATGGCGACCGTGGCCAGGGCCTGGTGCCGCGTCGACCTGGGCGGTGGCAGCCTGGACATCTGGCCGCTCGGGCTGCTGTTTCCCGGGGCGCGCACCGTCAACGTGGCAGTCGACCTGGCGGCCACGGTGCGGCTCGAGCGCGCTGCGACGGATTACAGCGTCCGTCAGGACGGCCGCGCCGTCAGCGCGGCTTCTGCCGCGGGGCTCGAGGCGGAGCCCCTCACCGCGCTGGCCGGCGTCGTCGCCGGCGCGCTCGGCCTTCCCCCCTTCGCGGCAGAGCTGGCCAGCGATTCGCCGCGCGGCGGCGGGTTGGGGGCGAGCTCGGCGATGGCTGTCGCCCTGATCGCCGCCGCCGAAGAAGAGTTCGACTTGCCGCGCTCCGCGCCGGCGGCCCGGGCCTGGCTGGCGCGCGATCTCGAGGCCCGGCTCATGCGGCTTCCCACCGGCCTCCAGGACCACTACGCCGCGCTGCTCGGCGGGGCGCTCGAGATCGCGCCCTTGCCCGGTGGCGAGCGCGTCCGCTCCCTCGCCGCCGACCTCGAGGCGCTGGCGGCGAGCCTGCTGGTCGTCTACTCGGGGATCAGCCACTTCTCGGCGGGCCAGAACTGGCAGGTGATCCGGCGCTGCCTCGACGGCGAGCCGGAGGCCGTGGCGCTCCTGGACGGCATCGCCGCGGGGTCCGCCGAGCTGCCGGCCGCGCTCGAGGCGGGCGACCTGGCACGCGTCGGAGAGCTGATGTCGGCCGAGTGGCGCCAGCGCCAGAGGCTGGCGGAAGGGATCTCGACCCCGGTATTGGAGGCCCTCATCGCCACCGCCCTG
Organism: Thermoanaerobaculia bacterium; assembly: GCA_035544895.1. Taxonomy (GTDB): domain Bacteria; phylum Acidobacteriota; class Thermoanaerobaculia; order Multivoradales; family UBA5704; genus JASLEW01. Next base: position 9,881 of record DASZZM010000020.1, read on the forward strand.
GCCGGCGGCGCCTGGGGAGGCAAGGCCTGCGGCGCCGGCGGCGGTGGCTGCCTGGCCTTTCTCTGCCCCCCCGAAAAAAGGGCTTCCATCGGCAGCCAGCTCATCGCCGCCGGCGGCACCATCATCCCCGCCCGCCCCCACGCCCTGCCCCTTCAGGTCACGCAGATCTAACTAAGGACGAAACACACGTTTGTGCGCGAGAGGGTGGGGGCGTCCCCTTCCCCCCCGGAGGGGTGGGAAGGGGATCGAGGGGTTGCGGGGGGCGATCCGATAGACGCTTCGAGCAGTCCTCTACCGCCACATCGTAGAGCTGTTATTGGGCCGCCGCAGGCCCCTAATTCCGCAATCGCGCCTCTAAAATATCGTAGGCGTGCTGTAAATCGAGGGTGCTCGAGAGCTTGAGCGTGTGGACGTCGTCCCAACCGGTCCCTTGGCTGGTGCGGTAGTTGACCACGTCCTTGCCGGGCCAGGCGAGCAGGATGTCCTCGCCGGACCGCGAGACGAACATCTGGACGCCGTCGGCGCCGACCTCGGGCACGGGCCGGGTCGAGGCGAGGCGGAACTGGAAGAGCTGGCGGCGCGGCGTGCCGCCGTCCGCCGGCTGCGGCGCGATCTCGACCACTTGCGGATCGGCCGCCGCGGCCGGCACCACCTCGCTGGTCAGCCGCAGGCCGCGCCAGGAGAACTTGGCGCCGGTCTCGACGATCAGCGAACGGCTGCCTTCGGCGATGGAGACCAAGGAGGCGCTCTGCGCGCCCGCCGAGAGGATGTAGGCGGCGACACGATCGGCGATCGTCTGCAGCACTTCGCTATGGAAGGACGGACTCATGCCAAGGATCGAGCGGCGCACCTCATCGGCCATCCCCTGGAGGTCCCTAGGATAGCCACGCTTCACGCCGATCTCGATGATGTGCGCCCTGCCGTTGTCGGAGAGAAGCCTCAGCTCTTCGGGGAGAACCTCGAGCTCGACCGTGCTCACGGACTGCGCGCGGTCCGAGGCAAAGCCGACGATGACGGTCTGCGCGTCGCGCCCGTCCTGGACCGTCGGCGCGTGGACCAGGCTGGCTGCCGCGGCCGGCGTGGCCGGCTTGTAGGTTGAGCCATCGAACTGGTTGAGGTGGAGCGTCGCGACGTACCCCAGATAGTTTCCGTCTTCGAGGATCAATGGCCGGTACGCGGTCTGGAAGTAGCCGGCGACATCTCCTTCGGTCCAGATCAGGTGCAAGATCGTGCGGTGCCTGGTGACCATGTTTCCCTGGTCGTCCAGGCCATGGTACGCCCCGCGCGTGATCGCCAGGTGGGGCGAGAACTTGGTCGCGAAGGGGTTGCCGATGACCTCGATCGGCTCCGACCACTTGCTGCCGTCGAAGCCCGACAGCATAAAGACCGAGTAGATGGTGTTGAGCTGGGTCTCCCACACCAGGAAGATGGTCTTGGAGTCATCTTCGTAGACCAGCGACGGCGAGCTCTCAACCTCCGGCCCTTCGGTGTGCGGCACCAGCAGCCGCTTCGGGGGGGCCCCCGCCTGGGTCACGTCGAGCACGAGCACCACGCTGCTCGGATCCGGCATCGCGGTGAGGCCGGCTGGCGGTGGCGCGGTCCCCGCGGCGGCGTCGGGGAAGAGGTCTCCGAACGTCCCCGTCCTGGCCTGGTAGAGCACTCCGTCCGGTCCCAGGGCCGCGTCGCGCTGCAGGGCGACCGCCGCGGCGGACGGTAGGACCAAGCCGAGGACCATGAGGGTGATGAGGCGCAACCTCTTGGAGCGCTGGGCGGAGTGCTGGGCGCAGTGCTTGCTCATGGCGGGGGCCTCAGGCGTGCAGATTGACCAGCTTGCGGACGTCCACCGCGAGCAGGAACCCGGGCAGGTAAGTCGAGCCAGGGAAGAACTCTTCCTGCAGCCGGCAGAAGTAGGCGCGCGCCGTCGCGGTGTCCCCCCTCAGGTTGGCGGCTTCGCCCAGCAGGTAGAGCGCGTTCTTCACCCCTTCAGCCTGAGCTGTCCGCTGCGCGAGCTCGAGGGCCGCGAGGCCCTCGCGTTGGGCGAGACGATAGCGGCCGGTCTCGAGATGAGCGAAGCAAAGGTCGAGCCGCGCCATGACCTGGAAGCCGTGAGCTCCCAGGGGCCGCAGGATTTCGAGGCAGCTATAGAGGAGCCCGCAACCCTCCCGGTAGCACTTCTGCAAGACTCGGCAATAGCCGAGGTTCAGCTGGATCAGGGCGAGCCGGAGGCCCGGCTCTTCGGAGATCAGCTCCAGCGCTTTCTCGTACTCCTTGGACGCCTCCTCGACGAAACTCTCAGCCAAGAGAGCGTTACCGAGCTGGTTGTGACTCGACGCTCTCCAGTCCCTGCGGCCCAGGAGCTCGGCTCGGTCGCAATGGATGCGGGCATAAAACAAGCTCTTCTTGTAGTTCTTTGTCAGCTCATAATAGCGAGACAAGCTGTAAGCGGCCAGCCAGCAGTTGCTGGGATCGCTGTTCTTGAGCAGGATCTGCCGCAGATGCGACAGCTCGGCCTCCCCGCGACCGAGATCGATCTCGATGCCCGCCCGCGCACAGACGGCGGCATCGACGAGGCGGGGTTCGCCCTTCTCGCGCGCCCAGCTCAGGGCGCGCTCGATGATCTCTCTGGCCCGCTCGAGCTCGCCCGCCCAGATCGCGGCGGTGCATTCTTCTTTGAGTCTCTCGAAGGTGACGCGATCCTCAGTCCTGCTCTCGCTCATCCCGGCTCCCTCCCTGCCGATTGGATCGGTGGCCCCCATGGCTGCCTTGGGTGCGCTTGAACGTGATGAAGTCCTCGATTTCCCGTTGCGCGTCGTGAGGGAGAGACCTTACGTCCTGGACGAGCTGTACGTCCCGCGGCGTGATCGACTCCTGAGTGACGCCTTCGAAGAACTCGCCGATGCTCATCTGGAACTCGGCGAGGATGCGGAACAAAGTGTCGAGGCTGACCCTATACTCCCCCTGCTCCATGCGGGAGAGGTCGGACTGCTGAATGCCAAGCCGGGAGGAGAGCTCGACCTGGGTCAGTTTGTGCTCTTTGCGCAGCTCGCGGATCTTGCGCCCGACGAGCTGTACCTGGCGGATTTTCTCTATGGGGGCCATGGGAGGAAAGCCTGCCGTGCCGATCATCGCTCTTGTCGGGCTCTATGTCAAGCTGGCATAGAACTGCTTTTGCAGCATACTACCCCCCCGCCGGGAAGCTGTCAATTCGCGTCATGCGCCATCACCTCTTTCTGCTCAAGGAGCTGGTCAAACGGGACTTCCAGGGACGCTATGCCGGCTCCCTGCTCGGTTTCATGTGGTCCTTCGTGCAGCCCCTCTGGCTGCTGCTGCTTTTCACCTTCGTCTTCTCCACGGTGATGAAACTGCGCCTGCCGGCGGGCAGCGCTCCCTCCGGCAACTTCGCCAGCTTCCTGTTCAGCGGCCTGCTCCCCTGGATGGCGCTGCAGGAGGGAGTCATGAGGGCCTCGACCGCGATCACCGACAATGCCACTCTGGTCAAGAAGCTGCGCTTCCCGGCCGAGCTGCTGGTGCTCGCCGTGGTGCTCGCGGCGCTGCTGCACGAGGCAATCGCGGCGAGCATCTTCGTAGTCGTTCTGGCCTGGCTGGGCGACCTGCACTTGCGGGGGCTGCCGGTGCTGCTGCTGGCGCTGCCGCTGCAGGCCGCGCTCACCCTGGGGCTCGGCCTCCTCCTCGGCTCGGTGCACGTCTTCTTCCGCGATACGGCCCAGGCCCTGGGCATGCTCTTCACCGGCTGGTTCTATCTCACGCCCATCGTCTATCCGCTCGAATACGTGCCGGCCAGACTGCGCGCCTGGATCGAGCTCAACCCGCTGACCGCGCTGGTCCAGCTCTACAGGCAGGCTTTCCTGTACGGCACCGTTGCGCTGGTGCCGGGCACGGCCGCGCTGGCCCTGACCGCCGGTGTGCTACTATGCGTAGGCTTCTGGTTGTTCCGCCGGCTGAAAACCGCTTTCGTGGACGAGATCTAGCACATCGCCTGGCCAACCCGACAAGCAGCCCGGCGCCCCGGCGCCCCGGAAATTACCGGGGCCATGACACCGAGGAGCCCCTGGCGACGGCAAGCACGCTCGGCCTCGCCTGGTCACTAGACGGTGCCGGCCGGACCTCCGTATGACGGCGGGGTGGCTTTCCCTATCAATCGACCTCGGAGGTGTCTCTTGGTGCGATCGACGAAAATGAAGACGGCGACGGCTACGATGCTGCGACGAGCCGGACGGTTCCTGCTCGCGGCCCCGATCCTGGGCGCGCTGGTCGGGCTGGTCCCGAGCGCCGCCGGCAGGCAGGCGCCGCCGCCACAGGCTCCCCCGCCACAGCCGCCGCCGGCCGCCGCGGGCCCAGGGGCCGGAGCGGCCACGAACCCGTTCGGCCTGCCGGCCCCTGCCGTGACTCCACCTCCGGTCTCCGGCACCGCCACTCCGAGCGCGGGCCGGGCCCCGGAGCCGCAGCCGCCCAACGGCCGCTGGCTGACCGACAAGGAAGGCCGCAAGTATTTCGTCGAAAAGTTGTCGAAAGCCGGAGGCAACTTCATGCGGCTGGATGCGCACACGGTGCGCACCCGTTGGGGAATTCCCATCGACGTGGTCAAAGAGGATAAGGACTACTTCTACTTCAAGGTCTACAAGGTCGATGCCCAGTCTTCGGGTCCCATCCCGAACGCCCCGCCCACCGCCGAGCAGCTGGCCAAGGCGGCGGCGACCTACAAGGTCGACACGCCCGAGAGTCACCGGCTGCGCTTCGTGGACTTCGGCCATGGCCTGCCGACCTCCGGGCAGTGGCGGCATGGCTTCGACGTTGGCGACATGAACGGCGACGGGCATCTCGACATCGTGCACGGCCCACCGCGCAAGAACCTCGGCACCCCGGTGATCTTCCTCGGCGACGGCAAGGGCAACTGGAAGCGCTGGAGGGAGGCCAAGTTCCCGGACTTCCCATACGACTACGGCGACCTCAAGGTCGGCGACTTCAAGGGCGATGGCCATCTCGGCATCGCGCTCGGCATGCACCTGCGCGGCTTGACCGCCATGGTGGGGGATGGCAAGGGCAACTTCACCAGCTGGAACAAGGGGCTGGACTTCCAGCTCCCCGGCCATGGGCAAGAGGCCGCGGCGTTCTCTTCGCGCGCCATTGCCGTGGTGGACTGGAAGCGCGACGGCCGGCCGGACATCCTGGCCATGGGCGAAGGCCCCCGGCTCAGCCCCGCGGGCTCGCGCATCCCGGGACAGCCGTCGGGCCAGGACACTTACGGGCCGGTGCTCTACTTGAACCAGGGTGATGGCACCTGGAAGCGCCAGGACCAGGGGACCTCGTTCGCCAGGGGCTTCGGCGACGGCATCACGGTCGGCGACTTCGACGGCGACGGCAGGCCCGATTTCGCCAGCGCCTCGGGGGTCATGGGCGCCAAGAACCTGGTTCATTTGCAGCGCGCCGACGGCGGCTGGAACGACGTGGACATCGACGTGCGTCCCGGCTCCTACGTGTTCTCGGTCGCGGCCGGCGACTTCGACCACGACGGCCGCGCCGACCTGGCGGTCGGCTACCTCGCCTACGAGCTCGGCGTGTGGCGCACCGGGATCGACATCTTCTACTCGCGCCCGGGCGGCAAGTGGGAGCGCCGCACCCTGGCGGTCGAGGAGAGCAAGAAGAACGTGACCGCGCTCGGGGTCGGCGACCTGGACGGCGACGGCAACCTCGACCTCGTGGCCCTGACCGGGGAGGGAGATACCTGGATCTTCCTCGGGGACGGCAAGGGGTTCTTCACCCGCGAATCCGCTCCCGGGATCCCGCCCTACGGCGGCGGTTGCCAGGGATACCACCTCAAGCTCGCCGACCTCGACGGCGACGGCAAGGACGAGATCGTGGCCTCCTTCGCCGGCGAGAGCAACGCCATGAACGCGCCCAACGCCTGCGTCTCGGGCGGCGGCATCACCGCCTGGCACGCGGCTCCGGCGGCCGCGCAGGCGAACGCCAAGGGCTCCAACTAGGATGAAAATGGTTCGTGCGTCAGGGGAGGGGGCGTCCCCTTCCCCCCCGGCCACCGCCGGGCAGGGACCCGGCGGCTTCAGAGAATTGGGAAGGGGAACGGGAGGGGTTGCGGGGGGCGATCCGATAGACGCTTTGAGTAGGCCTCGATCGCTACATCGCAGCGCCATTAAAATTCCGGGCTTTGCCCTCTTGACATGCTGGGGGGAGATGCCTATAGTGCCAAAGCATAAAACCGGGTGAGGCCCAGGCGCCGGCAAGTTGGGCGCCCCCTTCCGGTCGCGATCAGAGCAGTTGGTTGGCGTACCGGGAGGGCAGCACACTTGCGGCCTCCCACTAGCGGAGACTCTAGGGGAGATCGGAAGTGCTTGAATATAAACGGAGTTACCGGCACCTTAGACTTTAAACAGGAGGTGATGCTTCCTTCGAGGAGAGTTGGAGTTTCTGATGACTTGGATGGCTTGGCCCGTTGCTTTCGCTACAGCAACATCAACCTTAGGAGATTGTCTGTCATGAAGAAAACCGTACTCAGTCTCGCGCTGGTGGGCCTGCTGGCGCTGGCAGCGAGCCCGGCCTCGGCGGTCATCTGCGCCACCGACGCCGTGCCGGCGGCGACCCTGCTGCTGCCGTACTTCGAGGTGGACCTCAACAACCCCAACGGGTTGACCACCCTCTTCTCGATCAACAACGCCTCGGCGACCGCCGTCCTGGCCCACGTGGTGGTCTGGTCGGACCTGTCGGTGCCGGTGCTCGACTTCAACGTCTACCTGACCGGGTATGACGTGCAGTCGATCAACCTGCGCGACATCATCGTCAACGGCAACCTGCCGCAGACCGCC
>DASZZM010000021.1:0-85991 GCA_035544895.1 Thermoanaerobaculia bacterium
CTCTTCGATCAGCGCAACTTGGCCGAGATCACCGATCCTCGTTACCCGGGCGAGCGCCTGGTCGTCTGCAAGAATCCGCTTCTCGCCGCAGAGCGCGGCCGCAAACGAGAGGATCTCCTAAAAGCCACCGAACGCGAGCTCGACAAGATCGTCAAGGCCACCGAGCGGCCCCGCAACCCACTGCGCGGCAAGGATCGGATCGGCCTGCGCGTCGGCGCCGTGCTCGGCCGCTTCAAGGTCGCCAAACACTTCCGCCTCGACCTCCGCGACGACGGCTTCCGCTACGAACGTCATCACCAGGCCATCGCGCAGGAGGCGGCTCTCGATGGTCTCTATGTGCTCCGGACCCCGGTGCCCGCCGAGCTGCTCTCCACCGAGCAGACCGTCGAGGCGTACAAGAGCCTCGCCGCCGTCGAGCGTGCCTTCCGCAGCCTCAAGACCGTCGATCTCCGCGTCAGACCCATCTACCACCGGCTTGCGTCGCGGGTGCGGGCTCACGTCTTCCTCTGCATGCTGGCCTATTACGTCGAGTGGCACATGCGGCGCCGGCTCGCGCCGCTGCTGTTCGATGACGAACAACCCGCCGCCGGCAAGGCGCGTCGCTCCTCGGTCGTCGCGCCGGCGAAGCGCTCGGTCGCGGCCGAGGCGAAGGCTCTGACCCGCACCACTTCCGACGGCAGCCTTGCTGTCCAGAGCTTCCACGGCCTGCTTGACCATCTCGCCACGCTCTGCAAAAACCGCGTCGTCGCCCGTGCCGCCGGCGGCGCGACCTTCGATCAGTACAGCCTCCCGACACCTCTTCAGCAAAGAGCCTTCGAGCTGCTCGGCGTTTCCTACTCAATGTAGCCAGAAAACTATCTCGTCGCGCTGGCCTCAGCTCGAAAAATCAGACACTTACGCCGCCGTCATCCAGGAACTTCGGTCTAGACGAGGACCCCGTGCCCCGAGCCGGTGAGCTTGAACAGGCGGCCGGCCAGGATGCCCGTGGCGAGGCGCACCGGCTCCGAGGGGTGCGACGAAATGTCCTTGAGTTGCGTAGACTGCATAAGACTGTCCAAGCAGAAAGGAGACGCACGGATCATGCGGGGACTCGACCGTTCCAAGATGGACACGAGCTGCGCGGCTCTTGCGGCAGGATTCGTGATCGTGCTGCTCGGCCTGCTCGCTCCGCTCGCGGCGGCCGCCGCCGAGACCGCGAGCGGCCCCCTCTGGGTTCCTGCCGGGCCGACAGGCGGTAGTGTCTCTTCTGTTGCCGCGGCAAGCAACGGCAGGACGGTCTACGCGGCAGCCGGCGGCAGCGTGTGGAAGAGCGTGAACCGCGGGCGTAGCTGGCAGCTCATGCGAGACGGACTGAGCGGCCCGGTGGGGCGGCTGCTGTCACCCCGGAGCGCCCCGGCGACGGTCTACGCTGGGCTGGGGACCGTGTTCGACACCCACCTGTTCCTGAGCGTCGACGCCGCCAGGCACTGGGTGAACGTCGGCGCCAACCTGCCGCCGAACGGGGGGATCTTGACCTTCGACGCCTCCGCGTCCGACCCCGCGGTCATCTACGTCCTCACCTATATCTTTCAGGGCGCGAGCGGCAAGGGCTATCGCTCCTCCGACTTTGGAGCGCATTGGCAGTCGTTCGGCGACCTTCCCAACACAGAGGATTGGATAACCGTCGTCGTGCATCCCGAGCTTCCTGACGTAGCGCTGGTGGGCGGTACAGGCGGAGCGTGGAAGACCGTCGATGGCGGAAGGCACTGGTCTGCGGCCGGCCTGGCCGGGCTCGAGGTGCGGCTGCTCGAATTCGACCGTGTACAGCCCGATCGTCTCTACGCCCATGCCCGACAGCACAAGAGCGCGCAGGACCCCACCCCGCCGTTGAGGATCTACGCCAGCGAAGACGGCGGCGCCAGCTGGGCGCTCCGCGGCGACAACCTCAACGGCGTCAGCTTGATCTCTCTGCTGGCAGATCCGACGCAGGCCTCGACGGTCTACGGCGTTGAGGATCGGTTCGCGCCTTATTTCCCCCAGCCCGCCCGCATCTTCAAGACGACCGATGGCGGCACGTCCTGGGAAGCGCTCGGCAAGGACATCGCGGACTCTCCCCTGGTCGGGAGCCTGGCGATCGATCCGACGCGGTCCGGCGTGCTCTATGCGGGCCGCTTTCCGTCCGAACCAGCAGAGGAGACCGGTCTGTTCAGGAGCGTGGACGGCGGCAAGACGTGGACGCCTTCGGCGCACGGAATCCAGAGCAGCGCGGTGAGCTCGCTGGCGGTGGATCCGCAGACCGCCGGGGTGGTCTATGCCGGCCTCTTCGAGGGCAGCGTGTTCAAGACCTCGGATGGCGGGGAGAACTGGACGGCCGCCGGCCTGAAGAACCAAGCTCTAGGTCTCCTCACTCTCGATCGCGACTCTCCGGCCACACTCTATGCGGCCACCCGCACCCACACCTACCGTAGCATCGACGGCGCGAGTGGGTGGGAGCTATGGGGCTCCAGCCCGTCGGAGATCTCGCTACTCACAGTTTTCGAAGGGATCCTCTACGCTGCAAACCCCGGCGGTCCGTTGAAGTGGGATGCTGCTGCGGCAAGCTGGCTCCCGGTGGGAGGTGGAGAGACGCATGCGCTCGCCATCGTGCGGCGGCGCACTGGCACGATGGTTTGGTACGACGATGCGACACGGATCGAGGACGGCACCGACGACATTCGGCGCGGGCTCGAGGGCGACTTTCAAAACCAGCCGACGGTGCTCAGGGTCGTTGGCCAAGCCACGGCAATCGTGATCGATCCCCAGAAACCTGCGCACCTCGGCATCACCTACCACCAGGACGTCGGGCCCCCTGCGGGCGGCCTCTACCTCACCAACGCCAACGGCCGCAGCTGGAGACATCCCGTGGTCGGCTCGGGAGCGACGCCCCTGTGGTCGTTCGCCATCGATCCGGGGGATTCAGATCACCTCGTCGCGGGCGGCAACGGCCGTGTTTTCGAGAGCGGAGACGACGGCGCGACCTGGAGTGAGATCGACGCCGGTTTGGCGGTCGCCGTCGTCACCGCGCTGGTCTTCGACGGGCAAACGCCGGCCCGCCTCTATGCCGCCACGCTCGGCGGCGGCGTCTATCTCTTGACTCGGCCCCAGAACTGAGCGGCGGCCAAGCTGCCGCCGGGGGACGCGCCCCGCCCGGAGGCAGGCGACAGCCCCTGACGGGGACGATGGTGGCGTCGCCGCGCGCCGGGAAGTGTTGCAGCGGCCGGACGGCGCGGAATGGCGCGGCCTGCCGCGGCGGTTGTAAGGAAGCGGGCTATAGTTGGCGGCGTTGGCGGCGTTGTCTGGGCCAAGGGGCGGCCGGGGCATGACCGAGCCCGCTCCCGCGCGCTGTCCCCGCGCGCTGTCCCCGAAGGAGGCAATTCCACGATGAATCCGCGAGATCTCGTCCTGGTCGACGGGGTGAGGACCCCGATGACCGATTACAACGGCTCCCTTGCCGAGGTTTCGGCAATCGACCTCGCCGCCACCGCCGCGCGCGCCGTCCTCGAGCGCACCGGCACCGCCCCCGGCGAGATCGATCACACCATCGTCGGCAACGCGCTGCAGACCTCGCCCGACGCCATCTACGGGGCCCGCCACGTGGCGCTCAAGGCTGGGGTGCCGAAGGAGGTGCCGGCGCTAACCGTGAACCGGTTGTGCGGCTCCGGCATCCAGTCGGTGATCAGCGGCGCCCAGATGATCATGACCGGCGACGCCACGACCTGCCTGGTCGGCGGCATGGAGAACATGTCGCAGTCGCCGCACGTCATCTGGGGCGCCCGCCGCGGCTTCAAGCTCGGCCAGGGCAAGCTCGAGGACCTCCTGATGGTGGCGCTGTTCGACTCCTATTGCGGCTCCTACATGGCGCAGACCAGCAACAACCTGGCGCGCGACTACGGCATCAGCCGGCAGGAGCAGGACGAGTTCGCGTTGCTGTCGCAGCGCCGCGCGGGCGAGGCGTGGGCGAGCTGCAGGCTGAGCGAGGAGGTCGTGCCGGTCGAGGTCGGGACGGGCAAGAGGGCCAGGCGCGTCGACCGCGACGACCATCTGCGGCCGCAGAGCACCATGGAGGACCTCGCGGCGCTGCCCACCGCCTTCGACAAGGACGGCTTCGTCACCGCCGGCAACGCCTCCGGCATCGTCGACGGCGCGGCGATGGCGCTGCTGAGCACCGCCGCGCGGGCCGCCGAGCGCGGCTGGCAGCCCCTGGGCCGCCTGGTCTCCTGGTCGGTCGTGGGGGTCGAGCCTTCGCGCATGGGGATCGGACCGGCGCCGGCGATCCGCGCCGCACTGGCCCGCGCCGGAATGGAGCTGTCCGATCTCGACCTGGTGGAGATCAACGAGGCCTTCGCCGGCCAGATCCTGGCGGTCATCCGCGAACTCGGCCTCGACGTCGAGAAGCTCAACGTCAACGGCGGCGCCATCGCCCTGGGCCATCCGCTCGGCGCCTCGGGCACCCGGTTGTTGATTACCCTGCTCAGAGAGCTGCGCCGGCGCGGCGGCGGGGTGGGCGTAGCCTCGGCCTGTATCGGCGGCGGGCAGGGCATCGCGATGGTCGTCGAGACCGTCCATTGATCGAGCTGCCGGGCCGCCGCGTCCTGGTGACCGGGGGCAGCCGCGGCATCGGCGCCGCGTGTTGCCGCCTGTTCGCGCGCGCCGGGGCGGCGGTGGCGGTGCACTACAACCGCGAGAGCGGCCGCGCCGCCGAGCTGGCAGCCGAGCTCGGCCGGCTGTGCGACGCTCCGCACCTGACCTGCCGCGCCGACCTCGGCCGGGAAGAGCAGGTGCGGGAGCTCTTCGCGCGAGTGGGGGAGGCGTGGGGCGCTCTCGACGTCCTGGTCAACAACGCCGGGGTCTGGGTCTACAACCCGCTCTCCCGCCTCGACTCCGCGCTGCTGCGCGCCACGCTCGCGACCAACCTCATCGGACCGTTCCTGTGCGCCAGCCTGGCGCTGCCGCTGCTCGCCGGCTCAACGGACGGCAACATCGTCAACGTCACCTCGACCGCCGCCCAGCGCGGCGAGGCGCTCTACAGCCCCTACGCGGCGAGCAAGGCGGCGATGGTGGCGGCCACCAAGTCGTGGTCGAGCGAGCTCGCCCCGCGCATCCGCGTCAACTCCGTCGCCCCCGGCTGGGTGGTCACCGACATGACCGCCGAATCCCTGAGCGGCGAAGGCTACCGGGCCATTGCCGCCACCATCCCGCTCGGCCGCATCGCGGATCCCGAAGACGTCGCCGGCCCCGTCCTCTTCCTCGCCTCGCCCCTCGCCCGCCACATCACCGGGGAAGTCCTCAACGTCAACGGCGGCAGCGTGCTGGCCGGGTAGGGTGCCCGCAGGGGGGGAGCTCTGAGCGTCAGTCGGCGAAAATCTCGTCGAGGGGAAGGCTGAAGCCAGGCAAGAGAGGGGTGCTGAGGGTCTCGCGGCGCTCGAGGGTGAGCTCGAGGACTTTTTCCAGGGAGCCGCCGGTCAGGCGGTAGATCTCCACCTGCTCGCGCTCGGGATCGACCAGCCAGTACTCGAGGACGCCGAACTTGCCGTAGAGGCGGCGCTTGGTGATGGCGTCGTGGCGCAGGGTGCTCGGCGAGAGGATCTCGACGACGAGGTCAGGAGCCCCGTGGACGTAGCCGCCGATGAGGATCTCGAGCTTCGCGTTGGAGACGAAGAGAAGATCCGGCTCGACGACGTCGAACTTGGACAGGATGACGTCGAGCGGCGCAAGGAAGAGCTTGCCGAGGGGGTGCTCGCGCAGGAATAGGCCGATGGCAAGATGCAGGTTGCCGAGGGCTCTCTGGTGCCGCAAAGTGGGGGAGGGAGTCACGTAGTGCTCTCCATCGATGATCTCGTGCCTCTTCCCATCCTGCGGGAGGGCGAGGTAGTCCTCGTAGGTGAGCTTGAGCAGCGACGGGCCGGTGTCGGGGGGCGCCACCGTTTGATCGTAGCATGGCCCCGCCCGGCCACGGTCCGGGATCCGCGCGAAATCGGCGTCGTCGCCCACTGCCGGCATGGCGAGGAGGAGGGCCTTGAGCGGCTTCTTCGCCATGGAGCGCTCAGTCGTGGCGCAGGACTCCGGCGGGATCGGTGCGGGCGGCGTCGAAGGCCGGGACGAGGCACGCTGCCGTGGCGGTGGCGGCCAGGAGGAGGGCCACCGAGAGGATGGTGGCGGGGTCGGTGGCGGCAATGCCGAACAGCAGGCTGCGCACCAGCTGGCCGCCGGCGACCGCGGCGGCGATCCCGGCGGCGAGGCCCAGAGCGACGGGACGCAGGCCGCGCCCGACCACGAGCCGCATGACCTGTCCCAGGCGCGCGCCGAGCGCCATGCGGACGCCGATCTCGCCGCGCCGCTGCGCGACGGTGTAGGAAACCACGCCATAGATGCCGAGCAGCGCCAGCAATAGGGCCGACAGGGCGAAGCCGGCGGCGAGCTGCATCTGGAACAGGCGCTGAGACACCGCGCCCGAGACGATCTCGGCCATGGTGCGCATCGGCGGTGACGGAAGACCCGGGTCGAGCGACCGGATGGCCCGCCGCAGCGAAGGGACGAGCGCCGCGGGCGCGATGGCTGTGCGCACCGCGATGTCCCCCGAGTGGAGCGAGTTGTTCAACCAGTAGGGCACGTAGGCGATCAGGGTGGGCCCCTGCTCGAGGCTCGCATTGGGAACGTCCCGGGCGACGCCGACGACCTCGACCTTGCCCACTCCGGAGCCGGTCGAGAATCTCTTGCCCAAGGGATCGCTCCCGGGCCAGACCTTGGCGGCGAGGCGCGCCGAGACGACGCTGACCGCCCGGTCGCGGTCGCGCGGCTCGACGTCGCGCCCGCGGACGAGCGGAATGCCGAGCGTGGCGAAGTAGCCCGGGCTGACGTGACGGACGTTGATCATCACGAACCCGCGGGAGAGCGGATCGACGACCGATTGATCGGCGCCTTCGAGCTGGATCTCGTTGACGTTCGATTCGCCGGTCAGCGGCGGTTTCGAGATGAAGGCGGCCGAGCGCACGCCGGGAAGGGAGCGGACGCGCTCGAGCGCCCGCAGAAAGAAGCTCGTGCGCTGCTCCCGCGAGGGATAGCGCGCGTCGGGCAGGACCAGGTGCACCGCGATGGCGCGCTCGACCTGGAAGCCCTTGTCGACGCGCAGCAGGCGGGCAAAGCTGCCGATGAGCAGGCCGGCGAGGACGAGCAGGGCGGCGCTCGCCCCGACCTCGCAGCCGACCAGCACTTCGCGCAGCCGCATGGTGCGGCGGCTCTCGGTCAGCGAGCGGCCGCCCGCGCGCAGCACCCCCCGCGGGTCCACCGCCGCTGTCGGCGCCATCGCCGCCAGGCGCCGCGCCGGGAACAGGCCGGAGACGAGCCCGCAAGCCAGCGACAGGCCAAGAGCGAAGAGCACGACGTCATGATCGACGGCGGCTTCGTCGAGGCGCGGGATGGCGACCGGAGCGGCCGCCACGAAAGCGCGCAGCGCGGCGGCGGCGGCGGCGAGGCCCAGCACTCCTCCCGCCAGCGCGAGGACCACCGTCTCGACGACGATCTCGCGCACCAGGCCGGCGCGGGAGGCCCCCAGAGCGACGCGAATCGAGAGCTCGCGGGCGCGGACGCTGCCGCGCGCCAGCACGAGGTTGGCCAGGTTGACGCAGACGATGGCGAGCAGGATGCCGACGGCCGCGAGCAGCGCGTAGAGGCCGGCGCGCACCGGCGCGGCCAGGACCTCCTGGAGCGGGCGGGCCGCCACATGCAGGCGCGCGCCGAGCTGATGCTCCTTGTCGATGCGATCCTCCAACACGTCGAGCTCCGCCCTGGCCTGGGCGGCGGAGGCGCGCGGGGCGAGGCGGGCGAAGACGGTGTAGTCGTAGTCGCCTCCCCAGCCCTCGAAGGTCTGTCCCAGGGGCCGGAAGACCTCGACACGCTCGCCGAGCTTCGCCAGCGGGCCGAGATCGTCTCTGCGCGGGAAGTGGAAGGATGGCGGCAAGATGCCGACCACCATGTGCGGCACGCCGTCGAGGAGGATGGCGCTGCCCACCAGGTGAGGTGACGCCGCGAAGCGCCGGTGCCACAACCGGTCGGTGATCACCACCACCCGGTTGTGCCCCGGCTGCTCCTCGGCCGCGACGAACGACCTGCCTGTCCGCGGCCCGACGCCGAGCACGGCGAACAGGTTGGCGGTCGTCTCCGCGGAATCGAGCAGCTCCGGCTCTCCCGCCCCGGAGAGCGTGACCGCGCCGTTGACGAAGGCGGCCATGTCCGTCGTGGAGCGGGCATGCGCGCGCCAGAACCGGAAGTGCTGGATGTTGGCCGGTAGGGTCGGATAGACCTTCTCGAGCGGTGGCCACACCTCGCGCACGAACAGCAAGCGCTCGGGCACGTGGTAGGCGAGCGGCTTCCACACCGCCGCCTCCACCAGGGAGAAGATCGCCGCCGCCGAGCCGATGCCCAGCGCCAGGGAACCGACCGCGACCGCGGTGACCACCCGCGCCCGGAAAAGGCTGCGTACGGCGTAACGGACCTCGCGGGCAAGCCGTTCGAGATGCGAGCTGAGCGTGCTCGTCAAGTTCCACCCCCTCTCGTCAACCTCGACAGGAGCTACGCAGGCACCACGCCAAGAGTTTCGACACCCTGGTCGGTGGCGAAGCCGCCGGCCGGGCCACTAACTCTAGTGGAGGATGTGCGCGCCCTCGGATTCCTGGAGGTAGCCCAGGCACTTGTAGACGAGCTTGGCGGCGAGGAAGTCGCTCGCGGGCTGGCTGCCGATCGGGGCGAGCTCGACGACGTCCATGGCGACCACGGTCTTGGTGTTGAAAAGGGTGCGCAGCGAGGCGAGGGTCGGGTACCAGAGACCGCCGCCCGGCTCCGGAGTGCCGGTGGCGGGGACCAGGGACGGATCGAAGTAGTCGACGTCGAAGGTGAGATAGACGAGCTCGGGAAGAGCCGCCAGGAGCTCGGGGAGGATGTCGGCGGCGCGGTCGAGCTGGTGGCCCCAGACCACGGGCAGGTCGCGGCTGCTCACCACCGCGGCCTCCGGCGACGAGAGGGAGCGGATGCCGACAGCCAGGGTCGGGACGCCGGAATCGCCGATGCGCTTCATCACGCTGGCGTGGCTGAACGGGGTGCCCTCGTACTCCTCGCGCAGGTCGGCATGGGCGTCGAACTGCACCACGCCGAGGCCGCCGTGCACCTCGCGGGCGGCCCGCACCAGCGCCTGCGACAGGCTGTGCTCGCCTCCCAGAGTCACCAGGAACTTGCCGCGCGCCAGGTGGAGACGTGCCTCGGCCTCGATCTCGGAGAGCGCCTGGGCCATGTCGAAGGCCGCCGGCAGGAAGGGCGGCAGGGTCGCGATCCCCTGCTGGTAAGGCTCGGACCCCAGCTCCTCGTCGAACAGCTCCATGGCCTGCGAGGCGCGCACGATCGCCGCCGGACCGTGGGCCGTTCCCTTGCCATAGGTCGTGGTGCGCTCGAAGGGCACGGGCAGCACGGCCACCCGGCTGCGGTCGTAGTCGCAGAAGGGCGACTCGAGGAGAGCGTAATTGGCGGCGAAAGAGGGCATAGTCCGGGCAGTTCCGGAGCGGGTGCGTTTGTAGCAGGATGGTGCGGGGGTGTCAACGCATGGAACCAGAGTCAGGGAAGCCTGTGGAGCCAGGGGACCGATTGGAGCCTCTCGAGCTGCCCGCGGCGGTTGGCGCGCGCCTCGCCGCCGCCGGGCGGGCCGTCGTCTTCTCCGGCGCCGGCGTGTCGCGCGAGAGCGGCCTCGACACCTTCCGCGGCGCCGGCGGCCTGTGGGAGAGGATGCGCCCCGAGGAGCTGGCCACTCCCGAGGCGTTCCACCGCCAGCCAGGGCTCGTCTGGCGCTGGTACGCGGCGCGCTTCAAGACCGCGACGGCGGCCAGGCCGAACGCCGCCCACCTGGCTTTTGTGCGCTGGGAGAGGCTTTTTCCGTCTGTTGTAGTGGTGACCCAGAACGTCGACACCCTGCACCGCCGGGCGGGGAGCCGCGAGCTCCTCGAGCTGCACGGCTCGCTCGCCTGGGCGCGCTGCCAGCGTTGCGGCCGGCGGCGTGACATGGCCGAGGCGGTGGCGGCATCCCCGGATGAGCCGCCGGTCTGCTCGTGCGGCGGGTTCTTCCGCCCCGGCGTGGTCTGGTTCGGCGAGGATCTTCCCCAGGACGTCTGGGCGCGCGCCTTCGCGGAGACCTCGCGCTGCGACGTCTTTGTCTCGGTCGGCACGTCGGCCACGGTCTACCCGGCGGCGGGGCTGATCGAGGCGGCCCACCAGGCGGGCGCCTGCGTGATCGAGGTCAACCCCGAGCCCACCCCGTTCTCCCGCCTCGCCCACCTGCGCCTCGCGGCACCCGCCGGCGAGGCCATTCCCCGATTGACCGAGGCCATCGCGCGATGCCGGCAACCGGCGGGATGATCAGGGAGCTGCCGGCCGCCGAGCGGCCGCGGGAACGCCTGCTGGCTCAGGGCCGCGATGCCCTGTCCAACGCCGAGCTGGTGGCCGTGCTCTTGCGCACCGGATACCCCGGAAAGTCCGTGCTGTCCATTGCGATGGAGATGCTCAACGACCACGGAGGCCTGGACGGCATGCTGAAGTCGGCCACGGTGGAGTCGCTGCGCCGCTGTGGCGTCGGCGACGCCAAGGCCGCGAGCCTGCTGGCAGCCTGCGAGCTGGCCCGGCGCCTGGGCCGCGAGGCCGTGCCGCGCAAGCCCATGGAACGCCCGGCCGAAGTCGTGCACTACCTGGCGCTGCGCTACGGGCAGCGCGACCAGGAGGTGATGGGGGCGCTCTTCCTCGACGTCCGGCACCACCTGCTGGGCGAGCGCGAGGTCTTCCGCGGCACACTCTCGCGCGCCGTGGTCGAGCCGCGCGAGATCCTCAAGGAGTGCCTGCTGCGCGGCGCCGCCGGAGTGATCCTGTTCCACACCCACCCGAGCGGCGATCCCTCGCCGAGCAACGAGGACATCCTGTTCACCCGCCGCATGGCGGAGGCGGCCACCATCCTCGGCGTCGAGCTGGTCGATCACCTTGTGCTCGGCGATGCCGGCCGCTGGGTGTCTTTGCGCGAAAGGGGGGCATGGTAGCCTAACGCCGGCGATGGCGAGCTACCATCTGGATTGCTCGAGCGGGCTGGCGGGCGACATGTTCCTGGGCGCCTGCCTCGACCTCGGGATGCCGCTCGCGGTGGTCGCGGACGCGGTGGCGCGGCTGGGCCTCTCCGGGGTCACCGTCGAGGCGCGCAAGGCGCAGCGCGGCGGTTTCGCCGGCACCCGCTTCCGCGTCCTGCTCGACGGCCGCCCGCTGGAGGGTCCCGACCCGTGGGAAGAGGGAGACGACCCTGGCCATGCACACCCGGGCGGGCATGACCACGGGCACCCGCACTCGGGCGGGCATGACCACCGCGGACTGGCGGAGATCCGCGAGCTGATCGTCGCCAGCAGCCTGGCGCCGGCGGTTGCGGCGCGCGCCCTGCGCCTGTTCCAGCGCCTGGGCGAGGCCGAGGCCAAGGTCCACGGTATGGCGCTCGACGAGGTCCACTTCCACGAGGTCGGAGCGATCGACTCGATCGTCGACCTGGTCGGCGCCGCCGCGGCGATCGAGCACCTCGCGCCCGAGCGTCTCACCTGCGGCCCGGTCAACGTCGGCAGCGGCCGGGTGCGTACGGCTCACGGCAATCTCCCTGTCCCGGCGCCGGCGACCGCCGAGCTGCTACGCGGTGCGCCGATCTACGGCGGACCCGGCGGTGAGCTGACGACGCCCACCGGCGCCGTGCTGCTGGCCGAGCTGGTGGACGCGTTCGTCGACATGCCGCCGCTGGTGCTCGAGGCCGCCGGCTTCGGGCTCGGCCGCAAGGAAGTTGCGACCCAGCCCAATGGCGCGCGGCTGCTGCGCGGGCAAGCCGTCGCGGCGCGGGCGGAGGCGGCGTCCGAGGATGCGCCCCGGATCATGGTCATCGAGTGCGAGGTCGACAACCTCCCCGGCGAGGGCTTCGGCTTCTTGATGGAGAGCCTGTTTGCCGCGGGCGCCCTGGACGTTTATTTCACTTCGGTGCAGATGAAGAAGAACCGCCCAGGCACGCTGGTGACCGTCCTCTGCCGGCGCGAGCGGCTCGAGGCCCTTGCCGGAGCCCTGCTGGTGGAATCAGGATCGCTCGGCTGCCGTTATCACATGGCGGCGCGCTTCGAGGCGGAGCGTGAGGTCGTGGAGGTGGAGACTGCTTTCGGCACGGTGCGAGTCAAGCGCGCGCGCCTGGACGGCAAGCCTTTGGCGGCGGCTCCCGAGTTCGAGGACTGCCGCCGGCTGGCTCTCTCCTTGGGGGTGCCGTGGCGGGATGTCTACCGTGCCGCCCTCGCCGCCGCTCCCGGACCGTAGAGAATGAAAAGAACCGAAGAAATCGCCTCCGGCCGCTCCCTCGATGCTGTCGTCGAGGGGAGTCAGTCAGTGCCTGAGCAGCGCCTGCAGCTCGGCCTGGCCGGCAACGGCGCCCTGCGCTGGGTGGCGGTGGACGTCACCGATATCGTGCGCGAGGCGCGCGACCGGCTCGATCTCTCGCCGGTCGCCGCGGCGGCGCTCGGCCGGTCGGTGGCCGGGGCGGCGATGCTGCTGCGCCTGGCCAGCAAGACGCCCAGCCGCCTGGTGCTCGACATCCGGGGCGACGGCCCGCTGCGGCAGGTGCTGGTCGAGGTGGACCAGGACGGCAACATCCGCGGCACCGTGGGCGATCCGCGAGTCGCGGTCCCCGACCTGCCCAACGGCAAGCTGGCGGTCGGCAGAGCGGTCGGCAGCGGCCACCTGCGCGTCCTGCGCGAGTTCGGAGAGGGCGGCTCCTACCATAGCCATGTTCAGCTGGTGAGCGGCGAGATCGGTGAGGACCTCGCCCACTACCTGGCGCAGAGCGAGCAGAGCCGATCGGCCGTGCTCGTGGGTGTGCTGGGCCGCCAGACGGGGGTGGCGGCCGCGGGCGGCGTGATCGTCGAGATGCTGCCCGGCACGCCGGAGGCGGCGGTGGCCCGGCTCGAAAACAACCTCGCCGGCATGGCCGGCGTGAGCTGGCTGCTCGAGGAGGGCGGCATGCCGCGGGTCCTCGATGCCCTGCTCGCCGGCTTCGACCGCGAGGTCAAGGAGGTCCGCCCCCTGCGCTACCGCTGCCGCTGCAGCCGCGAGCGCCTCCAGCACCACCTGGTCCTGCTCTCCGCCGACGACCGTGACTACCTCGCCGAGGAAGACGGCGCCATCGAGGCCGACTGCGTCTTCTGCGGCAACCGCTACCGCTTCACCCCCGAAGAGCTCGTCCCCGAGGACCAGTCGCTGCCGAGCTGAGTCTGGGCGGGCTGCCTGGTACAATCCCGGCTCCCAGGGCGGGGCGGACCATGCAGACCAAGGCCTTTTACCTCACCACTCCGATCTATTACGTCAACGATCTGCCCCACATCGGGCACATCTATACGACCATCGTGGCCGACACCGTGGCGCGGTACCACCGGCTGACGGGCGAGGAAGTGTATTTCCTGACCGGCACCGACGAGCATGGGCAGAACATCGAGCGGGCGGCGCGCCGGGAGGGCGTCACACCGATCGAGCTGGCCGACCGCGTGGTGTCACGGTACCGCGAGCTCAAGGACAGGCTGGGTTTCTCCTACGACGACTTCATCCGCACGACCGAAGAGCGCCACAGGCGCGGAGTGCTGGAGATCATCCGCCGCATCGACGCGGCGGGCGATCTCTACACCGCCACCCACGAAGGCTGGTACTGCTCTCCTTGCGAGACGTTTTACACCGAGAAGGAGCTCCATCCGGGCAAGAAGTGTCCGGTGCATGACACGCCGGTCGAGTGGAAGTCGGAGGAGAACGTCTTCTTCCGCCTGTCACGCTACCAGCAGCCGCTTCTCGACTGGTACCAGGCCAACCCGCAGGCGGTCCGTCCGGCCAGCCGCCTCAACGAGGTCCGCTCTTTCGTCGCCTCCGGGCTACGCGACCTCTCGGTCAGCCGGGCAAACCTGGAGTGGGGGATCCCCTTCCCGGGCCACCCCGGCCAGACGGTCTACGTGTGGCTCGACGCGCTCACCAACTACGTGAGCGCTCTCGGTGTTGGGGCCGAGGGGGCCGAGGGGAGCCGGGCGGGCCAGGGGGACGGAGACGGCAGGCTCTACCGCAAGTTCTGGGAGCACGGCACGGTCCGCATGCACATCGTGGGCAAGGACATCCTGCGCTTCCACGCGGTGTACTGGCCGGCCTTCCTGATGTCGGCCGGCTTGCCGCTGCCAACCACGGTCTGGGCGCACGGCTGGTGGCAGCGCGACGGCCGCAAGGTGTCGAAATCGTCCGGCAACATCGTGCGCCCCGATGAGTTGATCGATCGCTTCGGCGCCGACACCCTGCGCTACTTCCTGTTGCGCGAAATGGTTTTCGGCCAGGACGCGAGCTTCTCCGACGAGGCGGTGATCGACCGCTACAACAGCGACCTCGCCAACGACCTCGGCAACACGGTGAGCCGGGTGGTGACGCTGGCGCGGCGGGCCTTTGGCGGCCGCACGCCTCCCGAGTCGTGCTCCGACAACCCGCTCATCGAGGTGGCGCGCCAGGCCGCCGCGGACTACCGCGCCGCGATGCAGGAGCTTGCCTTCCAGCGCGCGCTCGAGAGCCTGTGGCGCCTGCTCGCCGAAGCCAACCAGTACCTGGTCGGCCGCGAGCCCTGGAAGCTGATCAAGAGCGAGGGCGCGGGCTCGCGGCTGTCGCGCATCCTGTGGAACGGGCTGGAGGCGACCCGCATCGTGGCCACCGGCCTGCTGCCCTTCATGCCGCGCGCCGCGGCCGAGGTCCTCGCCGCCGTCGGCTCGCCGATGCCCACCACCTTGCAGGCCCTGCGCTGGGGTGGCACGCCGAACGGCGTCGAGCTGCCCGAGCCGAAACCGCTCTTCCCGCGCATCGACAAGGAGGCCTACATGGCCGAGCCTTCACCCGACCCCACGAAGACGCCGGCGGCGGCGCCCTCCGGAGCCGCGCCCGGCCTTTCGGAGACCGCGACGCCCGGCTCCCCGGCAACCGCCGCGCCCGACCCTGCTTCCCCGGTGACGACGCCCGCCGCGCCGGCCCAGGAAAGGTCCCCGGCCCCGGCAGTCACGATCGACCGCTTCATGGAGATCGAGCTGGTGGTGGCGACGGTCTTGCGCGCCGAGCCGGTGCCCAAATCGAAGAAGCTGCTCGCGCTCACCGTGGATCTGGGCCGCGAGACCCGCACCGTAGTCGCCGGCATCGCGCTCGCCTACCAGCCCGAGGAGCTGGCCGGCCGGCAGGTGGTGGTGGTGGCAAACCTGCAGCCGGCCAAGCTGATGGGAGTCGAATCGCGCGGCATGGTGCTCGCGGCCTCGCACGACGGCGTGCCCGTCCTGCTCCATCCCGCCGCGCCGGTGCCCAACGGCACCCGCGTCCGTTGACGGGCGCACGACATGGGCGCGCTCGGCAGGACATGAGCGCTCGCCCCCGGCCATGATCTCGCCCGACGTGCCGACGCCGGCCGCCGCTCCCGCCATTGGCGGCACTCCCGGCAGGTCGGCCGCCGCTCCCGCCATTGGCGGCACTCCCGGCAGGTCGTCCTCGGGCGGCGGGTTGATCGACTCTCACTGCCATCTGCAGAGCCTGCCGCCCGACGACCGCGCCAGGGCCCTCGACGAGGCGCGCGGGCGCGGCGTCGAGGGCTTCCTGGTGCCGGCCACGAAGCTCGCCGAAGCCGACGACGTCCTGGCCTTCTGTCACCGCCACCCCGACGTCTGGTGCGCCCTGGGCGTGCATCCGCACGAGGCTGCCACCTGGTCGGACGGCGACGCCGGCCGCCTGGCCGCCCTGCTCGCCGATCCCAGGGCGGTGGCGGTGGGCGAATGCGGCCTCGACTTCTACTACGACCACGCGCCGCGCGAAGTTCAGGTCGAGGTCCTGCGCCGGCAGTGGGAGCTGGCGATCGAGCTGGGCCTGCCGGCCGTGGTGCACAACCGCGACAGCAACGAGGCGATGCTCAACCTGGTGGCCGAGCCGTCCTTCGGCGCGCTGCGCGGCGACTTCCACTCCTTCGCCGGCGGGCTCGCCATGGCCCGCGACCTGCTCGGCCGCGGTTTCTATCTCGGCCTCTCCGGCATGATCACGTTTCCCAAGGCGGCCAACGTGCGCGAGGTCCTGGCGGTCCTGCCGCCCGACCGCGCCCTGGTCGAGACCGACACCCCCTATCTCGCCCCCGCCCCCTACCGCGGCAAGCCCAACCGACCGGCCTACGTCGTCGAGGTCGCGGCCCGCCTCGCCGCCGAGACCGGCGAGACCCCCGAGCAAGTCGCCCGCCGCACCCGCGAGAACTTCTTCCGCCTGTTCGCCAAGGCTGCGCCGGCACGCTAGCCCGGCGAAGGCCGGCGACCATTCCGCGGCGTCCGCGGCCTGTCGCGAAGTATCATTGAGAAGTGATTCCTCGCTTTCGCGTGGAGCAACTCAATCGCCGCCTTGCGTCCGGCACGGTCGGGGATGCCTTTCAGCAGTTTGTCTTCGAGCTGCTGCGCAGAGCGCATCCCGACCTTCAGGTCTATCCCGCCGGAGGCAAGGATGGTGGGATCGATCTCGTTGAGCCGCTCGCGGGCGGTGGGAGGTCGGTTTTCGAGTGCAAGCACATCGGTGCCGACGGCCTGGAAGACGCCCAGGCCCGCTGGCGGGCGGTAAAGAGAAACCTCACCAGGAACTTGGCTGATCCGGCAGGTCCGCCATCCGGCCAGGGTCAATACTCCCCCTGGTATGCGGCCGACTTCCCCATTCGCTCCTACACCTTCTGCATCAGTTCGGTTCTCCAGAACGACAGCCAGCGGCAGGATCTCCAGACAGAGATCCAGGACTTTTTTTCCCACCTCGCCAGTGGAGGCCCTCACCTTGCCCACCTGGCCGGGCTGCGGGTCGAGATCCTTTCCTGGCAGGATCTCTCGGCGCGGCTTGCGGATCACCCTCACCTGCTCTTCAAGTGGTTTCCCGAGGCCCGGCCCCGCGGCCTCGCGCTTCTGGGGGAGGGTGGAGACTGGGTCGGCTTCCGAGCCTACCTGACCCATGAACACCTGCCTTACTACGCTCGCGAGCAGCACCTCGAACGCCACCCGGCACCCGACGGAGGCCGAATCGCCGGTGAAGAGACACTGCTCGCAGCGGTCCAGGCCCCGGCCAAGACCGGGCTCGTCGTCACTGGCGGGGGTGGGTTCGGCAAGACCCGACTGATGCTGGAGCTCGGCCGGCGCGCACAGGTCAAGGGCTGGGTGGTCTTTCGAGCTCAAGGCCGGCTGCGGTCGGACTCCATAGAGCATCTGGCCGACCAGCTGACCCCGCAAACCCCAGCTTTGCTGCTGATCGACTACATCGAGACCCAACCCGACTATACCGAGCTGGTCGAAACGCTGACCCTGCTGGCCGACGAAAGGCAGCTCCCGCTGCGCTACGTCGCCTGCTGCCGGTCGAGCTTCTATCCCAGCATCCGGTTGATCGGACGGCACCACCACCTCGACCTCTCTCCGGAAGGTTCCGACCCGGCCTCCGACGCCTGGTTGGAAAGCTACCGCCAGAGGGCCGTCGAGCACATCCTCGAGCACACCGGGGTGCCGCGGGCGCAACAGGTCGCGGCCGTCTGCCGGTGCATCCCGGTTCTTGCGGTCTTTGCCACCTGGCTCCATCACCTTGGCCGGCAGGCTGACCTGCGCGAGCTGATCCAGGAGCGCGACTTCGGCACCTGGGTCCTGAAGCGCATCCAGCAGAGCTTCCCTGGCAGGCAGGTCAGCGGCAGTCTGGCGGCCCTGATGGCCCTCTTGCCCCTCGCCGACCCGGCAACGGATCTCCTGAACCCGGAACAGCGGGATCTACTGAATACCCTCTCGAGGGATGCCTGGGTGGAGCGAGTGATTCTGGCAGACGATCCGGCCGGCCGGTGGGAGGCCGCCCACGATGTCCTCGCCGACCAGGTGCTCTTGGCGCACCTGGAGATGATTGCGGCGATCACCCGGACCTTCGTCCGCGACCTGCTCGCCGAGGGCGCGCGCGTCGGTGCGGTCTCCTCGGTGCTGCTGGCATTGCAGCGCGTCGCCCTCACTCCGGCGCTCGCAGGCCTACCGTGGCTCGACCTGCTGGCGGAGGCGATGACCGAGTGGCCGGATGCCTGGCGAGAGGCCCGTTTCCTCGTCCTGCGCTTCCCCCTGTTCACCGCGACAGACAGGATCAGGCTCCTGGATCGAGCCGCACCGGCCTGGCACGGAGCCGAGGTCGAGATTGAATTCCAGAACTCCATTGGCTGGCTGGCCGGGTACGAGTCGAAGTACCGGGACCTCGGCCCTGAAGAACTTGCGGGTCTGATTGAGTGGCTCCGGGGCTTGGCACCCCTGGTGTCGAGAAGCAATTTCCTGCTGACTAAGGGTCTCCTGTTGGATGCCCAGAGCGTGCGCGGTGCGGCGCTTTGCTGGCTGAGGGATCGGCCCAAGCTCTTCCAGACGCATTATCTGCTCCGGTCCTGGTTGGCCGTAGGCCTGCCCACCGAGGACGTCGGCGACGTGGTCCGGCACTGGCTTGTCCGCTTCGAGAGCTCTTTTCATGCCAGCTTCGTTTTGGCGGCCTGGCTCGACGCCGGTGGCGAGAAGGATCTGGTCGGCGACCATCTCCGTCGCTGGCTGACGCACCATGAGCCGGTGCCTGAGGCTCAATTTGTCTTCAGAGCCTGGCTCGACGCCGGCGGCGAGAAGGATCTGGTCGGCGACCATCTCCGGTGCTGGCTGACGCACCATGAGTTGTTACCCGAGGCTAGCTTTGTCTTCAAAGGCTGGCTCGACGCCGGCGGCGAGAAGGATCTGGTCGGCAACCATCTCGGACGCTGGCTGACGCACCATGAGCTGCTACCTGAGGCTGGATTTGCCTTCAAAGGCTGGCTCGACGCCGGCGGCGATAAGGATCTGGTCGGCAACCATCTCCGGCACTGGCTGGCCAAGAATGAGATGTTACCTGAGGTCGACTTCCTCATCAAGGCTTGGCTGGAAGCAGGCGGCGACTTCGAGCTGATTCGAGAAGCCGCGATCCGTTGGCTACATGTGCATCATGACGAGCCGGGAGCCGTCTTCGCCATCAAGCACCTCGCTCGCCAGCGAGAGCTGCCTTCCGAGACCGTGAGCCATATTCTCTCCTGGTGCGGTCGCTTCGCGGATAACGAGGACGCTCCCTGGCGACTCGTTTCCCTAGAGCCTTACCTGCTTCGGCCACAGCTCTACGCCGAAGTCGTGGCGGCGAGCGAGGCCGTGGTTGGCACAACGCTGGCACAACCGCAGCCCCAGCCGACCCGCTGCGCCTTGATCTCCCTGCTGTTTTCGATCATAGGGGAGAGCGCCGTCCTTCGTGCCAGCACGCTACCGCTCTTTCTCCGGTGGCTGCGGCATCCTGCTTCCTATCTCGGACTTCACCTGAAGAGAGACGGCACTCCCTCACACCTGCAGCGTTCTGCCGAAAGGGACTCCCTGGTGCTCTATCTTGATGACCTGATCAGGGCCGGGGCCCTGAACGTGGACCGGGAGAAAACGGCGCTGAGATACTTCTTCCATTGGATCGGCGGCTGGGCGCCAGAGAACCGGGAGCGAGCGCGGGAGATTCTGCGCCGCCTCGCGGAGCGCGGTGGAGGGGTTCCTCGCTGGCCACCGCCCACGGAGGATCTGCCTGAGAAAGGCAGTGAGCCGGGCGCTCTTGACCCAGGTGGAGGGGTGTCGATGCACGATGAGCAAGCGCTATGAGCGTCACGGCGCGCTCGGCTCACCCGTAGAAGCGGGCGATGACCGCCAGGCAGGTGGCTGCGGCCGCGGCGGCGGCGAAAGCGGCCAGGGCGGCGAAGACGCCGCGCGAGGACAGGCCAGCGCCGACGCCCCGGCCGCGGAGGACGAGGGCGGCGGCGGGCAGGAGGGGCAGGAAGTAGCGCCCCTGCACGCCGTCGACGGAGGCGGCGCGGTAGGGCGTGAAGGCCGCGTACTGCGAGGCGATCACCAGGACCGTGACGGACAGGGCGAGGGCCGCGAGGAAGAGGCGCGGCTTCGCTCGCAGGCCGGTTCCGTCCCCGCCCTCGGTGTCGGCCATGGCCAGCCAGGCGAGGAGGGCCATGTAGCTGAGGACGAGGAGCCACGGCAGCCGGGTGTCGAGCCAGCCGAGTTGCACGCCCACGAGCTGGGCCAGGTAACGCGGGCCGTGGGTCCAGGCGTCCGCCGCGATGACGGAAGCCGCGCGCAGCGGCTCGGCGAAGGCGTCGTGGATCTGGCGGCCGCGGTCGGTTTCCGGGCGAAGCTCCACGTGCAGCGACGCAGCCACCGCGACGCTCCATGCGGTGGCCGCCACCGCGCAGGCGAGGATCGCCGCGAGCGCGGGTCCGCGCCGGCCGCCGGGCCAGCGGCGGGCCGGGATCAGCAGGACGGCGGCGGCGAGCGGCGCGTAGGGCAGCTTGGTCGCGCAGAGGACGCCCGCGGAGAGCCCGAGCACCCAGAAGTCGCGCGCGGGTCGGCTGGGCTCCGGCCCGCCGGCGAGCTTGGCCACGGTGGCGAGGGTGAGGAAGGCCGCCGCGATGGTAAGTGCATCGGCGGAGACCGAGGCACGCAGCGAGACGGCCATCGGTGTCAGCGCCGCCAAGGCCAGGAACCACTCCGGGTGGGTATCTGGCCGATCGCCAGCCCGATCAGCACGCTCGACACCAGCAGGTTGGACAGCCGCGCGCAATAGAAGAGCAGCAGGGGAGTGGCGCCGAACAGGCGGCCGCAGGCGATGCCGGCCGCCTGCGGCAGGTAGGGCACGAAGGAGAACTGCGCCGCCGTGCGCACGTCGACGAACTCGAGCTCGTGCGCGCCCAGCGGCTCGCCCAGCGCGGCCACGATGGTGCGCGGCCGGAGCGTGCTCTCGGGGTGCCCGCGGACGGCGTCGCCCAGCCGCGTCTCCAAGCGGCCAAGGCTGGGCGGAAGCAGCACGAAGGCTCCCTGTGCGCGCTGGATCACCCCGAGCTGGCCGCTGGCGAGCGCGTAGGCGCGATTGAAGTGGGCCGGCTCGTCGGTGATCGCGAACGGCGGGAAGAGGACCGCCAGGAGCAGGCCCCAGGGGAGGCCGATGACGAGGAAAAAGATCTGCGCGGCGGCACCGGGACTGCCGAACAGGCCTTCGGCTGCTCGCTTGGCCGGCAGCCATCGCCGCATCGAGAGAGGTGCGACCATGGTGCGAAGTGGATCGGCTCCTGGCCCGATCAACCTGGCGCTGGCGAGGTGGCCCGGCTGCCGCCTACTCGGCGGCGTAGACGAGCAGGCCCCTGCCGGTGGTGGCGAGATAGACCGTGCCCGAGATCTGAGGGGCGGGAATCAGCGCGGTGTACTGTTCGGCGAAAGTGAACCGCTTGGAGTCGGCAAGAGGAGGCAGGCCGCCTAGGATCGGCTCCCACGACCGCCCGCCGTTGCGGGTGCGGTAGACGCCGATATCGGCCCGCGCCGCATAGAGGAGCTGGGTGTCCTGCGGATCGATCGCCAGCAGGGGCGCCCACACGCTGCGCGGCAGGCCGCGGTCCCACTCTCTCCAGTGCAGGCCGCCGTCGCGGCTGCGCCAGACGCCGCCGTCTGTCGTGCTGACGAACAGCCGTTGGTCGTTGCCCGGGTCCACGGCCAGCTCCCTGACCTTGGCGGGGAGACCGGCATCGATCGGCGACCAGGTCGCGCCGCCGTCGCCGCTCGTCAACAGCGAGGGCGACGGCGAATAAAAGTCCCCCACGCCATACAGCGTCGAAGGGGCCGACGGTGCGACGACGATGCGCTCCAGGCCGTCAGGCGGCATGCAGGTCCAGCTCGCCCCGCCGTCGCTGCTCTTGAAGGCCGTGCACGCCGGGTGGTTGCAACCGCTGCCGCCGCCCATGACTCCGATGGCGTAGAGAGTCGAGGACGAGGAGGGGTCGACGGCCAGGCGGCGAACCCAGAAGCAGTCGTTCGCGGGCTTCGGCATCGGCTCCCAGGAGAAGCCGGCGTCGGTGCTTCTGGAAAGGAAGGTCGAATTGCTGCTGAAGTAGACGGTCGAGGGGCTGGAGGGGTCGATCACGATCTCGACGTCATAGTCGCCCTTGAGATCGGGCGCGAGGCTGCGCCAGCGCCTCCCGCCATTGGGACTCCTCCAGAGGCCGGTGCCCGCGACGGCCGTGTAGAGACTGGCGGGATTCTGCGGGGTCGACCGCGGCCGCCTGGATCTTGGTCGCCGTCAGTCCCCGCTTGGCCACCTGCCAGCTCTGCGCGCCGTCGCCGCTGACCAGCACCCCGGTCAGTCCGGCGGCATAGACCCTGGAGGGGTCGGGGCCGATGGCGAGCGAGCCCGGGTGCTCGGGGTAGGAGCCCGCCGACTCCCAGGTCTCGCCGCCGTCCAGGCTGCGGACGTCCCCGGCCACGACCAGGCCGCCCGTGCCCACCGCGAACGGCAGGTTGCCAAGCTTGGCCTGCCATGTGGCGCCGCCGTCGGCGCTGCTGAAGACGTGAGTGCCAAACCCATAAGCGAAGGCCAGCCAGAGCCTTCCCGGAGGGGAGGGTTCGACGGCGAGCAGCGGGGGGTAGAAGGCTCCCCGGACGGGCTCCGGCAGCAGGGCGGTGCGGTCGGTCCAGGTCGTGCCGCCGTCGGTGGTCTCGAGCCACGCCACCCCCCGGCCCGGGTCGTCGTCGCCCCCATAATCGACTTCCAGGAGGAAGACCGACGAGCGGAAGGGGTCGGCGACCAGGTAGGCGCTCTGACGCCGGGCGATCGAGTTGGCGGACCAGTGCTTGCCACCGTCGCGCGTGATCATGAGGTCGAACGAGGTCATCATGTAGAGGGTGTCGGGATGCCGCGGATCGATCGCCAGGTTGAGCGGTCTGTCCCCGCCCGGGAATGGAACCGCCGACCAGGTGGCCGCGAAGTCGCGGCTGACGTACAGGCCGCTGAAGGTGGCCGCGTAGACGCTTCCGGGATGGCGCGGGTCGGCGGTGAGATCGCTGATGTACACGTCGAGCAAGCCGCTGCTGGCGAGCTGCCAGCTGGCGCCGGCGTCGGCGCTCTTGTACACGCCGCTGTCGTAGGTCCCGGCGTAGACGACTTGCGGGTCGGTCGGATCGGGGAGCACGACCGAGACCAAGCCGCCGTTCGGACCCAGCGAGGTCCACCAGTTGGTGCCGGCGACAAGCGGCGCGGCGAGTCCGGACGCCAGGGCCCACACAGCGACGGCGCACGACAGCAGGGTCCTGTACACGGGCGCCGGCCGCTGGAAGCATCGCTCTCTCGAGGTGTGAATTCCGCCGGGCTGAGCCTCGATTCTCATACCGCCGCCTCCCGCCTCTCCCAACAGGCCAAGGCCAATGCTCTCACAGCATAGCATGAGAGCAGTCGCTCGCCAGGGAAACCCCCCCCCGGCGGGCTCGTGATGAACTGTTGTACGGAATCCGGCGCCGGAGCGTTGGCTCAGACCGCGTTGGGCACGTCGATGAACTCGACCGCGATTGGGAAACGCTGGCGCAGGTGCTCACCCAGGGCCTGGACGCCCAGGCGCTCGGTGGCGTAGTGGCCGGCGGCGAGGTAGTGGACGCGGGCCTCTCGCGCCACGTTCATGACCCACTCGCTGACCTCTCCGGTGACATACGCATCGAGGCCGCCGGCGATCGCCTGGTGGAACTCGCGCTGCGCGCCGCCGCTGATCAGCCCGAGGGTGCCGACCGGATCGGGGCCGGTCAAGTAAGCGACCGGCTCCTGGCCGAAGACCTGCCGGCAGCGGGCGGCCAGCTCCGCGGCGGCGATCGGGGAGGCAAAGCGCCCCTTGCAGCCGATCGGCAGGGCGTCATGGATGCCGAAGGGCTCGACGTCCGTCAGCTCGAAGGCGCGGGCCGCCACGGCGTTGTTGCCGACCTGCATGTGGCGGTCGAGGGGCAGGTGGTAGGCGATCAGGCTCATCTCCCCGCGCACCAGCTCCGCCACCCGCCGGTACTGAAAGCCGGTCAGGGTGCGCGGCTGCCCCTCCCAGAACAACCCGTGATGGACGAGCACGGCGTCGGCGCCGGCCACCCGCGCGCGCACGAACAGATCCTCGCAGGCCGAGACCCCTACCGCCACCTTGCGCACCCGCTCACGCCCCTCGACCTGCAGCCCATTCGGCCCGTAGTCGCGGCCCCGGGCCGCCTCGAGAAAATCGTCGAGATGGTCGACCAGCTCGCGCAGCCCGACGCCTCCGGGCACTACCGCCGCCCGCGGAAGCCGCCCCGCCCGCCCCTCTCGCGGTCGCCGCCGCGGCCGCCGCGGCCGCCCCGCTCGGGGCGATCGCGATCGCGCTCGCCGCCGCCGCCCACCGGCACCGGCTCGCCCATCCCTTCGTAGAGCGCCGGGTCGTAGTCCGGCGCCTCCATGATCACCGCCTTGCGCGACAGGCGGACCTTGCCTCCCTCGTCGATGTTGATCACCTTGACGGTCATCTCGTCGCCTTCCTTGACCAGGTCGGTGACTTCGCGCACCCGGTAGGGGGCGAGCTCGCTGATGTGCACCAGCCCGTCGGTGCCGGGCATGATCTCGACGAAGGCTCCGTAGGGCTCGACCCGGCGCACCTGGCCGGTGTAGACCTTGCCGACCTCGGGTACCTCGGTCAGCCGCTCGATCATCTGAATGGCGCGGCGCGCCGCCGGCTCGTCGGGCGAGGCGATGACCACCTTGCCGTCGTCTCCGACCTCGATCTGGCAGCCGGTCTCGTCGATGATCGAACGGATGGTCTTGCCGCCGGGTCCGATGATGTCGCGGATCTTCTCCTTGGAGATCTGCAAGGTATAGAGGCGAGGCGCGTAGCGCGACATC
This sequence comes from Thermoanaerobaculia bacterium, assembly GCA_035544895.1. Lineage (GTDB taxonomy): Bacteria > Acidobacteriota > Thermoanaerobaculia > Multivoradales > UBA5704 > JASLEW01. The sequence goes on from DASZZM010000021.1 coordinate 24,841, forward strand.
TCGACCCGCGGCTGCGGCATCGAGGCCTCCATGACGTCGAGGATGTGCAGCCTTCCGGCCTGCGCTTGCGCCAGCGCCTGCTGCATGATCTCCCGCGTCACGCCGGTGATCTTGATGTCCATCTGCAGCGCGGTCACGCCGCTGCGCGTGCCGGCGACCTTGAAGTCCATGTCGCCGTAATGGTCTTCCTGGCCGGCGATGTCGGAGAGCACGGCAAAGCTCTCGTCGCCCTTGATCAGGCCCATGGCAACGCCCGCCACCGGCGAGAGCATGGGCACGCCGGCGTCGAACAGGGCGAGCGAAGCGCCGCACACGGTGGCCATCGAGGATGAGCCGTTCGACTCCAGGATGTCGGAGACGACCCGCATGGTGTACGGGAAGTCGTCCTCGTGCGGCAGCACCGGCAGCAACGCGCGGCGCGCCAGGACGCCGTGGCCGATCTCGCGCCGGCCCGGGCCGCGCAGGAACTTGACCTCGCCCACCGAGAAGGGCGGGAAGTTATAGTGCAGGAGGAACTTCTGGACGCTCTGGCCTTCATACTCTTCGATCACCTGGGCGTCGCGGCTGGTCCCCAGCGTGGCGCTGACCAGCGCCTGGGTCTCGCCGCGGGTAAACAGCGCCGAGCCGTGCGTGCGCGGCAGCAGGCCGACCTCGACCGTGATCGGGCGGATCTCGTCGAGCCGCCGGCTGTCGAAACGGGTCCTTTCGTCGAGGACCACCTCGCGCAGGATCTCCTCCTCGAGGCGGGTGAGGATCTTCTTGACCTGCTGCGCGCGGCGCAGCGCCTCGGCGTCTTCGAGCCGGGTGATCTTTTCGACATAGGGCTTGACGACGGCGCTGACCGCCTGCTTGCGCTCGTTTTTCTCCTTGCGGAAGAGCGCCTCTTTCAGCCGGTCGTGCATCTCGGCGCGGACCTGCTGGTAGAGCGCGTCGGGATAGGGCTCGGGCGGCGTCCACATCGGCTTCTGCTTGCCGCTCTCGCGGTACAGGTCGTGCTGCGCCTTGATGATCTTCTGGATCTGCTCGTGAGCGCGGAAGATGCACTCGAGGATCAGCTCCTCGGAGACCTGGTTGGCCGCCGCCTCGACCATGGCCACCGCCTCCTCGGTGCCGACCACCACCAGGTCGAGGTCCGAGACGTCGCGCTGGCTGTTGACCGGGTTGAGGATGATCTCGCCCTCGATCAGCCCGACGCGCACCGCGCCGACCGGGTGATAGAACGGGATCTCCGAGAGCACCAGGGCCGTCGAGGCGCCGTTGATCGCCAGTATGTCCGGGTCGTTCTCGCCGTCGGCCGACAGGCAGAAGCCGATGATCTGGGTCTCGCTGGTGTAGCCGTCCGGGAACAGTGGCCGCAGCGGACGGTCGATCAGCCGCGAGGTGATGATTTCCTTCTCGGTCGGCCGCCCTTCGCGCTTGAAAAAGCCGCCGGGGATGCGGCCCGCGGCGGCGGTGTACTCGCGATAATCGACGGTCAGGGGGAGGAAGTCCCTCTCAACCCCTGCCTTGGCGTCCATGCAGGCGGTGGCGAGCACCACGGTGTCGCCGCAGCGCACGGTGCACGAGCCGTTGGCTTGCTTGGCCAAGTGCCCCGTCTCGATGATCACTGTGCTGTCCCCGATGGGGATCTGTCTTTGCTGCTTCATGGTTTGTCTTTCTCTTTTCTCTTATGCACTGCCAGTTTCTGTCGTCATTTCCGCGAGCGCCTCGCCGGCCTACGGCGATTCCAATCGGCGGTCTGCAGCGATTCCGCCTGGCTGCGACCGGCTGCCGTCCGCGTGGCACGGGAACGAAGGGTTCCGACCCGGGGGCGATCGATGCCCCTTCAACCGCCTGGCCAAGGTCTTCTAGGGACTTGCGAAGCAACCCCGGAGGCTTCCTTGGCGGGGGCCGGGCGGGCAGGGCTTTACTTACGGAGCCCCAGGCGTTCGATCGTCGTGCGGTAGCGCTCCACGTCCTGCTTCTTGAGATAGTCGAGCAGGCGGCGGCGGCGGCCCACCAGCTTGAGAAGGCCGCGGCGGCTGTGGTGGTCTTTGGTATGGGCCTTGAAGTGGTCCGTGAGCTCGGAGATGCGGTGGGTGAGCAGAGCCACCTGCACCTCCGGCGATCCGCTGTCACGCTCGTGGATCCTGTAGTCCTCGACGATTTTTCCTTTGGCCTCTGTGGTTTGCGCCAAGCAAACTCCTCTCTTTCTTTGCTTGCCTATCTTTTTTCCGGGGCATAGTGTAGCACAAGGGGCTGGGCAACGACGGAAGAAAAAGCGCTCGCTAACTTGCGATGGCGGCCTCCAATCTATCGGATCGCCCCCCGCAACCCCTCAATCCCCTTCCCACCCCTCCGGGGGGGAAGGGGACGCCCCCGCCCTCTCGCGGCAGTTTCGTTTTGAGAAAGCGCGCTCACGGTGCTCCCGGGGGCGCTGGTGGGCCGCGCGCCAGCATCCTTTGGCGTAGTCCAAGTGCTGGCGTGCGGCCCACCAGCGCCCCCGCTGCGACACACGAGGAAAGCACGCCCCCAACCTCTCAGGGCACGACTCTCGTTCTAGGAAAAGCTACGTGGTCTCCTCATTGCCGGAAGACCGCTTTCGGCTGGACGATGCCGACCCCGGCGGTGCCGATCTTTTCGATGACGACGCCGACGGCGATGAGCTCTCGGCGGCGGTTGACGAGACGGACCCAGTCGCCTTCGTCGCCGGCGAGATCGCGGACGAGGACGGTCTGGCCGTGGCCGATGCGTTGCTCTTGCTGCGGGTCGGTGGTGACTTCGCCGAAGGGCAGCGGGATCTGGTCGAAAGGCACCCAGGCGGGACCGGGCGGCTCGCCGTCGCGGACCATCTCCTCGAGGCGCCCGAAGGTCACCGCCGACTCGACGTCGAAAGTACCGATCCGCGTGCGGCGCAGCTCGGCGAGGTGAGCGCCCAGGCCCAGGGTCTGGCCGAGATCGTGGGCGAGGGCGCGGGCGTAGGTGCCCGACGAGCATCCCAGGCGGAAGCGGATGACGCCATCCACGAGCTCGGAGGTAGGGGTGAGCTCGTAGATGGTCACTTCCTTGGGCTCGGCGGGCACTTCCTCGCCGCGCCGCGCCAGTTCGTAGAACTTGACCCCGTCGACCTTCTTGGCGGAGAAGGGCGGCACCTGTTGCTCGATCTGTCCGCTGAAGCGGCGCATCGCCGCGGCGACCGTCTCGACGTCGAGCCGCGCGACCGCCTCCGGATCGGCGCGGGCCACCTCTTTCCCGGAGGCGTCGTAAGTGTCGGTGGCGACGCCAAAGCGGATGGCCCCGCAGTAGACCTTGGGCGCGCGGATCAGGAAGCGGGTCAGGCGGGTGGCGGTGCCCAGGGACAGCAGCAGCAGGCCGGTGGCGTCGGGATCGAGGGTGCCGCAGTGACCTACTTTCTTCTGCCGCAGCAGGCGGCGCAGGCGCTGCACGGCGTCGTGCGAGGTGTAACCGGGCTCCTTGTCGATCAGCAGCAGGCCATCGCGCGTCACGGCCCGCCCGCTTCCGCTCGAGGCGCGGCGTCGAGCGCGGCTTCCAGGGCCGCGACCATTTTCCGCTGCACCTCCGCGGTCTCGCCGGCGATCTCGAATCCCGCCGCGTTGCGGTGCCCACCGCCGCCATGGTGGCGGGCGATCTTCTCGACGTCCACCTCGCCGCGGCTGCGCAACGAGATCTTGTTGAGGCCGTCGTCGCGCCGGCGGATCAGCGCCACGGCTTCGACGCCGGCGATCGATCGCGGGTAGTCGACCAGCCCTTCGGAGTCGCCGGGCGCGGCGCCGGCGCGGCGGAACATCTCGGGATCGAGACGCACCGTCGCGATGCGCCCCCCGGCGTGCAGCTCCAGGGTCTGCAGCATCTCGCCAAGCAGGCGCAGGGCGCCCTCCGGCTGGCTTTCATAGAGCCACTGCGCCACCTGTTCGGGCTGCGCGCCCTCGCGCACCAGCGCCGCGGCCGCCTCGAAGGCGGCCGGGGTCGCGTTGGAGAAGCGGAAGCCGCCGGTGTCGGTGACCAGGGTCAGGTAGAGGCAGCTCGCGATCTCGGGCTCCAAAGCCACCTTGAGCGCCTGGGCCAGCCGGTAGATCATCTCGCCGACCGCCGGGGCGGCGGAGTCCACCCAGTTGACCGCTCCGTAGTGCTGGTTGCCCAGGTGGTGGTCGATGTTGAGGATGGGCAGGGCGGCGAGGTGGCCCTCGAGGCCCGTGCGGTCCGGGCTCGGACACTCGAGCACGATGGTGGCGTCGAACTTCTCGGGAAACCCGGTCGGCGGCTCCTCGCCGCTCACCACTCGGTCGCTGCCCGGCAACGGATTGTACAGCCCGGGCATCGCATCGCGGTTCCAGACCACGGCGCCCTTGCCCAGAAGGCGGAGCAGACGTGCCAGCCCGAGCTCCGAGCCGATGGCGTCGCCGTCGGGGTTGACGTGGCTGGTCAGCAGGAAACGGTTGCCCTGCCGGATCTTGCGCAGCAGGTCTTCAGGTGCTTTCATCCCGCCCATGGAGGCTCTCCAAGAGATCAGCGATGGTCTGGCTCTGCTCGGCTCCGCGGTCGAGCTCGAAAACCAGCTCCGGGGTGACGCGCAGCCGCAGCCGGTGGGCCAGCTCGGTGCGCAGAAAGCCGCGCGCATGGCGCAAGGCTTCGACTGCCGCCAGCCGCTGCTCCTCGAGCCCGAGGACCGAGACCTTGACCACGGCGCGGTACAGGTCCGGGCTGACGTCGATCTCGACGACGCTCACTAGCTTGATCCGCGGATCGTGGACCTGGCGCAGCAGGAGATCGGAGAGCTCGACCCGCAGCAGGTCGGCGACCCGTCCGGTGCGCCGGCTCACCGCCCATCCTCCAGGATCTGCGGCTCCCAGCGCGTCAGGTACGCCTCGGGCACGCTTTCCACCACATCGCGCACGCCGTCCAGGAGCTTTTCCATCTCCCCTTCCTTCTGGGTGACCGCCGCCAGCGAGATCTCCGCCCGCTGGTGCAGGTCGTGGAAGCCGGTCTCGGCGATCGAGACCCTGTAGCGGTTGTACAGGCGCTCGATCAACGATTTGACCACCCGCCGCTTATCCTTGAGACTGCGGCTCTCGGGAAGGTGCAGCTCGAAGCTGGAGATGGCCACGATCATGGAATCGGGGGGGAAGGGGACGCCCCCTCCCTCTCACGCACTAACGAATTTCTTTCTAGCACCGACTCCGGGTCAGAGGACCGGGGCTACCTCTTCGCGGACGTAAGCCTCGATCACATCGCCCGGCTTGACGTCTTGGAAGCGCTCCAGGCCGATCCCGCAATCGAAGCCCGCGCGCACCTCGGAGACGTCGTCCTTGAAGCGGCGCAGCGACGCGATCTTGCCCTCGAAGATGACCCGGTTGTCGCGCAGCAGGCGCACGGAGGCGCTGCGCGGGATCGTGCCCTCGATCACGTGACAGCCGGCCACCGTTCCCACCTTGGGCACCTTGAAGGTGTCGCGGATCTCGGCCCGGCCCGTCGCGACTTCGCGGAAGGTGGGATCGAGGAGGCCGGTCATCGCCTTGCGCAGCTCGTCGATCAGCTCGTAGATCACGGTGTGCAGGCGGATATCCACCTCTTCCTTCTCGGCCAGCTCGGAGGCGCTGCGCTCCGGACGGACATTGAAGCCGACCACGATGGCCTTGGACGCCGAGGCGAGCAAGACGTCGTTGGTGGAGATCGCGCCGACGCCGGCGTGGATGACCTGGAGCCTGACCTTGTCGGTGTTGACCTTGCCGAGTGCATCCTTGAGCACCTCGACCGAGCCCTGGACGTCGGCCTTGAGCACCACCGGAAGCTCCTTGACTTCACCCTCCTGGATGCGGTCGTAGAGCTGCTCGAGCGAGAGCCGCCCCTGGGTGGGGGTCAGGTCGCGGTGGCGCACCTCCTGCGCCCTGAACTCGGCGATGCCGCGCGCCCGCGATTCGTCCTCGACCACCTGCAAGAGATCGCCGGCGTCGGGCAGATCGTTGAAACCGGTCACCTCGACCGGAGTCGAGGGACCCGCCTCCTGCGAGCGCCGGCCCAGGTCGTCGCTCATCGAGCGCACGCGCCCCCAGGTTGCGCCGGAGACGAAGACGTCGCCGATGCGCAAGGTTCCGTCCTGCACCAGGACGGTGGCGACGATGCCGCGGCCGACCTCCTTGCGCGCCTCGAGCACCGCCCCCTGCGCCTGGATCTCGGGGCTGGCCTTGAGCTCCTGGATGTCGGCGGTGAGCAGGATCATCTCCAGCAGCTCGCGGATGCCCTCGCGCTTGAGCGCCGAGACCGGCACCATGACCGTATCGCCGCCCCAGTCCTCGGGCGACAAGCCGCGGTCGGCCAGCTCTTTCTTGACTTTGTCGAGGTTGGCGTTGGGCTTGTCGATCTTGTTGATCGCCACCACGATGGGGACCCGGGCGGCGCGCGCATGATCGATGGCCTCGATGGTCTGCGGCATCACGCCGTCGTCCGCGGCCACGACCAGGACCACGATGTCGGTCAGCCTCGCGCCGCGCGCCCGCATCATGGTGAAGGCCTCGTGGCCCGGAGTGTCGAGGAAGACGACCTGCCTGCCGTTGACGTCTACGTGGTAGGCGCCGATGTGCTGCGTGATGCCCCCGAACTCGCTCTCGGTGACCTTGGACGAACGGATGGCGTCGAGCAGCGAGGTCTTGCCGTGGTCGACGTGGCCCATGATGGTGACCACCGGTGCGCGCGCGGCCTTGCCCTCGACCGGCCGGGCGCCGCGGGTGCCTTCCTCGCGCAGCTGCACCTCTTCCTCGAACGACACCACCATGGTCTCCACGCCGAGGTCCTGGGCGAGCTGCTGAGCTAGATCCGGCTCGATGACCTGGTTGATGTTGGCCATGATGCCGCGGTCGAAGAGGGCCTTGATCAGGTCGCGGGCCTTGACCCCGAGCTTCTCGGCGAACTCGCGCAGGGTCATGCCCTCGCCAATCATCACCGTGCCCAGCGGCGGGGCCTTCTTGAAGGCCAGGATCTTGCCGCCCTCCTTCTCCTCTTCCTCCTTGCGCTGGGCGCGCCGGCGGCGGCGGCCACCCGCCATCTCCTGGTCCTCTTCGGCGCCGTCGATGTCTTCGATCGTCCCTTGGTAGGCCTTGAGGTCCTCGGAGTCGGGCGTGCGTGGGGCGGGCTTCTTGCCGGTCTTGGCCTTCTTCTTGGCCTTCTCCCCTCGCTGCGCCTCCTCGATCCGCTCGCGCCGGCGCAGCGCGTCCTCGGCGGAGGTTGCCGGCGCCGCGCCTGGGCGGGCCGATCCGCCGATCGCCGGGGCCGCCGGGCGCGCCCCGAGCGCGCTCCGCGAACCTGGCAGAGCCGCCGCGGCGGCGCCCCCGGCCGAGACGCCGCGCACCGGCGGCTGTGCCCCAGGCACGCCGGGACGGCCCGCGAGCGTGCCGGGACGGCCGGCTTCAGGCGCCCGCGCCGGGGAGCGATCGGAACGCGCGGCGTACTGATCAGAGCGCGCGAAGTCCCTGCCCGGCGCCAGGCCGGGCGCGGCGCCCATGCCGCCGGAGGCGCCGGCGCCCGCGGCCTCGTGCAGGCCCGAATCGGCCCCGGCGGGGGAGAGGCTGGCGCCTGCCGGCGACGGGCCTTGGGCCTGCGCCGCTGCCGAGGGCGACGGCGCGGACCCCAGGTGAGGCGCCGTTCCTGCCGCCGCCACCTGGGGCTGAGAGGAGCCCCCCAGCGGCGGCGCGCTCGCCGGCGCCGGGCGCTCGCTGGCCGGCAGGGTCTGGATACGCGGCTCCACCTTCTGGATGAGGGTGCGCGGACGCACCGGGCGCAGCGGGTTGGCCGGGGGCCGGCGCGCTGGCGGGCCGACGGGGACACGGCGCCGCGCCGTCGCGGGCGACTCGGGCGCCGCCGGCGCGTCGCGCAGGATCACCTCGCGCGGATGGGGCAGCTTCTTGCCCGCCAGGATGGCGGAGATGATGTCGGAGTCGATGTGGGCGTCGTCACCCTCGACCCGCACGCCGATGGACTTCAGCTTGAAGACGAGGTCCTGGTTGGAGATCCCCATCATCCGCGCGAGGTCCTGGACTCGAACTTTTCCCATAACTTTGGCAACTCCTGTCGAAACGCTCCCCATCCCGGCCTAGTGTCCCGCTAGCGCGACCCGGAGCCGGGCTCCTCCCCGCCGTCGCCGCCTTCGGATCCTTCCTCTGACGCGGCCTTCTCGCGGGCGCTGGCAGCCTCGTCGGCTTGCTCCTGCTGCTGCTTCGCGGCCGCGCTCGCCCGCTGCTGCTCGCTCTCCTGGAAAGCCTTGCTCAAGGCTGCCATGAAGTCTTCGTCGGCCATCGCCGTCGGGGCCAACCCCGGCTTGCGGAAGGTGGCGCCGATGTCGGCGCGGCCGGCGCTCGCCAGCTCGGCCGAGCGGTCTGCCTGCTCCTGCGCCCAGGCGAGAATGCCGTCGGCCGTCTCGCGCTCGACTCCGGGGATCTCGAGCAGCGCCTCCCGGCCGGCGGCGAGCAGGTCTTCGGGGGTCGCCAGGCCCGCGGCCTCGAGCTCCTGGGCGATCTCGGGCGTGACCCCCGGCGCCGTGGAGAGGTCGGCCGCGGCGGCTTCCGGGCCCGGCTCGGAGGCTGTCTCGAGCATGCGCGCCAGGGCATCGGCGACCTCGTCTTTTACGTCGCTTTCGCTCTTGATGTCGATGCGCGCTCCGATCAGCTCGGAGGCCAGGCGCACGTTCTGCCCGCGCTTGCCGATGGCGAGCGAGAGCTGCTCGTCCTCGACGATGACGTCGAGGTGCGGCACCTCCCCCTGGTGGGTGACCGAGACGCGGGTGATCTTGGCCGGCGCCAGCGCGCTCTGGGCGAAGGTCACCAGGTCGTCGCTGTGCTCGATGATGTCGATCTTCTCGCCGCGCAGCTCGCGGATGATCGATTGCACGCGCGAGCCCTTCATGCCGACGCAGGCGCCCACCGGGTCGACATCGCGCTCGCGGCTGTACACCGCCACCTTGGCGCGCTCGCCGGGCGCGCGCACCGCGTTCTTGATCACCACCGTGCCGTCATAGATCTCCGGCACTTCGGTCTCGAAGAGCTTGACCAGCAGGCGGGGATCGGTGCGCGACAGCACGATCTGCGGCCCCTTGGGCTGCTTGTGCACCTCGATGATGACGGCGCGGATGCGCTCGCCCTGGCTGTAGCGCTCGTGACGCGCCTGCTCGGCGCGCGGCACGATCGCCTCCGTGCGCCCCAGGTCGACGATGATGTCGCCGCGCTCGAAGCGCTTGACCGTGCCGTTGAGCACTTCGCCCACGCGGTCGATGTACTCGTTGTAGATGTTCTCGCGCTCGGCCTCGCGCACGCGCTGGTAGAGCACCTGCTTGGCCGACTGGGCGGCGATGCGTCCGAGGCCGTCGGTCGGGATCGGCAGGTGGATCTCGTCGCCGACCTGCGCGCCGGCCTGGTGGTCGCGCGCCTCCTCGACGGTCCACTCGGCGAGCGGGTCCTCGACCTCCTCGACCACCTTCTTGACGATGAAGGCCTCGAACCGGCCGGTCTCGCGGTCCAGCCGCGAGCGCACCGGCTCCTTGATGCGATGCTGCTTTTTCGCCGCCGAGGCCATGGCGTCCTCGAGGGCGGCGATCCAGCGCTCGAGGTCGATGTCTTTCTCGCGCGCTACCTGGCGCAAGATCTCGTTGAGGTTCAGTTCAGTCGTCTGTGCCTGGGGCATGGGGTCGATTCCTGTTCTTGCCATTTCCTGCGCTGACCTGCGGCAAAGCTCCGCGTCCTGGCCGCCAGGCCACTAGAGCTCGATCTCCAGCCGGCCGAGCCGGATGCTCTCCAGCCCGACGACGTGGCGCTCTCCTGTCTTTTCGTCCACGATAACGACTTCCGCCGCCGCGCCGGGAGCCGCGGCGGGATGAAACTCGGCCAGGCGCCCGACGACCGTGCGCTTGGCGCCCCCTGCGGAGGACCCGAGAGCTCCGGACGGCCCGGGCGACTCGAAGGTGACTCGCGCCAGCCGGCCGAGGAAACGCTCGTAGTCGCTCGGCCTGTAGAGCTGCCGGTCGAGCCCGGGAGAGGAGACCTCCAGCACGTAGCGGCTCTTGCCGAAGTCGAGCACGTCGAGCAGCGCCGAGACCTGCCGCGCCACGTGCTCGCAGTCGCCGAGGGTAATCCCTTCCGCCCGGTCGAGGATCAGCCGCAGCACCCCGCCCTTCCAGGCGGCATGCACCAGCTCGGAACCCGCGGCGGCCGCCACCTGGGCGATCTCCGTTTCGAGCTCGGGCGTCATTGCCGGCGCTTTTTGCGCCATGGGCTCCAGGGACGCCCTGGGCGCTCTCGGCTCCTTGGGCCCTCTCCGCGCTCTCGGCTCCTTGGGCTTCCTTTGCGTCTCCGCCATGATCCTCCATCGGTCTCCAGCCAGCCTCCCCTTTGCGCCCCCTGTGCTTGCCCCTACGCCTCGCTCCCAATCGCCCCCGATCGGCTCCAACAAAAAAAGTGGGCATGAGCCCACTTCTTACCGACCGCTCTAGGGTCCCGGCAAGGCTGGCGTATGCATTATAGGCCACCTCGCCATCGCCTGCAACATCTACCGCCACGGATACGCTCCACCCTCCGATATCGCGCGAGGTCAAGGCGGCGCCAGGAGCCCGGCGGCGCTGGCGGTGAGGGTGATCGACTGTGGCAGGAGGCGGCCTTCCACCAGGACGACGCGCTGGGCGGCGAGCTCCTCGCGGAGGAGCTTGTAGGCGTGATCCAGCCTCGTCTGCGTGCCGATGTGTTCAATCGTGCCCCAGTCCTCCCTGGCCGAATTATCAGGTTCATCGACGGACCAGACGAAGAGCGGTACGTGGATGGCTGCCAGATAGCGCCTGACCGCCAGCGGGGCGTGACGGCTCCCGTCCCTGGCGCCGGCGGCGAGGACCAGGAGCACGGCCCTGGGGCCGGCCACGGCGGCGGCTTGCAGCCCCGCGACGGCCACCGCATCGGCGATCCGCGCCGTCTTTCTCTCCGGCACGACGATGTGCATGAGGAGCCAGCCGATCCCGTACTCGGGTCGCGACGAAGCGCATCCGGCTGCCGCGTTGCAGGATGAACTGATACCGCCGCAGAATGCTCCATGGAGCCATCATGGAGTTCCTGGTCACGCCGGGCGCGCGCACCGCGAAGATGTGCGGCGGGCCGACCTCGACCGCGCTCACCCGCAAGGCCTTGCCGTCTGCCCTGAACCAGTCCTGGAGCTGTCCGGCTGGCGGCAAGGCGCCACCCTGCCGCGGCCGCACGGCAACCGCCGTCAGCTCGGTCGCGATTTCCTCGCCATACTCGGCGCCGAGGACGACGTCCTTACGTGCCACCACGCCGTGAGCGAAACGCAGCGTGGCGGAGAGCACATGTCCTGGGCCGCTGCCGGCCAGCTCGGGCAGGATCGACCGGTTCTCGCGGTCGAGCTCCAGGGGCTGGCCGTCCAGGGTCAAGGAGAACGCCAGCGGACGCTCGTTGGTCAGGCTTTGCCAGGTCAGGCGCGCCACCCGCGGCCGGCCCGCCTCGGCCTTCTCGACGACGATCTCTACCTCCGCCGCCGGCCGCGGCAGATTGATCCACTGCTCGGCCCGCGCCACCTCCCGGTCCCCCAGGCCGAGACCACGCGCGACGAGGTGGTGGGGCAGCAAGTCCATGCCGAAGTCGACTTCGGCACTCCACGGCGGCTTCTCGAGCCGCGCCACCGTCTTGCCGTCCAGGAGCAGCTCGACCGCTACCACAGCGGGCCCCGCCGACAGGGCGACCGGTCCCGCTCCGGTAGTCAGACCCAGGAACAGGGTGAGGAAGGCGATTTCCATAGGCGAAGCGTCAGACCATTCTAGTTGGGATTTCTCACAGACCTGCTCGGTGGCCCCTCAAACGCGCCGTCGAGCCGTTCGAGAGCCCGTTTCGCGTCTTCTCCGATAGGATGGGAACGAACCGGCGGCTGGGATTCCCATGGTCACCACCACGCTCCACACGGTTGAAGACCTTCCTTCGCTCCTCGATTCGGTGCGGCCCTGGGAGCTGTGGCGCGGCGTCCTGCGGCCGATGACGGTGACCGGCGGCCCGCATGGCTCGGTGATCTGTCGCCTGACCGCGGCGCTCGGGCCCCACGTCTACGGCCGCGGTCTCGGAGAGCTGTTCTGCGAGGCAACCGCCTTCGTGCTGGAGCGCGCTCCCGACACCGTGCTCTGCCCCGACACCGCCTTCGTCGCCAAGGCGCGCCTTCCCGAAGGGGGAATCGGCCCGGGCCTCCTCGAGCTGGCCCCGGACCTCTCCGTCGAGGTCCTCTCCCCGGGCGATCGTCCCGCCGAGATCCGCGCCAAGATCGCAGCCTACCTGCGCCTCGGGGTGCGCGCGGTGTGGGTGATCGACCCGCAGCAGCGCATCGTCCAGATCCACGCCGCTGGGGAACGGGAGATCCTGCTCACCGAGCGCGACGATCTTGAGGGCGGCGAGGTGATCCCGGGCTTCCGCTGTTCGGTGGCAGCGCTCTTCGCCGGTCTGCGGGCCTGACCGTCCTGGAGGCGCGCCAGCAGGTCGTTGCGGCCGATGCTGCTCCACGCCAGGCGGGCGGCTTCCACATGAGCTCGGCGCTGCGTGGGATCGGACACGACTCCAGCAAGCCGGACGTGCGCCCGGCCGATCGAGCAAGGCTCCTGGATGCGTTCATAGAGCCCAAGCGCTTCCCTGAAGTGCCGAAGCGCCGAAGGCTCGTCTCCGGTCGCCGCGCCGATGTCGCCGAGACCCTGGATGCAGTTTGCCTGGCCGACCACGGAGCCCACCCGGCGATAAGGCGGCAGGGCCTCCTCATAGCGTGCCCGTGCGCCGTCGTGGTCGGAGCGAGCAAGAGCGATGTCGCCGAGGCCCATGATGCAGTTGGCCTCGCCGCGTACTGAGCCCACCCGGCGATAGAGCGGCAGGGCCTCCTCATAGCGGGCCCGTGCGCCGTCGTGGTCGGAGTCGAGGCTTCGGGCTTCACGAAATCGCCTCCGTAACTGACGCCGCTGTTGAGCGGGAGATTCCACGGCGACCCGGCGGTCCGTGCAGGCTGAGACGGCCCGCCATCGCAGGGGGAGCTACAACCGAAGGCTAACCCGCATTTCTCAGTGCGCCGTGCAAAGGCGGCGCTTTCCAGTGGGTGCGAAGCCCACCCGGCAGCTGGTCGCTCCGGCCGGTAGCAATCGGAGCGGTGGTGGAGGAGACGAAGCCATCGGAGCCTCCGGTGTAGAGGGTCGCCTTGGGCGACTTGGCGAACGTGCAGGCCGAAACGAGAGTGAACGCTGAGCAGGCCTCGAAAAGGGTAACGTGGGAGCCGACCCGCCTGAGATACGGGGAAGGCCGGAGTCTCTGGCCGAGGACGAGCGACCCAGGCCAGGGGTCCCACCGGGGTAATGGCGTTGGCATGCACGGAAGAGGAAAGCGTCAGCAACACGGGAAACCCCAGCGGTCTCCTGGCGTGAGGAGAACCGGCAACCCGCGAGGGCCAGGCCGGGCCGTCTGGGGTGGCGGAGAGGCCCGTAGGAGCGAGGAAGCCGGGTAATGCCGGTGGAGCGAAGGGGCCTCAGTTCAAGGACAACGCCTGACGGGGCGAGGACGAGGAGAGTGGCATGAGCCTGGAGCCTCCTGAAAAAGTCCGGAAGCTGCAAGCGGCGTTGCACGCCAAAGCGAAGGGATCGCCGGGCTATCGCTTCTATCTGCTCTACGACAAGCTGTACCGCGAGGACATCCTGGACTACGCCTACCGTCTCTGCGCCGCCAATGGCGGAGCAGCGGGGGTGGACGGCCAGGGCTTCGCCGACATCGAGTCGCAGGGCCGGGAGGCGTGGCTGGGCGAATTGGCGCGAGAGCTCAGAGAGAAGGGGTATCGACCGCAGGCGATTAGACGGGTCTACATCCCGAAGCCGAGCGGAGGTCAACGGCCGTTGGGTATCCCGACGGTTCGCGACCGAGTGGTCCAGACGGCGGCGGTGCTGGTCTTGAGTCCCATTTTCGAGGCCGACCTGCCGCCGGAGCAGTATGGATACCGACCGGGGCGTAGCGGTCTGGACGCCGTCCGGGAGGTCCACACCTTGGTCAACAGCGGCCACCGCGAGGTGGTCGATGCGGACCTGAGCGGCTACTTCGACAGCATCCCCCACGCCGAGTTGATGACATCGATCGCCCGTCGCATCAGCGACCGCCATGTGCTTCGCCTCATCAAGCAGTGGCTCAAGGCGCTGGTGGAGGAGACCGACGACCGGGGGAGGAAGCGTCGAACGACCCGCGCCAAGGACACGGGACGGGGCGTCCCGCAAGGGGCGCCGCTGTCGCCGCTGCTGAGCAATCTCTATATGCGGCGGTTTGTCCTGGGGTGGACGAAGCTGGGCCATGCGAGGCGGCTGGGCGCTCAGATCGTCAACTACGCCGACGACTTCGTGATCTGCTGCCGTGGCAGCGCCGAGGAGGCGATGCAGGCCATGCGGGCCATGATGAAGCGGCTCAAGCTGACGGTCAACGAGACGAAGACCCGCAGGTGTCGTCTGCCGGAAGAGTCCTTCGACTTTTTGGGCTACACGATTGGCCGCTGCTGGTCGGCGCAGACGGGGCGGGCCTATTTGGGCACGCGCCCGTCGCGGCAGAGCCTCCAACGACTCTACCGAGAGATCAGCGAACGGACGGATCGACGAACTCTGCCCCTCGACCCTGAGCAGATGGCTGCCCGGCTCAACCGCATCTTGGTGGGCTGGGCGAACTACTTCTGCCTGGGGCCGGTGAGCAACGCCTACCGGAGCGTGGACCACCACGCCGCCGGGCGGCTGCGCCAGTGGTTGCGCCGCAAGCACAAGCTCAAGGATCGGGGCACCACGCGCCACCCCGACAGCTATCTCTATGAGAAGCTGGGACTTGTCCGCCTGAGCGAGCGCACGCGCCATCTCCCGTGGGCGACCGCGTGACTCCTTGTCCGGAAGCCGGATGCGGGAAAACCGCCTGTCCGGTTTGATGAGCGGGATGTGGAAACGGAGAATGGGCAGGCTACCTACGCCCCGGACCGAAAGGGCCGGAACCGGCTGGCTTTCCCTACACCACCGCGCCACATCTCGACTCCACTGCCTCCTCTGCTGCGGCGCCGGAAATGGGCCTGTCTCCGGCGTTGCGCTCGGTCGGACTCTCTCGACGTACTTCGAGTACGCCTCGGTCGTCCGACCTTCGCGCGCCTTGGATCCTGGCCCATTTGCGGCCCCTCGCGACGAGGAAGCATGAGAAATGCGGGCTAGCGTTCCCGCCCTGCGACGGGCGGGCATCCAGGCCGCTGGCCTCGCGCTCTTCCTGTTCATCCCGCTGGTGCTCTTCCTCTTCGTGCGCCACCCCCGGCCGGTGGCGGGAAGCCTGGCGGCCGGGCTCGCGCTGATGCTGGGACACCGCCTCCTCGCCCGCCCCTACATGGAGCGGGTCCTGCCCATCAAATGCGTGTGGTGCAACCGGGTGGTGCCGGCGGTGCTGGACTCCTCGACCCGCACCCTCGATCTCGCGGCGGGCGGCACCATCCAGCCGGCGCGCTGCTGCGCCGCCCACCTGGCGCCGGCGGCGCGGTTCTTCGCCCTCCTCGCCGCGGCGCGCTGGGTATTGCGTGGCGGGATCTTCATCCCCCTCGCCTTGCTCCTCGCCGCTCTCGCCGCCGCCGGCCTCGGCTGGCCCGCGGCGCTTCCTGCCGCCACGGCCCTGTTCCAGCTCGCCGTGGGGTTCACCGTCCTCGCGGCCTCGCTCGCCTACCCGGCGATGCCGGGGCCGGCCTCCCGCGCTGCCATCGCCGTTCCCTTCCCCGTGCACAATTTCTTCCTCCTCGGCGTCCGCAACCTGCTGTGGATCTTTCGCCTCGTCGGCCTGTGGTGGGTCTACGCCGGCATCGTCTATTGGCTGGGTAAGTAGGGACAGGGGAGTCCGCCGGATGCAGCGGATCGAGCCGCGGGGCGGTTTCACTCTCCTCGAAAGCCTGGTTGCGCTCGCCATCCTCGGCGTGGCGCTGCTGCTGGGGATGGCTCTCGTCCTGCAGCAGCCGCGGCTGCTGCGCCGCCTCGACGCCAGGCGCGAAGCGCTCCGCGCGCTCGATTCGACTCTCGAAGCCATCCGCGCCGGCGTCGTCCCTCTGCAGTCGAGCCAGCTCGACGGATTCGTCACCTCGGCCGGCAGCGGTGCGCCCAGGGACCTCGTCGTCTTCGTCGAGGTGACGGGCGGCGGCCGCCCCGATCTCTACCTGGTCACCCTGCGCGCCCGCTACTCGGTCTACGGGCAGAGCTTCGAGCCCAAAGTGCAGACCCTGTTCTGGAGGCAGGCCCAGCCGCCGCCCCTCGGGAGCACACCCGGCCCGGAAGGGCGAAGCGCGCAGACGCCAGGCGCTGCCCAGGGCCCGTGAGCACCGTACGGCGCCAGGCCGGTTTTACCCTCGTCGAGCTGTTGATCTCCTTCCTCCTGGTGATTCTCGCCCTGGCCCTGGCTGGCCAGCTCTTGATGGAAACGCAGCAGATGTTCGTCGACGCCGGCCGCGAACAGCTCGATCCCGCCGCGAGCCTGGTCATCGCCCGCATTCGCGGCGACGTGCTGGCGGCTTCGTCGTTTGCCGCGGTGCCCGACAGCCTCGGCGGTTGCGGGCAGCTCTGGCTGCAGGGCCACCCCCAGGGAACGGTGCTCTACCAGAAAGTCGGCGGCCAGTTGCGCCGTTCGCTCTTCGCGCCGGACGGCGCCCTCCAGGGCGGCAATACCCTCCTGCGCGGCCTCGGCGCTTGGGGCTGCTCCGACCTGGGAGGCGCCTTGGGGCATCAGCTCTTGCGCCTGCAGCTCACCTATCGGCGCAGCCGGGTGCGCCGCAGTCCGCTGCCGCTCCTCCCGGCGCAATGGGGTCCGGCGGCAGAGGACCGGACCGAGACTCTCTTCCTCGCCCCGCGCGGCGGGGGATTCGGCAGCCAATGGTGACGGAGCCGGCCGGCTGGGCCGTTGCGCGACCGCGACCGCGAGGGGCGCGCGCCGGGTGTTTCGAGGGGGGCGAGGGGGGCGAGGGCGGCTATGCGCTGCTGCTGACGCTCTTCGTGCTCTTCATCCTGGCGTTTGCCCTTGCGCTTCTCGGCGAGTCGCTGGCCTGGCGCATGCGCCAGGTCCGCCAGGAGGCGCAGACCGTCGCCCTCGTCGCCCTCGCCGACGCTGCGCTGGCCGAGACCCTCTCCAACCTGGCGGCGGCCCCCGCCTTCCCGGGTATCGCCGAGCACCCGTTCGGGGGCGGCACGGTCGCCAGCAGCGTCCAGCTCCTCGGCCCGCGCCGCTACCGCGTCGTGGCCACCGCCACATACGCCACCCGCAAACGCGCTGTCGAAGCCCTGGTCGCACGCGATGCGAACGGCACCCAGGTCACTCTCTGGCGCCGCCTCGCCCAGTGAGCCGACACCCGCGCCAGAACCTTTCCATCCGGATCTACGTCTCTAGCAGTAGAGAAACCCTTGCGCATGCCGCTCTCGCCTCCCACTCCCGACCTCTTGCTGGCGCGCCGGGCCGCCGCCGGCAAGGTCGCGGCGTGGGACGAGATCCTCGACCGCTATGCCCAGCGCCTGTTCAACCTGGCCTTGCAGTTCGCCGGCTCGATCGAGGAAGCCGAAGACCTCACTCAGGAAATCTTCCTGCGCCTGTTCCAGAATCTCGGCCGCTACCGCGGAGAGGCTCCCCTGGCCGGCTGGGCGCTCCGCCTGTCGCGCAACCTTTGCATCGACCACTACCGCCGCACCCGCCAGGAGCGCCGCTCGACGGCCGTTCCGGAAGAGGTGTTGCAACGCCTGCCGGCGCTCGACGATCCGCGCGCCGACGCCGAGCGGCGGCAGCAGCTACGGGCCGTCTATTCCGCCCTGGAGGAGATGCCCGAGGAGCTCGCCGAGGTGGCCGTGCTGCGCGACCTCCAGGGGTGGAGCGAGGACGAGACCGCTGCCTACCTGGAAATGCCGGTAGGGACCGTGAAGTCGCGCCTCCACCGCGCCCGCCGCGACCTCGCCGCCAGGGTAGCCGCGCGGCAGGCCGTGCAGCAGGGGACTCGTGAGAGGTCCGGGCCGGCGCCTGGCGCTGCTGGCGTGCAGACCGGGCCGGCGCGCGCCACCGATGTGGAGACCGAGCCGGCGCCTGGCGCCGCCGATGTGCGGCTGTCGCCGCTGCTCGCCGAGGCATTGCAATGTTGAGCCAGGCCGGTCTGCACCTGCCACTGCCGGCGCGCCTGCGGCGCGCGCTGGAGTGCATTCCCCGGCAGGAAGGCCAGGCGCCGCTGCCGCAGATCGCCGTGCCGCCCGGCCTCGCTCTCCGTCTGCACCAGCTCGCCGCAGGCGGCGCGCGCGGCCGGCGCGGCTGGCGGGCAGGGCGGCTGCCGCCGTTGTGGTTGCGGAGCGCCCGCTATGCCGTCGCCGCCAGCTGCTTGTTGACCCTGGCCGCCGGGTCGGCCTTCGGCGGGCCCGCCGCCCTCGGCCGCGATCTCGTGGAGTCGCTGAACCGCTTCAGCGCCGCGCCGGCGCCCGCGGGCAGCTCGTCTCACCGGCCGGGGCCTCTCGAGACCTTCGCCGGCACGGTCGCCGCCGGCTGCGGCGCCGCGAGCCGATCGCTCCACGCGTCGGTCGAGGGCCTCGGCCAGCGGCTGACCCGGGCGACCGAGGAGCTCCTTGCATCCGATCACTCGAACAGAAAGAGGAAACGATGAGCGAAAGCCTGCACGCCTACGACCCCCAACCCTCTGAGACGGCCTCTGCCCCTCCGGCCGCTTCCGGCCATCCCACCGCTCCCTCCCGCCTGGCCGCGGAGGGTCCGGGCGCCGCCCCGGCGGCGGGATGGCTGCCCAAGAGCCCCTGGTTTGCCGCCCTGCTCTCCATCATGCCGGGGCTGGGCAACGTCTACAACGGCCTCTACCTGCGCGGCGTGACCTCCTTCCTGATCGGCGCGTCCCTGATCGCCATCGCCGCGCGGCACCATCCGCTCTTCGGCCTGGCCATCGGCTTCTTCTGGCCGTTCAACATGATCGACGCCTTCCGCCAGGCGACTCTGATCAACTTCGGCTACGCGCAGGACCTCGGGCTGCCCGACCGGCCGCCGATCCCCCATGCCGACCAGGGGGGCTTCACCGCCGGCGGCATCCTGGTGATCATCGGCCTCTTCGCCCTGGTGGATCGCTACACCCGCCTCGACGTCGACTTCCTCGTCGATCTCTGGCCGGTGGCCCTGGTCCTGATCGGCGCCTGGATCGTCTGGGGCTCCCTTCGCGAGCGCAAGAGACAATGAAGAAAGCGTGGCGCGGATGCCTCACGTTGCTGGTGGCGGCCTCGAGCACGGCCGCCCAACCTCCGGCTCCGGAGGCGCTGCGCTTGGAATTCGGCGTCATGATCCCCATGCGGGACGGGATCAAGCTGGCCACCGACGTATGGCTGCCCGAGCCGCCCGGCCGCTACCCCGTCTTGCTGGCGCGAACTCCCTATCTGAAGACCGGGCTCGGGCTGAACGAATGGGCCCGCTATTTCGCGAGTCGCGGTTATGCCTTTGCCGTCCAAGATACGCGGGGCCGGGGTGACTCGGAAGGAACGTTCGACTCCTTCTTCGGCGAAGGGAGGGACGGCTACGACACCATCGAGTGGCTGGCGGCGCAAGCGTGGTCGAATGGTCGAGTGGGCACTCTGGGGCCTTCTTATCTCGGCACGGCGCAATGGCTGGCCGCGCGTGAGCAGCCGCCGCACCTGGTCTGTATAGCGCCGGTGGCGGCGGCTGGCCGCTGGTTCGAAGAGTTTCCCTACACGGGCGGCGCCTTCTCGGAGGCCGGCGCGCTCGCCTGGGTCAACGAGGTGTCGGGCCGCATCGACCAGGAGGCCAATTCAGGGGACATCAATTGGGCCAAGGTCCTGGCCCACCGGCCGATCCTGACCGCCGACTCCGTGATGGGGCGGAAGATGCCGCTCTATCGCGACTGGCTCACCAATTCGACCACGGGTCCCTACTGGGACCGGCTGCGCTTCACTGCGAAGGATTTCGCCGCGGCCAGCATACCCACCTTGACCGTCACCGGCTGGTACGACGCCGACCAGCCGGGCTCGCTGTTCTACTGGCGGGGGCTCATGGCCAACGCCCCGAGACGAGACCGGCAGTTCCTGCTCGTGGGTCCCTGGCGACACATCGAGGCTTTCCGGGGCGGATCGACCAAGGTAGGCGACAGCCAGTTCTCACCCGATTCGATCGTCGACAGCAAGGCGATTCACTTGGCGTTTTTCGATTGGTGCCTGAAGGGCAAGAGCTCCAGCTTCGATGCCCCTCGCGCGCGGATCTATGTGACCGGAGCCAATGTCTGGCGGAGCTTCGATGACTATCCACCTGCGGCTGCAAGGCCGCGACAGCTCTATCTGGCGGGCGGAGGCCACGCCAACTCGAGCAGCGGCGACGGCAAGCTCAGCTGGGAGCCGGCTGCCGATTCGCCTCCGGACAGGTTCGCCTTCGACCCCAAGAACCCGGTCCCCGGCAGCCTGGGAGAGTGGGGATCGGACCGCCGGGCGGCCCAGGCTCGTGAGGACGTCCTGGTCTACACCAGCGACGTGTTGAAAGAGACCCTCGAGGTCATCGGCGGCGTGGTCGTCAACCTGCGGGCGGCGACCGATGCACGCGACACCGACTTTACTGCCGTGCTCTCCGACGTCGGACCCGCCGGCTCGGCGCTGATGTTGGGGCCTCTGGTCGGCATCCGCCGTGCTCGTTACCGGAATGGGTACGATCGGGAGGAGCTGCTGACGCCCGGAAAGGTCGAGAGCTACCGGATCGAGCTCTTCGATATCGCGCATACCTTCGAGCCCGGACACCGGATCCGGCTGGAGATTTCGAGCAGCGCCGCGCCTGCCTACAACCCGAATCAGAACACGGGCAACGTGGTCGCCACGGACACCGAGTGGAGAGTAGCCCACCAGACGATCTACCACTCTCGCCCGCTGTCGTCGTCGATCACCCTGCCAGTGGTGAGTCCGGAGCAAGCCAACTAAGACAAGAGCCCGAGATCGCAGTAGATGGCGTCGAGCACGGCGCGGATGCGGCTCTCGTGCTCGGCGCTGCTCGGCATGCCGTTGAAGGTCAAGGCGACGGCGAGGCCGCGCTCGGGATCGGCGAAGCCGGTCGAGGAGCGGTTGCCGCTGTGGCCGAAGGTGCGCGGCGAGGCGTGGTGGCCATAGCCGTAAGGGACGGTGTCGGCGCCATATTGCCGCGAGTCGACGATGAAGCCGAGCCCCCAGTCGATGACGTGCTGGAAGGTATGGTCCACCATGCCGGTGCGGTGCCGCGCGGTGAGCGCCTCGACCGCCTGGGACGAGAGGATGGAGCGGCCCGCGCCGCCCGGCACCCCGGCCGGCACCCGGCCGCGCCCCAGCAGCATCTCGTAGAAGCGCCCGAGCTCCCGCAGCGGCCCGTAGCCGTTGCCCCCGGGGTTGGTGCCCGTGCACCAAGCCTCGGAGTCCCAGGTCTGCGCGCCTGCGGCCCGCTCGCCACGCTCGCTCTGGACGTTGGACGTGTCGTACATCGCCCCGATCCGCCCCGCGCTTAGGTAGGCGCGATAGCGCTCGACCGGCATGCCCACCCACGAGTCGAGCATGCCGAGCGGCGCGAAAATCTCATCGCGCACGTAAGTGGAGAAGGAGCGGCCGTCGAGCCGCCGCACGACCTCGCCGAGCATGAACCAGCTCGAGGCCAGGTGGTAGCCGGCCTTGCGTCCGGGCACCCAGCGCGGCTCGGGGCGCATGGCGGCGATGCGGGCGACGATCCGCTCCCACGGCTCGCCCGGCCAGCCCACCTCGAGCATGCGGATGCCGGCGGTATGGGTGAGCAGGTGGCGCAGGGTGATCGCCTCCTTGCCGTGCGCCGCGAACTCGGGAATGTGGCGCGCCACCGGGTCGTCCAGCTCGAGGAGCCCACGCTCCCAGAGCTGGCTCACTGCCACCGCCGCCACCGGCTTGGTCGAGGAAAGCCAGAGCATCAGGTGGCCCGGCGTCAGCGGCTCGCCGGGCCGGTTCTCGCCCACGGCCGCGTCGGCCACCACCTCGCCGCCCAGCGACACGTAGACCTGCGCCCCCAGGTGCAGGCGCTCGCCGATCCCCCTCTCGATGGCTTCCCGCGTGTCAGGCAGTCGTTCCAGCCGATCGGCCGCCACGCCATTGCCTCCCGCCCATGAAAAAGCCACCCGCCGCAGCGGCGGCAGGTGGAGGGCCCGGAGGACGCTCCACCGGTCCCATCGAAGAACCGGATAGGCAAGAACAGTGCCATCGGGCCGGTCCAGCCTGGTAGCATTCATCTGTGGCGCTGCTCGACCAGATGCGGGACGTGTTGGCGAGCGTCCCTGCCGTTCGCTTCGCCACCGTGTTCGGTTCCCAGGCGCGGGGCCAGGAGCGCGCCGGCAGCGACATCGACATCGGGCTCCTCCTCGATCCGGATACGCCCGAGCTACGGGTCAAGATCGAGGCCGAGCTGGGCCGGGCCGCCAAGCGCCAAGTCGATCTTGTCTTTCTCGACTCCGCGCCCCCGCTGCTGCGCTTCGAGATCGCCCGTGACGGCGTTCTCCTCGTCGCCCGCGACCGCAACGACTGGGTCGACTTCCGTACCCGCGCCATGCTCGACTGGTGGGACTGGGCGCCGACTGCCCGCCTGATCGACGAAGCCGCAATCCGCCGCCTCCGGGAGAAAGCCGGCCCTCGAGATGGTCCGTCCTGAAATTGCACGCCACAAGATCGCCAGCGCCTCGATGCGCCTCGAGCAGGCCGAGACCCTTGTGTCGCGGTCGCGCGAGCAGTTCCTGGCAGATCCGCGGGGCCGCGACCTGGCAAGCTTCTATCTCATGCTGGCCATTCAGGATGTCATCGACCTGGCCGCCCACTGGGTGGCCGACGCCGGCTGGCCGATGCCTACGGACGCCGCCTCGACCTTCGGCCTGATCGCCGATCAGGGCGCGATCGATCGGGAGCTTGCCGACGGCCTGCGGGCGGCCGTCGGGCTGCGCAACCGCATCGCCCACGGCTATGGAACCCTGGACCACGCCCGCCTGCACGACGAATTCAGCCGCGGAGTGGCAACGCTGCGCCGCTTCCTGGCAGCCGTCGCCGTGGCTTCCGGGATGTAGCCCCTTTCTCGGCGGTAACGGGGGTCGGGATGCTCAAGCTGCCAGGCTGTTCTATCGTGCGCAGGGTATGATCCGGCGGAGGCCGCGTTCGCGCGGTGAACTGAGACGATGCCCCCAGCAGGGTTCCCGTTGATCGGCCTGCAAGAGATCCAGGCGGCGCGCGCGGCGATCCGCGGGGTCGCGGCCAACACGCCTTGCCTGCGCTCTCTCGTCTTCTCCACGGAGCTCGGCGGCGACACGTACTTCAAGTACGAGACGCTGCAGCCCACCGGCTCGTTCAAGGTGCGCGGCGCCTACAACAAGATCCGCTCGCTGTCGGCTTCCGAGGTGGCCAAAGGGGTCATCACCGCATCGGCCGGCAACCACGCCCAGGGCGTCGCCCTGGCCGCCCGCCTGGTGGGCGCGCCGGCGACCGTGGTGATGCCGGTCATCACGCCGCTGGTCAAGATCGCCAGCACCGAGCGGCTCGGCGGCCGCGTGGTCCTTGCCGGGGAGAGCTTCGACGACGCCTACGACGAGGCGATGCGCCGGTGCCGCGCCGAGGGACTGACGTTCGTGCATCCGTTCGACGATCCCCAGGTCATCGCCGGGCAGGGGACCATCGGCCTCGAGGTCCTCGAGCAGGTGCCGCAGGCAGGCGCGGTGGTCGTTCCGGTCGGTGGCGGCGGGCTGATCGCCGGCATCGCCACGGCGATCAAGGAGACCCGGCCCGCGGTGCGGGTCTACGGCGTGCAGACCGAGGCGGCGCCGGCGCTGGCCGAGAGCTTCCGCGCCGGCCGTCTGGTCGAGCGCGCCGGCGAGCGCTCGGTTGCCGACGGCATCGCGGTCAAACGCCCCGGCGACCTTCCCTTCGCCCACATCCAGCGCTATGTCGACGCCATCGAGACGGTCGGCGAGGAGCAGATCCGCGCCGCGGTCGTCGACCTCCTGGAGATGGGAAAAACGGTGGCCGAAGGGGCGGCGGCGGCGGTCCTCGCCGCCCTGCGCGCCGAACGCTTCCCCGGCTTGCGCGGCGGCAGCGCCGTGCTCATCCTCTCGGGGGCCAACATCGACGTCCACCTGCTGTCGCGCATCATCGAGCGCTCCCTGGTCGAGCACCACCGGCTGGCCCGGTTCAGGACCCACGTCACCGACCGCCCCGGCGCACTCGCCGACCTGCTGCGCGGCATCGCCGAGGCCGGCGGCAATGTCGTCCGCATCCAGCACGACCGGGTGTTCAAGCATGCCGGCTTCTGGGAAGCCGAGGTCCTGGTGACCCTGGAGACGCGCAACGAGGAGCACGTCGAGGAACTGCAGCGGACCCTTGCCCGGCAAGGCTTCGACGTCGAGCGGCTCGATTGATGATCGAACCTGAAGAGGCCGCGGCTGGATCGCCGGCCGGTGGGAGTCTGCCCTCCTCACATCCCTCCGCCGCGAGGGACCTGGCCTGGCGGGTGCTCCAGTTCCCGCTCACCCGCATCGTCGTGGCGGCGGCGATAGTGCTGGCGGCGATGTTCGGGGCCGGCTGGCTGGTCCGGGTCGTCCTCCATGCCTTTTCCCCGCGCAGCGCCGCTTCCCAGCTCGTGCTGCTCGTTCCGGTGCTGGCCGCGGCCACCGCCGCCTACACGCTCTACGTCCACCGCGTCGAGCGCCGCCCCGTCACCGAGCTCTCTCTGCGCGGCGCGGCGCGCGAGCTGGCCGCCGGCGCCTTGCTGGGCAGCGGCTTGTTCGTCACCGTGATCGGCTGCCTCTGGCTGCTCGGCTGCTATCACGTGAACAAAGTCAATCCGGTGTCCTTCGTCGTCATGGTTCTCGCCGTCTCCGTCTCCTCCGGCTACAACGAAGAGATCCTCACCCGCGCGATCCTCTTCCGCATCATGGAGGAGCCGCTGGGGACGGCGTGGGCTCTCGCCTCCTCCGGGGCGCTCTTCGGCCTGCTGCACTGGAGCAACCCGCACTCGACCGTGATGAGCACCCTGGGCATCGCGCTCGCCGGCGTCCTGCTCGGCGCCGCCTACGCGCTGACGCGCCGGCTGTGGCTCGCGGCGGGGCTGCATTTCGCCTGGAACTTCACCCAGGGCGGCATCTTCGGGGTGCCGATCTCGGGCACCAAGTGGTCGGGCCTGCTGGACGGCACCCTCACCGGCCCCCCTCTGCTCACCGGAGGCGCGTTCGGACCGGAGGCCTCGCTCCTCGTCGTCCTCCTCTGCGCCATTGCCGCGAGCGCCCTGCTGGTCGCGGCGAGCAGCAAGGGCCAGATCCTCCCGCCAGCCTGGCGGCGACCCCCGGCGCCGCTCCCACTCCCGCCGCCGGGGCCGCCGCCCTTACAATGACGTCGATGGCAGCCCCGCCCGCCTCCCGCACGCTGCTCTGGGATTACATGGGCCGAGTGCCCTATGCCGCCGCGGTCGAGCTCCAGCTCGCCGCCCGCCAGGCGCTGCGGCGGGGCGAGGGGCCCGAGCGCCTGCTGTTGCTCGAGCACCCCCCGGTCTACACGCTGGGCCGCAACGCCAGCCGGGCGGACGTGATGGCTTCTCCGCAGTGGCTCGCCGCGCACGGCGTCGAGGTGGTCGAGTGCGACCGCGGCGGCCAGGTCACCTACCACGGTCCCGGGCAGCTCGTCGGCTATCCGATCGTCAACCTCAGCCCCGACCGGCGCGACGTGCGGCGCTACGTTGCTGACCTGCAGGAGGTGATGGTCCGCACCCTCGCCGACTACGCGATCCACGCCGAGGCGCGCCAGGGCCAGGAGCTGGTCGGGGTGTGGGTGGGGGAGAGCAAGATCGCTTCGATCGGCGTCCACCTCTCGCACTGGCTCACCACCCATGGCTTCGCCCTCAACGTCTCGACCGACCTGGCCCTGTTCGCCGGCATCGTGCCGTGCGGCCTGCGCCAGATCGAGATGACTTCCATCGCCCGCCTGGCGGGCGCCGCTCCCGCGCTGCCGGCGATCGCCTCGGTGCTGGCGCGGCATTTCGGACAGGTCTTCGACCGCCACCTGGTCTGGGCCCCGGCGGCGGCAGCTTCCGTGGCTCCCGAAGCCGCCTCCTCGCCGGCGGCGCAGGTCGCGAGCCCGGGCTGAGCGCACGGGCGAGGGGAACCACGGAAGGTCGCGGCGGCGCGATCGGTCCGGGGGTGGGGGAAGTCTTGTATCGCGAGCTCGAGCATACGGCCGACATCGCGGTGGAGATCATCGCGGCGACACGCGAGGAGCTCTTCGCCGAAGCCCTGGGGGCCTTCACCGACATCATCAGCGAGCGCGGCAAGGTCGAGGAGAGGCTGGCGCGCGATTTCGCCCTGGCGGGTCCGCATCTCGACCTGCTGCTCGTCGATTGGCTGGACGAGCTGGTCTACGCCTTCGAGGTGGAGGAGCTGCTGTTCCGGCGCGCCGATGTCAGGTTGACCGAGCTGACCGGCGGCGGCGGCGGGAGGCTCGCCTTCGCCGCGCGCGCCTGGGGCGAGACGCTCGACCCCCGGCGCCACCCGATCAAAGTGCTGATCAAGGGAGTCACCTATCACGCCCTGGACATCACCGAGACGGCGGCCGGCCTGCGGGCGCAGGTCATCTTCGATATCTGAACGAACGAGACTGGGCGCGCCATGGGCGGGGGCGTCCCCTTCCCCCCTGGCGCCGCCGGGCAGGGACCCGGCGGCTTCGGAAAGCCAGGGAAGGGGAGCCGGAGGGGTTGCGGGGGGGAGATCCAATAGATGCTTTGAGTAGTCCACCAATGCCTCATCGCAGTGCCGTTTCATCCCTCGGGGTCGGCAGAGTCGGTGGGGACTAGACCGGAAGGAGGCAGGAGCCATGGGTGAGAAAACGGCGATCGACGTTGAAAGGGTGGACGAGACCCGCTGGCGGATCCCGCGCCGCGGCGCCATGCGCGTCGACGGCATCGTCTTCGCGAGCGCGGCGATGATGGCGGACATCCGCCGCGACGCCAGCCTGCAGCAAGTCGCCAACGTGGCCGAGCTGCCGGGGATCCTCACCGCTTCTTTCGCCATGCCCGACATCCATTGGGGCTATGGCTTTCCGATCGGCGGCGTCGCGGCGATGGACGCCGACGACGGCGTCGTCTCGCCGGGCGGCGTCGGCTACGACATCAACTGAGGGGTCCGGCTGCTGCGCTCAGGTCTGAGCCGCAACGACGTCCAGCCGCGCATCCACGACATCCTCGCGCATCTGTTCCGCAACGTGCCGACCGGTGTGGGGGTCGGGCGCCGCGACCTGCGGCTCGGCAGGAGCGACCTCGAAGGCGTGCTGCGGGGCGGGGCGCGCTGGGCGGTCGAGCGCGGTTTCGGCACCGCCTCCGACCTCGCCGCCATCGAGGAAGGAGGAGTGCTCGAGGGCGCCGATGCCGCCGGGGTCAGCGACCGCGCCTACGAGCGCGGGCGCGGCCAGCTCGGCACCCTCGGCTCGGGCAATCATTTCGCCGAGGTCCAGGTGGTCGACGAGATCTACGACGAGGCCGCGGCGCGCGCCTTCGGCCTGTCTCGCGACCAGGTCACGGTGATGATCCACAGCGGCTCGCGCGGCCTGGGCCACCAGGTCTGCACCGACCACCTCAAGGTCATGCTGGCGGCCGCGGAGCGCTATGGGATCGCGCTGCCCGACCGGCAGCTGTGCTGCGCGCCGCTGCGTTCCGCCGAAGGGCGCCGCTACCTGGCGGCGATGGCGGCGGCGGCCAATTATGCCTTCGCCAACCGCCAGGTGATGTGCCACTGGGCGCGCGAGAGCTTCGCCGCGGCCCTGGGCTCGACCGCCGAACGGGTCGGCCTCGAAACGGTCTACGACGTCTGCCACAACATCGCTAAATTCGAGACCTTCAGCGGCGCCGGGTACGGCAACGAGCGGGTGCGCGCCTGCGTCCACCGCAAAGGCGCGACGCGCGCCTATCCACCGGGCCACCCGCAAGTGCCCGCGGCCTACCGCGCGGTGGGGCAGCCGGTGATGATCCCGGGCGACATGGGGCGCTACTCCTTCGTGCTCGCCGGCACCGAGCGCGCTTATGCAGAGACTTTCGGCTCGACCTGTCACGGGGCGGGACGGAGGATGAGCCGGCACCAGGCCAAGGCGGCGGCGCGCGGCCGCTCGTTGCTCGCCGAGCTCGCGGCCAAAGGCGTGGCGGTCCTGGCGGCCGGCATGGCAACCGTCGCCGAGGAGATGCCCGAGGCCTACAAGGACGTGGCCGACGTGGTCGAAGTGGTAGAGCGCGCCGGCCTCAGCCGCAAGGTCGCCCGGCTGCGTCCCATCGGCGTGGTCAAGGGGTGATCGAGGAGTCTGAACTGGCCTGGCTCGAGTTCCCTTCGCGAGAGCGGCCCCGCGGCGCCAACCTGCCGGCGGCTGCCTCGCGATAAGCTCTCCCGGCGAGTTGGCCGAGTGCCCTGCGCTGTCCTGAGCCATGCCGAAAATCGCCATCGGCCTCAACGCCGTGATCGCGGCGGTCACCGACGAGGTGCCCAGGATTCTCACCGTGCGGCGGCCCGGCCCCGATACCAGCCACGGCGCCGGGGCCGAGGATGCCCTCCCATTCGGGCCGCTCGACCCTGAGAACGACCGTACCCTGGACCGTGGGCTGCGCCGCTGGGTACGCGAGCAGACCGGGATCGAGCTCGGCTACGTCGAGCAGCTCTACACCTTCGGCGATCGTGATCGCGACCCGGCCGAGAGCCGGGGCAGGCCGCGCATCATCGCCGTGGCCTACTTGGCGCTGGTGCGCGAGCGCGAGCGCGAGGTGGCGGGCCAGGCGCGCTGGCTCGACGCCTACGAGTTCTTCCCCTGGGAGGACTGGCGGGCGGGGCGGCCGGAGGTGATCGACCGCGCCATCGCTCCGACCCTGGCGCGCTGGACCGCCGGCACCCCTTCCGCGCTCGCCCGCCGCGAACGTCGCGAGCGCGCCGACATCGTCTTCGGGCTCGGCGGCGCCGCCTGGGACGGCGAGCGCGTGCTGGAACGCTACGAGCTGCTCTTCGAGGCGGCGTTGGTCCCAGAGGCCTGGCGCGCCGCGCCGGGCTCCGGCACGCCCGCCCTCCCCGCCGCCACCCTGCCCGGCCGGCCGATGGCGGTCGATCACCGGCGTATCCTGGCCACCGCCCTCGGCCGGCTGCGCGGCAAGCTCAAGTACCGCCCGGTGGTGTTCGAGCTCCTGCCCCCCACTTTCACCCTGCTGCAGCTCCAGCGCGTCGTCGAGGCGCTTGCCGGCGTGCGGCTGCACAAGCAGAACTTCCGCCGCCTGATCGAGAACGGCGGCCTCGTCGAGGGCACCGGCCGCCATCATCCCGCCACAGGCGGCCGCCCCGCCGAGCTCTTCGTCTTCCGCCGCGACGTCCTGCGCGAGCGCCCCGCCCCCGGCGTCGGCCTCCCCGGCATCCGCCGGGTGTCGTGATTCCCCCTCCTCTGTCAGCGGGGCTTCGCCAGGTCCCTGCCCGGCGGCGGTGCCGGTGGGGGACGAGCATCGCCTGCTGATCGTCGTCCCGCGGGGCCGCCGGTGGATGGGGGCAACGCCGGCTGGTGTCTACCCGACGGTCGCCAGGCTCGCCGGCGAGTCCGCGGCCCGCTACACCGTCGCTGGCTTCCCCTACGAGCTGTCACTCGGGTAGTCCCAGCCCCGGGCGCGGGTGACCGCTGAGCTCGCGGCCGATCGCCGGTGCCGCCCGTGCCCGGGTGCCTCGGCCACCGGACTTGACAGACAATATGCTCATCCGTAGTATAAGAGGAGGCCGGCATGGCCGGCCTTTTCCTAGCTCCTCTTTATGCTCATCATGAGCATAAAGAGGAGTATAGAGAAAAGCGAGGAGGGAGTGCGATGAGCCTGCAAGAAGCCCGCGACACCGCCGTCTCGCCAGCCTACACTCCCGAGGTGGCCCGCGCCACCGCGGCCATCCGCGAGCGGGTGCGCGCGGTCATCCCTGACCTGGAATGGGCCGTCCACGCCCCCTACATCGCCGCCATCGCGGAGCTCAAGCGGCGGCGCAACGCGGTGGTGCTCGCCCACAACTACCAGACGCCGGAGATCTACCACGGAGTCGCCGACGCGACCGGCGACTCCCTAGCACTGGCCCAGTACGGCGCCCGCACCTCGGCCGAGGTGATCGTGCTCGCGGGCGTTCATTTCATGGCCGAGACCGCCAAGATCCTGTCGCCGGAAAAGACGGTGCTGATCCCGGACCCGCGCGCCGGCTGCTCGCTTGCAGCCGCGATCACCGCCGCCGACGTCCGCCTGCTGCGCCAGCGCTACCCCGGCGTGCCGGTCGTCACCTACGTCAACACTTCGGCGGCGGTCAAGGCCGAATCGGACGTCTGCTGCACCTCGGCCAATGCCGTGGCGGTGGTCGAGTCGCTCGGCGTGCCGCGCGTCATCTTCCTGCCCGACGAGTATCTGGGCCGCTACGTCGCCGAGCAGACCGCGGTCGAGGTCATCCTCTGGCGCGGCCACTGCGAGGTGCACGAGCGCTTCACCGCCGCCGATCTCCGCGCCTTCCGCGCCGGGCACGACGACATCCGGATCCTCGCCCATCCCGAGTGCCCGCCGGAGGTGCTGGCCGAGGCCGATTTCGTAGGCTCGACCGCGGCGATGATCCGCCATGTCGGCGAGGCCAGGCCGCGGCGCGTGGTGATGGTGACCGAGTGCTCGATGAGCGACAACGTGGCGGTCGAGTTCCCCGAGGTCGAGTTCGTCCGCCCGTGCGCGCTCTGCCCGCACATGAAGCGCATCTCGCTGCCCAAAATCCTGCGCTCCCTGGAGACCATGGAGCACCGTGTGGAAGTGGCGCCCGAGGTGGCGGCCCGTGCGCGCCGGGCGCTGGAGCGCATGCTGGCCGTCGGCCGCCGGGAGCGATCGTGACCCGGACGGCGCCGTCTCCCGGCCGCCCGGCCCCGCGGGCCGGCGGCGGTGCCGGCCTGCCGGCCGCCTATGACGAAATCTCGCGCTCGGACGTCCTGGTGCTCGGCGCCGGCGCCGCCGGGCTGAGCGCCGCCCTGGGCTGCGCGCCGCTCGCGGTCAGCGTGCTGACCAAGGCCCGGCTGGGCCCGCATGGGGGCGGCGGCGCGAGCGCGTGGGCGCAGGGCGGAGTCGCCTCGGCGCTGGGCGACGACGACACGCCGGCCCTCCACGCCGCCGACACCCTGGCCGCCGGCGCCGGCCTCAACGATCCCGCCATCGTCGAGCTGCTCGCCGGCGAGGGGCCGCGGCAGATGCGCGCCCTGGTCGCCCTCGGCGCGCGCTTCGACCGCGATGCCTCCGGCCGCCTCGCCCTGGGGCGCGAGGCGGCGCACAGCCGGCGCCGCATCCTGCACGCCCACGGCGACTCGACCGGCGCCGAGATCGTGCGCGCCCTGCTCGCCGCGGTGCGCCGCGCTCCCGCGATCCAGCTGGTCGACGAGACTTTCGCCCTCGATCTCGTGCTGGCCGGGGCTCCGCTGGCCGGGGCTTCGCCCCGGGTCCTCGGCGTCCTGGCCCTCCATTCAGGGGGTGGCCCGGGCGGGGGACCCGGCGGGCGCCGCGTCCTTCACCTGGCCCGGGCGGTGGTGCTCGCGACCGGGGGCTTGGGCCAGCTCTTCCTGCACACCACCAATCCGCGCGAGGCGACCGGCGACGGTCTGGCGATGGCGGCTCGCGCCGGCGCCCGGCTGGCCGATCTCGAGTTCGTCCAGTTCCACCCCACGGCGCTCGCCGGGGTGGCCGCCGATGGCGAGCCGCTTCCGCTGCTCACCGAAGCGCTGCGCGGCGAGGGCGCCGTGCTCATCGACGACCGCGGCACTCGCTTCATGAGCGATGAGCACCCGGACCGCGAGCTGGCGCCGCGCGACGTCGTGGCGCGGGCAATCTGGCGCCGGCTGGCGGCCGGAAGGCAGGTCTTCCTCGATGCGCGCGCCGCGGTGGGCGAGCGCTTCCCCGAGCGCTTCCCGACGGTCTATGCCCTCTGCCGGCAGCGTGGCCTCGACCCTCGCCGCGAGCCGTTGCCGGTCGCGCCGGCCGCCCACTACCACATGGGCGGCGTCGCGGTCGACGCCAATGGCCGCACCTCGTTGCCCGGCCTGTGGGCCTGCGGCGAGGTGGCGGCGACCGGAGCGCACGGCGCCAACCGCTTGGCCAGCAACTCGCTTCTCGAAGCGCTGGTTTTCGGCGCGCGGGTGGCCGCGGACCTGTGCGGCGGCGAACCGGCGAGCGGCGGAGGGGAACCCTGGGTCGCAGGCGACGGGGAGGAGCTGTGGACCGTGGCCGAGAGGGAGCCCGGGACAGGTGCCGGCCGAGAGCCCCGTCCTGGGCCAGGCCACGGCGCGGCGGTATTGGAGGCATGGGAGGCATGGGAGGCAGGGGAGGCAGGGGAAGCATCGGGGGCATCGGCGGCAGGGGCGGGGCGGCCCGAGGGCGGCGCAGCGGTGACCGAGCCGGCGCCGGCGGAGCTCGCGCTGGCGGTGCGCCGGCTGATGTGGGAGCGAGTCGGCCTGGTGCGCGACGCCGGCGGCCTGCGCTCGGCATTGCGCGATCTCGATCGCCTCGCCGCGCGCTGCCGCGGCGCTCGCGCTGACCGCGGGCGCGGGCAGGACGGCGCTTCCGCCGTCGCCTTCGGCGAGGCGCGCAACCTGCTCGCCGCCGGCCGGCTGGTTGCCGCGGCCGCCCTGGCGCGCCGCGAGAGCCGCGGCGGCCACTTCCGCTCCGACTATCCGGCCCCCGACCCGTCCTGGCGCCGGCGGCAGTTCGTGACCGCCGCCGCGGACGGCTCGGCGCTCTGCGAAGACGCCGGGGCCGATGCCCCAGCCATCCTTGCCGCTGGCGGGCCGATTGCCGCCGCCGCGCCGGCCGCTTGCCAGCCGCCTGCCGCGGCGGCGGCGGGGAGCCCCTCGGCGTGACCGGGAGCGGCCCCCTCCACTTGCCGCCGCTCTATCCGCTTCTCTACGAGCCGCTGGTGCAAGCGGCGCTCGCCGAGGACCTCGGCCGCGCCGGCGACCTGACCAGCGACGCCGTGCTGCTGCCGGACCAGCGCGCCGAGGCCTCTCTCGTCGCCCGGGCCGAAGGCCGGATCGCGGGCCTGGCGGTGGCGCTGGCGGCCTTCCGGCTGCTCGACCCCACCCTCGAAATCGAGCCGCGCGCCGCCGACGGCCAGGACGCCGCGGCCGGGGCCGCGCTGGCCGCCATCCGCGGCGCCGCCCGCCCGATCCTCTCGGCCGAGCGCACGGCGCTCAATCTGCTCGGCCGCCTGTGCGGAGTGGCCACGGCCACTCGCAACCTGGTCACCGCGGTGGCTCCCCATGGCGCCCGCGTGGTCTGCACGCGCAAGACCACTCCCGGCCTGCGCGCCCTGGAGAAATACGCCGTGCGCGCCGGCGGCGGCAGCAATCACCGCTTCGGCCTCGACGACGCCGTCATGATCAAGGACAACCACCGCGCCCTCGCCGGCGGCCTCGCGCCCGCGGTCGAGCGAGCCCGCCGCGGGGTCGGGCACATGGTCAAGATCGAGGTGGAGGTGGATTCGCTCGAGCAGCTCGAAGAAGCGCTCGCCCTGGGCATCGACGCCGTCCTCCTCGACAACATGCCGCTCGACGTCTTGCGCCAGGCGGTGAGCCTGGCGCGCGGCCGGGCCGTGACCGAAGCCTCGGGCGGCATCCACCCCGACACCGCCGCTGCCATCGCCGCGACCGGCGTCGATCTCCTCTCCGTCGGCTGGCTCACCCACAGCTCGCCCGCCCTCGACGTCGCCCTCGATGTCGCCGAGCTGAGTTGACACCCCGAGCGAACCGGCCTCGACAGGTTATCTGCCAGGAAGCGGATCCGGCAGGTTATTCTTGGAGTATCAGTCTGCTATCTCCATTCCCGACAAAGTGTTCGAGGACGCGCAGGGTTTCGCGCGGCAGCTCGAGATCAGCCGCAGCCAGCTCTACTCTCGGGCGCTCAGCGAGTATGTGTCGCGGCACGCGCCGGACCGAGTGACGGAAAGCCTCGATCGGCTCTACGCGGATCTCGGAGTCGAGCAGGAGGACCTCCCGGTCTCCACCGCCTCGCGTCGCATCCTCGAGCGTACGAAGTGGTAGTCGCTCAAGGCAACGGCGCCGCTTCTCAACACCAGCGGTTCAGGCAGTCGCCGGAGGGGGTCAGGTTCTGTCCCAGGGCTCCTTGTCGGCGCCAGCGAGATCGCGCCTGCCGTGCACGACGGTCACGATGAGGATCTCCTGGCCCTCCACTCGGTAAATGATGCGGTAAGGGTGGAGGAGAATCTCGCGATGGCGACCATCCCCTTCGGGGACGATACGGCCTAGCTGAGGAAAGGTCTCGAGAGGCTCTACGGCGGCGATGAGCCTGACGACGTAGCGCTGAGCGTAGTGCGCGGAGTCGCGAGCGATATAGTCGTGAATGGCCGCGAGGTCGGCGAGCGCTGGCTCCGACCAGGCGATCCTCATGCCAAGGTGAAGCGCTTCTTGACTTGATCGTGCGGCACGGTGCGCCCCTCCGCGACGGCCATCTCGCCGTCGGCAATCTTCTGGCGCACGTACACCTCGTACATCACCTCGTCCCAGGTAGCGCTGTCGGGGAGCTGTTCTGCGAGCTTGCGGATATCGTCCTTGACGGTGTTCATGGGTAGATTCTAACCCTCGATCCGCGGTGGGTGCGACGGCGGCGTTTTCTTCGCTGCCCGTTCGGCGGCTTTCTGGGCGGCCTGCTTGCGCGCCTGGTCGATGACGGCGGCGACGGTCGGCGCGGGTACGATGAAGAATCGCACCAGCCCCCCTCCGCCGGTGAGCATCCGCATGCCCATGGCAAAGGCGGCGTCGTTGGCCGAGTCCCCTTCGGCGAGGCCCGAGTCCACGAAGCCGAGGACGCCGAGGACGCGCCCGGCCGGCGAGAAGACGGGCAGGCCAATGGTCGACAAGCCGTGGTCCATCACCCACGCCCGGCGCGGCTTGCTGATCTCGCCGCTGATCCGCGCCGTCTCGAAATACGGCGTCGAGTCGTAACCCTTGCCGAGGCGGGAGACGGCGGCGACCAGGTCGCCGACCGCCGCGCTGCCGGCGTGAGAGAAATCGACCGCTCTGACCTTCTGCCCGGCGAGGGCCTCGATCTGCAGGAAGGCCACGCCCAGGTTCGAATCCGTCGCCGCGAGGAAAGCGGAGTGCTCTTTCTCGTCCTGCTCGAAGAGCACCTCGATGTCGCTGGCCACGGTCGTGAGCTGCGGCTTGTCGTTGCCGCGCGAGAACAGTTTCATCAGCCGTTCGGGCGCAAAAGGCAGGACCGAGGTCATGACCAGCCCTCCGGCGTCGACGACCACTCCGGGGACCTCGAGCCGCGCCTCCTGGGCGGCGCTCTCGGCGCCCTGGAACGTGGTCTTGGTCACGACCTTTATGGTGACGATGGACGGCGCGGCGTCGCGCAGCAGGGCGGCGAAACGCGCTCCGTCCTCGTCGCCCGGCGCGGGCGGCGCGGGCGGCGCGGCGGCGATCCACAGCCAGGCTCCCGCCAACACGATCGCAAGGTGTCGCACTAGCAATCCTTTCTAGCCTCCGACGCCCCCGCCCTCTCGCGCACCAATGACTTCTTCTTAGTGCTCAGCGGCGGCCTTCGGCGGCTGCCACTCCGGCTCGATGAAGACGAAATGAGTCTTGTAGCCGCGGCGCAGGAAGATCTTCACGAAACGGGGATGTTGCACGAGTACCCGCTGCATCGCCGTCTTGAAGCTCTCGATGCCGGCGACCGGCTGGTCGTTGACCGAAAGCACCACGTCATCGGTCTCGAGGCCCGCGAGGCTCGCCAGGCCCCCCTCGATCACTTCGCTCACCAGGACGCCCTTTCCCTCCGGAAGCAGGTCTTTCTCCATGCGGTCTGCCGCCATGATCTCGCGCACCGCGAACTCGAACTGCGGCTGGACCGCCTTGCCCGCCAGGTCGACCCCCTTGGGCTCGGGCTCCGCGACGACCCGGACGGTGAGCGGCCGGCCTTCGCGCAGCAGCGTGAGGCTCACCTCCTGGTCGACCGGCAGCTCCTCCATGACGTGTTCGAGATCATGGGCGTCCTGGGGTCGGGACGAGGTCAGGCGCTGGCCGTTGACCGCGGTGAGGATGTCGCCGACGCGCAGTCCCGCTCCCTGTGCCCGCGTGTAGGGGAGCACCTCGGAGATGCGCAGTCCGCGCGCGGCGCCGAGATCGAGGGCCTGTGCCAGCTCGGGCGTCAGGACTTGTGTGCGGACCCCCAGCCAGCCCTTGGGCAGCTCGGTGCCCGCGCTGTCGGGCTTCTCCTGGCCCGGGCTCACCACGGCGAGGAGCACCTCGCGCTTGCGCCGCAAGGTGACTTTGAAGCGTCCGCTGCCCGCACGCCGCAGCGCGTCGCGCA
Organism: Thermoanaerobaculia bacterium; assembly: GCA_035544895.1. Classification (GTDB taxonomy): domain Bacteria; phylum Acidobacteriota; class Thermoanaerobaculia; order Multivoradales; family UBA5704; genus JASLEW01. The sequence goes on from DASZZM010000021.1 coordinate 61,227, forward strand.
AGGCGTCGAGGTTCGGCGTGGGCACGTCGGCGACCGCCAGGAGGACGTCGCCCGGAGCGATGGCCGGCTTGGCGCTCTCGAATGCATAACCGGGCCGCACGCCCGTGATCAGCACTCCGGCCGCCTCGGGGTAGCGCCGAAACAGGGCCATCGCCGCGGTGATCTGCTGCACGGTGGCGCCGAGCTCGGACAGCTCCTCTTCTTCGCCGAGGAATCGCCCCATGCGAACCAGCTTGGCCTCAACCGCGCGGGTCTTCCCCAGCCGCTCAACGTCGAACCGCACCGTGCTTCCGGGCCTGAGCTCGGCGATGGACTGGTAGACCAGCGGGATCTCCTCGAAAAAGCGGGCGTTGATCGCGGTGCCGTCGATGGCCAGCAGCACGTCCCCGGGCTCCAGGCCGGCTTTCTCGGCCGGCGACCCGGGCCAGACGTCGGCGACCAGCGCGCCGCGTTCCAGCCCGGCCTTCTGCAGCGGCAACACCGCGACTCCCAGCCAGCCGCGCTCGACCTCGCCGGTGGTGCGCGCGGCGGCCAGCACGGATGCGGCGACGTTGGCGGGGATGGCGAAACCGACGCCGCCGAACCCGAGCTCGTTGATGCCGACGACTTCGCCCTTCATATCGACCAGCGGACCGCCGGAATTGCCCGGCAGCATGAGGGCGTCGTGTTGGATCCAACGGGTCAAGAGACCCGTCCTCTCGCCTTCCTCGAGATCCAGCTCGCGGATATCGTCGGCGGAGGAACGCATGAAGACCCGGTGCGGGTTCGAGACGATGCCCAGCGTCATCGACGAGCCGAGGAGCATCGGGTTGCCCATGGCGAGCACCTGATCGCCGACTTCGAGCGCGGAGGGGTCGCCGAGCTTGGCAAACGGCACCGTCCCCGCCGGGCTTCGCCGCTCCAGGTGCAGCTTGAGGACGCTCAAGTCGGTGAGCGGGTCGTCGAGGACGACACTCGCCTCGAGCTCTTCGCCGCTCGCCAGCCGGCAGAGGATGTGTGTCGCGTGCGCGGCGACGTGGTAGTTCGTCAGGACGTAGCCGTCCGGACTGACCACGACGCCGCTGCCGCCGGTCCTCGTGCGCTGCGCGTGCCCCTGCTGGTAGAACCGCTTGACCACAGAGATGTTGACCAGCGCGGGAAGGACCCGGCGCTGGACTTCGGTGACCCGGCGCGCAGACTCGTCACCGCCTGCCGCGGGCGGCGCCATGGCCACTGCGGCCGCCAGCACGAGTCCGGCAAGCGGAATCCGGCCAAGCCGGTACCGTGGCTTCAGTCGTACGGTCATTGCGTCAGCGCTCGCTACGAAGAGATTATAGCCGGTCGGCTGTGCCGGCCGGAGGATTGGCTGGGGTCAGCGGTGCGCTTGACCCCACTCAGCCCAGGGCCTGGAGCAGGTCCGCGATCAGGTCGTCGGGGTGCTCGAGGCCGACGGAGAGGCGCAGGAGGTCCTCCGGGGCCGTCGAGGCTGGACCTTCGGAGGAGGCGCGGTGCTCGATCAAGCTCTCGCTGCCGCCGAGGCTCGTGGCATTGGCGATCAGCTCGAGGCGCGAGGCGACGGCGACGGCGCCCCCCCGCCCGCCGGCGACGCGCAGCGACAGCATGCCGCCGAAAGCCCGCATCTGGCGCCGCGCGATCTCGTGGCCGGGGTGGGAGGGCAGCCCGGGGTACTGCACCGAGACGATCGCCGGGTGCTCGGCCAGGGCGCGGGCGAGCGCCAGCGCGGTGGCCGAGTGGCGCTCCATGCGGCAGGCGAGCGAGCGCAGCCCGCGCAAGACCAGCCAGGAGTTGAACGGCGAAGCGACCGCCCCGAGATATTCCCGGATGTGCGCGAGCCGTGCGTAGAGCGGCTCGCGCCGCTTGAGCACCAGGGCGCCGCCCTGCACGTCGCTGTGGCCGCCCAGGTACTTGGTGGTCGAGTGCAGGACGACGTCGACGCCGATCTCGAGGGGGCGCTGCAGGGCGGGGGTGGCGAAGGTCCCGTCGAGGACGAAGGTGGCGCCCGCATCATGCGCGACCGCGGCGACCGCCGCGATGTCGACGATGCCGAGCAGCGGGTTGGTCGGCGTCTCGCCCCAGACCACTTGCGCGCTGACCTCGCTTGCCGGCCGCAGGGCGGCGCGCAGCGCGTCGAGGTCAGCGAGGTCGACCGTGCTCGCCGCGATCCCCCAGCGCGGCAGGAACTCGCGCGCGATCTGGCGGAAGGCGTAGTAGAGGTCGTGGTGGAAGATGACGTGGGCGCCCGCGGGCAGCGCCTGCAGGCATGCCGTGCCGGCCGCGACGCCGGAGGAAAAGACCAGCGCCGCCTCGCCGCCCTCCACCGCGGCCAGCGCCTCCTCGAGCCGCCGCTGCGTCGGGTTGCCCTCGCGGATGTAGAGAAAGCCGTGCGGCAGCTCGCCCTGCGGTCCATGCTCGAAGGTGGTCGACAGGTGGATGGGAGGCGCGATCGCGCCGGTTGCCGGATCGGGCTCCCCCCCGGCATGGACGACGATGGTCTCGAGCTTCACGATCGATCCCTCCCCCGCTTACGGGGGGAGTCTACCCGACTCGGTTACACTAGACGGGTGAGCGAGTCCCTGATCCAGATCGGCAGCCGCCCGCCATCCTCCGGCGACGGCGACGGTGGCGCGCGCCAGGCGCGCCCGGCGCGGCCGGCCGGCAAGGACCGTCGAACCGGCCGGCCGGACTGGCTGCGCATCCGCCTGGCCACGCCGGCCTCCTATCACCGGGTCCGCGAGCTGGTGGACGGCCTGCGGCTGCACACGGTCTGCCAGGAGGCCCGCTGTCCCAACATCTACGAGTGCTGGGGCGAGCACGGCACGGCCACCTTCATGATCCTCGGCGACGTCTGCACGCGCCGCTGCGGTTTCTGCGCCGTGACGTCCGGCCGGCCAGCGCCCGGCGTCGACCCGCGCGAGCCGGAGCGCCTGGCCGAGGCGGTGGCGGTCATGGGCCTGCGCCACGCGGTCGTCACCTCGGTCGACCGCGACGACCTGCCCGACGGCGGGGCCGGGCACTTCGCCGAGGTCATCGCGGCCGTGCACCGGCGCAATCCCGGCTGCGCGGTCGAGGTCCTGACGCCCGATTTCCGCGCCGTGCCCGGCGCCCTCGACGTGGTCCTCGGCGCCGTGCCGGAGGTCTTCTCGCACAACGTCGAAACGGTGCCCCGCCTCTACCGCCGCGCCCGTCCCGGGAGCCGCTACGACCGCAGCCTGGCTCTGCTGGCCGAGGCGGCGCGGCGCCGCGATCGCGGCGTCTACGCCGGCCGCGTCAAGACCGGCATCATGGTCGGGCTCGGCGAGCTGCCCGAGGAGGTCCATGCCACCCTGGCCGACATCCGCGGCGCCGGTGTCGAGATCCTGACCATCGGCCAGTACCTCCAGCCCACGTCCCAGCATCTGCCGGTCGACCGCTGGGTCCACCCCGAAGAGTTCGCGGCCTACCGCGACCGCGCCCTCTCGCTCGGCTTCACCCACTGCGAGTCCGGCCCCCTGGTGCGCAGCAGCTATCACGCCCACGAGCACGTACGGCCGGCGAGCGCGTAGCCTCCGGCAGTCAGCGTGCCGCGCTGACCCTCCACAGCCCCGCCGCGATCAGGGCGAAGCCGACGCCCTCCTCCCAGCCCAGCCGCTCGCCGAGGAAGACCGCCGCGAGCGCCGCGGTGACCAGCGGCTGCAGCGTGCTGTAGGCCGCCACCAGCGCCGGCGAGGAGCGGCGCACCGCCCAGGTGCTCAGCGCATAGGCGAGCACCGTCGCCACCACCACGTAGGCCACCCCCAGCCAGGCCCCGCGCGAGACCGCCGCCGGCCGCAGCGCCGCGAGCGCCGGGGCCGCAACCAGCATCACCGCCGCGCCGCCGAGCACGAACGACCAGGCGATCACCGTGCGCCAGGGCAGGCGGCGCAGGATCGGCCGCTGCAGCACCAGATAGAAGGCGTAGCACATGCAGTTGGCGATGATCAGGCCGTTGCCGAGGGCGACCTCCGAGCCGAGGGTCAGGCGCGCCGGATTGACCAGCACCAGCGCCCCGGCGACCGACAGGAGCACGCCCACCAGGCGGCGCGCGCCGATCCGCTCGATGCCCAGGACGGCCGCCGCGGCGACCGCGAAGACCGGCAGCGACGGCATCAGAATCGCGGCGTTGGTCGCCGTGGTGCGCTCGAGTCCGAGGATGAACAGCACCTGGTTGGCGAAGATGCCGAGCGCGCCCAGCAGCGCCAGCGCGGGGAGATCGCGCCACGCCGGCCACAGGCGGTCGCGCCGCCAGGCGACGAGGACCAGGAGCGGAGCGGCGAAGGCGACCCGCAACCCCGCCAGCGCCAGCGGCCGCATCTCGTGGAGCACCGCCTTGGCCACCACGTGGAAGCCGCCGAATAGCACCTGCACGAGAAGCAGCACCGCCTGCACCCGCAGCCCCGGCCGCCCCGCCCCCGCCTCCGGCGCCAGCGGCGGCACCGGCGCCGAAGAGGGTGTCGTCATCGGCAGAGGCTGGCTCATGGCGGGACAGGATAGGCGATGCGGGGGGCGGTGACGGAATTACGGTGGCTCCCGCAAGGGGAATATCAGGTCACGGCGCGGCATGAGCCTGCATGTACTATGTATATGGAGGTGCATATGGAGCTCTCGAAAAAGACAACTCTCCTCTTTCCCCCGGATCTCTATAAGCAGTTGACCCGCCTGGCCCGGCAACGGGGGGTCAGTGTGGGAGAGCTGGTCCGCCGCGCCTGCGAGGCGCAATACGGGGTGGTGTCTCGGGAGTCGCGCCTCGCCGCCGTGCGCGATCTCGAGGCCATGTCTCTGCCGGTCGGCGATCCGGATCAGATCGAGAGGGAGTCGGTACCGAGCCCCGAGGATCTGCTGCCGTGATCCTGGTGGATGCAAACATCTTCATGTACGCGGCTGGAGTGGATCACCCGCACAAAGCGCCCAGCGCGCGTTTCCTGCTGCGCGTCGCCCAAGGCGAAGTCGACGCCGCCGTCGACACGGAGACCCTCCAGGAGATCCTGCATCGGTATCGAGCCATGGGTCGCTGGGCCGACGGGCGGCGCGTCTACGACTCCGCCCGGCAGATCGTCCCGGTCTCGTTCCCAATCACGGTTGAAATCGTCGACGCCGCCCGCGGCCTCCTCGACTCGCATCAAGGCCTGACGGTTCGCGACGCTCTCCACGCCGCGGTGGTCCTTCACAGCGGAGCCGAGGCGATCTGCAGCTACGACCGCGACTTCGACGGTGTCGCCGGCCTGCGGCGAGTCGAACCCTGACTGTCGTTACGCAAGATTCTGGTTGCGAGCCAAGCGGCAACGACAAGGCAAAGAGCCGCAGCCACGGCAAGGAACACGATCAAGGCACCCATAGGTGTCTTTCCGACTGGCCTCACCTGCCTGCGGAAGTGCAGGGATCGGGAGGTGGGTCTCGCTAACCTCCCCCATCCCTGAGGTAGCGACCCCATGTCCTTGTCGCCGGTTTGCGCCGCTCCAGGCGAACCGATAGAATCGCGCTTGTGAAAGAGGGCACAAGGTCGGAGCCGGCCGCCGGCTTGCGCATCCGCCCGCTCGACGAGCTGGACATCAGCCCGATCGTCGCGATCGACGAGAAGATCAGCGGGCGCTACCGCCCGGAAGTCTGGGAGCGCCAGATCGGTTATTACTTGAGGCGGGACCCCGAGGGCTCGGTGGTCGCCGAGGCGGGCGGCACGGTGGTGGGGTTCATGCTGGGCGAGGTCCGCTCCGTCGAGTTCGGCCTCGAGGAGCCGACCGGCTGGATCGAGGTGCTGGGTGTCGACCCCGCCTACCGCGGCCAGGCCGTGGGCCGCGGCATGGCGGAGGCCATGCTCGCGCACTTCCGCGAGCTCGGCGCCCACAGCGTGCGAACCCTGGTCGACGAGGCGGCGACCGAGATCAGCGGCTTCTTCACCTCACTGGGTTTCCAGCCCTCGACCCTGCGGCCGTTCGTCAAGCCGCTCCAATCATGAGGCCGGGCGCGCGCCGCCGGGAGCCGGACCTGGACTGCCGCTGAATCTGGCGCACCGCCTCCGGCTTGCCAGGCCGCCCGTGGCCTGAAGATCGCAAGAGAGAACGACACGATGAGCTCGAGAACCGCCAGCCTGCCCAGGAGCTTCCATGACGCCGTGGTCAAGTGGCGGGAGGCTTACCTGCCCGACTTCGACTTCCTCCTGGAGACCTGGGAGAAGCACTTTCCCAACGACCCCAGGTTCGAGCTCTGCGCCTACCGCCAGCTCGGCATGTGCGGCACCATCGAGTGCGGCGAGCTCAAGGGCAAGCCGAAGTACGCCCGCGCCGCCGAGATGGTGCCCGAGCAGGCCCACCACCTCCTGGGGGCGATCCGCGCCCAGGCCTCGACCGAGTTCGGCTCCATCCAGCAGCATCGCCTGACCCTGGCGCGCGCGCAGGAGGAGGAAGAGCAGTTCTGGATCTTGCGCATGATGGCCGAGGAGCTGCGGCACGGCTACCAGATGCTCCACCTGCTGGCCGAGGACGACTGGAGCTGCGTGGCCAAGGAGAGCGGCTCCGAGATGATCGAAGAGATCCTGTCGATGAACACCGGTTCCCACGTGCTCGGCGCCTTCAACATCGATTTCGACTCCTTCGTCGACAACGTGGTGTTCTGCGCCCTGATCGATCGCGTCGGCAAGTACCAGCTCTCCATGCAGCGCTCGAGCGCCTACCAGCCGATGGCCGAGAGCATGCCGCAGATGCTGCGCGAGGAAGCCTTTCACCTCGCCGCCGGCGTCGTGCCCATGCGCCGCTGGGTGACCAGCGCGGCCGAGGGCAAGGGCTTCGTCGCCATGGAGACGCTGCAGCGGGCGATCAACAAGTGGCTGCCCCGCGGCATGGAGATGTTCGGCGACGAGCGCGGCGGCGCCACCAACGTGCGCTACGGCTTGAAGCCGATGACTAACGCCGAGGCCCAGAAGCTCTACCGCGAAGAGGTGGGCAAGCTCGTGCGCGACCTCAACTTGCGCTACCTGCGGGCGCGCCTTCCCGCGCTCACCCACGCCGGCGCGGGCGAGGCGCTCGACCGCCTGCTCCCCGAGTCCGGAGACGGCGAGGCGGTCTCGGGCGTCCTGCCGGAAGACCTCCTCCGCCTGCCCCATGCCGATTTCTTCCGCCGCCGCGGCGTGCCCGCCTTCACCATGGTCGGAGTCGACGGCGAGGCGTTCGACGATCTCGGCGCCTACCTGCGTTACCTCATGCGCCACCTGCCCGACGCCTACTGCGCCGGCCGCGACTACCGCGAGTTCGTCGAGCTCCTCACCAAGGTGCGCGGCGGCGAGATGACGATCAAAGAAGCCACCGCGCAGATGCCCACCCTGCGCCGGGTGGGCGGCGCCTGCCCGTGCTCCAAGTCGGTGCGCTGGGTGGTCGACGAGCCGCGCCCGGCCGTCCCGTGGCCCGGACCGGCCCCTGCGGCCGCGAGCTGATCCAGCCGCCGATCCCCGCGAATTTCGTTCTAGTCCCTACCGGCTGTGCCGACCCCGAGGTATGAAACAGCGCTCGCTAACTGGCGATGGCGGCCTCCAGGCCTGCGATGAGCGTGTTCAACCGCCTGCTGGTGACCACCCTGCCGGTGGTCCCCCGTTTCATCGTCGGCAAGGTGGCCTCCCGCTACGTGGCCGGCGAGACGCTGGAAGAGGCGCTTGCCGTCGTGCGCTCGCTCAACGAGGAGGGAGCCATGGCCACTATCGACGTGCTCGGCGAGGAGGTCCACGAGCGCGGCAAGGCGCTGGCGGCGGTCGAGGAGTACCTGCGGGTCTTTGCGAGCATCGGCAGCCAGCGGCTCGACGCCAACGTCTCGATCAAGCTCAGCCTCCTCGGCCTGAAGATCGACGAAGCCTTCTGCCGCGACAACGTCGAGCGCATCGCCGCGGCGGCCGCGGAGCGCGGCAATTTCGTGCGCATCGACATGGAGGATTCCTCCTGCACCGACGCCACGCTGCGCATCTACAGCGACCTCCAGCCCCGCCATGGCAATCTCGGGGTGGTCCTGCAGGCCTACATGCGCCGCACCCTCGACGACATCGACGGTCTGCCGCGCCAGGGAGCGAGCGTGCGGCTGTGCAAGGGCATTTACGTCGAGCCGCGGCGCATCGCCTGGAAGGGCTATGAAACGGTGCGCGCCAACTTCGTGCGCGCCCTCGAGAAGCTGATCGAGGCGGGCATCTATCCCGCCATCGCCACCCACGACGAGTACCTGGTCGCGGCGGCGGCGGCGCTGATCGACCGCCACCGCCTCGAGCGTCACCAGTACGAGTTCCAGATGCTGCTCGGCGTCGATCAGGAGCTGCGCCGGATCCTCATCGACGCCGGCCACCGCCTCCGCGTCTACGTCCCCTTCGGCCGCGACTGGTACCCCTACTCGATGCGGCGGCTGCGCGAGAATCCCGAGGTCGCGCGATATGTTCTTCGTGCATTGTTTAGCGGGGCCTGACTGTTCACCGCTAGGAGAAGTCGCTGCGATGTAGAGGTAGTTGACTACTTAAAGCGCCTATTGGATCTCCCCCCGCAACCCCTCGATCCCCTTCCCTCCCCTCCGGGGGGGAAGGGGACGCCCCCTCCCCCTCAGAGCAACACCTCTGCACACCGCCTGGTTTCGTTCTAGACTCGCCGCGGGAGGGGCACGAGCATGCACGTCTTCGTCACCGGAGCGACCGGTTACATCGGCCATGCGGTCGTCGGGGAGCTGGCGGCGGCAGGGCATGCCGTGACCGGGCTGGTGCGCAGCGAGGAGAAAGGGGCGGCGCTGCGGGCGCTGGGGGCGCGGGCGGTCGTCGGCGACATCAAGGAGCCGGACAGCTATCGCTCGGCCGCCGCCGAGCACGAGGCGATCGTCCATACGGCGTTCGAGATGTCGGGAGCGGCGGTAGCCGCGGATCGCACCGCGGTGGAGACGCTGATCGCGGCGGCCGGAGCGGGCAAGGCGCAGTCGCTGGTCTACACCTCGGGCGTCTGGGTGCTCGGCGAGACCGGGGACAGCCCGGCCTTCGAGAACTCTCCGACCGATCGCGCCGCCGCGCTCGTCGCCTGGCGGCCGGCGCACGAAAAGCTGGTGCTCGAGGCGGGAACGCACAGGCTGGCGGCCGCGGTCATCCGCCCCGGCCTGGTCTATGGCGGCCGCGGCGGATTGATCGGCCTCTACTTCCAGGCGGCCGAGAAGGAGGGCGCGGCGAGCCACGTCGGCGACGGCCGGAACCGCATCCCGCCCATCCACGTCGAAGACCTCGCGCGCTTCTATCGCGCGGTGGTCGAACGCCACGCCCGCGGCATCTTCCACGCTGTCGATGGCACGGCGCCGACCCTGGCCGACGTCGCCAGCGCCGCCAGCGCCGCCGCCGGCAAGCAGGGCGCCACCCGCTCCGTCCCGCTCGCCGAAGCGCGCAAGTCCCTGGGGCCCGTCGCCGACTGCCTGGTCCTCGACCAGGTCGTCGAGAGCCGCCGCGGCGTCGAGCTCGGTTGGCGCCCCACCCACCCCAACTTCCTCGGCGAGGCCCCCCAGGCTTACACGGAATGGAAGGCCGCGCAGGGCTGATCTCTCAAACGCTCAAACGATTGACGCCCGGCGAGGCCGGTGTTAGCATTCCGCCCCCAATCAACTGCCGCGGAGGGCGCGCGTGGGTCGCCGGCGCGCCGCGCGCGTTGCGAGCTGTCGGATAGAAACCCGTTCCCCTCATCGATCCCATGGACGACCGGCAGCCCCCGGAGGCCCCGAAAGCCCGGCATTCCCCGCCTCGAGACGGCGGGACCGAGAAAGACCCGGACACCGACGGTCTCGATCTCTCCGCGCTGCAGGAGAGCTCGACCACGCAGACTTTCGAGGCGGGCACGCGCGAGCGCCGGGCGCGCGATGCCAGCCTGCTCGACACCGAAGCCGACGTTATCTTGATCGCCCACCCCGAAGGGCAGCGCCTGGGCTCCCGCTTCCGCCTCTCTCCCGGCACCGTGCTCGAGATCGGGCGCTCCCCGGTCGTCGGGATCAGCCTTCCCGAGGTCATGTCCATCTCGCGCAAGCATGCCCGCCTGCGTTACGCCGGACCGGCCGTGGCGCTCGAGGACCTGGGCTCGACCAACGGAACTTTCGTCAACGGCATCCCCATCCGGGGGCGCACCGTCTTGCGCAGCGGCGACCGCTTCCAGACCGCCGCCGTGCACTTCAAGTTCTTGCACGAGCAGGACGTCGAGAGCGCCTACCACGAGGCCATCTATGAGCTGGTGGCGCGGGACGGGCTCACCGAGATCTTCAACAAGCGCAAGTACGACGAGGAGGTGCAGCGCGAGTTCGCGCGCGCCGTTCGTCACCAGCGCCCGCTGGCGCTGATCCTCTTCGACCTCGACGATTTCAAGCAGATCAACGACAGCTATGGCCACCTGTGCGGCGACTTCGTGCTCAAGCAGGTCGCCTCGGCGGCCCGCGATCTGACCCGCCCCGAGGAGGTCCTGGCCCGCGTCGGCGGGGACGAGTTCGCCATCCTGGCGCCGGAGACCGGCCTCGAGGGAGCCGAGACCCTGGCCAACAAGCTGCGCCAGCGGGTCGAGGGCCTCGCCCAGCGCTACGGCGATCTCGAGATCACCATCCGCTGCTCCTTCGGCATCGCCCAGCTCACCGCCGAGATGACCAATCCCCACGACCTCTACGAAGCCGCCGACCACGCCCTCCTCCTCGCCAAGCGCGGCGGCCGCAACCGCGTCTCCCTCCCTCCCGCCGCTGCCCCCGAAGAGTAAGCCGGCCTACGGCTACGGCGCCGTGCCGTCCGTGCCAGCCTTCTCTTCGCCCAGCAGGTAGCGCTTGACGAAGGCAAGCTGGACGGCGCGCAGGTAGTCGGTGTTGGCTTTCTTCTGGAAGCCGTGGCCTTCGTCCTTGGCCACCACGTACCAGACGGGGACATGGTTGGCGGCAACGGCGGCGGCGATCTGGTCCGACTCGGTGACCGGCACGCGCGGATCATTGGCGCCGGCCGCCACCAGCAGCGGCCGCCGGATGCGGTCGGCGCGATGCACGGGAGCGATGCTCTCCAGGAAAGCGCGCATCTTCGGGTCCCGCTCGTCGCCGTACTCGACGCGCCGCAGGTCGCGCCGGTAGGCCTGGGTGTGCTCGAGGAAAGTGACGAAATTGCTGATGCCGACCGCGTCATAGCCGCAGCGCAGCCGGTCGCTGTAGAAGGTCATCGACGCCAGGCTCATGTAACCGCCATACGAGCCGCCCGCCACCATCACCCGGCCGGCGTCGAGGTCGGGCTGCTTGGCGATCCAGTCGAGCAGGGCGCCGATGTCCTTGACCGAGTCCTCGCGTTTCTCGGCGTTGTCGAGTTTCAGGTAGGTCTTGCCATAGCCGGTCGAGCCGCGCACGTTGGGGAAGATCATCGCCACGCCCAGCTCGCTGACCACGTATGCGTTGGTCGAGCCGAGAAAGCCCGGCCGGGACTGGCCCTCGGGGCCGCCATGGATGTTCACGTAAACCGGGTGGGGAGTCTTGAAGCGGCTGGCCGGCGGCGAGTAGACGAAGGCCGGGATGTTGCGCCGCCCGGCCCGCCCGACGGAGTCGAAAGTGGGGTAGTGGACCAGACGAGGCACCGCGAAGCTCTCGCGCTCGAGGCCCCCCACCTCGCTCTCGGTCCAGCGCACCAGATCCAACTGGTCGGGATCGTCGGGGTCCCAGCTGTAGATGTCGGTCGGCGCTTGCGCCCAGGAGAGCTGGAACGCCAGCTCGTGTGAGCCGGGCCGGAAGCGCAGCCGGTTCGCCACCCCCGCCGGCAGCTTGGGAGCGGGAAGGGCCGCGCCGCTTCCGGTGTCGAGCACGTGCAGCTCGCTCACCCCGTCGGCATTGACGAAGAAGGCCAGCCGCGCGCCGTCGTCGGAGAGGTCGAACCCTTCCACGTTCCACGGGATCTTGCCCGAGAGCACGGTCTCGGTCCCGCGCGCCGCGTCGAGCCGTACCAGGCGCAGGAACTCGTCGTTCCGGTCGCTGGCGGTGTAGACCGCGCTGTCGTCGCGCGACCACAGCCCTCCCTCGTAGGCCACGGTCGGGCCGGGCCGCCTGGGCGTCAGCGGCGTGACCTTGCCGGTCGCCACCTCGACCCGGTGCAGGTATGTCTCGTTGGCCGAGATCGTCTCTTGCATCAACAGCGAGGCTTCGTCGTGGCTCCAGTCCAGGGCCGTCCACTGGCCCTTGAGCTCGGCGACGCGGCGCTCGCTGCCGGCGGCGGTGGGATCGGCGGTGTAGAGGTCGAAGTCGCGGCCGTTGCGGGCGTTGCTCGCGTAGGCCAGGAGCTTGCCCGAGCGCGACCACACGGGGTCTTCGTAGCGGTGGACGCCGTCGCTGAAGCGGTGGGAGCGCCCGCTCCGGCGGTCGAGCAGGAAGAGCTGGTAGTTCTCGGCGCCGCCGGAATTGAGCGCGTAGACGATCTGCCGCGGATCGCTCGGACGGTAGAGTCCCAGGGTCACCGGCTCGCGGTAGAAGGTGACCTGGCTGCGCATTCCCAGCGGGCTCGCCACCTCGTGGAGCTGCGACGCCTCGGCGAAGCGGGTGAGGAGCAGCAGCCGCCGTTCCCGCGGGTGCCAGTCGGCGAAGCCCGCGGCGCGGAAGTTCTCGTACGGCTGCAGCTCCGCGACGTCGCGCAGCGGGATTGCCGGCACGTTGCGGATCACGATGCTTTCCGGAACGGCCACCGACTGCGCCGCGGCCGGCTCGCCGGGAGCCGGCGCATAGGCGGTTGCCGCCGCGGCGGCGGGAGCCGGTGCCGGCGCCGCCGCCGCGGGCGGCCCGCCGGCGGGATTCCCCGGCTTACGGGCAGGCGGGGCCTGCGCCCCGGGCGCTCCCCCGGCGAGCAGAACCAGGAGCAGCGGAGAGCATAAGGCGGCGGCTCGGCATCTCTTGGCTTCCATGGCAAGATCTCCGCGAAGTCAGGTCAGCTGTGGAACGAGTCCCTATGTTACCAACAAACGTCCAGAGCCAGCAGAGCCAGCAGAGCCAGCAGAGCCGGCAGAGCCAGCAGAGCCAGCGGATCGAGGGCTCCGTCTCGGTCGTGATCCCGACTTTCGACCGCGCCCGGCTGCTGCCGCGGGCGCTCGATTCGGTGCTCGCGCAGACCCGCCCGGCAAATGAGGTCTTAGTGGTGGACGACGGCTCGACCGACGGCACGGCGGAGCTTCTCGCGGGCCGCTACCCCGGCGTGCGCTGCATCCGCCAGCCGCGCCGGGGGGTGAGCGCGGCGCGCAACCGCGGCGTCCGCGCGGCGGAGGGACGCTGGATTGCTTTCCTCGACTCCGACGATGCCTGGCTGCCGCACAAGCTCGCGCGGCAGCTCGCCGCGCTCGCGCGCGAGCCGGGTTGCCGCATCTGCCACAGCGAGGAGATCTGGATGCGGCGCGGGCGGCGGGTCAACCCGCGGCGCATCCACGCCAAGGGGGGCGGCTGGATCTTCGCCGACTGCCTGCCGCGTTGCGTCATCTCGCCCTCGGCCGTGATGGTCGAGCGGACGCTGCTCGACGAGCTCGGCGGGTTCGACGAGTCGCTGCCCGCCGGCGAGGATTACGACCTCTGGCTGCGGGTCTGTGCCGCCAACCCGGTGCTCTTCGTCGACGAGGCGCTGACCGTGAAGCACGGCGGCCATGACGACCAGCTGTCGCGGCTCCACTGGGGGATGGATCGTTTTCGCATCCGCGCGCTGGAAAAGATCCTCGCTTCCGGCGTCCTGCGCCCGGCCGATCGCGCCGCGGCGCTGGCCGTCCTGGCCGCCAAGCTCGAGGTCTACCTCGCGGGAGCGCGCAAGCGCGGCAGGCTCGAGGAGGTCGAAGACTACCGGCGCAGGCTCCGGCTGCTCGCCGAAGACGGCGTGGACCCCGAGGGGACGCCCCGGCCCCTGACAAAAGGACGAGTTGCTTTGTTGGCGCCGCCGCCCCCACCCCCTCGCGGCTGGGAATTCGTTCTAGGCTAGGGCCATGCTTCGCTTCGTCGTCGCGCTCGCGTCCGAGGCCCGGCCGATTGCCGGCCGTTACCGGATGCGGGCGGCCGCCGGGGGCGGGCCTTTCCGCGTCTTCGCGGCGCCGGGCGACGACGCCTGGCTGATCGTCTCCGGCATGGGCAAGGCCGCGGCGGCGGCGGCCACCGCTTACCTGCACCTGCTGGCGGGGGGCGCGCCAGGGCGGGTGTGGCTCAACGTCGGGATCGGCGGCCATTGCCACGGATGCGAGCATTGCGGCCACCCCTTCCGGGAGGGGGTGGATCCTGCCGCCGCCGCCGTTGCGCGCGCCGCCGGCAGATACCGCTCGCTGGCGGTGGGCGACGCCGTCCTGGCCCACAAGATCACCGACCGCGGGAGCGGGATCTCCTGGTATCCACAGCTGGTGATCGACTCACCCCTGCCTGCCGCCGCGGTCCTCACCGCCGACCAGGTGGAGCGGGAGTATGCGCCACCCTGGGTCTACGACATGGAAGCCTCCGGGTTCTTCCCAACGGCCTGCCGCTTCTCGACCGCCGAGCTGGTCCATGCCTGCAAGGTGATCTCCGACAGCCCGGCCGCCAGCGTCACCGCGCTGTCCGTGGCGGCGGTGGAGGAGCTCATCGCCGGCTGCCTGGAGCCCGTCGAGCGCCTGGCCGGCGAGCTCGCCGGCCTGGCCCGCGGGTTGGCCGATCTCGCCGCCGACCCTCCAGGTTACCGCGAGGCGCTGGCGCGCTGGCATTTCACGGCCAGCGAGCGGCGCCGCCTCCAGCGCCTGTTGCGCCGCCTGGCCGTGCTCGCCCCTGGCTCGGACGGTGCGGACGGCGCGGGCGGCGCGGACGACCCGCTGGGCGCCCTGGCGGCCGGCCTGAACGACCGCCCTCCGGCCGCGCCCGCCGCCGGCTTGCCGGAAGCGCCGGAGCCGCCGCGAGCGTCGTCCCTTCCCGCCCTGGAGCCTGCCTCCGGCGCGAGGCCCGCGGCGCGCCTGCTGCGTGCCCTGGAGGCCCGGCTCGAGGCGCTGCCGGTCCGCCTGCGGCCGGCGGCCGCTCCGGCGCCATGATCTACGTGGAAGCAGAGGTTCTCGACCACCCGCGGACGCTCGACATCTGCCGCCGGCTGCCGCGCGCCGAGGTCGTCACCTGCGCGCGTTACGGCGAGGTGTTCAACCGGCGCGCCCAGAGCTTCCGCCTGCAGAAGCGGCGCCCGGCGCTGATCCTGGCCAGGAAGTACGGCCGCCTGGTCTTGCCCGCCCCGCCCGGCTACGGGGTCGGCGGCGGGCGGAACTACTACTTCTCCCACATGCTCAACTGCCCGTTCGACTGCCGCTACTGCTTCCTGCAGGGGATGTTCCGCTCGGCCCACCACGTGGTCTTCGTCAACTACGACGACTTCCAGCGCGAGATCGCGGGGCTCGTCGCTGCGCCGGAGGACAGGGAGGCCTGGTTCTTCTCCGGCTACGACTGCGACAGCCTGGCCCTCGAGCCGCTGACCCGGTTCGCGGCCTCCTTCGTCCCGTTCTTTGCCGCGTTGCCGCGCGCCTGGCTCGAGCTGCGCACCAAGAGCGTCCAGGTCCGCTCGCTGCTGGCCATCGCGCCGCCCCCCAACGTCGTCGTCGCCTGGAGCTTCACGCCGCAGGAGGTCCAGGGCGTGCTCGAGCGCCTGACGCCGCCGGTCGAGCGCCGCCTGCGCGCCATGGCCCGGCTGGCGGAGCGCGGCTGGCGGCTCGGCCTGCGGTTCGATCCGCTGATCTATAGCGAAGGCTGGCGCGAGCAGTACGGCCGCCTGTACGAGCAGGTCTTCCGGCGCCTGGGGGTCGAGAGCCTGCACTCGGTCTCGCTCGGCCCCTTCCGTCTCCCGGAAGACTACTTCCACACCCTCGAGAAGCTCTATCCCGACGAGCCCCTCTTCGCCGGACCCCTGGAGAACCGCGCGGGCCAGGTCGGCTATCGCTCCGACCTCGAAGCCGAGATGGTGGACTACTGCACCCGCGAGCTCCTCGGCCACGTGCCGCGCGAGATCTTCTTTCCCTGCGCGGTTCCCTGCTTCAAGGACCCGGCAGAGTGACCTTGAAAACCCCGCGTCCGTAGGTGAATGCGAAAAGCTCGGCCTGCCCCTTCGCGTTCGTGGCGAGGGCGAGAGTCGAGGTGACGACATTGGGGAAGCCGTTGGCCTCGACGGCCCAATGATCGCCGCCGTCGAGCGAGACGAATACTCCGAGGTCGCTGCCGGCGTAGAGGGTCGAGCCGTGGTGAGGATCGACGATCACCGTATGAACCGGGACGTCGGGGATGGCGGCCTGCCCGGAGCCGTCGATCCCGGCCCAGGTGTGGCCGCCATCCTGGCTCTTCCACACGTGGGTGCCGCCAAAGCTGGAGTACGCCGCATACACGACATCGGGACGCTCGGGATCGAACGCGATCGAGGACACGTAGCCGGATCGCGGCAAGGATGTTGACAAGACCGTGCCGGAGCTGGCACTGCGAGCGGTGGAGGTCGAGAGAACCTGGCCCGCGTTCGTGCCCGCGAGCAGGACGTCGGAGTTGCCGGGCGCTACGGCGAGGGCGGTCGCCAAGTCTTTGTAAGGAGCGCTTGCCTGCTTCCAGGTGGCTGCCCGGTCGTCCGAGCGCCAGAGCGCGCTGCCGCCGATCCACAAACGGCTGCTGTCGTTGGGATCGAGGATCAGTGGTGCTGCGAAAAGGGAGAAGTCGATCTTCTGGTCGACTTTGACAAAGCTGGCGCCGCCATCCATGGATCTCTTGAAACCGTAACTGTCTATCTCATAGAGGACGTTTGTGTCATCCGGGCTGACGACGGCACGGAACACGTCGTTGCCGGCAATCATCTGCCAGCCGTCGGGGCCCGCCGCGTCGCGGCCCAGGAGGAATCCATTGTCCTGGGTCCCCGCGACATAGCCGGTGCCGTCGGCATAGGGGGTGCCATGGTAGATCTGGGTCACGCCGTAGCCGTGGTTGAGCGGCTTCCAGGCCATGCCGGTCGCCGCCGCCGAGCAGGTGGCGTCCGCGCCGCGCGCGACGGGCGCGCGCGCATCCAGCGTCTTGTAGACGCCGCCGTCGCCTCCGACGTAAAGGGTGCGATTGATCACTCCGTCGTAGCGCGGGTCGAAGACGATCACGTGTTGATCGGCATGCGCAAAGCCCGGAACGTAGGAGCCTTGCGCCGTGCCGTCGACTCCGTGGCCCCACCAGTACGAGGCGATCCCCCAGTTCCTGCCGCCGTCGTCGGAGCGGAAGAGGTCCACTCCGCCAACCCAGACCCGTCGCGGGTCGAGCGGATCGACGGCGATGGTGTTCGCATAGAAGCCCAGGCCGGACGTTCCTTGCTTGTCGAGGTCGCATACCGGGAGGAGGATGGTCAACAGCAGCGTGTTGAGCCTGTTCGCGTCGTCGTTGCGGACGCGGGGCTTCCATGTGCCCGGGGCGCCTCCTTGCAGCGAACGGAACACGGCATGAAGGCCCTGCCAATAGCCGCCGTTGCTCGAATTGTTGGCCGCGACGGCATAGATGACGTTGGGCGCCGACGGCGCGATGGCGAGGGAAGTGAGCCCCATGTGCTCCTCGTGCAGGACCGGTTGAAAAGCGCCCCCGGGACCGTCGAGCTGAGCGCGCAGGCTGCGGAAGACGGTGCCGTCTGCCGCCGGCCCGGTGTTCTGGCCGTAAAGCCCGCCGGTTCCGCAGGAGGCGAAGAGGATGTCGTCGGGAGGTTGATCGCCGCGTAGCGCGAGGTCGAAGCAGCCGCCGTCGAGCCGCGGGTCGAGGATCCGTGTCCAGCTCGCGCCGCCGTCGCTCGTCCGCCACACCCCCGTGCCGGTCGCGGCATAGATCCGCAGGCTGTTCTGCTTGCTGATCGCGATCTTGTTGACATAGTAGAAATCGGCGACGGCGGTGGCCGGCAGGAGGGTCCAGCTCGCGCCGCCGTCGGTGGTCCTGAAGATGCCGAGGCCACGGACCGAGTCAAACGTCCCGTAGCCTTCTCCGGTCCCGGCATAGATCACGTGACGGTTCGTAGGGTCCATGGCGAGAGAGCTGACCGCCAGATTCGGCAGGGAGTCGGTCAGGACCGTCCAGGTGGCACCGCGATCGACGCTCTTGAAAACGCCGCCCGATACGCCCGCGGCGTAGAGAATCCTCGGCACCGCCGGGTCGACGACCAGGGCCCGCGTGCGGCCGCCGATGTTGCCCGGCCCGAGCCAGGTCCAGCGGTCCTGCTGGCTCTCGGCCGGCGGCGCTCCACGCTCTTCCGCCTCGGCGCGCGACGGCAGCATCCGGTTCTGGCGGGTCGAGTGCCGCGGCATGGCTCGCATCCGCTGGAGCGCCGTCCAGTAGCGCTCGCTCGGCACGGACGACTCTCCCACGGGAGCGCGCCGGCGGCGCTCGAGCTCCGCGGCGACGTCGGGCCGGTCGGAGATGGCCGCCAGGGAAGCGGCGGTGGACGAGTCGGCGGATTCAGGGCCGGCGGCGGCCGCCCGCTCGGGCGCTCCCTGGAGCCGCGACGGCAAGATCGCGACTCCAAAGATCAATCCGAGCAGCAGAGTCAGTCGACGCGTTTTCCCTAGGGATGAGAGTGCGCCGCGATGTGGCGCGAGAGGACTAGTCGGAGCATCCATCGGATCGCCTCCGCAAGCACCGGAAGATTAGCATAGATGTGCATTGGCGTCCGGCGTGCGACGCGCCGGGTCCCGCCCCCTCGCGAGCGGACCCGGCGCGGGAGGCCGTGCTCAGGCTGGTTTCAGGTACTTGTCGAGGAAGTCGAGGATGGCCTTGTAGGCCCTCTCCTGGCTGTCTTTGCGCGCGAAGCCGTGGCCTTCGTTGGGGAAGATGAGGTACTCGACGGGGGTGCCCCGGCCGCGTGCCGCGGCGACGATCTCGTCGGATTCGCGCTTGAGCACCCGGGGGTCGTTCTCGCCTTGCAGCACCAGCAGCGGCCGCTCGATCTTCTCGGCATGGAACAGCGGCGAGATCTTCCTTAGATAGTCGCCGTCGACCTCCGGGTCGCCGATCATCTTGTACAGGGCCTTCCGTTCCGAGGCCCAGTAGGGCGGAATGCTCGCCAGCGTGCGCGGCCAGTTGGCGACCCCGAACAGATCCACGCCGGCGTTGAACTCGCGCGGCCGGAAGGCCAGGGCGGCGAGGACCATGTAGCCGCCATAGCTTCCACCCAGGATTGCCATCCGGCCGGGATCCACCCAGCCGGTGTCGGCGAGCATCTTCTTGCTCGCCACGCAGTCGCCGAGATCGGCGTCGCCGTGCTTGCGGTCGGCCATCTTGAAGAAGGCCCTGCCGTAGCCGGAGCTGCCGCGGTTGTTGATGGCATAGACCGCATAGCCGTGGTTGACCAGGTACTGGGTCAGGGCGCCGTAGCCGACGCGCGACTGACCTCCCGGCCCGCCGTGCACGGAGACGATCGCCGCGACCTTGTGCTCGGGGCCCGCGCCGTGCGGTTTGTAGAGCAGACCCGGCACCTCCACCCCGTCGTAGGAGCGGAAGCGCACCACCTCGGCCGAGACCAGGTCGCCGGGTTGGATGGCCGGATCGAGCGCGCGGGTGAGCTGGCGCGGCGTGCCCCCGGGCAGGTCGGCGACGAACAGATTGCGCGGCTGCCGGCTGGATTCGGCATAGAAAGCCATGCGCCTGCCGTCACGCGAGAAACGCACGCTGGTCACGTCGGCGTCGGGCACCTGCGGCAGCGGCAGCGGGCGCATGCCGGCCGTCTCGAACAGGCGTGTCTCGGTGCGCGCGTCATTGTTGATCGAGACCGCCAGGTAGCGGCCGTCGCGCGAGAACCTGGCTCCCAACACGTCCCAGCCTGGACGCAGGACCTCGCTGTGCTTGCCGGTCGCGAGGTCGTAGCGCATCAGCCGGGAGAACTCGCTCCCCTCGTCGCTGGCATAGTAGAGCGCCGCGCCGTCGGGGCTGAAGGTCAACGGCTGGTTGGCCGCCTCGCCGCCGTGCGGGGTGAGCTTCTTGATCTCGCCCGATCGACGATCGTGGAGGTAGATATCGACGTCCACCGTGCTCTCGTTCTTCACCAGCGCCACGTAGCGGCGGTCCGGCGAGATGGGGCCGAGCTGAAATTTGCCCTCGTTGCGGAACAGCAGGGTGCGCGCGTAGCCGTCGACCGCCATCTCGTAAGCGTCGAACTGGTGCGGGTCGCGCTCGTTGGTGGCGAAGAAGAATGAGCGGTCGTCGGGCGCCCACTCCAGGAACTCGGCCTTGAGCTTGTCGCCGGGCGTCAGGTCGCGGACGCTGCCGTCGGCGCCGCGCGCGTAGAGGTGTGTCTGCTCGTCGCCGGCGCGGTCGCTGCCGTAGAGGAAGCGGTCGCCGCTCGGGAAGTACCCCTCCACCTGGACGGCGCTGACCTTCGAGTCGGTCAGCTTCACCGGCTCGCCGCCGCCCACCGGGATCTCGTAGGCGTTGACCACCCCCGTCAGGTTGCCGTTCACCAGCAGGCGCGTGCCGTCGGGCGAGAACCAGTCCCCGCCCCAGACTTTGGTGGCGAGGAACTGCTCGATCGTGTACTGGCGCACCGCGCCCGGAGCGGCGGCCGGAGGCGCGGCATGCCCGGTGCCCGCCGGCGGCCTGGCCGGCTGGCTCCAGCCGGAGGCTGCAGCCAGCAGCGCGGCCACGACCCAGATGAATCCCCAGATGGATCTCGACCACCGCCTGACGCGGCTCCTGGCGCCTGGGCCAGCGGCGTTCGCGGTGCGCATCACGGGGGTTCTCGGCAGGTTGCGGTTGCTATGGAAGGCTGGCGGCATGTGTCTCTCCTCATCTCGGCGGATCGTCTGGTCTGGCCTCTACGATGAAGCTGGATGCGTCAGGGGAGGGGGCGGCCCCTTCCCCCCCGGTCTGGGATCTGCCCTGTCGCGGCCGCGGGACGGGGGGGCGCGGTGGGGGGATTGCGGCCCTCGACTGCAACTGGAAGATCAGCGTCTCGGCTGGCTGGACCGGATCGTGGATGCGCGCGACCTCACGGTATGCGCTGGCAAACCATGGGCGCGCCACGATGGGCCTCGTCGCCCCTCGCCGGTCATAAGTATGAAACACGACAAACGTCGTCGGCTGCTCCAGGAAAGCGCCGAGCAGATCACCGAGCGCAGCATATTTCATCGCGCGCGGGCTCACCAGTCCGACCAGGTCGCGCACCGGGCGTTCGCTGTAGAAGCCGAGGATCCCGACCTCGTCCAGGGCCGTGTCGGCGCTGGGTGGCGAGTGCGCCTTGATCCACAGCCCGGCCTGGCGATAGGCGAACAAGCGCCAGTCGGCGAGGCCGCCGCGCAGCGCAAAGCCGGCCGAGGTCCACAGGTAGCTGGCGAGCACCACGACGAGCGCCGCCGCGGTCACCCCGAGCACGGCCTCTCCAGCGGGTTGACCAGCGGGCGTGCGGCGCGCGGCCCCCCCGACGCCCAGATAGACGGCGATCCTGCGCAGCGTCTCGCCGCTCGCGAAAGCCGCGCCATAGAGCAGGGCGATCACGCAGGGAACCGTGTACCAGATGAAATAGGGGACATGCACCAGGGTGTAGAAGACCGCAAGCCCCAGCGAGTGGAGCGCCAGGAGCCTGCCGCTCCGCCCTCCCCGCGAAAAGAGCAGCCACTGGCCGGCCAGCCCGAGAGCCAGCAGGACCGCGGCGCATGGGCCGGCGGAGAGGCGGAAGACCTCCTCGGCTGGGCGCCAGAAGCCGCTCCAGCCGGTAAACCTGTCCGGCGAGAGGGCCGCGAACTGCCGTTTGGCGGCAAGCGTGGCCGGGATCACCGTTCCGAAATACGACCACACCAGGACGCCGAGGGCCGCCAGCCCGCAGCCGAGCCCGGCCAGGAAGCGCCACGGCAGCCGCCGCTCGTCCCGCCAGAGCAGAAGGGCGAGGATGGCGGCCCCGATGGCGGCGTCGGGCCGGAAGCCGACGGCCAGGGCAGCCAGGGCTCCGGCCGCGAGGGGCCGGCGCTCGCTCAGCTGGGCGCCGCAGAGAAGGAGCGCCAAGGCGCCGAGCGGTCCCGCGCCTTGTCCCAGCCAGAGGTCGAAGGAGACCACGACGAGCAGGCCCCCCAACATCGCCTCGGCGCGGTGCGATGGCGCGGCCTGAGCGAGCTGCGTCCAGGCAATCCAGAGCAGCCACAGGGCGGTCAACAAGGTGCCGAGGATCGGCATCGGCGCCCGCGAGACGAGATGGGTCAGCCCCAGCAGGACCGCGACGCCGAGGTCCGTTACGCCGAAGACTCTCTCGCCGGGATTGAAGACGAGCCCCGCGCCCTGCGCCAGATTCGCCGCGTACCGGTAGGTGATGAAGATGTCGTCGGTGGCCTTGCCGGCGTAGGCCGCCGCGGCCGCGAGCGCGCAGCAGCACCAGGCCACGACGGCGAGCCGCGATGCCTTTACGTCCATAAGTCGAGCCGAGCTCCGCCCCGGATTCGGCAGTATAACCTCTCGCGCCCGAGGACTTTCGCGTGTGATGTCTTCGGATCTGTGCTAGGATCTGCATCACGAGGCAGATCATGAGAACGACCTTGAACCTGGACGACGAGGCGCTCGCCGGAGCGATCGAGATGGCGCCGGGCAAGACCAAGACCGCGATCATCAACGAGGCCTTGCGGGAATACACCCGCCGCCGGCGGCTCCGCGGCCTGCTGAAGTTCGAAGGCAAGCTGCGGTGGGAGGGCAATCTCGACCAGCTCCGGCGCCGGGACGGCTAGCCCCCGTTGCGAGTCCTGGTGGACACCTCGGCCTGGGTCGATTTCCTCAATGGCCACCCCTCGGCGCACCGTGCCGCCTTGGCAGGACTCATCGCCGACGAACATGACCTCTGCACCTGCGGCGTCATCGTCGCCGAGGTCTTCCAGGGGCTGCGCCGGGAGAGCGGGCTGGCCGAGCTGCTGACCCTGTTCCGTGCGCTGACGTTCCTGGAAACATCGGGCATCGATCTCCACCTGCGCGCGGCCGACCTGTACCGCACACTGCGTCGCCGAGGACATACCGTGCGCTCGACGATCGACTGTCTGATCGCTGTCCTGGCGGAGGAGAACGGCTGTGCGGTGCTGGCGCGGGACCGCGACCTCGAGATCCTGCTCGGCAGCGGTCTGCTGCGGGCGCGGCTCTTGCGGGTTGACTCTCAGCGGACCGAATAGGCTGGAAGCCGGTCTGCAGAATCCGGCCTCGTAGGGTAAGTGACAAAAGGTGCACACATCCCTGACGGTCCTGCCGAAAGCTCGGGGCGCGGCGGGAAGGGAAGTTCCACCGGCACGACGGTTCCGGCGCGGTGACTGCCCCTAGCAGCCCGTGGTCCCGATACGTGAGCGATGGAATGACGGTGCACCGTGGCATGGACCGGTTCGCCAGCATCTTCCCTCCTCCTGAACTGAACAATGCGCTGAGTCCAGGAGTGGCACCTGATGCGATGAGCGCACCACGTCCCGATGATTCTACGCCCCGCATGCCTCCACTCATGACACGATAGCTTGTCATCCGCGCCGGCCATCCGCACCGTATAGCCGTGTGCTGACGGATTCGACAAGTGGCGGTTTCGCACTGCCAGGGAGGAGATATGCGCCGAACCGCCTTGCTCGTTCTGGTTGCTGCTCTCGACCTCCACACTCCGCCCGGCGCGTGGGCAGCTGTGCTCGCCGCCGGCGCGGCTCCGGCTTTGGTGGGAGAGGCTGTCCACGCTGTGAAGAAAGCCGCCACGCCCGTGCCGGCCAAGGACGAGGAGGCGATCAGGAGCCTGGAGAGCGAGTGGGAGCAGGCGATACTGCGCCGTGATCTCCCAGCGCTGCGCCGCCTGATGCACCCGGACTTCGTCCTCGTCGGCGTCACCCCGTCCGGCCCCAGCACGGTGCCACTGGATGTCTGGCTCGACAACCTGGTCAACAAGATGAAGGTCGAATCCTACAGCGCGCAGGTTACCAGGGTCCGCGTGTATGGCGATGCGGCGGTGGCTTCCCTCGACGGCTCCTGGAAGGTCGATTTCAGTGGTCGTCCAGTTGACGACCACTTTTTCTTGACCGATGCCTGGGTCCGGCAGGACGGGATCTGGAGGGCGGTCCTGCGTCACAGCAGCCGCTACCAGCCAGCTTCCTCCGCACCCTCGAAAGCTCCCCAGTAGCAACGCAAGGCTCGGCACTTTCGGGTGCAGGACTCGTTGCGCAGGCCGGCGTACTATCCAAATGCCGCCACGCTTCTTCCTCGGTCGCGTTGAACGGGACCCACGCCCCGGGAATTAACCTACGACCGCGCCGCCTCACGGAGCACGGCCGGGCGCCTCACGCCGCGCGGGCGGAGAGATGTTCCGACCTTCCAAGCGTGGATCCCCGGCAGCGATAGTCGCCGAGGATCCGCGCTGCGAACTGCTGGGAGGGTGGCAAGCTCAAGATCCTCCGCACTCGTTACGCTTTCTCGCCTAACCATACGGTTCTTGAAGTCAACACTGCATTCGGTTTATATCTCCGCGGAGACGTTTCGCCAGGGTCATTCGAAGGATCCTACAAAGGACTACTCTTGCCTGCTGCGGTGGGCTCTGTTTCACACATGTCTATCGCCGTCGGGAATAAGTTCGAAGAGTCGCAGCCGGCTGACCTCTGGGCACAGAACGGCGGCGAGGCTTACCGCCGCGCCATTACTGAAGGAGTCGCGGAAACAAAGAAGATGCTACGACTAGCATTGTCTAGGCCGAAGTTCCTGGATGGCGGCGGCGTAAGTGTCTGATTTTTCGAGCTGAGGCCAGCGCGACGAGATAGTTTTCTGGCTACATTGAGTAGGAAACGCCGAGCAGCTCGAAGGCTCTTTGCTGAAGAGGTGTCGGGAGGCTGT
>DASZZM010000022.1:0-3449 GCA_035544895.1 Thermoanaerobaculia bacterium
CCGGTTGGCGCTCGTGCGGCTCGACTTCGCGAGCGACTTGACGCGGTGGGCGATGCCCGGGGGGAGGCTCACGCTCTGACGGACGGGTCTCTCGGCGGTCGACATGGCTCAAGGTTACACCAAAGTGCACCATAGCGCACCGGGATGACAACGGAGTGCCCCTGAACCGTGTCGTGCCGCGGAAGCGTTGTGTATATTAACGCAACTGAATATATTCTATACAACATCCGGTGCGACCTGGCCGGACAGGGCACCATACGAGTTTGCACAAGGTCGATGCGCTAGGGCTCCAGCATCGACGCTGGAAGAAGTCGGTTTCGTCTTGAGCTCGGCCACGGTGCCCGGCGGCCTCGCTCCCGGCGGGCGAACGGATCGCCGGCCCGGCGGCGCGCGCCCCGGTGGGGGACTCCTCGGAAACCGGCGGCGTCGTGCCCGCGATGCAACTGCTGCCACCCTGTGAACGGCCCGTGGTGGCCACCAGGCTGGAGTTCTTGACGCGCGAGGACGAAGCCAGCTGGGCAACCGAGGTGCGGGCGGTGGCGGCCGCCTGCCGCGAGGTCGCGATCCGCTCGGTCGCCTGGCGCTTGCTCTCGCTGCCGATCGCCAATGCCATGATGTCGGGTCACTGATGGACCAGGGAGGGCAGGCATGCTGTTCATGGTGCGGTCGGCGCGCAGGATGAGAAGCGGCGATCGGCGAAACAACAAGCGGCTCGCGGCCGTAGGGAGTCGTTGAGGCCAAACTCGGCTGAGCGATCGCAGGTCGGCGCGTCAGCGCGCCCATGGGGAGGATGGCCATGGCAGGTCTTGTTCACGACCTCTTGCACGTGGCGCGTGGTCTGCGCAGGCGCCCGGCGTTCGCGCTGGCCGTGGTCGTCACTCTTGCCCTCGCGCTGGGGGCCAACGCGGTGATCTTCAGCTTTGTGAGCGTCCTGGTGCTCCGGCCGCTGCCGTGGCGCGAGCCGCAGCGCCTGGGCTGGCTCTATGGCGTCGATCCCCGTAGCGGAAGCGATCGGTCGCCCGTCTCGCTGCCGGACTATGCCGCCTGGCGGGACGGTGTCCCGGCGTTCGAGACACTGGCCGGCCGCATGCCGCGCTCGCTGACGTTGAGCGGCCTTGCGGGCGGGGCGCTGCACGTCAGGGCGGACCTGGTCGTCGGCGACCTGCACCGCGTGTGGGGCCTGCGGACGATCCTCGGGCGCCCGCTCGCCGCGACCGACGAGCACGGCGAGGCGCCGCGCGTTGCCGTCGTCAGCCATCGCTTCTGGCAGCGCGAGCTCGGCCGGCGCGCGGACGTCATCGGACGAGCGCTGAAGCTCGATGGTGCTGCGTACACTGTGGTCGGGGTCCTGGGTCCGGAGATCGAGCTCGGGAGCCTGGCGAACGTCGATCTCTGGCTGCCGCTCCAGATCGACCCTGCGCTCTCCTCGCCCGAGGTCCGCGACGTCCGCTTCACCGGCCGCCTGGCCGCCGGCGCGACGGTCGCGCAGGCGAACGCGCAAGCCGCTGCCGTCGCAGCGCGGTTGGCGGCGGAGCATCCAGAATCCCACCGCGGCTGGGGCGCGCAGGTGGTCTCGACCAAGGGAGCTCTGGGCGGGCCGAACATCTGGCTCACTCTGGCGCTGCTGGTGACCGTCGTCGGGCTCCTGATGCTCCTGGCCTGCGCCAATGTGACCAACCTGCTGCTCGCGCGCCTCATCGACCGGCGCCGCGATTTCACGGTGCGCGCCGCGCTGGGAGCGAGCCGGCCGCGGATCGTGCGCGAGCTGCTGGCGGAGGGGCTGGTGCTCGGCGCGCTCGGGGGGGCCCTGGGCATGGCGCTCGCCTTCGCGGCCCTGCGCTTGATCCGCGCCGTCGCGTTCGATCCGTTCTTCGAGCAGCTCACCGTCGACCAAAACGTGATCGCCTTGGCGGCGGCGCTTTCCTTTGCCGCGCCCCTGTTCTTCGTCCTGCCGGCGGCACTGCGCGTGGTCGGCCGCGATCCGGCCCGCGCGCTGCAAGCGGGCGGCCGGGGTAGCGGCGGCGTCGGTGTGCGGCGCGGCCGAAATCTTCTGGTCGGCCTGCAAGTGGCGATTGCGCTCGCCCTGCTGAGCGTGGGCTTGCTGGTGGTGCGCAGTGTGATCGCGGAGCTCAGCGTTCCGCTGGGCTTCGACGCTGATTCGGTGCTGACCCTGCGCGCCGAGCTCGGTGCGTGGAAATATGCCGGTCCCCAGAGAGTCGCCAATGCGCAGCACCGGCTGTTGGCTCGGCTCGCCGCTCTTCCGGGGGTCTCGCAGGTCGCGCTGGCGAGTGCGCTGCCCGTCGTCGACGACATCCCGGCCGCCCGCGTGCGCCTCGCGGATCGAGCGGCGGAACGACGCGAAGACGCGAACTGGGCGGCCCTGTCGCAGGCGAGCGAGGGCTTCTTTTCCGCGCTGCGAGTACCGATCGTCGCCGGGCGCACCTTCGACGCTTCCGATCGCGCCGCTGCTCCTCGGGTGGCGGTCGTCAACCTGGCCGCGGCGCTGCGCTACTGGGGCAGTGCCGCAAAGGCATTAGGGCGGCGCGTCGAAATCGAGTCGAGCGCCGACGGAGCGCCGCTGGCCTTGCCGGCGGCGGTGGTGGGCGTGGTCGGCAACACCGCGGGCCCGGACGCCGCGCGGCCGCCGGAGCCGCAGATCTATCTGGCCGCGGCCCAGCAGCCACCCCGAGGCTTCGCCCTGGTGCTGCGCAGCCTCCGGCCCGAGGCGCTCGCCGCGGCCGCGCGGCGGGCGATCGCGGAGGTCGATCCGGAACTGGCGATCTATCAGGTGCGTTCGCTGCGGCAAGCGCTCGCCGAAGAACAGCAGAGCAACACAATCATCATCGCCCTGCTCGGGACCTTCGCCGTGCTCGCACTGTTGCTCGCCGCGATCGGACTCTATGGAGTGATGGCTACCTCGGTGGCGCAGCGCCGGCGGGAGCTTGCGATCCGCATGGCCTGCGGCGCGACTCCGCGCGCGCTGCGCGCGCTCGTGCTTGCCCAGGGGATGCGCCTGGCTCTCTTCGGAGGGACGGTCGGTTTGGCGCTGGGCCTGGCACTCTCGCGCCTCATCAGCTCGCGGCTTTTCGGCGTCACGCCGACCGACGTCCCAACCTTTGCGACGGCGTGTGGCGTGATCCTTTTGACGGCGGCCGCCGCCTCGATCTTTCCCGCCTTGCGCGCCGAGCGCGTCAGCGCGGCGGAGGCTCTGCAGAGCGATTGACCCGATCCACCGCTCGATCCTGCTTTCAGCTGCTAGCCTGTGGAGCGCCGTGGGGCTGAGGTCCCTCGCCGCCGGGGGACCTCAGGGGTGCAGGACAAATTTTTGGGATGGTCGGGGGTCATGAGGCGAGGGTGCGTGCGCGCCTATCCCAGAAATCGTGGAAGCGACCGCTGAGGATGGTGGTGCGCAGAGCGATGATGGCGTTGGCGCCGCGAACGGTCCAGTG
>DASZZM010000023.1:0-8052 GCA_035544895.1 Thermoanaerobaculia bacterium
GCTCGACAAGGACTCCTCGCCCGGCGCGGCGTACTCTTACCCGGTCTCCTTCGAACCTGAACTCACGAGGCAGGCGGACGGCCTGGCTGCGCCCGTTCTTGAACAGCTTGGCAGTGGTGGTCATGAGCCTCCTTCGTGTGATATACCACGAGTATAGACCAGACTGCCGGATCAGAACAGATCTCCAGAGAGGCTTGACACTCCGGAGTGGCGAGGCCCGTCGCTCTTGTCGCAATCTCAAGCCGACGCAGCAGGGCGCCGGCCCAGCCCCATGTCCGGGCTCACCGAGGCGCTGGAATGCGCCGTCGAGGAGCCTCTGGCTCGTGACGTCGAGATGGCAGTGACCGCGCAGCTCCTCTAGCGGCGGCGACAGGCAGGTGCAGGGATGGCCCAAGTCGCCAAGGTGACCGCAGGGACAGGGATTCGTGCATCTTTTCTCACTCACCCTTCGCGGCCGGGTTTCCCGTCCCGGCTACCCCCTAAACCCCCAGACCGTGGGCGAGCACCTCAAGCGTGCCCGCCTGGACCGCCGGCTCTTGCAGCAGGATGCCGCCCGCGCCTTGGGCTGCGACCCCGGCACCCTCCTCAATTGGGAGAAGGGCCGTGTCGCGCCCGACGTTCGCTTCTGGCCCGCGATCCTCCGCTTCCTGGGCTACGACCCCCGGCCGGAGCCCGAGGGGCTTGGCGGGCGGCTCCGGGGGCGAGGGAAGCCGAGGGACCTTGGGGACGCGCGTGGTTCGTTCCGGTCGCTCCCAGGCTCGTGGCATCGATCACCTTCTAGATTCCACGACCGTTAGCAGTCTGTTATACTCTATCCCTTGTCCGGCTTTCGGCTGTTGCCCGTGGCTACGGCCAGAATCGCCGACCACGCCAGAAGCACGTCCCTCTCTGGAGGTCCAACATGAGCGCGAGTTCGGATGCGGCGCCCGAGATACTGGTCACCGCGGAAGAACCCGAGACGGAATATCGAATCTCGGTCCGCATTCCAGGTATGGACGTGATCACCCGTGGAATCCATCTCGATCCCAAAATCGCAAGATCCATGAAAAACCTCGAGATCTGCAGCCCCTTCGAACTCGGCTTCGAGGACGACGCTATACAACAAGCCATCGCACGTTATCCGCGAATCGACCTGTTTCTGCCCGATGCCCCCATTGCCACCCTGAACTGGGAGAGCATGGGCTACGGTCGCATCATTCGCAGAACTGCGCGAGACTTCAATTTTCGCCGGCTTCCTCTCAGCGCCCCCTTCGAGGTCGGCCTCATCTCGACCGTTGCCTCGGCATCGGAGGCGTATGCTGGTCTCGGCGATGCAATTGCCCAACAAGCCGCGCCGGACTCCCTCGCCGTACGACTCGTCGCTGTTCGCGACTGGGACGACTTCCGCGAGAAGATACGACAACACCGGTTTCACGCCGTGCAAATCCTCCTCAACACCCGGTTCACGCCCTCAGGTCCGCAGGCACTGATCGGCGGGAAGGAGATCCCCCTCGTACATGTCATTCGCGAAGCGGCACAACTCGGGACCCGGTTCGTTCTGTTACAAGATGTAAGCGAGGACCGCCGCGCGATCGCCTCCCTCAGGTGGGGGGCGCAGAGCCTGCCGTCCAATTCTGAAGCTTCAGTTCTCCTTTGTCGCGCGGCTCCCTCGGCCCGCTTCGCCGGGGAGTTGAAGGGTCTGTACAGCAGCTTGATCAAGGACGAGTCGCTGACCTCGTGCTTGGCGCACCTGGACCGTAAGTACAAGCGCGGCGATGTGAGTCTGGTTGCGCACGCCGGAACGGAACGCGGTCTCGACCTGCTCGAGGACGTCAGCCTCCAAAGGCGCCGCCGGCAGCAGTTTCTTGCGGACTTCGCGCGTCTGGACGAGCCGAGCAAAGGCGCCGTGCCGAGCCAAGCTTTTGCCTTCGAGCCAATCACCCTTGCGTCGAGCCATCCCGCCGAGGCGCCGTTGGCAGAATTGATGAGCGCAGAACCCATGACCCGTCAAGCCGAAGGCGCTCTCAAGGCAAGACTGGAGGAGCGTCTCGCAACAGCCGATGAGCACCAGGCGCGCTATCCAGCAGCATGGTTCTATCATGTGGACGCGGTCACGGAAACACCAATCCCAGACACCCAAACGCTCACGTGGCCTCCGCCGCTGGGGATCGTGCTCGAGCTTCATTTCTGGCTCGATCCCGTGAAGACAGGAATCGCATCGATCACTGAGACCCCGAGCTTTCACAAGCCAGAACAGGTGCCTTACCCGCTCACACTGCAGGTGACCACCTGGTCGGAATCCTTCGAGTTTGCTACTCAGGAGGGGCATATCATCCTCGCAGCTGCCGGTCCGACCGACCATGCTCGCTTTCCTATCACCAAGGCGCCGCCGGCGCCGCACCAGGCCGAGTTGTTCATTTTCCTGCGCCACGAGGGAACCCTCATAGCCGCCTTTCGAATAGAGGCTGCGATCACGGAGCCGTCGCAGCACCGTGTAGGCGCGCAAGTCATCGAGCATGCATATCTGGCGAGCGACTGGTTCCGGTTCGCATCGACTCCTGCAGGCAGCGCTTTGACCATCTTTATCACCAAGAAGCATGGCGCTCTCCGGATCTTCACGCTCCGGGCTAAGGGCAGTCCATGGGCAAGCCTGGGGCCCACCGAGAGTGGCTTGTACGAGAAAAACAAGGACATTTACAAAGAGGTACAGACACTCGCCCGGCGCGCGGAGCAGGCCCTCAAGCAGAATGAGAAGTTTACATTTGTTAAGGAGGCGAAGCAGCTGGCCAAGTTGGGTTATCCCTTGTTTGGCGATATTTTCCTGCAAGGAAGTGAGGACGTCGCTGCTTTTGTTGAACAGTACGTGCGGCAGTTGCCGCCCGGTTCGAATCTCACGATTGCCATAGGCGCCGAGGCCCAGAACCTTTCCATTCCATGGGGACTGCTCTACGATAGGCAACCACCTTTTGATTTTTTCGACGCTCCGGATATGGATGGTTTCCTTGGCTTCAAACACAACCTCGTGGTTCGGCCGTCAACACCATATGATGGCTTCGTCCCAGAACGGC
The DNA here is from genome assembly GCA_035544895.1 of Thermoanaerobaculia bacterium. Taxonomy (GTDB): domain Bacteria; phylum Acidobacteriota; class Thermoanaerobaculia; order Multivoradales; family UBA5704; genus JASLEW01. Next base: position 3,048 of record DASZZM010000023.1, read on the forward strand.
GGCTGCCGATTCGCTTGGGAGCTGCATGGCTCGAGCACCAAGAAACAGCCCTCCTGCGCGCCTTCTATCGCCCCTACGTAGCCGCTGGAAAGATGATCATAGAACCGATAAAGGCGCAAGAACACCAGCTGCCGGCACTGACCGAAAAGGAGTTCGACCTGGTGGAGTTCTTCTGCCACGGCCATACCAAGTTGTCGGGGATATTCACGCCCGAGGAGGCGCAGCAACTCATCGCGGCCTACGCGAGGTCCACTCCCGGCGGCGAAAAGGCTTCGCTCCTGATGGCCATCGAGGAAGCGAGCGACTCGCTGCTGGACCTCAACGGAGGCTTCGTAACCTTGACCAGCTTGGCCGATTCGCTGAAGAAACGGATGCCCGGACGCCCGCTAGTCTTTCTCAGCATGTGCGAATCAGCACAGGTGTCGGCGGCTGGAACCGGGTTCGTGCCCCTGTTGCTGCGGCGCGGCGCCCGGGCCGTGATCGGCACCGAAGGGCCAACGCTCTGGTCTCTGAGCCGCGAAATGGATACTGGGATCGTAGCCCGACTGCTCATGGGTGAGACGATAAGTAGCGCATTCTATAAGACGCGACGGGAATTGGCGCAGATTAACATGCTGGCGCTGGTTTACACACTTTATGGCGACGCCGCCGCCAGGGTGGCGTGATCCAACTCAGCTAAAGGGGAAAGGGGACCCAACATGTCAAGCAAGACAGAGCTTGAAACCAGCGTACAAGCGCTTCTTGGCCTGAGCGAGGGAGAGCTAGAGGCTGAGCTCGGCCGAAGGCTCACCCAAACGGCGGAAGAGCTGGAGCGCAACGAACCATTGAGTACTATGCACGCGGCGGGTCTCACGGTAGATCGAGAAGCACTGCAATCGCTGCCAGAGTTCACCACGAGGGCCGCAGCACTCTTCCTGAAGAGATTCAACCAGCAGATGTATTCTTTAGTATGCGACAGTACAGACCCTGATCACGACAAAATCCGTTCGACTGCGGCGCAAGGAGCGGCAGCCTTGGGGTTTGCGATCAGTGGTGCGCTGGTCGCAACCTTCGGATGGTTACCGGGGATTGCGTCTGTGATCGCCGTGATCATCGCAAAGCGCTTCGCGAAGGCTGGCTATCAGGCGGTTTGTGAGGCCTGGAAAGAACAGCTTTAGATCGAGACCGGCGAGGTGCCACTGCGGCGGAGGCGCGCCGGGGCCGCCACGCAGCTCGCCGAGCGTAATAGCCGGCAGCTCGACGTGCAGGTCGATGCGGTCGAGCAGCGGGCCGGAGATGCGGCCGCGGTAGCGCTCGATCGCCGGCGAGAGACGGGTCCAGGCGTGGCGCGGGTCGCCGAGGTGCCCGCAGGGGCAGGGTTGCGTGCACCTTTTGTGATCCGCCTGCGAGGTCGGATTCCCCGCCCCGGCTACCCCGAGAGCCTTCGGACGGTGGGCAAGTACCTCAAGTAGGTCTGCCTCGACCGGTCTGAGATAGAATTTGGCGCTGGGGAAGAACAGCCGCCATGACACCACCCCCTCCCAAGGCGAGTCCAATGAGCCAGATCCTGCTCGACATCCCGGAAGATTCGCTGCTCGCTCTTCGCGTTTCCGCCGCAAGAAGTCCAGGTTGTAGATCAGGACGCCGCGGCAGTACACGCGGCCCTCCCCATCCAGGCTACCGCCAAGAGCCCGGACCGCGGCGAGCAGCTCTTGAGGCGTCTGGCGAAGACCACGGATGCGGTTACGGTGAGATCCTGGTTAGCGGCAGCACGTATGGATCCAAGGGAAGAGCATCGCCGGAGCGCGGGAGCTGCAAACCGTATCTCCCGGCACCGGACTCCACGATCTTGATGTGATAGTATTGTCTCTCTCCGTCTCGCGTCTCACTGACGTGGAAGTCGTTGAGATGGTCGCTGATCACTGCGACCGGCAGGGAAAACGCTACGTTCAGGTCGGTGCAGCCGAGCACGAAGAATCCGTGTTCGGCCTCGGTGAGAAAGCTATGCCACGGCGGGTGATAGGCATACCAGTACTTGACCGGACCTGATTTCTCGTAGCGCTTGGAGATCGTGCACGCCACACGGGTGGTTCGCGACGGATCCCAGTAGAGCACCCTGGACTTCTTGATGAGGCTGCACTTCAGCCGCTGCGCCAGCACCGCTACAATGTCATTCCGTATGTTCTGGATGACGGTGCTCGGAGTGAAGCCCCATGCGCTCTTCGTGGGCGCCTCCACCGTCCGGCTCTCCTGGGCGAGAGGTTCCCCGGTTTCTGCGGTGATCGCAGTCTCGACGTCCTGCGTGGTCGTGAAGACCACGTCGACCAGATCGTCGAGCCGGGTGAATTCGAGGGGAGTCAGCAGGCGGCGGATCTTGGCCACCGTTTCCTGGCTGTCCGCGCTCTCCTTGATGCGAACGAGGTTCAGTAGGGCCTCGATGCTGATCAGCCGTATGTCCCAGGCATGGCGGGAGCCGCGCACTTGCGCTTCCAGCTCCCCTGTATCGCTCCTCCCGACGACGATTAGGATCGAGCACGGCCTCGCCAATGTGCCTGCCGCTATCAGCTGGTCCCGGTACTTGGCGACCGTATCGAGTGAAAGTCGATACGCATCGGTCGTCTTGACTTCAACCACCAGCCCATGTCCGGAGGGATCGCGCCACATGCCGTCATTGCCGACGGCACCTTTCGTCCCTTGATACCGACCATCGGTCACGTCGTATTCTAGCCGCCTGCCCAGTTCATTGACCAGGTCTTGCAAGACCTGGCCGCCTTTGGGGAAGGAATTGCTCAGGCAGTAATCGGCATACGTCGCCAGTGCGTCTATCGTCACCCGGCGGAGGAACTCGCGCAGCTCTCTTTGCGATTCGGTCCCGTCTCGCAACCTGCCGTCGCCCGCCGTGGCGACGACCTGTTCGATCGTCAACTGGCGCACGGCCTCGGGATTCGAGTCCATCAAACTGAGTAACGGCACCTTGCTGTTCCTTTCTAGCGCCTTGGCGCAAGCGTCACCAGCGGCATCGGTAACATCGGCAACATCACTGACATTGGCGACACCGGCGAGATCACCGAAGGGTGGCGGCAAGGCCGGGCCAGGGACCACGAGGCAACGCTCTACTCGCAGCAACGCTCCAGCGTTCCCGATCAGCTCCTCTTCGAGCCGCTGTGCGCAGGCCCATTGCTAGCACGCAATCTCTAGAACAGCGTATGGCGCAAGATCCTGCCGGTCAAGTGTTAATGGCGGTCAAGACGCGCGGGATTCTGGCTGTCAGGCCGTGCTTCGGGGACGATGGTGGAGGTCGGACCGTATCCAAGTGAGCCGGAACTGCGGCGCAAGAGCCATGCCGGCGTCGGTCTCGTGGCAACCCTGATGCGCCACGCCAGGGCCATTCCAAGGCCACCCTCCCCCGCCCGCGGGATGATGCTGCCCGCCAAGCTGGCCAAAGCGCGACTTCGCAGCCACCAAGCCGCGCTTTCCGAGAGCCATTGACATCAAGCGGCGAGCCAGGTGTTCCAGGTTTTCTGCGCGCCGTTTCTGCTTCGGCGCGCGGCGCGATCCGGGCAATGACCTGCGCTACGGTCGGGCCAGGTGCAGGGCGGCGGGCTCGTAGTCGATCACCGCCCTTTGAGCTTTATCGCATCAGCGCCGAACGAGGGTAACGTTGCCCTTAAAATGAGACGGCAAATTGGCAACGCACCCCCAGGGGTTCATGCATAAGTCTTCGTGTCCACTTCCGAGGACGGAAATCCCGGCCGGGCTATCCCGAGGAACCCTACTCCCTCGGCGAACACCTCCGCAAGGTCCGCCTGGACCGGGACCTGTGGCAGAAAGACGTTGCCCGAGAGATCGGCTGCTCGACCGCCTCTCTCCTCAATTGGGAGAAGGGCCACGCGGAGCCGGAGCCGCGCTTTCTGCCCGGCATCCTCCGCTTCCTCGGCTACGACCCGCGGCCGGTACCAAGCACGTCCGGCGAGTGCGTTCTCGGCGCGAGGTCGCCAAGGTGATGCGGGACAACACCTCGACTTCCAGGACGAACCGCAGGGGAGCAGCCACGCGGCTTCGTAGCCGTCAGGGCCGGCCCCCGGGGAACGCTCCGCGTCTCGCTGAAGGCGCGGTCAAACCGATGGTGAGGCCGAAGGCGAGGACCGTGCCCTGCGCTCTACCGTTGGTGCGGAGGAGAGCGCTGCCAACGGTTGAGACTAGAATAGGAGAATGCAACCTCGGTCTTTAACGAACACGACGGTCTACTCCTGACCCATGCTGTCCCTCCTCGTTAGATCGGCATAGCCGTGCCGTTCAGCGTCGGATTGGGCGATCGGGGACTGGTGCAGATCCTTCTTGAATCTCAGGGACAGGCAGAGAATACGTTTCGCCATTGTCGGTCGTGAAAATTACCCGTCCCGCGCTGCGCTCTTGGATAGCTCCGACTTTGGGCACATTACTTGACACATAGCCGAAGAATTTGGGTCCCCGGACAAAGTCGTAGGTCAGAGAAACTCGTTGACTCGGATCCGGTGCGAGCTTCCCACCAACCCTAGACCGAAGTTCCTCGGGTAAATCTGAGGTAAGCCCATGAGAAATTGAGACTTAATGCCGTCTCGGTGTCTTAATTGTAGCCACTAAATTGATCACGAAGAGGGCTTGATTTTCTGCTCCTGCACTCTATAATCACGCCATGGCACGACGCGGCGAAGCCGTTCACGTAGCCACCACCTCTCGCACCTATAAGGGCAAGACCTACCAGACCCACCTCCTGCGCCGCACCTATCGCGAGAGTGGCAAGGTCAAGCATCAGACCCTCGGCAATCTCTCCCACCTCCCGCCACAGCTCGTCGAGGTGATCCGTCGCGCGTTGCGCGGCGAGACGGTCGTGCCGGCCGCCGAAGCCTTCGAGATCCAGCGCTCTCTGCCACACGGTCACGTCGCGGCGGGACTCGCCATGCTGCGCCAGCTCGGCCTCGACCGCTTGCTTGCAAGCGCGTCAAGCCGCCACCGAGAGCTGGTCGTCGCGATGATCATCGCGCGC